>NZ_CDCG01000037.1:564059-677312 GCF_000819845.1 Aeromonas enteropelogenes
AGCCCGCCACTGCCGCTGATGCTCATCTCGGTCAGAGGAGCATAGAGAGCGGCATAGAGCGGCGTGTTGCCCGACAGTTTGACCCCGTCCTTACCGCTGTAGGCCGAATAGAGGGAGATGGCCGGGGTGCCCTCTGCGGTGAGTCCCTGTTTGGCTGCGCTCACCTCGGCCCCCGCCCCCAACTCGACCTTGCCGCCGACGATCAGGGTCAGGCTGCTACCCTCGGCCACCGTCAACTTATTGCTGCCGCTCATGGTGAAATCCCGGTCAATTACCAGTACCACGTCCCCCTGGATAGTCAGCGCCGCATCGGCTCCCATGTTGAGGCTATCCAGCCGGTAGAGGGTCTGCTCCTTGCCAAATACCTCCCCTTTGCCCGGAAAGGGCAGCGCCGGCTTGTGCTGGTTGGTGCTGGTGACAGAGCCGGTGGCGGGACTCTCGGTCAGCACCATCTGCTGGGTCGACCCCAGCGTCAGGGCACCATTGATGGGCAGGTTGGCGAACTGAGGAGAGCCGGCGAGCGCCGTCACGTTGAGGGGATCACACACCTGACCCGCCACTGGCGGCAGCTTGGGATGCTGGCGATATTGGGGCTCCAGATACTTCTGGTTTTCTGCATCGTTGAAGCTGCCCATCCCGCCATAGTTGAGCTGGCCGCTGTCGATGCTGGTGCCCCAGCCCATGGCCACATTGCCGTTCATCGCCACCGAGCCGGTTATCCGTCCTCCCTGCAGGGTGAGGTTGCCGCCCCCCTGCAGGTTGCCATCCACCCGTACTATCTTGTCGGAGGACGGGGAGATGGTGATATCGCTCCCCGCGGCCAGGCTGCCGGAGACGGGGGATGAGCCATTGAGGGTAACCGAGCCGGTCGCCCGCACATCGCCCCAGATGGGCGAGTGGCCATCGAGCACCACATTGGCCTGGTCGCTGACCGTCGCCACGCTGGCATTCTGGTTGACATTGCTGCCACCATAGCTGCCCTTGCGCGAATCATAACTGTCGATAAGCCCACTGCCGGAGAGGCTGAGCCCCTCGCAGGCGACCACCGAATCCTGGAAGATCAGGTTGCCGGGCTGGCGCCTGAGGGAAAACAGGGCATTGAGACCGGCGCTCCCCTCCAGAAAATGGCCACTGCTATAGAGCGCCAGGGTGTCAGCCATCGCCTGCGCCGGTTTGTCGATTTGATAGTGGCTGCCATCCTGTACCCCGTTACCCCGATCGGGTATGGCCCGGATCAGCGCGGCCCACTCGCTGCGTGGCGTCTCCTCAAGGGTGGTCCGCAAGGCTCGGTAACTCTCGTTCATCCCCTGTTCGGCACTGAGCTGGGCATTAATCTTCTTGTGAAAATTGCCGCTGAGCCGGGTCTGTATCTGGTTGTCCTGGATGCTGGTCAGCACCAGCAGGCTCGAGAGCAGGCTGAGCACCAGCACTACCAGCAACACGACCCCCCGCTGTCGTTGCAATCCCTTGTTCATCCCGCTCCTCCTGCGGCCTGACCAGCCAGTGCGGCATCCCAGATGGCCTTGCGTCGCGCCACCTGTACCGTCACCCCGGGGGCCAGATAGGCTGGCAAGCCTTCCGGCAGGATGCGGATGGTGACCAGCGACCCTTGCTCGCCAAATTCCAGCTCCTTGAGCCCGGTCACCAGCAGACGAGCCCCTTCACCGTCGTCACAACTGAGCACGGGCGGCGTGAATCGGTACTGCTCGGTAAAGTCGGTGGTCTTGCGATTGCCAAGGCAGGAGAGCACCTCGGTGCCCCCTGCCACCCTGAATCCCAGCGTCAGCCGATCCGGGGTGACGGCGATCAGTCGATCCGCCTGCTTGATGCTGCTGGTGAAGGTGAGGGTGGCAAAACGCAGCACCTCGCTCGCCTGCTCCAGCGCCTTGCTCTGGGCCACGGTGCGTTTGATGGGGGCATAGCCGGCAAAGACCGCCAGCATCAGCAGCAGGCCGAGTACCATGGCGATCATCAGCTCCACCAGGCTGACCCCGCGCTGTCTGTGCATGGTGTTCAACATAGGGGTGGAAATCCGGCATTCAACGCCACCTGCCTGGCACCGGAGACCCGTCCATCACGCCACTCTATGGTCACCACGAGGTTGTCGCTGTAACGTGCAGGCAACAGCAGGCGCTGCCCCGGCTGCAGGGCGAAACGGGCGAGATAGTCAGCATCGGAGAAACGCTCGGGCGTGCGCTGCA
Source organism: Aeromonas enteropelogenes (assembly GCF_000819845.1). Classification (GTDB taxonomy): domain Bacteria; phylum Pseudomonadota; class Gammaproteobacteria; order Enterobacterales; family Aeromonadaceae; genus Aeromonas; species Aeromonas enteropelogenes. The sequence goes on from NZ_CDCG01000037.1 coordinate 566,261, forward strand.
CTTCGCACAGAGTGCCCCAAATCTGCTCCACGCCATTGCTCGCCGCTATGGTGGCCAGAGTCGTCTGCAGGCTGTAGTGCGCCTGTTTGAGCGACACCACCTGTCCCTTGGCCAGCCCGAGAAATACCATCACCGCGAGCACCATAGAGATCATGATCTCCACCAGATTGAACCCCTGCTGACGCCCCATGGAACCCGGTTGGCCGCCACTCATGAACAGCTCCCGTGCAGCAGCTGGCCGCTCGGGGCGATGCAGAGCACGCGCTGCTCGCCGAGGCGATTGGCCAGGGTGATCTCGGCCTGCGCGCTGCTGCCGGTCGGCGCTATGGTGATGGGAGCAAACGGCGAGATGCTCACGCCACCGCCGGGGGCGGCAGCCTGCCTGAGCAGCTTGCTGTCTGCCGTTACCTCCCAGCCCCCGTTCTGCGTGCCTTGCAGCACCACAGGCAGCGTCAGCTTCACCGCTTCACTGCGTGCGAAACGATAGGCGGAGGCGAGCTCCCCGGTGGAGCGCTCCAGCCGCTCGGCGGCGAGTCGTTCGCTCAGGGAGGGAATACCGACCATCAGCAGGATGGCCGCGATCACCACTGCCACCATCAACTCGATCAGGGTAAAGCCTCGTATCTTCATCTCATGACCCCCAGCAATCGCTGCGCGCAGCGGCGCGATATCCGGTGTGATCCAGCGTCAAGGTGCCGCAACTATCCTTTTGCAGACGAGTCGGTGTCGCCTTGAGCAGATAGGTGTACTGCGCCAGCTGGCTGTAGCTGAACTGATAAAAATCGGAGTTCGCAGGGAGCGTGAATTGCACGGGATAGCGGCCCTGCTCAGTGAAGATGCGCTCGAGTGCAAGCGCCTGCTCCATCATCAATTGCTGCGCTTCATAGCGCCGCCCTTTCTCCAGATAGTTGCGATAGGTGGGCAGCGCGATGGCGGCGAGGATGCTGACTACCGTCATGGTGATCAGCAGTTCGGTCAAGCTGAAGCCCCGGACACGGGCCCCTTCAGAAAGATATTTCACTTATCGTCCTTGGCAAGTGGTTATTGTTTTATATCAGTAAGTTAGCTGCGCATTGGCAATACTTAATAATCAAAGAGAAAAAACTATTCAGATTGGACAGTATCGAGTCCCACCAGGCAATGACTATTTGATGAATATGTGATCGGTTATTAATTTTTACGCAAATGAATCCGATTGTACGTGCCACTCATGTCGAGGGGCTCATGCGTGCTTTTTTGCTATCCCTGTCCGTTTCTGGCTAGTCACTGCCCCCTCGCCCCCTTACTCTCTCATCATGTCTCCCGTACCGAGCCGCCATGTCATGACCCAGTCACCCAGCCACGACCATCTGCAGGAAGAGACGCTCCACGGCCTCAGCCGAGAGCAATGCCACGCCGCGCGACTTGCCCGCGATGCACGCTTCGATGGCCGCTTCTTTACCGGTGTCATCTCCACCGGCATCTACTGCCGCCCCGTCTGTCCGGCCAGGCCGCCGCACGAACACAATGTGCGCTACTTCCCAAGTGCCGCTGCCGCCGAACAATATGGCTTGCGCCCGTGCCTGCGCTGTCGCCCCGAGCTCGCCCCCGCAGCCCGCGGCGATCTGCCCCATGCGCTCGCCCGCTTGTTGGCGCGCATCGAGCGCGGTGAGCTGGCGGATGGCTCGCTCGCCGCTCTTGCCGAACAAGCCGGCATCAGTGAGCGCACGCTGCGCCGCGAATTCAGGCAGCACCTCGGCGCCTCGCCGAAACAGGTGGAGCAGACGCGTCGCCTGCTGCTCGCAAAACGGCTGCTGACAGAGACGCAACTCTCCATCACGGACATCGCATTTGCCGCGGGCTTTTCGAGCATTCGCCGCTTCAACGACGCCTGGCTGCAGGCGTATGGCCTGGCGCCGCGCACCCTGCGCCAGCAAGAGGGCCAGGGTGAGCAGGCTAACAACAAACTGCCGGATGATCGCGGTGCAACGCTGACGTTGCAGCTGCCGTATCGGCCCCCGTTTGATGTGGCGGCCATGCTCGCTTTCTACCGGCTGCGGGCGATCCCCGGGCTGGAGCGGGTGGATGGTGAGGTGTATGAGCGCCGCCACAGTGTCGGCGATCAGAGTGGTCTGGTGCGCATCACACAAGGCAAGGGGCACAGCCTGACGCTCACCGTGCAGGATCTGCCACCCGCGGCGCTGCCTGATCTCCTGTATCGCGTGCACCGGATGTGGGATCTCGACGCCGACATGCAGCGTATCGGCGAGCAACTCGGACAAGATCCGCTGCTGGCGCGCCTGCAGGCACGCTGGCCCGGTGTGAGGCTGCCAGGCGGCTGGGATGAGTACGAGGTGATGCTGCGCGCTATCGTCGGCCAGCAGGTATCGGTCAAAGGCGCCATCACCATACTGGGACGGTTGGTGGCGCGTACCGGGGCGCAATTCGGAGTGGCTCGGCTGCCCACGCCAGCCCAGTTGTGCGAGCTTGATCTCGATGGCATCGGCATGCCCGGCAGCCGCATTCGCACGCTGCAGGGACTGGCCACCGCCATCGCGAGTGGCGAACTCTCCCTCGTCAGTGCCAGCGACGAGCAACTGCTGGCGCTGCCTGGCATAGGCCCCTGGACGGTCGCCTACTGGCGGCTGCGCTGCGGGCTGGACACGGACGCCTTCCCTGCCTCCGATCTGGTGCTGCAAAAAGCACTGGGAGGCGGCATCAAGCTGCCGGTGAAAGAGGTCGTGGCGCAAAGCGAAGGGTGGCAACCGTGGCGAGCGTACGCCGCCAGCTGGCTATGGCACGCCATGAGTGAAGCGCCGACGCAGCTGATTGACCCAGCCCACCCAGGCGAAAACTCTGGAAACAACGAACACAAGGAGATAACCCCATGATCCGCTACGATATTCTGCCAACCCACTGCGGCGATCTGTTGATCGCCATCAACGAGCGCGGCCTGGTGCATGTGGACTTTGTGGCAGGCCTGCGAGCGCTGCCCGATATGAGCGGCTGGCAACAAGATGGCGAGGCGCTCGCTCCCTATCTTGCCGAATTCGAGGCCTATTTTACCGATCGCCTGCAGCGCTTTACCCTGCCGCTCGCCGCCAGCGGTACCGCCTTTCAGCAGGCTGTATGGCAAGCGTTGTGTGATATCCCCTATGGCGAGACCCGCAGTTACGGCGATATCGCGCGCGCCATTGGCAAACCAAATGCGATGCGGGCAGTGGGCGCCGCCAACGGTCGCAATCCGCTCTCGATTATCGTCCCCTGCCATCGGGTGATCGGCCAGAATGGCAGCCTGACCGGCTATGCGGGAGGATTGGAGATTAAAAAAGCCTTGCTGCAACTGGAAAATATTAAGGTTAAATAGCCTGATATCTAGCTAACCATAGACTCTGTCTATCATAAATAGATATCCACTTTACATTTACGACTTCATGCAAGTCCCTGAAATAGGTATAGTTGTAGATCCATATTTATTGAGGAGATATTAAATATGGAACAACTATTATCTGCCTACAGACAGGGAAATGTGATTCTTTTTGTTGGAGCAGGTGTATCTATGAACCTTGGTCTTCCATCATGGTCCACTCTGATCGACAAGATAGCCAAGGATCTGGATTATGAACCAGAAATATATAGATCTTTTGGCGATCATTATGCATTGGCAGAGTACTATCGTTTAAAGAAAGGAAGTATTGGCCCTTTGAGAAGCTGGATGGATAGAATTTGGCATTCCTCTGAGATCGATATTTCAGACTCAAAAGTGCACGAATATATTGCCAAAGCCAATTTTCCCATAATATACACAACCAACTATGATAGATGGATTGAGAATGCCCTTGCCTATTATAACAAGCCATTTACCAAAATAGCCTCGGTATCAGACTTTACAAGAATCAAAAGCGGCAATATACAGGTGGTAAAGTTTCATGGTGATTTCGATGATGATAAGTCGATTGTTATTGATGAAACGAGCTACTTTGAACGTCTCGAATTTGAAACACCGCTTGATATAAAACTTCGTTCAGATGTTTTAGGTAAATCTGTGCTCTTTATTGGATATAGTTTGGCAGATATCAACCTGCGACTTTTATTTTATAAGCTATCCAAGTTATGGAAAGCCAATCAAGCAGGCGATGCACAACCCAAATCTTATATTTTCTCAGCGAAACCGAACCCGGTACAAGAAGCTGTGCTTGAGCAGTGGGGCATCAGCATGATTTCCTCCGGGAAAGAAAATCCAGGAGAAGCATTGGAGGAGTTTCTGAGTAAATTCCAATAATTAAGAATCACAGTTGGAATTTTAAATGCAAATCACCTACATCGTTTTTTAACCATTAACGATATTTAAATTCGTAAATAACATAAAAACTCGCCTCATATATAACTAAATAATGTTAACAAATGCAGAAATTTTCCAAGATAGAGCCCCCCTTTCCATTAAGAAAAAGGGGGGACATCTTCAACGCTTCAGACTTCCCATTACATGCATTTCGCAGCGCCGGCAGTCAAAGCGCAGGCGGAAGGTATCCTTGCCCATCTTTAGCGCCAGTGGTTCGGCCTTGAGGCCGGGCACCTCTTTCGGGCAAAGATTCTGGCTGTAGCGAATGCAGTGCTTGGTGATCATCAGCACCACTTCCCCTTCTTCCTTGTTCGCCTCATAGGCCGGTGCGATGCGCTCCACCCCGTGCTCGCGGAAGAACTGCTCGGCCGCGCTGTTCAGCACGTTGCCAAGGTAGGAGAGACGGTGCTGAGGATAGTGGATATCCCGCAGCGCGATGCGCCGCTCGGGGCGCTGGTAGCCGGCCAGACGGGCAGCCTCCAGCGCGGCGATGCCATCCCGGCGCAAACAGTTGAGCATGGATGCGGCAATGAATAGCGGGTGAGTAAACGCCAACTCAACCTTGCGCGCCACAAACAGGGTATTGCCGAGTTTAGCGAGCTGATCGCGCGCCTGTTGCAGTGCCCGTTCCGGGTTGTCGGCCGGCTGTTTGTCACAGGGGAGCGTGACGGCGGCGCTGATGCCCTGTTCATCGGTGAGCGTGAGGCGCAAGCCCTCATCACACTCTGCAAGCACCATATCGACCCGGATGCGGCGATCGGCGCTCGCCTTCTCCAGCACCTTGCTGAATGCCTGATCGTGGTTGCGGTAGATTTCCGTGCCCACCTTCAAGCCAGGCATGCGCTCTGACAGGAGTAACTGCTTACCTTCTACTTTGTTCAGGCGCATCCCCACCAACTCGTTGTTCGGCTTGAAGAAGCCAAGACCGTCGCCGTTGTTGAGGGTCACGGGCTTGCCGTCGATCTCGATGCCCTCTCTGGTGACGCTGGTGACCCGGCCCAGCGGCTCGCCCACGTATTTCGGGCTCTTGGTGGAGTCGATCCCGGGCTTGCGACCATGAAGGAAGTAATCGGTGCTACCGCGGTTGAAGCTCTTTTTGGGATCAGGCGTGAAGCTGTAGCTGCAACGGCCGGCCGAGGAGGCCACCAGATCGCTGCGGCTATCCAAAATGGCATCGAGCTTCTGCCGATACCAGGCGGTGACGTTCTTGACGTAATCGAGCCCCTTGAGACGCCCCTCAATCTTGAAGGAGCGGATCCCCGCCTCTATCAGCGCCTCCAGGTTGTCGGTCTGATCCATGTCCTTGAGAGACAGCAAGTGACTGTCGGCCACCAGCACCTCGCCATCCGGCTTTTGCAGCGAGCAGGGCAGGCGACAGAGCTGGGCACATTCGCCACGGTTGGCGCTGCGGCCGGTCCGGGCGTGGCTGATGTTGCACTGGCCGCTGTAGGAAACGCAGAGCGCCCCGTGGATAAAAAACTCCAGCTGCACATTGGTGGCCGCACTGATCTCGCGGATCTGCGCAAGCGACAGCTCACGCGCCAGCACCACCTGGGAGAAGCCCACATCCTGCAAGAACTTCACCTTCTCCGGGGTGCGATTGTCGGTTTGGGTACTGGCATGGAGCGCGATGGGTGGTAGATCGAGCGCCAGCAGCCCCATATCCTGCACGATAAGCGCATCGGCTCCCGCTTCATAGATCTGGTGGGTCAGCCGCCGGGCCTGCTCCAGCTCGCTGTCATGCAGCAAGGTATTGAAGGCAACGAAAACCTGGGCTCCGAAACGATGGGAATGACGCGCCAGCGCTTCGATATCCTCTATGCTGTTGCCCGCCGCGCTGCGGGCGCCAAAGGCGGGTCCGCCCATGTAGACGGCATCAGCGCCGTGATTGATGGCTTCAATGCCATAAGCAAGGTTCTTGGCTGGAGCCAGTAGCTCCAACCGGTTGTGGTGGCTTAAGGAGTGCTTGTTCTGGTGCATGGTCTCGGGATCAGGGCGGACAGCAAATGGCAGCCACTCTAGGCCATTGCCACCCTGATTACCTTGATCCCGCTTAAGATCACTGCGAAATACAGGATTAGAGCTGCCGCACGTGGCCCTTCTCCCTTGGCAAGGGAAATTCCCTCTCCTCCTTTACGGCAGGCTGCGCTTATAAACCTCCCCCCCCAGCCAAGGAGAAGGATCGTCACCTGATATTGATGCTAAATCACCACCTTGAGCGCCAACCCCAGCAGCACCAGACCACTAATCTTGTCGATGACGAAGGATTTGGCTTTGAGCCAGGCCAGCACGGGGCCACGGGAGAGTACCAACGCCACCAGCACATACCAGAGCGCGTCGATACCGCCAGCGGTGAGCATCATGATGCTCCCCTCATACCAGCCGGTATCGGCATGCACAAACTGGCTGAACAGGGCGATAAAGAAGATGGCGAGCTGGGGGTTCAGAAAGGCCACCATAAAGCCCTCGAAAGCCCCCTGACGACCACGCAGCTGGTGCATCTCCTCTTCACGCAACTCGCCACTGGCGGGTTTGGCCAACAGCGCCTTGACCCCGAGCCAGGCGAGAAACGCGGCGCCACCGTAGCGGATGAGATCAAACAGCAAGGGGGTCTGGGTGATCAGCAGCGACAGACCAAGCGCGGTGATAAGCGCGTAGATACCCACCCCGAGACCGTGGCCCAACGCGGTCGCCACCCCGTGGCCCTGCCCTCCCTGCACAGTATTGCGAATGATGAGCGCCAGACTCGGCCCCGGGCTGATGGCCCCCATCACGCAAATTGCGGCCAATGCCAGCCAACTCGTCAGTTCCATTTTGTGCTTACCCTCAGCCTGAATATGTTGTTCCTGAATTCAGGGTAAGGGGCGCATGGCTATGCCAGAAATGAAAGTTATGAATAGATCCCATAACCATTGGCTATGCTGTGGCATAACCGACTGGCACTAACGGGTCTGGGTCTGAGCCAGCACCTTGCGACTCTCGACCACGGTGCCTTGCAAGTGGTCCCGCAGGAAGGGATAGGCCAGCTCGCGAAACCAGCGATGGGCCGGGTCCTGATGGTGGCGCTGATGCCACAGCAGATGATAGTGCTGGGTGCGGGTCGAAAAGGGGAGATCCACAAAAGCGAGCTCGTTATTGCATGAGAGTTGCCAGGCGATATGAGCGGGTGTGGTCATCAGGCAGTCGGTGCGCAGCAATACCTCCACCGCCGCCTGAAAGAAAGGCACCCGGGCAAACCAGCGCCGGGAGAGGCACTGTGGCGCCAGCACCTGCTCCACCGGGCTATCCTTGTCACCGCCTCCGCTCACCTGCAGATGTGGCCAGGCGAGGTAATCATCGAGTGTCAGGCGACGGTCCGCCAGCGGATGCCGGCGGCCCATCAACACCACCAACCGGTCCTCCCCCTGATGCAGGCCGCGGATCTGATCCGGCACCTGCTCTGTGATGGTGGAGACCAGGTCAAGCTGTGATTGCCACAACTGTGGCAGTTGGCGCTTGTCCCACAAGCTGTACTCAAGCGCCGCCAACGGCGCCTCTTTGGCAAGCGCTGCGCAAATATCGGGCAGGATATGCTGGGCCACGTAATCGGACGAGGCGAGCCGGAATACCCGTTCACAGCGGCTGGGCTCGAACCCGGGTGGCTCATAGAGCCGCTCCAGTGCTCCGAGGGAGTCCGCCAACTGGGCGGCCAGGCTTTCGGCCCGCGGCGTCAGCAGCCAGCGTTGTCCCTCCCGCACCAGCAGCTCGTCGCCAAACTCGCTACGCAGCAAGGCGAGTTGCTTGCTGATAGACGGCTGGCTCAGGTGCAGCAGCTCCGCCGCCCGACTGATGTTGCGAGTCTCCAGTAGCACCTTGAGGGTAGGCAACAGGTTGAGATTGGCTTTGAGCAAGGTGTCGCCTCGTCGAGAGAGAAAACCCTATCTTAGGGCAGGCGAGTCCTTCCCTTTAAGCGAAATTTCCCTTGTTTTGTGGCCCATTGCCACATCCTCCCTGCCAGATAACCATGACCACAAGATGACAGTAGTTGTCTCGTGCGGCATAATTGCGCGATTTTCCGCCCGCGGGCGATCCACATTGAGAAGCGGTAACAAGATGAAATACGCCAATATCACCGGTTGGGGCAAATGCTTGCCTCCCTCAGTGCTGACCAACGATGACCTCAGCACCATCATGGATACGTCGGATGAGTGGATCTATCCGCGTACCGGCATCAAGGCCCGCCGGATCTCCCACGTCAGCACCTCGGATCTCGCCACCCTGGCAGGTCGCCGCGCTCTCGCCTGCGCCGGTCTCGAGGCCAGCGATCTCGATGGCATCATCCTGGCTACCGCCACCCCGGACAATTTGCTGCCGAGCGCAGCCTCTGCGGTGCAGAAGAAGCTCGGCGCCACCAATGCCGCCGTGTTTGACCTCAACGCCGCCTGTACCGGTTTCGTCTACGCCCTCTCCGTCGCCACCTCGCTGGTGCAGACCGGCATGATGAAGAAGGTGCTGGTGATCGGTGCCGAGCGTCTGACCTATCTGCTGGACTGGGCCCGCCGCGATACCGCCGTACTGTTTGGCGATGGCGCAGGTGCCGTGATCATCGAAGCGAGCGAGCAGGAAAGCGGCCTCATCGCCAACAAGCTCGGCTGCGACAGCGAAGCGCGGGAGATCCTGCATGTACCGAATTTCGGCACAGATCGCGTGCGTTTTGCCGACATTGACGGCCTGTTCACCTTCAATTTCGAAGGCCCCGAGATTTTCAAGCGCGCCGTCCGTGGCATGGGTGAGGCAACCGGCACTGTACTGGAACAGGCCGGCATTGCTCCCGAGCAGATCGATCTCATCGTGCCGCACCAGGCCAATATCCGCATCATCGAAACCCTGGCCAAGCGCATGAACGCGCCCATGGAAAAGGTGATGGTGAACATCGAAAACTACGGCAACACCTCCGCCGCCACCGTGCCCATCGCACTGTGCGAAGCGCTGGAACAAGGCCGCGTCAAGCCGAACTCCTATCTGCTGACCGCAGCCTTTGGCGCCGGCCTCACCTGGGGTGCAGCCATCATCAAGTGGGGCGATCGCGTCACCCCCATCAGTCAGTGCGATGAAGAGCTGCCTGCGTGCGAGCAGAGCGCGCTGGAGCTGATCGCCCATGCCGTCGAAGGCTGCCAGCAGGCTCATGCCAGCAAAGCCTGACATGGTTCAAGGAGCCTGCCATGGCAGGCTCCTTATTTGTCTTTCTCTCCTTCACTACCCCAGATTTCGCTATCTCGCTGATATCGGCGGAAATAACGCTCAGCATCCACTCCCCTTATCAATGCCCTACCTCTTTTTCGGCAAGCAATACTGACTTGCAACCAACTATTTTTTTTACGCTACCCTTACTGAGCCAATAGTAAATATAACCAGGCCCTGGGTTGCCAATCTGGATGGCACAACCCGACGGCCAAGCTGATGACTAGCACAGGGATAAGTTGCGTATGGCACAACACAAAAGTGGCGTGATCAACCCGCTATGGGATCCGGTTTGCTGGCTGAACTGCATCGGGCTGGGATTGCTCGGCTGCCTGCTGCTTCTGTCCGGATCTTCTTCTCCGCTTTACCTGTTGTTGAACGGCGCCTTGGCCATTGGCGCCGCACTCTGGACTTCCCATCGCGTCAATCAGGCCCGCCACACTCACGCCTCAACCGACGAGCAGGATGCCACCCCAGCTTCCTTCGCCAATGCCATCATCGGGCTGGAAGAGGTCTGCCAAAAGGCGGTCCCCATATGGTCACAACAGATAGAGAGCTCCCGGCAGCAAACTGAAGAGGCGATGATCGATCTGACCCAACGCTTCAGCGGGCTCGCCAACAAGCTGGAAGAAGCGGTCAGCGCCTCCCATCAGGCTGCAGGCGATCTGGGTGGCACCGAATCAAAAGGGATGGCCGCCGTGTTGAGCGAGAGTCAGATCCAGCTCAATGAGGTACTCAGCCTGATGCATTCGGCTCAGGAAAACCGTGATGCCATGTTGGCAGAAATAAAGAGCCTGACCGCCTATACCCTGGAGCTCAACACCATGGCGCTGGATGTCGCCAAGATTGCCTCCCAGACCAACCTGCTGGCCCTCAATGCTGCGATTGAAGCGGCGCGGGCAGGTGAAGCAGGACGAGGATTTGCCGTAGTCGCCGATGAGGTGCGCAACCTCTCCCGCCTCTCCAGTGAAACCGCCCAGAAGATGAGCGACAAGGTCGATACCATCAACGCCGGGATTGGCCGCGTCTCAGAAATTGCCGAAAGCTCCGCCGCCCGGGATCACGTTTCGGTCGCCAACTCGGAGCAGGCTATCGAACAGGTGCTGACCCGGTTTCGTCAGGCGACCGACAGCCTTGCCGAATCGGCTTCCCTGCTGCAAAGCGAAAGCACCGACATTCATCACGAAATTTCCAATGTCATCATTTCGCTGCAGTTTCAGGACAGGGTAAGTCAGATCCTCAACCAGGTACGCAACAACATGGAGCATCTTTCAAACCATCTGAACGACCCGGAACAACAGGTACGCACTTCCGGCCCGCTCATGATCGATGCCGATAGCTGGCTGGCCGACATGGAGCTCACCTATGCCACGGATGAGCAGAGGGACATTCATCATGGTCGAACGACCAAGCCTACCGCCAGCAGTGCAGACATTACTTTTTTCTAGGAGAGAAACATGGGTAAAACGATCCTGATCGTGGATGACTCAGCCACTATTCGCCAGGTGGTTGGCATGACGCTGAAAACCGCAGGCTACGACGTACTCGAAGCGCAAGATGGCAAGGATGCCCTCAACAAACTCGACGGCAAGAAGATCAATCTCATCATCAGCGACGTCAACATGCCCAATATGGATGGCATCAGTTTCGTCAAAGAGGCCAAGAAACTCTCCAGCTACAAGTTCACCCCCGTCATCATGCTGACCACCGAATCACAGGACAGCAAGAAGCAGGAGGGACAGGCCGCCGGCGCCAAGGCATGGGTCGTCAAGCCTTTCCAGCCGGAACAGATGCTTGCCGCCGTCGCCAAGCTCATCATGCCGTAATCTGGAGTCAGCCATGGAATTGCAGCGCGAACTGCAAGGTGACAAGACTGTGCTCACCCTGCCTGACGACGTCACCATCTACACGGTAGCCGAACTGAAAGAGGCGCTCTCTCCTCTGTTGCACCAGGGACAAGAGCTGGAACTCAATCTGGCCAATGTGACTGAAATCGACAGTGCCGGGCTACAGCTATTGCTGGCAGCCAAAAAGACTGCCTTGGCCAATGGCTATCCGCTGCACCTGGTCTGGCACAGCCATGCGGTGCTCGAACTGCTGGAACTGTGTCAATTGTCGGGATTTTTTGGGGATCCCACCCTGTTTCCCCATGCTGAGCACCCCTGAATCGCCATGCCGAGGAGTCACCCGTGAGCATCAATCTTGACCAGGCCCTGCAGACCTATATTGCCGAGGCTCGCGAATTGCTTGAAGAAATGGAGTCCTCTCTGCTCTTGCTGGAGGAAAATCCTGACGACAACGAACTCATCGGGGCCATATTCCGGGCGGCTCACACCATCAAGGGCTCCGCGGGCCTGTTTGGTCTGCTTCCGATCGTGGGGTTTACCCATATTGTCGAGGATCTGCTGGATCAGATCCGCAACCAGCAATTATCGGTGACCTCAGCGCTTATCAAGGATCTGCTGGAGAGCTGCGACCACATTCAATTGCTGATAGAAGTGGTGGCTGAGCAGGGAGATAGCCTGACCGCCGACGCCCTCGCTCGGGATGACAAGCTGCGCCTGGCCCTTATTCGGCACCAGAATGCCCAGGAAGCCCAGTTGCCCGACACGATAATGCCTTCGCCCCCTCCCATCGAAAAAGAGGAAGTGCCGCTGTCCAGCGGTTCCCTTTGGCATATATCTCTGCGTTTTGGGCCTGATGTGCTGCGCAACGGCATGGATCCCGCCGCATTTCTGCGCTATCTCGGCACATTGGGTACCATACGCTCGCTGGAAACCATCCATCAGGCCATACCGGATTGGGAGGAGTTCGATCCGGAAAGCTGCTACCTCGGCTTCGAGGTCGATTTCGATTCCCAGGCAGACAAGGCTGCGATCAGCGATGTCTTTGAATTCGTCAGAGATGATTGCCAGATCGCCATCTTGCCGCCTCACAGCAAGATCAGCGAATACATAGACCTTATCAATGCCCTGCCGGAAGATAGTGAAATGCTGGGGCAACTCCTGGTCAAGACCGGCGCGCTAACCGCAGAAGAACTGCGCCACGGACTCCAGCTACAACATTCGGCCACAGAGCACCCTGCCTCAAAACTGGGAGAGATCCTCATCTCTCAGGGCTCCGTCGATGAAGTCGTGGTCGATGCAGCCCTGAAAAAGCAGCACCAGACTAAGGAGAATAAAAGCAAGGAAGGACGCTATGTCAGAGTCCATGCCGACAAGCTGGATGACCTGATCAATCTGGTAGGTGAACTGGTGGTAGCCAGCTCGGGCGCCAATATGCTGGCCCAGCGCAGTAGAGAGAGCCAGCTACAGGAAGCGACGTCCGTCATCGCCAACCTGGTGGAAGAGATAAGGGACAATGCCTTGCGCCTTCGAATGGTGCCCATCGGCGATACCTTCAACCGCTTTCAGCGGGTGGTGCGTGATGTCAGCCAGGAGCTCAACAAGGATATCGCCCTGGTGATCTCGGGTGCCGATACCGAACTGGACAAGTCGGTGGTGGAGAAAATTGGCGATCCACTGATGCATCTGGTCAGAAACTCGATGGATCATGGCATCGAACCTGCAGAGCAAAGGCAGCTTGCCGGCAAACCGGCAAAAGGAACCCTGACTCTCAACGCCTACCATGACTCCAGTAGCATAGTGATTGAAATCAAGGATGACGGAGCCGGCCTAAACAAGACCAGGATCCTGCAAAAAGCGCAGGAACGAGGCTTGATTGGCGCTGGCACCACGCTCACCGATCAGGAGATCTACAACCTCATCTTTGAGCCTGGATTTTCCACAGCAGAAGCCATCACCAACCTCTCCGGGCGTGGCGTCGGCATGGATGTGGTCAAAAGCAACATCACAGCCCTGCGCGGAACCGTGGATTTGGACAGCATTCCGGGCCAGGGCACCCGGGTACAGATAAGACTGCCCCTCACGCTCGCCATCATCGACGGCTTTCTGGTCAAGGTGTGTGATACCTATTACGTCATCCCTCTGGATATGGTGATCGAGTGCGTAGAACTGACCGCCAGTGCCTTGGCCGATACCCAGGGGCGAAATTTCATCAACTTGCGAGGAGAAGTCCTCCCCTTTATCCGTCTGCAACACTATTTCGACACCCGGGGCAGCAAGGGGCGCCGTGAGAATATCGTGGTTGTCAGCCACGGCGGCAAAAAATCGGGACTGGTCGTCGACGAGCTGCTGGGTGAATTCCAGACCGTTATCAAACCCCTTGGCAAATTATTCCAGCGTCTGCAAGGGATCAGCGGTTCCACCATTCTGGGAGGGGGCGAAGTCGCCCTCATCCTTGATATTCCCTCGTTGATCCAGCACGCCATCCATCAGGAGTCTGGCCTTATCAACAGGCAGACCCTGACACGGCTGCAACATCAACCGCGCATCAATTGAGGAAAACACTGTGAAGCACACTTTCAACATCCTCACTATTCCTCCCGTTCAATACACGGCTTGTATGCAGGTTGATAGCGTCATCGCCCATGTCCTTCGGCACATATTGGCACAGGAGGCCTGGCCACAAGCCAGCCAACCACGCCAGGGGGTGCAGTCAGATGCCACCTGCAGCACACCGCCGAAGCATTCCTCATCTTTTTTCAACCGGAGGCTGATATGACCCCATCGACCGAAGTGGCCGTGGTTGCCCCCCCCGCCACATCCCACAGTGACACCCAGTACCTGACTTTTCTCATCAACGGAGAGATGTTTGCCATCAATATCCTGGGAGTCAAAGAGATCATCGAATACGGGAACATCACCCCCATCCCCATGATGCCAGGCTTCATTCGCGGTGTGATCAATCTACGCGGCGCCGTGGTTTCTGTCGTTGATCTCAATGCCCGCTTTGGCAACACGCCCTCCAACATCACCCGGCGTACCTGTATCGTCATCATTGAAGGCCTACACCATCATGACGATACACAAGGTAGCCAGGATATCGGTGTGGTCGTGGATTCCGTCTCCGAAGTCCTCAGCATTTCACCCAGTGAAATCGAACCGCCCCCCAGCTTTGGTGCCCGGATCAGGGCTGACTTCATCAGCGGCATGGGTAAGGTCAACGGCAAATTCGTCATCCTCATTGATACGGAAAAAGTCCTGTCACTTGAGGAGATGGCACAGCTCAGTGAACTGGCGCAGCAACCGGAAAAATTACCGGAATACATACAGGCATCCTGATTACTCACGCTCAATACGCATTGGCATGTCGCACAAGGATAAGGCTCATGACTCAATCACTGTTTGAAAAGCTCTTCGGCAATGGTTCCAGCTACAACCAGCAGCAAGAGCAGCTAACCAGGCTTGCTGAGGAAACTCGGCGCATCCATCACGCCATCACCCTCGAGCAAACAGCTGGCCAGATAGATCTGTCTACCCTCACCGGCCCGCTACGGGGCCTCTGCCACGAGTTCAATGAAACCCTCAACCTGCTGCAAACCCGCTTGCGGAATGCATTGGACACTATCGAGAGCAACCAGACCCAGTACCGGGAGAATCTGCGGGTGCGCAAGGCGCTGGACGGCGCATCGACCAACGTGATGATTGCCGACACCGACCTCAACATCATCTATATGAACGAGGCGGTCACCACCATGCTCGGCCAGGCGGAGCAAGATATTCGCAAGGAACTGCCCAATCTGGACGTTAAAAACTTGATGGGCAAGAACATCGACAACTTCCACAAGAATCCGAGCCATCAGCGGGCCATGCTGCAAAAGCTCGATACAACCTATCGCACCCAGATAACCATTGGCGGCAGAACCTTTTCGCTGATTGCCAACCCCGTATTTGGTGACAATGGCGAGCGGCTAGGGTCAGTCGTGGAATGGGCTGATCGCACCAAAGAGATCGCCATCGAAAATGATGTCAAGGCCGCCAATGAAGCCGCCAAAATCGCGGCTAATGAAAGCCTCAGGGTCAAGAGAGCACTCGATTGTGCCAGCACCAACGTCATGATCGCCGATACCAACCTCGACATCATCTATATGAACGACTCCGTCACCGAGATGCTCAAGCTGGCCGAGCCGGACATCAAGAAAGATCTCAACAACTTCAATACTGCGAATCTGATGGGGGCCAATATTGACAGCTTCCATAAGAATCCGGGGCACCAGCGGACCATGCTGGCCAAGCTCAACAGTACCTACCGCACCCAAATACAGCTTGGTGGACGTACCTTTGCGCTGATCGCCAACCCGGTATTCAGTGACAGTGGCGAACGCCTGGGGTCGGTGGTCGAGTGGGCAGATCGCACCAAAGAGGTTGCCATCGAGCACGAAATGTCGGAAATAGTACAATCCGTGATCAATGGCGAGTTGCACCGCCGCATGGATCTCGCCGGCAAATCCGGCTTCTTCCATAATCTGGGCGAAGGCATCAACCAGATTGCCAATGTGATCGATACCAGCCTCAATGACGTGATCCGGATCGTCCAGTGTCTGGCCAAGGGAGACCTGACCCAGAAGATAGAGACAGACTACCCGGGGGTCTTTGGTACTACCAAGGATGCCCTCAACAAGACCATCGATTCCCTGACCAATATAGTGACCGAGGTCCGCGGCGCTTCCGACAATCTGTCGAGTGCCGCCGAGCAGGTGAGTGCCACCGCCCAGTCCATCAGCCAGTCCAGCAGTGAACAGGCTTCCAGCATGGAAGAGACCAGCGCATCCATCGAACAGATGAGCGCCAGCATCAACCAGAATACCGATAACGCCCAAGTGACAGACGGCATGGCCAGTAAGGCAGCCAAGGAAGCTGTCGAAGGCGGTGAGGCCGTCCAACTGACCGTCGATGCCATGAAACAGATCGCCAAACGGATTGGCATCATCGACGACATCGCCTACCAGACCAATCTGCTGGCCCTCAATGCGGCTATCGAAGCGGCGCGAGCGGGGGATCATGGCAAGGGGTTTGCTGTCGTCGCAGCCGAGGTGCGCAAACTGGCGGAGCGCAGCCAGGTAGCGGCGCAGGAGATAGGCGAGTTGGCCTCCAGCAGCGTGGAAATGGCGGAAAAGGCCGGCCGGCTACTCGATCAGATGGTTCCCTCTATCAACAAGACATCCGATCTGGTGCAGGAGATCAGTGCAGCCTCTGCCGAGCAATCAACCGGTGTCAGCCAGATCAACCAGGCAATGAGCCAGCTCAGCCAGGTCACCCAGCAAAATGCCTCCTGTAGCGAAGAGCTGGCCGCCACGGCAGAAGAGATGAGCAGCCAGGCAGAGCAACTGCAGCTTGTCATGGAATTCTTCACTCTCGAACAGAGCCACAGGAGCAATGGTCACAACGTCGCACAACCCCAGAATAGTACCAAGGGGCGCTTTGTTCTGGAGGGGAATGGCCGTGAGCAGCCCGGTCTTCCGCCACGACCATTCAACGAGGGAGACTTTGTCCGTTTCTAGTGTGACGGGGCCTGGGCAACCAGGCCGCTTTGCCGAGCCGGGAGCATAGCCTTGTACCAGACTCAACTTCATGACGACGAATTTGGCCAGTTCCAGCGCTGGTTACATCAGGCCGCAGGTATCGACCTGTCACCGGCCAAGAAAGCACTGGTGGCCAGCCGGCTTTCCAAACGCCTGCACCATTACGAGCTGGACAGTTATGGTGACTATTTTCGCCTGATCATGAGCGACCATCATCAGGAGTTGCAACTGGCGCTGGATCTGCTGACAACCAATGAAACCTACTTCTTCAGGGAGTCCAAACACTTTGACTTTCTCTGCAATACAGTGCTGCCGCTCGTGCCAAAGGAGCGGACATTGCGGATATGGTGTGCAGCCAGTTCATCCGGAGAGGAACCTTACAGTCTGGCGATGACCCTGGCGGAAAAACACGGCGGCTTCAACTGGGAAATCATGGCCTCGGACATCTCGTCACGCATGCTGGAACAGGCCAGGTTGGGACGCTACCCCATAGAGCGGGCGCACAATATCCCCATGTCATACCTGATGAAATACTGCCTGAAGGGCATAGGGCAACAGGAAGGCAGTTTCATCATCGACCGCAAGCTGCAGGAGCGGGTGAGATTTTTGCACATCAACCTCATCCAGGAGCTGCCCGACATCGGCATGTTCGATGTCATCTTCATCCGCAACGTAATGATTTACTTCAACAAGGAGACCAAGGCCGAGGTCGTGCAGCGGCTGGTACCCAGACTCAGGACCGGGGGTTACCTGCTTGTCAGCCATGCCGAAAGCCTCAACGGATTACCTCATGGTCTGCATCTGGTTTCCCCTTCCATCTACCAAAAGCGGTGATGATGATGCAACGAGAGATCATGCTGCACCCCGGAGAGTTTTTCTTCGGCCAGGAGGACGCCGTGATCAAAACCCATCTGGGGTCCTGTGTCGCCATCACCATGTGGCACCCACAACATAAATCGGGGGGATGTGTCACTACATGCTGCCGACCCGGGGAGTCAAAACCACTACCCTGGATGGCCGTTATGGCGACGAAGCGATCACCTTGTTTCTCGAGGCTATCCGGCAATATCCGTCTCCGATCCAGGAGTATGAAGTAAAGCTTTTTGGTGGCGGACACATGTTTGACATAACGACCCCTGCCGGAGACTACCCCAATGTGGCCGACCAAAATATCCAGGCCGCATGGCAGTTGACCCGGCATCTGGGCCTCACCATAAAAGCGCATCATCTGGGCCTCTCTGGCCACCGAAGCCTCATCTTCGAGCTCAACAATGGCCATGTTTGGGTGCGTCATCATCGTCTGCCACATCATCGAGGGACGGGGGAATGAAACAGATAAGAGTCATGCTGGTGGATGATTCCGCCGTGGTTAGACAGGTGTTGCAAGGGGTGCTGGAACAGGAACCCGACATCAAGGTGATCGCGACCGCCTCCGATCCGTTGTTTGCACTGGAGAAACTGAAGAAGGAGTGGCCGGATGTCATCGTGCTGGATGTGGAGATGCCACGGATGGATGGCATCACTTTTCTCACCAAAATAATGGCCGAGCACCCCACCCCGGTGGTCATCTGCTCCTCTCTGACCGAGAAGGGTGCCGAAACCACCCTTCAGGCCATGGCAGCCGGCGCTGCAGACATCATCACCAAACCGACCATGGGCATCAAAAGCTTTCTGCAGGAGTCAGCCCACGATCTGGCTATGGCAGTACGGGCTGCCTCCCAAGCCAACCTCAAGCGACTCGGCAAGCCGGCCCCCTTGCAGGTTGCCACCAAAATCCATGCCGACGCCATACTGGCGCCGGCGCGAGATGCCATGGCGCAGACCACGGAGCGACTCATCGCCATCGGCACCTCCACCGGAGGTACCCAGGCGCTGGAGGCTGTGTTGACGGCCCTCCCCCGGGTTAGCCCAGGGATCGTCATCGTGCAGCATATGCCGGAGAAATTTACGGCATCGTTTGCCGCTCGCCTTAACGGGTTATGCCAAATCGAGGTGCGGGAGGCGAAAAACAATGACAGGGTCATCCCAGGGCTCGCGCTGATCGCTCCCGGCGGCAAGCACATGCTGCTCAAGCGAAGCGGTGCCTACTACCATGTGGAGGTGGTCGACGGTCCCCTGATCAATCGACATCGCCCTTCGGTGGATGTGCTGTTTCGCTCCGTGGCCAAATACGCGGGCAAAAATGCGACCGGCATCATCATGACCGGCATGGGAGATGATGGCGCCAGAGGGCTCAGGGAGATGCTGGATGCAGGCGCCAATACATATGCCCAGGATGAGGCCTCCTGCGTGGTGTTTGGTATGCCAAAGGAGGCGATCAAGCTCGGTGCCGCACGCCACATACTCCCGCTCGACGAGATGCATCACGCCATTCTCGGCAGATAGCCACTCTGCTGGCTGGCCATAAAAAAATCCGGCTCCCCTGGGGGAGCCGGATTGGTCAGCCAGACCGAGCAAGCCCGGTCAGCACTGCGTCTTAATCTGCAGCAGGCGCTTCGGCAGCGACCGGAGCGGCATCGGCAGCCGGAGCAGCGGCTTCAGTCGGCGCGTTTGCTTCCTTGATGGAGAGGCGTACGCGGCCCTGACGGTCCACTTCCAGTACCTTCACCTTCACCACGTCACCGATCTTCAGGTAGTCGGCCACGTTCTGCACGCGTGCATCGGTGATCTGGGAGATGTGTACCAGACCGTCTTTGCCCGGCAGGATGTTGACGAAGGCGCCGAAGTCGGCCAGACGGACAACCTTGCCTTCGTAGATGCGGTTCACTTCGATCTCGGCGGTGATGGCCTCGATGCGGCGGATCGCTTCCTTGGCGGCGTCACCGTCAACGGCGGCGATGCGGACGGTACCGTCATCATCCAGCTCGATGTTGGTGCCGGTCTCTTCGGTCAGGGCGCGGATCACGGAACCACCCTTGCCGATGACGTCCTTGATCTTCTCCGGGTTGATCTTGATGGTGTGGATGCGCGGGGCGAAATCGGAGATCTCGGCACGCGGAGCCTGGATGGCTTCGTCCATCACTTTCAGGATGTGCAGGCGAGCACCACGAGCTTGCTTCAGGGCAATCTCCATGATCTCTTTGGTGATGCCTTCGATCTTGATGTCCATCTGCAGGGCGGTCACACCTTCGGTGGTACCGGCAACCTTGAAGTCCATGTCGCCCAGGTGGTCTTCGTCACCCAGGATGTCGGACAGCACGACGAAACCTTCTTCTTCCTTCACCAGACCCATGGCGATACCGGCGACGGAGGCCTTGATCGGCACACCGGCGTCCATCAGCGCCAGGGAGGAACCACAGACGGAGGCCATGGAGGAGGAGCCGTTGGATTCGGTGATTTCAGAAACCACGCGCACCACGTACGGGAACTCGTCGGCGCTCGGCATCACGGCAGCAACGCCGCGCTTGGCCAGACGACCGTGACCGATTTCACGACGCTTGGGGCTACCCATCATGCCGGTCTCACCGACGCAGTATGGCGGGAAGTTGTAGTGCAGCATGAAGCGATCGGCGCGGTTGCCGGTCAGCTCGTCGATGTTCTGGGCGTCACGCTCGGTACCCAGGGTCGCAACGACCATGGCCTGGGTTTCACCACGGGTGAACAGGGCGGAGCCGTGGGCACGCGGCAGTACGCCGGTAGCCACGGACAGGGCGCGGATCATCTCCGGATCGCGACCATCGATGCGCGGCTCGCCGCGAACAACGCGACCACGCACGATGCGGCTTTCCAGGCTGTGGAACTCTTCGCCGATCTTCTTGGCATCTTCTTCCACGCCGGAAGCGATCACCTGCTCAACCACGCGGCCCTTGATGGCGGCGATGGTTTCGTAACGCACGGCCTTCTCGGTGATGCGGTAGGCTTCACCCAGTTCGGCAGTGGCCAGCTCGGCAACCTTGGCTTTCAGCGCTTCGTTGACGGCGGGCGGTGTCCAGTCCCACGGCTTGGTGCCGACGTCGGCAGCAAATTCGTTGATGGCGTTGATCACAGCCTGCATCTGCTCATGACCGTATACCACGGCGCCCAGCATCACCTCTTCGGAGAGGATGGCCGCTTCGGATTCCACCATCAGCACGGCGTTGGCGGTACCGGCAACCACCAGGTCCAGATCGCTCTGCGGCAGTTCGGTGGTGGTCGGGTTCAGCACGTATTGGCCGTTCATGTAACCCACGCGGGCTGCACCGATCGGGCCGCCAAACGGGATGCCGGAGATGGCCAGTGCCGCGGAGGCGCCGATCATGGCAACGATGTCGGGAGAAACTGCCGGGTTCACGGACATGACGGTGGCAACCACCTGAACCTCATTGAGGAAGCCTTCCGGGAACAGCGGACGAATAGGACGGTCGATCAGACGGGAGATCAGGGTCTCGCCTTCGCTCGGGCGACCTTCACGACGGAAGAAACCACCCGGGATACGACCAGCAGCATAGGTACGCTCCTGGTAGTTGACGGTCAGCGGGAAGAAATCACGGCCGTGATCGGCCTCTTTCTTGCCAACGACGGTCACAAATACGCAGGTATCGTCCATGCTGACCATCACGGCCGCAGTGGCTTGACGGGCCATCACACCGGTTTCCAGTGTGACGGTGTGTTGACCGTACTGGAATGACTTTACAATAGGATTCACGTGAATTTCCTTTTTACAATTTGGCTCTTTAAATTCGCGCACAAGTATACTTGATTCGATGCAAAAGGTAAGCGGTGACACAAATTCTGTGAGGCAGGCAACGCGCTGATAGGGAATAAAAAAAGGGGAACCTGACGGTTCCCCTTTTTCGCGAAATCTGATGGTCGATTAACGACGCAGACCCAGCTTGGCGATCAGAGCAGCGTAACGCTGAACGTCTTTACGCTTCAGGTAGTCCAGCAGCTTACGACGCTGGGAAACCATGCGCAGCAGACCGCGACGACCGTGGTGATCCTTGGAGTGCTCCTTGAAGTGACCTTGCAGATGGTTGATCTGGGCAGTCAGCAGGGCAACTTGCACTTCGGGGGAACCGGTGTCGTTGGCGCCACGAGCGTGCTCGGCAACGATTTGAGCTTTGATCTCAGCATTTAGAGACATGGTATTACTCCAGTAGAGTGTTTAAAGGTTCACAGCCAATCTCTAATTCAGCCGTGAAATGAGGGCGGTATCATAATCGCCCCCGCCCCTTTTCGCAATGATAAAGACGCGCAACGGGCAAGAGCACGGATACCGCCTGAGGATCACTCCTCGTCGTGATAACGGACCAGGCGCTTGGGGGCAACCCGACCATCATCATCAATTTCGCCGACACCGATGAACTCTCGCTCGGGGCCGACCGTCATGCGAACCTGACCGCTGGTTGGGGCACCTGGCACCTGAACTGCCTGACCCTGGTTCACATAGGCCGCCACTACGGCCAACATGTTCACCTCGGGCAGAGACGCCACGGCGGTGTCCATCGGCAGCAACAGGGGATCCAGCTGCTCGCGCGGCGGAATGCTCTCGGCCTTGGCCTGCTCGAAGATGCATTCAAGCTGCTCCAGGGTCAGCATCCGATCGTACGGATAGCTGGCCACCTGGGTGCGGCGCAGCTGGGTGACATGAGCGCCACAACCCAGCACTTCCCCCAGATCATCGACCAGAGAGCGGATGTAGGTGCCCTTGCTGCAGTGCACTTCCAGCTTGACCTCGTCCCCTTCGAAGCTGATGAGCTTGAGCTCGAAAATCGTGATGGGGCGGGCTTCCCGCTCAATTTCGATCCCCTCGCGGGCATACTCGTAGAGCGGACGGCCATTATGCTTGAGGGCGGAGTACATGGACGGCACCTGCATGATGGGGCCGCGGAACTGGTCCAGCGCCTCAATCAGGGTACCCACGGCCACGTTCACCGGACGGGTGGCAACCACCTCGCCATCGGAGTCGCTGGTGTTGGTGCGCTCGCCCAGCTTGGCAGTCACCTCATAGCGCTTGTCCGCATCCAACAGATACTGGGAGAACTTGGTGGCCTCGCCCAGGCAAATCGGCAACATGCCGGTCGCTAGGGGATCCAGGGCGCCGGTGTGGCCGGCCTTGGCGGCGTTGTAGATCCGCTTTACCTTCTGCAACACATCGTTGGAGGTCAGGCCGGTCGGCTTGTCCAGCAACAGAATGCCGTGCACATCACGGCCCTTGAAACGACGTCTTCGGGTCATCTCAGGCTTTATCCTCAGTCGTGTCATCCGGAGCGGCCACGTCATCCTCACGACCTGACTCGGCCATGCGACGCTTGTCTTCACGGATGGTATTGGTCACCAGGTTGGAGAGACGCATCCCCTCGACCAGGGTCTGGTCGTAGAAGAAACGCAGCTCGGGCACCACACGCAGGCGCATGGCGCTGCCCAGCAGGCTGCGGATGTAACCGGCCGCTTCAGTCAGCGCCTTGAGCCCTTCCTTGATGCGCTCGGCGTCATTCTCCAGCTGCAAGAAGGTGACATAAACCTTGGCGTAGTTTAGGTCACGGGACACTTCCACGTCGGAAACAGTCACCATGCCGATGCGCGGGTCTTTCACCTCGCGCTGCAGGATCAGCGCGATTTCACGCTGGATCTGCTGCCCGACCCGACGGGTCCGGCTGAATTCTCTGGCCATAATCTATCCTGCGATAAAAGGGGGCCGCGGCCCCCTATTTTGTCTGACTCTCGGCTTACAGAGTACGCTGAATTTCAACGGTCTCGTAAACTTCGATCTGGTCGCCTTCGCGTACGTCGTTGTAGTTCTTGACCGCGATACCACACTCGTAGCCGTTGCGAACCTCGTTGACGTCATCCTTGAAGCGACGCAGGGATTCCAGCTCGCCTTCATAGATAACCACGTTGTCACGCAGAACACGGATACGGTTGGAGCGCTTGACCACACCTTCGGTGACCATACAGCCGGCAACGGCGCCAAACTTCGGTGAGCGGAAGACGCTGCGCACTTCGGCCAGACCGATGATCTCCTGCTTGTACTCCGGCGCCAGCATGCCGCTCATGGCCTGCTTCACTTCGTCGATCAGGTCATAGATGACGGAGTAGTAGCGCAGATCCAGGCTCTCGGCCTCGATGACCTTGCGCGCAGAGGCGTCGGCACGGACGTTGAAGCCCACCAGGATGGCGCTGGAAGCGGCAGCCAGGGTCGCGTCGGTCTCGGTGATACCACCCACACCGGAACCCACGATCTTCACCTTCACTTCGTCGGTGGAGAGCTTGACCAGAGCGTCGCAGATCGCTTCCACGGAACCCTGTACGTCGGCCTTGATCACCACGTTCACTTCGGACACTTCGCCCTCGGTCATGTTGGCGAACATGTTCTCCAGCTTGGCCTTCTGCTGGCGAGCCAGCTTGACTTCGCGGAACTTGCCCTGACGGTAGAGAGCCACTTCACGGGCCTTCTTCTCGTCACGCACCACGGTCGCTTCATCACCGGCAGAGGGAACACCGGACAGACCGAGGATTTCCACTGGCAGGGACGGACCGGCCTCTTTGATCTCGCGACCCAGTTCGTCACGCATGGCGCGCACACGACCGTATTCGAGACCGCACAGTACGATGTCACCCTGGCGCAGGGTACCTTCTTGTACCAGTACGGTAGCAACCGGACCACGACCCTTGTCGAGGAAGGATTCGATGACTACACCGTTGGCCATACCGTCAACCACGGCTTTCAGCTCCAGTACTTCGGCCTGGATCAGGATGGCTTCCAGCAGATCGTCGATGCCTTCGCCGGACTTGGCGGAGACGTGCACGAACTGGCAATCGCCACCCCAGTCTTCGGACATGACGTCGTAACGGGCCAGCTCGGTCTTGACGCGATCCGGATCCGCTTCCGGCTTGTCAATCTTGTTGACCGCAACAACCAGCGGCACACCGGCCGCCTTGGCGTGCTGGATAGCTTCGATAGTTTGCGGCATCACGCCGTCATCGGCAGCAACAACCAGCACCACGATGTCAGTCGCCTTGGCACCACGAGCACGCATGGAGGTAAACGCTGCGTGACCCGGAGTATCCAGGAAGGTGATCATGCCGCTTTCGGTCTTAACGTGGTAAGCACCGATGTGCTGGGTAATACCACCGGCTTCGCCTGCGGCAACCTTGGCCTTACGGATGTAGTCCAGCAGCGAGGTCTTGCCGTGGTCAACGTGACCCATGATGGTCACGACCGGCGCGCGCGGCTTGGCTTCGGAGGTCTCGTCACGATCGGACAGTACAGCCTCTTCCAGCTCGTTCTCGCGGCGCAGCACCACCTTGTGGCCCATCTCCTCGGCGACCAGCTGAGCGGTCTCCTGGTCGATAACCTGGTTGATGGTAGCCATGGCGCCCATCTTCATCATCACCTTGATGACTTCGACACCCTTGACCGCCATCTTGTTGGCCAGCTCGGCCACTGTGATGGTCTCGCCAATCACCACGTCGCGGTTAACCGCGGCAGCCGGCTTGTTGAAGCCGTGCTTCATGGCATTCGGGGTAGCAACCTTGCCACGCTTGCCTTTACGAGCGCGCGGATCGCGGGAGTTACGGTCATTGCGATCGTCGTCGCGGCGACCGGCCTTCTTCGGCCCCTTGGCGGCAGCGGCGGTACGGCGGCTGGTCTCTTCCTTGCGATCCAGCTCATCTTCGGCAGCCTGGGCATGCTTGGAGGTGGTCACGTGATAATCGCTGCTCTCTTTGGCGCGGGCGGCGTCTTCTTCAGCCCAGCGGGCTGCATTCTGTTCTGCCATGAGACGAGCCTCTTCGGCTTTCTTCGCGGCGAGTTCTTCAGCTTTTTGCAAAGCTGTTTGTTCCTGTTGGCGCTTCAGTTCTTCTGCTTCGCGCTTGGCCATCTTTTCTGCCTCTTGCTGAGCTGTGCTACTGGCTGCTTTGGCGGGCTGTTGAGCCTGTCGAGCCTTTTGTTGTGCCTCGATCCGCGCCTTTTCCTCAGCTTCACGACGAGCCTGCTCAGCCTCACGGCGAGCCTTCTCTTCAGCGTCGAGACGAGCCTTCTCTTCGGCTTCGCGACGAGCTTTTTCTTCTGCTTCCAAACGCGCTTTTTCCTCGGCTTCCGCCTGACGCTGTTCATCTTCCAGCGCCGAGCGTCTTACATA
Organism: Aeromonas enteropelogenes; assembly: GCF_000819845.1. Taxonomy (GTDB): domain Bacteria; phylum Pseudomonadota; class Gammaproteobacteria; order Enterobacterales; family Aeromonadaceae; genus Aeromonas; species Aeromonas enteropelogenes. The sequence continues at coordinate 592,287 of NZ_CDCG01000037.1, forward strand.
GGTGCGAGACTTGCGTACTTCTACCTGCACTTCCTTGTTCTTGCCGCCAGTCCCCTGAACACTGATGGTGCTCTTGGTCTTGCGCTGCAAGGTCATGCGGGCAGGAGCAGTGACCTCGTCACCTCCATGCTGTTTCTTCAGGTGTGCCAGCAGGGTCTGCTTCTCAGACTCGCTAACCATGTCGTCGGCCTTGCTCTTGCTGATACCGGCATCGACAAACTGCTGGAGAAGACGATCAACCGGTGTGTCGATGTCAGTGGCAAGTTGTTTGACTGATACTTCTGCCATTCATTTTCCTCCGTTTGATCTTACTCGGACTGCTCTTCCCCGAACCAACAGATGTTGCGAGCAGCCATAATGAGCTCACCGGCCTTCTCGGCAGTCAGCCCTTCGATATCGGCAAGGTCATCGATGCCTTGCTCTGCCAAATCTTCCAGGGTACCGATGCCACGGCCCGCCAGTGCGTAAGCCATTTCACGGCTCAGACCGTTCAGATTGAGCAGCTCTTCTGACGGCTCAACACCATCGAAAGATTCTTCTTTGGCCAGGGCCTTGGTAGTCAGGGCATCCTTGGCGCGCTTGCGCAGCTCTTCGACCATGTCTTCATCCAGACCGTCGATGGCCAGCAGCTCGTTGACCGGTACGAAGGCGATCTCTTCCAGAGTGGAGAAGCCCTCTTCCATCAGCAGGCTGGCGAAATCGTCATCGATGTCCAGGGTGCTGGTGAACAGGTTCATGATGCGATCGTTCTCGGCCTGGTGCTTGGCACGCATGTCCTCAACGGTCATCACATTCAGCTCCCAACCGGTCAGCTGGGATGCCAGACGCACGTTCTGACCGTTACGGCCGATGGCCTGGGCCAGGTTGGCCGCTTCCACTGCGATATCCATGGTGTGGTTGTCTTCATCGACGATGATGGAGGCCACATCGGCGGGCGCCATGGCATTGATCACGTACTGGGCCGGGTTGTCATCGTACAGCACGATGTCGGCGCGCTCACCGCTCAGCTCGGCGGAGACGGCCTGAACGCGGGCACCGCGCATGCCGATGCAGGCACCGATCGGGTCGATGCGACGATCGTTGGTCTTCACCGCGATCTTGGCACGGGAACCCGGATCACGGGCGGCGCCCATGATTTCGATCATCTCTTCACCGATCTCCGGCACTTCGATGCGGAACAGCTCTTTCAGGAAGTCCGGGCTGGAGCGGCTGACAAACAGCTGGGAGCCACGGGCTTCCGGACGCACTGCGTAGAGCAGACCACGGACGCGGTCACCAGGACGGAAAGTTTCGCGCGGCAGCATGTCGTCGCGGAAGATCACGGCTTCTGCATTGCTGCCCAGATCCAGGATCACGTTGTCGCGGTTGCTCTTCTTGACCACGCCGCTGATGATGGTGCCTTCTTTGTCCTTGAACTGGTCAACGACTTGTGAACGCTCGGCTTCGCGCACTTTCTGCACGATGACCTGCTTGGCAGTCTGGGTGGTGATGCGGTCGAAGGTCACGGAGTCGATCTGATCTTCAACATATTCACCGATCTGGATGTCCGGCTGCTCGATCTGCGCCGCTTCCAGAGTGATTTCGGCGTAGGGGTTTTCCATGGCGGCCTGATCCGCGATGACTACCCAGCGGCGGAAGGTATCGTAATCGCCGGTCTTGCGATCGATCTCGACACGAACCTCAATCTCGCCTTCATATTTTTTCTTGGTCGCAGTCGCCAAGGCTGTTTCCAACGCCTGGAAGATCTTCTCGCGGGGTACCGCTTTCTCGTTGGATACTGCGTCAACGACCAGCAAAATCTCTTTATTCATATCCGATAGCCTCGTTAACCAAAGTTCGGCACTATGTTCGCTTTTTGGATATTGGTGAAAGCCAACACTTCGTCCTTACCATCTACCATCAGGGTGATCATGTCGCCCTGTACGGCTTTGATTACGCCTTTGAACTTGCGGCGGTTGTTTGTTGCCATCCGAAGCGTTACCGCCGCCTCTTGGCCAACGTATTTTTCGAACTGGGCAACCTTGAACAGCGGGCGATCCAGACCCGGGGAAGATACCTCGAGGTAATACTCCTCGGTGATGGGATCTTCGACATCCATGATGGCGCCAACCTGATGGCTGACCTCAGCACAGTTCTCGACGGTCACGCCCTGCTCGCCATCAATGTAGACGCGCAAGGTGGAGTGTTTACCCGCACGGATAAACTCGATACCCCAAAGTTCAAAGCCCAAGGCAACGACCGGCGCCTCGAGCATATCGGTCAAACGTTGTTCCAACGTAGCCAAAGTCACCCTCCGAAAAACAAAAAAAGGGCATAAAGCCCAGATAGAGATCCATTCAGAGTAAATTGCACATAACAAAAAGCCCCGATATCAAATCGGGGCTTGGCGCTTTACCCTGATTGTCGCCTCGCAGCGACCGCCTTCCTGAGCGTAGGAAATGCGTGAAATTTGGTTGCGGGGGCCGGATTTGAACCGACGACCTTCGGGTTATGAGCCCGACGAGCTACCATGCTGCTCCACCCCGCGTCCGAAATCGTGCGAGATTATAGCCATATCACTCCGATGAAACAAGACTGACTGGCTATAACACACCCGGTCACCCGGGCTTACTGCTTAATTGGTGCCGTGGGCGGGACTCGAACCCGCACACCCTAGAGCACTACCCCCTCAAGATAGCGTGTCTACCAATTCCACCACCACGGCAAAACTCTTACTCGGGAACGTCAGTATCTTTCTTCACTGGCGCTTTATTCTGCTCAACCTGTTGGGTCTGTTGCAGATTTTCCCATTCACTACCCTGTTTTACCTTGTGAGTGGACATGGATCCAAGCACCAGGCTAATTACGAAGAACAGAGTAGCCAAAATCGCTGTTGTTCGGGTCAGGAAGTTGCCTGAACCACTGGAGCCAAACACTGTGTTTGATGCCCCTGCGCCGAAGGAGGCGCCCATGTCAGCCCCTTTACCTTGCTGAATCATCACCAGACCAATCAAAGCCAGTGACACCAGCAGATAAACGACCAAAAGAATCTCGTACATTTAACTTGCACCCTTTGCCGCTTCAACAATTCCTAAAAACGCATCGCTATCGAGACTTGCACCACCAATAAGACCACCGTCTACATCGTGCTGGGCAAACAAATCTCTCGCATTGGCTGGCGTCACGCTCCCACCATAGATGATTCTAACTTTCTCACCTATTACCGGAGTATCCTCCGCCAAGCGACCACGTATAAAGGAATGAACCTCTTGTGCCTGCTCGGGTGTGGCGCATTTACCTGTACCTACAGCCCAAATCGGCTCGTAGGCGATGATAGCATTATCGAAAGCCATCGCGCCATTTTTCTCTATGACGATGTCCAGCTCTTCTGCGATGACCTCAAAGGTTCTTCTCGCTTGCCTTGCTGCACCCGACTCACCCAAACAGAGGATTGGAATAAGCCCTGCCGCTCTGGCAGCCGCAAATTTCTCTGCGACGATAAAACTGGTTTCTCCAAAGAGACGCCTGCGCTCGGAGTGCCCTACCAGTACGTAGCGACAACCTGCCTCAACCAGCATCTGACACGAAACTTCTCCCGTGTAAGCGCCTGCTGTGTGCTGACTCACATTCTGAGCCCCCAACTTTATCGCCATCTGCTCACCGAGCAATGATGCAGCAAAGTCGAGATGCACATGGGACGGACAGAAAACAACATCTACATCATCACCAACGCCCTGCAGGCATTGACTCGTAAACTGCTCTAACTGCGACCTACTACCGTGCAACTTCCAGTTGGCTGCTACAAACGGCTTGCGATGTCCCATCGGCAACTCCCTTGCGAAAGCGGGGCTGATAATATCCAGAGGATTGTCAGCTGACAAGTGCTATTTTCAATTTTTTGAATCGATTGAACAAGATACAACCAGGGCGACTAAAAAGCCGCCCTGAATGCTCATTAAAGCGCCGATTCAACTTGCTTGGCAATACGCTGTGCCATGTCATGAACCTGCTGTTCATGCTCACCTTCCACCATCACCCGGATCAGGGGTTCGGTACCGGATTTGCGCAGCAGTACGCGGCCACGACCGGCCAGCTCCTGCTCCACCTTTGCCACCTCCTGCTTGACCGCATCGGCAGAGAGCGGATCCTTGCCCTCGGCAAAGCGAACATTCACCAGCACCTGCGGGAACTTGTTCATCCCTGAGCGCAACTTGGCCAACGGCATCTCGGCGCTGCGCATGGCGGTCAGCACCTGCAGGGCGGCGACAATGCCATCCCCGGTGGTGGTCTGATCCAGGCAGATGATGTGACCGGAATTTTCACCACCGATCCGCCAGCCCTTTTCTTCCATCATCTCGAGAACGTAACGGTCACCCACCTTGGCACGGGCAAACGGGATGCCAAGCGTCTGCAACGCCAGCTCCAGCCCCATGTTGGCCATCAGGGTTCCGACGACACCGCCCTTGAGTCGACCGTTGCGCAGTGCATCACGCGCGATGATATAGAGAATTTCATCACCGTCGATGAGATAGCCGGTATGGTCAACCATGATCAGACGGTCGCCATCCCCATCAAATGCCACCCCGAGATCGGCCTTGGACTCCAGCACCTTGGCGACCAGCGCCTCAGGGGCGGTAGAACCGACACCGTCGTTAATATTGAGGCCATCCGGTGCACACCCCATGGTGATCACATCGGCCCCCAGCTCGCGGAACACGGAGGGTGCGATGTGGTAGGTGGCACCGTGGCCGCAATCAACCACCATTTTCAGCCCTTCCAGGTTCATATGAGAGGGGAAGGTGCTCTTGCAAAACTCGATATAACGGCCAGCGGCATCATCGATACGGACGGCCTTGCCCAGCTCGGCAGAGTCAACGCACTTGAGCTCATGATCCAGCTCGGCCTCGATGGCCATCTCGACCTCGTCGGGCAACTTGGTGCCATCGGCAGAGAAGAACTTGATGCCATTGTCATAGAAGGGATTGTGTGAGGCACTGATGACGATACCGGCTTCAGCGCGGAAGGTTCGGGTCAGATAGGCCACAGCCGGCGTGGGCATGGGGCCCATCAAAATGGCCTTGAGGCCTGCGGCGGAGAGGCCTGCCTCCAGAGCCGACTCCAGCATGTAGCCGGAGATGCGGGTATCCTTGCCGATCAGCACCTTGCGGGTACCCTTCTTGGAGAGCACCTTGCCCGCGGCCCAACCCAGCTTCATTACGAAATCCGGAGTGATCGGGTACTCACCCACCTTGCCGCGTACACCGTCGGTACCGAAATACTTTCTTGCCATTGTCTGTTCTCTTTATTATTTGGAAATAAAATCTTGTCCCGTCATTGCCTGCCAGCCGACCCGCAATGCATCCATGGTTTCCCGCACATCGTGCACCCGAATGATCCTTGCTCCTTGCTGCATGCCGATCAAAGCGCAGGCAAGGCTGCCCGCAAGGCGCTCATCCACCGGACGGGCGAGCAGGTTGCCTATCATAGACTTTCGAGACATGCCCACCAAGAGTGGCAAACCATAGCAGAGCAACTCCTTTTGCGCCGCCAGTAGCTGATAGTTATGCGCCAGCGTCTTGCCAAAGCCGTAACCCGGATCCAGCAGCAGCTTCTCGCGCCCAATCCCGGCAGCCTCGCAGACGGCGATCCGCTCGTCAAAGAAGGCTTTAACCTCCTCCAGCAGATCATCGTAATGAGGCTCGACCTGCATGGTTCTCGGCTGCCCCTGCATGTGCATCAGGCACACAGGCACGTCAGCTTCTGCGGCGACAAGCAGCGCCCCCGGCTCTTGCAGCGCACGAACGTCATTGATGAGATGGGCGCCAGCCTTGCAGCCTTCGCGCATCACGGTGGCCTTGGAGGTATCAAGCGAGATCATCACATTGCACTCGCGTACCAATCGCTCGACGATGGGGAGGACCCTATCCAGCTCTTCCTGTTCGCTTACATCAGGAGCGCCGGGTCGGGTCGACTCACCACCGATATCGATCAGGGTCGCGCCGTCGGCCACCATCTGGCGCGCATGGGTCATCGCGCGCTCAAGCTGGTTGAAATTGCCACCATCGGAGAAGGAATCCGGCGTCACATTTAGGATCCCCATGACATGAGGACGATCGAGGGAGAGGCTGAGCCCCTTGCTGATTAACTGCATCTTCATTTCCGTCTGGATAAAGAAAAACCCCGGGCAAGCCCGGGGTTTGGAGAGTCACGATTATTTAGCCGGGAGATCGTTGGCCTTGTCGATATCGACATCCGCCACCGGTTCCGTTGCGGCTGCAGCCGGTTTGGGCTCGGCAGCAACGGTAGAACCACCTTGCGGTGTATCACCGTGCTCATCATGCCAGTTGCTGGGGGCACGGACTTCGCGACGGGCCATCAGATCGTCGATCTGCTTGGCGTCGATGGTTTCGTACTTCATCAGCGCATCTTTCATGCTGTGCAACACGTCCATGTTATCCAGCAGGATCTGCTTGGCGCGGTCGTAGTTGCGATCGATGACCTGCTTTACTTCGGCATCGATGATACGAGCAGTATCGTCGGACATATGCTTGGCCTTGGCCATGCTGCGACCGAGGAATACTTCACCATCCTCTTCCGCATAGAGCATGGGACCGAGACGCTCGGACATCCCCCACTGGGTCACCATCTTGCGGGCGATATCGGTGGCTCGCTCGATGTCGTTGGAGGCACCAGTCGATACCTTCTCTGCACCGTAAATCAGTTCTTCTGCCAGACGACCACCGTACAAACTGGAGATCATGGACTCCAGATGCTGCTTGGAGTGGCTCCAGCGATCCTGCTCCGGCAGATACATGGTCACACCCAGCGCACGACCACGGGGAATAATGGAGACCTTGTAAACCGGGTCATGATCCGGGACCAGACGACCGATGATGGCGTGACCCGCTTCGTGATAGGCGGTCATCTCCTTCTCGGACTCTTTCATCACCATGGAACGACGTTCCGCCCCCATCATGATCTTGTCCTTCGCCTTCTCGAACTCGGCCATGGAGACCACACGGCGGCTCTCGCGAGCTGAGAACAGGGCCGCTTCGTTGACCAGGTTGGCGAGATCGGCGCCGGAGAAACCGGGCGTACCACGGGCAATCAGGGCTGCGTTGACGTCATCGGCCAACGGCACCTTGCGCATGTGTACTTTCAAGATCTGTTCACGACCACGGACATCCGGCAGACCGACCACCACCTGGCGATCGAAACGACCAGGACGCAACAAGGCAGGATCCAGCACGTCAGGACGGTTGGTGGCAGCGATAACGATGATGCCTTCATTGCCTTCGAAACCATCCATTTCGACCAGCATCTGGTTCAGGGTCTGCTCACGTTCGTCGTGACCACCACCCAGACCGGCGCCACGCTGGCGGCCGACAGCATCGATCTCATCGATAAAGATGATGCAGGGAGAGGATTTCTTGGCCTGCTCGAACATGTCACGCACCCGAGAGGCGCCCACACCCACGAACATTTCGACGAAATCGGAACCGGAAATGGTAAAGAACGGCACCTTGGCTTCACCGGCAATGGCCTTGGCCAGCAAAGTCTTACCGGTACCGGGAGGACCTACCAGCAGTACACCAGTAGGGATCTTGCCGCCCAGTTTTTGGAATTTGCTCGGATCGCGCAGGTAGTCGACCAGCTCCTTGACCTCTTCCTTGGCCTCATCGCAACCGGCGACGTCGGCGAAAGTGGTCTTGATCTGATCTTCACTCATCAGGCGAGCCTTGCTCTTGCCAAACGACATGGCACCTTTGCCACCGCCGCCCTGCATCTGACGCATGAAGAAGACCCAGACACCGATCAGCAGCAGCATCGGGAACCAGGAGATGAAGATGGAGGTCAGCAGAGACGGCTCTTCCGGCTTCTCGCCCATGACTTTTACGTTATGGTTGAGCATGTCGTTGAGCAGCTGGGGATCCGGCGCAGGAATGATGGTGGTGAAACGCTCACCAGTCCGTTTGACGCCGTTAATGACCTTGCCGTCCATCCGAACTTCACGGATCTGCTCTTGGGTCACCTCTTTAACGAAGCTGGAATAGTCCAGCTGGCGACTGGTGGTATCGCTGGGGCTGAAGCTATTGAACACCGACATCAATACGACGGCGATGACCAGCCACAGGATTAAGTTTTTCGCCATGTCACTCAAATCAGTAACCTCGCAGACTGACAGTTAACGATGAAGGTTAGGGTACTACAGTTTAAAACCGGTAGCCACAATGTAGACTTCCCGTGATCTGGCTCGGGATGAGTCTGGTTTGCGAATTTTGACAGTTGTGAAAAGTTGACGTATTTCATTGAGATAGGCGTCGAAACCCTCCCCTTGGAACACCTTCACCACAAAACTGCCATCGCTGCGCAATACCTGGTTGCACATGTCCAGTGCCAACTCGACCAGATACATGGCCCGGGCCTGATCCACCTGCTGGGTACCGCTCATATTGGGTGCCATATCAGACATCACGACATCTACCTTGTCGGGACCCACTCGCTCCAGCAAAGCACCGAGCACAGTTTCCTCCCGAAAGTCCCCTTGCAGGAAATCGACACCGGCAATGGGATCCATAGGCAAAATGTCACAGGCGATGACACGACCCGACTCACCCACCTGTTCAACCGCGAACTGGGACCAGCCACCCGGAGCCGCCCCCAAATCCACCACTGTCATGCCGTTCCTGAGCAAACGGTCTTTGCCCTGGATCTCGTCAATCTTGAAAACGGCACGGGAACGCAGCCCCATCTTCTGGGCTTTTTTGACGTATTGATCGTCGAAATGTTCTTTTAACCAGCGAGTTGAACTGGCGGAACGTTTTTTCTGGGTCATGATAATCGACTTTAAAAAACCACAAGGGTTATTAGTATTAAGGGCTAAGTGGGGGTAGAATACGCCCCTTTCAACCCTGACTTATGAAGAAATTGCGATGATTCTCAACAATAAACAGAAACAGTACCTCAAGGGCCTTGCCCACAGCCTCAAGCCTGTCGTCCTGCTGGGTCAACATGGTCTGACCGAGGGTGTACTGGCCGAGATCGATCTGGCACTGAACCATCACGAGCTGATCAAGGTTAAGGTTGCCTCTGAAGATCGCGAGATGAAACAACTGGTTATGGATGCTATCGTCCGTGAAACCGGTGCAATCAAGGTGCAGAGCATGGGTCATGTGCTGACCATCTACCGTCAAGCCAACGAACCCAAAATCCAGCTGCCCCGCAAGTAACAGGAAAGAGCATCGCTCTTTCCTTATTTCATTTCCTTCCCGAGTCGCTTGCAAAGGTAGTCGCCAAGCCCTTAACCTGCGATGAATAGTCGTGGAGAGAGCCGCTATGGAGCACCACCAGATTCTCACCGAAGATGAGCTGGCCATGTTGCGGGACCTGGGAAACGATCAGGAAAACACCGCCGGACAATCTCTGAGCGGTTACCTCGCAACTCCTCTGGTTGGACTGCTGCAACGCGCCGATCGGCTCGTACTTGAAGCCCGCTTCGCAGGACATCAACTTCGCTTTCCCCTGCGCTTCACCCAGGGGGATGACGGCTTTATCGAGCCACGCATTGCCGCTCCTGTCATCAAGGAACTCGGCTACCCACACCAACGAACCTGGCGTCTCGATGAGAAAGCCCGTTTCAGGGTGGCCGGAACCGACTATCAGGTGCACAGTCTGTCACTGGACGGTCTGGTCGTGGAAGGCTTGCCCTCAAACCTGATCAAGGGCTCCACTCTCAACGGCACCCTCTATATTCACGAACTGGCCCCACTCCCCCTTTGCGCCGAGCTGATCAGGCATATTCACCAGCAAAACGGCCTTCAGGGTTGGGCGCTGCATTTCCAGATGGCCAAACCTGATCTGGAGCGTCTACGCAACTGGATTTTCCTGCGCCACCAGGATGCCTTCACCGAAGCCTATCGAACCGGGTAAAGACAAACAGGGGAGCCTATGCCCCCCTGTTTCGGCACCTTGCCATCCTGTTAGATGTAGGCGACTTCCAGGATTTCGTATTCCACATCGCCAGCCGGCGTCTTGACGATGGCGACATCATCCACTTCCTTGCCAATCAGGGCTCTGGCAATGGGAGAATTGACGGAGATGAGGTTTTGCTTGATGTCAGCCTCATCGTCACCCACGATGCGGTAGACCACTTCTTCCTCGGTCTCGCTTTTGAGCAGGGTAACAGTAGCGCCAAAAATCACCCGACCATTGTTGGTCATCTTGGTGACATCGATCACCTGGGCATTGGAGAGCTTGCCTTCGATTTCCTGGATACGTCCTTCGCAGAACCCCTGCTGCTCACGGGCGGCATGGTATTCGGCATTTTCCTTCAGATCGCCGTGCTCACGGGCATCGGCAATCGCTTCGATAATCTGGGGACGAAGCTCGGTCTTGAGATATTCGAGCTCTTCGCGCAGCTTTTCAGCGCCGCGAACAGTCATCGGAGTATGATTCATAGTCGAAACCTGGGTTGCTTGAAAAAAGAGACTGCGACCAAGCATCAGCCGGTCGCAGCAATCGGTTCGGATGGGGCATCTTAATATGAAGCCGGCACAAAATCCATGTCAGCGCCCCGACACAGATCCCACTTGCACACTTGTTTATGGCCGCGATCACTGTGCTTTCGGCACGGATATCGGCTCGGAAATCGTCGGTTTGCCCTGCATGATGGAGATCTCCACCCGTCGATTCATCCGACGGTTTTCGGCCGTCGTATTGGGCACCAGCGGCTGGGTATCGGCCATTCCCTGCACCACCAAACGACTCTGATCGAAACCGGGCACCTTGATCATCTGGTGGGCTACCGCCACCGCACGCTGGGTGGATAAATCCCAGTTGGAGCTGAACAACTCGTTCTCGGTCGCCACATTGTCGGTATGGCCCGAGATGGTGATCTCCCCGGGAACATCCTTCAGCAGAGCGGCGACCTTGCGGATAACCGGCCAGAACTGCGGTTGCAAGAATGCAGAGCCGGCAGGGAAGGAGGCCTTCTCGCGGATCCGGATGATGATCTGCTGCCCCAAAGCCTCAATTTCGATGGCGCCATCCTGGATCTGATCCTTGAGCTGCTCGGCCAGTGCTTTGGCCAGATTGTTGGACTGCTGCTGGGCCTGCTGCGCCGTTTGCGACGTCTGGGGCGTATCTCCCCCGGTCTGCTTGCCATCGCTTTTATCCTGACCACCCGCCTGTTCCGCCTCACCTGGCAGGAACTCCAGCTCGGTCTGGGTCATGTCGATGGTCTGCTGCATGATGGTATCGATCGGGGTCGGTTCGGGACGGCCGGGTCTGAACTCCTGGGCGATGACGGACGTCCCCTTGGGTATGTCCTTCACTTCCAGAATGTTCTGCACCCCGAATGCGTTCTTCATCGAGCCTGCAATCTGCTTGAACTTGAGCACGTCCATCTCGGCAAACGACAGCAACAACACGAAGAAACACATCAACAGCGACATCAGGTCAGCGAAAGTCCCCATGTAGCCAGGCAGCCCTGGTGGCGGACATTTGCATTTAGACATTATGCCCCCTACTCGGTGCCATCATTGCGTTTGGACTGGTTCAGGTAGTTCTGCAGCATGGACTGGATCACCCGCGGGTTCTGACCATCCTGGATCCCCATGATGGCGTCGAGGATCAAGGCACGGCTCAAGCTCTCCTCGCCGCTACGCAGCTCCAGCTTGTCAGCGATGGGGATGGCGATCATGTTCGCTTCGATGGCCCCGTACAGGGTGGTCAGCAAGGCGACCGCCATGGCCGGGCCGATGGATTTGGGGTCGCTCATATTCGACAACATGGCCACCAGACCGACCAGAGTACCGATCATGCCCATGGCCGGACCGAGATCCCCCAGGGTGCGAAACACCTTGATGGCACTGGAGTGGCGCTCCGCCGTGAGATCGATGTCTTTTTCCAGCACCGAACGCACCACATCGGCATCGTGACCATCCACCAGCATGTCGATCCCCTTCTTCATGAAGGGACTGGGGATCTCGGCTGCCTCCAGTGCCAGAAAGCCCCCCTTGCGGGCAGCATCGGCCAGTTCAACCGCCTTGGCAATCAGGTCTTCCAGCTTGTCGCCCTTGTACATGAAGGCTTTGCCCGCCACCTTGAAAGCCATCAGGAACTGGCCAAGGTTGAACTTCATCATGGCGATGAAGATGGAGCCCAAGACGGTGATCATGACAGAGGGGACATCCACATACATGCTGACCGGACCACCCAGCAGCATGCCGTATACGACCACCCCGAATCCCAGCACTACCCCAATCAGACTACCTAGATCCACAATCCCTACTCCTGTCACCGGTGCTTGTTGCTATTTATAGTTTGTTGAATTTTCTGCTATTGCGCCCCAGGCGGCAAGCACACATCCGCTCGGAATGATGTCTCATTATCGACCAATTGTCGGAGAGTTTGAGCCATGGGTGTTTTTCTGCCTCCCCCATGGGGGCGGTCGATGTTAATATAAGCCGTTTTTTTCAATCCCCGAGGATGGACATGGCCAGTAAAAAAATCGACCGTCTGAGTTTTGATGCCACTCTGGAAGAGCTGGAAACCATCGTTCATCAGCTGGAACAAGGTTCCTTACCGCTGGAAGAGGCACTCAAGCAGTTCGAACAGGGCATTCATCTGGTTCGCGCCGGTCAGCAGAAGCTGGAACAGGCCGAACAGAAGATCCAGATCCTGCTGAGCCAGGCCGATGGCAGTGAACAACTCGCCCCCTTCCAGCCAGAACAAGGAGAGGAGTGAGTGGCGCTGGACCAATTTTCCCGTCTGCATCGTCAACGTATCGACGACTGTTTGTCAGCACAACTTGAATCCTTGCCCGCCATGGCCCCGCGCCTGCGCGATGCCATGAAGTATGGCTTGCTGCTCGGTGGCAAGCGGGTACGCCCCTTCCTGGTCTACGCCGTTGGCGAAATGCTGGGAGTAAAAAGCGCACTGCTGGACGGCCCGGCCGCCGCGGTCGAGTGCATCCACGCTTACTCCCTCCTGCACGATGACCTGCCTGCCATGGACAATGACGATCTGCGTCGCGGCCAACCGACCGTGCACAAGGCTTTCGATGAAGGCACCGCCATTCTGGCCGGCGACGCCCTGCAGACCCTGGCCTTCTCCATCCTGGCCGATCACCCCCTGCCCGGCGAACTGATGGCCAACCGGGTGCGGATGCTGAGCGCCCTCGCCCGCGCCTCGGGATATTTAGGGATGTGTGGGGGTCAAGCCCTCGATCTTCAGGCCGAAGGACGTCAAATTAGCCTGGCCGAACTGGAGCAGATCCATCGCCACAAGACCGGCGCCCTCATCGAGTGCGCCGTCATGCTGGGGGCCCTGTGCAAGGCCGACGTGGATGAAGCGACCCTGGCCGCGCTGCAGACCTATGCCGCCGCCATTGGCCTCGCTTTCCAGGTGCAGGATGACATCCTCGACATTACCAGCGATACCGCCACCCTGGGCAAGCCGCAAGGCTCCGATCTGGCGCAAGAGAAGAGCACTTATCCTGCGCTGCTCGGACTCGACAATGCCCGTGAACTGGCTCGCGAACTCCATGGTAAAGCCTTAACAGCATTGCAATCTTTACCCTACAATACCGACATTCTGGAAGCGTTTGCCGATTACATCATCGAGCGAACCCACTAAACGCTGGATAACAGTAACAATATGAGCGTTGATATTAGCAATTTCCCCAACCTGGCCCTCGCGGATACCCCGATAGAGCTGCGTTCTCTGCCCAAGGATCGGCTGCCTGCACTGTGCAACGAGCTGCGCGAGTATCTGCTGCGCTCGGTGAGCCGCTCCAGCGGCCACTTTGCCTCCGGTCTGGGCACGGTCGAGCTGACGGTGGCACTGCATTACGTCTACAACACCCCGTTCGATCGCCTGATCTGGGATGTGGGCCACCAGGCCTATCCCCACAAGATCCTGACCGGACGTCGCGACCAGATCCACACCATTCGCCAGAAGGATGGTCTGCACCCCTTCCCCTGGCGGGGCGAGAGCGAATACGACGTCCTCAGCGTTGGCCACTCCAGCACTTCCATCGGTGCGGCGCTCGGCATGGCGGTCGCGGCCGAGAGTGAAGGATTGGGGCGCAAGGTGGTGGCGGTGATCGGCGATGGTGCCATCACGGCCGGGATGGCGTTCGAGGCACTCAATCACGCCGGTGACGTTCACAAGGATATGCTGGTGATCCTCAACGACAACGAGATGTCCATCTCCGAGAACGTCGGGGCACTGAACAATCACCTGGCCCGGGTCATGTCTGGCAAGCTCTACACCACTATCCGCGAAGGCGGCAAGAAGGTGCTGGCGGGTCTGCCGCCGGTCAAGGAGCTGGCCAAGCGAGCCGAGGAGCATCTCAAGGGGATGGTGGTGCCGGGCACCCTGTTCGAGGAGTTCGGCTTCAACTATATCGGCCCCATCGACGGCCACGATATCGACGCTCTGGTCGAGACCCTGCGCAACATGCGCAATCTCAAGGGGCCCCAGCTGCTCCACATCAAGACCAAAAAGGGCAAGGGCTACGAGCCGGCGGAGAAAGACCCCATCGGTTATCACGCCGTCCCCAAATTCAATCCCGACGAGTGCACCCTGCCCAAGAGCGGCGGCGGCAAGCCCACCTTCTCCGCCATCTTCGGCCAGTGGCTGTGCGACATGGCGGCGAAAGACGAGAAGCTGGTCGGCATCACCCCCGCCATGCGCGAGGGCTCCGGACTGGTGAAATTCAGCCAGCAATACCCGGATCGCTACTTCGACGTGGCCATCGCCGAACAGCATGCGGTCACCTTCGCCGCCGGCCTCGCCATCGCCGACAAGAAGCCGGTGGTCGCCATCTATTCAAGCTTCCTGCAGCGCGCCTACGATCAGGTGATCCACGACGTGGCCCTACAGGATCTTCCGGTGCTGTTCGCTATCGACCGGGCCGGTCTGGTGGGGGCCGATGGCCCGACCCATCAGGGGGCGTTTGATATCAGTTTCCTGCGCACCGTGCCCAACATGGTGATCATGACTCCGTCCGACGAGAACGAATGCCGCCAGATGCTCTACACCGGTTACCTGCATCAGGGGCCAGCGGCAGTGCGTTATCCCCGAGGCAGCAGCCTGAGCGATACCCCCGTCTCGCAAGAGATGCAGGTACTCGAGCTTGGCAAGGGTCGCGTGTTGCGGGAAGGCAAGGGCACCGCCATCCTGGCATTTGGTACCCTGCTGCAGCACGCCAGGGCCGCCGCCGAGGCGCTCGATGCCACCCTGGTGGACATGCGCTTCGTCAAGCCGATGGATGAGGCGCTGGTGCTCTCCCTGGCCGCAACTCACGATTACTTCGTCACCCTCGAGGACAACGCCATCATGGGCGGGGCCGGCTCCGCAGTGAACGAGCTGCTGATGCGCAACAAGCAGTGCAAGCCGGTGCTGAACCTGGGCCTGCCCGACCGCTTCATCGAGCAGGGTACCCAGGAAGAGATCTACGCCCAGCTGGGGCTGGACGGCGCAGGCATCCTGGCCAGCATCGAAGGCTGGCTAAAAGCCTGACGCACGGCCGGCAACACGCCAGACCGAGAATTGCGAGCAATAAAGAAGGGCGCCATATTGGCGCCCTTCTTGTCATTCATCCTCTGATGATTGTTCCCCCATGGCCGCATCGGCCCGGTGAGCAGGAGACCATCAGCCCTTGTAAATCTTCGGGTTGAACACATCCCGCAGCCAGTCACCCAGGAGGTTGATGACCAGCACCAGCACCACCAGGCAGATGCCCGGGAAGGCGGTGATCCACCAGGAGCCGGAGAAGATGTAGTTGAAGCCGACGCTGATCAGCGACCCCAGGGACGGCTGGTCTACCGGCATCCCCAGACCGAGGAAGGAGAGCGCCGCCTCACTCATGATGGCGTTGGCCACCTGCACGGTGGAGATCACCAGAATGGGCGACAGGCAGTTCGGCAGTATGTGACGGAACATGATGCGCGGGGCGCGAAAGCCCATCACCTTGGCCGCTTCCACATACTCCTTCTTCTTCTCCGCCAGCACGGAGGCGCGCACGGTCCGGGCATATTGCGGCCATTCGGCAATGCCGATGATCACCACCAGCATCAGGATGGCGAACTTGGAGTAGAACTCAGAGCCAAAGGTCGCCTGGAAGATGGCGGAGATGATAATGGCCACCATCATGGTGGAAAACGACAGCTGGACGTCGGCAAAACGCATCAGCAGGTTGTCGATGCGACCACCGAAGTAACCGGCCAGCAGACCGATGACGATACCAAGCACCAGCTGCAGCGCTACCGCGAATAGACCTATAGTCAGCGAGATGCGAGCGCCATAGAGGATGGTGCTCCAGATGTCGCGGCCCTGGTTATCGGTACCGAGCCAGAAGCGCTCTTCGCCCCCTTCCAGCCAGGAGGGCGGCAATTCGGCATCCATCAGATCGAAGCTGGTCTGGTCATAGACGTTGTGCGGTGCAATCCAGGGCGCCAGCAGCGCCGCCAGCACAAACACCACGAAGACCGCAAAGCTGAACATGGCTACCTTGTCCCGCAGGAAGTAGTAGACGATGTCGGAGTTCTTGAAGCGCGCCCAGCGGCTCGGGCTCGCAGTTACTGCATTGCTCATGTGCTTACCCCTTAGCGGTCAAGTTGACGGTCGGGTTGATCAACCCGTAGAGCAGGTCGACCAGGGTGTTGGTCACCACGAAGATCAGGCCGACGAAGATGACGTAGGCGGTGATGAGCGGGGTATCGACCCGGTGAATGGCCTCGAGGAACAAAAAGCCGGTACCCGGCCACTGGAACACGCTCTCGGTCAGTATGGTGTAGGCCACCATGGTACCGATCTGCACACCGCCCACCGTGATGACCGGCAGCATGGTGTTCTTCAGGGCGTGCTGGTAGTAGACCTTGTTGTTGTCCAGCCCCTTGGCGCGAGCAAATTTGACGTACTCGGAGGAGAGCTGCTCCAGCATCTCGGAACGTACCAACCGGATAAACAGCGGCAGCATGATGGAGGAGAGCGACACCGCCGGCAGGATCAGGTGCTTGATGCCATCCCAGGTGAAGAAGCCGGACTCCCAGCCCAGCAGGTTGTAAGTCTCACCACGGCCGTAGGCAGGCAGCCAGCCCAGCTGGATGGAGAAGAGATACATCAGCATGATGGCGGTCAAAAAGACCGGGATCGAGATGCCGATACTGCTTCCCGCCATGATGATCTTGGTGGGAATACTGCGCGGGCGGATCGCAGAGTAGACCCCGAGCGGAATGGAGACCACGACGATGATGATCGCGGCGGCAAATACCAGCTCAAGGGTAGCCACCAGCTTGTCGAGGATCACCTCGAGAGCCGGTCGCTTGAAGAAATAGGAGGTGCCCAGATCCCCATGCACCGCATTCTTCAGAAAGCGGCTGTATTTGACCAAAAAGGGATCATTGAGGCCCATCTTGTCGCGCAGCTCCTGGCGCACGGACTCGGAGACGGATTGTCCCACCAGCTCGCGCAGCGGATCCCCCAGGTTGTCCTGGATGGAGAAGGCGACCAGGCTGATGACGAACATCACTATCACGGCCTGATAGAACCGTTTCAGCAGGAATGTAAACATGCTTGTCCTTCTACGTGGCCTGTGTCATGGCACAGGCTTCTGTTAGTGGGTGGCGCGACCTTGGCCGCGCCACCCCGTCCTTCCTTGCGACTTGCGCTTACTTGTTGACCACCAGGTCACCCAGGTAAGGGAAGTTCATTACGTTGACCACCGGCTTGATGTCGACGTTCTTCTTGGCGCCATAAGCCAGATCTTCCCAGTGCAGCGGCACATAGGCGGCATCTTCAATCAGCATGGCTTCCACCTTCTGCAGGATGGCGGCACGCTTGGCCGGGTCTGTCTCGGTGTTCGCATCCATCACCATCTTGTCCGCTTCGGCGTTGGCATAGCCACCACAGTTGTACTGGCCCATACCAGTCTTGGCGTCCTTGGTGAAAGTCAGGAACTCGAAGAAGTTCGCGGTATCTTCGGTGTCGGAGTGCCAGCCAATCAGCTGCATGTCGGCGGCGCACTTGTCAAACTCCGGCCAGTACTGGGCCACCGGCATGGTCTTCAGATCCACTTTGATGTTGATCTTGGCCAGCATGGCGGAGACAGCCTGGGCGATCTTGACGTCGTTGACGTAACGGGCAGCCGGGGAGATGAAGCTCATCTTGAAGCCCTTCTCGTAACCGGCTTCCTTCATCAGCTCCTTGGCCTTGGCCAGATCATACTGGGGCACCAGCGCCTCGTTATAGCCTGCATAGCCTTTCGGGCTCAGCTGGCCGGCCGGGGTACCGAAACCCTTGTTTATCTTGTCGACGATACCCACCTGGTTGATGGCGTAGTTGATTGCCTGACGCACGCGCTTGTCTTTCAGCGCCGGGTTGGTGTTCTGGTTCAGCTCGATGATGATGGCACGGGTACCGGACAGGGTGACCAGCTGGGAATCCTTGCCGTTCTTGACGCGCTCCAGATCGTTCGGAGCAACCGGGTAAATCATGTCCACGTCACCACCCAGCAGGGCGGCCACACGGGTGGCGTCTTCCTTGATGGGCACCACGGTCAGGTTCTCGACGTTGCCCTTGGAAGCCTTGTCCCAGTAGTTGGCATTGCGCACGTATTCCAGCTTCACGCCCTGCTCGCGGAACTTGACGCTGAACGGACCGGTACCGGAGACATTGGTCGAGGCGAAGGAGTCACCGTTCTTGACGATCTCGGCCTTGTCCTTGCCCGCTTCGGTCTTGCCGGTATAAAACTTGGAGTCCATCGGGAAGATATAGGTTACGGTCTGCAGCACCAGCGGGAACGGCTTGGCGGTGACGAGATCCACGGTGAAATCATCCACCTTCTTGGCTTCGGCGATGGGATCGAAGATCGCCTTGAAGTCAGGGGAAGCCTTCAGACGGTTGACGGTCCACACCACGTCATCGGCGGTGAAGTCGTTGCCGGAGTGGAACTTGACGCCCTTGCGCAGGTGGAAGCGGACGGTCTTGTCGTCGATACGCTCATATTTTTCGGCCAGGCGCGGCTCAAACTGCAGGTCTTGGGTGTAACGCATCAGGGGATCGAACACCAGGTGGGACATTTCCAGAGTCTGGCCGGAGAGCTGCTCCTGGGGATCCAGCGAGGTGGCATCGGAAGCGACGCCTACCTTGATATCGGCGGCAGAGACACTGAACGCGAAACCGGCGGCAAACAGCGCCATGGCAATTTTGGACAATCCTTTCTTCATTGTTTTCTCCATGCTTTTGGCTTTTTTATTGACAGACAAACCGGCGAACCGGTGCTTTCCTAGCTTGCGATTTCCAGCCCCTCGCGGGACATTCCCTTGAACTCCGGCATCAGCGAGATCAGCTTGCGGCTGTACTCATGCTCGGCATTGGTAAACAGTTTCTCGGTCTCGGCCACCTCCACCAAGTTGCCGTGCTGCATCACCCCGATGCGATCGCACATCTGGCGGATGACCGGCAGATCGTGGCTGATGAACAGCATGGTGAGGCCGAGCTCCTTCTGCAGATCCTTCAGCAAGTTGAGGATCTGGGCCTGCACCGAGACATCCAGCGCCGAGGTGGGCTCGTCGCAGATGAGGAAGCGCGGACGGGTCGCCAGGGCGCGGGCGATGGAGATGCGCTGGCGCTGACCGCCGGAGAACTCGTGGGGATACTTGACCCCGGCACCGCGGCCGAGCCCCACGTGATCCAGTAGATCGCCGACGATCCCCTCGATCTGGCTCTCGCTGTCCGCCAGTTTGTGGAAGCGGATCGGCTCGGCGATGATGTCGCGCACCTTCATCCGCGGATTCATCGACGAATAGGGGTTCTGAAACACCATCTGCATCTGGCGACGCAATGGGCGACGCTCGCTCTCGCTCTTGAGCGCAGTCAGATCGATCCCCTCGAACACGATCTTGCCGGTGTCAGGCGGATAGAGGCCGGTAATGGCACGGGCGATGGTGGATTTGCCGGAACCCGACTCTCCCACCAGACCGAAGGTCTCCCCTTCGAAGATCTCGAAGCTGATGTTGTTGCAGGCCCGCACATACTGACGGCGGCTCGGGAAGATGGAGTCCTTGGTGACGAACTTGAGATCCACGTTCTCCACCCGTAGCAGGGCTCCTTCGTATGAGCGCTCATCCTGGCTCTGGCCAAGCCAGTGGGTCTTGAGATCGATGCTGGTATCCGGAGCGCCGGCATCCTCGATATAGGAGACCAGCGGGAAGCGCACCAGCTTGACGTCGGAGCGCGGTACCGCCGAGATGAGACTGCGGGTGTAGGGATGGTTGGGAGCCCCCAGCACCTGCTCGGTGGTGCCGAATTCCACCAGATCGCCGCGATACATCACAGCCACCTTGTCAGTGACGTTGGAGACCACCCCCATGTCGTGGGTCACAAGCATGCAGCCCACCTGACGCTCCTTGCACAGGGTGCGGATGAGCTGGAGGATCTGATCCTGGATGGAGACGTCCAGCGCCGTGGTCGGCTCGTCGGCGATGATGAGCTCGGGATCGCACGACAGGGCGATGGCGATGACCACCCGCTGGCGCATGCCACCGGAGAACTGGTGCGGATACTGCTTGATGCGCAGATCCGGATTCGGGATCCCCACCGCTCCCATCAGCTCGAGCGCCTTGTCAAAGGCCTGCTGGCGGGTCAGATCGGTATTGGCAAGTATGGTCTCCACCAGCTGCCGCTCCACGGTGAACAACGGGTTGAGGGAAGTCATGGGATCCTGGAAGATGAACCCGATGCGCGAGCCGCGAATGGCCCGCATCTCGTTCTGGCTCTTGCCGGAGATAAGCTCACCGTTGAGATAGATATCGCCGCGGGCGATGCGACCGGGAGGACTCAACAGATCGATGACGGCATTGCCGATGGTGGACTTGCCGGCACCTGACTCACCCACGACGCCGACGATTTCCCCTTTTTCGATGGAGAAAGAGAGATCTTTGACTGCGGCCAGCACCCCATAGCGGGAGGGATACTCGATCCGCAAGTTCTTTACTTCGAGCAAGGACATGTTTACCTCTGCGGGGGACATCCGTCCCAAATAATTCGTCCGTAAATCAGCCGCAGATGCCGGTTGTTACCTTGGGCAATAGTTGCTCAATCCATGAGGCAGTGAAACCAGCGATCCGGGCGGGTTTTTTGCATTTTTTTGGAATAACCCGCGAGTAACTTAGACGGTTTGCCAACGGGTGTAAATGATTGAGTTATACAATTTCGCAATACTTTGCTCAGATAACCAGCAACACAGTAGATGAAAGTTATGATTTTCATCACAAATACAGCCTATAAACCCATCAATTACACTGTATCAATACTTTAATTTCAACAATGACGCAACAGATGGCAATAAGCACTATTGCATTATTAGTAGCGAGCTTCGATTGAGTAGTGAATATTTATGTGAAATGGATTTTTACTGGCAGCATATGCCGACGAATGAAAATTAAGCAGATATAAATCGGGGAGGAGCAGAGCCGTCCTCCCCTGAAGGGGTTGCTCAGCCGAGCCAGAAGGCCAGCAATTGCATACAAAACAGGGCGAACAATCCGGCGATGAGATCGTCGAGCATGATGCCAAGCCCGCCGTGGATGCGACGGTCAAACCAGGAGATGGGCCAGGGTTTGAGCACGTCGAACAGGCGGAACAGCACTAAGCCGGCCACAACCCATTCCCAACCAGCCGGCGCCGCTATCATGGTGACACCAAAGCCTATTACCTCGTCCCAAACGATGGCGCCATGATCCGGCATGCCGATGGCATCGGTGGCGCTCTGGCAGATGCGAATTCCCGCCACAAAGCCCACCAGCAACAGGGCGATAAACCAGGGGGTAGCCAGACCACTCACCAGCAGGTAGAGCGGGATTGCGGCCAGGGTTCCCATGGTGCCCGGCGCCTTGGGGGAGAGACCGGAGCCAAAGCCCACCGCCAAAAAATGGAGCGGGTTCTTCAGGTTCAGCCGTTTCAGCTCGGGCTTTATTCTGAACAAACTCATGCGAAGTGATCCCATCCTTTCAGCGCCAGCTCGACCGGCTGCTCGCCGCGCAGATAGTCGATCCCGGGATCACCGGCCACGATGCGACCAATGCGGGTAAACTTGACGCCACTGTGAGCCAGCGCCGTATCCAGGGCACCGCGGTGTTCTTCCGGCACGGTGAAGCAGAGCTCGTAGTCGTCGCCACCGGCCAGGGCCAGTTGCCACGCCTCCTGCTCGCTCACCGCATCCTGCAGCACCGGCGAGAGGGGCAGCAGATCCAGATCGATCTGGGCCCGCACGCCGGATGCCTTGAGGATGTGGCCAAGATCCGAGGCCAGCCCGTCGGAGAGATCCAGCGCACTGCCCGCCAGCCCGCGCAGGGCCTGACCGGCCAGGATGCGGGGATGGGGGTGATCGAGCCTCGGCAGCACGGCCGCCAGCTGGTTCTCGTTGAGAGTACGCTTGCCGAGCAGGTGGGAGAGCGCCAGGGCGGCGTCCCCCAGGGTGCCGGTGACATAGATGCCATCGCCGGCCCTGGCGCCGCTGCGCATCAGGGCACGTCCGGCCGGCACCGAGCCTTTCACCGAGATGGTGATGGAAAGGGGGCCACGGGTCATGTCACCGCCCACCAGGGCCACGTTATAGTACTCGGCAAGCTCGAGGAAGCCTTCGGCAAAGCCGGCCACCCAGGACTCGTTGATGGCGGGCAGGGTCAGGGCCAGGGAGACCCAGCGCGGCTCGGCCCCCATGGCGGCGAGGTCGGACAGGTTGACCGCCAGCGCCTTGTAGCCGAGATCCACTGGATCCATGTCGGGAAAGAAGTGCACGCCGCTCACCAGGGTATCCGTGCTCACCGCCAGTTGGGTATCGGGAGGCAGGGTCAGCAGGGCACAGTCGTCTCCGGGGCCCATCACCACGTCCTTGCGGGCGTGGGGAACCTTGAAGTACTTATCAATCAGCTCAAATTCACCCATACAGTAAAAAGCCAGCAGTTAAGCTGGCTCCTCTATTAGATGCTGTTGCTGCTCTTGCTGCGAAATCGTGATCAAGGTTCATCCGCTGCCCGGGCTCCTCATGTATTTCTATACATTCCGGCCCCTGCGCTGCTCTTCACCTTGCTGACGACTTCTCGCGACAGAGCCTCTATCAGCATTGAATGCTGATGAACGTCAGGATCAGCGCTTGTTCAGCGACTTGATCACCTTGTCCAGTACACCGTTGACAAACTTGTGGCTGTCATCGGCAGCAAAGGCTTTGGCCAGCTCGATCGCTTCGTTGATCACCACGCGCGGCGGCACATCATCACGACGGGTCAGCTCATAGGTCGCCAGACGCAGGATCGCCTTGTCCACCATGTCCACTTCTTCCAGCGGACGGGAGAGGAAAGGTGCAAACACCTTGTCCAGCTCGTTGCAGTGGAGCGATACCCCGAACAGCAGATCGCGGAAATAGTTCAGGTCCACACCCTTGGTGTCCTGATCGATCTTGAACTGTTCTTCGATGTCACCCACATTGGCCTTGGTCATCTGCCACTGGTAGATGGCCTGGGTGGCGCAATGGCGGGCTTTACGGCGCTCGGACGGTTTCAATGCATTTCTCCTCGTTACACGTCCAGTTCTTTCAGGACGTTGATCATTTCGAGCGCTGCCAGTGCAGCCTCTGCACCCTTGTTACCCGCCTTGGTACCTGCACGCTCGATGGCTTGTTCAATGTTTTCAGTGGTCAGTACGCCGAAGGCAACCGGAATTTCATATTCCATCATTACCTGGGCCATGCCCTTGCTGTTCTCGTTGGCGACCAGATCGAAGTGGTAGGTGCCGCCACGGATGACGGTGCCGACCGCCACGATGGCGTCGTATTGACCACTCTTGGCCAGTTTCTTGATGACCAGTGGCATTTCAACCGCACCCGGCACTTTCACCAGGGTCAGGTTGCTGTCCTGTACCTGGCCTTGACGCTTCAGTACGTCCACTGCGCCACTCACCAGGCTGTCGTTGATGAAGCTGTTGAAGCGGGCAACGACAATCGCAACGCGCGCTGCTGGAGCGGCAATATTTCCTTCGATAACCTTCATTGGAAATCCTGTATCTGTGCAATCAAAAGGGCCGGAGTCAAAAGTGCGCACATTCTAGCACAACAGACCCACGACAAAAACCATGGCCGCAACAGGCGGCCATGATAGTGATTTAAGCGAAATGAGCCGCTTATTCGCCGACGTATTCCACCACTTCCAGACCAAAGCCGCCGAGGGCATGGTACTTCTTCGGTGAACTCAGCAGGCGCATCTTGCCCACCCCCAGCGCCTTGAGGATCTGGGAGCCGACGCCGACCCGGCGCGAGGTGCCTTGCCACTTGGCCCCTTCCGGTGCCAGCCCCTTGTCGGCAGCCTCGAACCCCTTGACCCGGGCCAGCAGCTCGGCGCCATGGGCTTCCGCCCCCAGGATCACCAGCACTCCGCCCTCGTCGGCAATGCGGGCCATGGACTTGGGCAGCGGCCAGCTACGCGCAGCATGACGGTCGGTCAGCAACAGATCGCTCAGCACGTCGTGCAGATGGACCCGCACCAGGGTCGGCTGATCCGCCTGCACCTCGCCTTTCTTCAGGGCAAAGTGAACCTGGTTGTCGATGGTGTCGCGGAAGGTGAGGAGATCGAACTCGCCATATTCGGTGGGCAGCTTGCACTCGGCCACCTTCTCGACCGTGGTCTCGTGCTGATTGCGGTACTCGATAAGATCCGCAATGGTGCCAAGCTTGATGCCGTGCTGCTCGGCGAAGATCTCGAGGTCCGGTCGGCGCGCCATGGTGCCATCCTCGTTGAGGATCTCGACGATGACGGAGGCCGCCTCGTAACCGGCCAGACGAGCCAGGTCACAACCCGCCTCGGTGTGGCCGGCGCGGGTCAGCACACCGCCATCCTGCGCCATCAGCGGGAAGATGTGGCCCGGCTGCACCAGATCGGAGGCTTTGGCGTCCGGCGCCACGGCAGCCTGTACGGTCACGGCGCGATCGGCGGCGGAGATGCCGGTAGTGACCCCTTCGGCCGCTTCGATGGTCACGGTGAAGGCGGTAGAGAACTGGGCGTTGTTGCGATCGACCATCAGCGGCAGCGCCAGCTGCTTGCAGCGATCCCGGGTCAGGGTCAGGCAGATGAGGCCACGGCCGTAGCGGGCCATGAAGTTGATGTCTTCCGGGCGGACACAGGAGGCGGCCATGATGAGGTCCCCTTCGTTCTCCCTGTCTTCGTCGTCCATCAGGATCACCATCTTGCCAGCCTTGATATCGGCAATGATTTCCTGGGTTGTGCTCAGCGCCATGGGCTACTCCATCAATGTGCGTGGGGATTGAGCCTGCGGGCTCAACTCGACCTGGGTTTATGTGGCTCTAGATTGGGGCTCCCTGGCCCATTTCAATCGGAGCGGGATCACAGAACGGCGTTTTGCTTCGCCTCAGAGAAAACCAGCCTTGGCCAGCTTCTCCAGCGTCAGGTTAGAGGCCGTGCTCTCCTGGCTCTTGCCCATCATCAGCCGCTCCAGATAGCGGGCAATCTGATCCACCTCGAGGTTAACGCGCCGGCCCGGTTTCCACTGGGCTATGGTGGTCTCTTGGGCGGTGTGGGGCACTATGGTCAGGCGAAACAGATCCCCCTGCACCGCATTGACCGTGAGGCTGATGCCGTCCACCGCGATGGATCCCTTCTCGGCGATGTAGCGAGAGAGCGACCCTGGCGCCTTGATCCAGTACTCGATGGCGCGACCGCTGCTGGAGACGCTTTTCACTTCCCCTACCCCATCTACATGGCCGGAGACCAAATGACCGCCCAACCGGGAGGTAGGCATCAAGGCCTTCTCGAGGTTGACTCTATCGCCCACCTTCGCCTCGGCAAAGCCGGTGCGCGACAGGGTCTCCAGCGATACGTCGGCGGTATAGCTCTTGTCACCCAGCGCTACCACAGTGAGGCAAACGCCGTTGGTCGCGATGGAATCCCCCAGTTTCACGTCGCCAAAATCCAGGGTCGGCGCGTGTACGGTGAGGGCCATGTCTTCGCCCTGGCGGCGCAGGCTGGCCAGGGTTCCCACCGCTTCGATAATTCCGGTAAACATGCAGATCACCTTGCTGATGACGGGGCCGGCCCGGCCCCGCTGAAAATGAAAAGTTCAGGTTATCTTTAGCCATGGTACGAGTGGCTTGCGCTCCCTCACACGACTAACCGTGGAAGCAGCCGGCTCGTCAGGCAATCCTGGCCGTGATGCGAATATCCTGCCCCACCAGCCGTACATCCTTGATATTGAGCTTGGGCGCCTGGAACAGACGGGTGAGCCCGGGCAGATGGAACAGGCCGCGCCCCTCATCACCCATCAGCTTGGGTGCCTGATAGAGCACCAGCTCATCCACCAGCCCCTTGTCCAGCAGGGCGCCGCACAGCCGCGGCCCCGCTTCCACCAGTACCGAATTGACGTTCTGCTTGGCCAACTGCATGAAGAGGCTGACAAGGTCCAGCCTTCCCTCGTGCAGCGGCAGCTCCAGTTGTTGCACCCACGCAGGCCACTCTCCGCCGGCCTGGTGGCGGGCCAGCAGCACAGGACTCTCGCTCTGGAACAGGGGCAGGTCGGGGGTCAGCCGGTTTTGTGAATCGACGATGACCCGCAGCGGCTGGCGCAGGGTCTCCTTGGGATAGGCGGCCTTGACCGAGGAGGGCAGCTCATCCCAGCGCACAGTCAGGGAGGCGCCATCAGCCAGCACGGTTTCGGCGCTGGAGAGCACCGCATCGTGGCGGGCCCGCAACCGCTGCACGTCGCGGCGCGCATCGGGGGAGGTGATCCACTGGCTCTCGCCGCTCGCCATGGCGGTGCGGCCATCAAGACTGGCGCCAAGCTTGACCGTCACCAGTGGAAACGCGGTGCGCATCCGCTTGAAAAAGCCCGGGTTGAGCGCCTCGGCCTCGGCAGCCAGCAGGCCGAAATCAGCCTTGATCCCCGCCTCGGAGAGCATCCGCAAGCCGCGACCGGCCACCTGAGGGTTGGGATCCACCATGGCAGCCACCACCCGGCTCACGCCGGCCTTGATCAGCGCCTCGGCGCAGGGCGGGGTACGACCATGGTGGGAGCAAGGTTCCAGGGTCACGTAGGCGGTGGCGCCGCGGGCCTTTTCACCCGCGGCGTGCAGGGCATAGACCTCGGCATGGGGTTCACCGGCACGCTGGTGCCAGCCCTCCCCCACCACTTCGCCGGCCTTCACCAGCACGGCGCCGACACAGGGGTTGGGCGCCGTGGTGTAGCGGCCACGACGGGCCAGTTCGAGGGCCCGACTCATCCATCGGTAATCGTCTTGACTAAACATCTGGGCTCCCGTTACAGGCGAGAAAAGAGGGTCATTCATACAAAGCCTGACGCAGGCTTACTTCTCCAGCTTGGCAATCTCTTCGCCAAACTCGCGAATATCTTCAAAGCTGCGATAGACGGAGGCGAAACGGATATAGGCCACCTTGTCGAGCCCCTTGAGTTCGTCCATCACCAGATTGCCTACCAGCTCGGAGGCGACTTCACGCTCGCCGGTGGCGCGCAGGCGGGACTTGATATGGTTGACCGCCTTTTCGATGGCCTCCATGCTCACCGGGCGCTTCTCCAGCGCCCGCAGAATGCCGGCACGCAGCTTGTCCTCGTTGAACGGCTCGCGCGAGCCGTTGCTCTTGATGACCCGTGGCATCACCAGCTCGGCCATCTCGAAGGTGGTGAAACGCTCGTGGCAGAGCAGACACTCACGACGGCGGCGCACCTGATGGCCTTCGGCCACCAGACGGGAATCGATCACCTTGGTATCAACGGCACTACAGAAAGGGCAATGCATCGGACCTCCGGCGTTAACAGAAACGGGCTCCTGCCCCACGGGGCCAGGCACTAGGCCGCTCAGTGTAACACGGCCATCCAAAACCGGTAAAAGCCCAGAAAAAACAATGCCACCCGAGGGTGGCATTGCTCTTCAACCTGAAAGTCAGGCGGATTATGCATAAACCGGGAAACGGCGGCAGATGTCCAGCACCTTCTCGCGGGTGTTGGCCAGCACTTCGTCGTTGTCGTGGTTGTCCAGCACGTCGCAGATCCAGTTGGTCAGCTGGATGGACTCGGCTTCCTTGAAACCGCGGCGGGTGATGGCCGGGGTACCAATACGCACACCGGAGGTGACGAACGGGGAACGCGGATCGTTCGGCACCGAGTTCTTGTTGACGGTGATGTTGGCCTTGCCCAGCGCTGCGTCGGCATCCTTACCGGTCAGCTCACGGCCGATCAAGTCAACCAGCATGAGGTGGTTGTCGGTGCCGCCGGAGACGATCTTGTAACCGCGCTCGATGAAGGTAGCCGCCATCGCCTTGGCGTTTTTGACAACCTGGGCCTGATAGGTCTTGAACTCGGGCTCCAGCGCCTCTTTGAAGGCAACAGCCTTGCCGGCGATGACGTGCATCAGCGGGCCACCCTGACCACCCGGGAAGACGGCGGAGTTGAGCTTCTTGTACAGATCTTCGTCGTCAGCGGCGGAGAGGATCAGACCACCGCGGGGACCGGCCAGGGTCTTGTGGGTGGTGGAGGTGACCACGTGAGCATGGGGCACCGGGTTCGGGTAAACGCCGGCGGCAATCAGACCGGCCACGTGAGCCATGTCGACGAACAGGTAGGCACCGATCTTGTCGGCGATCTCGCGCATGCGGGCCCAGTCGACGATGCCGGAGTAAGCGGAAAAGCCACCGATCATCATCTTCGGCTTGTGCTCAACGGCCAGACGCTCCATCTCGTCGTAATCGATCTTGCCGGACTCGTCGATGCCGTAGGGAATGATGTTGTACAGCTTGCCGGAGAAGTTGACCGGGGAGCCGTGGGTCAGGTGACCGCCGTGGGCCAGGTTCATGCCCAGCACTGTATCGCCCGGCTGCAGCAGGGCCATGTAGACGGCGCTGTTGGCCTGGGAGCCGGAGTGCGGCTGCACGTTGGCGTAGGTGGCACCGAACAGCTCTTTGGCGCGCTCGATGGCCAGGGTTTCGACCACATCCACATACTCGCAACCACCGTAGTAGCGCTTGGCCGGGTAGCCTTCGGCGTACTTGTTGGTCAGCTGGGAGCCCTGGGCTTCCATGACGCGGGGGCTGGTGTAGTTCTCAGACGCAATCAGCTCGATATGCTCTTCCTGACGACGGGTCTCGTCTGTGATGGCCTGCCACAATTGCGGATCATAATTGGCGATGGTCATGTCACGTTTCAACATCCGTTTCTCTCCTGAAAATCGTTTGCGCGTTAGGTGAAGTGGGGCAGCGCATTGTAACGTGAGCTGGATCAAAGAGACAGTCCAACCACCCAAAAAAATGTTGAATTTATGTTGTAAAAAACGAGTGCGATCACGTCTTCAGATCTGAAGGCCCCCTTCCTCGATCAGGATGCCGGGGGAACATGGTGTGAAAGCCACGCTTCCAACGCTTGCTGCGCCGCCTCGAAACGCCCCCTCAATGTGCCAGGATCCCCCTCTCCTGCCTCCAGCGCGGCGCAGTAATCGGCAAATTCTCCGAGCCCCAGGGCCAAGGCGCTCCCCTTGAGCTTGTGGGCCAGAGATCGCCTCTGCTCTTCGTCATCGCTTTGCTCCAGCCTGGCGACCAGCTCGCCCCCCTGGCTGGCGAACAACTCGGCCAGCTGGCGGATGCGCGGCCCGCCCAGCAGGTGCAGGTCAGCTTCCAGCACCGGGTTGGCGATCCGCGTCGGCTCAGCCGGGACGGGTGGCAAACTCTGCTCTACAGACAGTGGTGCGGCAGGCTCGCCCTCTTCCTGAAACTGGCGTTCGATGGCGCTGGCCAGGGCCGCCAGTCGCACCGGCTTGCCGACGAAATCGGCAAACCCGGCGGCGAGACAGTGGCGGATATCCTCCGGGTACATCTGAGCCGAGATGGCGATGGCAGGCAGGCCGCAGCCATGCTCCTCCTCGCTGATGGCCACCAGATCCTCGCGCAACGTCATGCCATCCATGTCCGGCAGATTGATATCGAGCAGGGCCAGCTCGAAGGGGCGCTCGGTCACCCGCGCCAGCGCGGTGCGCCCGTCTTCGGCCAGAGTAACCCGGTGGCCGAGGCGTGCCAGCATGCCCTCGGCTACCAGCCGGTTGATCTCGTTGTCCTCCACCAGCAGGATCTCCCGCGGCTGGCCGAGGCGCACCGGCTGTGAGCTCGTCGGCAACCGGGCAGCCGAGCGCTGCAGTGGCAGGCTGAAGCTGAATTCACAGCCCTGACCCGGTTCGCTGGAGAGATTGAGCTCTCCGCCCATGGCCGCCACCAGCCGGCGGCTGATGGCAAGCCCGAGCCCAGTGCCCCCCTGATGGCCCATGTCCCGCTTGCGCTGGCGGAAGGCCTCGAACACCGCCTCCTGCTCCCCAACCGGAATGCCGGGGCCCGTGTCTTTCACCACGAAGCGGATGCAAGGCTCGGCACAGGGGCCCGCACAAGCCAGAGGGGCCACCACCAGGGTGATGCGCCCCTCGCCGGTAAACTTGACCGCATTGCCCAGAAGGTTCGCGAGCACCTGGCGTAGCTTGCCCACATCCCCCTCCACCACGGGGGGGAGCGAGGGGGCATACTCCAGCGCCAGCGCCACCCCTTTTCCCTCGGCCCTCGGTCTGAACAAGGCAATAAGCTCATCGGCGAGCTGATGGAGGGGGAAGGGCTCGCGGCGCGCCTCCACATGGCCCGCCTCTATCTTGGAGTAGTCGAGGATGTCGTTGAGGATCTCCAGCAGGGATTCGCCGCTGTGCTCGATGGCGGCCAGATAGCGCTGCTGGGTCTCGCTGAGATGGGTGTCCTCCAGCAGGGTGAGGCCACCGAGGATGCCGTTCATGGGGGTGCGGATTTCGTGGCTCATGGTGGCGAGGAACACCGACTTGGCACGGTTGGCCTGCTCCGCCTCGGCGCGGGCCAGCCGCTGCTTCTCCACCTCTTCGTTGAGGCGCGCATTGGCATGGCTGAGCTGCTCCGTGCGCTCCTCGACCCGCGACTCCAGCTCCCGCTGGTAGCGGCCAAGTTCGATGGCATTGTCACGAAACACCTGCAGTGCTCGCGCAAGCTCCGCCAGCTCGTCGCGCCCCGCTTCCCCGACCGGCGTCAACGGCGTCAGATCCCCCTTGGCCAGGCGACTCATTCCCTCCACCGCATGCTGCAGCGGCCAGACGATGCGGCCATAAACCATGCGCCACATCAGCAGGATGAGCAGCACCAGGGTGAATAGGCCGATCACCATTAGGGCCTGTTCCAGCAGTTGCAACCGGGCACTCAGGGCCTGCTGGCTCTCCCCCAGGGAGTCACGGGCCTTGTTCACCAGGCTACCGACCTGACGGTTGAGACTCTCCATCAGGGCCTCGTTGGCGGCGGCCAACACGCGCAGCGCCTCCCCCTTGCCGAGCCAGTCGCTGCGCAGCTGCACCAGCCGATCGCTCTGCTCCAGCACAGTCAGCGCCTGCTCCACCGCCTGGCGGCGCGCGGGGTCAGTCACAGCCCCGGAACGCAGCCGCAGGATGGCCAGCTCACGGCGCACGTCCTGCAGCAGGGTTTGCAGCCCCTCCTGCTGCTCGCTGCGCCAGATCTCCTCGATGCGCTGCTGCTGCATCAGGGTGCGATGGCGCAACTCCGTCATCTGCTCCAGCCAGTCGAGATCCTGCTCCAGCAGCCGATCGATAGCCCGATCTGCAGACCGCCCTTGCAGTGAATAGAGGGAGCCAAGCCCCGCCACCATCACGGTTTCAGCGTTCTCCATCTGGCTGCGGGCCAGCTCCGCCACCTGACCGGCGGCCGCCACCAGGCGGGATCGCAGGGCACTACCTTCAGCCATTAACGTGAGCCGCTCCCCTACCAGCCAGCCCTGCTGGCCCAGGTTGCCGATGATGGTCTGGCTGAGCTGGTGCAACTCATCGGGCGTCTGCTTGCCACCCCCATGGCCCAGTTGCTCCAGCACGCGCTGCATCTGCTGCCCCTGCAGGGTGAGCAGCCGCCCCTGATGCTCCCGCTCCCCTTCGCTGGTCGCGGAGGCCAGCAGGTGGGAGGAGCTCTGGATCTCGCCGCTCAGCCGCGCCAGGGTGCGGGCCAGCTCCTGATCCGCCAGGGTCTGCTGTACCCCCTGCTCCAGCTGACGCAGATGAGTGAGCCCGATCCACCCCAGCAGGGAGGCGCTCAGGGTCAACAGCGCCATCAGGGAGAAGGCCAGCAACAGCTTGCCGCCCAGGCCGGAAAAGATTCTCACGGGAAGTACCTTGGTTGTGGTCGACTTTGACCGGATAATATGGCTCCACACTTTAACAAAACCCCTGGCCATGCGAAGCGTCTATCTCTCCCTGTTGCTCATCTTGCTCCCGGCCTCCGTTCTCGCCTTCGAGGTAGATCACTGGCCCGGCGGCACCTTCAGCGGCAAACCGATCAGCCTCGACTGGCCAGCGCCAGCCCCCCTTGCTCGCCCCCTGACCCTGTGCGCCCTCTATCCCCATCTGCGCGACGCCTACTGGCTGTCGGTCAATCAGGGCATGGTGGAG
This sequence comes from Aeromonas enteropelogenes, assembly GCF_000819845.1. Taxonomy (GTDB): domain Bacteria; phylum Pseudomonadota; class Gammaproteobacteria; order Enterobacterales; family Aeromonadaceae; genus Aeromonas; species Aeromonas enteropelogenes. The sequence goes on from NZ_CDCG01000037.1 coordinate 624,790, forward strand.
GAGGCAAAGCGGCTCGGCGTGAAACTGCGCATTCATGAGGCGGGCGGTTACGGCGCCATCACCGAGCAGCGCCAGCAGTTGCAGCAGTGCGTGAGCGAGGGGAGCGACGCCATCCTGCTCGGCGCGGTGAGCTACGACGGCCTGAACGAGGCGATCACCGCCAGCCCGCTGCCGGTATTCGGCCTGGTCAATGATCTGCCCGCCGGGCTGGTGCGGGCCAAGGTGGGGGTCTCCTGGTACCAGATGGGCTGGCAGATTGGCCACTGGCTGGCACAGCGCCACCCTGCCGGCAGCCCGCCGGTCTCGGTGGCCCTCTTCCCCGGCCCGCAGGCGAGCGGCGGCAACAACTTCGTCGAGCCGGGTTTTGCCGACGGCATCAAGGGAAGCGCCATCAGGCTGGTGACCACGGCGCGCGGTGACAACAGCCGCGAGATCCAACGTACCCTGGTGCAGCAGACCCTGGCTCGCCATCCTGACCTCGACTATCTGGTGGGGGGCGCCATCGCCGCCGAAGTGGCGGTCAACGAGCTGGCGCAGCGCCAGCTCGATCGTCCCAAAGTACTGAGCACCTACTTCAGCCACGGGGTCCAGCGCGGCCTGCGCCGGGGCAAGATCCTGGCCGCCAACAGCGATCAGATGCGCCTGCAGGGACGCCTTGCGGTGGCCCAGGCGGTCTGCCTGTTGCAAAAGCCCGATGCTGGCGAACGCCAGTGCCCGCGAGTGATGGGCCCCCCCATCCTGACCCTGGAGGCCCCTCTGGCCGACCCGGGCAACTCCTTGTCTGATGGCGCCTTTCGCCCCGTCTACCGGGTCGGCACCGACGCCAGCGGCAAGTAACGCCACCAAACTCAAGGAAGAAGAGATGAGAACATTGCATGCAAGCTGCCTGTGCGGCGCCGTCGCCCTGACCCTGCCGGATCAATTCGACTACATGGGCAACTGCCATTGCTCTGAGTGCCGCAAGTTTTCAGGGGCGGATTACGCCTCCGTCGGCGGGCTGGATGGCGACAAGGTAACCATCGCGAAGGGGGCTGAAGCCATCAGCCGCTATCAGAAATCGGACGAGACAACCCTCGCCTTCTGCCGCCACTGCGGCTCCAGCCTGTTCAGTCAGAAACGCAGCAGCGGCAAGATCAATTTGAGATTGGGCGTGCTGGACGAAACGCCGAGCCAGCGCCCCGCCTTTCACATCTTCGTCGGCTCCAAGGCGCCCTGGCACGAGATAGGCGACGACTGCCCGCAGTTCGACACCCGGCCACCGGCCTGAGCCCCTCTTGATATAGCGGCCTGCGCGAGGAAAAGCACCAGGCCCTGATATGGCGCCCTTGCTTTTAAGAGGCTATCTCGCCGGCGAACAGGTAGCCTTCCCCGTGTACGGTGACAAACAGCTGGGGATCCCTGGGATCCTGCTCCATCTTGCCCCGCAGCCGCCGGATCAGCACGTCTATGGTGCGATCGCTCGGGCCATCGCCGCGGTGGCTGGTGAGGGCCAGGATCCGCTCCCGACTCAGCACCCGCCCGGCATTGGCGATAAAGGCCACCAGCACCTCGTACTCCGCCTTGGTCAGGCGCACCGGCACCCCGTCCTTGCTGAGCTGGCGACGGGGAATATCGAAGCGCCAGGGGCCGAAGCGCACCGCATCGTCGGCCGGGGCCGGCTCGCACGGCGTTGCCGCGACCAGGGAGATGCGCCATAGCAGGTTCTTGACCCGCACCAGCAATTCCCTGAGCTCGAATGGTTTGGTGACATAGTCGTCGGCTCCCATTTCGAGGCCAACGATCCTGTCCACCGCATCGCTGCGACCGGTCACCAGGATGATCCCCACTGTGCTGCGGGCGCGCAGTTCACGGGTCAGCAGCAAGCCATCCTCCCCCGGCAGGTTGATGTCCAGCATCACCAGGGCCACCTCCTGCTCTGCCAGCACGGCCCGCATCTCCTGGCCGTTTTCGACTGCGGTCACCCGATAGCCTTCCCGTTCGAAATAGCCGGTCAGCTTCTCGCGGGTAACGGCATCATCTTCAACAACCAGAATGTGGTGGCTCATGGGCAAGGTCCGCGGCGTTCAACAAGGGAGGGTTATTCTATTCATATTTTGTCATAAATACCCCTATTTCATTAATTTCCGACGGCAGCCCTGTTCACAACGCCTCCCTATCATGGCCTCCATCAAAAAAGTGATGTGAGAGACCATTATGAAAAAACTGTGGCATTTCCTGCGCACACCCAGCCGTCGCTGGTCGGTGCTGGCGCTGGTTCTGGCCGGCGTCGGGGTCACCCTGGCCGGTACCGTTGGCTTGCACTACGGCTTCGAGAAGACCAGTACCCTCGAGTTCTGTATCTCCTGCCATACCATGAAGGACACCGTCTACCCCGAGTACAAGGAGTCCATTCACTTCAAGAACGCCTCCGGCGTCCAGGCCGTCTGTACCGACTGCCACCAGCCGAAGGACTTCGTCGGCAAGGTAGCCCGCAAGATGGAGGCGGCCAACGACCTCTATCAGCAGTACATCGGTCACAGCATCGACACCCAGGAGAAGTTTGAAGACAGGCGTCTGCACCTGGCCGAGAAGGTCTGGGCGCGCATGAGCAGCCAGAACTCCAAGACCTGCAAGTCCTGCCACAGCTACGACAACATGGACCACGCCAAGCAGTCTCCTGCCGCCGCCAAGGCGATGACCGAGGCCGCAGCGAAGAACATGAACTGCATCGAATGCCACAAGGGCATCGCTCACGAACTGCCGAACATGGCGGGCGGCTTCCGTGCCACCTACGCCACCCTGGCAAGCGAAGCCCAGCAGGCACCGGCTGCCGAGACCCTCTACACCTTGGGTGAGAAGGATCTCTACGAAAGCGAAGAGAGCACCGATCCGGTCGGCAAGCTGCTGCCCGCTTCCCGCATCGAAGTCGTGGCCCGCAGCGGCGATCGCCTCAAGGTGACCATCGAAGGCTGGCGCGAAACCGAAGGCAAGGGCCGCGTGCTGAGCGAGTACATGGGCAAGCGAGTCTTCGTGGCCACCATCCGTGACGAGCTCAAGGCAAACGAGAAGATCCTGAAACAGGAAACTGACAGCGCCACCCATATCAAGTGGGAACAGGTGCAGGTTCAGGCCTGGGTCGATGGCAAGGGCCTCGAATCCTCCCTCAAACCGATCTGGGATTATGCCGGCGAGATGTACAAGTCCACCTGCAACTCCTGCCACGCGGCGCCGGATCCGGCTCACTTCACCGCCAACGGCTGGATCTCGGGTCTCAAGGCCATGTCCGCCTACTACCGCCTGAGCAAGGAAGAGGAGCGCACCCTGCTCAAGTACCTGCAAAACCATGCCGCCGATACCGGTGGTCAGGGCAGCCACTAATTCCGGATTCGAAAGAGGAATAACAAGATGATCAATATTTCCCGTCGTGGTTTTCTGGGTGGCTTGCTGGCCAGCGGTGCCAGCGCCCTGATCGGTCCCTCCCTGCTCGGTCGCGCCGTGATGGCCGCCGAGTCCGGCGAAAAACTGGTGCAGTCCGGCTCCCACTGGGGCGCCTTCCGCGCCCGTGTGGTCAACGGCCGCTGGGTCGAGACCCTGCCGTTCGAGCATGACAAGCATCCGACCGAGATGCTCAAGGCCCTGAGTGAAGTGGTCTACAACCCCTCCCGCATCCGCTACCCCATGGTGCGTCTGGACTGGCTGCGCAAGGGCCACCAGTCCGACACCAGCGAGCGCGGCCAGAACCGCTTCGTGCGGGTAACCTGGTCCCAAGCGCTGGACTTCTTCTATCACGAGCTGGAGCGGGTGCAGAAGACCTATGGCCCGAGCGCCCTCTACGCCGGTCACTCAGGCTGGCAGTCGGTCGGCAAGCTGCACTCCGCCGGCGCCATGCTGGGCCGCGCCATGAACCTGCACGGTACCTATCTGGCCAAGGCCGGTGACTACTCCACCGGCGCCGCCCAGGTGATCCTGCCCCACGTGGCGGGCGCCATGGAGGTGTACGAGCAGCAGACTTCCTGGCCCCTGGTGCTGGAGCACAGCAAGACCATCGTCATCTGGGGTTCCGATCCCATCAAGAACCTGCAGGTGGGCTGGCTGGTGCCGGATCACAGCGTCTACGAATACTGGGCACAGCTGAAAGAGAAAGTGGCCAAGGGCGAGATCAGGGTCATCAGCGTCGACCCGGTCAAGTCCAAAACCCAGAAGTACCTCAATTGCGATCAGGTTACCCTGAACCCGCAGACCGACGTGCCCCTGATGCTGGGTATCGCCCATACCCTCTACAGCGAAAAGCGTCACAACGAGGACTTCCTCAAGAACTACACCACCGGCTTTGACAAGTTCCTGCCCTATCTGCTGGGCACCAAGGATGGCCAGGTGAAGGATGCCGAGTGGGCCTCCGCCATCTGTGGCGTGCCTGCCGAGACCATTCGCGAGCTGGCGCGCACCATGGCCAGCGGCCGCACCCAGCTCATCGGCGGCTGGTGCGTGCAGCGCATGCACCACGGCGAACAGTACGCCTGGATGCTGGTGGTACTGGCCTCCATGCTGGGCCAAATTGGCCTGCCGGGCGGCGGCTACGGTTTTGGCTGGCACTACAACGGCGCCGGTACCATCACTTCTACCGGTCCCATCATGTCCGGCTTCAGCTCCGTCATTCCCGGGGTCAAGCCGCTGCACAACGGCGACTGGAAGGGCTACTCCAAGTTCATCCCGGTGGCCCGTTTCGTCGACTGCATCCTGAACCCGGGCAAGACCATCGCCTTCAACGGTCAGACCATCACCTACCCGGAGATGAAAATGGCGGTGTTCTGCGGCAACAACCCGTTCCACCACCAGCAGGATCGCAACAAGATGATCGCCGCCTGGCGCAAGCTGGAAACCGTGGTGAGCGTGGATCACCAGTGGACCGCCAGCTGCCGCTTCGCCGATATCGTGCTGCCGGCCACCACCACCTATGAGCGGGATGACATCGAGCAGTGGGGTTCCCACTCCAACGCCGGCATCCTGGCCATGCACAAGGTGGTCGAGCCGCTGTTCGAGGCGCGCGACGACTACGACATCTTCGCCGATCTGTGCCGTCGCTTCGATCGCGAGGCAGAGTTCACCGGTGGCAAGACCAAGCTGGAGTGGATCCAGAGCATCTATGACGATGCCCGCCTGCAGGGCCGCGGCATCGGCATCCGCCTGCCCCGCTTCAGCCAGTTCTGGCACGGTGAAGGCTTCGTCACCTTCCCGGCGGGCAAGCCCTGGGTGCGTCACGAGTCGTTCCGTCAGGAACCGGATTTGGAGCCGCTAGGCACCCCGTCCGGTCTCATCGAGATCTACTCCAAGACCATCGCCGACTACGGTTACGCGGATTGCCCGGGCCACCCGGTCTGGATCGAGCCTTACGAGCGCTCCCACGGCGGCCATGGCAGCAAGCAGTTCCCGCTGCACCTGCAATCCTGTCACCCGGACAAGCGCCTGCACAGCCAGCTCTGCTCCTCCGACAACTACCGTGCCACCTACACGGTACAGGGTCGCGAGCCTGTCTATATGAACCCGCAGGACGCCAAGGCGCGCGGGCTCAAGGACGGGGATCTGGTGCGGGTCTTCAACGGCCGCGGTCAGGTTCTGGCCGGTCTGGTGGTGAGCGAAGACTACGCCCCCGGCGTGGTGCGCATCCAGGAAGGTGCCTGGTACGGCCCGCAGGAAGGCGGCAAGGTGGGGACTCTCTGTACCTATGGCGATCCCAACGTGCTGACCGCGGACATCGGCTCCTCCAGCCTGGCGCAGGCCACCACGGCCCACACCGCGCTGGTGGAGATCGAGAAGTTCCAAGGGCAGGCGCCAGCCGTCACCGCCTTCGGGGCACCGGAATCCGCCAAGGGTATCGATCCCATGTTCCCGGCACTGTGAACCAGGGGGACGAAAGTTCCCCCTTGAGTTTCCTTTATTTTTAAAGTCGTTAGAATCGGGAGCCTCTATGGCTCCCGATTGTCATCCACGGAGGAAAAATGCAGGAATTTATGGCTACCAGCGAACGCAGGGCCGAGCTTTACTGGTGGTTCTCCACCCTGTTCGCTGCCGAACTCAGTGATGCACAGATCGCTGAATACGACACCTACGACGTGCGCAGCTTCTTGAAGAGCCTCTCAACCCTCGACCCCATGCGCGAGGCAGTGGCCGAACTGAACGATGCCATCGCCCGCCTGCTGGTACGTCCCGATCGCCAGCTGGAACTCGCTGCCGACTTCGCTGGCCTGTTTCTGGTCGATCCCAAGCAGGGAGCCCTGCCCTATGAGTCGCTCTACCGCGGTGATGGCAAGCTGTTGATGCAGGCCCCCATGGCCGAGATGCAGGCTCGCCTCGATCGCCTCGGCATCAACATCAGCGAGAAGTACAAGGAGCCCGCCGATCACCTGGCCATCGAGCTGGATCTGATGGGCAACCTCATCATCCGCGCCGCCGAGGCGACCACCGCCGCTCAGCGCGAGGAGTGGCTCAAGGAGCAGGAAGCGCTGCTGCACCATCACCTGCTGGGGTGGTTCGAGCAGTTCGAGAGCGCCTGTCGCGCTGCCGACGAATTCGGCTTCTACGGAGCGAGTGCCCGGCTGCTGGGGGTATTCCTCAAGATGGATGCCAACTACCTGAGCCTGATCAAACCGGCCCAAAGCGCCGGCTAAGCCGATGAAGACAGCCCTGCTCCTGATCGCATGCTGGCTGCTGGCCCTGATCCCGCTGGATCAGGGCATTACTCCCCTCGCCGTGCTGCTGTTCAACCCGGACAGAGAACTCTACGGCACCGCCCAGCTCACCGGCTTTGCCGGCATACTGCTGACGCTCTATCTTGCCAATCTGGGCGTCGAGGTGGTGCTGCGCCGCCGCTTCCAGATAGCGGGCATGCTGGCCCTGCTGGCCTCCTGGATCGATTTCATCAATAGCAGCGGCACCGAGGCCCACTGGTTGCTGCTCTACGCCATGGCGCTGCCTTTCCACCTGATCGGCTGGCTGGTCTTCGTGCGGGGCATTCAGGCCTTCGGCCGCGAGAAGGGGTGACGGCCTACTGGCCGCCGATTTCCAGCTGCCAGCTGTCATCCCGTTCGTTGAGATAGCGGGTCAGCGGAGAGTCGCCCTGATAGCGGGGAGTTTTCTTGAACTGGAGCGGGAACGGCTCATCGACCAGCGACTGGTTCAATGAATCGGCTACCTGTTCACGCACCGATGGCGCCAGTCCAGCCCCCTGTTCCACATAGCCCTGGCCGGCAAAATCCGATTCGAACGCGGGGGCCTCAAACTGCCAGGCTGCGGCCAGCAACATCAATCCAATCATCAAACAAACTCCTCTTTATCGTCTCTCATACGCCTTGTTTTCCATATTTTTGCCGCATCTTATGCTCGAGGAAAGAGCAAGGTCGCTATTAATTCCTTTATCAGAGGGCAGATCTCTCCGTAGATGCCCTTGCTGCCTGGTCTTAGCAAGGTTTTTGCCGCCCTCTGAAAACGATCACCTAACCCCAGCTGACTCCCTACCCGAGAGTTCGTGCCATACTGAAATCCACTTAAGTAACAAATCAGTCAATGCCGAGGTCTTCATGGACGGGAAGCTTTTCAATGCCGATGCCGAGGCACTCCTGACCCAGCTGTCTGATCACACCGTTCTGGAACAGCTGATGGATACGGCGCCGCTGGGCATAGGCGTATTCGATCGCGAATTTCGTTATCGCAAGGTCAACCAGGTACTGGCCGACATCAACGGCAAGAGCATCGCGGAGCACCATGGCAAGTTATTGCGGGAGGTGGTGCCCCAGCTGGCCCCTACCCTGGAGCCCATGTTTCAGCAGATCATGCGCAGCGGTGTGCCCTATGTGGATATCGCCATCTCGGGTCAAACCGCCGCTCACGGCTGCAGCTACCGACGCTGGCAAGCCACCTACAGCCCGATGCGCAATGAAAGGGGGGAGCTTAACGGGATCCTCGCCATCGTGCGGGACATCACGGAGCAGTACGAAACCGAGCAGCGGCTGCAACTGGCGATGCGCGCGGCCCAGATCGGGGTCTGGGAATGGCATGTTACAGAAGACCGTCTGCTGTTTGAGGGGCAGATTGGCTCCCTGCTGGGCCCTCGAAACAACCGCTTCCTCGGGGGGCTGCAGTCGTTCGTCGACTGTTTCGAGCCCGAATCCGGCAACCAGCTCAAGACCGCCCTGCTGGGGGATCAGCCAATCCACCTCACCTTGAGTTACATCAACCACCTCGATGAGCGTCACTGGGTCGACATCCATGCCGATCACGTCCCTGCCACCGAATCCGTCGGGCGCCGTGTGATGGGGGTGATCCACAATGCCACCGCCCGCCGCCGCCAGGAGGAGCGGCTGCACCAAGCCAACGTGGTGTTCGATACCACGGCCGAAGGGATCATCATTCTCGATCACGACCACCGCATCATCTCGGTCAACCCGGCATTCACCATGCTGACCCAGTACGACTCTGGCGAGGTGATGGGGCACACTATGGATATGGTCATGCATCCGCAAACTCACGGTGCGCGCGACTATCCCTGGTACCAGTTGCAACCGGGCAACAATACCTGGCATGGCGAGCGACTGTGCCTGCGCAAGGATGGCAGCTACTTCTCCTCCTGGCAGCAGATCAGCGCCGTCTACGACAGTTTCAACAACACCACTCACTTCGTGATAGCCCTCTCCGACATCAGCGCCATCCGCAAGGTCGAGGCCGAGCTCAACCATTTGGCCTACCACGATCCCCTGACGGAGCTTGGCAACCGCCATCTGTTGCAGGAGCGGCTGACCCTTGAGCTGAAGACAGCCAAACTCAACCGAAAGCGACTGGGGCTGTTGTTTATCGACCTGGACGGCTTCAAGCTGATCAACGACAGCCTGGGCCACGGGGTCGGCGATCAGTTGCTCAAGCGCTTGGCCGAGCGGATCCACGGCTGCCTGCAAGCACACGATCTCGCCACCCGGCTCGGTGGCGACGAATTTCTGGTGTTAATCCCCTATCTGGATCAATCCGAAGAGCTGGAGATGCTGGCCAGTACCCTGTTGGATGTGCTGCGTGAGCCTGTAGAACTGGCCCATGAGCAGGTCGCCATCTCCGCCAGTATCGGGATCGCCCTCTACCCGGACCATGCCGATACGCCCGAGAGCCTGATCAGCGCAGCAGACAGCGCCATGTACGAAGCCAAGAGCCAGGGGCGCAACGGCTACCAGTTCTATACCCCCAGCATGGCCGCCCGTGCCCGGGAAAGAATGCAGATGGAGCAAGGGCTGCTCAAGGCGCTGGAGCAGGATCAACTCTGCATCTTCTACCAACCCATGACCGACCTCACCACTGGCCACCTGAGTGGACTGGAGGCCCTGATACGCTGGCAACACCCCCATGAGGGGATGATCGCTCCGACCCGCTTTATCCCGGTAGCCGAAGAGTGCGGGCTGATCGAAAAAATCGGGGAGTGGGTGATGCGCAGCGCTTGCCGCCAAGGACAGAGCTGGCTGGCGGCAGGTCTTGACGTGCCCCGCCTCTCGGTCAATGTATCGGTACGGGAGATGCGCTCCCCCGGTTATGTGGAGCGGGTCGCCGCCATCCTGAAGGAGACCGGATTCCCGCCAGAGCGGCTGGAAATCGAAGTCACCGAGAGCATCATTCAGCGGGTCGATCAGAGTCTTGAACTCTTCACCCGCCTGAAAAATCTCGGGGTGCAGATCGCCATCGACGACTTTGGCACCGGCTTCTCATCCCTGAGCCTGCTAAAAAGCCTGCCCATCGATCGCATCAAGATAGATCGCGCCTTCGTCCAGGCGCTACCCGATGACAAGAACAGCCGTGAGTTGTGCCGCACCATCATCAATCTGGCGGATAGTCTGGATATGGAGGTCACGGCGGAAGGGATCGAGACCCAGGCCCAGTATGCCTTCTTGCAGTCGCTCAACTGCGGTGAAGGTCAGGGCTATCTGTTCAGCAAGCCGCTACAGGTAGAGCATATGAGCCACCGGCTGGCTCCGCCCCCCCAATCCTAGGTCACACCATTGAAACAGGCCCTCGGTGCAGCAAATGCCGGGGGCCGATTTTTCCTACCTCATAACTGACAATCGGATAAAAAAACGCCCTCCATGGGCGTTTCGCTGCAAAGACTTTCCCCTCTGTCATCCCCTGTGTACGGGAGCGGAGCACCGCCTATCCAAAAGTCTAATTGCCCCCTCATGCCAAAGGTATAAGTTGTTACTCAATTATTAAAAGGATGTTTTCACAGGAGTGACAGATGAGCGAGAGCAAGGTCTACCCGGTCAAATCCCATATCAGCAACGGTGCCCTGCTGGACAAGGCAGGCTATGAGGCCATGTACCAGGCCTCCGTTGAAAACCCGGACGCCTTCTGGGGCGAGCAGGGCAAAATCCTCGACTGGATGAAGCCCTATACCAAGGTCAAGAACACCTCCTACGACCCGGGCCACGTCTCCATCAAGTGGTTCGAGGATGGCCAGCTCAACGTCTCGGCCAACTGCCTGGACCGCCACCTGCGCGATCGAGGCGACAAGGTCGCCATCATCTGGGAAGGGGACAACCCGGCCGAGGATCGCAAGCTGACCTATCGCGAGCTCCACGGCGAAGTGTGCAAGTTTGCCAACGTGCTCAAGGCACAAGGGGTGCGCAGGGGTGACGTAGTCTGCCTCTACATGCCCATGGTGCCGGAAGCGGCCATCGCCATGCTGGCCTGTACTCGCATCGGGGCCGTGCACAGCATCGTCTTCGGTGGTTTCTCGCCGGAAGCGCTGGCCGGTCGCATCATAGATTCGGGTTCGCACATCGTCATCACCGCCGACGAGGGGCTGCGTGGCGGGCGTGCCGTGCCGCTCAAGAAGAATGTGGACGAAGCGCTCACCAACCCGGAAACCCAGGTCAACAAGGTGATCGTGCTCAAGCGTACCGGCGGCGATGTCGCCTGGCACAGCCATCGCGATGTGTGGTGGCACGAAGCCACCGCCACCGTCAGCAGCGACTGCCCGCCCGAAGCGATGAACGCCGAAGATCCGCTGTTCATCCTCTACACCTCCGGCTCCACCGGCAAGCCCAAGGGGGTGTTGCACACCACTGGCGGCTACCTGGTCTATGCCACCCTCACTTTCAAGTACGTGTTCGATTACCACGAAGAAGACATCTACTGGTGTACCGCCGACGTGGGCTGGGTCACCGGTCACTCCTATCTGGTCTATGGCCCGCTCGCCAACGGCGCCACCACCATCATGTTCGAAGGGGTGCCCAACTACCCGGCCAGCAACCGCATGAGTCAGGTGGTGGACAAGCATCAGGTCACCATCCTCTACACAGCCCCCACCGCCATCCGCGCCCTGATGGCCAAGGGCAACGAGGCAGTCGAGGGTACTTCCCGTTCGAGCCTGCGCATCATGGGATCCGTGGGTGAACCCATCAACCCGGAAGCCTGGGAGTGGTACTACCGCACCATAGGCGACGAGCGCTGCCCCATCGTCGACACTTGGTGGCAGACCGAGACCGGCGGCATCCTGATCACTCCGCTTCCCGGCGTCACCGACCTGAAACCCGGCTCCGCCACCCGTCCCTTCTTCGGGGTACAACCGGCGCTGGTCGATAACATGGGCGAACCGCTGGAGGGGGCCACCGAGGGCAACCTGGTGATCACCGACTCCTGGCCGGGTCAGATGCGCACCGTGTTTGGCGATCACGAGCGCTTCGAGCAGACCTACTTCTCCACCTTCCCGGGTCGCTACTTCACCGGCGACGGAGCTCGTCGCGACGCCGACGGCTACTACTGGATCACCGGTCGGGTGGATGATGTACTGAACGTCTCCGGCCACCGCATGGGTACCGCCGAGATCGAATCGGCCCTGGTGGCCCATCCCAAGATTGCCGAGGCGGCCGTGGTCGGCGTGCCCCACGAGATCAAGGGTCAGGGTATCTATGCCTACGTCACCCTGATCGCCGGGGAAGAACCGAGCCGCGAGCTGCACAAAGAGGTCAAGGAGTGGGTACGTAAAGAGATCGGCGCCATCGCCACTCCGGACGTCATCCACTGGGCCGAGGGGCTACCCAAGACCCGCTCCGGCAAGATCATGCGCCGCATCCTTCGCAAGATTGCCACCGGCGAGACCGACAGCCTGGGAGACATCTCCACCCTGGCGGATCCGGGTGTGGTAGACAAGCTGATCCGCGAGAAGTCGGAAGCCGCCTGATCGAGCCCCGTTTTACCGATGAACAAAGCCGACCCTGGGTCGGCTTTGTTGTTTCTGCGGAGCCGGAATCGGCACCCTGCGCAGATGGTGGACGGGGCAGATAAACGAGCAAAAAATAGGCAGATGTAGAGATTAGACCAGTAAAATGCTGTTAATTTTCACGAAATCAATATAATTGCGAAATCTGTGTGCCAGGGCACACCCATTTGCGCAGAAAATGGCTAGATTTCTGGTAGTCCGCAAGATAGCTGACAGATAGCAGCAATATCATCGAGGATGTACTCAATATGTCGCAAAATCACCGAATCCTTCTGCTTAACGGACCAAACCTGAATCTGCTGGGCAAACGGGAGCCGGGTATCTACGGCAGCAAGACGCTCGATGAGATCGTCGCCGATCTGGCGCACAGCGCCAGTGAACTCGGCGTCAGCCTGGAACACCTGCAATCCAACGCCGAACACGAGCTGGTCGGCCGCATTCATCAGGCCATGGGCCAGGTGGATTTTATCATCATCAACCCGGCCGCCTTCACCCACACCAGTGTCGCCATCCGCGATGCCCTGCTGGGTGTGGCCATCCCCTTTATCGAGGTGCACCTGTCAAATGTTCATGCCAGGGAGCCCTTCCGTCATCACTCCTACCTCTCCGATGTCGCCAAGGGCGTCATCTGCGGGCTGGGAGCCGATGGCTATCAATTCGCTTTAACCGCGGCCGTGCACCACCTGCGCGCGGCTTGATAATCACTTATCTGATAAAGAAGAAAGAGAATGCTAATGGATATCCGCAAAATCAAGAAGCTGATTGAACTGGTTGAAGAGTCCGGCATCGCCGAACTGGAGATCTCCGAAGGTGAAGAATCCGTTCGCATCAGCCGCAACTTCTCCGGTCAGGTGACTGCCGCCCCGCAGATGATCATGCCGCAAGCTGCTCCGGTTGCTGCGCCTGTTGCCGCTGCACCGACTGCTGCGCCGGCCGCCGCCGATGCCGCCCCGAGCGGTCACCTGATGCGCTCCCCCATGGTCGGCTCCTTCTACCGCTCCTCCAGCCCGGAAGCCAAGCCGTTCGTGGAAGTGGGCCAGCACGTCAATGTCGGCGATACCCTGTGCATCGTCGAAGCCATGAAAATGATGAACCAAATCGAATCTGACAAGGCCGGTGTGATCAAAGCGATCCTGGTTGAAAATGGTCAGGCCGTCGAATTCGACGAGCCGCTGTTCATCATCGAATAAGGGAAATCGCCACCCATGTTGGACAAAGTAGTCATCGCCAACCGCGGTGAAATTGCCCTGCGGATCCTGCGCGCTTGCAAAGAGCTCGGGATCAAGACAGTGGCCGTTCACTCCACCGCCGACCGGGAGCTCAAGCATGTGCTGCTGGCCGACGAATCCATCTGTATCGGCAAGCCGGCCAGTACCGACTCCTACCTCAACGTGCCGGCCATCATTGCCGCCGCAGAGGTAACCGGTGCCGTGGCCATCCACCCGGGTTACGGCTTCCTCTCCGAGAACGCCGATTTTGCCGAAGTGGTCGAAAAGTCCGGCTTCATCTTCATCGGCCCGCGCGCCGAGACCATCCGCCTGATGGGTGACAAGGTCTCCGCCATCGAGGCGATGAAGAAGGCGGGCGTCCCCTGTGTACCGGGCTCCGACGGTCCGGTCGACAACGACGCCAAGCACAACGCCGCCATCGCCAAGCGCATCGGCTATCCGGTGATCATCAAGGCCGCCGGTGGCGGTGGTGGTCGCGGCATGCGCGTAGTGCGCAACGAGGCCGAGCTGGCTTCCGCCATTGCGCTGACCAAATCCGAAGCGGGCCAGTTCTTCAAAAACGACATGGTCTACATGGAGAAGTACCTGGAGAACCCGCGTCACATCGAGATCCAGGTGCTGGCTGACGGCCAGGGCAACGCCATCTATCTGGGCGAGCGTGACTGCTCCATGCAGCGTCGCCACCAGAAAGTGGTGGAAGAGGCCCCGGCACCGGGCATCACTTCCGAGATGCGCAAGTTCATCGGCGAGCGCTGCGTGCGCGCCTGTATCGAGATCGGCTACCGCGGTGCGGGTACTTTCGAGTTCCTGTATGAAAACGGCGAGTTCTATTTCATCGAGATGAACACCCGTATCCAGGTTGAGCACCCGGTTACCGAAATGGTCACCGGCGTGGATCTCATCAAGGAGCAGCTGCGCATCGCCGCCGGCCAGCCCCTGTCGATCACCCAGCAGGACATCCGCATCCGTGGCCATGCCATCGAGTGCCGGATCAATGCCGAGGATCCGGCCACCTTCATGCCCTCGCCGGGTCTGGTGCAGCGTTTCCACGCGCCGGGTGGCCTGGGCGTACGCTGGGATTCCCACATCTATGCGGGCTACAAGGTACCGCCCCACTACGATTCGATGATCGGCAAGCTGATCTGCTACGGCGAGAATCGTGACATCGCCATCGCCCGTATGCGCCACGCGCTGGACGAGCTGGTGGTCGAGGGGATCAAGACCAACGTGCCGCTGCAAAAAGAGATCATGAAGGACGAAAACTTCCAGCACGGTGGAACCAACATCCACTACCTGCACAAGAAGCTGGGTCTGTAAGATTCGCGTCCGCAGATCCTCTGCTGAAAAAGGGCCATGGCGACATGGCCCTTTTTTGTTATCCTTGCGCCCCTCGAAATTGTCGGAGGCCAAGGTGAACCGTTTCGCTCTCGCCCGCCGGGAAGCAGTCTTCTGCCTGCTGCTGACCCTGCTCTACTTCTTTGCCTGGTATGGCACCGCCTACTTTATTCCGCCGCAGCTTGAGCTGTGGGGGCTGCCGCTCTGGTTCCTGCTCAGCTGCATGGTGATGCCGCTGCTGTTCATCCTGCTCTGCGCCCTGATGGTGAACCGCTTGTTCGTGGAGATCCCTCTCGATCCCGAGCCGCTTCAGCCCAAGGAGCCCTCCCATGAATCTTGAGTTGATGCTGCCGCTCTTCATCTATCTGGTGCTGGTGCTGGGGGTTGGCTTCTGGGCCAGCCGCCATCGCGCCGCCGGCAACTTCGTTCAGGAGTACTTCATCGGTAACCGCAGCATGGGCGGCCTGGTGCTGGCCATGACGCTGGTGGCCACCTATACGTCGGCCTCGTCCTTTATCGGCGGCCCCGGCGCTGCCTACAAGATTGGTCTTGGCTGGGTGCTGTTGGCGATGATCCAGCTGCCCACCGTCTGGCTCACCCTGGGGGTACTTGGCAAGAAATTCGCCATCATAGCCCGCCGGGTCAATGCGGTGACCATCAACGACATGCTGTGGGCTCGCTACCAGAGCCGGGCCGTGGTGATCCTGGGCTCGGTGACCATCATCCTCGCCTTTATCGCCACCATGGTGGTGCAGTTCATCGGCGGGGCCCGCCTGCTGGAGACCGCCACCGGCCTCTCCTACCAGCAGGGGCTGCTGCTGTTTGCCGGCTGCGTGCTGCTCTACACCATCATCGGCGGCTTTCGCGCCGTGGTGATGACCGATGCCCTGCAGGGGATCATCATGCTGATCGGCACCGGTGCCCTGCTGGCGGGGATCCTGATCGCGGGGGATGGCTTGCCCAACCTCATCCACCAGCTCAAGGAGATAGATCCCAAGCTGGTAAGCCCGCAGGGGGCCGGCGACATGCTGACCCAGCCCTTCATGCTGAGCTTCTGGATCCTGGTCTGCATCGGGGTGGTGGGGCTGCCCCACTCGGCCCTGCGCTGCTTTGGCTATCGCGACAGCAAGGCGCTTCATCGCGGCATCCTGATCGGCACCATCGTCAGCGCCCTCTTGATGTTCGGCATGCACCTGGCCGGGGCCCTCGGCCGCGCCATCCTGCCCGGCATGGACAGTCCGGACAAGATCATGCCCTCTCTTATGATGGAGGTGCTGCCCCCCTGGCTCGCCGGGGTCTTCCTGGCGGCGCCCATGGCGGCCATCATGTCGACCATCGACTCCCAGCTGATCCAGGCCTCGGCCACCCTGGTGAAAGATCTCTACCTCAACTACCTCAATCCGAAGCAGGAGAAGCTGGAGGTGCGCATCCCCCGCCTCTCCCTGCTCTGTACCCTGATCCTCGGCACTCTGGTACTGCTGGCGGCGCTGCAGCCCCCGGAGATGATCATCTGGCTCAACCTGCTCGCCTTCGGCGGCCTGCAGGCGGTATTCCTCTGGCCCCTGGTGCTCGGCCTCTACTGGCCGCGGGCCAACGGTCGCGGCGCCCTGGCCAGCATGGTGTGCGGCATTCTGTGCTACTGCATCCTGAGTCAGTGGGGGATCAAGCTGGCTGGCCTGCACGCCATCGTGCCCAGCCTGACTCTCGGTTTGTTCGCCTTCGTGGTGGTGAGCCTGCTCAGTGCTCCGCCTTCGCGGGAAGTGCGGGAGTTGTTCGAGTAAAAATTGAGTAAAAGATGAATTAGGGGTTCCGAAACTATCCCCAAATGGGTGTTTTACGGGTAAACTGTGCGCCGAGTCACAAAATAATGGCGTCGTATGCCCGTAAAAGACACCCGACAAGTCGTTACCCAAGCCCTGCAGCGGCTTGGCTATGCCCTGCTGCTGCCCGTCTCCATCTTGCCGGTGGCGGCCCTGGTCTATCGACTCGGGCAACCCGATGCGCTGGACATGGCCGTGCTCTCTCTCACCGGTCAGGCGATCTTCAGCCAGATGCCGCTCATCTACGCAGTGGCCATCGCCTTTGGCCTGAGCCGGCAGGGGGAAGGCACCCAGGCACTGGCCGGGGCGGTAAACTTCCTGCTGCTCAGCACCGCCTTCAACACCCTGGCCCCGAATCTTCATGCGGACATGATCTGCGGCCTGCTGGCGGGGCTGACCACCGCCATCATCTATCCCTGGGTCCGTCAGCAACAAACACGGCCTGGCTGGCTACGCTTCGCCCGGGGTGAATTCCCCAGCCTGCTCTGCTCGGCGCTGGCCTGCCTGCTTATCGCCCTGCCATTGTCACTCTTGTGGCCACCGCTGGAACGTGGCCTCACCCTGCTCACCTCCGAGCTGCTCACCACGCCACTCGGGGCCTTCTGTTACGGCACCCTCAACCGGCTGCTGATCCCCCTCGGCCTGCATCAGGTGCTGGGCAGCGTCATCGGCCTTGGCGAAAGCAACCTGCAGGCACTGGCCAGTGCCCAGCCGCTGCACGAAGGGTATGTGGCGGGGCTCTATCCCATCATCATGTTCGGTCTACCGGGTGCCTGTTTCGCCATCTGGCTCCATCGCCAGCGGATGCGGCGGCTGCCGCAGGGTGGGCTGCTGCTCACCCTGGCGCTAACCTCGGCGCTGGTGGGGATCACCGAACCCATCGAGTTTCTGTTTGCCTTCACCGCCCCCTGGCTGTTTCTGGCCCACGCCCTGATGACCGGGCTGTCGCTGGCGGTGTGCAGCAGCCTCGGTATCAAGGTGGGCAGTTACTTCTCCGCCGGCCTGCTGGATCTGGTGCTGAGCTATCAGACGGGCGAACACAGCTTCTGGCTGATCCCGGTCGGCATTCTGTTCTTCGTCGCCTACACCCTGTTGTTTTACCAGTTGCTGGAACGCTCGCCCCTCAGCATGCCGAGCAAGCCCATCGCCAGGGAACACTCACGGCTGGCGAGCGTGGCCCCCTCCGATCCCCAGATGCTGGCGATCCAGTACCTCAAGGTGCTGGGGGGCATGGACAACCTGCAGGCCATGAGCGTCTGCCTGACCCGCCTCAGCCTGCGGGTGCGCGACATCGAGCTGGTGGATCAATCCCGCTTTCTCGAGCTCGGTTGCCTCTCCTGGATCCAGCTCAACGATCATCAACTGGTGCTGGTACTGGGCCCCAGCGCCAACCTGATAGAGGGGCAGATCCGCATGATGGCCGAACGCCAGTCCGTGCCCATCGGCCTCAAGCCCAATCAGGAGTCTGCCAGCCAGAGCGGCTGGTAACTCAGGCGAACGGCAGACGCTCGGCCACGAAATCCATCAAGCTGCGCAGGGCGGGCGCCAGGTGTTCCCGGCTCGGGTAGATGAGGTAAAACGGATTGGTCGGGATGGGGATCATGGGCAGGATCTTCTGCAATTTCCCGCTGGCCAGCCCGCTCTCGCAGACATGCTGCGGCAACAGGGCAATTCCCCCGTCATGAAGCGCCAGCTCCCGCAGCGCCAGCAGGCTGTTGCTGACACAAGCTCCCTGCGGTCGCCAGCCCCCCTCCTGCAACGGCCACACCGGAAGAGCGGTGTGAACCAGACAGACATGGTGCGCCAGCTCGGCCAGCAGCTGCGGCATGCCGTGGCGCGCCAGATAACCGGGAGAGGCCACCAGATAACGGGCCACCTCGCCGATGCGCCAGCAGATGAGGCTGGAATCCTTTAGCGGCGCAGCCCGCAGCGCCAGATCGTACCCCTCCCTCACCAGATCCAGCTGCTCGTCACTCAGGGTCAGCTCCAGCACCACCTCGGGATAGAGGGCGCGAAACTCGGCCAAGATAGGACCAAGCAGCAAGGTGCCGGTCGCCTCGGGCGCAGTGATCCGCACCCGGCCGGCGGGAGCGCTGCGAAGCCGCGCCATCGCCAGATTGGCGCTGCGGGCCAGGGTCAGCAATCCGCGGCAGTGTTCTACATAAATCTCACCCTGAGGGGTCAGGCTGAGCCTGCGGGTGGTGCGCTGAAGCAACCGCACTCCGAGCTGTGACTCAAGCCGCGAGATCTTCTGGCTCACCGAGGATTTTGGCATGCCGAGCAGCTCGGCCGCCCGGGTAAAGCTGCCCTGCTCCACCACGGTGGCAAACAACCCCATCAATTCCAGTTCGACATTGTTCATATATTCAAACAGTCTTTACCAATTACCCATCTTAATCCGAATAATCAGACAGACTAGAGTGGCTGGCAATCCCCCCTCCAACCGATTTGAAAGGAACAGCCATGAAAGCCATCGCCCTGACCCACTATCTGCCGAGCGATCATCCCCACTGCTTCATCGAAGCCAGCCTGCCCGAGCCGACGCCGGGCCCGCGGGATTTGCTGGTACGGGTCAATGCCACCTCCGTCAACCCAGTCGACACCAAGGTGCGCGCCCCCAAGGAGAAGGTCGAGAGCAGTCCCCGCGTGCTCGGTTGGGATGCCGTGGGCGAGGTTGTCGCCGTCGGCAGCGAGGTGACCCTGTTCAAGGCGGGCGACAGAGTCTGGTACGCCGGTGACATCAGCCGCCCCGGCAGCAACAGCGCTCTGCAACTGGTGGATGAACGCATCGCTGCCCTCGCCCCCACAACTCTGAGCGACGTGGAGGCCGCCGCCCTGCCGCTGACCGCCATCACCGCCTGGGAGGCCCTGTTCGAGCGCCTTGGCCTCACTCGCAAGAGCACTGGCCGGCTGCTCATCATCGGCGGCGCTGGCGGAGTGGGTTCCATCGCCATTCAGCTGGCCCGCCAGCTCACCGGCATGGAAGTGATCGCCACCGCCTCTCGCCCCGAGACTCGCGACTGGTGCCAGCAGATGGGGGCCCATCAGGTAGTGAGTCATCACAGCCTGTCATCGGATCTGGCCGCCCTTGGCATCGAACAGGTGGACGCCATCTTCTGCACCAATGCCACCGAGCAGCACTGGCAAGCCATGGCAGATCTCATTCGCCCGTTCGGTCACATCTGTACCATCGCCGAATCGAAAGATCCCTGGGATCTCTCCCTGCTCAAGAGCAAGAGCGCCACCTTCAGCCAGGAGTTCATGTTTACCCGCTCCCTGTTCCAGACCCCGGACATGATCGAGCAGCACAGGCTGCTGCAACAGGTTGCCACCCTGGTGGATCAGGGCGTGCTGAAGAGCACCCTGACCCACACGCTGCCCGAACTGACACCGGCCACCCTGGCCCGGGCCCATGCAGAGCTGGAAGCCGGCCGCATGATGGGCAAGCTGGTGATCGATATGAGCGGCTTCTAGTCCCTTGGAGGTAAAAAACGCACCAAGCTGGGGTATTTTCACCAACGGCAAGCCCCATCAAGGCACAGGGCCGGTCGGTTGTCCGGCAATCAGGCGCGACATGATTGAAGAGATGACATAAAAAAGGGGCCATTCCGTCGGAATGGCCCTAAATACCTGAACATTGGGGTAACAATCACACACACATCCTTTGCAGGACAGATTGGCTTTTGCAGCTTGTGTGCCAATACGCCGTTTATTGCAGACTTTCCCCTCTCTCCGACTATTCAAAGTCCCATGCCACTCTCACGCCATCGGTTTGAAACAAAAAAAGCCACCCGAAGGTGGCCAAGCAATGACGGAACTTTCCTAGAGCAAAGCATTCAGCGGGAACAGGTTGCTTCCCGTCACCCATTGGGGAATACATTAACCATGCCAACTTGGCAAAGTTGCCTTGCTCCACCACACCCCATGGGCAAACCACGACAGCAAAGCCCCATGATGGTAGAATCCCGCGGTTTCACATTTATGAAGAGTCGACGCCATGCCCTGGATACAAATTCGAATCAACGCCACTGCCAAGACCGCAGACAAGGTGAGCAACATGCTGCTGGGGCGTGGTGCCCAGGCGGTGACCTTTATGGATGCCAAGGATGTGCCCGTCTATGAACCCATGCCCGGCGAAACCCCGCTGTGGGGCGAGACCGAGGTGATGGGTCTGTTCGACGCCGAAACCGATCCGGCCCCCACCATCGCCTTCTTCCAGCAGATCTTCGGCGAGAACGTCGGCTACAAGGTCGAGCAGCTGGAAGACAAGGACTGGGTACGCGAGTGGATGGATCACTTCCACCCCATGCAGTTTGGCGAGAGGCTGTGGATCTGCCCGAGCTGGCGCGATGTGCCGGACCCCGAGGCGGTCAATGTCATGCTGGATCCGGGTCTGGCGTTCGGTACCGGTACCCACCCCACCACGGCCCTCTGCCTGCAGTGGCTGGACGGGCTGGATCTGGCCGGCAAAACCGTGGTCGATTTCGGTTGTGGCTCCGGCATTCTCGGCATCGCCGCCCTGAAACTCGGCGCCGCCCGGGTGATCGGCATCGACATCGATCCGCAGGCCATCCAGGCCAGCCGTGACAACGCGATGCGCAACGGCGTCGCCGACCAGATCGAGCTCTATCTGCCCGCCGAGCAACCGGAAGGGCTGCTGGCCGACGTGGTGGTCGCCAACATCCTGGCCGGCCCGCTACGTGAGCTGGCGCCGCTGATCGCCGGTCTGGGCAAGCCGGGCAGCCTGATGGCCCTCTCCGGCGTGCTGGAGAGCCAGGCCCCCGAGCTGGAGACTATCTACGGTCAGTGGTTCGAGATGGATCCGACCGCAGTGAAAGAGGAGTGGTGCCGCCTATCCGGCCGCAAACACGGCTGATAGCGAAAAGGCAGCATGACGACGACAAGGGCACCTTCGGGTGCCCTTGTTCTATTTGCTCGCCTGCTCGCCCCCGTTTATCCACTCGCAATGCTGCTTCACACACCAGGACCAGGGAAAAACTTCATCGCGCAGATGGCGTGGAGAGTGGCGGATATCAGGCCATGAGAATTGCCAGAACACGGCTGAAAACACCATAAAAATAAAGCCCAATGTCACGAGGACGTTGGGCTGTTTAAAAAGGTGCTACGGAATTGCGACTCTCATCGCAGAAAAATTAGAAGGGATGCCCTTCTAAACTGGCAGGGGGATATTAATGGATGCGCAAACGTTTTACATAGCTAAATACACCAGGATTGAGAGGCGTATCTCACTATTTAAAAAATTCCCTGCTACGGCCCGTCATCCCGATCTGCCCCCATTTATTTTCAGTGGCCACTCTGGTTACTATCCGGAGTTTGCCCAAAAAAGCCCTGATGGATCAGGGCTTTGTCCGAGACTATCGAAGCAGAGTCAGCGACTCAGAAACGGCGGACATACTCGCCTAGGGGTAATTCACGCAGCTTGCGCGCCTCCAGCATGGGAGTGCCGAGATAGAGGAAGCCCACCAGCTGATCCTCTGCCCCCAGCCCCAATCCCTGGTTGATCTGCTCATCGAAGATGAACCAGCCGGAGCGCCAGATGCCGTTGAATCCCTGCGCCTGAGCCGCCATCTGCATCGCCATCAGGGCGCAACCGGCGGAGAGCTCCTGCTCCAGTTTCGGCACCTTGGGGTGTTCCTGATAACGGGTCGCGACGGCAACCACCAGCGGGGCCCTCAGCGGCGCCTCCTGACACTTCCTGATGCTCTCTTCATCTTCACCCCGGCGGCGGGCAGCCTCTCCCAGCAGGGTACCGAGCCGCTCGCGCCCTTCCCCTTCAAACAGGATGAACTGCCAGGGGGTCAGGGTACCGTGATCCGGCGCCCGCAGCCCGGCCTTGAGAATATTGTCGAGCACCTCGCCGGCGGGCGCCGGCTCGGCCAGACGGCCACAGGAGTGGCGATTGAGCAACAGGGTAAGGGCATCCATGGGCAGTTCCTTGTCTGGGGCTATGATGGCGCTACCTTAGCACAGCGCAGAATGAAGAAAACCCCTGATGCTCAGGGGTTTATGACGTGACCAAAGTGCCTGCTACCTAGATGACGGCAGCCAGCTCCGCCCCCTGACGGATCGCCCGCTTGGCATCGAGCTCCGCCGCCACATCGGCGCCGCCTATGATGTGTACCGGTTTGCCGGCGGCCTGCAGGCCGACTTGCAGCTCCTTGAGCGGCTCCTGCCCGGCACAGATGATCACCTGATCCACCGGCAGGCACTGCTGCTGGTCGCCCACCTGGATATGGAGACCCTCGTCGTCGATACGCAGGTACTGCACCCCGGAGAGCATCTGCACCTTGCGGTTCTTCAAGACGGTACGGTGGATCCAGCCGGTGGTCTTGCCAAGGCCGTCACCCACCTTGCTCTCCTTGCGCTGGAGCAGCCAGATCTGGCGCTCGGGGGCGTCGACTTCCGGGGTCGTCAAGCCACCGCGCTCGGCAAGCTGCTTGTCGATGCCCCACTCCTTGAGCCAGTGGTCACGACGAAGATCCCCGTCCCCGTGGGATGACTGCGCCACCCTTTTCTCCACCAGGTATTCGGCCACATCGAAGCCGATGCCGCCGGCACCGATCACCGCCACCTTCTCGCCCACCGGCTTGTGATCGCGCAGCACGTCCAGGTAGCTCAGCACCTTGGGATGCTCGATGCCAGGAATATTGGGGGTGCGCGGACGGATACCGGTGGCGAGGATCACCTCGTCAAAGCCGCCGCCCAAGAGGCTCTCGGCGCTCTGGCGCTGGCCGAGATAAAGCTCGACGCCGCACTTCTCCAGCCGTTTGGCAAAATAACGCAGGGTCTCGTGAAACTCTTCCTTGCCCGGGATCTGCTTGGCAAAGTTGAACTGGCCGCCTATCTCGCTCGCCTGATCAAACAGGCTCACCTGATGGCCGCGCTCGGCGGCATAGCAGGCAAACGCGAGTCCGGCCGGACCGGCCCCCACCACCGCCAGCTTCTTGGGTTGGGGCACCCGGCCGAAGGTGAGCTCGGTCTCGAAACAGGCGCGCGGATTGACCAGGCAGGAGGCGCGCTTCTGCTTGAAGATGTGGTCCAGGCAGGCCTGGTTGCAGGCGATGCAGGTGTTGATCTCGTCTGCTCTGTCTTCGGCGGCCTTGATCACGAACTCGGGGTCGGCCAGGAAGGGGCGCGCCATGGAGACCATATCCGCGTCTCCCTGCGCAAGGATACGTTCGGCCACCTCGGGGGTGTTGATGCGGTTGGTGGTGATAAGCGGCACCTTGAGGTGTTTTTTCAGCTCCGCCGTCACCCAGCTGAAGGCGCCGCGCGGCACGCTGGTGGCGATGGTGGGCACCCGCGCCTCGTGCCAGCCGATGCCGGTGTTGATGAGGGTCACCCCCACCTGCTCCAGCGCCTGACCGAGGGCTATAACCTCTTCCAGGGTCGAGCCCTGCTCCACCAGATCCAGCATGGAGAGACGGAAGATAATGATGAAATCCGGGCCGACCCGCTCGCGGATGGCACGCACTATCTCCACCGGGAAACGCATCCGGTTTTCGCTGCTGCCGCCCCAGCCATCGGTACGCTTGTTGGTGCGCTCGCAAATGAACTGGTTGATGAGATAGCCTTCCGATCCCATCACCTCGACCCCGTCATAACCTGCCGCCCTGGCGAGCGCTGCGGTGGCGGCGAAGTCGCGGATGGTGCCGCGGATCTGCCGCTCGCTCATGGCGCGCGGCTTGAACGGTGAGATGGGAGCCTTGAGGGCACTCGGTGCCAGGCTGAAGGGGTGATAGGCGTAACGGCCGGCATGGAGGATCTGCAGCGCTATCTTGCCCCCCTCCTGATGGACCGCCCGGGTCACCTTCTTGTGTTTGGCAACCTGCCAGGGAAAGCTCAGCTGGGAACCGTGAGGCACCAGGCGCCCACGCAGGTTGGGGGCGATACCGCCGGTCACGATGAGGCCGACCCCGCCACGGGCGCGTTCGCCATAGAAGGCGGCCAGCTTGTCAAAGCCCCCTTTCTCCTCTTCGAGGCCGGTGTGCATCGAACCCATCAATACCCTGTTGCGCAATTGGGTAAAGCCGAGATCGAGCGGGGTCAGCAGGGTTGGATAACGACTCACAGGGCCTCCAGTTAATTTTTTGTTATCAATGTGGAGCTAGAGTAAAGAATCGAAAATTCTTTTTCAAACAAATGTTTGGACAATTTTTCAGCGCACAGCCGTGTCCTGAATCCCGGGCGCCGGATCCACCAGCCGGAAATGGCAATTTCGCCCCCAACTGGTTAATAATGGCCCCTCCTCCCCCATTAACAGGGCGATAACGCGACTATGTCTATTTTCAAAGGCCTGGGCTGGTTGTTCCGCAGCCTGTGGCGTCTGCTCAACTTCACCCGCCTGATGCTGGTCAATCTGCTGTTTCTGCTGGTCGTGCTGGTCATCGTCGTCAGCTTCGGCCAGAAAGAGGCTCCGGTGGCCCCCATCGAAGGGGCGCTCACTCTCAACCTCAACGGCGTGCTGGTCGAGCAGCGTTCCCAGACAGACCCCACTGTGCAGCTGCTGCGCCAGATGGACAGCAGCGACGAGCAGCCGAGCGAGATCGTGCTCTCCGATCTGCTGTGGGCCATTCACAACGCCAAGGATGACGATCGCATCAAGGCGCTGGTGATCAAGCCACAGGGACTGCAGGGCGCCAGCTTCTCCAAATTGCAGGAGGTGGCAAGCGCCATTGATGCCTTCAAGGAGAGCGGCAAGCCGGTCATCGCCATGGCCGACTTCTATACCCAGGGGCAATACCTGCTGGCGGCTCACGCCGACCACGTGCTGCTCAACCAGAGCGGCGCCGTGGTGATCGAGGGCCTGGGCGTCTACCAGACCTACTTCAAGTCGGCGCTGGAGAAACTCAACATCACCCCCCATGTGTTCAAGGTCGGTACCTACAAATCCTTCGTCGAACCCTACACCCGGGATGACATGTCCCCCGAGAGCAAGGAGGCGAACCAGCGCTGGCTGGATCAGCTGTGGCAATCCTATGTTGCCGACGTGGCCAACCAGCGGGAGATAGATCCGGAGATCGTGGCTCCGGGCAAGGAGCGCTTCCTCGAACTGCTGCGCAAGGCCGGTGGCAATGCCGCCAACTACGCCCTCGACAACGGCCTGGTGGATCAGCTCGCCACCCGTGACGAGATGACCCAGGCGGTGATCAAGGAGGTGGGAGAAGATGAGGATCACGGCTGGAAAGGGGTCGGCCTCAAGGAGTATCTGGCCGCCATTCCCGAGCAATATCCCCAGAGCGGCAAGGACGAAGTGGGCCTCATCGTCGCCAGCGGCGCCATCATGGACGGCATGCAACCCGCCGGCACCATAGGCGGGGACAGCCTCTCCGAGCTGCTGGCCGATGCTCGTCGCGATGACAAGGTAAAAGCCGTGGTATTGCGGGTCGACAGCCCCGGCGGCAGCGCCTTCGCCGCCGAGCAGATCCGCGCCGAATTGCTGGCCCTGAAACAGGCTGGCAAGCCGGTCGTGATCTCCATGGGCAGCTACGCCGCCTCCGGTGGCTACTGGATCTCCGCCGATGCAGACAAGATCTTCGCCTCCCCCACCACCCTCACCGGCTCCATCGGGGTGTTCGGCATGTTCGCCACCATCGACAAGGCACTCTCCCAGTACGGGGTGCATACCGATGGCGTCGGCACCACGGATTACGTCGGCGTCGGTCTGACCCGAGCCCTGCCCGAGCACGTCAGCCAGGCTATCCAGCTGAGTGTGGAGGATACCTACCAGCGCTTCGTCGATCTGGTGGGCAAGGGCCGAGGTCTGAGCCCGGAAGAGGCGGAAAAAGCCGCCGAAGGGCGAGTCTGGACCGGTGAGGATGCCAAGGCACTGGGTCTGGTGGATGAGTTCGGCAACCTCAACGATGCCCTCAAGACCGCCGCCGACCTCGCCAATCTCAAGGAGTGGCAGGTAAGCCCCATCGAGCAGGAAGAGTCAGCCAGGGACAAGTTCCTGCGCCAGTTGTTCGACAGCAGCGCCCAGGCGCTGGCACCGTACCTGCAAAGCTGGCTGCCAGCCGGATTTGGCAAGGCCATGGTGGAGGTGAAGCGCAACCTGGATCCGCTGACGCGCTTCAACGATCCGCAGGGCACCTACGCCTTCTGCCCGGTTTGCGTGCAGTAACCCCAATTGATGGCGCTCAAACGCCAGCCATAAAAAACGGCGACCATCTGGTCGCCGTTTTCGTTAGCCTGCCCGGGCCTTCTTCAAAGGCACAGACCTCATCAGGGATTGAGGCGGGTCGGCATGCCGGTGCGCTGCTCCAGCACCTGCTTGACCACATTGGAGTCAGAGTCGGCGTGGGCGATGAAGCGGGTCGTGGCCGGGGTCATGGGCAGCGGCACGGCGGCGGTGGAGTTGAACTCCTCCTCGGTACGCGACAGCGGCTCATGCACTTCCATGTAGCGACCGCCATCCGGCTCGACCGTGGTCTTGACCGGCTGGTTGACGAACTGGACGCGGGTACCGACCGGCACGTGGTCGAACAGGTATTTGATGTCGTCGGCGCGCAGACGGACGCAGCCGCTGCTCACCCGCAGACCGATGCCGAAGGTGGCATTGGTGCCGTGGATGGCATAGAGGTTGCCGATATAGAGGGCGTGCAGACCCATGGGGTTGTCAGGACCGGCCGGCCAGACCGCAGGCAGGGTCTTGCCCTGGGCGGCGTAGCGGCGACGGATGTTCTCGGTCGGGGTCCAGGTCGGGTTGGCGCGCTTGCGCTCCACCTTGGTGATCCAGTTCTCCGGGGTGTTTACCCCCAGCTGGCCGATGCCGATGGGCAGCACCTGCACCACGTTCTTGCCTTTCGGGTAGTAATAGAGGCGCATCTCGGCCACGTTGATGACGATCCCTTCGCGGGGCGCATTGGGCAGGATCAGCTGATGGGGAATGATCAGGGTGCTGCCTGCCTTGGGCAGGTAGGGATCGACCCCGGGGTTGGCTTCCATGATGTTGGTCAGACCCAACTGGAAGTCAGAGGCGATCTGCTCCAGCGGACGGTTGTCCGCGGGCACCACATATTCCTGATTCTCGCCGATCAGACGGCTGTTGGCCGCAGGCAGACGGTACTCGACGGCGGCGGCCTGTTGGCTGACCAGTGCGAGTGTGCATAAAAGGGCCGAAGCGGCAGTGCGAAGGGGATTCATAAAATTCCTGTATGGTTTCCTGTACCAATGGGCCGACGGCCCTGTCATCCTCGGTCTGCCGGTGGCGGGTCAACCTGCACCACAGGCCAATAACCGAGCGCGCATTCTTTCCTGTGTCGGCCAAAATTTCAACTTCGATATGTTGCTTTTATTACTAAAAGTGCTTATCGGCAATCCAGTCATTGTCGACATCATCAACATGACTTTAATAAGGTTCAGATGATCAATTGATGAACAGACTCGAAACGGGGGATAACCCATATCTGGCGGCTAGGTTTACCGAGCGTCCCACCTAACAAATAGAGGGAACGTCTTTCAGGACCAGACAATACCAAATCCAGATGACTGGCCTTTGGACGATTATTTTATTGATCTGGCATGAGTTTATATTTACCAATGATCACTGGTGGGCAAGATTGAACCGAGCAGGCCCACAAAGACAGGCCTGTCACCGGATGTGACTAGCCACAAAAAAGAACAACAAGGACGAGGTTCCATCATGCTGTCGTACTTTCTACGCCGGATGCTTTTGATCATCCCGACGTTCCTCGGTATCACCCTGCTCGTCTTCACCATCACCCGTTTCGTGCCGGGCGGCCCGGTCGAACGCATGTTGCTGCAGGCACAGGTGTCGCAGAACGAGAGCGGTCGCTCCAGTGGCAGCAAGGGGGCCCAGGCGCTCTCTGACGAACAGATCGAGGAGCTCAAGGCGTTCTACGGGCTCGACAAGCCCATGCTGGTTGCCTATTGGGAGTGGCTGCAGAAGCTGGTGGTACTGGATCTGGGGGAGTCGACCCGTTACTACGAGCCGGTGTGGGATCTCATCAAGGAGCGACTACCGGTCACCGCCTTCTTCGGGCTGGCGACCTTCTTGCTGAGCTACGCCGTCTCCATCCCGCTCGGGGTGGCCAAGGCGCTCAGGCACAACAGCCGCTTCGATTCGCTAAGTTCCATGCTCATCTACATGGCTTATGCGCTACCTGCCTACGTGGTGGGGATCTTTCTCATCACCGTCTTCGCCTTCCATCTTGAGTGGCTGCCCATGGGGGGCTTCCCGGGGGACGATTTTGAATACATGGAGATCAGCTGGGATCAGATCCGCACCGTCTTCGCCCACGCCCTGCTGCCGCTCATCGCCTACGCCATCGGGGATTTCGCCATCCTCACCATGACCATGAAGAACAGCTTGATGGAGAACCTGTCGGCGGATTACGTGCGCACCGCCGTGGCCAAAGGGTTGCCGTTTCGCAAGGCGGTCACCGATCACGCCATGCGCAACAGCCTGATCCCCATCGCGAGCCACCTGGGGTCAGTGCTCACCGTTTTCTTCGGCGGATCCTTCCTCATCGAGACCATCTTCAACATCGACGGCATCGGCCTGCTCGGCTACGAGGCCATCGTCGAGCGGGATTACCCCACCGTCATGGGCATTCTGGCCATCACCTCCCTGCTGATGCTGGTGGGCAATATCGTCTCCGATATCTGCGTGGCCCTGGTCGATCCTCGCGTGCGGTTTGGAGAGTGAGCATGAACCCTGTCACCCTGAAAAAACTCAAGCGTTTCAAATCGATAAAACGCGGCTACTACTCCTTTATCATCTTCACCACCCTGGTGGTGCTCTCCCTGCTGGCGGAGCTGCTGGTCAACAGCCGGGCGCTGGCGGTGAGCTATCAGGGGGAGCTCTACTTCCCCACCTATGGGGACGTGATCCCGGGCCAGCAGTTCGGGCTCGACTACGAGTACGAGACCAACTACCGCCAGCTGAAAGCCAAGCTTGAGCAGGAAGGAAAGGGGGACTGGGTGCTGCTGCCCCTGGTGCCCTGGAATCCCTATGAGCAGGACTTCAAGGAGGAGGCCTATCCGCCCTATGCCCCGAGCACGGCCGATCGTCACTTCCTCGGCACCGACACCAGCGGTCGCGACGTGCTGGCGCGCCTGGTCTACGGCTTTCGCATCGCCATCGGCTTTGCCTTCATCGCCCTAGTGGCGAGCTATGTCATCGGGGTCACCATCGGCTGCATGATGGGCTTCCTCGGCGGGCGGTTTGACCTAGTGCTGCAGCGCTTTATCGAGATCTGGTCCCAGGTGCCCTTCCTCTACGTCATCATGATCCTGGTCTCCCTGGCCAAGCCGAACTTCGGCCTGTTTGTGGGCATCAACGTGCTGTTCGGCTGGATGGGGATCACCTGGTACATGCGCACCCTCACCTACAAGGAGCGGGCGAGGGACTATGTGATGGCGGCGCGGGCCCAGGGAGCGGGCACGGGGCGGATCATCTTCCACCACATCCTGCCGAACACTCTGGTGATGGTGGTGACCCTGGCGCCCTTTGCCGTAGTGGGCAACATCTCCACCCTGACAGCGCTGGACTATCTGGGCTTTGGCCTGGCACCACCGACCCCGAGCTGGGGGGAGCTGCTCTCTCAGGGCATCAACAACCTGGACGCCATCTGGATCGTGAGCTCGGTGGTAGCGGCGGTGAGCCTGGTGCTCATCATGGTCTCCTTTATCGGCGAGGCCATTCGCGAGGCGTTCGATCCGCGCAAATTTACCCGTTATCAGTGACAGGACGAGCCGCCACGACGGGCGGCTACGGGTCACATGGATTAACCCGTTATCAATCAAGCCCCCGCAGTGGGGAATGACCAGGAAGTCAAACATGAACAATAAAATCAAATGGATAGGTGCACTTTTTCTGCTGGTGAACGGATCCTGGGGTTGGACGGCCAGCCTGCCTGCGGATCTCAAGTGGGAAACCAACGACACGGACCCCGTGTTCGCCTCCCCCAAAGCGCTGCCCGGAGGCAGCATCACCATGTTCGTGGACAGCTTTCCGCTGACGTTTCGCACCGTGGGGCCCGACTCCAACGGCGCGTTTCGCTCCTTCATCTTGGACAACCAGCTGAGGCTCATCAGCTTCCACCCCAATACCGGCAACCCCATCCCGTCCCTCGCAAGCGCCTGGGCCATCGCGCCGGACAGCCAAACCGTCTACTTCAAGCTCGACCCGCGCGCCAAATGGTCGGACGGCAAGCCCGTCACCGCCGATGACTACACCTTCGGCTACGAGATGATGCGATCCAAGGACATCAAGGGCCCCTGGTTCAACAACTACTACACCACCGAGGTGGTGGCGGTGGAGAAGATCGACGACCACACCATCCTGGTGAAGGCGGGCAGCCGCAAGGCCAGGCTGGATCTGCTCAACACCACAGAGCTGTGGCCCCAGCCCAAGCACTACTACAAGCTCGGCCCCAATTGGGTGAAGCTGTACAACTGGGCCGTGGTGCCCACCACGGGCCCCTATGTGATTACCGACGTGAAGAAAGGTAAATCCATCACCTTCAGCAAGCAGAAGGAGTGGTGGGCAAAGGACGATCGCTACAACCAGCACAGGTTCAACCTCGACACAATCAAGGTGCAGGTGATCCGGGATCGCAATATCGCCTTTCGCCACTTCCTGAAAGGGGAGATAGACACCTTCGAGATGATCCTGCCGAACTGGTGGCATGAGAAGGCCGTCACCCCCGAGTACAAGAAGGGCTATGTGCAGAAGGTGATGGCCATGACCGACACCAAGCAGGGCGGACAGGGGGTTCACCTCAATGTCGCCCATCCCAAGCTGGCCGATATCAATGTGCGGCTCGGCATCCAGCACGCCTTCAACATCGACAAGATGATCGAAACCGTGCTGCGGGGCGACTACGACCGGGCCACCACCTTCGGCTCGGGCTTTGGCGAGTTTACCGACATGCAGCTGCCGGAGCGGGCCTATGACATCGCCAAGGCACGCGACTACTTCGCCAAGGGGGGCTATAGCAAGCCGGGGCCGGACGGTATCCTGCAAAACGACAAGGGGGAGCGGCTGACCCTGGCCGTCACCTACACCAGTCAGGAGCACTCCAAGCGGCTGACCGTGCTGAAGGAAGAGGCCAAGAAGGCGGGCCTGGATCTGGAGCTCAACCTGGTGGATGGTGCCACCGGCTTCAAGGTGATGCTGGAGAAGAAACACGAGGCGGCCTGGATGGGTTGGGCTGGCGGGGGGCTCTATCCGCAATACTGGGAGTCGTTCCACTCGGCCAACGCCAACAAGCCGCAGACCAACAACCTGTTCAACGTGGCCGACAAGGAGCTGGATAACCTTATCGACGCCTATAACGTCGAATTCGACATGGCCAAACGGGCCAAGCTCTCACAACAGATCCAGCAGCGCATCTATGACTTGGCCATCTTCGTGCCCGGGGTACAGCTCAACTATGTGCGGGCCAGTAGCTGGCGCTACGTGATGCTGCCCGAGGTGCCGGCCACTCGGAACACACCTGATCTGCTCTACTGGCCCATGGATGGCTATCCCCACAGCAGTGGCGGCCTGCTCTGGCTCGATCCCAAGGTGAAGGAAGAGACCCAGAAAGCCAGGGAGGCAGGGGAGGCGCTGACCCCTATCACGCAGACCGACAAGACCTATGCACGTCATTGATGCCGCAGAGAAGGGAGCAGCAGTCATGCCCAACACACAGGCCTCCATTCTTGACGTCCGGGATAACGGGGTAGAGGGTGCCGTTGAGAACGGCCAGAACAAGACCCCGATTCTTGAGGTGCGTGACCTCGAGGTGGAGTTCGCCGTCGACGACGGCAAGATAAAGGTGCTCGACGGGGTCAGCTTCCAGGTCGCTCCGGGCCAGACCCTGGGGATCGTCGGCGAGTCCGGCTGCGGCAAGAGCGTCACCTCGCTCGCCATCATGGGGTTGCTGCCCAAACCCCACGGCCAGGTGGTGGCGGGCTCCATCCGCTTTCAGGGGGAGGAGCTGCTCACGCTGGCGCCGGATCAGATGTACAAGGTGCGCGGCAACCGCATCTCGATGATCTTCCAAGAGCCGATGACGGCGCTCAACCCGGTGCAGACGGTCGGGGATCAGCTGATGGAGGTGTTTCACCTCCATCGCCCTGACTACAGCAAGGCCGAGCGCCGGGAGGCCGCCATCGCCATGCTGCAGAAGGTGGGGATCCCGGAACCGGCCCAGCGTTTTGCCGTCTATCCCCACAACCTCTCCGGCGGCATGCGCCAGCGGGTGATGATCGCCATGGCGCTGGCCTGCGAGCCTTCCCTGCTTATCTGCGATGAGCCGACTACGGCGCTCGATGTCACCATCCAGGCCCAGATCCTGGAGCTGATGAAGGAGTTGCAGGCCCAGACCGGCATGGCCATCATCTTCATCACCCACGATCTCGGGGTGGTGGCGGAGCTGTGCGACGAAGTGGTGGTGATGTACGCCGGCCGCGCGGTGGAACAGGCAAACGTGTTCGAGCTGTTTGACCAGCCACGCCACCCCTATACTCATGGCCTGATGGCCTCGATCCCCCGTCTCGAAGATGCCCCCAAGAGCCTGCTCAAAACCATCAGGGGTCAGGTGCCCGCCCTTGACGAGATGCCGGCCGGCTGTCGTTTCTCCAATCGCTGCCCCCACGCCACCGATCTTTGCATCCGCGCCATTCCGGCGGTCGAGCAGCTCAATCCCCACCACAGGGTGGCCTGCCATTACTGGAAGGAGTTGACCGTATGAGCACGCTTTTATCGGTGCGGGATCTGAAACAGCACTTCCGGCTGGGGGGCGGATTTTTGCGCAAGCAATATACGGTCCACGCGGTGGATGGCATCAGCTTCGACCTGAAACAGGGGGAGACGCTGGGGCTGGTGGGTGAATCCGGCTGTGGCAAGTCCACCCTGGGACGCACCCTGCTCAAGTTGTTCGAGCCGACCGCCGGAACCATCACCTTCGAAGGGCGGGATATCACTCACCTCTCCCCCAGGGAGATGCGATCCCTGCGCCAGGAGATGCAGATGGTGTTTCAGGATCCTGCAGAATCCCTCAACAGCCGCCACACGGTAGGCCAGATCCTGGAAGAGCCCTTCATCATCCACGGCAAGGGCAACACTACCCAGCGCCGCGAGTGGGTGCTGGAGCTGCTGGAGAAAGTCGGTTTGCCAGGCAGCGCAATGGATCGCTACCCCCACGAATTTTCCGGCGGCCAGCGCCAGCGCATCGGGATTGCTCGGGCCATCGCCCTCAAGCCCAAGCTGCTGGTGTGTGACGAGGCAGTGTCGGCCCTCGATGTCTCGGTGCAGTCGCAGATCGTCAACCTGCTGCTCACCCTGCAGCGGGAGATGAACCTCACCATCATCTTCATCGCCCACGACCTGTCGGTAGTGAAACACATCTCGGATCGGGTCGCCGTCATGTATTTGGGCAGGATCGTCGAGCTGGCAGAGGCGCAGTCGCTCTATCTGGCGCCGCGCCACCCCTATACCCGGGCGCTCATCTCGGCCATTCCGGTACCGGATCCCCGTCGGCGCAACCAGCGCATCCTGCTGACCGGCGACGTCCCCTCGCCCATCTCGCCCCCGAGCGGCTGCCACTTCCACCAGCGCTGCCCTTATGCCAGCGAGCTGTGCAGGAGCACGGCACCGAAACTGGCACTGTGCGGTGATGGCGCCCACCAGGTGGCGTGCCATACACCGCTCTGCGCCGGCGGCGATCCTTCTCTGGAGCAGGCCAGCTGACGCAGGCAAGGCAGAAATGAACGAGGCGGCCCTGTGGCCGCCTCATTTCATTGCTGATGCCATCCCCAATCAGGCGATCTGGTAGCGCCCCGGCTTGTGGTTGAGTGTCAACACAAGATTACAGATAACGGCTGCGACGATGGAGAGCGCCAGGATCCAGGGCTGCACCACGAAGAAGGAGGTCACGACGATGGCGCAATCCAGCCCCATCTGTAACTTGCCAGCTCGGATGCCGAAGCGATCCTGAACAAACAACGCCAGTATGTTGAAGCCGCCCAGGCTCGACTTGTGGCGAAACATGATGAGCAGCCCCATGCCGATCAGGGTGCCACCGATGAGCGCCGCATAGAGGGGCTCTATCTTGCCGATCTGCAGCACGCCGTTGAGGTGATCGGTCATGAAGGAGACCGCCGCCACCGAGGCGAAGGTGTTGAGGGTAAAGCGCGGCCCCATGCGCAGCCAGGCCAGGACGTAGAAAGGGAGGTTGATGCAGAAGAACAGCAGACCGAAGCTGACGCCAGTCACCTGTTGCAGCAGCAGCGCCAGCCCGGCGGTGCCGCCGGTGAGCAGACCAACCTGATGGAACAGAAAGATGCCGAGGGAGACGAAGCCCACCGCAGTCAG
Source organism: Aeromonas enteropelogenes (assembly GCF_000819845.1). GTDB lineage: Bacteria > Pseudomonadota > Gammaproteobacteria > Enterobacterales > Aeromonadaceae > Aeromonas > Aeromonas enteropelogenes. Next base: position 659,749 of record NZ_CDCG01000037.1, read on the forward strand.
CAGGGCCAGCACATCCTCATAGACGGGATGCGCGTTGCGAATCGAGGTGTTGTCCATAACCTGTGTATCCAAGCGAAGTAATGTAAAGAGAGTCTGTCGCCGGCTGACCGGCTGCGAGCCTTGTTGGCAAGGCTTCGTTATGGGCGACAGTGTCCGGCTTCAGTGACCCGGATCACAAGACGCGGCCTGAACGCACCAAAATGGTGTTCGTCAGCACAGCGTTACAATCTTTGCACCAAAACAAGACAAAGCAGTGGTAAGTCCAAACTGAATCGAGCCTGAAAAAACCGACTAAACTCACTGCCCAAAAAAACGGATCCCTTTAGAATGGATGGCTTGTCACTGCCTGCATCGAGGAGCAAAGCGCAGATGAGAGTCGTCGTATTCGGGATTGGTTATGTGGGACTGGTTCAGGCCGCCGTGCTCGCCGAGATGGGCCATCAGGTCACCTGTGTGGATGTGGACGACAGCAAGGTCGCACGCCTCAAGGAGGGGATCATCCCCATCTTCGAACCCGCGCTGGCGCCCATGGTGCAGGCCAACCATCAGGCTGGCCGCCTGCATTTCACCACGGATGTGGCCGAAGGGGTGGCCTTTGCCGAGCTCATCTTCATCGCGGTCGGCACCCCGCCGGACGAAGACGGCTCTGCCGATCTTCAGCACGTGCTGGCGGTGGCCGGCACCATAGGCCGTCTGATGCAGGCGGGCAAGGTGGTGATCAACAAGAGCACGGTGCCGGTCGGCACGGCCGCCAGGGTACGTCAGCATATCGACGGCATCCTCAAGGAGCGGGGCGTTGTTCTGCCCATCGAGGTGGTTTCCAACCCCGAGTTTCTCAAGGAGGGGGCGGCGGTGGCCGACTGCCTGCGCCCGGATCGCATCATCATCGGCACCGACTCGGATCACGCCATGTCCCTGCTGGAGGAGCTCTACGCCCCCTTCAACCGCAACCATGATCGCATCATCCAGATGGATGCCCGCAGCGCCGAGCTCACCAAGTACGCCGCCAACGCCATGCTGGCCACCAAGATCTCCTTCATGAACGAGATGGCCGGGCTGGCAGAGCGCCTCGGTGCCGACATCGAGGAGGTGCGCAAGGGGATCGGCGCCGACCCGCGCATCGGCTACCACTTCATCTACCCGGGCTGCGGCTACGGCGGATCCTGCTTCCCCAAGGATGTGAAAGCGCTGATCCATACCGCCAGCGAAAGTGGCTGCGACGTGCCCCTGCTGCGCTCGGTGGAGAAGGTCAATGACAGGCAGAAACACAAGCTCATCGAGCGCCTGCTTAAGCACTTTGGCAACGACCTGACGGGGCACACCTTCGCCCTCTGGGGGCTGGCCTTTAAACCCAATACCGATGACATGCGCGAAGCGCCGAGCCGGGTGTTGATGGAGGCCATCTGGGCCGCCGGCGGCAAGGTGCAGGCGTTTGACCCCGAGGCGATGAAAGAGGCCCAGCACCTCTACGGCCTGCGCGACGATCTGACCCTGTGCGGCACCCAGGAGGCGGCTCTCAAGGGCGCCGATGCCCTGCTCATCTGCACCGAGTGGCAACAGTTCCGTGCCCCCGACTTCGAGCTTATCAAGCGCACACTGAAACAACCCGTCATCCTCGATGGCCGCAACCTCTATGATCCGGCCCGCCTGCACCAGCGTGGCTTCATCTATTACGCCATCGGCCGCGGCGACAGCCTGGAAAAAACGCACGCGCTGGAGAAAGCACAATGAAGTACCTGGTCACCGGCGCCGCCGGCTTTATCGGTTTTCATGTGGCGCAAAGGCTCTGTCACGAAGGGCATCAGGTCGTCGGCCTCGACAATCTCAATGACTACTACGAGGTGAGCCTGAAAGAGGCGCGGCTGGCGCAGCTCCTGCCGCTGTCCAGTTTTCGCTTCGAGCGCGGCGATCTGGCGGACAGGCAAGCCATCGCGGCCCTGTTCGTCCGGGAGCAGTTCGATCGGGTGATCCATCTTGGCGCCCAGGCCGGAGTACGCTACTCCCTGGACAACCCCTTCGCCTATGCCGACAGCAATCTCAACGGAACCCTCACCATCCTCGAGGGGTGCCGCCATCATGGTGTCGGGCACCTGATCTATGCCTCCTCCAGCTCGGTTTACGGCCTCAACGAACAGATGCCGTTCAAAACCTCGGATGGGGTGGATCACCCCGTCTCCCTCTATGCGGCGAGCAAGAAAGCCAATGAGCTGATGGCCCACTCCTACTCCCACCTCTACGGTTTACCGACCACAGGGCTACGTTTCTTCACCGTCTACGGCCCCTGGGGACGCCCCGACATGGCCCTGTTCAAGTTCGTGCGCGCAATCCTGAACGATGAACCCATCGACATCTACAACCAGGGCCAGCTCAGCCGGGACTTCACCTATATCGACGACATCGTCGAGGGGGTAATACGCATCGCGGATCGTCCCCCGGTGGCGAACCCCGCCTGGCACGGGCAGACCGAGTCGAGCTCGGCCCCCTATCGGCTGTTCAACATCGGCAACGGCAGCCCGGTACGTCTGGCCGACTTCGTGGAGGCCATCGAAACAGCCCTCGGCAAGCAGGCCATCCGCAACCTCTGCCCCATGCAGCCCGGGGATGTGCTCGCCACCTGGGCCGATACCGAGGCGCTGTTCGAAGCGACCGGCTACCGGCCGAAAGTGGAGCTGACGCAAGGGGTCACCCGTTTCGTCGAGTGGTACAAAGAGTACTACGGGGTCTGAGCAAGCCGCGATCTGGCCTGACAACGAAAAAGGGGCTGCCAATGGCAGCCCCTTTTGTTTAGTTCAGGTTCCCCTCCTTGGGGCCTGGTACATAGCTAAATGGTTCTATCTCTGGCCTGAGCCCCTGACAGGCGGGCTTGATGGCCTCGGCATTGGTCAGCAGCCAGTCAGTGCGGTGACGATTGCCGAGATTCTCCATGCGCGCGGGGTCAAAACAGCGCTCCAGCAGATCGGCCGCCCCCAGCACCCAGCGTCCTGGCGCGGCAGCCACCCAGGCCGCCGCCTCGCGGGCCTGCGCATCATCCGGCATCTGGTAGCTGTAGTGTCGCAGCGGCTGGCGGGTAAACAGCAGGTGCTGCTCCTTGAAACCGGTCAGCAGCAACTCGTTGCCCGCCGGTACCCGCTCCGCTGCCAGCGCCATCACGGTTTGCGGCGTGCGCATGTCGTTGAGGCGCGTACAGATCCAGGTGGAGTAGATGAGCCAGCCACAGGCAAGGGTGGCCAGAATGGCGGTAAGCGGTGCCCGGCGCAGCAAGGCGTTGACGAGCAACAACACGCCCCCCATCACCAGCAGGGGGAGCCAGGGGGCTGGCCCCAATTCGCTCACCCGGCTGGCCAGCTTGGCACTGAACTCCAGCGCAACCGCCCCACCGAGGCAGACGATGCCCAGCAACCAGCCAAGCCCTGACAGCAGGCGGCCTGGCCAGCGCCTGGCCAGCAGGGCGGCGATGAAGGGCGCGCTCAACAGTGCCAAAGCCGGCGTGCCAGGCGTCACATAGACGCCGCGCTTGCCGGGCGAAACCGAGAAGAAGATCACCACCAGCACCAGGTAACCGAGCAGCAATATGATGCGTTTGTCCCCCCCCTGGATGGCTCTGCGCCACTCCACCACCAGCCAGGGCAGCAGCAGGGTGAGCGGCAGCCAGAACGGCGGGATCACCGAGGTGAGGTAGTACCAGAAGGGTTTGACGTGATGCCAGGAGTTGGCATAGCGGGTCACCGTCTGGCGCAGCATGATGTTGTCCCGATACGCCTGCAGTATGGGGTCGCCGCTCTGGGCCACGGCAATCAGCATGGGCACCAGCCACAGGCCGATGGCCAGCAGCATGCACAGCGGCCCCGCCAGTCCCTTGAGCCAGTCACTGCGGGATGCCGTGCGAATTTTATCCCAATGGGTCCAGATCGCCGGGATCAGCACCAGCAGTGCCAACAGACCCACCCCCTTGGTGATGATGCCAAGGCCGGCGGCAAACCAGCCGAGCCAGTACCATCGCCAGCCCCCGTTACACAACAGGAAACGAATGAAGCTGTAGAGGCCCAGGGTGATGAAGAAGGTGACCAGCGCATCGATCTGGGCCGTCTTGGCCTGCAGGGTGAACTGGACGGTAAAGAGCAGCAGCAAGCCGGCCAGAAAACCGACCTGGGGCGTCCACAGCCGGCGGCCCAGATCCCATACCAGCACCAGGGTCAGCAGACCCGCCAGCAATGAGGGCAGCAGAAAGGCCACCTTGATGGAGCCGGTCAGCAGATAGGCGATGGCGATCCCCCACATGAACATGGGAGGCTTGTCCGGATAAATCTCGCCGCCGCGCATCGGGAACAGCCACTGGCCGCTCTCCACCATCTCCTTGGCCACCAGGGCGAAGCGGGGTTCGTCGGCCGGCCAGGGATCGCGCAGCCCAAGTCCGGTGCCAAGCACGACCAGGGCTATCAGCAGCAGCCAGCCAAGGGAGCTCTGATTGAGCAGGGTTCGATCATTTACCATGGCGGATCTCGCTGTCATGGATGAGTTTGTCCCGCTTCCAGCCGCGATGCTGAATATCCAGATAGAGGCTGTAGAGGGCAGTAAAGGTGGGGAAGAGATTTTGCAGTACGCCGACGGAGTCCTGCTTGGGGGAGAAGAGGAAGTAGCTCAGCGTCATCAGGCTGCCGAGCACACTCATGTACCAGAACAGGCGGGGGATCACAGGCCGACCGGCCCGCCTGGAGGCAATGAATTGCACCAGCCAGCGCCCCCCGAACATGAGTGCCCCCGTGTAGCCGATGAGCTTCCAGCCGGTCACATGCAGGCCGGTCCAATCGAGCCAGTGCAGGGGGAGCGAGAGCAAGGCGTCCATCAATCGAGCATCTCCCTTACCTCGACGACCTTGGATCGCCGCTGCAGCCACCAGACACCGACCACGTCCACCAGCCCGACCCAGAGGCGATTCCAGACCCCGTATTTGGAGACCCCCGCCTGTCTGGGCCTGTGATTGACCGGCCAGGGGGACATGCGACCGCCCTGCGCCTGGATCAGGGCCGGAATATAGCGGTGCATATGGTTGAAGCCGGGCAGACGCAGATACCAGTCGCGCCGCACCACCTTGAGTCCACAGCCGGTATCCGGGATACCGTCGCGCAGCAAGAGGTCGCGAAAGCCGTTGGCCAGTTTGGAAGAGATCCGCTTCACCCAGTCATCGCGGCGATTGACGCGATGGCCGATGAGCCCCACCTCCTTCCGGTCTGCGGCAAAACGGCGCTTGGCCTCTTCCAGCATGGCGGGAATGTCGGCGGGATCATTCTGGCCATCCCCATCGAGCACCACCAGCCACTCGCCACGGCCATGACGCACGCCACTGAGCACCGCCATGCTCTGGCCGACGGCCCGCTCGTGACGCACCACCCGCAACCGGGGAAAACGCGTCTTCAGCTCGCACAGGATGGCGTAGCTGTCGTCTTCGCTCCCGTCATCCACGTAGACCAATTCGTAATCGTACTTCCCGCCAAGCGCGGCATCGATTTCGCCGATAAGGGGAGCCAGATTGTCCCGTTCATCTTTGGCTGGCACGACGACTGATACATCGATTGAATAACCCATATGAGCTTCCCGACTATAGAGAGACGCAATCAGTCCGCTTGATCGCATCATGAAAAAATGGGGATGGTAATTATCCTAAATAAATACAGGATGTTACGTTAATGTGAAGCCAGTCTATCATCCTGGAATTGATTTATGCATCAACTAACGTAGACAAAACCATCCGTCATACCCCGAGGATAAACTCTCTGTGTCTGCTCATGTCGGCAGGAAGGGGGTTGGCTTCCTGACATAAAGTTCCATACCGTTTTCATCTCTAACGGGCGAACACATAACCACATGTTCCATCATCTGGCTGGCAACCTTCCTGTGTAGAACCTATATCTTCCGAATACGAAGAATATGAGGAACTCGTCATGCAGAGATTCGGCACCTGGGGGTGGAGTCTCCTGCTCTTGCTGATCACGGCATCGGCCCAGGCCGAATCATTTCGCCAGGCGCCCAAGGCGATGAGTGCCATCCGCCAGGGCGCAGCCATCGAGCGCAGCAACCCGAGACAAGCCATTGCCTACTATTGCAATGCCGCCAGACTGGGCAATCCGGAGGCCTATTTTCGCATCGGCCGCCTGCTGGCCCGCGGGCCACAAGGTATCCGCAGTGCCCGGCAAGCCAACGCCTATCTCGCCATGGCCATGCGCCTTGGCAACCAGCAAGCCGCTCGTTATTACAACACTCGTGTAGGCAATGCCCCCCTGGGCAACTGCGGTGTGGGCAGCGGCCCTGCCGGTGTTCCCTGGGTACAGCCCGCCACCCCCTTCGATCAGGACAAATATCTGGCCCGACAATCTGCGAGCAAGCAGAAACTGGCCAATATGGTCCGGCAGGCCGCCGAGCGCCATCAGGTCGATCCCAAGCTGGCCCTGGCCATCGCCATCGCCGAATCCAACCTCGACCGCTTTGCCGTCTCGCCCAAACAGGCGCAAGGGGTCATGCAACTCATCCCCGCCACCCAGCAGCGTTTCGGTGTCACCCGCCCGTTCGATGCGGAACAAAACATCCGTGGCGCCATGGTGTACCTGAAATGGCTGGAGAAACAGTTCGGCCCGGACTGGATCAGGATCAGTGCGGCCTACAATGCCGGCGAGAAGGCGGTGGCCCGCTACGGCGGCATCCCCCCCTATCAGGAGACCCAGGATTACGTGCAGCGGGTGCTCTACTATTCAGGGCACAAGCAAACGGCTGAAACCAAGCCATCCCTACGCTGACAAGGGGTCGGCAACACATCAAAAAACCAGCCCGGTCCCACCCTATCGTCACTAACTTAAGGAAAAATTAAGACGAATTTTCCGGGGATTTTGCCGGTCACAGCCCCATTCTGCCCTCCCCTCTATCTCACCTCGCCCACCTCTTCTTGACGGAGGATGAGCAACCGGCCGCCCGCTTTGCCCCCCCTTGTTCGTTGGTTTACAATCGACGGGTTTTTTGGAACCCGGTTGGCCTGTGCCGACCTGGCCCCACCACGACCTCAGTCTGTTGATGAAAAACATTAACTCGCTGAAAAAGAAGAGAATTAGCCAATGGCTCAATTTATTTACACCATGAACCGGGTCGGCAAGGTAGTGCCGCCCAAGCGTCATATCCTCAAGAACATCTCCTTGAGCTTCTTCCCGGGCGCCAAGATCGGCGTCTTGGGTCTGAACGGCGCCGGTAAATCCACCCTGCTGCGCATCATGGCCGGGCTGGATACCGAGATCGAAGGGGAAGCCCGCCCGCAACCCGGCATCAAGATCGGCTACCTGCCCCAGGAACCGAAGCTGGAGCCGGAGCAAACCGTGCGCGAAGCGGTAGAAGAGGCCGTCGGCGAAGTGAAACGCGCCATGGCCCGCCTCGACGAGGTCTATGCGGCCTACGCCGATCCGGACGCCGACTTTGACAAGCTGGCCCGCGAGCAGGGCGAACTGGAAGCCATCATCCAGGCCCAGGGTGGCCACAACCTGGAAAACCAGCTGGAGCGCGCGGCCGATGCCCTGCGTCTGCCGGCATGGGATGCCCAGATCAAGCACCTCTCCGGTGGTGAGCGTCGCCGTGTGGCCCTGTGCCGCCTGCTGCTGGAAAAGCCGGACATGCTGCTGCTGGACGAACCGACCAACCACCTGGACGCCGAATCCGTGGCCTGGCTGGAGCGCTTCCTGCACGACTACGAGGGCACCGTCGTCGCCATCACTCACGACCGTTACTTCCTCGACAATGTAGCTGGCTGGATCCTGGAGCTGGACCGTGGCGAGGGTATCCCGTGGGAAGGCAACTACTCCTCCTGGCTGGAGCAGAAAGATGCCCGTCTGGCCCAGGAAGCGAGTGCCGAAGCCGCTCGTCGCAAGTCCATCGAGAAGGAACTGGAGTGGGTTCGCCAGAACCCGAAAGGTCGTCAGGCCAAATCCAAGGCCCGTATGGCTCGCTTCGAGGAGCTCAACACCAACGACTACCAGAAGCGCAACGAGACCAACGAGCTGTTCATTCCGCCCGGACCGCGCCTCGGCGACAAGGTGGTGGAAGTGGCCAACCTGCGCAAATCCTACGGGGATCGCGTACTGATCGACGATCTGTCGTTTGCCATTCCCAAGGGCGCCATCGTCGGCATCATCGGCCCCAACGGTGCCGGTAAGTCGACCCTGTTCCGCATGATGTCAGGCCAGGAGCAGCCGGATTCCGGCTCCATCACCCTGGGCGATACCGTGGTGCTGGCCTCGGTCGATCAGTTCCGTGACAGCATGGATGACAAGAAGACGGTGTTCGAAGAGGTCGCCGACGGTCAGGACATCCTGCGCATCGGTAGCTACGAGTTTCCGAGCCGCGCCTACATCGGCCGCTTCAACTTCAAGGGCTCCGATCAGCAGAAGCGCGTCGGCGAGCTCTCCGGTGGTGAACGCGGTCGTCTGCACCTGGCCAAGCTGCTGCAGACCGGCGGCAACGTGCTGCTGCTCGATGAACCGACCAACGATCTGGACATCGAAACCCTGCGCGCCCTCGAGAACGCCCTGCTGGAGTTCCCGGGTTGTGCCATGGTCATCTCCCACGACCGCTGGTTCCTCGACCGGATCGCCACCCACATCCTGGACTACCAGGACGAGGGCAAGATCGAATTCTTCGAGGGCAACTTCACCGAATACGAAGAGTGGAAGAAGAAGACCTACGGCGCCGAGGCCATCCAGCCGCACCGTGCGAAATACAAGCGTATCGCCAAGTAAACCGGCAAATGCGACAAGGGGAGCCTCGGCTCCCCTTTCTTGTGCCTTATGGCTTACAATCCAGAACGAACGACCTTGCATGGATTTTGCGAAATGACGACCCAGCCCACCACAGAGAAGAAGCTCACCATTCAGATCCGGGTCGAACCCGGCTGCCTCGGGCCGGATGGCAAGGCGCACATCGAAACCTTCTGTGCCGCCGCCGCCAAGATCTTCGAGGCCGTAGAGCCCGAACTGGTGAGCTGGGTACTGCTTCCCCGTTATGACAAGCAGTTGCCGGAACAGGAGTTCTTCATCGCCGGTCGCAAGCTGAGCGAGGAGCAGGCCAGCCTGTTTCTGCGCCGTTTCGATCGGGAGCTGGGGGAAGTGCAGGAGCGGCTCGACTCCGTGCTGGCCCAACTGGTGGAACGCTACTTCAAGACTCTCTGAACCTCGGTTTTGACAAAGAAAGGTTCTCTATCGAGGACCTTTTTTATTGCTCAAATAGCAAACGTTTGAATTTTTACTCTATTCATTGATCCGCCTCGCAGATCCGGGGTTTGTAAACGCCACCTCCTGTGTAAAAATGTGCGCGCTGTCACGGTATCAAGTCGAGTCTGGTCATTTAGCCACCATCTGCTGGGGCCATTTACCTCGCATGAATGGGTCCACCGGCTCTCTTGCTGCTTATTTCACGTCACCTATTGGAATTCACATGAACCAACCACACAACGCCACAGGGCAGGCTACCAATCAGGTCGCCGGGCAAGGATTGCTTGAGCGCCTGTTTGCCCTGCAAGGCCATGGCACCACAGCCCGCACCGAGGTCATCGCCGGGATCACCACCTTCCTGACCATGGTCTATATCGTGTTCGTCAACCCGCAGATCCTCTCCGCGGCCGGCATGGACACCCAAGCGGTGTTCGTTACCACCTGCCTTATCGCCGGTATCGGCAGCATCCTGATGGGCCTGCTGGCCAACCTGCCCATCGCCCTGGCACCGGCCATGGGCCTCAACGCCTTCTTCGCCTTCGTGGTGGTGGCAGGTATGGGTTACTCCTGGCAGGTCGGCATGGGCACCATCTTCTGGGGCGCCATGGGGCTGTTGATCCTCACCCTGCTGCGGGTGCGCTACTGGCTTATCGCCAACATTCCGCTCACTCTGCGGGTCGGTATCACCGCCGGTATTGGCCTCTTGATCGCTCTGCTCGGCCTGCACAACGCAGGTATTGTGGTCGCCAGCCCCGCCACCATGGTGACTGTGGGTAACCTCACCTCCCTGCCCTGCCTGCTGGGGCTGCTGGGTTTCTTCCTCATCTGCATCTTCTCCGCCCGCGGCGTGCACTCCGCCGTGCTGATCGCCATCGTGGTCACCACCACCCTGGGTTGGCTGTTTGGCGACGTGACCTTCAAGGGCTTCATCGCCATGCCCCCCAGCATTGATCCCGTGTTCGGCCAGCTCGATCTGATGGGCTCGCTGGATATCGGTCTGGCCGGCGTCATCTTCTCCTTTATGCTGGTCAACCTGTTCGACTCCTCCGGTACCCTGATTGGCGTCACCAACCGCGCCAAGCTGGCCGATGACAAGGGTCACTTCCCGCGCATGAAGCAGGCCCTGATGGTCGACAGCGTGAGCTCGGTCGGCGGCGCTTTTATGGGCACCTCTTCCGTGACGGCGTATATCGAGAGCAGCTCCGGCGTTGCCGTCGGTGGCCGTACCGGCCTGACCGCCATCGTGGTCGGCATCCTGTTCCTGCTGGCTATCTTCTTCTCACCCATCGCCGCCATGGTGCCAGCGTACGCTGCTGCGGGGGCCCTTATCTATGTGGGCGTGCTGATGTGCTCCGAGTTGACCCGGGTAAAGTGGGAAGACTTGACAGAGGCGGTCCCGGCCTTCATGACCGCCGTCATGATGCCGTTCAGTTTCTCCATCACCGAAGGGATCGCCGTGGGCTTTATCTCCTACTGCGTGATGAAGGCGGGCACCGGCCGCTGGCGCGAGATCAACCCCTGCGTGCTGGTGGTCGCCCTGCTGTTTGTGCTCAAGTTCGTCTGGGTCGACAGCCACTGATAACGACCGAACCGGTTAACCAAATGGGCTCCCGACAGGGAGCCCATTTTTATTACCACCGCACAGCCACTCATGGAGACGCTGTGCCGTCGGCGCAAAGTTGTTAACATGGTTGCTCCATACGGAACATGTTCACCATCCAGCAAGGAGCCAGGATGCATCACTCATCCCCCCGATCCACCTTCGAAGTCAGCGACGACAAGGGACGCCTTGACGTGCCGCTGATCCACCGTTTTTTGTCAGAAGAGGCCTACTGGAGCCCCGGCATTCCGCTGACCACTGTGCTGCGCGCCATCAATCACTCCCTCTGTTTTGGTGGCTACCTCGGCGGCCAGCAGGTGGCCTTCGCCCGGGTCATCACCGACAAGGCCACCTTCGGCTATCTCTCCGATGTGTTCGTGCTGCCCGAGCATCGCGGTCAGGGCTACAGCAAGACGCTGGTGGCGGCCATCCTCGCCCACCCCGAGCTGCAGGGGCTACGGCGTCTGAGCCTGTCGACCCTGGATGCCCACGGCCTCTATGGCAGCTTTGGCTTCGTGCCCGCCAGTGCACCAGCCAGCCTGATGGAGATCTACGACCCCGAGATCTACCTGCGTACCTGAATCTCGGGCTCCCTCTGCTGGCGGCCGATTATTTTCGCCGGATCATGCTTCTCGCCCCTGCGCTGTGACGTGGGGGCGCGACAGTGCTAGATTGGCAGCCAGCGTTTTCACCCAGCAGCTTCGTCAACCACAAGGATGGCAACCGTGGCCCAGCACTCTCCCTCTTTCTCCGCTCTTTCCCCCTTGCTACAAGCGCAGGCCCAGCGCCAATGGCAGCGACTGCTCGAACTGGCGCCAGACTACGGCGACCTGCCCGAGGCAACCCGGCAGGTCCTGCTCACCCTGCTCGGTCTCTCCGATTTTGTCGCCGACTCACTGATCAAACAACCCGAGCTGCTGGCGCAGATCCTCGCCTCGGGGGAGCTGGAGCAGACCGAGCGCTGGCCGGCCTATCAGCGCGATCTGACTGCTCTGCTGGCTGAAGTCGTTGACGAGGAGGCGCTCAAGCGCACCCTGCGTCAGTTCCGGCGCAGTCGCATGCTGGTCATCGCCTGGCGCGAACTGCTGGGTCATGCCGAGGTCGAAGAGAGCTTCGTCCACCTGACCAAACTGGCCGATGCCCTGATCTGCGCAGCCCGCGACTGGCTCTACGCCAAGCAGTGCAGCGAACTGGGCACCCCGACGGATGGGGATGGCAACCCGCAGCCGCTGCTGATCCTCGGCATGGGCAAGCTGGGGGGCGGCGAGCTCAATTTTTCCTCGGATATCGACCTTATCTTCACCTTCCCCGAGAACGGCTACACGGTCGGCGGGCGGCGGGAGCTCGCCAACCAGCAGTTCTTTATCAAGCTGGGCCAGCGCATCATCAACGCCCTGCATCAACCGACCCAGGATGGCCAGGTGTTCCGGGTCGACATGCGGCTGCGTCCCTTTGGCGACGCCGGGCCGCTCGCCATCTCCTTTGCCGCCATGGAGGATTACTACCAGCACCACGGCCGCAACTGGGAACGCTACGCCATGGTCAAGGCGCGGGTACTGGGGCCCCAGTGTGAGCACGCAATCGAGCTGGCCGAGATGCTGCGCCCCTTCGTGTTTCGCCGCTATATCGACTTTGGCGTCATCGACGGCCTGCGTCAGATGAAGGCGATGATCGCCGCCGAGGTGCGCCGCAAGGGGCTGGAGGGCAACATCAAGCTGGGGGCCGGCGGCATTCGCGAAGTGGAGTTTATCGCCCAGGCGTTGCAGCTCATTCGCGGCGGCCGCGAGCCCGCCCTGCGGGTACGCCACCTGCCCGAGGCGCTCGCCGCCATCGCCCAATGCGGCGCCCTCGAAGCGGCCCATTGCGATCGCTTGCTGGTCGCTTACCGCTTCCTGCGCCGGGTCGAAAATATCCTGCAGGAGATCGGCGATCAGCAGACCCAGACCCTGCCCACCGAGGAGCGGGATCGCCAGCGGCTCGTCGCCGCCCTCGGCTTTGCTGACTGGGGCGCCTTCATGGCTCATCTCGATGAGGAGATGGCAGCCGTCCATCAGCAGTTCGCCGCCGTGGTGGGGGAAGAAAAAGAGGCCCCCGCCCATCTGGAGCAGCTCTGGCTCGATCTGTGGCGCACCGAGCTCGACGCCGCCGAGCTGGAGCAACTGCTGACCGCCCAGGGGGTGGCCGAGCCCGCCCCGCTCTGCGCCGCCCTGCTGCGCTTCAAGGAGGAGTACAAGCGCCGTCAGGTCGGCCCGCAGGGGCGTATCGCGCTGGACTGGCTGATGCCGGAGCTGCTGCGACTGGTGGTGGCCAGCGAGCAACCCGCCCGTCTGTTCGAGCGGGTGTGCGAGCTGCTGACCCGCATCTTCACCCGTAGCGCCTATCTGCAGCTGCTGGCGGAAAACCCGGGCGCCCTGCGCCAGCTGGTACGACTGTGCGACGCCAGCCATCTGGTGAGCGAGCAGCTGGCCCGCTACCCGATTTTGCTGGACGAGCTGCTCGACCCCCAGCACCTCTACCACCCCACCCCGCTCGATCAGTACAAGCCCCAGCTGCGCCAGTTCCTGCTGCGCATCCCCGAAGAGGACGTGGAGCAGCAGATGGAGGCGCTGCGCCAGTTCAAGCAGGTGCAGCTGCTGCGTATCGTGGCGGCCGACATCGCCGGCGCCCTGCCGCTGATGAAGGTGAGCGACCACCTCACTTGGCTGGCAGAGGCGATCACCGAAGAAGTGGTCAATCAGGCCTGGGCCCAGATGAGCGAGCGCTACGGCGTGCCGCCCGAGGTAGCCACTAGCGGCCAGCGCGGCTTTGCCGTGGTGGCCTACGGCAAGCTAGGCGGCATCGAGCTCGGCTACGGTTCGGATCTCGATCTGGTGTTCCTGCACGGCGGCGACCCCAACAGCTATACAGATGGACGCAAGCCCATCGACAGCCGCCAGTTCTACCTGCGTCTGGCTCAGCGAATTCTGCACCTGTTCAGCACCCGCACCCCTTCCGGCATCCTGTATGAGATCGACATGCGGCTGCGCCCTTCCGGCGACTCCGGGCTGCTGGTTTCGTCACTCTCCGCCTATGAGCAATACCAACAAAACGAAGCTTGGACCTGGGAGCATCAGGCGCTGGTGCGCGCCCGTCCCATCTATGGCGACGAGGCGGTGATCGCCGAGTTTGCCCGTATCCGCCGCGCCGTGCTGGCCAAAGAGCGGGAGCTGCCGACCCTGGCCCGCGAGGTGCGCGAGATGCGCCAGAAGATGCGGGACCACCTGCTCAAGGCGGGCGCCGGCGAGTTCGACCTCAAGCAGTCCCCCGGCGGCATGGTGGACATCGAGTTCATCGCCCAGTATCTGGTGCTGGCCCACGCCTGTGGCGAGCCCGAGGCGCTCACCCGCTGGTCCGATAACGTGCGCATCTTCGACGAGTGCGTGATGGTGGGAGTTCTGCCCCTGGAGCAAGCCGAGGAACTGAAACAGGCCTATCTGGAGATCCGCAACCTCGGCCATCGCCTCAACCTCTCGGAGGTCTCCCGCAAGGTAAGCGACGACCAACTGCTACCCGAACGCAGCCATGTGCTGGCGGTCTGGCAACAGCTGCTCAGTGAAAAAGAATAAGAAAGGATCATCGGTCTCGAGGCTAGCCCACGACTCTTCCCAACTTGCATATAGTAAAAGAGCCCGCACAATGCGGGCTCTTTGTATTAGAGGGACGAGAAGCGACGGGTTATTTGAACAACCCTTTGAGCAGTTGATCGGCCACTCCCTTAACCCCTTCGTTGTCGGCCTTGTCACCCAGCAGCTTCTTGAGGCCGCGCTCGGCTTCCTTGCGTGCCTTCTCCTCGAGGATCTTGTTGTTGCTGAGCAGCGCCTTCACGTCCAGCCGATAGGTCGGTGCCTGCCACTGGCCACCGATGCGCACCGGTATGGTGATGTCCTTCAGCTCATCGACTCCCTTGCCGCCCTGCCCCTTGCTGCTCTCGACGATGGAGGTCAGGAACAGGAAGTCGAGTGTCTCGGGCACCAGTGCCGTTTGCCCCTGGCCATGAACCCGTAGTGCGGGGGCAAATAGCTGGATATCGTCGCTGCGCGCCACCCCGTTTGCCAGTTGGAAGCTGGCTGTCAGGGCACTGAAGTCGGTCTTGCGTACCTCTTTGACCTGATCCGTCCCCTTGCCGGTCAAGGTAGCCCGCGCCTCGCGGATCATCTCTGCCAGGTTGATGCCATGCAGGGCCCCATCGTGCAACGCCAGGGTTATCTTGCCCTGCATCCGACTGCGTAGTGCCTGCTCTGACAGGCCTTGTCCCTGCACCTGCACATCGAGATCGCCCCGCCCTTCCAGCAAGTCATTCTGCGCCAGGGTCTGCAATAGCGAGTGCACATTTACTCCCTGCACCCGTTTGCTCACCTGGTAACGGGCTGGCTGCTGACGCGCATCGAGCACGCCACTCGCCGTCACCTTGCCGCCAGCTACGCCGGCGCTGAACTGCTTGAGGGTAAGCTGACCGTTCGCCAGCGCCAACTGCATATCGAGCTGGCTCAGATCCAGCCCTCTCACCCGCAAGCTGCCCAGCTGCAACCGTCCAATGGCATCGATTGCCTTGAGGACATCCAGATTAGGTTCAACTGCCGAAAGAGCGCGAGTCACCTTGGTTGGTTCTGCCGCCTTGTTGCCGGCACTCGCCGGTGTGGTAGGAGCCGGCGCCGCAGCGCTTGCCGATGTGCCAAGCCAGCTGTCGAGATCCAGCTTCTCCCCCTTGAGATCGAATTCCACTTTGGGCACAGCCCCAAGCTGCACCGCACCTTCGCCAGTCAGCAGGGTATCATCGGCACTCATCACCAGCTTGCTCAGGGTGACTTTCTTAGCCTCCAGTTCAGCACGGGCAAACCCGGCCAACTTGAGGTTCATCTGTGGGTGCGGCAGCGTATCGCCATTCAATGTGACACTGAGCACCACATCGGAGAGCTCAGCCAGTTTAAGATCCTGGTCAACCCTGGCCTTGAGCGTTCCCTCGAGCGAACCGGTCAGCGCCGGTTGCTCGCCTTCACCCTGGGCACCTTGCAGGCTCAGAGCAAGGCTGCTCCACTCCCCCAGCGCCAGGCGATCGGCCTTCAGGGTGAAATTATCCAGCTGCCGGGAGGGCTGTTTGAGCGATCCGCCCACAACCACCCCTTTCAATTCGCTGGCCAACGCATTTTGTGCCAGCTTGACCTCCCCCTGTCCCTTCAGATCAAAGGCCAGCTGGCCTTGAGCCCCTTTGGCGGCGAAGGTGACCGGCACCCACTGACCCATGGCCAGCTGGCCGAGATCGAGATCGAGCCTGTCGAGGCGAGAAACAATACCGTTGCGATCGTCCTGCACCAGGGCACTGGCCTGTTCAAGTACCACCCCTTTCAGCTTGATCTGCCAAGGCTTGCTCTCTGCTGGCGCCCCCTGAGGTTCACGGGCCGGCGCCTTGGCATCTTCCGCCGTTGCAGGCTCGGCAGATGACTTGTCCGAGAGCAGGCCGCTCAGGTTGGAACTGCCATCCGCTTTCGTCTGGATAAACAGATGGGCACCAGCCAGCGTCACCTCGCCTATCTCCAACCGATGGGAAAGCAGCGGCAACAGGGCAACTGATGCACTCCCCTGCTCGAAGCGGATCAGATCAGGCTCGGCAAAGCCTGCCGGATTGCGCAGAGCCACTTTTTCGAGTGACAGGCCAAGACTCGGCCAGAAGCGCCAGTCGATATTCCCCGCCATCACCAACTCACGACCAGTGACCTTTCTTACCTGCTCCGTCAGCTGGGGTTTGAACTGGTTGGGATCGATCAGGCTGATCAGCGCAGTAATCGCGATCACTGCGGCCAGCACCAACCCCAACAGGATGTAGATGATCTTCTTCACGACAAACTCCTTGAATACGGATCTTGAGTGAGACTATATCACCCGAAACCCCGCAGATGGGGACAGTCTCCCAAAACAGCCAAATCAGGGGACAGGGATAGTCGCACCCGACACAAGCAATTCTGAATTATGAAGATAATTGCTGTGTCAGCAGGGTAATGGCGATGCGAGTTGACGCGAATGCAAAACAGGAAGGGGTAAGCGCGCCGAGTTTCACCCACTGACAATCGGCCACGTCGTCCGCAGCACTAAGATCGGGCTTCTCGGTCAGATTGATGGCAAATGCGGTATCGCAGGTGTGATAGGTGATGCCGTCATAGGGATAGGTATTGGCAAACGAGCCCAGATAACGAACGGGGCAAGCTGAAACATCCAGGCCCAGCTCCTCCTGCAACTCGCGAACGAGGGCAGCTTCCAGCGACTCGCCGGGATCGACAAATCCGCCCGGCAGATCCAGCAGCCCCTTGCCAGGGTTGCGAGCCCTCACTGCAACCAGCACTTCATCTTGCCAACACAGGGCGACCATCACGGCCGCAGCCACATTCTGAAAGAAGTGGAAGCCACAGTCACAACGGAACTCCTTGTTGCTCTTGGCAAGCAGGCTCTCTTTACCGCATTGGGGGCAAAACATGGAACGTCTCCATTTGGATAAAACCCTATTGTACGCTCCAGATAGGGCTGTATGAACAAAATGGCAAGGTTCAGGTGGAGAGGGGGGGAAGAAGGGAGTAACAGAGGTTAGAACTGGCCAAAATACAAACAAAACGTTGAATTTCAGGCAATAAAAAACCCCGCTCAGTGAGCGGGGTTTTCATGTTGGGTGCCTGGCAATGTCCTACTCTCGCATGGCG
>NZ_CDCG01000038.1:0-107669 GCF_000819845.1 Aeromonas enteropelogenes
GGCCTTCTTGCTTTCTGGCTTTGCTATCAGAAGTTGTAGAGCAGGCCGGTGTTGAACAGCACGGCATTGCTGTCATAGAAGTCGATATCGGAGTCGGATTTGGAGTAACCGGCGGTGAAGGTCGCCGAGAGTGGCTCGATACCGAACAGGCGATGCCAGAAGAAGGTACCGCTCACGGCAAACTCGTCGGAATCGGCGCTGCGGCCAAAGATCGGGTTGGCTTCGTCATACTTGGTCTGACCCAGATAGAGGTTGCTGACGAACGACCATTGGGCGGCGCGCTTGCCATAGGTCAACTGCAGGCCGTTGCTCTCGTAACTCTGGGCGCTGCCGTCGAGATCGGCCTGACGATAGATGAAGGCGGGTTCGAGGATCTGGCCCGGCGCCAGGTGCCACTTGTAGGAGAGTTCCATGGCGTGGATCTTGCCGTTGCGATCCAGCTTGGCGGCGGTATCGGCACCATACTGGCTGCCGCTGCGCTCTTCATCCACCTCGATCTCGCGGGTGGTCAGGCTGCCGTAGAAGTTGCTGCTCCAGATGTTGTCCCAGGCAAAACGTACGCCTTTGGACTTGATGTCGGTGGATTGACGATCCACCCCGATGGCAAAGGGATCGCTCCACTGCTCGATGGGCAGAACGTTGAACACCACGGAGCCGGCCACTATGCCCTTGTCCCCCATCTCCTGGCGAATGCCAAGCTGCTGGGTGAAGTCGAAGCGGATGGCATCCTGGATAAGGTTGCCGAGGAACACCTGGGTGCGGGTATCGGCAAAGGTGTAGCGAATATCGGCATTGAGCAAGGGGTTGACGCTCTGAGTGCTGTCGGCACTGCCCAGACCATGAATACGACTATGGTCATCATCACTGCTGGCGAAGTTGGATTCGTAGTTGATGACATTGACCCCGCCGAGCAGGAAACCGGACCAGCCGGACTCCTTGGGGATGGTCCCGAGATCTGCATACGCACTGTTGGCTACCAGTAGACCCAGGCCGAGCAGGCTAGTGTTACGCATCAAATAGCTCCCAAATTAAACGATTTTTAATTAAGTGGCGGGGATTATAGAAACCCAGCCTTAATGGCAACTGACTGAATCGGGTCAAATATCCTAGCCTACTTCTTTATTCAGGGAATCATTAATTAATTGAGCGAGATAAGAAGAGTTCGCCGGGTTGTGCTGGTATTCTGTACCGCGCATATCGGGGGATAACAATAAGATGAAACAGATCAAATCCTGGGCACAATATTACGTTGACCTGATGACCAAGCTGGGACTGGTGCGCTTCAGCATGTTCCTGGCCGCCGGCATTATCGTGCTGGCCGTCGCCATCCAGATGGGGGTCACCCTCTTCCTGCGTGGCAATATCGATGTCATCGACTTTGTCCGCTCGGTCTTTTTTGGCCTGCTGGTCACCCCCTGGGCCGTCTATTTTCTCTCCATCGTGGTGGATCAGCTGGAGGACTCCCGGCAGCGGCTGAGCCGCATGGTGCGCAAGCTGCAGGATATGCGCGAGCGGGATCTCGAGCTCAACAGCCAGCTGCAGGAGAACATCAGTCGCCTCAACGCCCAGATTGCCGAAACCAACCGGGCCGAGAGCCTGCGTCTGCAGGCCATTGAGGATCTGGAAAACGAAGTGTTCCAGCGCGAAAAGGCCCAGCTTCATCTCGGGGAGCGCACCGCCCTGCTGCGCTCCTTCATCGACTGTTCCCCCGATCTGGTCTACTACCGAAACGAAGACGAACAGTTCTCCGGCTGCAACCGCGCCATGGAGGAGCTGACCGGCAAGGCGGAGGCCGAGCTCATCGGTCTGACCCCGTTCGACGTCTACAAGCAGGAGATCGCCAACAAGGTAGTGGAGACCGACAAGCTGGTCTTCGCCAGCAACGAGCCTCTCACCTACGAACAGTGGCTGGAGTATCCCGATGGCCGCAAGGCCTACTTCGAGCTGCGCAAGGTGCCCTTCTTTGACCGGTTCGGCAAGCGGCTCGGTCTGCTTGGCTTCGGTCGTGACATCACCGAGCGCAAGCAGTATCAGGACAAGCTGGAGAAGGCTAGCCGCGACAAGACCACCTTCATCTCCACCATCAGCCACGAACTGCGCACTCCGCTCAACGGCATCGTGGGCCTGAGTCGCATGCTGATGGATACGCCGCTCGATCCCAAGCAGCACCAGCAGCTCAAGACCATCCACCTGAGCGCCGTGACCCTTGGCAACATCTTCAACGACATCATAGATCTCGACAAACTGGACCGACGTCGGCTGGAGATTGCCCCGACCCGTCTGGACCTGCCCGCTTTCCTCGACGAGCTGGAGACCCTGTCGCGTATCCAGGCGGAGCAGAAGGGGCTCTATCTCCACTTCGACCGCGATGGCGACATGCCGCAATTCGTGATGGCGGACGGTACCAGGCTACGTCAGGTGCTGTGGAACCTGGTGGGCAATGCGGTCAAGTTTACCGATGAGGGTGGGGTGACGGTGCGCTGCCTCTCCCATCCGGCGGACGAACCGGGCAAGCTGGCGCTGCACTTCGAGGTGGAAGACACCGGAGTCGGCATCCCCCGAGCCCAGCAGGAGAAGATCTTCGCCATGTACTATCAGGTGCAGGGTCAGAAACACGCTACCGGTACCGGCATCGGCCTCGCGGTATCCCGTCAGCTGGTGCAGGCCATGGGTGGCCAGCTCTATGTGGACAGCGAACCGGGGGAGGGCTCCTGCTTTACCGCCGAGCTGGAAGTGGCCTGCGCCGAACCCGTATTGCCGGAGCAGGAGGAGGAGATGCCCTCCCTCGACATCCTGCTGGTGGAGGACGTGGAACTCAATGTGACGGTGGCCTGCGCCCTGCTGACCAAGCTGGGTCATCATGTCCAGGTGGCGCGCGATGGAGCCCAGGCGCTGGCGATGGCCAATCCCGATGATTTTGATCTGATTTTGCTCGATATCCAGTTGCCGGACATGACCGGCTTTGATGTGGCGGCCCAACTGCTGGAGCGTTACGGTGACAGTCTGCCGCCCATGGTGGCGCTGACCGCCAACGTGACCGGTGATCGCCAGTATTATTTGGATCGCGGCATGCGGGATGTGATCAACAAGCCGCTGGGTTCGAAGGCGGTGCGGGAGGTGATTGGCCACCTGTTTGCCGATCTGGCGGAAGACGAGGCCGATGAGCAGGCCGATGCCGGCAATCAGGATGCGCTGCTGGATATTCCCTTTCTCACCGATTACGCCGATACCGTCGGCAAGCCGGTGCTGCTCTCCAGCGTCGATCTGTTCGAGAAGATGATGCCCGACTACATGGCGGTGCTCGACTCCAACATGATTGCCCGGGATCAGGCCGGGGTGGTGGAGGAGGCGCACAAGATCAAGGGGGCGGCGGGCTCCATCGGCCTGCGCCGGCTGCAGCAGACGGCCCAGCTGATCCAGAGCCCGGATCATCCGGCCTGGTGGGAGAACGTGGAAGACTGGATCGAGACGCTGCGCCGGGAGTACCCGGGCGATATCGCCCGCTTGCGGCGCTGGTTGCTCTCATAAACGCGCTGCGCTGGCAAGGAGCTGCAACATGTATAGCCGTTTGATTACCCCCGAGCGGATCCACCCCTGGGGTGACGAAGAATTGCTGGAGGCGACCGAGCAGGATCGCGCCCGTATCGTGCAGGCGGCGCCGGTGCGCCGGTTGCAGCAGAAGACCCAGGTCTTTCCCCTCGACGTGAAGGCGTCGGTGCGCAGCCGTCTCACCCACTCGCTGGAGGTGCAGGAGACCGGCCGCCAGATCAGCCGCCATATTCTGGCGGCCTTGCCGACCGGAATGGTTTGTGAAGGGGCCTTTATCAATCTGGTGGAGATGTCCTGCCTGCTGCACGACGTGGGCAACCCGCCGTTTGGTCACTTCGGCGAGCAGGTGATGAGCCAGTGGCTCGGCGAGATGCTCGATCCCCTCTATCAGCAAGCTTTGGGCCTGACGCCTTCATCCCAATGGGCGGAACTGCGCCAGGATCTGCTGCTGTTCGATGGCAATGCCCAGAGCCTGCGCTTGGTGCACAGCCTGCACGAACTCAATCTCACCCTGGGGCAGCTGGCGGCGCTGTGCAAATACCCGCAGCAGCCGCAGGCCGGGGTGAGCTATGGCCAGCATCATGGCTGGAGCAGCAAGCGGGGCATCTTCTTTAGCGAGCAGCCCCTCTATCGCGCTCTGGGCCAAAGCCTGGGGCTGGCCCAGGGTTGTCGCCATCCACTGGTCTACATCATGGAGGCGGCCGATGACATCTCCTACTGCATCGCCGATCTGGAAGATGCGGTGGATCGGCGCATCCTCACCCTCGGCGAGCTGCTGACGGCGCTGCGCAGCGCAGACGGGAGCGATTATCTGGCTGGATTGCTCGATGATGCGCTGGCTTCCGGCAGGGGCTTTTTCCCCCACTTTCGCCAGCAGTTGACTCAGGATCTGGTGGCGCTCGCGGCAAAGAGTTACGTGGATGAACACTATGCCATCCTGCGTGGCAGTTATCCCCAGGCGTTGTTGCATGGTCAGGCACCGGCGGCGCGAGTGCTCGATATGCTCAAGCAGGTGGCCCGCGAGCTGGTGTTCCGGCGCCCCGAGGTGGAGGCGCTGGAGCTGGAAGGCTATGCCGCCCTGCGCGGGGTGCTCTCCACCTACTCCTGCCTGTTGGCAATGCCGGCCGGGCAGTTTGCTCGCTTGCTGGCGGGGGAAGGGGGCAATGAACTGTTCTTCGCCCGGCGCCTCTACCACAGGCTCTCGGCACGCCATCTCAAGGCCTATCGGCTGGCGGTGGCGACCCGTGATGCACGCTTTACCGACGAGGGGGAGCAGGAGTGGTATTACCGGGTGCGCCTGCTGCTCGATTACGTCAGCGGCATGACGGACACCTATGTGCTGGAGGAGTACCGGCTGTTGTCCGGCATCTGACGGTGATCCCTGTTTTTGTGATGGCCATGGCTTGCCAATGAAAACGTTTTTAAGAAGGTGCCATGAGAGACTTGTTTTAGGTGTGAAGATTTTTTAGACTGCTGCAACCTGTTCAACTTTTACCCGGTAAGGAGACGAAAATGCAAGATCTGATGCTCAACGTTGCATTTGCTCGCTGCACCCATGGCAGCGTGAAATCTCGTGCTCTTTTACCGCGTGGCGTAAACAGGTAACCCCTGCTTATTTTTATCACCCGCGGTTGTCCCGCAGGGTGATGTCCACTTTCTCCGGGAGAACCGCATGTTCAACTGGAGAATGTCATGTCAATCGAACTGGTTTTACTGCGCAGTGTAGAGTCCCTGGTCCAGAATCGGATCGCCCATGTCGAGCGTCGCCTGACGCAGGTCAATCTTTCGCCAGCCTTGCTCAAGGATATCGGCCTGGAAGGGTATGAGGGGCAGGTTTCCCATGTCACTCACGTCCGTGAGCGGGAGTATCAAACCGGCTTTCGGCTCGGGAATCGAATAACCTGATCAAGGGGGGGAGTCATCCCCCCAAATCCTGTGGCGTGACAGGCCGGAGCCTGTCACTTTTTCTGCCATAAAAAGTAGGCCTTTTATTCACTTTTATTAGAGATACCTCTATCCTCTTGGCCCCGTTTGTGACGGATGCGTATGTTTTCTCGCCTTGTGGTGCAATTGCCAGCAAGATGGGCGATAGCTGCATTATCGATTTCACTCATCAGGACAAGACGTTCATGCCTCTTTCTCGCCACTTTTTCTTCGCCTGGTTCGCGTGGCTGCTGCTGAGCAGTCCGTTAAGTGCTGCGGCGCAGTCTGCATATGAAGGTAACGGCGCCGTCGAGCAGCAGTCCGTACCCGAACTGGTGGTGGGAGTACCACGGGAAGGCTACCCACCATTTCTCTATGCCATGTCCGCCGATCATTATGCTGGGCCCCAGCGGGAGCTGACCCTGCGTATTGCCGCCGAGATGGAAAGAGAGGTGCGTTATGTTCCCTACACCTCTTATGTCGAGGCGCAGCAGGCGCTGATCGACGGGAAAGTGGATGCGCTGTTTGGCATCCCGCGCGATAGCCTGGATCATCGCGAAGTCAGCCAGGTCGGCTATCTGGGGAGCTATGACAGAGTAGTGCTGCTGCGAGAACCTGCCCAGATGCTCACCCTTGAGCAGGCAAAGAAACTGAGCTGGGTGTGTGTGCGCGGGTTTGGTTCCTGCCAAATCCTCGACAGGATGGGGATAGAGAACGTCACCCAGCTCAACAGTCGTGACGAGGCCAGCTACAGGGTGAAACTGGGTCTGGCCGATGCCTATGTGGGTCTGGAGCCCGCGCTGAAGAACGCCATGGAGCACATGTCCGGCCCGCTGGGGATCGTCAATCCGGAATGGTTGCAAGGCACAGTACTGACGATTGCGATCAGGAAGGGCAATATCGCCTTGAGAGATCGACTGCTCGAGGCTTACCAGCGGGTGCCGATCACCGATTCCAGGCTGCGTCTGGGGAGGGATGAATCTCCCGTCAGCCTCGCTCATCTACTGGATGAAGAGGAGCGGGCCTGGTTGAAAAAGCGAGAAGTGGTTCGATTTGCGGTGGCACCGGCCTTCGCCGGGATCAGTGAAATCGACAAGGAAGGTGTGCTGCACGGCTACGCGGCGGATCTGATGAAGCTGCTGAGCCTGCGTACCGGCATTCGCTTCGAGTTGACGCCAACGGACTCATGGACCCAATCCCTCGAACTGCTGCGCCGCCAGCAGGTGGATCTTATCCCCCTCATCACAGTGATGGACGAGCGGCGAGGCTACGCCTCTTTTACGTCTCCTTTCCTGATGCTCAATTCGTACGTGGTCGCCAAGCGGGGGAGCAAGAACCTGGCCTCTCTCGCTGATTTGCGTGGCCATCGGGTTGGCGGTGTGGTGGGTTCTTACGAGTCTTCTGTGGTCAATGCCAATGGTGGCATCCTGGTCCAGACCAGTACGGATAACGAGCTGCTGTCGATGCTGGATGACGGGCGAGCGGATTATGTGCTGCTGACTATGACCAACATCGGTCGTCAGGCGATGCAGGGCTTCAACGACAAGTACCAGGTCGTCTATGCCAGCAGCCAGTTTGGCACGCCGATCAGCATGGCGGTGGCGCACAGCCAGCCAGAATTGACCCGCATCATGGACAAGTTGCTGCTGACCATCAGTGACGATGAGTGGGCCCTGCTGGAGCGCAAATGGCTCAATATCTCCATCAACATGGAGCAGGACAATACGCTGCTTTACCGCTGGCTGGCCTTCTCTCTGGGCGGGGTGGTGGTCATAGGCGCGCTGGCGTTTATCTGGGTCAGGAGTCTGCGGCGCCAGATAGCCCAGCGCCAGCGGGCGGAGCAAAAGCTCAACGAACAACTGGTATTTGTCCAGACCCTGCTCGATTCCTTGCCCAACATGGTGGCGCTGCGGGATCGCCAGCAGACCCTGACCCTGTGCAACAAGGCCTATCGGGAGACCTTCATCGGGGCCGAACTGGGGGATGGCTGGAGCAACATGCGTCCGGACGAGCGGGAGCAGATGCTGCGCGAGGAGCGCCAGATCTGGGCGACTGGTGAGATCATCGCCGGGGCGGGGCAGAGCAGCAATCGAGATGGCACCTTGTTCCACGTCATCTATGTGAAACTGCCCTACCGCGCCGCGGATGGGAGCATTCAGGGCGTACTGACGGTGCTGACCGATGTGAGCGCCATCAAGGCGGCCGAAAGCAAGGTGCGTGAAGCCGAAACCCGGTTGAAGGACATGACCGACAGCATGCCCGGGGTCGTATACCAATATCTGTGGCAGGGAGTGGGGAAAGGGCGTTTTCTCTATGTTTCGCGTGGCGCCGAAGAGATCCTGGGCAAACCGGCGGAAAGCTTGTTGCAGGCCAAGCCTGGCGGGGCGGTATTTGAGCTCGGCGAGGAGATGCGGCAGGCGTTCGTCAGCGAGGTGGCGGCCCATGCCATGGCCCTGACGCCACTGGATCTGGAAGTCATGGTGCCTTCGCCTGCGGGGACGCGATATCTGCAGGTGCGGGGCAACTTCGTCCCGCAGGAGAGTGGCGATCTGATCCTCAACGGTGTGGTGCAGGATATCACCACCCTCAAGCAGCAGGAGCTCGAGCTGCGCGAAGCGCGCGCGTCTGCCGAGCAGGCCATGCAGGCACGCAGCCGCTTCCTGGCGACCATGAGCCACGAACTGCGAACTCCCATCTCCGGCATGCACGGCATGCTGGAGCTGCTGCGCATGAGTTCCCTCGACGAGGATCAGCGCTACCTGCTGCGCAATGTTGAGAGCTCCACCAACAATCTGCTCTATCTGGTCAACGATATCCTCGATTTTTCCAAGATGGAGGCGGGGCAGTTCCAGCTCGATTACCATCCCGGCCGCCTGCAGTCCGTCATCTGCGATGTGATCCGTGGCCATGCGGCCCAGGCCTACGGCAAGGGGTTGAAGGTGACGCTGCACTGGGAGGCGCAGATCCCCGACCAGGCGGTGCTTGATGCCATTCGCGTGGGGCAGGTGATCTCCAATTTGCTCAGCAATGCGGTCAAGTTCACCGAGCAGGGGAGCATCGGCATCCGGGTTGGCTATCGCGATGGCGCCCTCACCATTACGGTGAGTGACACCGGGATCGGGATTGCCGAAGAGAAGCAAGGGTTGCTGTTTACTCCGTTCGAGCAGGTGGAGTCCGACATCAATCGCCGTTTTGGCGGCACCGGACTGGGACTGGCCATCTGCGATCAGCTGGTGCGCAAAATGGGCGGAACACTCTCCCTCACCAGCCGGGCCGGTGAGGGGGCCAGCTTCAGCTTCATCATCCCGCTCTCCGACTGCCGATGGGATGCCCCGGCACTGGCCGGTAGCCACTGGTGGCTGCTCAGTGATGATCCGCTGCTGCAGGCAACCATGATCCGTTTCGGTGCCACTCTGCATCCCATTGATGGCAGCCAGCTAGATGGGGAGCTGGAAGGCTTGCTGCTGGCGGATGAACAAAGCCTTGAGCGAGCGCTTGGCAGCGAATGGCAACGCTGGTTACAGCACTCCAGCCTCAAGGGGATAGTTATCTCCCCCCGGGAGGCGCTGCGGGGGAGGCTTGGCACCAGCCACTGGTGGCGACTCGGTCAATCCCCCCTCTACCCGGACCTGCTGCTGGAAACGTGCCGCGATCTGCTGGCCGACCATGCCATGCCAAGCCAGGACGAAGCAACGGCAACTCTGGATGGCCGTGTGCTGGTGGCCGATGATCACCCGGTGAACCGGGCCTTGCTGGTCCGCCAGCTGGCGATTCTTGGGGTCGACTGCGAGGTGGTGGATAATGGCGAACAGGCACTGCGTGCCTGGCAAGGGCAGCATTTTGCCCTGCTGCTGACCGATTGCCATATGCCGGTCATGGATGGCTATACCCTGGCGAGAACCCTGCGCAGCCAGGGAGAGCAGGCCCCCATCATAGGGGTGACCGCCGATGCGTCCGAGGAGGCGACCCAGAGCATGACGGCGGCCGGCATGAATGGCATGCTGATCAAACCCTATGCACTGGAATCGCTGCGCAAGTTGCTGACCAAGTGGTTGCCTGCAAGCGGCACCAATGCAGCTGAGCCTGCCGACTCGACTTCTGCCCTTGAGCAAGCCAGCCGCTGGCGGGATCTGTTTGGTGATGAGGCCCTGGCCTGCGCCATGGCGCGAGAATATCTGGCATCAAATCAGGCTGATTGCCAAGAGATGATGGCAGCGACGGCGGCTCGTGATACCCGGGAATTGATGGAAATAGCCCATCGCATCAAGGGGGCAGCCCGCATGGTCGGTGAAGCCGCGCTGGCGGAGCAGGCGGCCAGGCTGGAGTCGGCCGCCCGGTTGAAACAGCTGGATGAACTCGATGCGTTGGCAGCCGGTGTGAATGCCGCCATGCATGAAGTAACACGCGAAATGGGACTGTGGATCCATGAATAAGAGAGAAGATGAGCTGGTTATCATGGTGGTGGAAGATCACGCCTTCCAGCGCAAGACCCTGTTGCACCAGATCCGCAGCCTCGGATATCAGCAACTGCTGGAGGCGCAGGATGGCCTCTCGGCGTTGGCGCTTTGCCAGCATCATCAGGTCGACATTCTTATCTGTGATCTGCGCATGCCCGGCATGGATGGCATGGCGTTGTTGCGCCGCCTCTCTCTGGGGGGCTTCAAGGGGGGCATCATCCTCTCCAGTGCACTGGAGGATGACGTGGTGGCGGCAGTGCTGCGAATGAGTGCCGCTTATGGTCTGCAGGTGCTGGGGCGGCTCGAAAAGCCCTCAAGTCCGCAGCAGATCCGGCAACTGATCGACACCTGGTCCCCCGGACAAGAGCCACAACATAGCGAAGAGGGGTACGGCATCGACGTCGTCGAGTTGCAACTGGCCCTCGAGCGGGACCAGATCCTGCCCTGGTACCAGCCCAAGGTGAGCTTTGTGACCGGTCAGTGGGTGGGCATGGAGGCGCTGGCCCGCTGGCCGCACCCGGAATATGGCATGATCTCTCCCGCCCGTTTTATTCCCCTGGCGGAGAACAATGGGCTCATCGATCAGCTGACCGAGGTCATCATCAGCAAGTCGCTCCGTGATGGTCATCTCTGGGAAGAGACGGGTCTGTCATTGAATCTGTCGATGAACCTCTCCACGACATCCCTGATCGAGGGGGATCTCTGCCACTCCCTCATCAACCAGTGTCAACGCTGGAGCATCAATCCCGAGTTGATCACCCTGGAGGTGACCGAGAGCTCTTTCGTCCAGGATCTGGGCAAGTCCCTGGAGGTGCTGACACGTCTGCGCATGCACGGTTTTGGCCTCTCCATCGATGATTTCGGTACTGGCTACTCCTCCATGCAGCAGCTGGCGCTGCTGCCGTTTACCGAGTTGAAGCTGGATCGATCCTTTGTGGATCGCTGCTATGCCGATCCTTCCCGTCTGGCCATTATCGAATCCAGCATCGAACTGGCCCGTAAACTGGGGCTCAAGTCAGTCGCGGAAGGAGTGGAAGACGAGCAGACCTGGCGCCAGCTGGCTGCGCTGGGTTGCGATGTCTGCCAGGGATTTTTCTCCGCCCGGCCGATGCCCCGTCACGAGCTGAAAAACTGGCATGCAGCCTGGTTGGAACGCTTGCCAGCACTGCTGTCTGGCTGATGGGAGCTGAGCCTGGCCCGTGGGCTGGATAGTGCGGTTGGCGCCGAGTGAGAAAGGTTGGCAGGAAAGAGGGTAGGCAGGGTTGAAAGCGGTGGCGGAGCAAGCCGCCACCTGGCGTTATCGCGGCTAATCGAGACGGCGGAAGGTGGCGTTCTCTAGGCTGCAGGGGGTCTCCTGGTTGAGCAGGTTGACCAGCAGGATGGCCCGCTTCTCGCCATCGGGTTCCATATAGATGGCTTCAAAACCGGCGAAGGGACCGGTCTCTATCTTCACCTTGTCCCCCTGGCTGGGCAGCCTGGCGTAACTGGCTCTCGCCTCGTCACTGTCATCCTTGCTCATCAGCTGATAGACAAGCGCACTGTTGATGGGCGTCCATTCGCTGCCGAAGTGGATGATCCGGCTGATGCCGCGGGTCGACTTCAGGGTGATGGGGGTGACTTCGTTCAGATCGACGAAGATAAACAGGTAGTTGGGAAACATGGGTTCCCGAACGGGAACTCGCTTGCCCCGGCGCAGCTTCTCGATCTCCACCATGGGGTAATAGGATTCGATACCCTGGGCATCGAGATGGGCGCGGGCGCGGGCCTCTTCTTTTGGCTTGCAGTAGGCCAGATACCATTTTTTCATGTGATCAGTATGTTCGTGTTGCCGTGCTCGCGGATATGATAGCGGCGCTTAATAAAAAGGCCACGCAAAGCGTGGCCTTTTTTACCGAATGGATGATTACCAGCCTTTGACCAGGCCGCCCTTGAACAGCTCCTGACCTTTCTTGTAGACATCGTCAGTCTGGAAGGACTGGACGAACTGTTTGACCTTCTCGTCCTCCTTGTTGTTGTCGCGGGCCACGATCAGGTTGACGTAGGGGGACTCCTTGTCTTCAACAAACAGGCCGTTTTCGCTCGGGGTCAGACCGATCTGGCCGGCGAAGGTGTTGTTGATGATGGCCAGATCCACGTCTTCCAGGGAGCGGGGCAGCTGGGCGGCTTCCAGCTCGACGATCTTGAAGTTACGCGGATTGTTGGTGATATCCAGTACGGTGGCTTCCAGGCCGGCACCCTCTTTCAGGGTCAGCAGGCCCTGCTTTTCCAGCAGGATCAGGGAGCGGCCCAGGTTGGTCGGGTCGTTCGGTACCGCGATCTGGGCACCATCCTGCAGCTCGTTCAGCGCCTTGATCTTCTTGGAGTAACCGGCGATCGGGTAGACGAAGGTGTTGCCGACCGGCACCAGCTTGAAGCCGCGATCACGGATCTGGGCATCCAGATAGGGTTTGTGCTGGAAGGCGTTGACGTCGATGCTGCCATCGTTCAGGGCTACGTTCGGGGTGACGTAGTCGGAGAAGGTCACCACTTCGACGTTCAGGCCATATTTCTCCTTGGCGATCTTGGCGGCCACTTCGACCAGCTCGGTCTCAGGGCCGGCTATGGCACCTACCTTCAGGCTCTTGTTCTCTTCTTTCTGGCCACAGCCGGCCAGTACCAGGCCAGCCAGCAGGGCAGCCGCAACGGATTTGATGCCAAATTTCATAAAACCTCCTGTCAGAAATCGACGATTAACGATGATCGTATTTGTTGACCAGGCGCTCACCTGCGCTCTGGATGAGTTGAACCAGCACAACCAGGATAACCACGGTGACCAGCATGACGGTCGGGTCGAATCGCTGGTAGCCGTAACGGATACCCACATCACCCAGACCGCCCCCACCGATGGCACCGGCCATGGCGGAGTAGTTGACCAGGGTCACCAGGGTAATGGTGACGCTGTTGAGGATGCCGGGCAGGGCCTCGGGCAGCAGCACCTTGGTGATGATTTGCAGGGGCTTGGCGCCCATGGCCTTGGCTGCTTCCAGCAGGCCGTCCGGCACCTCCATCAGGGCCCCTTCCACCAGCCGTGCGATAAAGGGCACGGCGCCTATGGTGAGCGGCACTATGGCGGCGACGGTACCGATACTGGTGCCGACGATCAGTCGGGTCAGCGGAATGATGGCCACCAGCAGTATGATGAAGGGCACCGAGCGGCCGATGTTGACCACCATGCCGAGGGTGCTGTTGAGCACAGGGTTGGCCAGGATCTGGCCCGCCTTGGTGACATGTAGCGCCACGCCGAGCGGCAGGCCGAGCAGGCAGCCAAACAGGGCGGAGGCAAACACCATGATGAGGGTGTCGCCCAGGGCCGTGAACAGCAGATTAATCATGGCTTCGGACATAACCCATTACCTCCAGCTGAATATGGTTGTCGATGAGGAACTGCTGGGTCGCCTCGCACTGGGCTTCATCCCCGAACAGCTCCGCCAGCAGGAAACCGAACTTGACGCCACCGGCGTACTCGATGTCTGCACTCAGAATGCTGATGTCGATGTTGAAACGGCGGCTTGCCTCCGAGATGAGCGGACTGTCGACCGTGCTGCCGGTAAAGCCGAGCTTCACCAGTGGATAGCTGCCGGGTACCCGGTCGCTGCTCATCCGATCCTGATACTCCTGCGGCACCTCCAGATGGATGGTAGAGCGGATGAAGTCGCGAGCCAGCTCGGTCTGGGCATTGCTGAAGAACCAGGCCACTTCGCCCTGCTCGATCAGACGGCCGTCGCTGATGATGGCCACTTCGTCACAGATCCCCTTCACAACGTCCATCTCGTGGGTGATGAGCAAAATGGTGAGCCCCAGCTTGACGTTGATCTCCTTGAGCAGGGTCAGGATCGAGCGGGTGGTCTGCGGGTCGAGGGCCGAGGTGGCCTCATCGCACAGCAGTACCTTGGGCGCCGGTGCCAGGGCGCGGGCGATGGCGACACGCTGTTTCTGGCCGCCGGAGAGTTCGGACGGATAGGCGTGGGCACGGGCTTCCAGCCCGACCAGCGCCAGCAGTTCGGTGACCCGGCTCTGGATCTTATCCTTGCTCCAGCCCGCCAGTTCCAGCGGAAAGGCGATATTGGCGGAGACGGTGCGGGAGGCCAGCAGGTTGAAGTGCTGGAAGATCATCCCGATCTGGCGGCGGGCCTGGGTCAGGTCCCGTTCGCTCAGGGTCACCAGATCCTGACCATCGACGATGGCCTGGCCCTCTGTCGGACGCTCCAGCAGGTTGACGCAACGAATGAGGGTGCTCTTGCCGGCGCCGGAGGCACCGATCACCCCGAAAATTTTGCCTTGGGGCACATGCAGGCTGACATCACGCAGGGCGTGCACGGCATCACTGCCTTTACCGTAGACTTTGTTGAGACCGTTCAACTTAATCATGGGATTCTTCCGTGCTAACAGCCTTAAAGCACAGGGCGCTACAGGCGGGTGAATTGGGCAGAGGTTTCACTGGGTGACACTGCCATCATGGAGGATGATGCTAAGATGTCTGGATGGCCATGTCAACGACCATTTATACATCTAGACGTCTAAAAAAATGAGAAAAAGGATGCCCTTCCCGAGATGATGTTTTGAGGCGAAGAGGAACTAAATATTGAATTCATAAATGTGGCTATCAATCCGAATTTAACATGGAAATACTGGCTTAAATGTCATTTATATTGGATTTTTCACGAACTTTTTGTTCTGCCTCGTTTGAGGCGTCTGTTCACGCCCCGCCCTATCTTTTTACTTTTTGTTTGCACAAATCGTTCCCGTTTCCTCGTCTATGGCACTTCTTGCCCGTTCACTTGATATAGCGCAAGGGGCGGCGCGATCCTGATTGGGGCACGAAAGATGGTTTTTTATACTGGGATGGACATCAGACAAGGAGGGCAGTCCGATGAGATTCCAACAGATCAAACAGTTGCTGCACTATCTGGAGCAGGTACATCACCAGCTTGGGCTCTGCTACGGGCGCTTGGCCGCTCAGGTGGACAGTGAACGCAGCCGGATGTTGCTGGTGTATTTGCAGGGGCGGGAAGACGCCGCCTGCGCTCACCTGCACGAGTATGGCAGCCAGCTGACCGAGGCGATAAGGGAGACCTGGCTGGAGCAGGGGTTCAGCGAAGACATGTTGCCCGGCATTCGCCAGTTCGAGCTGCCTGCCACGGCCCAGACCCAGGATATCGTCACCCGGGTGTGTAGTTGGGAAGAGCAGCTGGTGGGCGAGCTCAATCACCTGGCCCGCGAGTGCCCGACCTCGGATACGGCGGCGCTGCTCGAGAATCTGGCCCGGCTGGAGCAGACCCGGCTGACCCGGTTGGTACACGGGGTGCATCGCCTGGATGATTTGTAAGGTCATATGAAAGAAGGGCCCGGCATGGCTGTCGGGCCCCTTGGTTATGGGAGATAGTCACAACGCCGAAGTGTTCAGCCCTGATGCTGCTCGGCGGCGTAGAGGGCTGCCCCGATAATGCCTGCCTGGTTGAGGCTGGCCGCCGGGATGAGCGGCGCTCGGGTCTGGATGCGATCGACAAACTTCTCCAGTTTGGCGGCGCTGCCGCCCCCCAGGATGAAGAGGTCGGGGGAGAACAGAAACTCGAGGCGGGCCAGATACTTGTTGAAGCGCTTTCCCCAGCGGTTCCAGGAGAGATCCTCGCGCTTGCGCACCGCATCCGAGCAGTAGTGCTCGGCGACCATGCCTTCCAGAACGAGATGACCCAGCTCGGTATTGGGCAGCAGGTGGCCGTTGACAAACACAGCCGTACCTATGCCGGTGCCTACCGTGATGAGGATGATCACCCCCTGGCGCTCCTTGCCTGCGCCAAATTTCATCTCGGCCAGACCGGCGGCATCGGCGTCGTTCAGCACGTAGCAGGGCTGGCCGGTGACATCGCTGAACAGGTGAACGGCGTTGGTTTCTATCCAGCTCTTGTCGATGTTGGAGGCATTCTTGGCGATCCCGTGGTGGATGGTGGCGGGAAAGCCGCACCCCACCGGCCCTTGCCAGTTGAAATGCTCCACCAGTGCCTTGAGGGTATGGGCAATGGCGGCCGGTGTGGCCGGTTGTGGCGTGGCAATGCGATGGCGCTCGCCGATCAGCTCGCCGGTTTTGGTATCGACCAGACAGCCCTTGATCCCCGAGCCGCCAATATCCACTCCCAACATATGCATCTGTGGTGTCCTTTTAATGTGCTGACCGTGACGGATCGGCAGAGCATGAAAAAACTGCGGCGTGCCGGCAAGGGGCAGATCGCTCAGGCGTGATCCGGCAAACCTTTTTCGATGCAGCGGATCAGCAAGCGAGTCTTTTTGCTCTCATCTTCCCGACGGCCGGCCAGGGCCGCCAGCGCCCATTCGATATGCTCAGCCACCAGGGGCTTGGCCTCGGCAAGGGCCCGTTGCAGGGCCTCAATCACTTCCGCTGTGGCCGGCCCGTTGCCGAGTGCCACTGCAAGATTGCGGCGCCAGCGCTGGTAGCCGATGCGGCGAATGGGGCTCCCTTCGGTGTGCTTGAGAAACTCGCTTTCGCTCCAGCGCCACAGCTCAAGCAGGGGCGGGCGGTGCAGATTGGGTCGCGCACTGAAGTCGGGCTCCGGGCTGACGTCCGCGTAGCGGTTCCAGGGGCAGATGAGCTGGCAGTCGTCACAGCCATAGATGCGGTTGCCCATCAGCGGCCTGAACTCTGGCGGGATGGGACCGTCATTTTCGATGGTGAGGTAGGAGATGCAGCGGCGTCCGTCCACCACATAGGGAGCTTTGATCGCACCGGTCGGGCAGATGTTGATGCAGGCCACGCACTTGCCGCACTGTTCCTTTTCGACCGGTTCGTCCAGCGGCAGTGGCAGGTTGAGCAAGAGCTCTCCCAGAAAGAAGAAGGAACCGGCCGACTCATTGAGCAGCAACGAGTGCTTGCCCACCCAGCCGAGGCCTGCCTTGGCTGCCAGCGGCCGCTCCAGTACGGGGGCCGAATCGACGAAGGGACGCCACTCGCCGATGGGGTCGGTTGTGGTTTGAAACAACTCAGTGCAGCGCCGCTCGATGCGCTCACCCAGCTGCTTGAGGCGGTTGCGCAGCACCTTGTGGTAGTCGCGCCCGAGAGCATAGCGGCTGATGTAGCCGAGAGTCGGATCGCGCAGGGTGGCGGCGAACCCCGCCTCGAAGGGGAGGTAGTTCATCCGCACCGACAGCACCCGCCGGGTGCCCGGCAGCAGCTCGTGGGGGCGGGCCCGCATCATGCCGTGACGCGCCATATACTCCATGCTGCCGTGGTGGCCCGCATCCAGCCAGGCCTGCAGCCTGGGCTCTTCGATGGCGAGATCCGTATCCGTGATGCCTGCCTGGTCAAATCCTAGCTCGCGGGCCCAGAGCTTGATATCTTGAGCCAACGGCTCAAAGTCGGGGGCCGTCATCCCGCTGCATGCCTTAATGAATTGATCTGCAAGGCAAACAGGAGTGGATGCTCAGGCATCATCATGGGCCGGGCTGGGCCGGTTCGGGACAATGGATAAGCGTCGGGAGCCGTCATGGTACAGGTCATCGGGGATGCTGAATGCAAGAAAGAGGCGGACAGTCTATCACAGGGGCTGTGGCGGACCGAACAGATCCGCGCCCGTGAACAGGAGTGGGCCAGGCGTGAAGGGCAACCGCTCTATGTCCTGATGGAGCGGGCTGGTGCGGCCCTCTTTGCCCATGCAATCCGACACTGGCCCGAGCGTCGCAACTGGTGGATCTTCACCGGCCCCGGCAACAACGGCGGGGATGGCTATGTACTGGCCCGCCTCGCCCGCCAGCATGGGTTGATGCCCGTGGTGATTGCCGCAAGAGATCCCGCTCAGTTGAAGGGGGATGCCAGAGTGGCCGCCGAGGCCTGGCTGGCCTGCGGGGGAAAGGTCTGGCTGGCCGAAGACCCGGTGCTTGCCAGTCTTCCTCCCCCCGATCTGGTCATCGACGCCCTGCTGGGGACGGGTGTCAGTACATCTCTTGCTCCGTTACTGACAAAGATCGTCGCAACAATCAATGGCTTGGGTGTGCCCGTGCTGGCCGTGGATCTGCCTTCCGGACTCAATGGCGATACGGGACGTGCCATGGGGGCCGTGGTGCGCGCCACCCGCACCCTCACCTTTATCGGCATCAAGCAAGGCATGCTCACCGGGGATGGGGTCGACTGCGTCGGCCAGCTCGCGTGCGATGAGCTCGGCGTTATGCCCGATGAGCATGTGCCGCCTTCATCCTGTCGGCTCGATTATCCGGCGCTAAAATCGCAACTGGTGCCGCGTTTGCGTTCGGCTCACAAGGGGATGAACGGCAAGGTGCTGCTGGTGGGCGGCAATCGCGCCATGCAAGGGGCCATCCTGCTGGCGGCCAGGGCCTGCCTGCGGACCGGCGCCGGATTGGTGCGAGTGTGTCAGCATCCGGTTCATCCGCCAGTCAGTCTATCCCAGCCAGAATTGATGGGGGGCGATGAGGCGGATGACGGGGGTTGGGCATCGGTGCGGGTCATAGGTCCGGGCCTCGGGCTGGATGAGTGGGCTCGCACCCGGTTCGAGCAGGCATTGAGCAGCAAAATTCCTCTGGTTTTAGACGCTGATGGATTGAATTGGCTGGCGCAAGCTCCCCGTCATCAGGATAATTGGGTACTTACTCCCCACCCTGGCGAGGCCGCTCGGCTGCTGGGGTGTTCCATCGCCGAGATTGAATCCGACCGGTTTGCCGCAGTGCGCGCCTTGCAGCAGCGTTACGGCGGCGTTGTGCTGCTCAAGGGGGCCGGTACCCTGATTGCCGATGACGAGGGGATCGCGCTCTGTTGCGAGGGCAATCCCGGCATGGCAAGTGGCGGCATGGGCGATCTGTTATCTGGTATAATCGCCGCCCTTTTGGCTCAGGGCTGGTCCGCCACCATGGCTGCCCGGCTGGGGGCCGTGCTCCACGGAGAGGCTGCCGATCTGGCCGCCGCTGACGGAGAGCGGGGCATGCTGGCGTCCGATCTGTTGCCCTGGATCCGCAAACTGGTTAATCCCGACACCATTACAAGTTAAAGAAGAACATGGCAAAACAGTTGATGATGACACTGCCGGACGAGGCAGCAACAGTGGCTCTGGGTGGCCGTCTGGCACAGGCCTGTCAGCAGGCGACCACGGTGTTTTTGCATGGCGCCCTGGGGGCCGGTAAAACGACCCTGACCCGGGGCTGGGTACAGGGGCTGGGCCATCAGGGCAAGGTAAAGAGTCCGACCTACACCCTGGTCGAACCCTATGAGCTGGATGGCTGGCAGGTCTACCACTTCGATCTTTACCGTCTGGCCGATCCCGAAGAGCTGGAGTTCATGGGGATCCGCGACTACTTCTCTGCCAACACCCTCTGTTTGGTGGAGTGGTCCGAGAAGGGGGAGGGCTGGCTGCCGGCACCCGACCTCGAAATCACCCTCACCTATGTAGGCGAGCAGCGCGAGGCCCTGATTGAGGCACGCACTGCTATTGGCGAAGCCATTCTGGAACGGTTGTCATCTACGTGCGCTTGATCCTTCTTATTGCTTTCTCCTTGATGGCCTTACCCTCCTGGGCGAATCAGCTCAAGAGCGTGCGGATCTGGCCATCACCGGACAACACCCGGGTGGTGCTCGACATGAGCAGTGCCCCCAATTACAACTACTTCACCCTGACCGGTCCGGATCGCCTGGTGATCGACCTGAAAGGGGCGAACGTGGCCACCAACCTGGCTCGCGTCGAGAACAACAGTGAACTGGTGCGCAAGGTGCGCCAGAGCACGCCCCAGGAGAAGGGCGACCTGCGGCTGGTGCTGGACCTGAGTTCAGCCATCAAGCCGGTGGTGTTCCCGCTGGCCCCGGCCGGCCCCTATGGGCATCGGCTGGTGATCGACCTGCCCTATGAAGAGAAGCGTTCGGCCGCTGCCGTGCGATCGGCGCCGGTGGGAGGCAAGGGCAAGGGGGTGGTGATTGCCATCGACCCGGGTCATGGTGGGGAAGACCCCGGCTCCATCGGTCCGCGCCGTACCTACGAGAAGCGGGTGACCCTGGCGGTTTCCCAGAAGCTGGCGGTCCTCATCGACCGTGAGCCCGGGATGCGCGCCATCCTGACCCGCCGTGGCGACTACTTCGTCGATCTGAACAAGCGCTCCGAAATCGCCCGCAAGGCCAAGGCGGATCTGCTGGTGTCCGTTCACGCCGACAGCTTCCATAACTCCACCCCGCGCGGTGCCTCTGTCTGGGTGCTGTCGACCAACCGCGCCAACCGCGAGATGGGCAGCTGGCTGGAGAAACAGGAGAAGCAGGGCGAGCTGCTCGGCGGGGTCGGCAAGGTATTGGCTGAATCCGACCCCAACCCCTATCTGGCACAGACCTTCCTCGATCTCTCCATGGACAAGTCCCGCGCCGAGGGCTATGACGTCAGCCGCCAGATCCTGCGCTCGATGGGTAAGGTCGCGCGGCTGCACAAGAAGGCGCCGGAACACGCCAGCCTGGCGGTGCTCAAGGCGCCGGACATTCCCTCCGTGCTGGTGGAGACGGGTTTCATCTCCAACCACGCCGAAGAGAAGTTGCTGGCCACCTCCAGCTATCAGGATCAGCTGGCTCGCGCCATCTTCGAGGGGATCCGCAATTATTACCGCGCCCACCCGACCAAGGGGGCCATGCTGACCGGCAAGAGCGTGGCGAGCCAGCCAGCTGCGGCGCCCAGACAGGTTGCCGCGAGCAAACCGGCTCCCCAACCCCAGGTGACCAACCGGATGCCGGCGACCGTGCGTGACAGTGGTGCACCGGTCAGCAGCGTGGGCAGCGCCTCCGGCGCCGGGGTGATCAAGCCTTACTCGGCGACCACCAGTGCCGGGGTCAACGACAAGTCGAAGATGATCCGCCACGTGGTCACCCGTGGCCAGAGCCTCTCCCGCCTTGCCGAACGGTACGGGGTGAGCCAGGCCCGTCTGGTGGAGATCAACAAATTGAAATCGCGGGAAATCCAGATAGGGCAGGTGCTCTACATTCCCAAAAAATAAAGCAGGAGCCAGCGATGCCAATCCGTATATTGCCTCCGATTCTGGCTAACCAGATTGCCGCAGGGGAGGTGGTGGAGC
Organism: Aeromonas enteropelogenes; assembly: GCF_000819845.1. Classification (GTDB taxonomy): domain Bacteria; phylum Pseudomonadota; class Gammaproteobacteria; order Enterobacterales; family Aeromonadaceae; genus Aeromonas; species Aeromonas enteropelogenes. The sequence continues at coordinate 21,027 of NZ_CDCG01000038.1, forward strand.
GGCCCTCTTCCGTCGTCAAGGAGCTGGTGGAAAACAGCCTGGATGCGGGCGCCGACCGGGTCGAAATCGATATCGACAAGGGGGGCGCCAAGCTGATCCGCATTCGTGACAACGGCTGCGGGGTTGCCCGGGATGAACTGGTGCTGGCGCTGTCGCGCCACGCTACCTCCAAGGTCGCGACCCTGGACGATCTGGAAGGGATCAACAGCCTGGGATTTCGCGGCGAGGCGCTCGCCTCCATCAGCTCGGTTTCCCGGTTGACCTTTACCTCCCGCACGGCGGAGCAGGCCGAAGCCTGGCAAGCCCAGGCCGAGGGGCGCGAGATGAGCGTCACCGTCAAGCCGGCGGCCCATCCTGTGGGCACGACCGTGGAGGTGGTGGATCTCTTCTTCAACACCCCGGCGCGGCGCAAGTTCATGCGCAGCGAAAAGACCGAGTTCGCTCATATCGACGAGCTGGTGCGCCGCATCGCGCTCTCCCGCTTCGACGTCACCCTGATCCTGCGCCACAACGGCAAGGTGGTACGCCAGTACAAGGCGGCCAATACGGTGCCGGAGCAGGAGCGCCGCCTTGCTGCCGTCTGTGGCACCCCCTTCATGCATCATGCGCTGGCAGTGGAGAGCGAGCACAGCGACGTGCGACTGTGGGGCTGGCTGGCCACTCCGCAGGGGGCCAGGCCGCAAAATGATCTGCAATACACCTACGTCAATGGCCGCATGATGCGCGACAAGCTCATCAACCACGCCATCCGCCAGGCCTATGACGAGTTGTTGCCCGCCGATCGCTTCGCCGCCTATGTGCTCTATATCGAGCTGGATCCCCGCCAGGTGGACGTTAACGTCCATCCTGCCAAGCACGAGGTGCGCTTTCATCAGGCCCGCCTCATTCATGACTTCATCTTCCAGGCGCTCTTTACCGCACTGCGCCGTGAAGGAGCTGGTACCGCTACCGATGAGCCGCTGGCCGAAACCCTGGTCGAACTGCCGGTCAGTCCGCAGATCGAATATCCCGGACAGGCGCCTCGTCCCGAATGGTATGGCGCCGAGCACAACTACCGTGCGCCGGCTCAGGTGCGAGAAGGAGGATCGGGAAGCGCAGGTGCAGGGCGTGCCGGAAACTACCAGCTACCCGAGCTCCCGAGCCGTGAGGCGATGCGGGGCATGGGAGCGCTGCTGACCACCTTGCCCATCGCCGAGTCGACGACGCCGGTTGCAACGGACGAGCCTACAGACGTTCGCAGGCCACTCGTGCAACAGGGTTGCCGGGCACTCACCTTGGTGGAGCAGGCCTATCTGCTGATGGAGCGGGATGGCCAGTTGGCACTGTTGTCGCTGGTGCGGGCCGAACGCCTGCTGCTGCGTCACTGGCTGCTGGAGACCTGGGGCCAGGGGCTGGCCGCTCAGCCACTGCTGTTGCCGGTCTCCTTCAAGTTGCCCAAAAACCTGATGACCCTGGTGGAGGCGCAGGAGCGTTTGCTCAAACGGATGGGGCTGGAGTTGAAAAGCGGTGGGCGCGACACCATGATCCTGACTCGGGTGCCCGCCTTGCTGCGTCAGACCGACCTGGTGCGGCTGTTACCCGAATTGCTGCAAATCATCGAGGGCGGATCTGACAGTGATGCCGGTCAGCAGGCTGAAGTATTATGCCAATGGCTGGTAGAGCAGGGGATAAGCCGCGAAAAAGTATACGATTTTTCAACTGCCAGTCGGTTGCTGACGGAACTTGTGGCCGATCACGCTGACCAACTGGCAGACGTTCGCATGGTGCGCCCGCTCTCGCTGGCGACCGTGCTGGAGGAGTTCAAGCATGGCGAGTGACTTGCCGACTGCAATTTTTTTGATGGGGCCGACGGCCTCCGGCAAGACGGATCTCGCCATCGAACTGTGTCAGGCGCTGCCCTGCGACATCATCAGCGTCGATTCGGCCCTGATCTATCGCGGTATGGATATCGGCACCGCCAAGCCGACCTCGGCCGAGCTGGCGCTGGCGCCTCACCGGCTGATCGACATCCTGGATCCGGCCCTGAGCTACTCAGCGGCGGATTTTTGCAAGGATGCCCTGCGGGAGATGGAGGAGATCGCCGATCGCGGCCGCATTCCGCTGCTGGTGGGCGGCACCATGCTCTATTTCAAGGCACTGTTGGAGGGGTTGTCCCCCCTGCCTTCCGCCGATCAGGCCATTCGCGCCGGCATTGAAGAAGAGGCGGCCCGCCTCGGCTGGCAGGCGCTGCACGACGAGCTGGTACGCATTGACCCGGTGGCCGGAGCTCGCATCCATCCCAATGACCCGCAGCGGCTCAGCCGGGCGCTCGAGGTCTACCGCATCAGCGGCAAGACGCTCACCGAATTGACCCAGGTACAGGGAGAGGGATTGCCCTATCGGGTACAACAGTTTGCCATCGCGCCGAGCGATCGCGCCGTGTTGCATCAGCGTATCGAACAGCGCTTCGACAAGATGCTGCAAGGGGGCTTCGAGCGGGAGGTGAGGGCCCTGATGGCCCGCGGCGATCTGACCCCGGATCTGCCCTCCATTCGCTGCGTCGGATATCGCCAAATGTGGGACTATCTGAACGGCGAGATAGAGTATGATGAGATGCGTTATCGTGGCATCGTTGCCACCCGCCAATTGGCAAAACGACAGATGACCTGGTTGCGCGGTTGGCCCGATGTGACCTGGTTGGAATCTGGTGAGTCTGGCAATCTGGAACGCGTGCTTGCTCGCGCTGGTGCGGCTTGACACTCCCTGTATAATCAGGTTGTTATATTGAGATTCGATGTTTAAAAACAACAAACTATAAGGAAAAGAAAAATGGCTAAGGGGCAATCTCTCCAAGACCCGTTTTTGAATGCGCTGCGCCGTGAGCGTATTCCTGTTTCTATCTATTTGGTGAACGGCATCAAACTGCAAGGTCAGATCGAGTCTTTCGATCAGTTTGTCATCCTGCTGAAGAACACCGTGAGCCAGATGGTTTACAAGCACGCCATCTCTACCGTGGTGCCGGCCCGTGCCGTCAACCATCACCAGCCTGCTCCCAACGGCGGTGCTGATGAACAGGGTGATGCCGAGGCGTGATATCCCGGGACGAGTCCACTCGTCAACTCAGATTCATCATGATTCCTGTTAAGGAGCAAGCGCTTGTTTGACCGTTATGAAGCTGGCGAACAGGCCGTTCTGGTGCATGTCAACTTCAGTGATGAGGGCGAACGGGAAGATCTGGAAGAGCTCAAGATGTTGGTGAGCTCTGCCGGAGTCAATGCGCTGGCGGTGATCACCACCAGTCGCAGCGCCCCCAGCGCCAAATTTTTTGTCGGCAGTGGCAAGGCTGAAGAGATCGCATCCCAGGTCCAGATGCTGGACGCCGACGTGGTGATCTTCAACCATGCCCTGACCCCTGCCCAGGAGCGCAACCTGGAGCGTCTGTTCCAGTGCCGTGTGGTGGATAGAACCGGCCTGATCCTCGATATCTTTGCCCAGCGGGCCCGAACCCACGAAGGTAAACTGCAGGTCGAACTGGCCCAGTTGCGCCATCTTTCTACTCGCCTGGTGCGAGGCTGGACCCACCTTGAGCGTCAAAAAGGGGGGATCGGTCTGCGTGGTCCGGGGGAAACCCAGCTTGAAACCGACCGACGCCTGCTGCGTGAACGCATCAAGGCGATTTTGCGTCGGCTTGAAAAGGTAGCCAAGCAGCGGGAACAGGGGCGCCGCGCCCGCAATCGCAATGAAGTACCGACAGTATCCCTGGTTGGTTATACCAACGCCGGAAAGTCTACTTTGTTCAACCAACTTACAGCTGCCAGCGTGTATGCTGCCGACCAACTGTTCGCAACCCTGGATCCCACCCTGCGTAAACTGGTGATCCGGGATGTGGGTGATGTGATTTTGGCAGATACTGTTGGATTTATTCGGCACTTGCCCCATGATCTGGTCGCTGCCTTCAAGGCAACCTTGCAGGAGACCCGTGAAGCGGATCTGTTGCTGCATGTGGTGGACTGTGCCGATGAGCAGATGCAGGAGAATATCGACTCCGTGCAGCTGGTGCTGGCCGAGATCGAAGCAGACGACCGTCCCCAACTGATGATCTGCAACAAGATCGACAAGCTGGCGGACCGTCCGGCTGGCCTGGAGCGGGATGAAGAAGGACGCCCGTTGCGCGTCTGGCTGTCTGCCCAGACCGGTGAAGGGTGTGAATACCTGTTTCAGGCCCTGACCGAGCTGCTGGCTGGCTCCATGGTGCATCACACCCTGCAGTTGCCGCCTTCTGCCGCCAGATTGCGCAGTGCGCTCTATCAGTTGAAAGGGATTGAGCAGGAAGGTTTTAGCGAGGAGGGGGATTTTGTGCTGGAAGTCCGCTTGCAAGTGGCCGACTGGAACCGCCTCGTGAAACAGGAAGGTGAGAGTTTACAACGCTTTATCAGACATTGATTCGTCGGTGAATGCTGACAGGCTTCATCAACGATGAGGGTTCGATAGAGATGATATCCATCCGCAAGTATTAATGGAGACGCTGATGGCTTGGAATGAGCCTGGTAACAACGGCAAAGACCGTGACCCCTGGGGGAACAACGGCAAGAATCAGGGGCCCCCTGATCTGGATGAAATGCTGCGCAAAGTGAGTCGCCGTTTCGGTGGCCTGCTGGGTGGCGGCAAGTCTGGCGGCGATGTGGGTCGCTTTGGTATTTCCATCGCGCTGGTGGTCGCCGTGGTGGTGTGGGTCGTCAGCGGCTTCTACACCATTCGTGAAGCCGAGCGCGGTGCCGTGCTGCGCTTTGGCAAGTTTTCCCACATTGTCGAGCCGGGCCTGCGCTGGAAGCCGACCTTTATCGATCAGGTGATCCCGGTGGACGTCGAGTCCGTTCGCTCCCTGCCGGCTTCCGGTTTTATGCTGACCCAGGATGAGAACGTGGTGCGGGTCGAGATGGACGTGCAATACCGCGTCGTCAATCCCGAGCAGTACCTGTTCAGTGTGACCAATGCCGACGAGAGCCTGAGCCAGGCGACCGACAGCGCCCTGCGCTACGTGGTGGGCCACACCAAGATGGACGACGTACTGACCACGGGTCGGGAAAAGGTCCGCCAGGAAACCTGGGAAGTGATCGATGGCATCATCGAGCCCTACCAGATGGGTCTGCAGATCGTGGACGTCAACTTCCTGCCGGCTCGTCCGCCGGAAGAGGTGAAGGATGCGTTTGATGACGCTATCGCCGCCCAGGAAGATGAACAGCGCTTCATTCGTGAAGCGGAAGCCTATGCCCGTGAAGTGGAACCCAAGGCCCGTGGCCAGGTGAAGCGTCTGGAGCAGGAGGCCGAAGCCTACAAGTCCCAGATCGTGCTGAAGGCCAAGGGTGAGGTTGCTCGCTTCAACGAGCTGCTGCCCCAGTATCAGGCAGCGCCCGAACTGACTCGTAATCGTATCTATCTGGAAACCATGGAAGAGCTGTACCAGCAAGCCAACAAGGTGTTGGTCGACATGCCTGCTGGCAACAACAGCATGATCTACCTGCCGCTCGACAAGCTGTCTGGCAAGCCGAACGTAGCCCAGCCACAGCGCTCGACCGTGGCACCGACCGTAGAGCCGGCGCCGGTTTCCAACGAGGGGAGCAACTCCACACCAATGCCGCTGCGTAGCGGTGACCGCTTCAGCTCAGGGAGAAACTGATAGATGAAAAAGCTAGCTATTGGTGCAATCGCTGTCGCGGCCATGGTCTGCTTCTCCTCTGTCTTTATCGTTGATGAAGGTCAGAAGGGGATCGTGGTGCAGTTTGGCAAGGTAAAGCGGGTTGATTCCGGCGAGCCGCGTCTCTATGAGCCGGGCCTGCACTTCAAGGTGCCGCTTATCGACCAGGTTCGCAAGATGGATGCCCGTATCCAGACCATCGACAGCCAGGCCGACCGCTTCGTCACCTCCGAGAAGAAAGACCTGATCATCGACTCCTACGTGAAGTGGAAGATCGAGGATTTCTCCAAGTACTATCTGGCGACTGGTGGTGGTAACAAGCTGCAGGCCGAAGATCTGCTCAAGCGCAAGATCAACAACGGTCTGCGTTCCGAGATCGGTAACCGCACCATCAAGGACATCGTCTCCGGCGAGCGCAGTACCGTGATGGAAGATGCCCTGAAGAAGATGGCGCGCTCCTCCGAGCTCGGCATCAAGGTGGTGGATGTGCGGATCAAGCAGATCAACCTGCCGGTGGAAGTCTCCAACTCCATCTATCAGCGGATGCGCGCCGAGCGTACCGCGGTGGCCCGTGAGCATCGCTCCCAGGGTCGCGAGAAGGCAGAGATCCTGCGTGCCGACATCGACCGCAAGGTGACCGTGATGATCGCCGATGCCGAGAGTAATGCCCGTCAGCTGCGTGGTGAAGGGGATGCCGAGGCCGCCAAGATCTATGCCGACAGCTACAAGAAAGACCCCGAGTTTTTCAGCTTCGTGCGCAGTATGGAGGCCTATCGCAAGAGCTTCTCCGGTGGCAATGAGCTGATGGTGCTCAAGCCGGACAGCGAGTTCTTCCGTTACCTCAAGTCGCCGAACGGCAGCAAGTAAGCCGTTGGGAAAAGTAGTTGCAAAGGGTCTGCATTGTCAGACCCTTTTCTTTTTCTTGGGTGCCGGCCACAGTGGTGGCGGCAGAAGAGGGGAGCAGAAGGGAACAAGATGCTGACATCTGTACTGATGGGATTGGGCTTGTTGCTGCTGTTTGAAGGACTGGGTCCGCTTTTGATGCCAAGAGCCTGGCAGCAGATGCTGCGCCTGCTGAGCGAGCAGCCACCCGAGCAGTTGCGCCGCATCGGCGGCTCTCTGGTGGTGGCCGGAGGCGTGATCCTCTGGATGCTTGCACGTTAAGCCAACCGGTGTGAATCCGAAGATAAAAAAAGAGGCCGTTCGGCCTCTTTTCGTGTGTGGTTGAGCCTTGACTCAGGCGCTGCGCTGCACTGCCATATGTGCCAGAGTCTCCAGCGCCTGCTTGTGCTGGGAGTCCGGCAGAATGGCGAGGGCGGCGATGGCTTTGTCGGCCTCCTCGCGAGCTCGCATGCGGGAGTATTCCAGAGCGCCGGTGCGCTCGAGGATAGCCAGGATCTGATCGAGATGCTCCATGCCATTGCGATGCTCGATGGCATCCCGCACCAGCTGGCGCTCTTGCGGCGTACCTACTTCCATGGCCCGCAACAGCGGCAGGGTAGGTTTGCCTTCGGCCAGATCGTCCCCCACGTTTTTGCCCATGTCGTCGCTCTGGGAGCAGTAGTCCATCACATCGTCGATGATCTGGAAGGCGGTACCCAGATACATACCGTAGTCGGTCATGGCTTGCTCGACCGGCTCGGGCTGATGGGTCAGCACGGCGGCGAGGCGGGTGGCGGCCTCAAACAGCTTGGCGGTCTTGCAATAGATGACCGTCATGTAGCTCTCTTCGGTGGTGTCGGGATCGTTGCAGTTCATCAGCTGCAACACTTCCCCTTCGGCGATGGTGTTGGTGGCATCCGACAGGATTTCCATCACCCTCAGGTTGGAGAGCTCGCTCATCATCTGGAAGGAGCGACTGTAGAGGTAGTCGCCAACCAGGACGCTTGCAGCATTGCCAAACAGGGCGTTGGCGGTTTCCCGGCCGCGGCGCAGATCGGATTCGTCGACCACGTCGTCGTGCAGCAGGGTAGAGGTGTGAATGAATTCGATGATGGCGGCCAGCTTCAGGTGATCTTCACCCTCGTAGCCCAGTGCACGGGCTGCCATGACGGTCAGCATGGGGCGCATCCGTTTGCCGCCGGCGCTGACAATATAGAAACCCAGCTGATTGATCAGACTAACGTCGGACTGAAGTCGAGCCAGGATCAGTTCATTGACCGCCGTCATGTCGGCGGCACAGAGCGCACGGATAGTCTGTTGGTCCATAAGTCTCGTAACGTGACGGCAGCAATAACTGCGATTTTTAGTAATGGCGGGGATTCTACACGATTTCACAATGGGTTACAGTTAAGCGTTTATCCACGGCGGCAGATATGCGCACAAAATAAACTTTTTGCTAAATTGGCCTTGCCTGAGCAGATCGATTTGCGTAGAATGCCCGCCCATTGTTATAGGTTTTTGCGCATGTCTGGCCTTGAGCAAAAGACATGCCTTTACGGAGTTAATCAAATGTACGCGGTATTCCAAAGCGGCGGAAAACAACACCGTGTGGCCGAAGGTCAAATCGTTCGTCTGGAAAAGCTGAACGTTGAGACTGGCGCTACCATCGACTTCAACGAAGTGCTGATGGTTGCTGCAGGCGACACTTTTAAAGTAGGTGCTCCTTTCGTTGAAGGTGGCAAGGTTGTAGCTGAAGTTGTGGCTCACGGCCGTGGCGAGAAAGTGACTATCGTCAAGTTCCGTCGTCGTAAGCACCACCGTAAGCAAGCGGGCCACCGTCAGTGGTTCACTGAAGTCAAAATCACTGGCATCAGCGCTTAATTAGAGGAGTCCGATAGATGGCACACAAAAAAGCTGGCGGTTCATCCCGCAACGGTCGCGATTCTGAAGCTAAACGCCTGGGCGTGAAGCGTTTCGGCGGCGAAACAGTTCTGGCTGGCAGCATCATCGTTCGTCAGCGCGGCACCAAGTTCCACGCTGGTGAGAACGTTGGTCTGGGCAAGGACCACACCCTGTTCGCTACCGCGAACGGCAAGGTGCAGTTCGAAGTCAAAGGTCCGCTGAACCGTAAGTACGTTAGCATCGTTGCTGAGTAATTACGGACCGCAAGGATCCGAAGCCCCGCCAACAGGCGGGGCTTTTGTTTTTCTGACGTCTTTTTGATGTTTTTGACGAAAAAACGGAACGCAGCCGACCCCGGTTCTGCAGGGCATGATTGGCAAGATGCGTATCGCCCGCAGGGGTCTGTACCACTATAATTGCGTATCGGTTTTTCGAATTAAGGTGACGGTTACCTATGAAGTTTGTTGATGAAGTCCAGATTCGAGTCGATGCCGGTGACGGTGGTAACGGTTGTGTAAGCTTTCGCCGTGAAAAATATATCCCGAACGGTGGCCCGGATGGTGGTGACGGTGGTGATGGTGGCGACGTTTACTTGATCGCCGACGAGAACCTCAACACCCTGATCGACTATCGCTTCGAGCGTTTCCATGCAGCCGAGCGTGGCGAGAATGGTCAGAGTGCCAACTGTACTGGTCGCCGCGGCAAGGACAAGATCCTGCGCGTACCGGTCGGTACCCGCGCTACCGATGAAGACACCGGCGAGCTGCTGGGTGATCTGACTCACCACGAACAGAAGCTGCTGGTAGCCAAGGGCGGTTTCCACGGTCTTGGCAACACCCGTTTCAAAAGCTCGGTCAACCGGGCGCCGCGCCAGAAGAGCAACGGCACCCCGGGTGAAGTGCGTACCCTGAAGCTGGAGCTGCTGCTGCTGGCCGACGTTGGCATGCTGGGTCTGCCCAATGCCGGAAAATCCACCTTTATCCGCGCCGTTTCCGCCGCTCGTCCGAAAGTGGCCGACTACCCCTTCACCACTCTGGTGCCAAACCTGGGCGTGGTGCGTGGCGAGAACTCCCGTTCCTTTGTGATTGCCGACATTCCGGGCCTCATCGAAGGGGCTGCCGAAGGTGCTGGCCTCGGTATCCGCTTCCTCAAGCACCTCGAGCGTTGCCGTGTGCTGATCCACCTGGTGGATATCTGCCCCATCGATGGTTCCGATCCGGCTGAAAATGCCGTGACCATCGTCCGCGAGCTTGAGAAATACAGCCCCGAGCTGGCGAGCAAGCCGCGTTGGCTGGTGTTCAACAAGATGGACCTGATCCTGGAAGAAGAGGCTCAGGAGGTGATGGATCGGGTCAAGGCTGCCCTGAACCATGAAGGGCCCATCTACGCAATCACCGCCATCAGCAAGGAAGGGACCAAGAAGGTCTGCTACGACATCCTGGATCTGCTGGATACTATGCCCCGTCAGCTGGAAGCCGATGCGAAAGAAGCCATCGAGAAAGTTGAGTTCAAGTGGGATGACTACCACAAGAACCAGCTGGCCAAGGCCGAAGCCGAGGCGCTGGCCGCGTCCATGGCCTTCGACGAAGGGCTCGACGATGATGACTGGGATGAAGATGACGACGATGGCGTCGAAGTCATTTATGTCCGTGACTGAATCCCGTCACTGGCATTGAAAACCGGAGCCTGCGAAGGCTCCGGTTTTTTTATGCCTGTCAGTCGGATTCAATAGATATATTTGTGATGCTGCTTATTGCCTGTGATGGCTAACCGATTATACTGCCCACCTGAATTAACAGTAATGAAACAATCTGCTAGCGATGTCGAATGAATCGATATGCGCTTCTGTAACGGGTTGTTTTGATGGATGGTTTTCCTGTAAAAATATTTATGCGCAGATTTATCCATAAAAAGGTTGTTTGTGCATTTTTTTAGAGTATTCTTGCGCCCGTTTTGCCGGGTTATGCGTGAGTATGCAGGTTGACCAGGCTAAGGAAAGTAACGTTAAGGTTGTCACATCATGTTGGAAAAGAGTCTGGAAGCACCGGCGGTCAACACCCGCCGCAACTTGTTGATGTTTTTGATCCCGTCCCTCATCGGGATCCTGCTGTTCATGACGCCGGTCGTCTATGAAGGCAATGTCACCATCCCGGTCGCCGTGCTGGCGAAGCTGGTTCAGCTGGTCTTTGCCGACTATCTGGTCGCCATGGTCAGCGCCGTGATCACCACCACCATGCTGATGACGATCATCGCCTGGTTGTTCAAACCGGCCATCCTGGTTCGCCGTCCTTTCCTCAACAGCCTGTTCAATGTCTCCCCCTTCTGGGCCAGCGTGCGGGTGCTGGGCGGCATCTTCGTCTTGCTAACCTTCTTCCAGATGGGGCCTGAGGTGCTTTATTCGGGCGCCACCGGCGGGCTGGTGTTGCACGATCTGCTGCCGGTACTGTTCTCCGTGTTCATCTTTGCCGGCCTGCTGCTACCCCTGCTGCTCGACTTTGGTCTGCTGGAGTTCGTCGGTACCATGATGACCCGCATCATGCGTCCCGTGTTCCGTCTGCCGGGTCGTTCCGCCGTTGACTGCTTCGCCTCCTGGCTGGGGGATGGCAGCGTCGGCATTCTGCTGACCAGCAAGCAATATGAAGGCAAGTTCTATACCCAGCGTGAAGCGGCCGTGATCGGCACCACCTTCTCTGCGGTTTCCATCACTTTCTGCTTGGTGGTGATCTCCCAGGTGAAGCTGGAGCACATGTTCGTGCCCTTCTACCTGACCGTCTGCCTGGCCGGGGTGGTGGCTGCCATCGTAGTTCCGCGTCTGCCGCCGCTCTCCTGGAAGAAGGATGTCTACGCCGATGGCTCTCCCCTGTGCCGCAAGCAGGAGGCGGTACCGCATCGTCACAGCGTGCTGAGCTACGGTTACGAGCGGGCGCTGACCAAGGCCGAGAGCGTGAGCGACCTCGGTGCCGTAGCGCGGGAAGGGGTGAAGAATGCACTGGATATGGTGTTTGGCGTGCTGCCCGTGGTGATGGCCATCGGTACCTGTGCCCTGATGCTGGCCGAGCACACCCCCATTTTCAACTGGCTGGGGGCTCCCTTTGTTCCCTTGCTGGAGTTGCTGCAACTGCCGGAGGCCGAGGCTGCCTCCAAGACCATCATGGTTGGCTTTGCCGACATGTTCATCCCGGCGGTGCTGGCTTCCACCATCGAAAGCGAGATGACCCGCTTCGTCATCGCCGCCATGTCGGTGACCCAGCTCATCTATATGTCGGAAGTGGGCGCCCTGCTGCTGGGCAGCAAGATCCCGGTCAAGTTGTGGGAGTTGTTCGTCATCTTCCTGCTGCGCACCCTGGTTACCCTGCCGGTCATCGCCGGTGTGGCGCACCTGCTGTTCTAAAACAGCCATTGCGGACTAAAAACGGTCAACTTCGGTTGGCCGTTTTTTTATGGTCAACATTAGACCAAAGTGAATCTTCTCAAGAATTGGTAGTTACATTAATGTAACAAATTGAACCCGTGCCAGCCGAGCAGTAGGCAATTCCAACCCATGTGGCCAGGAGTCACCCATGACCTCACTGCTCAGCTACCGGACCGGTCCCTGTGACCAACCTCTGCTATCCCAGACCATTGGCACTTATCTGCAAGAGATAGCCGAACGCTTTCCCGACCGCCCCGCCGTGGTGGTGCGCCACCAGCAGATCCGCTGGAGCTACCGCGAATATCTGGCCCGGATCGACAGACTGGCAAAGGGGTTGCTCGCACTCGGGATAAAGCCGGGTGACAGGGTCGGCATCTGGTCACCGAACAACATAGAGTGGTGCCTGGTGCAGTTTGCCACCGCTCGCATCGGCGCCATCATGGTCTGCATCAATCCCGCCTATCGCAGTTACGAGCTGGAGTTTGCCATCAATAATGTGGGTTGCCGTGCCCTCATCTGTGCCAGCGCCTTCAAGGGAAGCGATTACCTCGCCATGTTGAACGAGCTGGCCCCCGAACTGGCCGGCAGTACGCCGGGACGGCTCGCCGCCGCCCGTCTGCCAACCCTGGAGATGGTGATCCGGCTCGGGGAGGAGATGACCCCCGGCATGCTGAATTTTGATGCCGTGCAGACCCTGGGGGAGGGAGTGGATCCCGCTGTGCTGATCCGGGTGGGGGCCAGCCTCAAGCCGGAGGATGCCATCAATATCCAGTTCACCTCGGGCACCACGGGCAACCCCAAGGGAGCCACCTTGAGCCATCGCAATATCCTCAACAATGCGCGGCTGGTGGCGAGCGGCATGGCGTTCAGCGAGCAGGACAAGCTCTGTATCCCGGTGCCGCTCTACCACTGCTTTGGCATGGTGCTTGGCAATCTGGTCTGTATCAGCGTGGAGGCCTGCGCCCTGTTTCCGTCGGAGGCCTTCGACCCGGTGGCAACCCTGCAGATGGTGAGCGAGGAGCGTTGCACCGCCCTGCATGGGGTGCCAACCATGTTCATTGCCGAGCTGGAGCTGCCACAGTTCGCCAGCTTCGATCTCTCCTCCCTGCGCACCGGCATCATGGCCGGGGCCATCTGCCCCGAACCCCTGATGCGCAAGGTCCAGAGTCTGATGCACATGACCGAGGTAACCATTGCCTACGGCCAGACCGAGTGCAGCCCGATCAATCACATGACCGCCATCGATGCGCCGCTGGACAAGCGGGTGACCACGGTGGGCCGTGCCCTCGCCCACACCGAGATCAAGCTGGTCGATGCGAGCGGCGAGACGGTCCCCATCGGTGAGAAGGGGGAGATCTGCTGTCGCGGTCATGGGGTGATGCAGGGCTATTGGCAGGATCCGGCCAAGACGGCGCAGACCATAGATGATGACGGCTGGCTCCACTCCGGGGACATCGGCATCATGGATGAAGAGGGGTATGTCCAGATCGTTGGGCGCATCAAGGATCTGATCATCCGTGGTGGCGAGAACATCTATCCACGGGAGATCGAGGAGCGCCTCTACGAGCACCCGGCGGTGCAGGATGCGGCCGTGTTTGGCGTTGACAGCGAACGCTACGGCGAGGAGGTGTGTGCCTGGGTCAAGCTCAGGCCGGATCTGGTGGCGAGCGAGGAGGAGATCAAGCACTTCCTCTCGGCCCGCATCGCCTATTTCAAGGTGCCGCGCTATATCCGTTTCGTGGAGGAGTATCCCATGACGGTGACCGGCAAGCTGCAGAAATTCAGGATGCGGGAGATGATGACGGCCGAGCTGACTCGCCAGTATGTCGAGGCTGGCGGCTGATACGATCTGCCAAGAGAAGCAGGGGCCCGTGGGCCCCTTTTCAATGTGTGGTGGCAACTAGCTGGCCAGCAATATCTCCTGATCCACCTCGTCCAGCTGTTCCGGGGTCAGGAAGCGCTTGGCATAGTCGCGCCAGATACCGCTGCTGACGAACAGGGCAAACAGGGCCGGATCGATATGCTGTTCTCGCACCATGTTCTGCATGATGGCCAGGGACTGGGAGACCGTCTTGCCCGATTTGTAGGGGCGATCGCTTGCGGTCAGCGCCTCGAAGATGTCGGCGATGGCCATGATGCGGGCCGGGATGCTCATCTGTTCCCCCAGCAACTGGCGCGGGTATCCCTTGCCATCCATCCGCTCGTGATGGCCGCCGGCAATTTCCGGCACGCTGCGCAGATGGCGTGGGAAGGGGAGGTGCTCCAGCATGCGGATGGTCTGGATGATGTGCTCGTTGATCTTGTAGCGTTCCTCCTCGGTGAGGGTGCCGCGGCCGATGGCCAGGTTGTAGCGCTCCCCGCGGTTGTAGAGATGTTTGGGCACCTTGACCTTGAACCCCCAGGGATTGCCATCGTCAAACCTGTCCTGCTGGGGCCGCGGAATAAGATGGGAGGGTTTGTCGGCCAACAGCTGCTCAACACAGGGCAGGGTCGACGCCGGCTCGCTTTGATGCAACTTGAGCTCCTCGCGGCTGATGCCGAGCCGAGCGTCCAGGGTGCGCAGCCAGGTGCGGCTGGCGATGGCGTCGAGCCGTTCAATCTTCTCGGGGGCCATCCACTCGCCACCCAGATTGCATTCGGCCACGAAAGCAAACTCCTCGTCCAGTTCCGACCAATGTGGAGCCACCGCTTCGCGGCAGGCGCTCCGCTCTGACTCTGGCAGCCTGGCACAGAGGGCCTCAATATAGGCATCGCGCTTGAGTACCTCGAAACGGGTGCGTATCTCGTGGATACGGTCGTAGATGGTCTCCAGCTTGGTGGCCTTGTCGACCACGAACTCCGGGGTGGTGACCTTGCCGCAATCGTGCAGCCAGCTTGCGATATGGATGGCTTCCCACTCCTCCTCGTTGAGACTGAAATCGGCAAAGGGGCCCTGTCGCTGGGCGCAGGCCGCCTCGGTCAGCATCTTGGTCAGCTCGGGCACGCGTTGGCAGTGACCACCGGTATAGGGGCTCTTGGCGTCGATGGCGCCCGCCATCAGCTCGATGAAGGACTCCAGAAGTTGCTTCTGCTCTTCCAGCAGGCGCTGGTTCTCGATGGCGGAGGCGGAAGTCCCTGCCAGCGCTTCGATCAGGCTGATCCGCGAGACCAGTTCCCGTGGCGAGCACTCGGGCAGGATCAGAAACAGGTAACCGATCAACTCCTGGCGGTGATTGCGCAGGGGCTCGGCGACCAGTTCACTGGGGCCGGGGAAGGAGCCCCAGCTGCTCATGTATTGCTGCCAGCCCGTTTGGTCGATGCCGACGGAGAGCCGGTTGGCGGCGACCTGAGTCCCGAACAGTGCCGGTTGCCAGGGTACCTGTTCGATTGGCAAGTCGCCCTGCAACCAGCGCGCATTGACCGCCACCATCTGCTGATCTTGCGCCAGATAGAGGCAGCCTCCTGTAGCCTGTACCGCTGACGTGGTCTCGTGCAGGATGCGGCTGATCAGGGAGTCGAAGCGATGCTCGGCAGCCAGTGCGCGACCCATGTTCATGAAGTTGCCCAGGGTCAGGCGCATGCCGGACATGGTACGGGCCAGATCATCGATCTCGCGGATCGCCGATTCGGGCTCCTTGCTGGCCGTAAAATCGAAATGCTGGATCCGCTCCGCCTCCCGGGTCAGGGCTTGCAGCGGGGTGGCGGTGCGGCGGGATACCCACCAGATCACCGGCAGCAGCAACAGCAAACCGATCAGGGTGCGGGCCAGATTGACCAGTGCCGCGTCGCGCGCCTGCTGGTAGAGTACATCGGTCGAGATCAGCAGGGCAATATAGAAAGGCGAGCCCTCGCCGAGGGGGGCCAGGTTGGCCAGCCAGCTGTTGCCGTCAGGCAGGCTGATATCCAGCTCTACCGGAGTGTCCAGCAGCCCGGGCTCACTGGTGATCTGCTGCTGCAACCGGGCCAGGGCGGGGTGAGCGAGGGCCGACAGCATGGGCAGCTGCTTCAACTGCTCGAAGCTGGGCAGATCCTTGGGATCGGCGGCCAGCAGGGTGGCATGGTCATCAAACAGAACCACCTGGCTATGTTGTGGCAGGCGCAGCTCACCGATGAGGGCCGACAGTCCCTCGACGCTGGTATCGAGCCCAAGCACGGCGCGTTTGTCCTTGCTCTCCACCGCCAGGGTCATTCCGGGTTCCTTGGTGGTGAAGAAAAGATAGGGGTGGGTGACGGCAATGCCTGGATGGCGACGCGCCTGCTTGTACCAGTCACGACTACGGGGATCGTACTGGTATTGCGGCATGGCCCGGCGCTCGAGCAGCGTCAGATGTTGGTCAAAGTAGAGGAATTCCCCCTTGCCCTGATGCAGGCTCTGCACCATCAGGGTGCTGGCGAGGGGAACATTTTCCAGCTGCGTTCTGGCCCGACTGGTCAGCTTGCGTACCAGAAAAAAATCGCCGTTTTCATAGCCTGCGTAGACGGCACCATAGCTGGCGCTATTTGCCAGCACCTCGATCAACTGCGGCAGATAACCGAGCCGTTCATCCAGGCTCTCCATGCCCGCCAGCCGGCCAGTACGCAGCAGGCTGAGGGACATACGGGCGGGACGTTCGTTCAACTGCAAGGCCAGGGCAAGCTGCTCCCGGTATTGCAAAAAATTCTGTCGCTCATGCTCGAGCCCTTGCTGGGTATCCTGCTGGAACTGGAGCGTGATAAGCGCTCCTCCCAGAAAGGTAAACAGCAAGATAAAGAGGGTGGCGATATGAACATAGAAGGGTTTACGACCAGGCCTGGCTGTTGTCATGGACACATCCTTGTCACACGTGCAGTTGCAGAAAAGATCAGTCAGCAGTGTGGCAATAAAATGACTAAAAAAACAGCGATGCTTTCAACCTATTCATCATTAGTCGCAGCATCCGCTTTAGGTGGATGTCCTGGCTCTTGTTCGGCATCTGACAGAAACCGGTTTGTAAGGTGATTCATTCAGGTATCTCATGCTACATTGCCCCACTTGTTACTGGTCTGTGAATCAATGGAGTGACCCATGTCTGCCATCCCCTATTCCGTCCTCGATCTGGTGCCGGTTCCTGAAGGCTCCCAGCCGGCCGAGTCGTTCCACCGCTCGCGCGATCTGGCGCAACATGCCGAGCGCTGGGGTTACCACCGCTACTGGCTGGCCGAGCATCACAACATGCCGGGCATCGCCAGTGCCGCCACTGCGGTGCTGATCGGCCATCTGGCAGGAGCGACCCGCACCCTGAGGATAGGGGCGGGTGGCATCATGCTGCCGAATCACTCGCCGCTGGTGATCGCCGAGCAGTTTGGCACGCTCGCCTCCCTCTATCCGGATCGAATCGATCTGGGGCTGGGTCGTGCCCCAGGTACCGATCAGCGCACCATGCAGGCACTGCGCCGCCAGCGCAGCGGGGAAGTGGATGATTTTCCGGCAGATGTGCGCGAGCTGATGGACTATTTTGGCGATGAGGCGGGAGCGGTGCAGGCGGTACCCGGCCAGGGACTGCATCTGCCGGTCTGGTTGCTGGGCTCGAGTCTCTACAGTGCCCAGCTGGCGGCGGCCATGGGGTTGCCGTTTGGTTTTGCCTCTCACTTCGCCCCCGCGTTACTGCTGCAGGCGCTGGAGATTTACCGCACCCAGTATCGCCCTTCGGCCCGCTGGCCCAAGCCCTATGCGGTGGTGTGCGTCAACATGATCGCCGCCGACAGCGAGCGGGAGGCCCGTTTCCAGTTCACTACGGTGCAGCAACAGTTCCTGCGCCTCTATCGCGGTGATGCCGGCAAGTTGCCCGCCCCTGTTCAGTCACTGGGTGACACCTGGTCCCCCCGCGAGCTGGTGGCCATGGAACAGACCCTGGCCCGCTCCCTGGTAGGGGATCAGGAACAGGTGCGTCATGGTCTCAAGTCGCTGCTGGTGGAAACCCGGGCCGACGAGCTGATGTTCAACGGCCCTATCGTCGATCATCAGGCGCGGTTGCGCTCCTTCGAGATCGCCGCCGGGCTGATGAAGAGTCTGTAAACCAGGCAGTTTGCGGCTGGTGCTTGTCAGCCGCAGGCGACACCTGTTTCCATGGCCTGTAGTTAACATTATGATTTTAAAAGATTGTCAGGTTTATGTCGGCTTGCTGTCGTCTCACCTTGCTCAAAGCTGACCCTATGCTGGCCCCGTCAATCACCACAAGGAGTGCAAGATGATCGTCAGGAAGTTGAGATTGCAGCGGGGCTGGTCACAGGAGCAGTTGGCGACCTTCTCCGGCTTGAGTGTCCGCACCATCCAGCGGATTGAGCAGGGGCAGCAGCCCGGACTGGAATCCCTCAAGGCCCTGGCCGCCGTCTTTGAACTCGATGTGGCTCAACTGGATGGAGTACAGCAACAGGAGCGCGAGATGAAAGGCAGCGAGACGAGGGAACGGGATTGGGGGCAGGTATCGGCCGAGGAGCGGGCGGCGATGAGCTATGTGGAGGATCTCAGAGGCTTCTACTACCACATCGCCAGCTATCTGGTGGTGATCGGCGGGCTGTTTGTCATCAACTACCTGAGCAACCCGGATTATATCTGGGCCTGGTGGGCGGCGCTGGGTTGGGGGCTGGGGCTGATCTCTCACGCCATCAACCTGTTCCAGCCCTTCAAGTTGTTTGGCCCGGAGTGGGAGCGGCGCCAGATAGAGAAACGGCTGGGGCGCAAGTTGTAACCCGCCTGACAATAAAAAGCCCGACTATCAGTCGGGCTTTTTCATGCAGCCAGTATGGGCTGCGATCAGCTCGCATGCACCGGGCAGGGGGTGGCGATCAGGGCATCATCCTCGTAGCGCCACAGGGTGAGGCTGTTGCCCCAGACGCAGCCGGTGTCGAGTGCCTTGATATCCTGCTTGTCGGTCTTGCCCATCAGGGCTGCCCAGTGGCCGAACACCAGGATGGGATCATCCACATGGTGCTCGCGCTGTTCGAACCAGGGGCGCAGGCCCGGGGTCGATTCGCTGGGACCCTTCTTGCATTTGAAGTCGAGCCGGCCGTCGAAGTAGCAAAAGCGCATCCGGGTGAAGGTGTTGATGATGTAGCGGTAGCGCTCGATCCCTACCAGATCGTCCCGCCAGCAGTCGGGCTGGTCGCCATACATGTTGTGCAGCAGCCAGCTGTACTGGTCACCGCGCAGCAGGCTCTCCACCTCGCGGGCACAGTTGCGGGCGGTGCGGGCATCCCAGGCCGGCGAGATGCCGGCATGCACCATCATGATCGGCAGATCTGGGTGTTCCGCCAGCAGCGGCCGGTGGCGCAGCCACTCCAGCAGATCGTCCCGATCCGGCGCCTCCATCAGGCTCTGCAACCGGTCTTTTTTCTTGAGCGGCGCGACGCCGTTGGCGACCGCCAGCAGGTGCAGGTCGTGGTTGCCGAGCACGGTGACGGCGCGGTTGCCCAGTCCCTTGACGAAGCGCAGGGTGTTGAGGGAGTCGGGGCCACGGGCGACCAGGTCGCCACAGAGCCAGAGTACGTCATGCGCGGGATCGAACCCAGCCAGATCCAGCAGACGGCGCAAGTCGTCGTAGCAGCCCTGGATATCGCCGACAAAACAGTTCGCCATGAAACCTCAGTTGATAATATTGGGGATGGCCAGCGTGAAGGGGGCGATGGGCGCCTCAAATTGCTGACCAGAGCCATCTTGCAGGGTATAACGTCCTTCCATCACCCCGAGCGGGGTCGCCAGCGGGACGCCGCTCTGGTAGCGGTAGGTCTCCCCTTCGGCGATCACGGGCTGTTCCCCGACCACGCCCGGACCTTCGACTTCCAGCATCTTGCCATTGGCATCCGTAATGAGCCAACGCCGGTGCAGCAACTGCACCGGGCCGGGACCCAGATTCTCGATTTCAATGAGATAGTGAAACTGGTATGGGTCTTTGGAGTCCGCCACATAACTGGGGTAGGGGCGGATCACGATGCGCGGGGTGGTCACGGGATCAGGCCTTTGGCTGATCCGCCAGCCAGTTGGCGATCATGACAAATTGCTCCAGGGTGAGGTTTTCGGGGCGCAGGTTGCCATCGATACCAAGCTCGGTCAGCTGGGCGTCGGTGATGAAGTTGGAGAAGCTGTTGCGAATGGTCTTGCGACGCTGGCCGAAGCCCTCAGTGCAGACGCGATTCAGGCAGCGGATGTCTTTCGCGACTATGGTCGGGTTCTTGTGCGGCACCAGACGCACCACGGCGGAGTCCACCTTGGGCGCCGGCTTGAAGGCGCCCGGGCCCACTTCCAGCACCGGGATCACCTGGCAGTAGTACTGGGTCATCACGCTCAGACGGC
The DNA here is from genome assembly GCF_000819845.1 of Aeromonas enteropelogenes. Lineage (GTDB taxonomy): Bacteria > Pseudomonadota > Gammaproteobacteria > Enterobacterales > Aeromonadaceae > Aeromonas > Aeromonas enteropelogenes. Next base: position 41,184 of record NZ_CDCG01000038.1, read on the forward strand.
CGTAGGCCTTGCTGCCGGGACCGGCTGCCAGACGAAGAACCACTTCCTTTTGCAGCATGAAGTGCATGTCCTCCACCCGATTGGCGAACTCGCACAGGTGGAAGATGAGCGGGGTGGAGATGTTGTAGGGCAGGTTGCCAAAGATGCGCAGCGGCCCCTTGCCTTCACCCATCAGGGTGCTGAAGTCAAAACGCATGGCGTCGGCTTCGATGACGGTGAGCTTGTCCTTCAGGGTCGGGTGCTCGCGCAGGCGGGCCGCCAGATCCCGGTCCAGCTCGACCACGGTCATTTTGTCCATCTGGGCGGCAACCGGCTCGGTCAGCGCGGCCAGACCCGGGCCGATCTCCACCAGGTTCTGGCCCGGCTGCGGATTGATGGCGGCCACGATCTGGTCGATCACGTAGCGATCGTGCAAGAAGTTCTGACCGAAACGCTTACGGGCCGTGTGGCCCATGTGCACCTTACTGCTCATATCTTTTTTTCTCTACCATCTTGATGGCGTGGTTAATCGCGGTGGTAAGGCTACCGGGATCGGCCAGGCCTTTGCCTGCCAGATCCAGTGCGGTGCCGTGATCCACCGAAGTGCGGATGAAAGGGAGTCCAAGGGTGATATTGACCGAACTGCCGAAGCCCTTGTATTTGAGCACGGGCAGTCCCTGGTCGTGGTACATGGCGAGTACCGCATCCGCATCCTTGAGGTATTTCTCCTGGAACAGGGTGTCGGCCGGCAATGGGCCGACCAGATCGATTCCCTCCTGGCGTAACGTGGCCAGGGCGGGTTCGATCACGTCAATTTCTTCACGACCGAGATGGCCCCCTTCCCCGGCGTGGGGATTGAGGCCGCAGACGTAAATGCGCGGTTTGGCGACGCCAAACTTGGCCTTGAGATCCGCATCCAGGATACGGATCACCTTGCCGAGGCGATCCTCGGTGATGGCCTTCGCCACATAGGCCAGGGGGATGTGAGTGGTTGCAAGCGCCACCCGCAGCCCCTCGGTTGCCAGCAGCATCACTACGTCGGCGGTGTTGGATTGCTGGGCGAAGAACTCGGTGTGGCCGCTAAACGATACGCCGGCCTGGTTGATGATCCCCTTGTGCACGGGTCCGGTCACCACGGCGGCAAACTCACCGCTCATGTTGCCGTCGCAGGCGCGCTGCAGGGTGGCCAGCACATAGGCGCCGTTGCCTTCGTCGAGCTCTCCGGGCACCACGGCGGCGCCGAGAGAGACGGGGCTGACTGTCAGGGTGCCGGCCCGCTGCGGATGCGCGGGCGCGGCGGGATCGTAGGGCTCAAGCTCGATGGGCAGACCCAGCAGGGCGGCGCGTTCATGCAGCAGCGCCGGATCGGCGATCACCACCAGCTGGTGGGGCCAATCCTGCTGGGCTATCTGCAACACAAGATCCGGACCAACCCCGGCCGGTTCACCCGGGGTCACGGCAAGGCGACGACAACGCATCAGCTGCTGGCGCCTTCGATCTGGATGTAAGCCTCGTCACGCAGCTCGTCCAGCCACGCCTGGGACTCTTCCACGAAGCGGCGGTTGTAGATCAGCTGATAGGCGCGCTGTTCCTGGGCCTTGTCGGTGGCATCCTGGCTGCGACGATCTTCCAGCTGGACAATGTGCCAGCCGTGAGAGCTGCGGAACGGGGCACTGATCTGGCCCGGTTGCAGGCGGTTGACCATGTCGCGGAACTCGGGCACGTAGACGTTGGGATCGGACCAGCCCAGTTCGCCACCCTGCACCGCAGAACCCGGGTCTTCGGAGTATTTCTCCGCCATGCTGGCGAAGCTCGCCTTGCCACTCTTGATATCGTGCAAGATGCCGTCCAGCATGCCCTTGGCTTTCTCTTCGCTCAGGATGATGGAGGGCTTGATCAGGATGTGACGGGCTTTCACCTCGGTCTGCATCACCTGCTGCTGACCCTTGGTGTCGAATACCTTGATGATGTGCAGGCCGGCACCGGAGCGCAGCGGACCGACGATGTCGCCCTTGGTCGCGCCCTGAACCGCTTCGGCCATCAGGGTCGGCATCTCCTGCGGGCTCATCCAGCCCCAGTCACCCCCTTCCAGCGCCTTGGGTCCGTTGCTCTCGGCAATGGCCAGCTTGCGGAAATCAGCCCCCTGTTTGAGCGCGGCCAGAATGCCCTCAATCTTGCTCTTGGCGGCATCCAGCTGAGCTGCGGAAGGGTTGTCAGGCAGGGCAATCTGGATATGACCGAGGTGATACTCGTTCTGCTGCTGGCCCTGTTTTTTCAGGATGTCGACTACCTGTTTCACTTCCTGCTCGGAGATGTTGATGCGACGGCGCACCTGGTTGCGGCGTACCTCGTTCATCAGGATCTCGCGACGCACCTCTTCCCGGTACTGGGCATAGCTCATGCCTTCGCGTGCGAGCTGGGCACGCAGCTGATCCAGGGTCATCTTGTTGTCGGCGGCGATCCCCTGGATGGCTTGTTCCAGCTGGGTATCACTGATCTTCAGGCCCTGGCGCTCGGCCAGTTGCAGTTGCAGGCTCTCCTGGATCAGGCGATCCAGCGCCTGTTTGCGCAGGGTGGCGTCGTCAGGCAGAGACTGGCCGCTCTCCTGGGCGGAGATTTTGACCTTGTTGACCAGGGCATCCTGTTGGCTGGCAAGTACCACGTCCTTGTTGACCACGGCCAGAACCTTGTCCATCAGCTCGGGGGCCGCCATGGCGGCCTGGCTCATGGCGCCGAACATTCCCGCGGTCAGCAGGGCTATCAGGGTCTTTTTCATATCCATCTCTCAAGGCTGGACCAGCATCATTGCTGGTCTTTCAGATTAAACGGGCGAACATAGGGCAACAGTTCGGTATCCATCGTGACACTGCGGCCACCGGTACCGACACTGCCGAGCCCCTTCATCTCGAACTGCAGACCGATCGATTTCTCCGAAGTGGGTCTCAGGGTGACGTTGTCAGGCTGGTTGTGCCACTCCAGGCTCAGGTTGATGCTCCAGCAGCAGGAGTCGTATTTGACACCGATCTTGCGGTCAATGTTCACATCCTGCTTGATATCGCGATAGTAGCCGCCGTAAACCTGCCACTGATCGGCAATCGGCGCCATCATTACCAGACCTGCCTGGCTAAGGTCCTCTGCCAGGGCGGCGTTGGCCGGGTAGCGGTAATCCCGGTTGCCATCCTGAATAAAGCGGTAGTTGAGCTGGGTAACCAGCTTGTCATGACGGTATTCCACGGCACCATTGCCTGAACTGAACGCACCCTCCTCGGTATCGTACTGGGCGCCAGCGTGGGCGAACCACTGATCCGTGATCCGGGCATCCCCCTCAAAGGAGAGCAGAGAACGAGCGTTGGTGCTCTCGGGATCCGAGGAATAGAGACGAACCTTGGGAGAGGTCAGCTCGAACGCCTGGGCGACGGAGAGACGCAGCCGCTCATCCCCGACGTTGTCATAGATCCGGCTGGTGAGACCAGCGCTGATCCGGTTGGCATCGCTGATCCTGTCAAGACCGGCGTAACGGCGATCGCTGAACAGGCTGTAGTAGTCCTGTCGGGTAGTAGTGGAGTCGTAGACCCCGATATCGTCCTGGTTCTCGTAGGGGATGTAAAGATACTGGAACTCGGGTTCCAGGGTCTGGGTTCCCTTGCCGTCAAACCAGTCGACCGAGCGATCGAAGTTAAGGCCACCCTTGAGGCGGAAAGAGGGCAGCAGACGATTGATGGTGCCATCCTTGAGGGTCAGCTTGCCAGTCTCGGCATCGGTGAAGCGAGCGCGATCCGTACCGACCAGGGTGTCTGGTACCTCCTGGTTGTAGGAGGTAAACATCAGCTTGTACTGGCTGGTGAGGTAGTAACCGGGGGCATCCACCAGGGGAACCGTCAGGGTCGGTGCCATGTGTAAACGGGTTGCGGTATAGCGCTCTCCCGACTGATAGCTGCTGGCATTGCCGCTGTCATAACCAAACTTGGTCAGCTCGCTGTTCCAGGCCAGATCGAACCAGTTGCCCTGGCGGTAGTAGTTGTAGTCGATGCGCGGCAGCATCTCGTGCGGCAGCAGCGCATAGGGACTCAGGATCTGGTAGCGGCGAACCTCGGAGGTGAGGTTCCAGTTCTCCTGGTAGTAACCGGCGGTAAAGGATTGCTGCAACTGGTCATCAATCTGGGTGCCCACCTGGGGGCTGAAGTCGTTGAAGTAGTTGTAGTCCCTGTCCCGCACCTTGGTGTAGTCGAGCCCGAAGCGCAGGGAACCGTCCATCAGGCTGGAACCGTGGCGAACGTTCAGCAGATAGCGGTGGCCGTCAGACAAACCGGCCAGGCTGGGGTTGCTTGGGCTGTACTGTTTGTCATCCGCCAGGTTTTCGAAATAGAGGGTGCCGACGTGGGCGGGGTCCGGCATGTAGCGGAACTCCACCTGTTCCATCAGGCCGCGCTTGTCCATGAAGCGGGAGGTGATGGTGGCGTCATAATTGGGGGCAATGTTCCAGTAGAAGGGCTGGGTGATCTCCATGCCGTTGCCGGAGCTCTGCTTGTAACCCGGATAGAGCAGACCCGTCTTGCGTTCATCCTTGATGGGGAAGTTGATGTACGGGAAATAGAACACCGGATAATCATAGAGCCAGAGGCTGGCGTTCCAGGCTTCACCGAACACCTCCTTCTGATCGATGTCGATGCTGCCCGCCTTGAGGGTCCACACCTCCTGACCGGGGGGGCAGGTGGTGTATTGGGCGCCCTCCATGGTGATGTTCTGGTTGTTGTTGGTCATGGTGACCCGTTTGGCAAAGCCGCGCACCGGTGAGCCATGAACCTGATACTTGCCCTCTTCCAGTTCGGAATTCTTGGTATCCAGGTTGGACTTGAGGGTCTTGTCGCTGGTGACGGTCACCTGACCGTCGTTGTAATAGATGTTGCCGATGGCGATGACATCCCGGCTCTTCTGATCGAGCTGGGCATAGTCGGAGTCAAACTTGCGAACCCCCTGACGCACCTTGACGTCCCCTTCATAGACGGCGGTGCCGCCCTGCTTGGCCTCAAGGCGATCGGCGTCGACCTCGACCGGCAGGGCATTGGCATCTTCTGCCGAAGAGGGCTTTTCGACCTTGGGGACATAGTCATAGCAGAGGCTGTCGAGAATACCGGTCGCAGGCGGCGGATTGAACGGGGCCGCCTGCACCATCATGGAGGTCAGGGCCGGTGCCAGGCTGATAGTCAGGGCGATGGGATAGCGGTATCCCAGTGTCCATTTTGTCATGTGAAAGACTCGTGCAATCCGTGATAGGTACGGTTGATCCAGGGCATGCATTTTACGACAGGTTTCATCGAGTTGACATTGCATGTCATTGCTTTATGTTAGCCGGCAATGATAAAGCATTATTGCGGCCAGGGCTAACAGCCAAGTGCTGCTTTCCACCTTGGTCCTCGACTTATGCACGATCGCGATTCCCTGCTTCTGCAGTGGGCACGCCGACTCTCCGGTGATGCCAGCCTCCATCTTACCCTTATTTCCGGCGATGCCAGTTTCCGCCGCTACTTTCGTGGCGGTGGCCTTATCTGGGTGGATGCCAATCCAAAAACCGAAAAAAATCATGAGTTTGTTCGCAATGCGGCGGCCTTGCGTGCGCGTCAGCTGCTGGCGCCCGAGGTCAAGGCAGTGGACTATGAACTCGGTCTGCTGGCGGTCACCGATCTGGGGGATACCCAGCTTATCAGTTGCCTGAATGCCGACAACGTACTGGCCTGGTATGACAAGGCCATCGGGCTGTTGCCCCGCCTTGGGGCTGTTGAGCTGGATCTGGAGCCCTTTGATGCCGCCTTTATGGCCAGGGAGAACAGCATCTTCCCCGAGTGGCTGCTGGGCCACCACCTTCAACTGACCCTGAGCGCGGCAGAACAACGGCTGCTCGACGATACCTTTGCCTGCCTGACCGCCAGCAACCTGGCCCAGCCGCAGGGAGTGATGCACCGGGATTTTCACAGCCGCAACCTGATGGTATGTGGTGGCAATACCCCCGAGAGCAGTGAGCTTGCCATCATCGATTTTCAGGACATGGTCATCGGCCCCCTTGGCTATGACCTGGTCTCCCTGCTCAAGGATTGCTACGTGCGCTGGCCGGACGAGGTGATCGAACAGGGGATGTGCCATGGTTTTGCGACCCTGCAGCAGGCGGGGCTGCTCGGCGATCTCGATTACGCCAGCTTCCGCCGCCATGCGGATCTCACCGGCATGCAGCGTCACCTGAAAGCCGCCGGCATCTTCACCCGACTCTATCATCGGGATGGCAAGTCAGGTTACCTCCAGGATATTCCCCGCACCCTGGGATATGTGGTGGATGTCTGCCAGCTGCACGGGGCCAGCGAGCCCGTGCTCGCCCGTTTTGGCGACTGGTTGCGGCAGGTGGTGCTGCCGGGACTTGCCCGGGTGGCGGAGGCGCAGGCATGAAGGCGATGATCCTGGCGGCAGGACGTGGCGAGCGGATGCGCCCGCTCACCGATACCCTGCCCAAGCCGCTGCTGGTAGTGGGGGGCAAGCCTCTCATCGTGCATCATATCGAAAAGCTTAAAGCTGCGGGGGTGGCCGAATTGGTCATCAACCACGCCTGGCTCGGCCACAAGCTGGTGGAGGCGTTGGGGGATGGCAGCCAGTTCGGGGTGACCATCCACTGGTCAGCAGAGGAGAGTGCGCTGGAGACCGCAGGGGGCATAGTGCAGGCACTGTCGCTGCTGGGCAGCGACCCCTTTCTAGTGATCAACGGGGATACCTGGCTCGATCTGGACTACCGTACCCTGGTGACCCAGTCTCTGGGTGAGGATCTGGCCCATCTCTGGCTGGTGCCCAATCCCCCCCAGCATCCCCAGGGGGATTTTTCCCTGCAAGAGGGGCGGGTGCTGGATATTCCCGGGTTTACCTTCAGTGGCGTCGGGCTCTATCATCCGGCAGCATTCTCCGGCCTGGCGAGCGGTGCGCGCAAGCTGGCTCCCCTGCTGCGGGAGTGGATGGCACAAGGGCGAGTGGGTGGTAGCCTGCTGGCCGGCGAGTGGCGTGATATAGGCACAGTCCCGCGACTGCGCGAGCTGGATGATCAGCTTCTGGCTCGCACTCATTAACATCAAGAGGTCTTGAACCATGCGTATTTGGGGTAAGGTGCTCGGCGCCTTCTTCGGTTTTCTGCTCGGCCACCTGATTGGTGCCCTCATCGGCCTCTGGATTGGCCACCGTTTCGATCGGGGCATGGGATTGCAAAGTGCGTTTCGCCGCGGGCCGACCCAGGAGCAGCAGGCGGTCTTCTTTCATGCCACTTTCGCCGTCATGGGGCACATTGCCAAGTCCAGCGGTCAGGTGACCGAGCAGGAGATCCGGGTGGCCTCCAACCTGATGGATCGGATGCGACTGGCAGGGGAGCAGCGAGCCCGCGCCCAGGAGTCGTTCCGTCAGGGCAAGGAGGCCGGTTTCCCGCTGCGTGAGACCCTGGCCGAGTTTCGTCGTGCCAGCCAGGGGCAGCGGGACATTCTGCGCTTCTTTCTGGAAGTACAGCTGCAGGCCGCGTTTGCCGATGGCCGGGTTGAGGATGGGGAACGTGCCATTCTGCACACCATCGCCGACGAGCTGGGTTTCAGCCGTATCGAGCTGGCCCGGATCCTGGCCATGGCCGAGGCGCAGATGAACTTCTTCAATCGCGCCCATGGCCAGTACCAGGGCGGCGGTGCGGGTGGCCAACAGTATCGTCAGGAGGCGCCGTCAGCCGATCGTCTCAAGGATGCTTATCAGCTGCTCGGGGTGAACGAGAGTGACAGCGATCAGGATATCAAGCGTGCCTATCGCAAGGAGATGAGCAAGCACCACCCCGACAAGCTGGCCGCCAAGGGGCTGCCACCCGAAATGATGGAGATGGCCAAGGAGAAGGCCCAGGAGATCCAGCAGGCCTGGGAGTGGATCCGCGAAGCCCGCGGCATTCGATGACCTGTTCTCGCCCATGACAAAAAAGCCCCGCATGATGCGGGGCTTTCTTGTTTATGGCTGGTGCCGTTTATTTGGCCGGGATCTGCTCCAGCACGCGAGTCAGCAGCTGCCAGAAGCGCTCGACCGCGACGATGTGCACCTTCTCGTCCGGGGAGTGGGCGCCGCGGATGGTCGGGCCGAAGGAGACCATGTCCCACTCGGGGTAGGCGCTCTTGAACAGACCGCACTCGAGGCCGGCGTGGATCACCATGATGTTGGGGCGGCTGCCGAACAGCTCCTCATAGGTGCCGCGCACCAGCTCCATCACCGGGGAGTTGACGTTCGGGGCCCAGCCCGGGTAGGCGCCGGTGAACTCGCAGCTGGCGCCGGCCAGGGTGAACAGGGAGCGGGTCATCTGCTCAATCTGGTCGCGGCCCGAGTCGATGAGGGAGCGGATCAGGCACTGGACGTACACTTCCCCGTCCAGGGTCTTGATGACGCCCAGGTTGGTGGAGGTCTCGACCACGCCGGTCATGCTGTCACTCATGCGCATCACGCCGTTCGGGCAGGCCATCAGGGCATCCAGCAGGCGATCGCGCAGGGAGGCGCTCATCACCTTGGCGGGGGCGGCAGTCTGGGTCAGCAGGAGGGTCAGGTGCGGTTCGGTGGCGGCCAGCTCGGTCTGGTAGATGCCGGTGAAGCGATCGACCAGGGCCTTGAACTCGGCGACGCTGGCGCCCGGCACCACCAGGGTGGCACGGGCCTCACGGGGGATGGCGTTGCGCAGGGTGCCGCCGTGGATCTCGGCGAGCTCCACGTTTAGGGCCTGGGCGGCCTTGAGCAGGCGCACCAGCAGCTTGTTGGCGTTGCCGCGGCCGCGGTGGATGTCACCGCCGGAGTGGCCGCCGACCAGCCCCTTCACCTGCAGCTCGAACGCCTCACCCGCCGGGGCAGCGGTCAGCTCGAGGGGGAAGCGAATGTTGGCGTCGACGCCACCGGCGCAGCCCATGTAGACCTCACCGTCCTCTTCGGAATCGGTGTTGATGAGGATCTCGCCCTCCAGCCAGCCGGCCTCGAGGCCGAAGGCGCCGGTCATGCCGGTCTCTTCGTCGGAGGTGAGCAGCACCTCCAGCGGGCCGTGTTTGAGGCTCTTGTCGGCCAGCACCGCCAGACAGGCGGCCATGCCGACGCCGTTGTCGGCGCCCAGGGTGGTGCCGCGGGCGGTGACCCACTCACCGTCCACGTAGGCATCGATGGGGTCTTTGGTGAAATCGTGAGGGGTATCGGCGTTGGCCTGGGGCACCATGTCGAGGTGCGCCTGCAGCACTACCGGCTTGCGGTTTTCCATGCCCGGGGTAGCGGGCTTCTTGATGAAGAGGTTGCCGACCTTGTCCTGCTTCACCGCCAGCCCTTCGGCGCTGGCCCACTCGGTGATCCAGCTGGCGAGCGCCTGCTCGTGCTTGGAGGGGTGGGGGATGGAGCAGATTTTCTCGAAGAAATGCCACACCAGGGTGGGAGAGAGGGAACTCAGTTGTGCCACGTCAGGACTCCTTACCAGCACGGAATAGTGAGAGGCCCCGTCAACGGGCCCGGGAAGTGGATAACGATAATACAGCCAATCGCAGAAAAATGTGAGCAGACAGCGTAAATCTCGGGTCGGTTATGCTGCTGGGAAAGGTTGTGGCAGGCAATGATCAGGTTCGAGGGGGTCTGGCTGGTGGAAAAGAAATTATGTGACACATCTCACAAAAAAGTTGAATTTATGGCGCCGACTGGTAAATTAGCCTCCGTGGTTCGCCACCCGTCAGGATGACGATGAAAGCCTCCAGGGAACCGAAGCAAAGACAAGTGCGCCTCCATGGAACCGAGTGTTCGTTCAAGGATTTGAGCCCGCATTAAAGGTACGTAACTTGTTAAGCAATCAGGAGTTTAAAGATGCCAGGCAGCAACTCAACCTATTGGTTCGCCCCGTCTCTCTATACCCAGGGTTTCAGCTACCCTAACCCCTTCGTCACCCGTCGCTAAGACGGTCTGTCCGAACAAACGGACAACCCGCCTGTGGCAAACAGGCATGACGAGAAAGCAGCAGGTGTGTGAGGTAAATCCTCCTCCCTGCTATTTTTTTATCTGCTGTTTGGCGTTGTGATGGATTTTGCGTCAACCGGACGGGTAGTCGCTTGGTCATTTGGCTCTTTATATGAGTCATCTGGGGATAATCTGGACGATCTTTCCTTCATTTGGCATACGTTTGCCAGTCATTTTATCTGCAAACGGTGCTATCATACCGGCCCAACAGCCTGTCCGCGGTGTTGGCACTCCATGCAACCGATCGCCGGATATGCCCATCTTGCTTCCACTGCCATAGATCCGCTGCCGAGGCTTAGCCCTGAGGCAGCCAAAGTGCAATCTGAATTCAGTCGAGCAAGGGCCGTCATTGCTTGGTTATCGGGAAAATGTCCCGGTTGCCGTCATTTTAAGTGATTGTTTTAAATAACTATTCGAGATCGATAACATGCCGAAGAAGTTTTATGTATCGTGGGACAACCTGCAACGTGAAGCGCGCCGTCTGGCCCGTCGTCAACTGCCAGTCAGCCAATGGAAAGGGATCATCGCGGTCAGCCGTGGCGGCCTGGTGCCCGCTGCCCTGATGGCCCGTGAACTCGGCATTCGCAACGTGGAAACCCTGTGCATCTCCAGCTATGACCATGACAACCAGCGCGAGCTGGTGGTGGTCAAGGCCGCGACCACCGCAGGGGATGGTGAAGGTTGGCTGGTGGTGGACGATCTGGTGGATACCGGTGGCACCGCCAAGGCGATCCGCGAGCTCTATCCGCGCGCCAAGTTCATCACCATCTTCGCCAAGCCGATGGGCGAGCCGCTGGTAGATGACTTCGAAGTTGCCATTCCGCAGGATACCTGGATTGAACAACCCTGGGACATGGCGCTGGAGTTCACCACGCCAATCTGCGACGAAAAATAACAGTTCACAGGGCTCCACTTCGGAGCCCTGTTTTTTTGTCTGTCAATTGGGCCCGGGGTGGCTGTGCGACAACAAATCTGGTTAAGATGAACCATTGCCTGATCATGAATGAGATTTTACCTTGGACTTGAACGACGACCTCAACCTGACCGACCGACTGTTTACCCGCGTCAAGAAGGTATTGGAGACTTCCGAGATATCCAATACCAGTCCGGCGGCGGAAGAGGGCGAGTCAGAGGAGATGTTTATCGATGGCTCCCTGTCAAATCGCTGGTATCGTCTGCTGCGACGCCCTTCCTGGGCCTGGCAGGGCGCCGATCCGGTCGAAGTGGAGCAGACCCTGGCGCGCATCGCCATGGCGACCGGGGAGCGAACCCATGATTGCTACCTCGATACCATCAAGGGTTATGTGCCGGGCAACTGGATCTATGAGTGGAGCCAGGTGGCCGGCACCTACTTCAAACGGGGACGCGAACTGCGCGAGCAGGGAGATTCGGCGGCCGCGCTGAAGCAACTGCTCAAGGCGGTGCGCTACTACTCCATCGCCAGCTACCCCCACCTCAAGAATGACGAGCTGGCGGATCAAGCCCAGCTTTTAGGCAACATGGCCTATCGCGAGGCGGGCCGGCTGTTCAAGGTGCCGCTCAAAGAGATTCAGGTGCCGTTTCGCGGCAAGCATATCCAGGGCTATCTGCACCTGCCGACTACCGACAAGCCGGTGCCTTTGGTGATCATCAGCGGTGGAATCGACTCCCTGCAGCTCGATTTCCTCGCCTTTTATCTCAAGCGGCTGGAACCCAACGGCATCGGCATGCTCTCGCTGGACATGCCGGGGATCGGCTATGCCGAACATTGGCCGTTGGTGCAGGACACCAGTCGCCTCCATCAGGCGGTGCTGCAGTATCTCTCCGAGGTGGCCTGGGTCGATCACCAGCGCATCGCCATGGTAGGCATGCGCCTTGCAGGGAATATTGCTGCGCGTTTGGCCTTCATCGAGCCTTTCAAGCTGCGTACCGTGGTGTGCGTGGGGGCGGGGGTCAATCAGGTATTCACCAGTCCTGAACTTTTTGCAAAATGCCCTCGCATGATGCGAGACAGCCTGGCCAACCGGCTGGGAGAGGATGCAGCCCAGTGGGATACCATGCGCACCAAGTGCCAGGTATTTTCACTCAAAACGCAAGGATTGCTGGGGACTCGCACCTCGGTGCCGATATTAAGTATCGGGCACAAGAAAGATTTCATCTGTCCCGAGAGCGATGTCCGGGCATTGGCGGCGGCCAGCCGCAATGGCAAGGCGGTCGTGTTCGACAAGCAACCCTTGCTGGAGGTGTATGACCAAGCCATGGAGGAGATTGTCGAGTGGTTGAAACGACATCTGTGTGTCTGATGTCGCGCTAAAAATCTGATGCCATCACAAGGTGGCGCGGCTTGTTTAACAGGGAGGTTAACATGTCTGAAAGAGTGACCTACAAGCGACTGCTGAGGCAATTCGCTGCCATAGGCCCATATCTGCGCGAGGATTTGTGTGAAGAGGGGCGTTACCGTTTCGATTGTCTGTCCGTCTGTGTCAGCGCCAAGCCGGCACCGGACAAGCGGGAGTTCTGGGGCTGGTGGCTGGTACTGGAGCAGGATGACCATCACTTCCGTTATCACTATCAGCTCGGTTTCTACGATGCAGACGGGGTGTGGCTCGACAAACCCGTCCCCAAGAAACACCAGGCAGAAGTGGAACGGACCCTCAATCACTTCTACAAGCTTCTGGTGGACAGATTGACTGTGCTTGAGTGCCACCTGGCGCCAGCTGAGCAGGTAACCAACGAACTGGCGGTCACCGCCGCCTGATCCCCGATACCCTGCGAGGGACTCACTCCCTCGCAGGGTTATTCTTGTTCTCCCCTTCGCGGATTTTCGCCCCTTCTTCCGACGTTAATTGCCTTGCAGGGCCTGATGGCCGTGGGTATAAAGGGATTCCTTACTTTTTAGCCTTTATGCTCCCATGGAAAACAGAACCATAGTCGTCAAGTTGGGCACCAGCGTGCTCACAGGGGGGTCTTCCCAGCTCAATCGTGCCCATATGGTCGAGCTGGTCAGACAGTGTGCGGCCTTGCACCGTCACGGCCATCGCGTCGTCGTCGTCACCTCGGGGGCCATTGCCGCCGGGCGTGAGCACCTGGGGCACCCGCCACTGGCGCCAACCCTGCCCAACAAGCAGATGCTGGCAGCGATAGGCCAGACCCAGCTGATCCGGGTATGGCAGGATCTGTTCAACCTCTACGGTCTGCATATCGGCCAGATGCTGCTGACCCGCGCCGATCTCGAGGATCGCGAACGCTACCTCAATGCCCGCGACACCCTGCGTACTCTGCTCGATCACCGCATCATTCCGGTCATCAACGAGAACGACGCCGTGGCCACCGCCGAGATCAAGGTGGGGGACAACGACAACCTCTCGGCTCGTGCTGCCATCCTGGCCGATGCGGATCTGCTGATCCTGCTTACCGACCAGAAGGGGCTGTTTACCGCCGATCCGCGCACCAACCCGGATGCCCAGCTGATCGAAGAGGTGCAGACCATAGACGACACCCTGCGCAAGCTGGCGGGCGGCAGTGTCAGCGGCCTTGGCACCGGCGGCATGGCCACCAAGCTGCAGGCGGCCGACGTGGCCCGTCGTGCCGGTATCGACGTGGTGATCGCCACTGGCCAGGTGCCGGAGGTAGTGGGGCGCCTGGCCAAGGGCGAGCGTATCGGCACCCGTTTCCCGGCCCTGGCCACGCCGCTGGAAGGGCGCAAGAGCTGGATCCTGGCAGGCCCCCCTCCCCACGGCGAAGTGCATGTGGATCAGGGGGCCGTGGCCGCCATGCAGGAGAAAGGCTCCAGCCTGCTGCCCAAGGGGATCGTCGCGGTCAAGGGGGATTTCGTGCGCGGCGACGTGGTGCGTATCCTGGGACCCAAGGGCGCCGAGCTGGCGCGCGGCATCTGCCGTTACAACCATCAGGAGCTCGACAAGCTGCAGGGCGTCCATTCGGACCAGATTGAACAGGTATTGGGTTACGGCTATGGCGCCGTGGCCATTCATCGGGATGATATGGTGCTGCTGTGATCGCAGCATCGGCATGAACAGAAGGGAACAGTCATGAGTCTGGAAAAAATGGGGCAGGCGGCCCGTGAGGCCGCCTATCAGCTGGCCACCGTCAGCACGGCGCAGAAGAATCGGGCGCTGGCTGCCATCGCCGACGAACTGGAGGCTCGAAGCGCCCAGATCCTGGCTGCCAACGAGAAAGACATCGCCGCTGGGCGTGAGGCCGGACTGTCGGAGGCCATGCTGGATCGGCTGTTGCTCAATCCGGCCCGGCTGGCGGGAATCGTGGCGGATGTGCGCAAGGTGATCACCCTGGATGATCCCGTGGGGGCCGAGATCGACAGCCGGGTACTGGAGAACGGCCTGAGGCTCTCCCGCCGCCGGGTGCCCATCGGCGTCATCGGCGTGATTTACGAGGCGCGCCCCAACGTCACCATCGATATCGCCAGCCTCTGCCTCAAGACTGGCAACGCCAGCATACTGCGCGGCGGCCGCGAGACCTTCCACTCCAACCTGGAGCTGGTGCGGGTGATCCAGAGCGCGCTGGCCGCCTCAGGTTTGCCCGAGGCGGCGGTGCAGTACATCGACAACCCGGACAGGGCTCTGGTCGGTGAGCTGCTGCGCCTCGACCGCTACGTGGACATGATCATTCCCCGCGGCGGCGCCGGGCTGCACAAGATGTGCAAGGAGAACAGCTCCATCCCAGTCATCATCGGCGGATTCGGCATCAGCCATATTTTCGTGGACGAGAGTGCCGATCTGGCGCGTGCCTTGCCCCTCATCGACAACGCCAAGGTGCAGCGCCCCTCCGCCTGCAACGCCCTCGATACTCTGCTGGTGCACGAGAAGATTGCCGAGCGTCTGTTGCCTCAGCTGGTGAGCCTGATGAACGAGCGCAAGGTGGCGCTGGTGGCCACCCCGGAGGCCATGCCCCTGCTGGCCGGTGCCGAGCAACTGCGCGCAGCGGGTGCCGAGGACTTTGATACCGAATGGCTGTCGCTGACGCTAGGGATCAAGCTGGTGGCGGACGTCAACGAGGCGCTGGCCCATATGCGCGAGCACAATGCCGGCCACTCGGATGCCATCCTCACCAACGATCTGGCCAATGCCGAGCGTTTCGTCAATGGCGCTGGTTCGGCAGCGGTTTATGTCAACGCTTCTACCCGTTTCACCGACGGCGGCCAGTTTGGTCTGGGGGCCGAGGTGGCGGTGTCGACCCAGATGCTGCACGCCCGTGGTCCCATGGGGCTCACTGAGCTCACCAGCTACAAGTGGGTGGGCCAGGCGGACTATCTGAGCCGCGCCTGATGTGCCTTGGCGCCAGAGATGAAAATGCCGACCCCGGGGGTCGGCATTTTGTTTTTTGAAGGTTCCCGGCATCGCGCCTGGGTACTTATTCCTGGGGATCCCGCTCGATCACGATGTTGGAGAAGCCCAGCTCCTTGAAGTAGTTCTCGCGGTAATCCTTCACGCTCTTCTTGTCGCGCCGGCACACCTGGGCCAGCTGAGCCTCCATGGCATGGAAGCTGGCGAGGTCGATCCCTTCGGCGGCGGCCACGGCATCATAGATGCTGTTGAACTTGTCGTTGGCGTAGCCGATCTCCCTGGCCTGCTTCTTGTAGGTGTAAGTAATCTTGAACGCCATGGCGTTATTCCTTTGATTTGGCTTGCTTGCGCTGAACGTAGAGGTAGAGGCTCTCTACCTTTTCCCGTGCCCAGGGGGTCTTGCGCAAAAACTTCAGGCTGGACTTGATGCTGGGCTCATGGGTAAAGCAGCGGATGTTGATCTGCCGGCCCAGCTCTTCCCAGCCGTAGTGGGCCACCAGGGCAGTGACGATGGCTTCCAGCGTCAGCCCGTGCAGCGGATTGTTCTTCTGCGAAGAGGCGGGCTGTTCGCTCATGCTTGCTCCGCCAGCTTGGCAAAGGGTTGACCCATGCGGGTGGTGACCCCGTTGGCCAGATGCGGCTCGAAACCGGCCAGCATGCCCGGGCCAAACAGACAGACGACTGTGCTGCCGAGCTTGAACAGACCCATCTCGGCACCTTTTTGCAAGGTGATGGCCTCATCGCCTGTGTAGTCCCAGCGCACCACCTTCTTCTCTTTGGTCGGCGCTATGTTGCCGGCCCAGATGGTCTCGATGCTGGCCACGATAGTGGCACCGACCAGCACCAGCGCCATGGGGCCATGCGGGGTGCGGAAGGTGGCCACCACCCGTTCGTTGCGGGCAAACAGGTTGGGCACGTTTTCGGCGGTGAGCGGGTTGACCGAGAAGAGATCCCCCGGCACGAACACCATGCTCTCTAGCACGCCATCCAGCGGCATGTGGATGCGGTGGTAATCCTTGGGCGCCAGATAGATGGTAGCGAAGTCGCCATCCTTGAACGGCGCCACCAGATCCTCATAGCCGCCCAGCAACTCGCGGGCGCTGTAGTCGTGGCCCTTGGCCTGGATGATACGGCCTTGGCTGATGGGGCCGAGCTGGCTGACGGTGCCATCCACCGGCAGGGCCAGGGTCATGGCGTCTTCCACCAGGGGGCGAATACCGGGCTTGAGCTCGCGGGTGAAGAACTCGTTGAAGCTCTTGTAGTGGGCAGGGCTCTCGTGCAGCGCCTCGCTCATGTCGACCTGGTACTGCTTGATAAAGGCCTCGATCACCCTGGTGGTGAGGTTGCCCGCTTCGGCGGCGGCCAGCTTGCCCACCAGGCGGGAGAGGGCGTGTTTGGGCAGGCAGTATTGACCGGCAATTTTCAGGTTGTCAGTAATGCTCATGTTCATCATCAACGTAGGTTAAACAGGGTCACAGGCGTGCCTGTTGGCGACCGTGACGGGCTTCCTGCATGGTTTCCAGGATGCGGTGATAGTTGTGGAAGCGATCGGCGCTGATGGCGCCCGCTTCGACCGCGGCGCGCAGGGCGCAGCCGGGATCGTCCTTGTGGGTACAGTCGCGGAACTTGCAACCGCCCAGATAGTCGCGGAACTCGACGAAGCACCAGGTGATGCGGTCGGCTTCCAGATGCCAGAGGGCGAACTCGCGGATCCCGGGGGAGTCGATGAGATCGCCACCGCTCGGGAAGTGGTAGAGCCGCGCCGTGGTGGTGGTGTGCTGGCCGAGCCCCGAGTTTTCGGAGATCTCGCCGGTGAGCACATCCAGCCCCGGCATCAGGGCGTTGGTGAGCGACGACTTGCCGACCCCGGACTGGCCGACGAAGATACTGATCTTGTCGGTCAGGGCGGCTTTCAGCTCATCGAGCCCTTCGCCGCTCTCGCAGCTCACCAGCAGCACCTCGTAATTGAGCTTGCGGTAGGTTTCGAGCTGGCGCTCGATGCGGGCGCGGGCGGCATCATCGAGCATGTCGACTTTGTTCAGCACGATGAGGGGGCGGATCTCCACATCCTCGGCGGCCACCAGATAGCGGTCGACGATGTTGGTGGAGAACTCGGGCATCACCGCCGAGACGATGATGATCTGGTCGATGTTGGCGGCGATGGGTTTGACCCCGTCGTAGAAGTCCGGGCGGGTCAGCACCGAGTGACGCGGGTGCACCGCTTCGATGACGCCGGCGGTCGCGGCATTTAGGCCGGGACGCCACACCACCTTGTCGCCGCACACCAGGCTGCTGATGCTGCTGCGCCGCAGGTTGCTGCGGTGGATGGTGCCATCGCTCGCTTCGACGTCTGCGTGCTGACCAAAACGGCTGATCACCACCCCTTCGATGGCCGGCCCGAACAGGGTGTCATCCACCTCTGTGGTGTGCTCTTTTTGCAGCCGCCGCTCGCGGTTGGCCTGGACGCGCCTTTGTTGACCCAGATTGAGTTTTGCTTTCTTTGCCACTCGATTCGCCAGTTTATGAACAGATCCAAAGCCAGTATGATACATGCAAATTGGCAAAATTCCGCCATTCCTCCCAATAGAGAGAGCAATCATGACAGTCAGCGCGCAGAACCTGGTATGGATCGACATGGAGATGACGGGCCTCGACCCTGAAGAAAACGTGGTACTGGAGATCGCCACCATCGTCACCGACAAGGACCTGAACGTGCTGGCCGAAGGGCCGGTCATCGCCATCCACCAGAGCGACGAAGAGCTGGCCAAGATGGACGACTGGAACGTCAATACCCACACCAAGAGCGGTCTGGTGGCCCGGGTGAAGGCGAGCCAGCACGACGAGGCGGCAGCCGTCGCCGAGACCCTCGACTTCATTCGCCAGTGGGTGCCGGAGCGCACCAGTCCGCTGTGCGGCAACAGCATAGGCCAGGATCGCCGCTTCATGGTCAAGCACATGGGCGAGCTGGAAGCCTTCTTCCACTATCGCAACGTGGATGTCAGCACCATCAAGGAGCTGGTGCGCCGCTGGCAGCCCGAGCTGCTGGAGCAGTTCACGAAGAGCGGCTCCCACCAGGCGCTGGACGACATCCGCGAATCCATTGCCGAGCTGCAGTTTTACCGCAGTCACGTCTTCAAGATCTGATTCCCCGGCAAGGGTTTGTCATGGTCTGGCTGCTAAAATCGACAGTTCGGCCAGCTTTTGAGCGAACGTGCGCAACCAGACAAAAAAGCCCTTGCAATTGGAATGACTGCTCTTATAATTCGGCTCCCGTACAGTAGCGCAAGCAACCAAATGCTGTACGGCCTGTTTTAAGGCAGTTGCGGGAATAGCTCAGTTGGTAGAGCACGACCTTGCCAAGGTCGGGGTCGCGAGTTCGAGTCTCGTTTCCCGCTCCAAAATCTGATGATGACACTGGTGTAAACCAGCCCGATGCGGGAATAGCTCAGTTGGTAGAGCACGACCTTGCCAAGGTCGGGGTCGCGAGTTCGAGTCTCGTTTCCCGCTCCAATCATCAGCCAGCCTCAAGACAATCTAATGTTGCGGGAATAGCTCAGTTGGTAGAGCACGACCTTGCCAAGGTCGGGGTCGCGAGTTCGAGTCTCGTTTCCCGCTCCAAAAATTTGTAAGTGATATTCCGATGCGGGAATAGCTCAGTTGGTAGAGCACGACCTTGCCAAGGTCGGGGTCGCGAGTTCGAGTCTCGTTTCCCGCTCCAATCACTTGCAGATGACATTCTGTTGCGGGAATAGCTCAGTTGGTAGAGCACGACCTTGCCAAGGTCGGGGTCGCGAGTTCGAGTCTCGTTTCCCGCTCCAAAAAATTTGTAAGTGACATTCCGTTGCGGGAATAGCTCAGTTGGTAGAGCACGACCTTGCCAAGGTCGGGGTCGCGAGTTCGAGTCTCGTTTCCCGCTCCAATCACTTGCAAATGACATCCTGTTGCGGGAATAGCTCAGTTGGTAGAGCACGACCTTGCCAAGGTCGGGGTCGCGAGTTCGAGTCTCGTTTCCCGCTCCAATCTCTCCTCGAAGTCTTGTCACTCCTTCTGATTTATCAATGACATCGCGCTGCGATGATTTTTCGTATCTGGCATTTGCCCAGATCGGCTTTCCCGTTTTTTGCAAACCGGGTTTGTACGTGGCTGGTCGTAGGGTACGGGATCATGACCCGTGGCGGGGGAGCGGAAAACGACGGGCAAAAAAATAGGAGGGGCGGCGGCTCCTCCTACGGGTTCGCTGGCACGGGCTTAGATAACGGTGACGTTCTCGGCCTGCGGGCCTTTCTTGCCCTGGGTCACAGTGAACTGGACTTTTTGACCTTCAGCCAGGGTCTTGAAACCCGCGCTCTGGATGGAGGAGAAGTGAACGAATACGTCCGGACCCTGGGATTGCTCGATAAAGCCAAAACCCTTGGTTTCGTTGAACCATTTGACCTGGCCGGTGCGAATGTCAGACATGTGCTAAATCCTATCTATAACAATATGAAACTAAGCCCGGTGGGGCTGCATTTGCCTTGTTGCAGGGGTTGGCTCATGACTGACCACGTCTCATTGTCCCAGTAGCACGCAGAACAATCCCTGTCTAAAGCAAAAACGATTGTACGTTAGCACCTACCCTTGTCAATTTTGCCCCTTTCGTTTTTTGAACAAGCTAAAAATATTGTGAAGTCAGCAGCTTATTTGAGGGAAAACGGCATAAAAAAACGGGAGGCCTGGCCTCCCGCTTCTCTTACTCCTTGAGGGCGAACCCCTCGCCCTGCCGATCGTAGCGATAGATGGCCTGGCCGTAGGAGCGAATTTCCACCCGCTGGATGCGACGATTTTCGTCCACCAGGATGAAGACCGATTTGCCGGATTGCAGCCGGGTCAGCGGACGATCCGGCCCTTCGATGGCGATGAGGCGACTCAGTTCCACCCCCGGCAGCTCGAATTTACGGAAGATGGAGTAGAGGGTCTCGCCAGCCTGCACTTCGTGCTGCAACCAGGTACCGTTGACCTTTTCTTCCACCGCCGGTTTGGCGGCAACTGCCGCAGAGGTGCTGCCGACAGTCAGTGCCTGGCTGGGTACGGCAAGGGGAATATCGAGTGAACCTGATGGGGCCACCGTTGGTGCACTGGGGGCCGGCTCCCAGGCCAGCACCAGCAACCAGAGCGGGGTCAGGATCAGCAGCCCTATGGTGTTTTTGCGGGGCAGCGGGCTGCTCAGTTTGAACCTGGTGGCCTTGGGCTCCTGGCTACGTTGGCCGAAGCGGCTCATACCCTGACCGATGCGCTGGCGCAGGGGCAGGGTTGCGGCATTGATACGATGGAGCAGGGATCCTTGTGATTCGTCTTGGCGACGCTGCTGGGCTCGTCTGTTATGGCCACGTGGGCGACGGTCCGGGGTGGGCACGGCATTTACCTCTCACTACATTGCCTGCCATCAGGCAAATACGATGCCTATGGTAAACGGACTCGCCCCCGAGGGGGAGAGTCCGTGAGAGGAAAATTATCAGCTGAGACGAAATTGTCCCAACAATTGCTGCAATCGCTCTGCGGCCTGACGCAGAGCCTGACTGGCTTTGGCCGTTTCGGTCGCATCCAGGGCGATGTCGTTGGCCAGTGCGTTGGTTTTTGACAGATTGCCGGAGACGGTCTCGGAAACCGAGCTCTGCTCCTCGGCGGCAGAGGCGATCTGGTAGGTCATGTCGTTGATGGTGGAGATGGCCTGATAGATGCTGCCAAGTGCCTCTTCCGCCAGATCCGCCTCGCCTACCGCCTGGTGGGTCAGCTGCTGGCTCTGGTTGATGGCGTTGACCGCGTTGGCCGAGCTGTGGCGGATCTTCTCGATCAGCTCCTGGGTGTTCTGCACCGCCTGCTGGGTGTTGCCTGCCAGCTTGCGTACCTCGTCGGCCACCACTGCAAAGCCGCGGCCCTGCTCGCCGGCGCGCGCCGCCTCGATGGCGGCGTTGAGCGCCAGCAGGTTGGTCTGGTCGGCAATGCCCTGAATGACGGTGAGGATGCTGGTGATCTGCTCGCTGTCGTGGGCCAGCCCTTCCACTACCTCGGCCCCTTTCCCGGCCTCTGCTGCAACCTTGTGCATCGACTGGATCACCTGCTGGAAGCGTACCTTGCCCTGATCTGCCGCACTCTGGGCCTGCTTGGCCGAGTCTGCGGTGTTGTTAGCGTGGGTGGCCACCTCCTGGCTGACGTAGGACATCTCCTGCACTGCGGTCAGCATCTGTTCCATCTCTGCCTGATGATGCTGCAGGTTGTTGTCGGTCTGGCCGGCGATGCGGTCGGTATCACCGGCGTGACGGTTCACCTCGCTGGCGGTTTTCAGCACGTCTCCCAGCAGCACCTGCAGCTTGTCGATGAAACGGTTGATGCCCTTGGCCAGATCCCCCAGCTCGTCCACCGAGCGGGTGGTGAGGCGCTTGGTGAGATCCCCTTCGCCGTCGGCGATGTCATCCACCAGGCTGACCATCTGACGGATGGGGCCCGTGATGCTGCGAGCGATCACCAGCATGGTGGCCAGCGCCAGCACCAGCACGATGAGCGCACCCACCAGCTGTTGGGTCATGGCGGCCCGGTTCATATCGTTGAGTTGGGCTTCCAGCTGATCGGCGCCCGCCAGCACCACCTTGTAGGGCAGGGTGACGATGATGGCCCAGTTGCGGGCCATGCCCGGCACCATGATGGGCACCGAGATCCGGAATGAATCGTTCAGCTCCTGACGCTGAACCTCCGGCTTCAGATATTGTTGCCACTGCTGACCGAGCACTTTGTCGGCCCGCCCACCCAGCAAGCTGGCATCCCCGCTGGTGCCGGTGATGACGCCGGCGGCGCTGACGATCAGGGTCTCGCCCTTGCCCTCATAGATGTTGCTGTTAAGGGTCTTGGCCTGGCGGCTGATGGAGTCTACCGCCAGATCCAGTGCGGCGATCCCCTTGAACTGGCCACCCACCATGATGGGGGTGGTGATGGTACTGACCAGCACCTGCTGGCCGTTGATGTCCACCTTGAAGGGATCGATGAGACAGGAGCGTCCCTCCCGTTTCGGACAGGAGTAGTAGTCGTTGGCCGGATTGCCGAACTCGTCGGGGTCGGTTTTCTCGATGGAGAGCAGCAGATCCGTGCCGATCTGATCCTTGTCACGATAGAAGTAGGGAACGAAGCGACCCTTGTCGTCACTGCCGAGCGCGCTCTGGCCGGCGAAGCTGGCGTCCTGGCCATCGAAGCCGTTCGGTTCGAAGCCGGCAAAGGCGCCATAGAGTTGCGGCTCGAGTGCGAGCTGGGCCTTGAGCAGATCGGTGGCCTGCTGGCGAGTCAGAGGCAGCTTGCCTTCCTGCTGCAGGGCGAGGGCGCTGGCCATCTGCTGGGTATAGGAGAGCCCCTTTTGCAGCAACTGGGTGATGGCGGCTGCTTCGGCACGGGCGTTGGCGCTGACTTTCTGCCAGGCCTCCTGTTGCAGGGCGGCGCGGCTGGAGCTGATGGTCAGCTGTTGGGTCTGCTGACCCGAGTAGTGGTTGAGCAGGATCAGGATCACCAGGGCGGTGGTCATGGCGATCCCGGCCATTACCAGAATACGATTCTGGATAGAACGAAACTGCATCGTGCGTTCCTTGTGACGTGGAAAGTTGTTTGAATTATCGGCAGGGCGGGAGGCTTCTCCAGCAATGCTGCCTAGCAAAGCGGAAAAAACTGAACGGTTTTGCGATCCTCTTCAAAAATTGATGGGCATGCCCTATCGACCGCTTATTTCTTGTCCGGCACCCTCATGGTTTTCCCATCCGTCACTGTCGGTGCTAAAATGCGACGGTTTTTTTTAACGCATTGGCCCAAGGCCCTCTACACAAGGCTTAAAGATGAAAGTCAAAACCCGTTTTGCTCCCAGCCCGACCGGCTTTTTGCATGTCGGCGGTGCCCGTACCGCACTCTATTCCTGGTTGTTTGCAAAGAATCAGGGCGGTGAGTTCGTGCTGCGTATCGAGGATACCGACCTGGAACGTTCCACTCAGGAGGCTATCGACGCCATCATTGAGGGCATGGAATGGCTGGAGCTGAACTGGGATGAGGGCCCCTACTACCAGACCAAGCGTTTCGATCGCTACAATGCCTTGATCGACGAGATGCTGGCCGACGGTCGCGCCTACAAGTGCTACTGCTCCAAGGAGCGTCTGGAAGCGCTGCGTGAAGGCCAGATGGCCAACGGCGAGAAGCCCCGTTACGACGGCAAGTGCCGCCATGGTGATCACGATCACCCGGCCGATGCGCCTCACGTCATCCGTTTCCGCAACCCGACTGAAGGCTCAGTGGTGTTCGATGACCACGTACGTGGCCGCATCGAGTTCGCCAACACCGAGCTCGACGATCTCATCATCCGCCGCACCGATGGTGCCCCCACTTACAACTTCTGCGTGGTGGTGGACGATTGGGATATGGAGATCACCCATGTGGTGCGTGGTGAAGACCACATCAACAACACCCCGCGCCAGATCAACATCTACAAGGCGCTGAACGCGCCGGTGCCGGAGTTTGCCCACGTTTCCATGATCCTGGGTGACGACGGTGCCAAGCTCTCCAAGCGCCACGGCGCCGTCTCCGTGATGCAGTACCGTGACGACGGCTACCTGCCGGAAGCCCTGTTGAACTATCTGGTGCGTCTGGGCTGGTCCCACGGCGATCAGGAGATCTTCAGTCTGGAAGAGATGATCAAGCTGTTCAGTCTGGATGCCATCTCCAAGTCCGCCTCGGCCTTCAACACCGACAAGCTGCTGTGGCTGAACAACCACTACATGCGCAGCCTGGATCCGGCCTATGTGGCCAAGCACCTGGCCTGGCACATGGCCGACCAGAAGATCGACACCAGCAATGGCCCGGCCCTGGCCGACGTGGTGACCCTGCTGGCCGAGCGCTGCAATACCCTGGTGGAGATGGCCGCCCAGAGCCGCTATCTGTTCGAAGAGTATGAAGCTATCGACGAAGCGGCTGCCAAGAAGCATCTGCGCGGCGTCGCCGCCGAGCCCTTGGCCCTGGCCAAGGCCAAGCTGGCTGCCCTGGAGACCTGGACTACCGAAGCGCTGCACGAGCTGATTGAAGCCACTGCCGCCGAGCTGGGTCAGGGTATGGGCAAGGTCGGCATGCCGCTGCGCGTGGCGGTGACCGGTCTGGGTCAGTCCCCGGCCATCGACGCCGTGATGGCGCTGGTGGGCAAGGAGCGCGTGCTCGCCCGCATCGATCGCGCTTTGGCGTATATCGAAGCGCGTATGGCCGCTGAGTAAGCTTGCCGTCGCACATTGCCGTCATCGGTCTGGGTAAATTGCCCCGGCTATTGATGCCGTGATGGCGCTGGTGGGTAAGGAGCGCGTGCTCGCTCGCATCGATCGCGCCCTGGCCTATATTGAAGCGCGCATGGCCGCCGAGTAAGCAGACCATCGTCAGGCTGGGCGGGATACCTGCCCGGCTGAACACCAGATACAAAAAATCCGAAACGCCATGTTTCGGATTTTTTTATGGTTGCAGTTTTGTGTGGCGGAGCCTGGCTGAGCAGGCTCCAGATCGGGATCAGGTCAGCTTGAAGGAGTTGATCTGGCTGTCCAGATCCTTGCTGTGTTGCTCCACCAGCTCGGAGGCCTCCTGCAGCTCCCGCAGTACCACCACGGAGCCTTCGGCGATCTGCTTGACCTGCTCCAGGTTGCCGCGCATCTCTTCGGCCACCGAGCTCTGTTGCTCGGAGGCGGCGGCGATGTGGCGGTTCATGTCGGCCACCCCCTGCACCCGTTGCACTATGGTGGCGAGTTGATCCCCCGCGCGAGTGACCTGCTCTACTCCCTTGTCCGCCTGTTGCACGCTCTGGGACATCAGCTCGGCCGCCTGGGCGGCATTGCCCTGCAGCTGTTCGATCATCTTCTGGATCTCGACGGTGGCCGCCTGGGCCCGGTTGGCCAGCTCGCGTACTTCCGAGGCGACTACCGCAAAGCCACGACCGGCCTCACCGGCACGGGCTGCCTCGATAGCGGCGTTCAACGCCAGCAGGTTGGTCTGCTCCGAGATGCCGCGAATGGTGTCGACCACAGAGCCGATGCGATCCACTCCCTGTTCCACCTGATTGACCACGGTGGCAGAGCGCTGGATGTTGCCGGAGAGGGTGTCGATGGTGTTGACGGTTTCCGCCACGCAGCGGCTGCCCTCTTCGGCCAGCTGGCTGGTTTCTGTGGTGGCATGGGAGGCCTGTTCGGCATGGGCTGCCACTTCACGAATGGCGCCGACCATCTGGCTCATGGCGCTGGCCAGTTGCTCTATCTGGCCGAACTCTTCGTTGATCGCCTCGTTGGCCTCTTCCATGCAAAGGGTGACCTGGGAGGCGATCTCGTTGAGCTCCTTGCAGGCGGCACGCTGGTTGCCAAACACCGCCTTGAGGTTTTCCTGGGAGTGGGAGACCGCCTTGGCAATGTCACCGAACTCATCGCGGGAGTGGAGCAGCACCTTGTGGCTGAGATCCCGCTTGGCGAAGCGCTCCAGCAGGCCGACCAGATAATGTACCTGCTTCACCATCAGGCGGGAGCCGGTCAGCAACAGGATCACGAACAGCAGCCCCATGATGGCCGTCTCCATCAGACCGGTCCAGAGCAGGCGGTCGGCAATGGCGTTTGCCTTGTCCGGATCCAGCCCTTCGCTGAGCAGGGTGGCTTCCAGATTGTTGGCATCGAACCAGAGCTTGGTGAGCAACAACAAGGTACTGAATACCATCAGCAGCACCACCTTGGGTACCAGCCGTATATCACTCATCCGCTTCTCTAGCAGGTTTAGCTGCATATTTTTTCTCCTTTAAAAAACTGCTTTTTCCTTTGTCCTCAGGGCTATCGGCATTATCTTCCCTTTTATTAATTTGCACTGTGTTTAAAGTTGGAAAATGTATGCGACATCACTTAACTCATCTGCGGGCCACCGATCTGCTGATGGCCTTCCTCTCTGTTATCTCGGTATTGCTGGTTACGGCCCGTTGGTGGGGGCACGAGACCCTGACTTCCCAGACACTGCAACTCTTCTATGACCTCGACAGCCTGATCTGTTACTTCTTTCTCGCCCACTTCGCCTATGGCCTGGCCCGCGCCCCGGACAGGAAGACCTACTTCAAGGCCAACTGGTTTTATCTGCCGGGCAGTCTGCCCATGGTGGAGTCCCTGCGCTGGGCCCGGTTGATCCAGTTGTGGCGGGTCTATCAGTTGCTGCGCAGCCAGCCTGACCTGCTGGCCATGTTTCGTCGCGAGCGAAACGAAACCACCATCTCCGGCATCCTGTTCCTGTTCGTCCTCTTGCTGGGGCTCGGCTCCGGGATCATGTACTGGATTGAATCCGGTCAGCCGGGCAGTGAAATCGAGACACCCTATGATGCGTTCTGGTGGACCCTGGTGACCCTCTCCACCGTGGGTTACGGGGATCTGGTGCCCAAGACGGAGGAGGGGCGCTTTGTGGCCAGCCTGCTGATCCTGTTCGGGGTCGGCCTGTTTGGCGCGCTCAGCGGTTTCATGGCCAGCCTGTTTCTGCAGCCCAATCGCGGTGATAACGACACCGAGAAGTGGCGTCATCACTACAATGCCCAGCAGGAGCAGTTGTTGCAGGAGTTGCGAGCGCTGCGGGCCGAGGTACGGGAGCTGAGAAACAAGTGATGATGAGGTCAAAAAGTGGCCAAGTCATGTATGGCAGGGCAGGGAGTGCCCCCAGGGGAAGCGTTTTCTTTGCTTGTCCTTTAACCTGCCGGCGGCTTAACATTCAGCCTCTTACCCAAAACTGAAAAGAGAACCGATCGACCATGCGCGCCCTTCTCGGGATTTTGATCTGCTTGTGTGCCGGCCAGGCACTGGCCGAGACCCGTTATGTTTCAGACAACATCTTTACCTATATCCACAATGGCCCGGGGACCCAGTACCGGATCCTGGGCAGCGTCAAGGCGGGTGAGCCGCTGGAGATAAAGTCGGTGAACGGCGAAGCCGGTTTCACTCAGGTGGTGGACGGCCGTGGCCGTGAAGGGTGGATCAAGAGCAGCGAGCTGCAGAGCCAGCCCAGCCTGCGCGAGCGCCTGCCCCAGGTCGAGAAGGAGCGGGATGAGCTCAAGAGCCGCCTGCAGAACCTCAACGGCGACAACGAGAAACGCTTTGCCGAGAAGGATGGCCAGATTGAACTGCAGAGCAATGAGATAGCGTCGCTCAAGGCCCAGCTCGCCAGCCAGGGCGAGGAGATGAGCAATCTCAAGGAGCAGAACGATGCCCTGACCCAGAGTTATGACAACCGGGAACACGACATGCAGATGGACTGGTTCATCCGTGGCGGTGCCATGGTGGGGGCCGGCATCCTGCTCGGCATCCTGTTGCCCATGCTGCCTCGTCGCCGCAGCCGCAGCGATCGCTGGATGAATTGACAAAAATTGTCTGACTGAGCAGAAGGGTCGCCATGGCGGCCCTTCTCTGTTTTTGTCGTTTGACGCAGGGCCGGAGGGGGCATAAAGGGAGAGCGAAATTGTATACAAAACAAGATGTGAAGCTGGCCTGAAAAGGGCATTTTCACCCTGAGATAGCCATAAAACTCCCATGTCAGCGATTTTTGTTAAAACAAGGCAACAAATTTATTTCATATAGGGTGCAATATTGTATACATTATCGGCGTTTCGGCGGCACGGCCGCCTTCGTCGATATCAGCCCTAGGGCGTACAGGAAGACCCCATATGTTCAAAGCGACTCAAGTGCTTGCAGCTGACTATATTCCCTCCGATCTGGCCGCCCTGCGCGAAGCCATCACCCAGAACTATGTGGTGGATGAAAATGCCTATCTGGCAGAGCTTGCCGCCATGCTGCCGGGAGATGGCGCCTCGCTGGAACAGGTGACCCAGCGGGCCCGCACCCTGGTGACCAAGGTGCGCAAGGAGAGCGGTTCCGGCGACGGTATCGACGCCTTCCTGCAGGAGTACAGCCTGGATACTCAGGAGGGGATCATCCTGATGTGTCTGGCAGAGGCGCTGCTGCGCATCCCCGATGCCCAGACCGCCGACGCCCTGATCAAGGACAAGCTCTCCGGCGCCAACTGGTCCTCTCATTTTCGCAAGAGCGACTCCACCCTGGTCAACGCCTCGACCTGGGGCCTGATGCTGACCGGCAAGATCATCAAGCTCGACAAGAAGCTCGACGGCAATCCGGCCAACCTGCTGGGGCGCATGGTCAACAAGCTGGGCGAACCCGTGGTGCGCTCTGCCATGTACGCCGCCATGAAGATCATGGGCAAGCAGTTCGTGCTGGGCCGCGATATGAAGGAGGCCCTCAAGGCGAGCCGCAAGTCCCGCGAGCTGGGTTACACCCACACCTACGACATGCTGGGTGAATCGGCGCTGACCATGCAGGACGCCGACAAGTATCTGGCCGACTACCACAACGCCATCGAGGCGGTGGGCGGCGAGCGGATCAGCGACGGCGGCCCGGCTCCCTCCATCTCCATCAAGCTCTCGGCGCTGCATCCGCGCTATGACGTGGCCAACCGCGAGCGGGTGCTCGGCGAGATGTGCGAGCGGCTGGTGGGGCTGGTGCGTCTGGCCCGCGACAAGGACGTGGCCATCAGCATCGACGCCGAGGAGATGGACCGCCTCGAGTTGTCGCTGGATCTGTTCGAGCAGCTCTACCGCTCCGAGGCGAACCGTGGCTGGGGCAAGCTCGGCATGGTGGTGCAGGCCTACTCCAAGCGTGCCCTGCCGGTCTTGTGCTGGCTCACCGCCCTGGCCCGCGAGCAGGGGGATATCATTCCGGTACGTCTGGTGAAGGGGGCCTATTGGGACAGCGAGCTGAAATATGCCCAGCAGGCGGGCTTGCCCGGTTATCCGCTGTTTACCCGCAAGGCCGGTACCGACATCTCCTACCTCGCCTGTGCCCGCTACCTGCTGAGCGAGCCGACCCGCGGCTTCATCGCGCCCCAGTTTGCCACCCACAACGCCAATACCGTGGTCAGCATTCTGGAGATGGCCGGCGATCGCCAGTTCGAATTCCAGCGCCTGCACGGCATGGGGGAGGAGCTGCACAACGCCGTGCTCAATGACAACCCGGGCTTGCACTGCCGCATTTATGCACCGGTCGGCGCCCACAAGGATCTGCTGCCCTACCTGGTGCGCCGCCTGCTGGAAAACGGCGCCAACACTTCGTTTGTGCACAAGCTGGTGGATCCCAACACCCCGGTGGACAGTCTGGCCGAGCACCCGCTGCGTACCCTCAAGCGCTACTCGAGCTTTGCCAACGACCGCATCCCGCAGCCGGTGAACCTGTTTAGCGATCGCAAGAACTCCAGTGGCGTGAACATGAACATCGTCTCCATCCAGCGCCCCTTCTTCGCCGGGCTCAAGGAGTTGGAGAGCAAGCAGTGGCTGGCGGGCCCCATCGTCGATGGCGAGACCCTCAAGCGTAATGAAGCCCGCGTGGTGCTGAGCCCGCAGGACGTGAGCCTGACCGTCGGCAAGATCCACTGGGCCGACGAGCAGGCGGTGGAGCAGGCGTTGGCCTCTGCCCATGCCGCCTTCCCGCGCTGGCGCGAGACGCCGGTCTCCGAGCGTGCCGCCGCGCTGGAAAAGCTGGCTGATCTTTTGGAAGCGAACCGCAACCAGTTTATTTCGCTCTGTACCCGTGAGGCGGGCAAGCTGCTGCAGGACGGCATCGACGAGGTGCGCGAGGCGGTGGATTTCTGTCGCTACTACGCGGTGCAGGCTCGCAGCATGATGGGTCAGGCGACTCTGCTGCCCGGCTACACCGGCGAGCAAAACGAGCTGTTCCTGCAAGGGCGCGGCGTGTTTGTCTGCATCAGCCCGTGGAACTTCCCGCTGGCCATCTTCCTGGGGCAAGTCGCGGCGGCGCTGGCCACCGGCAACACCGTCATCGCCAAACCGGCGGAGCAGACCGGTCTCATCGCCCATCTGGCGGTGACCCTGGCGCACCAGGCCGGCATCCCGGGCGATGTGCTGCAACTGCTGCCGGGCGACGGTGCCACAGTGGGCGCCAAGCTGACAGCGGATCCCCGTATCGGCGGCGTCTGCTTCACTGGCTCCACTGAGACCGCCAAGCTCATCAACCAGACTCTGGCCAATCGTGACGGCGCCATCCTGCCGCTCATCGCCGAGACCGGCGGCCAGAACGCCATGATCGTCGACTCCACCGCCCTGCCGGAGCAGGTGGTGCGCGACGTGGTGAGCGCCGCCTTCCAGAGCGCCGGCCAGCGCTGCTCCGCCCTGCGGGTGCTGTTCCTGCAAGAGGAGATCGCCGATCGGGTGTTGGAGATCCTCACCGGTGCCATGCAGGAGCTCAAGGTCGGCAACCCGGCCGAGCACAACACCGACGTGGGCCCGGTCATTGACGCCGAGGCCAAGGCGGGGTTGGATCTGCACCTGGCCAGGATGATCCCGAAAAGCCGCCTGATCGCCCAGGCCCCCATGCCGAAGGCGACCCAGGAGGGGCACTTCGTCCAGCCGACCGCACTCGAGATCCGCTCCATCAAGGAGCTGGAGCGCGAGCAGTTCGGCCCCATCCTGCACGTGGTGCGCTATGCCGCCCGGGATCTGGAGCAGGTGATCAATGACATCAACGGCACCGGCTACGGCCTGACGCTGGGCATTCACAGCCGCAACGAATCCCACGCAGAAGAGCTGGCGAGCCGCATCAACGTGGGCAACGTCTACATCAACCGCAACCAGATCGGCGCCATGGTCGGGGTACAGCCGTTCGGTGGCCAGGGCCTCTCCGGCACCGGTCCGAAGGCGGGCGGCCCCCACTATCTGAGCCGCTTCGTCACCGAGAAGACCCGTACCATCAACACCACGGCGGTGGGGGGCAACGCCTCCCTGCTGGCAATGGGGGATGTCTGATCGACAGTTACCGACATCAGGCCGCCTGCGGGCGGCCTTTTTCATGGGCGTTTTTCATGGGTGTTGAAAAGCCGCCATCTTGGGGTCGCCACCCGGCTTGCCGCGCCTTAATATGGTGGCCGGTTGTCGCTTTCATCCGTCACCGCCGCCCTGTCTGGGCGAGCATCTCGACCGACGTCACAACAAAGAGTGCTGCATCTATGCCATTAACCGAACAGGCCCGCTGGTTCGTACTGGGGGGCGATCACCTGGTGCTGCTCGACGAGCAGGGCCATATTCCGCAGGGGGCGTTGAGCCAGTTGCCCGCGTTTTTGCACGCCAAGTCATTTGAGCGTTTCGACGAGTGGGAGGGCCTGCCCTGCTATCTGCTGGATCTGGGGGAGGAGGCCGAGACGTCTCTTATGACCCCCCTGCGCCAGCTGATGGTGGCCGGGGATGAAGAGGGCTTTCAGCTGGCCGGCCGCGCCTGGCAGCTGGCGACTTTTCGCCGAACCCACCGCTTCTGCGGTGAATGCGGTGCCCCCATGGTACCCAAGGCGGGGGAGTGGGCCCAGGTGTGTCACCATGGCCACATCGTCTATCCGCGCATCTCCCCCTGCATCATAGTGGCGGTGCGCAAGGGGCCGGCCATTTTGCTGGCCGCCCATCGCCGTCACCATCAGGTCGAGGATCCCATGTATACGGTGCTGGCGGGTTTCGTAGAGGCGGGGGAGAATCTCGAGCAGTGCGTGGCGCGGGAGGTGTTCGAGGAGAGCGGCATCCGGGTACGTAACGTGCGCTATGTGGCCAGCCAGCCCTGGCCCTTCCCCCACAGCCTGATGATGGGCTTCACCGCCGACTACGAGAGCGGCGAGATCCGGATACAGGACGAGGAGCTGGTGGCCGCCGACTTCTTCGAAGCTGACCGTCTGCCAAGGCTGCCTCCCCACGGCACCATAGCGCGGCGACTTATCGAGCTTTGCCTGGCGGGCGAGGCCTGAGGCGAGTCGTTATTTCCTCGTTGTAAAAAGGGACGCTTGTTTGCGTCCCTTCACATCTTTGCAACCGGCCCTGGATTTGCCACCCATTGGGCAGTCCGTTCCGGTGGGCAAAGTGGTATCATGGCCGCCATTTTATGCGTGATATGAATTCAGGAACTGGGATGAAAGAGCTGAAGAACGATCGTTACCTGCGTGCCCTGCTGCGCCAGGAAGTGGACATGACCCCGGTATGGATGATGCGCCAGGCTGGCCGTTATCTGCCGGAATACAAGGCGATCCGCGCCATCGCGGGGGACTTCATGTCCCTGTGCCGCAATGCCGAGCTGGCCTGTGAAGTCACCTTGCAGCCGCTGCGCCGCTACTCGCTCGATGCCGCCATCCTCTTCTCCGACATCCTCACAGTGCCCGACGCCATGGGGCTGGGTCTCTACTTCGAGCAGGGGGAAGGCCCGCGCTTCGAGCGTCCCATCACCTCCATGGCCGACGTGCAGGCACTGCCGGTGCCGGATCCGGAAGACGAGCTTGGCTACGTGATGAACGCGGTGCGCACCATCCGCCGCGAGCTCAAGGGCGAAGTGCCGCTGATCGGCTTCTCCGGCAGCCCCTGGACCCTGGCTACCTACATGGTGGAGGGGGGCAGCTCCAAGGCATTCACCAAGATCAAGCAGATGATGTACGCAGAGCCGCAGACCCTGCATCTGCTGCTCGACAAGCTGGCCGACAGTGTAATCGCCTATCTGAACGCCCAGATCAAGGCGGGTGCCCAGGCGGTCATGGTGTTCGACACCTGGGGCGGCGTGCTCACCCCGCGCGATTACCGCGACTTCTCCCTGCAATACATGCACAAGATCGTCGATGGCCTGATCCGTGAACACGACGGTCGCCGCGTGCCGGTCACCCTGTTCACCAAGAACGGCGGCCAGTGGCTGGAGCAGATCGCCGCCACCGGTTGTGATGCGCTGGGGCTGGACTGGACCACCGACATCGCGGACGCCAAGCGCCGGGTCGGCGACAAGGTGGCGCTGCAGGGCAACATGGACCCTTCCATGCTCTACGCTTCTCCCGAGCGCATCCGCGAGGAAGTTGCCTCCATCCTGGCCGGGTTCGGTCATGGCAATGGCCACGTCTTCAACCTGGGTCACGGCATCCATCAGGATGTGAACCCGGAGCATGCCGGCGTGTTCGTCAACGCGGTACACGAGCTCTCGGCTCAATACCACAAGCGCTGATAGCGGCGCGTTTTATCGTGACGACGGGGCCTTGGGGCCCCGTTTCGTTGGTGGCGGGGCTGCATCCCGGTTGTCGCTCGGGTTACACTGCATCCCTTGTGGGAACAACGATGGGAGCGGGCATGAGTCTCGTTTTCCGGACAGGTTTCCCTGGTCATGGCTGGAGGCTGGATGAGCAAACGAGTATTGGATTGGGGTATCGATCTGGGTGGTACCAAGTGCGAGTGCGTGGTGCTGGAGGGAGACGAAGTGCTGCTGCGTCATCGCATCCCCACCGAGCGCCAGGGCGGTTATGAGCATATGATCGGCCAGATCGCCAAACTGGTAGAGGAGTGCGCCGCCAAACTCGGCCAGCGCCCCGCCATCATCGGCATGGGCACCCCGGGGGCGCGGGATCCGCAAACCGGCCTGATGAAGAACTGCAATACGACCGAGCTCAACGACAAGCCGTTCAAGGAAGATCTGGAGCGAAGGCTCGGTGTGCCCGTGCTCATCGCCAACGACGCCAACTGCTTCGCCCTGGCGGAAACCCATCTCGGGGCGGTGCGCCAGCATCATCCGGATGCGAAAGTGGTGTTCGGCATCATCATGGGCACCGGGGTCGGCTCCGGCATCGTCATCAACGGCCGTATCCTCAACGGTCACCACGGCATCGCCGGCGAGTGGGGCCACAACGTGCTCTCACCCGATGGCCCCGAGTGCTACTGCGGCAAGCGCGGCTGCGTCGAGACCCTGATCAGCGGCCCGGCGCTGGAGGCCTGGTACGAAGCCAAGGCCAAGCGCCGCCTCTCGCTGGCCCAGATTGCGGCAGCTACCACCCACGATTATGTGGCCAAGCTCACCATCGACCGGCTGCACCTGCTGTTTGGCCAGGCGCTGGCCAACGTGGTCAACATCCTGGATCCGGACGTCATCGTCATCGGTGGCGGGGTGGGCAACGTGCAGAGCCTTTATCGCGCCGGGCGGGAGACAATTTTGCCCTTCCTCTTTAATCCCCGCTTCCGGGCCCCCATTATTGCACCAGCCCTTGGCGACAGCGCCGGGGTATTTGGCGCGGCCTTGCTGGCGCGCGGTGAATTCAAGGATGCCCTGCTGTCATGAGCCGGGTGTCGGGTGGCCCAAGGGTCACCCCTTTTTGCTGGTAAGGAATGCATCCCAGATGATCAAGATTGCCATCAATGGTTACGGACGGATCGGTCGCAACGTGTTGCGGGCCCTCTATGAAAGCGGGCGCGACAAGACCATCAAGATCGTCGCCATCAACGAACTGGCGGCGCCGGAGGCCATGGTGCACCTGACCCGCTTTGACACCAGCCACGGTCGCTTCCGTTATCCGGTGCAGCTGGCGGGCAACAGCATGCAGGTAGGCGAAGACCTCATCTCCCTGTTTGCCGAGAAAGACCCGTCCAGATTGCCGTGGCGGGCGCTGGGGGTGGACGTGGTGTTGGATTGCACCGGGGTGTTCGGCTCGCGCGCCGATGCCGAGCTGCATCTGGCGGCGGGGGCGAGCAAGGTACTCTTCTCCCATCCGGCCGATGCGGATGTGGATGCCACTATCGTCTACGGGGTCAATCACCAGGTGCTGACCGGGCGTGAACGGATCGTCTCGAACGCCTCCTGCACCACCAACTGCGTGGTCCCCGTCATAGAAACATTGCATCGAGAATTCGAAATAAATTGTGGTACTATTACGACAATTCATTCGGCCATGCATGACCAGCAAGTCATTGATGCCTACCATGGCGACTTGCGCCGAACTCGCGCCGCCAGCCAGTCCATCATCCCGGTGGATACCAAGCTGGCCAAGGGGTTGGAGCGTATCCTGCCCCACTTCGCCGGCAAGTTCGAGGCGATCGCGGTACGGGTGCCGACCATCAATGTAACAGCGATGGATCTGAGTATTACTGTTCGTAAAAAAGTGACAGTTAGTGACGTAAATCAAGCCCTGCAACGGGCATCCAGAGGTACATTACAAGGTATTCTGGATTACACGGAAGAACCGCTGGTCTCCGTAGACTTTAATCATGATGCACACTCCTGCATCATTGATGGTACCCAGACCCGGGTGAGCGATGCCAACCTCGTCAAGATGTTGATGTGGTGCGATAACGAATGGGGCTTCGCGAATCGGATGCTGGATACTACCCGGGCCATGATGGTTGCAGGCTGAGCCTGCCCCGGACGAAAGGTTACTGTTTTTAACATTACCTGGAAAATATAGAGGACTGAATATGTCTGTTATCAAGATGACTGACCTGGATCTGGCGGGCAAACGCGTTCTGATCCGTGCTGACCTGAACGTGCCGGTAAAAGACGGCAAGGTCACCTCCGATGCACGTATCGTCGCTACCCTGCCGACCATCAAGCTGGCTCTGGAAAAGGGCGCTAAGCTGATGATCACCTCCCACCTGGGTCGTCCGACCGAAGGCGAGTACAACGAAGAGTTCTCCCTGCTGCCGGTTGTCAACTATCTGAAAGACGCTCTGTCCTGCCCGGTTCGCCTGGCCAAGGATTACCTGGATGGCGTGGAAGTCGCTGCCGGTGAGCTGGTTGTGCTGGAAAACTGCCGCTTCAACAAGGGCGAGAAGAAGAACGCCGAAGAGCTGGCCAAGAAGTATGCCGCGCTGTGTGACGTCTTCGTAATGGATGCATTCGGTACTGCTCACCGCGCCGAAGGTTCCACCTACGGTGTGGCCCAGTTTGCCCCGATTGCCTGTGCAGGCCCCCTGCTGGCCGGTGAACTGGAAGCCCTGGGCAAAGCCATGCTGAAGCCCGAGCGCCCCATGGTTGCCATCGTTGGCGGCTCCAAGGTCTCTACCAAGCTGACCGTACTGGAATCCCTCTCCAAAATCGCTGACCAGCTGGTGGTTGGTGGTGGCATCGCCAACACCTTCATCGCCGCTGCCGGTCACAACGTCGGCAAGTCCCTGTGCGAGCACGACCTGATCGATACCGCCAAGAAGCTGGCTGCCGAAACCTCCATCCCGGCCACCACCGACGTGGTTGTGGGTAAAGAGTTCTCCGAGTCTACTCCGGCCACCACCAAGTCCGTGGCTGACGTTGCCGACGACGACATGATCTTCGACATCGGTCCGGATTCCGCCAAGGCCCTGGCCGACATCATCATGAACGCCAAGACCATCCTGTGGAACGGCCCGGTCGGCGTGTTCGAGTTCGACCAGTTCGCCAAGGGTACCGAAGTGATCGCCAAGGCCATCGCCGAATCCCCGGCCTTCTCCATCGCTGGCGGTGGTGACACCCTGGCTGCCATCGACAAGTTTGGCATCGCCGACAAGGTCTCCTACATCTCCACTGGCGGCGGCGCCTTCTTGGAGTTCGTAGAAGGCAAGGTACTGCCGGCTGTCGCGATTCTGGAAGAGCGCGCCAAAGCCTAATTGACCCGAGACGGGGGGCAAAAGCCTCCCGTTTCGTTTATCATGTGCCCGCTGTGCCGGTTCATGATGAACCCCCCCATTTTTTATTAACGGCATACGAGACAGGACGATTAAACATGTCTAAGAAAATTTTCGACTTCGTAAAACCCGGCGTGATCACTGGTGATGACGTTCAGAAAGTGTTCGCCATCGCCAAAGAGAACGGCTTCGCTCTGCCGGCCGTCAACTGCGTCGGTACCGACTCCGTGAACGCCGTGCTGGAAGCTGCCGCCAAGGTGAAAGCGCCGGTTATCGTTCAGTTCTCCAACGGTGGTGCAGCATTCACCGCTGGTAAGGGTCTGAAGCTGGAAGGTCAGCAGGCTGCCATCATCGGTGCCATCTCCGGTGCCAAGCACGTGCACGCCGTTGCCGAAGCTTACGGTGTACCTGTGATCCTGCACACCGACCACGCTGCCAAGAAGCTGCTGCCGTGGATCGACGGTCTGTTGGAAGCGGGCGAGAAGCACTTCGCTGAAACCGGCAAGCCGCTGTTCTCCTCCCACATGCTGGATCTGTCCGAAGAGTCTCTGGAAGAGAACATCGACATCTGCTGCGAGTACCTGACCCGCATGGCCAAGATGAACATGACTCTGGAGCTGGAACTGGGTTGCACCGGTGGCGAAGAAGACGGCGTCGACAACAGCCACATGGATCAGTCCGCTCTGTACACCCAGCCGGAAGACGTGGCTTACGCCTACGAGCGTCTGTCCAAGATCAGCCCGCGTTTCACCATCGCTGCCTCCTTCGGCAACGTACACGGTGTCTACAAGCCGGGTAACGTCAAGCTGACCCCGTCCATCCTGGATGCGTCCCAGAAGTACGTTTCCGAGAAGTTCGGTATTCCGGCCAAGTCCCTGGACTTCGTATTCCACGGTGGCTCAGGTTCCACTCTGGAAGAGATCCGCGAATCCATCTCCTACGGCGTCGTGAAGATGAACATCGACACCGACACCCAGTGGGCGACCTGGGAAGGCATTCTGGACTTCTACAAGACCAACGAAGCCTACCTGCAAGGTCAGCTGGGTAACCCGGAAGGTGCCGACAAGCCGAACAAGAAGTTCTACGATCCGCGCGTATGGCTGCGTGCCGGTCAGACTTCCATGATCAAGCGTCTGGAACAGGCTTTCTCCGACCTGAACGCCATCGACGTACTGTAATTCGTTACCGTACCTTGATTGCATGAAAAGGCGCCCTTCGGGGCGCCTTTTGCATTTCTGTGATCCGGTGCGACTGGTTTGCAGTGAGTGAGCTGGGTATTATCGAAACAAATCTGCTTATTTTATTAAACAATTTGCAACCAAGGCAGGATGCTGAGCATGCAGGCAGGAAAGCACAACGCACATCAGGAACACGCGGCCTCCTATTACGCCGCGACTCGCAACGATTCGCAGGAGTGGCCCGAGCTGGCCGGTGAACATCAGGCGGATGTCTGTGTCATTGGCGGTGGCTTTACCGGCCTCAACACCGCCATCAACCTGGCCGATGCCGGCTACAAGGTGATACTGCTGGAGGCCAACCGCATCGGCTGGGGCGCGTCCGGGCGCAACGGCGGCCAACTCATTCGCGGCATCGGCCACGACACCAGCCAGTTTGCCCGCTGGATTGGCGAAGAAGGCGTGCGTGAGCTGGATCTGATGGGATTGGAGGCTGTGCAACTGGTGCGCGAGCGAGTTGCGCGTTTTGCCATCGACTGCGATCTCACCTGGGGCTATTGCGATCTTGCTACCCGTCAGCGCCATCTGGCCGGTTTCGAGGAAGAGCTCGAACATCTGGCGAGCCTGGGCTACGAGCATGAGGTGAGGCTGGTGCCACGCGAGGAGATCCACACGGTCGTGGGCTCGGATCGCTACATCGGCGGCCTCATCGACATGGGCTCCGGCCACCTTCACCCCCTCAACCTGGCCCTCGGCGAGGCACGTGCGGCTGCCAGCCTCGGGGTCTCCCTGTTTGAACACTCTCGGGTGACCCATATCGACTACGGCAAGCGGGTGGAGATCACCACCGCTCACGGCCGGGTGAGCAGCGACTATCTGGTGATAGGGTGCAACGCCTATCTCAACGAACTCAATCCTGAACTCGGGGGCAAGGTGCTGCCGGCAGGTTCCTACATCCTCGCCACCGAGGTGCTGGAGAAGCGGCTGCGTCAGCGCTTGCTACCGCAGAACATGGCGGTGTGTGATCAGAATGTGGCACTCGACTACTACCGCCTCTCCGCCGACGGCCGCCTGCTGTTTGGCGGTGCCTGCAACTATTCCGGCCGTGATCCTCGCGATATAAAAGCCTTTATGCTGCCCAAGCTGCTGCGGGTATTCCCCGAACTGGCCGGCACCGCCATTGAATTCCAGTGGGGGGGGATGATAGGCATAGGCGCCAACCGCTTGCCGCAAATCGGCCGCCTCAAGCAGCATCCCAATGTCTTCTACGCCCAGGCTTATTCGGGGCATGGGGTCAATGCCACCCACATGGCGGGCAAGCTGCTGGCGGAGGCGATCCGCGGCGAGAGCCGGGGCTTCGATCTGTTTGCCAGCGTGCCCCATATCACCTTCCCCGGTGGCCCTGCACTGCGCTCCCCGCTGCTGGCGCTCGGCATGCTGTGGCACCGGATGAAGGATTTGCTATAGCGCAGGCGGGGCGGGCATGATCCTGAGCGGGATTAGTGGACGGGCTCGGCCAGCCGCCAGCCCTGCTCCGTCTTCATCATCCACACCTCGGCTTGCTGGGGCAGCACCTGGCCAGCCTCGAAGTCGCCATATTTGCGTTCGAGCTCCATCAGTCCCATCTCCTGCTGGAAGGGACCGACCTTGTCGTAGACCAGATCCTCGTCGTGCAGCACCTGCAGTTGAGCCAGCCCCTGCTTGAAGTGGAGCTGGTAGCTGACCTTGACCAGATAGACGCCTTCCATGCGTTCCTCCTTGTCCAGGACGGCGAAGTTGCTGATCTCGAACAGGCTGGCGTCCGTCTCCGCCATCAGCTTGTCACTGACCTGCTGGCGGATCACCTCTTCACCGGGGCCTGCGCTGCAGCCATAGAGCCAGAGGGCCAGCAGGGGGATGAACCACTTTTTCATCAAAACTCCGGACGGGCGAAACAATGGAGGGCAAATTTTGCCACGCTGTCGCTCATATACAAGGGATTGCCAGAAAAATCAGCGAGTAACAGTGGGGATGGCCCAGCGGTGCGCCAGGCCAATTCCCATCTATGGCAGCTTGTCGAGCTGAGCCAGAAACTCGGCCGGGCCCATAAAGCCGGTGACTCTTTGCCCCGTGAGTTCGTTGCCGGCGCGATCGAAGAATATCAGGGTGGGCAAGCCCAGCACATTGAGGCCGTTGAGCAGCTCGACATCGGTGTCGTCATTGGCAGTGACGTCCGCCTGCAACAGCACCATGTCGGCAAAGCGCTCGCGCACCGCAGGATCGCTGAAGGTCTTGTGCTCGAACTCCTTGCAGGCGACGCACCAGTCGGCATAAAGGTCGAGCAGCACCGGTTTGCCGCGGGCGGCGGTGAGTTGGGTCTTGAGATCATCCTGGGTCTTGATGCGAATAAACTGCGGCGCTTGAGCCTCGGCACCGGTCTGGACACCGGGGGCGGGCAGTAGCAGATCCTTGCCCACCACTACGGCACTGATCATCGCCAACAGCAGCACAAAACCGCGCAGGCTCTTGCCGATGGAGTGGGGCTGATGCTGGTTGTGGTGATAGAGGTAGGCGCACAGCGCCAACCCCCAGCCGAGCCAGGCCAGGGTGGTAGCCTGATCGCTCCAGAGCCGTGACAGCAGCAGGATGGGCACCGCCAGCAGAGCAAAACCAAAGAGTTGCTTGATCACATCCATCCAGGCGCCGGCCTTGGGCAGCAGCTTGCCGCCCGAGGTGCCGAGCAGCAGCAGGGGCAGCCCCATCCCCAGCGACAGGGCGTAAAGCGCCGCGCCGCCGAGCCAGAGATCGCCGCTCTGGGCCACGTAAATCAGGGCACCGGAGAGCGGTGCCGTGGTACAGGGGGAGCAGACCAGTCCCGAGATCATCCCCATGATGGCGACCCCGGCCACCGAACCGCCCTGCTGGCGGTTGGAGAAGCCGGAGAGGCGCGTCTGCAAACTGCTCGGCAGCTGCAGGGTGTAGAGCCCGAACATGGAGAGTGCCAGCAGTACGAACATCACCGAGAGGCCGATCAGCACATAGGGGTGCTGCAGCGCCGCCTGGAATTGCAGCCCCGCCGAGGCCACCACCAGCCCGAGCAGGGTGTAGGTGAGCGCCATCCCCTGCACATAGACGAAGGAGAGCAGGAAGGCGCGGCGGGTGGAGAGACGATGGCCGGCACCGGCGATGATGCCGGTCAGAATGGGGTACATGGGAAAGACGCAGGGGGTAAAGGCGAGCCCCAGCCCCAGTGCAAAGAAGGCGGCGATGCTGAGCCAGAAGCCCTGGCTGCCGAGGGCGGCGGCCAGTTTATCCTGTTGGCTGGACGGTGCAGTCGGCGTCGCCTCGTCATCACCCGACGTGGCCATCAGCGACTGCACCTCGATCACCTTGGTAGTCGGCGGGTAGCAGAGCCCCACGGTGCAGCCCTGGTAGCTGATTTTGAGGCTCGCTTGCGGCCCTACCTCGGTCAGGGTGACGGGGATCTCCACCTCCTGGTAATAGACCCGGGTCTTGCCGAAGAAATCGTCCTCGTGTTCGGTTCCCTCGGGCAGGACGGGCTCGCTGAAGGTGAGGTCGTTACCCTGAAAGCGCAGGCTGTGGCGATAAATATAGTAATCATCGGCGATGCGAAGTCGCAGCAGCAGCCGGTTGCCCCGCTGCTCGCTCTCCAGGGTGAATGCCTCGTCGACTTTCAGGAAGGCGGGCTTGGCACTGGCCTGAATGCCCAGGCTCCCCAGCAGATCACTGCTTGCCTGGACGGGGGTGAACAACAGGCTCAGCAGCAGGGTAAACAGGGCGGGCAGCAGATAGCGCAGGCGAGTGCAACTCATGGGGTCTCCTCCTTCAGCCAGTCGAGATAGGCGGGTAGACCCGCACTGACCGGCAGCGCCAGCAACTCGGGCACCTCGTAGGGGTGGTGGGTGAGGATGCACTGCTGCAGCTCGGCAAAGAGCGGTATCCGGGATTTGATGATGAGCTGGATCTCGGTGGTCCGTTCCACCTTGCCTTGCCAGCGATAGACAGAGGTCACGCCCGGCAGCTGGTTGATGCAGGCGGCCAGTCGCCGGGTCAGCAGCTGTTCGCAGACAAGGTCGGCACTGGGTTGGTCTGGGCAGGTGCAGAGCACCACAATGGCGTCAGTCATAAAGGGGGATCTTCACCTCGGTGGGGTAAACCGGCGGGGTCATTTTTGTTAATGAAATGCCCCGAAAATCAGCGGCTACTATACCCCAGAGCCGCCCTGAATATCATCTGTCGCCATTTGTGAACCTGCGCCGAAAATTTGTGGGGGTCATGAGATGGACGCTGCCATGGGGACAGGGCAGAATGAGCGAGCTTGTTCCCACTAGACGTAAGGAAATGTATGACCCAACAGAATGAGCAGCAGAGAAACCGCATGTTGAGCCTGCTGCGCGAAGGTGAGCGCCGCATGTTGGTTCAACTCGCCGGTCTGCTGCGTACCACTGCCGATGACATCAATGCCGAGCTGGAAAAAGAGGGGCTGCAGAGCTTCCTGGAGCAGCCCATCACGGTGGATTATCTCAATGGCGTGGTGCAGCACCATCTGTTCGAGCGCAAGCACAAAGGGGATATGGCGGTGGCCCAGCAGATGCTTGGTGAATACCAAAGCGAGCTGGAAGCCCTGCAATTAGCCCAGGCTCAACCCGAAGAGGCTGATGCCACCGATGAAGAGGGTGCCGAGCTCAAGGCTCAGGCCTGACGTTTCTCTCCCCCCGCTAGCCGCTTTTGTTCTCTCAGGCACCATCATTGCGATCATGATGGTGCCCTGTTTTTTTGGAGGCCTTGCCGCTTAGCCCAGCGCCTTCTGTAGCACTGGTTGGGGGATGGGGAACACCTTGTCATAGCCCCAGTTGTAGGCGAAGGCGTAGACCAGATAGAAGGCTACGAAACCCAGATCCAGCACCAGCGCCTCCAGCAGGCTGATGTCCAGCCACCAGGACATCACCGGCAGGGCGACGGTCAGTAGCCCCCCCTCGAAACCGAAGGTATGCACAATCCGTTGCCACAGGCTTTTGTGGGTATGGCCCTGATACTTCATCAGCAGCTTGTCGACGCCGATGTTGTAGACATAGTTCCAGACGGTGGCGAGCACCGAAAAGAACAGTGCCAGTGGCCCCATGTGGTTGAGCCCGACTCCGGTGACCCAGCTCGCCAACGGGGCGGCAATCAGCAGGCCAATCAATTCAAAGCCGATGGCATGGCGCAGGCGATCGTTACGGGTTCGCATAAATCACTCTCTCAATCAGGTTCATTCACGAATATCGGGCCAATCTATCGATAAAAGTTGATGTATTCACGTTACTATCTATCTGCAAATCAGATAGGTTGGTCGACAAGTATCACAAGCAAACAGGAATTCCGGGATGGGGCCGTCACTGGAACAACTCAATGTACTGCTGGCCGCCGCCGAGACCGGCTCGTTTTCGGCTGCGGCGCGCAAGCTGGGCAAGGCGCAGTCGGTGGTGAGCACTGCCATCGCCAATCTGGAGATCGATCTGGGGTTGATCCTGTTTGACCGCACCGGCCGTTATCCCCGGCTGACGGTGGCCGGGGTTCGTATGGTGCAGGAGGCGAGCATACTGTTGGCGCAGGGTGAGCGTCTGCAGGCGATCGCCGGCGAGCTGGCGGCGGGGGTGGAGTCACGGCTGACCCTGGCCATTGACGATGACTCCCATCTGCCCTGGCTGGGCGCCTTGCTGGAAGAGTTTGCCCGCCGTTACCCGGCTGTCGAGCTGGAGCTGCTCTTTCCCTTGATGGAGGATGTGACCGACATGCTGGTCAGCGGCCGTGCCCAGCTTGGCATCAGTTACCAGCAGGCTGTTCCCCAGCGGGAGATAGTCACCCGTACTCTGGGGGAAGTGGCCATGCCGCTGGTGGTCTCGCCGGATCATCCGCTGGCGCACAGGGTGCTGGTGCAAGAGGTCGATCTGCAGGGGGCGCGCCAGCTGATTGCCACCGGGCGGCGGGATGGCCCCGAACGTCAGCGCTTTCGCATTGCCTCCCAAGTGTGGTGGGTCGAGGGAGATCTCGGCGTGCTGGAGCTGGTCAAGCGCGGGCTGGGATGGGGCGTGGTGCCCGAGTTCTTGCTGGATAGGCCCCTGGCACGCAAGGAGGTGGTGGTGCTAACGCCTGAGTTTATCGCCAGGCATGAACTGGTGCTGGAGCTGCAGTGGCACCGCGCCCGCCCGCTTGGGCAGGCGGGGCGCTGGCTGAAGGAGGCACTGCTGGCGCGCGTGCCTCGTTAGTCCGGATTGCGGGTCAGTCGACGAGGGAGTAGGGCAGGGGCTGCAGGGTGAGGCTGGCGCTCTCATCCTGCTTGAGACGGAACAGGGCGTCGGTCTCGGTGTCTTTGGGCAGCACGGCGGTGAGCCACACCTGACCATCCCGTTGCCAGGCGTTGAGCACCATACCGCTGCGACGCCAGTTGTCACCGAGCCGGATTTCCAGCGTATCACCACTGGCCACTGGCTCGCTGGCAACGCCCGCCAGCAGGAACAGGGCACGGTTGTTGGCGCCGCGATACTTGGCGCGCGCCACCGTCTCCTGACCCATGTAGCAACCCTTGGTAAAGCAGATGCCGTCGAGGGCCTGCAGGTTGAGCATCTGCGGGATGAACTCCCCCTGATGCACCGCTTCCATGTGCGGCAGACCCGCCTTGATCTCGAGTCCCCACCAGAGGGATTCGTCGCCCGCC
Source organism: Aeromonas enteropelogenes (assembly GCF_000819845.1). GTDB lineage: Bacteria > Pseudomonadota > Gammaproteobacteria > Enterobacterales > Aeromonadaceae > Aeromonas > Aeromonas enteropelogenes. The sequence goes on from NZ_CDCG01000038.1 coordinate 85,842, forward strand.
GGCAGGGTATCGGCTTGCTGGTCGCTCACCAGCAGCCAGCGATCCTGTTCAATCTTCACCGCCATGCCGCCGTTGACCAGCCCGCTTTGGACCAGGCCAAAGTGATCGGCGATCCAGACGTCGCTGCCGGTTCCGGCGATCCCGGTGGCATGGCGCTCGTCGGCGGCGATCTCCACCTTGGAGAAAACGGCGAATTTCTTCAGCTCCGGCAGCTGGCGCTCCAGCACGGAGGGGGTCGTCAGCATCAGCAGGCTCTCTTCGAGACAGAGCAGGCGGAAATTGCTCCACAGCTTGCCCTTGGGATCGCAGTGGCCACCTAGGGTATTTTGTCCCGGTTGCAGGGCATTGACGTCACAGGTGACCTGACCTTGCAGGTATTTGACGCGATCCTGGCCGGCGATGCGGGTGATGGCGATCTTGGTCAGGGCAAAGCGGGTCGGCTCGGCAGGAAAAACAGGTGGTTGCAGGCTCACGATGGTATTCCAGAGAGAAAGTATGTGAGCTGCATGGTAAAGACGTAACTAATGTTTGTCAGCCGGAAAATCCAGCTGGTACCATCCCACGGTCTTTGTAAGGAGAGTTCCATGTTGAGCCCAGTTGAAAAATCCCGCCTGAAGTGGGCCTGCCGTCGTGGCATGCTCGAGCTGGATGTGATCTTTATGCCCTTTTTTGAACACGAATTCGACACCCTGAGCGAGGCCGATCAGCAGACCTTTATCCGCCTGCTGGAGTGCGATGACCCGGACCTGTTCAAGTGGTGCATGGGTCATGGTATCCCCGAAGACCCGGCCTTTGCCGCCATGATCCCGATGATCCTGGAGCGCAACCAGGCCCGTCACGACCGCCAGGGCTGAGCCGGTGGAGCGGGTGAGCATGACGGTTCACCCCTCTCGCCATCAGCGGATCTGGCTGCTGGCGCTCTTTCTGTTGTTGCTATGGCCTGTGGCCATGCTGATCGATGGTTGGCGTTGGGCCCTGTTTGTTCCCTGCTGGCTGGTCGCTCTGGTGCTGGGCTGGCGTGCACTGCCCCGCGATGCCTTTATGCTGGAGTGGGATGGCCGCTGGCTGTCGTGGCAAGGTGCCCGCTACCAGCTGGGCCCCGGGAGCCGCACTTTGCCCGGGGTGCTGAGGCTCTCCCTTCTGCCCGAGCAAGGTGCTCCCCGCATTTTGTGGCTCTGCTCCGACTCGCTTCCCCCCGCACACTATCGCCTGTTGGCCCGGGCTATCCATTTCCTGTCGTCAGATACCGGACGTTGAATGCCGCGCTTTCGCAGCCTCATTGTCAGGTTGGGGGGCAGTGATGATGTTGCTTTCTGCTTGTCACTTTGCCAAAAAAGAGTGACCCCGCCTTAAGCGGGGTCACGGATGGGCATTTGCCTGGCCGGGATCAATCCCGCTCCGGGGTCAGTACGGTGGGCTTGGGGTTCGGCAGCATGTCCGGATAGTCCAGGTTGTAGTGCAGGCCGCGGGACTCTTTGCGTTGCAGGGCGCAGTTGACGATAAGCTCGGCCACCTGCAGCAGGTTGCGCAGCTCCAGCAGGTTGTTGGAGACCCGGAAGTGGGCATAGTACTCCTGCACTTCCTGCTTGAGCAGGTCGATGCGGCGTTTGGCGCGGGCCAGACGCTTGTTGGTACGCACTATCCCCACATAGTCCCACATCATCAACCGCAGCTCGTGCCAGTTGTGCTGGATCACCACCAGTTCGTCGGAGTCTTCCACCTGGCTCTCGTCCCAGGCGGGCAGGTGAGGCGGCTCCACGCTTGTCGGCAGCTTGGCCAGGATGTCGGCACCCGCCTGGTGGGCATAGACCACACATTCCAGCAGGGAGTTGGAGGCCATCCGGTTGGCGCCGTGCAGCCCGGTGTAGGTCACCTCGCCGATGGCATAGAGGCCGGGAATGTCGGTCTGGCCATTGTTGTCGATCATCACGCCACCACAGGTGTAGTGAGCCGCGGGCACGATGGGCATGGGCTCTTTAGTGATGTCGATGCCGACCGCGAGGCAGCGCTCATGGATGGTCGGGAAGTGCTTGATGATGAACTCCGCCGGCTTGTGGCTGATGTCCAGATACATGCAGTCGGCACCGAGGCGCTTCATCTCGTGGTCGATAGCACGGGCGACGATATCCCGCGGTGCCAGCTCGGCGCGCTCGTCAAATTCCGGCATGAAGCGGCTGCCGTCTGGGCGGCGCAGATAGGCGCCTTCACCGCGCAGGGCCTCGGTCAGCAGGAAGTTGGGATCGTCGGGGTGGAACAGGCTGGTAGGGTGGAACTGGTTGAACTCCAGATTGGCCACCCGGCAGCCGGCGCGCCATGCCATGGCGATGCCGTCCCCGGAGCTGACGTCCGGGTTGGAGGTGTACTGGTACACCTTGGAGGCGCCACCGGTTGCCAGCGCCACGAAGCGGGCGCGAACAACTTCGACCTGCTCGGCGTTGCGATTCCAGACATAGGCGCCGAGGATCCGGTTGCCCGGCAGACCCAGCTTGCGGGTGGTGATGAGGTCGACCGCGTTGAAGCGCTCCATCAACTGGATGTTGGGGTGGGCGCGAACCTGATCGATCAGGGTCAGTTGCACTGCCTTGCCGGTGGCATCGGCCGCGTGGAAAATGCGGCGATGGCTGTGGCCCCCTTCGCGGGTCAGGTGATAGTGGGATTCGCCCTCGGAGTCTTCTTCCTGATCGAAAGGGACCCCCTGCTGGATCAGCCACTGAATGGAGTTGCGGGCGTTGCGGGCGGTGAACTCGACCGCGGCCGGGTCGCACAATCCTGCCCCGGCATTGAGCGTGTCGCTCACGTGGGATTCGATGCTGTCGGTCTCGTCGAACACGGCAGCGATGCCTCCTTGCGCATAGAAAGTGGCCCCCTCACTGATGGGCCCCTTGCTCAGAACCAGGACTTTGGCCTGGTCAGCCAATCGCAATGCGAGAGACAGACCGGCGGCACCGCTGCCAATGATCAGTACGTCGCAAAGGTATTCAACACTTGCTTTCATAAGTATCATTGGCCTGGATTAAGAACTGGCACCATGGTAGCCCAAGCGGGGGCGTGTATGCAGCCTGCATCACATTTTTTTCAATGCAAGCGAACTTTCTCTGATTCTCCCTGTCTGAACTTGTGCGCTTAGGAAGGGCCGGAAAAGAAAAACGATAACCTGATGGGGGTTTTACGGCTCCAATGAGCGACCAGAATCTACTGGACGAACAGCTGGTTGAACGTGTCCAGCGTGGCGACAAAGCAGCGTTCAACCTGTTGGTAAAAAAATACCAGCACAAGGTGGTCAACCTGGTGGCCAGGTATGTCAACAATCCCGGAGATGTGCCCGATGTGGCGCAAGAGGCCTTTATCAAAGCCTACCGGGCTTTGCCGACATTCCGTGGTGAGAGTGCTTTCTATACCTGGTTGTACCGAATTGCCGTCAACACGGCGAAGAATTATCTGACCTCCCAGGGGCGCAGGCCGCCCAGCAGTGATGTGGAGGCTGACGAAGCAGAGTCCTATGGTGGTGGTGAAGCCTTGCAAGAGGTCTCAACCCCTGAAAACCTGGCGCTGACCGACGAGATCAAGCGCACCGTGTTTGCCGCCATAGAGGCCTTGCCGGAAGACCTGAGGACAGCGATCACCCTTCGTGAACTGGAAGGGCTGAGCTACGAAGAGATTGCCGAAATCATGGATTGCCCTGTGGGTACGGTCAGATCCCGTATCTTCCGGGCGAGGGAAGCAATCGACAAAAAGCTGCAACCTCTGATCGAGAACTAACTGGGGAAAGACGGGTTTAACTTATGGCAAATAAAGAGCAAATCTCTGCCCTGATGGATGGTGACCTGAGTGACGCACAAGTACTGAACGAGCTGGAGCTGGACTCCGACTTGCAAGATACCTGGGGTCGTTACCACCTGATCGGCGATGCCATGCGGGGGGACCTGCCGGTCAATCTGCAGCTGGATCTCAGCGACAGCATCATGGCCGCACTGGAAGATGAGCCCACCGTACTGGCACCCAAGCCGGTCGAGGCCAAACCGGTTGCGCCTCAGGCACAACCGGAAATGGAACCAGCCAAGACAGATTCCAATGTGGTGCCGCTGTTCCGCCGTATCGGCCAGCAACTTGGCCAATACGCCATTGCGGCATCGGTCGCCGCGGCGGTCATCTTCGGGGTACAGCAGTATCAGGGACAGGACGGCGTGCCGACCAACCCTGTGCTCAATACCATCCCTATCGGTGGCAGCGCGGCCCCGGTCAGCGTGCACTATCCGCAAGAGGGTAACCGCAATCGCCAGCAAGGGTTGACCGAGCAGCAGATGCAGGAGCAGCGGGAACGGATCAACGCCTTCCTGCGTGACCACCAGTTGCAGCAACGTCTGCTGCAAGACAGGCAAATTCAACAATAACGAGTCGTCAGGGATACCAACAACGTGCGCCAGTCCAGCCGTATTTTGCTGGCCTCTCTCCTGCTGATCAGTGCCAAGGCCTCGGCCGACGATAAGTCGGCCGAGGCCTTGTTGCAGCAGATGCAGAGTGCCGTGCAGCAGCAAAACTTCGAGTTATCCATGGTCAAAGCCCGTCAGGGGCGCCTTGAGCCGATCCGCATCAGTCATGCCGTGATCGATGGCAAGGAGGTCGCTCATCTCAGCTATCTCGACGGCAAGGCCATCGAGTATCTGCAGCGCCAGGATGAATTCACCTTTTTTGAAAACAGTCATGAACCCTACACCCTGAAGGGGGCACGCTTCCCGGGCGTCTGGTCGACCCTGGTGAAGATGCCGCTTTCCCGGGTGATGGAAAGCTATGACGCCGTGCTGGCCGGTCGCAGCCGGGTAGCTGGTGTGGTGGCCCAGGTCGTCAGACTGGTGCCAAAAGAAGCAGACAAGTATGGCTTCGTGCTCTGGATCGATGAGCAGAGCAACCTGTTGCTGCGGGTCGACATGGTGGAGCGGGAAGGCAATCTGGTCGAGCAGGTGCTGGGTGTCGATCTGGAGCTGCAGAGCAAGCCGGCACCCTGGCTGGTTGCCCTGGCCAAGAGCAAGCTGCCGGAGGCGCTGGCGCTGGAAGATGCCTATCCTGCCCCGCAGCAAGTGCTGAGCTGGCAGATCACCTGGCTGCCGGATGGCTTCAAGGTGCTCTCTCGCGACAAGCACCAGCTGGTGACCACCAGTCTGCCGGTGGACTACATGATGCTCTCCGACGGCCTGGTGGACCTCTCCGTCTATGTGGCCCGGGTCGATCCCAAGCAGGCGGTGCGCCAGCAGCTGATCCGCCAGGGAGCCACTTCGCTGGTGAGCTATGTCAACGAGGTGGGGGTCGAGATCACAGTCGTGGGGGAAGTGCCTGCCGAGACGGCCAAGCGGATCGCCGAGTCGGTCCAGCCCCTGGCCCGCAACGAAGCGGTACAATGACGCTGGCACAGAGGGGAAGGGCGCTTGCCGAACCTGGCAAAGCGTGTTCAGATCCCGTGCTTTGCAAGCCCGAGGTGTTGCCGTGAACGAGATGAGTGAAGAGCTGGCGACGGTTGTGGCCATTGAGGGTGACCATGCCTGGGTGGAGTGCGAACGGCGCTCCGCCTGCAGCGGTTGCCAGCAACAATCCAACTGTGGCACCGGTACGGTTGCCAAGGCGTTTCCCCTCAAGGCGCCGCGTCTGCGGGTGCGCCTGACTGCCAAGGTGCGGGTCGGCCAGCAAATCCGGCTCGGAATTCCTCAAGAGAGCCTGCTGCGCGGGGCCGCACTGGTCTATGTGCTGCCGCTCTTCTGCCTGTTGGCGGGGGCTCTGCTGGGCCAGCTCTGGCTGGCGCCGCTGCTCGCCGGGGGGGAGGGGATCACCATTCTCTCCAGCGTATTGGGGGGCGTGCTCGGCTTTTTACTGGTTCGTTACTTTTCCAACCGCCTGGATCAGGGGCGCTATGGCCCCCGGATGATCGGAGTGGTGGTTCCTGTCCGCAATATCTCTTGACCCGGTGGGCGCTATTTGACGGGCGCTGGCGACTAAAGAATGGCCGTCAGCCGGGTTATCCAGTAAAATCGCGCCTCCATAACCGACCTTAAACCAATTTTGAGTGACTCTTGCTCGATGAAACACATTCGTAACTTCTCGATTATTGCGCACATCGACCACGGTAAATCGACCCTGTCGGACCGTCTGATCCAGACTTGCGGCGGCCTCTCCGACCGCGAGATGCAGGCTCAGGTGCTTGACTCCATGGAGCTGGAGCGCGAGCGCGGCATTACCATCAAGGCGCAGAGTGTGACCCTGAACTACCAGGCACAAGACGGTAACACCTACCAGCTGAACTTTATCGATACCCCGGGCCACGTGGATTTCTCCTACGAGGTTTCCCGCTCTTTGGCGGCCTGTGAAGGGGCACTGCTGGTAGTGGATGCCGGCCAGGGGGTTGAGGCACAGACTCTGGCCAACTGCTACACCGCCATGGAAATGGATCTGGAAGTGGTGCCGGTGCTGAACAAGATTGACCTCCCGGCCGCAGAACCCGAGCGTGTTGCCGAAGAGATCGAAGATATCGTCGGCATCGATGCGGTGGATGCGGTGCGCTGCTCCGCCAAGACCGGCCTTGGCGTCGATCTGGTACTGGAAGAGATCGTGGCCAGAATCCCGGCACCGGAAGGTGATCCGAACGCTCCGCTGCAGGCGCTGATCATCGACTCCTGGTTCGACTCCTATCTGGGCGTCGTCTCCCTGGTGCGGATCAAGAACGGTTCGCTCAAGAAGAACGACAAGATCAAGGTCATGAGCACCGGCCAGACCTGGGGCGTCGATCGCATCGGTATCTTCACCCCCAAGCAGGTGGATACCGACGGCCTGGGTTGTGGCGAGGTAGGTTGGGTTGTCTGCGGCATCAAGGACATCCACGGCGCACCGGTGGGCGATACCCTGACTCTGGCCAAACACGGTGCCGAGAAGGCGCTGGCGGGCTTCAAGAAGGTGAAGCCGCAGGTCTATGCGGGCCTGTTCCCCATCTCCAGCGATGACTACGAGTCCTTCCGCGATGCGCTGGAGAAGCTGTCGCTCAACGACGCCTCCCTGTTCTACGAACCGGAGAGCTCCACTGCGCTGGGCTTCGGCTTCCGTTGCGGCTTCCTCGGCATGCTGCACATGGAGATCATCCAGGAGCGTCTGGAGCGTGAATACGATCTGGATCTGATCACCACGGCGCCGACCGTGGTCTACCAGATTGAGCAGACCGACGGCACCACCATCCACATCGACAGCCCGGCCCAGATGCCTGCCATCACCAGCATCAAGGAAATGCGCGAGCCGATCGCCGAGTGTCACATCCTGCTGCCGCAGGAGTACATGGGCAACGTGATCACCCTCTGTATCGAGAAGCGTGGCGTGCAGACCAACATGGTCTACCACGGCAAGCAGGTGGCGCTGACCTATGAGATCCCGATGGCGGAAGTGGTGCTCGACTTCTTCGACCGCCTCAAGTCCACCAGCCGCGGTTACGCCTCCCTGGATTACGGCTTCAAGCGCTTCGAAACCTCCGACATGGTCCGTCTGGACATCATGATCAACGGTGAGCGGGTCGACGCCCTGGCCATCATCACCCACAAGGACAATGCCCAGTATCGCGGCCGTCAGGTGGTGGAGAAGATGCGCGAGCTGATCCCGCGCCAGATGTTCGACATCGCCATCCAGGCTGCCATCGGCAACCAGATCATCGCCCGCAGCACCGTCAAGGCCCTGCGCAAGGACGTGACCGCCAAGTGTTACGGTGGTGACGTGAGCCGGAAGAAAAAGCTGCTGAACAAGCAGAAAGAAGGTAAGAAGCGGATGAAGTCCCTGGGCCGTGTCGACGTGCCGCAGGAGGCTTTCCTCGCGATTCTCCACGTCGGAAAGGACTGATAGATGGCTAGCACGTTTTCCCTGATCCTGGTGGTGGTCTGCGCGATCACCGGTGTTATCTGGTGCCTGGACAAGATGATCTGGTCCAAGCAGCGCGCGGCCAAGATCGCCGTGGCCCGTGCCCACGGTGGCGCCAATCTGGACGAGAAGACCCTGGCCAAGGTCGCTCCCGTGCCGGTCTGGATCGAACAGACCGCCGGGATCTTCCCTGTCATCACCTTCGTGCTGGTATTGCGTTCGTTCATCTTCGAGCCGTTCCAGATCCCGTCAGGCTCCATGATGCCCACCCTGCTGGTGGGCGACTTCATCCTGGTGGAGAAGTTTGCCTACGGTCTGCGGGATCCGGTGACCAACACCAAGTTCCTCGAGACCGGTGAGCCCAAACGCGGTGATGTGGTGGTGTTCAAGTACCCGCTCGAACCGCGGGTGGACTACATCAAGCGGGTAGTCGGCATGCCAGGGGATAGGATCATCTATCGTAACAAGGAGCTGATGATCCGGCCCAAGTGCGAGGAGCAGGAAGGGAAAACGTGCCCGGGCTTCAAGAAGCTCGACATCAAGTTTGAACAAAGAGGTGAATTTACCCAGATGGGGATCCCCCTTGACCGCTATACCGAGCAGTTGGGCGACGTCACCCACGAGACCCTGCGCAATCCGCTGATGCCCGATATGGTCGGCCGTTACTATCGCCAGCCGGGCACCTACCCGGATGAGTGGGTGGTGCCTGAGGGGCAATACTTCGTGATGGGCGACAACCGTGACAACAGCACCGACAGCCGTTTCTGGGGCTTCGTGCCCGAGCAGAATCTGGTCGGCAAGGCGGTCGCTATCTGGATAAGTTTTGAATTTGAGCGCGAAGAAGGCTCCCTGCTGCCAAGCTGGGTACCGACAGGGGTGCGCTTCAACCGCATTGGCGGAATCAAGTAAATGAATATCAAGATGAACAGACTGCAGTCCCGTCTCGGGCATGTCTTTCAGGATCAAGAACTGCTGACCCGGGCGCTGACTCACCGCAGCGCCGGTTCCCGTCACAACGAGCGACTGGAATTTCTGGGTGACTCCATTTTGAGTCTGGTGATTGCCGATGATCTGTTCCACCGCTTCCCGCAAGCGGCGGAAGGGGATCTCAGCCGGATGCGCGCCACTCTGGTGCGCGAGAAGACCCTGGCCGAGCTGGGCCGGGAGTTCGACCTCGGGGATCACCTGATCCTGGGGCCGGGCGAGCTGAAAAGCGGCGGTTTTCGCCGTGAGTCCATCCTGGCCGACACGGTCGAGGCGGTGATTGGCGCCATTTATTTGGACTCCAATCTCGAGACGATCCGGACCCTGCTGCTGGGCTGGTATGCCAGCCGCCTGGAGGAGATCAAGCCGGGCATAGAGCAGAAGGATCCCAAGACCCGTCTGCAAGAAATTCTGCAGGGAAGCCGCAAATCCCTGCCGACCTATACAGTGACCAACGTCAAGGGCGAGGCCCACAACCAGGAATTCACCGTGCAGTGCGAGGTGGAAGGTCTGGATGGTCCGCTGGTCGGGGTCGGCACCAGTCGCCGCAAGGCCGAACAGGCTGCAGCGCAGCAAGCATTGGAAAAACTGTCATGACAGATACTACCTACTGCGGCTTTGTCGCCATCGTGGGCCGCCCCAACGTGGGCAAGTCCACTCTGCTCAACAAGCTGCTTGGCCAGAAGGTCAGCATCACCTCGAAGAAGCCCCAGACCACCCGTCACCGGATCCTGGGGATCGACACCGAGGATAACTACCAGACCATCTATGTGGACACCCCGGGTCTGCACATCGAAGAGAAGCGGGCCATCAACCGCCTGATGAACCGCGCCGCCACCAGTTCGCTGGGGGACGTGGCCATGGTGGTGTTCGTGGTCGACGGTACCCACTGGACCAAGGATGACGAGATGGTGCTGGGCAAATTGCGCCACCTCAGGTGCCCTGTGGTGCTGGCGGTCAACAAGGTCGACAACGTCAAGGAGAAGGAAGAACTGCTCCCCCACCTCGAGTGGCTGGGTCAGCAGATGGCCTTCTCCCACATCCTGCCCATCAGCGCCCAGAAGGGCACCAACGTGGCCAAGATCCGCGAGTGGGCCAAGGATCTGCTGCCGGAAAACGTGCACTTCTTCCCGGAAGATTACGTGACCGACCGCTCCTCCCGTTTCATGGCCTCCGAGATCATCCGCGAGAAGCTGATGCGTTTCACCGGCGAGGAGCTGCCCTACTCGGTGACGGTGGAGATCGAGCGCTTCAAGGTTGAAGAGAGCGGCATCTTCCACATCAACGCCCTGATCCTGGTGGAGCGCGATGGCCAGAAGAAGATGGTCATCGGCAACAAGGGTGAGAAGATCAAGACCATAGGCACAGAAGCACGCCTCGACATGGAACGGCTGTTCCAGAACAAGGTGCACCTGGAGCTGTGGGTCAAGGTCAAGGCGGGCTGGGCCGATGACGAGCGCGCCCTGCGTAGTCTCGGGTATGGTGACGACTGATTGCTGACCCCGGCTTTCGTCATCCACAGCCGGCCCTATCGGGAGACCAGCCAGCTGGTCGAGGTATTCACCCAGGATAGTGGTCGCTTTACCTTGGTGGCTCGCGGTTCCCGCGGGCCACGCTCCCCTCTGAAGGGGCTGCTGCAGCCCTTTACCCTGCTCACCATTGCCTGGCGTGGCAAGGGAGATCTCAAGAACCTCACCCAGGTGGAGTGCCCGGATCACTCCCTGCGCTTAGGCGGCGATCGCCTCTTCTACGGCCTCTATCTCAACGAGCTGGTCTACTACCTGCTGGAAGCCCATACCCCTTTCCCCGAGGTGTTTGATGCCTATGCCCGTGCCATCATGGCGCTGGCGGATGGCGAGACCCCGGAGCTGCCCTTGCGACGCTTCGAATTTCTGCTGCTGCAGGCCCTCGGCTATGCGGTGGACTTCGAATATGCCGCCGACGACGATGCGCCGATCCAGCCCGAACTGCTCTACGGTTTCGAGCGTGAATTGGGCTTTGTCGCTTGCGAGCGGGCGCCGGATCCCCGTACCCTGTTCCTCGGTGCCCACCTGCTGGCCTTCGCCGAGGGACGTTTCGATACTCCCCCCCTGCTGCAGGCGGCCAAGCGTTTCAGCCGGCTGGCCTTGCAACCCTATCTCGGCAAACGCCAACTCAAGAGCCGGGAGCTGTTTTTGAAACGCAAAGCCAGCATGCAAGGCTGACATACGGATATCGGAGCTGGCGCCAAGGCGGCAGCCGCACAGTCAACAAATGAAGTGTTTCAAGGAGTCGTCATGAGTGAAATCTACCTGGGTGTGAACATCGACCATATCGCCACCCTGCGCAATGCCCGCGGCACCCAGTACCCGGATCCGGTACAGGCCGCCTTCGTGGCCGAGCAGGCTGGCGCCGATGGCATCACGGTTCACCTGCGGGAAGATCGCCGTCACATCACCGACCGGGACGTGGAGATCCTGCGCCAGACGATCCAGACCAGGATGAACCTGGAGATGGCGGTGACCGAAGAGATGATCGGCATCGCTTGCCGCATCAAGCCCCATTTCGTCTGCCTGGTGCCGGAGAAGCGCACCGAGGTGACTACCGAGGGTGGCCTGGACGTAGCCGGCCAGCTGGACAAGGTGACCGATGCGGTGGCTCGCCTCTCTGCCGTCGGTGCCCAGGTGTCGCTGTTTATCGATGCCGATCCGGTCCAGATCGATGCGGCCGCCGCGAGCGGCGCTCCCTTTATCGAGATCCACACCGGTCGCTACGCCGATGCCACCACGGATGCCGAGCGCAACGCCGAGTTCAAGCGTATCGCCGCCGGTGCCTCCTATGCCGCCGGCAAGGGACTCAAGGTCAATGCCGGCCACGGCCTGCACTATCACAACGTCAAGGCCATCGCCGCCATTCCCGAGCTCTATGAACTCAACATTGGCCACGCCATTATCGGTCGCGCCGCCTTCGACGGCCTGGCCAAGGCGGTCAGCGATATGCGTGCACTGATGCAGGAAGCTCGTCAGGGGATCTGATCGGCCGAGACTGACAAGAGATAAAAAGGGACGCTGCGGCGTCCCTTTTTATCAGTGCAGCCCGGCATGCTGAATTGTGCCTGGCCTGTGGTTTGCTAGCTGGCGGGGGTCAGCTCAATGGAGGGAGTCAGTTCAAGGGTAATGAGCTCCAGCGGTGCCAGCTTGATGACGGCGCCATTGCCAAGCGAAGAGGGGACGGTCGGGTTGTTGCCATAGCGTGACCGAACCTCGAAGTAGCTTGCCTCTCCCGATGGGATCTCAAGTTGACGCTGTGGTTCCAGCAGGAATTGTTGAGGCTGGCTCGACGGATTGCGCAAGGTGATAAATGCTCTGTTGGGGCTCCACGCGGCCCAGCCGTAAACTTCCAGCAGGGTGGGATCGCCGCCGATCCAGTGGCTGTCAAACAGAGCGGCCTGGTTCTGGCGTGACCAGAGCGCCGCCCTGGCCAGCAGATCCCAGTTCTCACCGGTCAGCAGCTCGGGAGTGAGGTAGAGCTCCTGCAGCTGGGTACCGGTGGCGAAGTAGCTCCAGGCCTGATCGGCAAAGTCCTGCGGTGACTGCTTGTCCAGATGTTTGGCCTGCTTGGCATAGACCAATCCGTGCAGCATCAGGGAGTTGAGCGGAAACAGGGGACCGTTTTTGACGATAGAACGATAGGTTTCGGCATCCCGATAGGTGATCCATTGCTGAACCTTGGAGCCCGGACCGTAGAAGTTGATGTCATCGCCGCCGCGCCAGATGGAGTCGGCGAAGAACAGCCAGGCGGGGGAGGCCGTGGTACCCGTGGTCAGGTTGATAAACACATCCTTGTTGGTGGCCCGCGCATCTGCGATGAGATTGATAGCGGCATCGAAGTCGCTGGTGAAGCGGCTCCCCTTGATCAGCTTGTCCGCATTGCCGGTACCGTCAAACTTGAAGTGAGTAACCCCCTGTTCCTTGATGAGCGACATCACCTTCTGGTGGAAGTTTTGATAGTAGATCGGGCCCGAGAGGGCAAACTTGCCATCGCTCAGCTCATACCCGAACTCGGCGGCATGGGAGATCCGCTCATCCCTTGGCTTGTTGTAGCCGCCCCAAGGGGAAAGCCAGATCCCGAGCTGGGCATGGTATTTTTCGGCAGCCTTTTTCAGTTTGCGAAAACCGTCGGGGAAGTCCTTGCTAAATGCCCAGTTGCCCTTGCGATTGTCCCAGCCATCGTCAAACAGGAAGCCGCTCATGGGCACCCCGCGCCGGTTGACTAACGCCTCGCCAATCTGATTGATACGTTTGAGTGCCTCGGCTTCGGTGTAAGGGTTGAAGAAGCCTATGTCGAGCCAGGAGTTGTAGTGCAGATAGGGGGCGTAAGGTCTGTCGCGGGCGTCATTGATAAAGCGGTTGAAGTCGCGTCTGAGCTGGCCCTCACCGAAAGTGCCGATATAGGTGCGATAGCTGAGCGGTTTGTCCTGCGAGAGGGGGAGTTTGAGGGAGATAAGTTGGCTGACGCCCCCCTTGTAGGCACGGGTGTTGACCAGTGGATTCTGCGGCGTGATGAAGAAGCTGTCGCTGATGATGGGGGAACTGTTGATGGCTCCATAGACGAACGGGGCCTGGGTGCGAAATGGCAGCATGGAAAAACCGTTGATCCGCTTGTCGTTTTGCCGAGTGCCCAGTGAGAAATCAATGCTGGCGTAGCGTTTGTTCGAGGGCAGCCGGATAGCGCTTTTGACCACGAAGTCGGCGTTTTTCAACTCTATGTTGATATGGTCTTGCACCTTGGCGAACACCGTGACTTTGAAGTCGGCCGATGAGGTCAGCCGATCATCCATACCTTTGATATCAAACAGGTTGTTCGAGCGGATGAGATCGCCGTTGGCAGTATTGGTGAAGGTGATCTCCCGGAACTGGTCGGCCGCTGTCTCGACGGTGATGCGGTACTGGTTTCCCTCCAGCGACCTCACCTCGGCCCGGGCGAAGGTGGGTAGGGTCAGCATGAGCAGCAGCGTCATGCTCGCGGTACGTGAGTGCATGGTTGTCTCCGTGCGGTTGTGGAAAGGTCAGAATGGTGTGCTGGCGGGTTGCCTCCTGTGGCTTGTGGATGGGAGGATTCGAACAAACCCAAGGTGGCGTATCGGAGAGTGGCTGTCAGCCACCAGTTGATACAGGTGGCTCTCCTGTTTATCTCGCAGGACAAGACCCTGCACCCCTTTCATTCCACCATCCTTGCCCGTCTGGTCATCAGAAAAAGTTTCGATCCGTTTCAAAACCATATGCTTGTGGCCTGCACAACAAAACAGAGTGCAGCCTGCTCTATGAGTAAGATCACAAAAAGAAAGGTATCGAAGTTTTTTGAGATTTATGTGTAGCGAGTCACTGTGTTCTCTTGCACAGGAGAAAGGCTTTGTTGTGGCTTTATCATCGAATCATGATGGATGGAAACGAAATGAAATCTTTGTTTCAACACATCACTTCGGCAGAAGAGTCTGTGCAAATAGCTGAAAAGCGTCGCTTCATTACTCTGAATACCTATGATGCCATCCCGGGAGAAGCGGCCTCTAGCATGCGCCATGTAGGTGGTTCCTGACTCTTGATTGCACGCAGATGCATACCAGCTCAAGGTCGCAACCGAAGGAAATAGCTCAGAGCAATAAGCTATAAGCGATTGATGTCAAAAGGGTTACACTGACTGGCCTGCACACTGGAAGAGCCCCTTATGTACCGACCCGAGATTGCCGAGATTGAACCCGTTGCCCGCGCCGCGGGGGAGGCCATCATGGCCATCTACAGCCAGCCCTTTGCGGTAGAGTACAAGAGTGACGAGAGCCCGCTCACTGCCGCCGACAAGGGGGCCCACGAGGTGATAGTGCGAGCGCTTGCCAGGCTCACGCCGGATATCCCCGTGCTGTCGGAGGAGTCAGGCCCGCAAGTGATGGCCGAGCGGCTGGGGTGGCGGCGCTACTGGCTGGTGGATCCTTTGGATGGCACCAAGGAGTTTGTCTCCCGCAACGGCGAGTTCACCGTCAATATCGCGCTGATTGAAGAGGGGGCACCGCGCTGGGGGCTGGTCTACGCTCCCGTGCTGGACAAGCTCTGGTATGGCGGCAAGGGACTCGGTGCCTGGTGCATCGCCGATGGCAGGTGTGAGGCCATCCAGACACGCCCGCACCGGGAAGGAAGCCCCTGGCGGGTGGTGGGCAGCCGCAACCACCTCTCCCGGGAGACCCTCGACTATCTGGCACGCTTTGGTGACATGGAACGGGGCGAGATTGAGCTGGTCTCCATGGGCAGCTCCCTCAAGTTCTGCATCATCGCCGAGGGGGGCGCCGAGCTCTATCCTCGTCTTGCACCCACCTGCGAGTGGGACACGGGCGCCGCCCAGGCGGTGCTGGAGGGGGCCGGCGGCAGCGTAACCCGACTCGATGGCGAGCCCCTTGTCTACAACAAGCCGGATATCCTCAATCCCTGGTTTGTCGCGAAGGCCTGATCGGGCGTTGCTGGCAGCCGAGGCAGAAAAAAGAGGCTGGACAGTGTCCGGCCTCTTTGCATCCATCGTTTGCGGCAGCGCTCTCTTAAAAGACCTTCTTGAACGGTTTGACCGTGACGCTGGCATAGATGCCGGCCGCCACATAGGGATCGGCATCGGCCCAGGCCCGGGCATCTGCCAGGCTGGCAAACTCGGCGATGACGGTACTGCCGGTGAAGCCGGCATCGGCCGGATCCTCGGCATCAATGGTCGGGTTGGGGCCTGCGGTCAGCAGACGCCCCTCATCCTGCAGCGCCTGCAGACGGGCCAGGTGAGCGGGGCGAGCCTGTTTGCGCAGCGGCAGGCTGTTGGGAACATCTTCCGAATAGATGAGATACCACATGAGAGCGTCCTTTTCTTGATGCGATTATTTTTTCAGCTCGCCTTTCTGCTCGGCGGGCAGGTGGCGATAGAGGTAGGCACCACTTAGCAGGGTAAAGACCAGGGTCATGCCGAGCAGGCCGAATACCTTGAAGTTGACCCAGATCTCCTGCGGCAGATTGAATGCCACATAGAGGTTGAGCAGACCACAGACGGTGAAGAAGCCGACCCAGCCGAGGTTGACTTTGTCCCAGATGGCATCGGGAGCTTGCAGCTCCTTGGCCAGCATCTGCTTGATCAGGTTCTTGCCAAAGCCGTAGCGGCTGATGAGTAGCCCCAGGGCAAACAGGGCGTTGACCACGGTCACCTTCCACTTGATGAAGGCGTCATCGTGGAAGAAGACAGTGAGACCGCCGAAAAAGCCGACCAGCAGGAAGGTGAACAGCTGCATCTTCTCGACCTTGCGATAGCGCACCCAGCCATAGATGAGCTGCAGACCGGTCACCACCACCAGGGCGCCGGTGGCCATATAGATGTCGTAGAACTTGTATACGGCAAAAAATACAATAAGTGGAATAAATTCAATAAATTGCTTCATGTCTGGCCCATTGCCCTCAAAATTTGGTTCAGTTTACCTGCAAGGTGAATAACGGCAAATGAATAAGACCGCTCATTTTCCATCCGGTTCCCTGTCGCTACTCTGGTCGAACATCTGGCCGGCAATCTCGCCGCCGAGGCGTTTCTGATCCGCCAGCAGCTCGCGGATATGGCGTTCTTCGATAAGCGGATTGAGCAGCACTGCCCGCAACAGGGTGAGGGGCTGGGCACCGTAGCGCACCACAGCCCGCT
The DNA here is from genome assembly GCF_000819845.1 of Aeromonas enteropelogenes. Taxonomy (GTDB): domain Bacteria; phylum Pseudomonadota; class Gammaproteobacteria; order Enterobacterales; family Aeromonadaceae; genus Aeromonas; species Aeromonas enteropelogenes. The sequence goes on from NZ_CDCG01000038.1 coordinate 102,387, forward strand.
GGGTGCGGGAGACAAAGCTGTGCCCTTCAGCCCGCTGGGCCTTTTGCAGGGCGACATTGAAGGCGTTGATCTGCGCGTTGGCAGCCTCGTTCAGGCGCTTGCCCTGTAGATGGGGCGGAATGCAGCGGTAGGAGAGCAGGTTCATCACGGGGGCCGACATCAGCTCGAAGGCGGGATCCGCATTGATGAGTGCCGCCATCAGGCGTGCCCGATCGTAGTTGGCCTCGATAAGGCTGGCGTAGCCCTGCTGGCCAAACAGCTGGAAGGCGGCGTCCAGATAGAGGGCGTTGGCAGGGCGGGTTCCTTCCAGAGTGAAGCGTCCCTGATCAAAGGAGCTGGCACGAATGGCGTAGGGGGCCTCGCGCTTGACCGTCATCATCAGATCCGGCTGGCGGCAGAGCAGCATGCCGGTACCGAGCGGCACCAGCAGTTGCTTGTGGCCATCCAGGGTAACGGTATCGGCCCGCTCGATCCCCTCCAGCAGCCCCTGATAACGGGGAGAGAACAGGGTCGGGCCGCCCCAGGCGGCATCCACATGAAAGTGGATCTGCTCGCGCTCGGCGATGGACGCCAGCTCCGGCAGGGGATCGATGGAGCCAAAGTCGGTACTGCCGGCGACGCCGACCAGTGCCAGCACCTTCAGCTTCTGTGCCTTGCACCGGGCAAGGGCCTGCTCCAGCGCCGCCAGGTCGAGCCGGTTGTGATCGTCGGTGTCGAGGCGCCATACGCTTCTGGCCCCCAGCCCCAGCAGATCCATCCCCTTGTCGAAGGAGTAGTGCATCAGCCGCGAGCCCAGGATCACGGCGCCGCGATAACCCTGCTCATAGAGGGCGAACAGGTCGTCGCCACAGGCGCGGTTGCGCGCCAGCCAGAGGGCGGTGACGTTGGCGATGGTGCCGCCGCTGGTCATGACGCCGAGGGCGGCATCCTTGGCATGCATCTGCTCGCCATAGAAATCGTCATCGGCGCAGTAGACGAGGCGGTGCAGTTTGGCCAGAACTTCCCGCTCCAGAAAGCTGAGCAGACGGGAGGACTCCATCTTCATCGGATTCTGGTTGAGCATCACCAGCAGGCGCGATAGCTCGGCGGTGAAGGCCGGTAATGGTGCCGTCATGTGCCCCATGTAGCGTGGTGAGGTGAGGTGGGAGGCGCCGGGCACCAGGATGGCCAGCCGGGCCAGATAGTCGTCGATGCTGATGCCCTGGGTCGGCATGCGGGACTGATCGAGCTGGTGGGTGAACTGCTTGCGCTGGTAGGGAGCCTGGCTGTCATCCGAGTGGTGAAAATGCTCCAGCAGGGCGGTCATCGCCTCGCCAAAGGCCGGGGTCGGTTGTGTAAACAGCTCAGTCAGCTTCATCAGGTTCTCCAGACCAGATCACCGGGGTCGGTGTGCATGTCCCTTGTCGCGGGCGTCGGCGGCAGAGCATACACCATAGGGGGGGAGGGTGACAGCCATCCCCTTTTTTAAGCTAACACTTGTACACTGAAAATGGGCTGGGTAGAGTGGAGCCAGTTATCGTGGAGTGCGTATATGAGTGGTGAGATGGATTACTCCCCCCGGGAGGAGCTGGCCAACCGGCTGAGCCATGGGGCTGGGCTGCTGCTGGGGATCGTCGGTCTAGTGCTGTTGCTCGTCAAGGGATGGGAACAGGGAACCCGGGCGCTGGTCAGCTATGGCCTCTACGGGGGCAGTCTGGTATTGCTCTACCTCGCCTCGACCCTCTATCACAGTGTGGCGGAAGGAAAAGCCAGGCGCTGGTGCAAGGTCTTCGACCACTGCGCCATCTATCTGCTGATCGCGGGCACCTATACCCCCTTTCTGCTGGTGACTCTGGATACGCCGCTGGCGCGTGGCTTGATGGCGGTTATTTGGGGGCTGGCGCTGGCGGGAGTGGTGTTCAAGCTGGTCTTCATCAACCGATTCAAGCGGTTGTCGCTTTTTACCTACCTGATGCTGGGCTGGTTATCGCTGCTGGTCATCTATCAGCTCTATATCCACCTGGCCGGTGCCGGCTTGCTGCTGCTCGCCCTGGGCGGACTGGTCTACAGCCTGGGGGTCATCTTCTATGTGGCCAAGCGCATTCCCTATAACCACGCCATCTGGCATCTGTTCGTGCTGGGGGGCAGCATTTGTCACTTTGCGGCCATCTATGGTTATGTTGCTGACTAGCCCTTAATTGGTATTTATCACCGTTTTAAAGGATAAATTCGTGCGGTATCACACAGTTGGCCCCGGCTTTTACTGACAAGCTAGTCACAGTTTCAATTCGCAAAGGATGCACAAGATGAGTGATATCGCGCTTTCCATCAGCATATTGTCGCTGGTGGCGGTGCTGGGGCTGTGGCTGGGCAACTGGCGGGTCTATGGCGTTGGATTGGGAATAGGGGGGGTGCTGTTCGGTGGCATCATAGTGGGCCACTTCGCAGGGGTCTCCGGCTTGGCGCTGGATTCGCAGACCCTTCATTTTATTCAGGAATTTGGCCTGATCCTGTTTGTCTATACCATCGGCATCCAGGTCGGTCCGGGCTTTTTCTCCTCCTTGCGCAGCTCCGGGCTCAAGCTTAACGGCTTTGCCGCCCTGCTGGTGCTGCTCGGCTGCGTGGTGGCTGTGGTTCTGCATCAGCTGTTTGATGTGCCGCTGCCGGTGATCCTCGGGGTCTTCTCTGGCGCGGTCACCAATACCCCGTCACTCGGTGCCGGTCAGCAGATCCTGGGCGAACTCGGCGCCGCGCCCGGTTCGACCGGCCTGATGGGGATGGGTTATGCGGTGGCCTATCCATTCGGCATCTGCGGCATCCTGATCACCATGTGGCTGGTGAGAGTCTTCTTTCGCATCAAGATCGACGATGAAGCCGCCCTGTTCGAACAGCAGACCGGCAAGACCAAGGAGAGCCTGCAGACCATCAATATCGCGGTGCGCAACCCCAACATGCATGGTCTGATGCTGAGCGAGATCCCCAGCCTCGACGAGTCCGACGTCATCTGCTCCCGCCTCAAGCGCGGCGAGGAACTGATGGTGCCGAGGCCCGAGTCCCGCATCGAGCTTGGGGATCTGCTGCATCTGGTTGGCGAACGCCACGCCCTGCACAAAGTGCTGCTGGTGCTGGGAGAGGAGGTGGAGACCTCTCTCTCGACCCGTGGCACCGATCTGCGGGTGGAGCGGGTAGTGGTTACCAACGAGCAGGTGCTCGGCAAGAAGATCCGCGATCTCGACATCAAGCAGAAGTACGATGTGGTGATCTCCCGCCTCAACCGGGCTGGTATCGAACTGGTGCCGACCAGTCAGACCAGCCTGCAGTTCGGTGACATCCTCAACCTGGTGGGGCGGCTCGATGCCATCGAGGCGGTCACCAATGTGGTGGGCAACGTGCAACAAAAACTGCAGCAGGTGCAGATGCTGCCGGTGTTCATCGGTATTGGCCTCGGCGTGCTGCTGGGATCCATCCCCTTCTATCTGCCGGGATTCCCCGCTGCCCTCAAGCTGGGGCTGGCGGGCGGGCCGCTGGTGGTGGCGCTGATCCTGTCGCGGATCGGCAGCATCGGCAAGCTCTACTGGTTCATGCCCCCTAGCGCCAACCTGGCGCTGCGAGAGATTGGCATAGTGCTGTTTCTGGCGGTGGTCGGCTTCAAATCAGGCGCCGGCTTTGTCGATACCCTGATCAATGGTGATGGCCCGGCCTGGATGCTCTATGGCGCCGCCATTACCCTGATCCCGCTGCTGGTGGTCGGCGTGCTTGCTCGTCTCTATGGCAAGATGAACTACCTCACCCTGTGCGGTTTGCTGGCGGGCTCCATGACGGATCCCCCCGCCCTGGCTTTTGCCAACGCCATGCATCCAACCAGCGGGGCCAGCGCCCTCTCCTATGCCACCGTTTACCCTCTGGTCATGTTCTTGCGGATCATCTCGCCGCAGCTGCTTGCCATCATCCTCTGGGCTGGTGCCTAGTATTCCATCCGGGTGGGAGCCTGCCTGATCAGGCTCCTACCATCATCATCTGCAATCTATTGATAAAAAACACTTTTATTGCCACGCCTCCGCTTTGCAACACCCTTCTGTCTGGCTGACAATTCGAGGTTTAAATCGGTCCATCTGTTCGAATTTTCGAACTGGTCATTTGCATCATCAAGGAGCAAAGTACGCTGTGGTTTTTTGTATGCCAAAAACAGGACTCAGGAGTGAAAATGATCACCAATAGCATTACCTTGGCACAGGGCGTAACCGTTACCCAGCTGAAAGGAGAGGTCTATCTGCTGGCCGCAGATGGCAGCCGCAAGTTGTTGGCTGAAGGTGATGTAGTGCCAAAAGGTGCAGTGATCATCTCTCCGGAGGGAGGGAGTTTTCTCGGGGGGGAGCAACAGTTCACCCTGAGCCCCGCAGAAGAACCCCGTGAACAAGTCCAAGAGGCAGAAACCCTGCTGGCGCAAAATGGAACAGCCGGTGCGCCGGATGATATCAATGCGCTGCAACAAGCGATCCTGGGGGGCGCCGACCCGACCCAGACCTTTGAAGCCTCGGCTGCTGGCGGGGCTCCTGCCGCCGGTGGTGGCGTGGGCGGTGTGGCCGGTGCCAGCGGCAACGGTGGCTTCGTCACTATCGACCGTACCGGTGATACCACCATCTCCCAGGCCGGTTTCGACACGACCTACAACACCAATGCTGAACCCCCGCGCGATGCGCTGGGAGGGGAAGATCAGACGTTCGATCTGACAGCACCCAGCATCTCTGTGGTCGCCCCCGATAACAGCAAGGACACTACACCGACCATCACCGGCACTACTGATGCAGTTCCAGGTAGCACAATCACCCTGATAGTGACCGATGCCAATGGCAAACAACAGACTCTGACTGCGACCGTTCGGCCGGATGGCTCCTTTAGTGTGGATGTCGTCGATCTGCTACCAGAGGGCGGTTATGACGTGACTGCCAGCGTGACAGATCCTGCCGGAAATACGAGTACGGCCACCGACAACGGCAGTGTGGACGTGACAGCGCCAGTGATTACTGTGGAGGCACCGGACAACACCAACGACACCACCCCGAGCATTACCGGCACTACAGATGTGGCCCCCGGCAGCACAATCACCTTGGTAGTGACCGATGCCAATGGTCAACAGCAGACCCTGACCACAAGCGTTCAACCGGATGGCAGCTATCGCACCGATGTCATCTCTCCTCTGCCGGAAGGGGGCTATAACGTTACCGCCAGTGTGACGGATCCGGCTGGCAACAAAGGAATGGTCAGCGACAATGGTAGCGTGGATACCACCGCCAACATCACGGT
>NZ_CDCG01000038.1:107941-108220 GCF_000819845.1 Aeromonas enteropelogenes
GTGAGCCTGGATGACGTGAACGCGGGCAATGTGGCCAACGCGCCCATCAGCGGCACCTCCGATGTCGGCCCGAACCGCACCGTGACCCTGGTGATCAGCGATGCCAACGGCGACAAGGTGACCGTCACGGCCGTCACCGATAGCGATGGCAACTACAACACCCGCGCCGATCTGAGCGGGCTGGCGGATGGCAACCTGACCGTGGTGGCCAGCGTCACCGACGCGGCGGGCAACCCGGCCAGCGCCACCGACGACACCACCTTGCTCGACACCACCGCC
>NZ_CDCG01000038.1:108450-149106 GCF_000819845.1 Aeromonas enteropelogenes
GCGCCGATCTGAGCGGGCTGGCGGATGGCAACCTGACCGTGGTGGCCAGCGTCACCGACGCGGCGGGCAACCCGGCCAGCGCCACCGACGACACCACCTTGCTCGACACCACCGCCACTGTGGCCCCGACCGTGGTCATCACCGAAGACAAGAACAACGACGGCGTCATCAGCCGCACCGAGATCGACGGCACGGTGGGCGTGCAGGTCACGCTGCCGGCCGGCGCGGTGGCAGGGGATGTGCTGACCGTGACCGGCCAGGCGCCGATCACCCTGACCCAGGCCCAGATTGACGGCAAGTTCCTGACCTTCGAGTACCCGCGCCCGGTACAGGGGGGCTCGATCGAGGTGGTTGCGACGCTGACTGACAAGGCGGGTAACGTCTCGCCGGAAGGCAGTGACAGCGCAACCATGTATGAAAATAGCGCCCCGCAGGGTGACGATGTCAGTGTGACAACACGGGAGGATACCCCTGTCTCAGGCAAGCTCACGGCGAGTGATGTAGATGGGGATACGTTGACCTTCGTGAAGGCGAGCGAGCCTGCCCATGGAACGGTCAAGGTCGACGGGAAGGGCAACTGGACCTACACGCCCGGCCAGGATTACCACGGCTCCGACAGCTTCACGGTCACGGTCAGCGACAGTAAAGGGGGTAGCGACACCATCACGGTCAATGTGGGCGTAACCCCGGTGAATGATGCTCCCGTGCTGGTTGATGATAACGGCGCCCCGCTGGGTGAGGACATGAGTGTCACCACACCGGAAGATACTCCGGTGTCGGGCTCACTCAAGGCCAGCGATGTGGATGGCGATAAGTTGACCTTTGTGAAAGACAGCGATCCGGCCCATGGTTCGGTGATGGTTGATAAACAGGGGAATTGGACCTACACCCCGGACAAGGACTACCACGGTTCCGACAGCTTCATCGTCATGGTGAGCGACGGTAAGGGCGGGCGTGACACCATCACGGTCAATGTCGGCGTGACCCCTGAGAACGACGCTCCGGTCACCGAAGGAGGTTATGCCGCCGGGGTTGAAGATCAGCCCCTCTCTCTGAAATGGGATGATTTCAAGGCGAGCGATGTCGATAAGGATGCGCTGGCACTGCGTATTACCTCACTGCCCCGAGACGGCGCGCTGCAATATCGTAACGACCAGGGGCAATGGGTGGCTCTGGCTGTGGGGCAGGTGCTGAGTAAGGCCGATATCGATGCGGGTCGTCTGCAATTCGTTCCCGATCTGCACGAGGCCAGTGGCTCTGCGTCTCAAGTGCAGGATGGCGGGGCGTTGGGCAATCGTCAGCCTGATTATGCCGCCTTCGATTTTGTCGTGACCGATGGCCAGAGTGACAGCTCGGCAGGCAAGTTCGTGATCGATATTCGACCTGTCAGCGATGGCGTGCTGCTCAAGGCGACGTTGCTTCCGGGCGGTGGTACGGGGGCCGAACTGGTGACTGCGGCCGAGCATTTGATTGCCGGCAAGCAACCCAATGCGAACGCGACAAGCGGTAACGATTATCTGGTTGGCCACGGTGGGCAGTGGGTACTGGGCAATGGCGGTAACGACGTCATCAAGTTTGGCAGCGGAATAGCCTTCCAGGCTAATGGCGGTGAGGGCAATGACACCATCATAGGTGGCGCCAGTGTGCAGGATTACCTCAATGGTGGAGCCGGCAACGATGTCTTGATTGGCGGCAAGATAGCCAGTTCCTCTATCACTCTGATCGGTGGGGATGGCAATGACAAGCTGATCTCCCAAAGTCTGAAGGCGACCACCAGCTACTACGGTGATGCGGGGCAAGACACTGTCTATTTACCGGGAAGCATGGGCCAGCTCAAGTTGGTCACGACCGGCCTTCCGCCCAGCTGTGATTTTCTTCTGGAATATCGTGACCCCGCGACTGGTGCCACGACCAGACATGACTTCTATAGCGTGGAGACCGTCTACCTGAGCGATGGCAAGTACCAGTTTGAGAGCGGTACTCTGGTGAAGGCTGCAGACCTTATCAAGCTGAACATTGACGTCGATCTGATTGATTCGGACGGTAGTGAGCGATTCACCAATGTGCTGATTAAGGGGCTGCCGGACGGCGCCACCCTGTCACAAGGGAGCAAGCAGGCCGATGGTAGCTGGGCTCTGCCGGCATCGGCCCTCGATGCAGAGGGTAAGACCTCGCTGCAACTCGAACTGCCGGTGGGTTCCCCTGCACTGAAGTTGACCGTGATTGCCGGCTCGCAGGAGTACAGCAGCTCCGGCCTGGCAGTGGGAGATCCCGCCAGCACTACGCTGGACCTTGGCTTCTTCGGCAAGGCGGCGGACAACCCCAACGGTGATAACCGGGTCGAAGGAGGGGCAGGTGATGACGTGCTGCTGGGGGACATTGGTGGTGTGAAGAGCAATGTGACCCCCGGCAAGAACTACAACATTGCGTTGGTGATCGATACCTCCGGCAGTATGTCGGAAGGGTTGAATGGCCGCACGGCGATGAATGGCACTTCCTCTAAGATGTCGCTGGTGATCGAGGCCCTGCAAAAGCTGGTTGGCCAGCTGGCCGTGCATGATGGGACTGTGAACGTCAAGCTGATTGGGTTCAACGACAGAGCCACTAGCCTGCTGGAGATCTCCGATCTCAATCCGGCCAAATTGGCCAGCTTGCAGAGCCAGATCAGCAAGCTGACTGCGGGCGGTGGTACCGATTATGACGATGCCTTCCGTGAGGCATCCAGGTGGTTTGCAACGTCTCCAGGTAGCGGTTCGGGCAAGGTGTTCGAGAACCAAACCTTCTTCCTCACCGATGGGGAGCCGACGAGCAGCATCAACGATGCTCTGAGAGAGTTCGCGACCCTGTCTGACCAGAGCAGCGTCAGGGCTATCGGCATCGGCACAGCCGTCAAGCAGGATACGCTGGAATTCTTCGATAACACGGGAACGCTGGGCCTTGGCGGTAGCAAAGACTCGGTAACAGTCAACTTGCTCTATGGTTGGGGCATGAACGGCAATGGTGGCCGCGACTACATGCAAGGTTGGGTAGCATTGACCGACAATAAAGACCACGCGGGAATGCAGAAAGCGACGGTTCACTACACGCCAACGCTACAGGTTTCCTATGGTGAGCAGGCCAGTTTCAACCTCGGTGTCGATGCCCGGATTAATGGGGGAGACAAGTCTCACTACTGGTTTGAACGCTGGGATAACGGGCGCTGGGTGCGGGCGAGTGACGTGTCGGAGGTCATGGGGGATATCACTAGTCCCTTACTCGGCGAAGGGTTCTATCGCGTAGCCTTCTCTATTTACGAGAATGGTAATGGTAATGACGCGCTTCTCTTTGTGAGGGATGAGGCTAGCAAGACCTTGTATTTCCCGACCGGCGAGGTGGACATCATCACGCAGGCCCATCAGCTGGAAGCCTTGTTAACCAAGGGGTCGGTGACCAATACGCCGGCGGAGGTGGGGAGCGATACCGTGCTTGGTGGCGAGGGCAATGACATCCTGTTTGGCGACAGCATTAACACCGATCACCTGCCGTGGGGAGTCGATGGAAATCCGGCCAAGCCGGCGGATTGGGTCGATGGACAAGGTCTGGATGGTCTCAAGGCGTTTCTGACGCTCAAAGAGGGCAGTGCGCCCAGCGAGGTGGCGATTTACAACTATATCGAAGCCCACCATGGGGATCTGGAAGTGTCCCAAGACACGCGAGGCGGGGACGATATCCTGTACGGTGGCCAAGGTAACGACATCCTGTTTGGTCAGGGCGGGAATGATATCTTGTTTGGCGGGGCCGGTAGCGATCATCTCTACGGCGGCGTTGGTAACGACATCCTGGTTGGCGGGCTTGGCAACGACATTCTCAAGGGTGATGCCGGATCCGACATCTTCACCTGGTTGAAGGGGGATGCCGAAACAGGCAAGGTGGCCAAGGACTACATCGTTGATTTCAGCAAGTCGGAAGGTGACAAGCTGGATCTGAGCGATCTGCTGGATCACGATGGTTCTCATAACCAGAACGATCTGAAGAGCCTGCTCTCCGTGTTTGAGGACAAAGAGGGAGTACATCTGAAGGTCCAGGAGAGCAGTACAGCGCCCGTGACCCAAGAGATAGTGCTGACAAACCATACCTTCGACAGTCTGACCGGGGGCTCAGGCACCACGGCCAATCAGGTCATCGACTACATGTTGCAGAACAACATGCTCGATATCGACAAGTAATCCCGGTTAGGGGTAACAAAAAGCGGCAGAGAAATCTGCCGCTTTTTTATTGATCGAAGAGCGTGAAATCAGTTGCCGAGGGTAGCGAACAGGCTCTGCTCCAGGGTGCCGCGAGAGACGCAGACCGGCTGGATGGAGGGGGCGGGCACGCGCTCGCCGGACGACTCGACGAAGAACAGCTCGGTGTTGCCTTTGACGTTGACGGTGGCCACGCTGTTGTTGCCGCTCTGGGTGATGATCAGGTTGATCTGCAGGTTGGGGTTGCCCAGTGCGACCTTGGCACCCATGGTGCCGCAATCGAGCCACTCCAGCCCGTCGGCGGCCTGGCTCACGCTGGCGGTCATCAGACCGGAACCACGCTGGCTGTTCTCGATGCTCAGACCATGATCCGCGAACCATTTCTCGGCGCGCGCCCATACCAGATCCACCGGGATCGCCATCTCCTGGGTGTTGTTGGTGGCCTTGGCAATCGGCGGATTGTAGCGATATGCCTCACCACCATTGTTGTCACCTGCACAACCAACCAGCAGCAGCGCCAGGGCGCCCCCCATTATTTTTTTCATTTTTCTCTCGTCCATAAACAGGCCATTGGCCAACCGGTGCCCATTATCGCCGGCGCGCCATTTTCTGTCAGCAGGCATCCTGCATCCAACGTCTCGTCAATTTGTCCGCCGCTTTACAAAATGAGTTGTCTATCATAGATTTGCTCGAAATTCCTCCATAAGCGCCTCCGTGAACAACATCCTCACTCCGGATCTGCTGCAACAGATCATCGACCACTTGCCCATGAGTATCTTTTGCCGGGATAAGCAGGGGCGTTATCTGTTCGTCAATCGCCGCTTTGCCAGCGAGGCACAATGCGCCTCACCGGCGGAGCTGGTTGGCAAGACGGATGCACAGATGCCCTGGGGGGATGTGTTTCGCAGTGAAGACGAGAAGCTGCTGGCAGAGGGGATCCCCCTGCTTAACCAGCAGCTCTATTGCCAGAACGGGGAGCGGGGCAGCTGGTCGGAGACCCACAAGATCCCCCTTTACAACGAGGCGGGGGAGCCCTGCGCCGTGTTTGGCGTCGTCAACGAAATTGCCGAGCGCAAGTCACTCGAGGAGACATTCAGGAAGCAGCAGCTGTTGCAGCGCTTTCTGCTCGATGCGATCCCGGATCTGATCCGTTTCGATGACCACAACGGTGTCTTGCTGGAGTGCAACCAGGCGTTTCTCGACTTCGTTGGCCACAACGCCGAGGAGGTACTGGGTCAGCAGAGCCAACATATTCTGGCGGCACCTCAGGGTATGGGGCCCGGAGAGTGCTGCCTGCTGGATGCTCGTGGTCAGGGGAGACACATGGATATCACTCGGGTGGATGTGCCCGGTGGCGATGGCCACTCCCTGGGAACGCTGACCCTGGGGCGCGACATCACGGGCCTGCGCACCACCCAGGCCCAGTTGCAGCAGGAGCAGCATTACGACAGCCTGACCGGGCTGCTCAAACTCTCCCGTTTTTTGCAGACCAGCCGTCATCTCGGCACCCGTAACGCCACCCTGGTGCTGATCGACCTGCACCATTTTCGCGAGATCAACGATCGCTTCGGGATCCGGATCGCCGACCGCCTGCTAAGCCAGGTGGCCAAGCGTCTGCAGCAGCTGGCGCCTCCCCGTACCCTGCTCTGCCGGGTGGCGGCCGATGATTTTTGCCTGCTGTTGCCCGAGCTCAGCGAGCCGCTCTCGACATGGTGCCGCCATCTTCAGAAACAGCTGATGGAGCACTACCTGATTGAGGATCACCGCATCCAGATCCCGGTGTTTCTGGGGCTGGCCCAGGGGCGGGCGGGCGATGCCGAACGATTGCTGAGCCATGCCGAAGCCGCCCTGGCGCAGGGCAAGCAGTTGCAGCAGAACTACACCCTGTTCGATCCCGCACTTCATGCCAGGCTCAAGCGGCGTCAGCTGATCGCCTCCCAGTTGCCGCTGGCCATCAAGGCCGCCCAGCTGGTTGCGGTCTACCAACCCATCATCTGCACCCGCAGCCATCGGCTGCATGGTACCGAGCTGCTCTGCCGCTGGCCCCATCCAGAGCTTGGGATGATCTCCCCCGAGGAGTTCATCCCGCTGGCGGAGGAGATGGGCCTCATCGGCCAGCTCGGTCAGCTGATGCTGGAGCAGGGCTGCGCCCAGTTGGCCCAGTGGCAAGCGGCACTGCCGGACATGGTGCTCTCCATCAACCTGTCACCGCTGCAGTTTCGGGATCCGGGGTTGTGCGAGCTGGTGCAGGGCTGCATTGCCCGGCACGGGCTCAAGGCAAGTCAGCTGGAGCTGGAGATCACCGAAGGGGTCTTGATGGAAAATGCCGACGAGATAGAGACCAACCTCGACAATCTGCTGGCCGCCGGTTTTCAGCTGGCCATCGACGATTTCGGTACCGGCTACTGCTCGCTCGCCTATCTGCCCCGCCTCAAGGTGGCGACCCTCAAGCTGGATCGCAGTTTCACCCAGGGACTGGAGAGCAACACGGCCACCGCGGCCATCATTCGCTCGGTGATTGGCCTGGGTCATGAGCTGGGGATAGGGATCACCGCCGAAGGGGTGGAAACCCCGGAGCAGCAGCAGTGGCTGATGGAGGCGGGGTGTGATCGGCTGCAGGGGTATCTCTTCAGCCGCCCCCTGCCGCCGGAGGAGTTCGCCGCCACCTATCTGGCGTAACGCCCCAAACAACAAGGCCACCTGACGGTGGCCTTGTTGTTTGATGAGGGGACATCACTCCTGGAAGTAAGTGCCCCAGCCATCGTAATCCACCCCGTATTTCTCGAGGATGGGCATCATCTTGGCGATATCGGCGACGATCGCCTCGACATTCAGCTTGCTCTCGCAGGTGGCATCGAAGCAGAAGATGGTGGCGCCGTCATCCAGCTCCATCTCCTCGGCATCGGTTACCTCGAAGCCGGCCTTGAACAGATCGACCGCGGCCTTCTCCAGACGGTCGAAGTCCTGGCAGGCGAAGTGGTGCTCAATGTCGTAATCCGCATCGGGATTGCTGCCGTCGGCCAGCAGTTCATTGACGATTTCGGTGGTCTCTTCACGCCACTCTTGCATATTCAGACTCATGTTGCCTCCAGGCGTTATCATTGCGGCAAAGCATACTCGCAGAGTGCATCCGGCTCAATGCGGCAGATCGGTGGTGGCAGGATAATGTTGCTGGCAGGCCCCCGTATCACCTTGAAATGGTGAATAACTGCCCGTTACGTTCAGATGTTGAGCGAACGCGCTTTTTATCTTGCATGGCGGTTGACACCCGGCGCCGGAAAGGGTTTAATGCGCGCCGTTGCCCAGATAGCTCAGTCGGTAGAGCAGGGGATTGAAAATCCCCGTGTCGGCGGTTCGATTCCGTCTCTGGGCACCACAATTCCTCCTTAGTTCAGTCGGTAGAACGGCGGACTGTTAATCCGTATGTCACTGGTTCAAGTCCAGTAGGAGGAGCCAAATTCGAAAAGCCCGCTCAATCGAGCGGGCTTTTTTCGTTTATCAGTTGCTGTTGCAGGCGGCCAGAAACAGGGTAGCCCCGCAGGTGGCGCCGAACACCAGCATGCCGGTCTGCAGCACGCCGCCAGGGCTTGCCATCTTTTCCTTCTTTCTGACCCTGATCCACCTGGGTTTCATCACGCTCTTCTCTCTTCTCTCTTCTCTCTTCTCTCTGCTCGCAGTGTCCATCGGCCTGCACTTTACGTGCCGGCGTACGTGCCGGCGAGCCATCTTGGTCGAAGGCAACATGGACGTCAATCGTCCTTGGCGAAGATGTTTCCGGTCGCTGTGGCTTGCGCCATCCTGAGTGTTTAACTCATTGTTAATGTTTTGAAAAACCGAAGTGACCCGGCATCTTTGCAACGTTATGATGAGACCCTCCATGTTCCCATCCTGACGGAGAGATCCCAGATGAACAGCCCCCTGCACTATGTCCTGGACGGCATCCATTGCGAGCCGCATTTTTATACCGTCCCGCTCGATCACGACGATCCGGATGGCGACAGCATCACCCTGTTTGCCCGCACCCTCTGTCGCAAGGACAAGCTGGATGACAAGTTACCCTGGCTGCTCTATCTGCAAGGGGGGCCGGGCTTTGGGTCACCGCGGCCGACCGCCAACAGCGGCTGGCTCAAGCGGGCGCTGCAGGAGTTTCGGGTGGTGTTGCTCGACCAGCGGGGGACCGGCATGTCTAGCCCGATCCATGGCCAGCTGTTGGCTGCCATGACGCCGGCGGAGCAGGCGGCGTACCTCAGCCATTTTCGTGCCGACAACATAGTGCGTGATGCCGAGTTCATCCGGCTGGAGATCTCTCCTTCCCATCGCTGGAGCCTGCTGGGGCAGAGCTTTGGCGGCTTCTGCTGCCTCACCTATCTCTCTTTGTTCCCGGACAGCCTGCGGGAGGTCTACATCACGGGGGGCGTCGCCCCGATCGGGCGCAGTGCCGACGAGGTGTATCGCGCCACCTATCAGCGGGTTGTCGACAAGAACCGCGCCTTCTTCGCCCGCTTCCCCTATGCCCAGGGCATTGCCAACCGGCTGGCCACCCATCTGCACCAGCACGATGTGCGCCTGCCCAACGGCCAACGGCTGACGGTGGAGCAGTTCCAGCAACAGGGGCTAGATCTGGGGGCCAGCGGCGCCTTTGAAGAGCTCTACTACCTGCTGGAAGAGGCCTTTATCGGGGAGCAGATCAACCCGGCCTTCCTCTATCAAGTGCAGGGGATGCAGCCGTTCAACACCAATCCGCTGTTTGCCGTGCTGCACGAAGCTATCTACGCCGAAGGGGAGGCGACCCGCTGGGCGGCCGAGCGGGTCCGAAGCGAATACCCCCTTTTCGACTGGGAACCGGGCAAGGACTTCGCCTTCACCGGCGAGATGATCTTCCCCTGGATGTTCGATCAATTCCGCGAGCTGGTGCCCCTCAAGGAGGCGGCCCATCTGCTGGCACAGAAGCGTGACTGGGGCCGGCTCTATGATCCCGCCCGGCTGGCTCGCAACAAGGTGCCGGTGGCCTGCGCCGTCTATGCCGAGGACATGTATGTGGAATTTGATTACAGCCGCGATACGCTGCGCACACTGGGCAACAGCCGCGCCTGGATCACCAACGAGTATGAGCACAACGGCCTGCGGGTCGATGGTGAACTGGTGCTCGATCGCCTCATCGCCCTGAACCGGGATCGCTGATCCGCCTTGGGTTGTGTTGCATGAAAACAGGGGCCTGATGGCCCCTGTTTCTATTGCTCAGCTCTTGACCACCGGCTTCGGGGTGTCGGGCTGGGAGGGGGGCAAGATAGGCAACACTATTTGGGGTTGTTCACCGGTCAGGCTCTTGAGGTAGGCGGTCATGTCTTCGGCCTCCTGATCCGTCAACTGCTGGCCCAGCTGGATATCGGCCATGATCTGCACCGCCTCTTTCAGATCCCAGATCGAGCCGTCGTGGAAGTAGGGATAGGTCAGCTCGATATTGCGCAGGGTGGGCACCTTGAACCAACCGATGAACTGCTTCTCACCGGTGACGGCTCCGCGCCCCTGGGCCGGGTTGTCGGTCTTGAACGGCTTGACCAGCCCCATCTTCTGATAGGAGTTGCCACCGATGGCAGCGCCGTTGTGGCAGGCGGTACACCCCTTGTCCTTGAACAGCTGATAGCCCTTGAGCTGCTGCGCCGTCAGCGCCTTGCTGTCGCCCTTCAGCCAGCGATCGAACGGCGCATTGGGGGTGACCAGGGTCTCTTCGAAGGCGGCGATGGCATCGGTCACCTCCTTGATGTCGAACTCTGCCTTGCCGTAGACGGCGTTGAAGCGGGCGCGGTATTCGGGCAGGGTGCGCAGGGTCTCCACCGCCAGCTTGTGGCTGAAGGCCATCTCCAGCGGGTTTTCGATGGGGCCGGCCGCCTGGGCCTGCAGATCCTTGGCCCGGCCATCCCAGAACTGCACGAAGTTGAGGCTGGAGTTGAGCACGGTCGGCGAATTGATCGGCCCCTCCTTCCACTTGTGACCGAGGGAGCTGACCTGGTTGTCCACGCCCCCCGTGGCCAGGTTATGGCAGGAGTTGCAGGAGATGGCATTGGATTTGGAAAGTCGCGGCTCGAAAAACAGCATCTTGCCCAGTTCGACTTTTTCCGGTGCGCTCACCTTGGCTGCTTCTATGGGTTGAATGGGTTCGCTTGCCCAGCCCATCCCGGGCAGGGCCAACACCATTAACAGACAATATTTATTCATTCTTTTTCTCTCCCTTTTGGCTGTGCCTAACAGCAGCCCCAGCCTGACCGGGAAAGCCTGGTTGTTATTTGCTCAAGATCAATTGGGCACAACAAAAATCACATTAAAAACAATGAATTGGATAATTGCGGACGGACTGGTGGCGGGGTCTTGCGAGGAAAAAACGTGCGAATTTCTGACCAATAATTTATGGCCTAATTCATCGTTTCCCATAGCCAATTAATTAGATTGCTACCATTGAATAAAGCGATTATCCAATATGCAGAGACAGCGAGTTTATTAATTAGATCTATTTAAAATGCATTATTAAATGCCATCAATAACTCGACTGCTAATAATAAATATTCCGGTCTGAACCACTGCACCCTGCATTCCAGAAATGCCGCCCTCTTTACCTGCCTCGATGAGGAGAGGGGCGACCCGCTTTTCAATCAAGATAAGGATGCATGATGAAAACGTCTCTGCTGGCTTGCAGCCTGTTGCTTGCTCTTCCCGCGTTTGCTGCGGCCCCGCACTGGGAATACAGCGGGGCGGCTGGTCCCGACCACTGGGCCAAATTGACGCCGGAATTCAGCCCCTGTGCGGGCAGCAACCAATCTCCCGTGGATCTGACCGGCCTGGTCGAGGCCGATCTGCCCCCTCTGGTGTTTCACTACCGTACCGGGGGCGAGTCCGCAAGCAACAACGGTCATACCGTGCAGATCGGCTATGCCCCGGGCAGCACGCTTGAGCTCGATGGCATGAGCTTCGAGCTCAAGCAGTTCCACTTCCACGCGCCGAGCGAGAACCATATCAAAGGGAAATCCTATCCGCTGGAGGGGCATCTGGTACACGCCAATGGCAAGGGGGAGCTTGCCGTGGTGGCGGTGATGTTCGAGGTGGGCAAGGCCAATCCTGTGTTGGCCGAGGCGTGGCGGCAGCTGCCAATCAAGGCGGGTGAGAGCCATGCCCTCAAGGCACCGGTTGCGGTCGAGCAACTGCTGCCCGCCAAGCGTGACTACTACCGCTTCAGCGGCTCCCTCACCACGCCCCCTTGCTCGGAAGGCGTGCGTTGGCTGGTGCTCAAACAACCGGTCGAGGCCAGCCAGGCCCAGATCGATGCCTTCAAGGAAGTGATGCACCACCCCAACAACCGGCCGGTGCAGCCCCTTAACGGCCGTGTCGTCCTGCAATAAGGAATGAAGAGGGGGAAATAGAAAGATGCCAGTCAGCGTTTGCCGACTGGCATCTTTGCTTATGGCTGCGAGTTGTCCCAGCGCCGGAAGATAAGGGAGGTGTTGATGCCGCCAAACGCGAAGTTGTTGGACATCAGGTATTCGATCTCCGGCAGCTCGCGGCCCGCCCCCGTGATGTGATCGAGGGGGGCACAGGCCGGATCCGGGTTGGCGAGGTTGAGGGTCGGAGCGAACCAGCCATCGTGCATCATCTCCAGCGACAGCCAGGCTTCGATACCACCGCAGGCCCCCAGGGTATGGCCGAAGTAGCTCTTGAGGGACGAGATGGGGGTCTGGTCACCGAAGATGGCGGCGGTCGCCAGACTCTCGGCGATGTCGCCGCGCTCGGTGGCAGTGCCGTGGGCACTGATGTAACCGATCTGCTCGGGGGTCAGCCCCGCCTGATCCAGCGCCATCTGCATGCACAGCTGCATGGTCTGGCTCTGGGGCTGGGTGACGTGGGCCGCGTCGCAGTTGGTGGCAAAGCCCACCAGCTCGGCGATGATGGGGGCGCCGCGCGAGAGTGCGTGCTCCAGCTCTTCCAGCACCAGGGTGCCGGCCCCCTCACCGATGACCAGGCCGTCGCGATCCCGGTCAAAGGGGCGCGGGGTGAGCTCGGGGGTGTCGTTGAGCTGACTGGTGGCGAACAGGGTGTCGAACACCACGGCTTCGGAGGGGCAGAGCTCCTCGGCGCCGCCCGCCACCATCACTGTCTGGTAGCCGTGGCGGATCGCCTCATAGGCATACCCAATCCCCTGGCTGCCTGAGGTGCAGGCACTGGAGGTGGGGATGACCCGACCGCGCAGGCCGAAGAAGAGGCCGGTATTGACCGCCGCCGTATGGGGCATCATCTGCACATAGGTGGTGGCGGTGATGCTGGCGGTGGTCTTGTCATTGAGCATGGCGCCAAAGGCGCTGATGGGGGCCGTACTGCCGGTGGAGGAGCCGTAGGCGATGCCGGTGCGGCCATCGGTCAGCACAGGATCACCCAGCAGCCTTGCCTGCTCCAGCGCGAGCTCGGTGGCCACGGTGGACATCTCGGAGACGCGACCCATGGCGCGGGTCTTCTTGCGCGGATAGTGGGCCGGCAGGGAGAAATCGGTGATGGGGGCCGCCAGCCGGGTGTTGAGCCCGTCGTAGACGGCCCACTCCGGCATGGTCACCACGGCGCTGCGTCCTGCCTGCAGGCGTGCCTTCACACTGGCCCAGTCGTTGCCAAAGGCGGTCACACCAGCCATGCCGGTGACGACGACACGTCGGTTCATATCAGGCCTCCGTTGATGGAAATCACTTGCCGGGTCACGTAGCCGGCGATGTCGGACATCAGGTAGGAGACCAGACCTGCCACTTCGTCCGCCTGTCCCATCCGCTTGAGGGGGATCATCTTGAGCGCCTCGCTCTCTACCTCGGGGCTCACCATGCCGGTGTCGATAAGGCCGGGGGCCACGCAGTTGACCGTAATGCGCCGCTTGGCCAACTCCAGTGCCAGCGCCTTGGTGGCGCCGATGAGGCCCGCCTTGGAGGCGCTGTAGTTCACCTGGCCACGGTTGCCCATGATGCCGGAGACCGACGACAGGGTGACGATGCGCCCGCCGCGGCGCAGCCCGATCATCGGCATGATGCAGGGTTTGAGCAGGTTGTAGAAGCCGTCGAGGTTGGTGTGAATGACGTCGTCCCACTCCCCGTCCGTCAGGGCCGGGAAGGCGCCGTCGCGCACGATACCGGCGTTGCAGACCACGCCGTAGTAGGCGCCGTGCTGCTCGATGTCGGCCTCAAGGCGCTCGCGGCACTGCTCCCGATCGCCGATATCGAACTGGATCAGGCGCCCGCTCCCGCCCTGGGCGACGATGTCGTTGAGGGTCGCCTGGGCGCCCTGCTGATCCCCGTGATAGTGGACCACCACGGCAAAGCCGTCGGCGGCCAGTTTCAGGGCGATGGCCCGGCCAATCCCCTTGCTGGCGCCGGTTACCAATACGGTCGAGTTCATTGTGACTGGGTCTCCAGTAAGTCTGTCAGTTGGGCCGTCGTGGGCTGGTAGGTGCTCAGGCGCGCCTTGGCGCACAGGGTCTCACCTTGCAGGATGCGGCATTCGAAGCTGGCCATGCCGGCGTCCTGCAGCAGGCAGTGCGCCTCGATGCGCAGCAGGCTGCCGGCGGCAAACGTGGGCAGCTGGCTCTCGTATTTGCGGGTGCCGAGCAGCATGCCGATACGCACCGGCTCGCTACGCTGATGCGCCTGCAAGCCGGCCCAGGCGGCGATGGTCTGGGCCATCAGCTCGATGCCGCACCAGCCGGGCAGATTGCCCTGTGCATCGAGCAGCAGGGCGTGCCGCTCGCCCACCCGGGTCTCACAGCTGATGCTCTGCGCCGCAAACACCGTGACGCGATCGAGCAACAGCATGGGCGCCTGGTGAGGCAGCAGTTGTTCTATGGGAGGAAAAGTCATGGTGCCTCTTTGCCAAAGATAAGGCTCACGTTGTTGCCACCGAAGGCAAACGAGTTGGACATGATGATGCGGGCCGCCCCGGCCTCCCTGACCAGCGTGAGCGGGGCAAGACTCGGGTCTTGCTCTTCCCCTTGCGGGGGCAGCGGCAGGGCGCGCTCCAGGAGCAGGCAGCACAGCGCCGCCTCGGTGGCCCCGGCCGCCCCAAGGGTGTGGCCGGTCAGCACCTTGGTGGAGCTCACCGCCACCCCGTGGGGGAAGAGGCGCGACAGGGCCAGGCTCTCCATCTCGTCGTTAAGACGGGTGGCGGTACCGTGGGCGTTGACGTAGTCGATGCGCTCGGCCTCGAGACCGGCGCGCGCCAGCGCCATGCGCATCGCCCGCTCGGCCCCTTCCCCTTGCGGGTGCGGCGCCGAGATGTGCCAGGCATCCGACGACTCCCCATCCCCCAGCAGGGCCAGGGGGGCGGGATCGCGGCTCACCAGAAACAGGGCCGCTCCTTCGCCGATGTTGATGCCGTCGCGCTCCGCCGCAAACGGACGGCAGCGCCGCTCGCTCAACGACTCCAGGCTGTCGAAACCGTTCAGGGTGAGGCCGCACAGGGCGTCGGCACCGCCGACCAGGGCCACATCGGCCTGGCCGCTCTCGAGCAGGCGGCGCGCCGTGATAAAGGCCCGCGCGCTCGACGAACAGGCGGTCGAGATGGTCATCGCCGGTCCCAGTATGCCCAGATGCTCGGCAAGAAAGGTCGACGGGGATCCCAGCTCCTGCTGGGCATAGTCGAAGCGGGGCGACATCGCTTCACCTCTTAGCTGCGCCGCCACGGCCACCTCGGCCTCGCCGATGCCGGAGGTGCTGGTGCCGAGCACCAGGGCCACCCGATCCGCGCCCACCCGGCTGATGGCCGCGCTCACCTCGGCTTCGATGTCGGCCAGGGCGGCGAGCAGCAGTCGGTTGTTGCGCGAGTCGTGGCGGGGCTGCGCCACCCCGGGCAGCGGATCGCTCACCCGTCCCACCGGCGAGGTGCGGCCATCGACCAGGGTCCAGTGCTCTTTATCAAGGGGGCTCTCAGCCCGGCTATGCCACCCGTTGAGGGCGTCGCACACCGCCTCCTTGCCGCGGCCGAGGGCATTGATAAGGCTGTAGGCGTGAATGTAGAGGGTCATGGGGCCAGGCTCTCCAGTGTCAGGGCATAGCCGAAGCGGTGCTGGGTCAGGCTGACCGGCTCGCGCTGGCCCTGCCAGGTGTGGTAACGGATCTCGGTGACCAGCTCTCCGGCGGGGTCGGTGAGGCGCCGGAGATCCCCCTCGTCCTTGAGCTGCCAGCCGGCGGGCAGGCGGGGCTGCCAGTCGGCCACGGGCCAGTAGCAGAGCATGACATCCGCCAGCACCTGGGCGGGGGGCGGCAGGGCGTTACCCGGCAGGGGAAGCAGGCGCTCGCTATGAATGCCGCTTCGATCGTACTGCACCTTGAACAGGCGTGCCCCGGTGGGCATCAGGCCGACCAGGGTGATCCCTTGCGGGCCCGCCTCCAGGGCGGTGAGCAGCTGGTACTGCTTGCCCTGGGCGCTGGCCAGCAGCAGTTGCTGGCGGGTGAGAGGTTTGGCCAGGGTGGGCGCCGGCAGCGACAGGGGGACGTTCGGGGCGATAAAGGCCTCCACCCCCTGCCGGCTGCTGCAGCCGCCCAGCAGCAACAGCAAACACATCAGATATCTCATCATGACTCCGCAGCCGGCCGCGGGGCCAGCACCATGGGCGATAACAAAAACGCGGTAAAGATCCCGCCGCTCAGCACTATGCCAAAGCCGGCGATGGCCGGGGTGTGGCTAAGCGCCAGCAGGCCGAAGGCCAGCAGGGTGGTGAGGTGGGCGAGCAAAATAGCCAGCAGGGTCGACTGCTGGCGTCCCGGGTCCTCGCCGCAGTGGGCGAAGAAGAGGCCATAGTCGATGCCGATACCGAAGATGAGGCTCAGCGCCAACACCCCGAAGAGGGTCAGCGGCTGCTGGCTGAAACCGAGCAGGGCCAGCCCCATGGCGATGGCCAGGGCGTTGACCAGCAGGATGCGCGCCGCGACGCGCCAGCCGACGCGCCGCCAGAGCAGCCCGGTCACCAGCAATACCGCCACCAGCAGCAGCTCGGCCAGCTTGAGGCGATAGTCGGCGAAGAGCTGGCTCCACTGGCTGCGCTGATCCTGCCACACCACACCATCCAGTTCGGTGGCGAGGTTGGCCAGGGCGGCGGCGTCGTGAATACCGGCGAGTGGCACCCAGATGCCGATCCGGCCATCAGGCAAGGAATGCCAGAGCAGCCGGCTGCCCTCGCTGACCGGGCTCGCCAGCCAGGTCTCTGGGGTAAGCGGCGAGAAGGGGCGTCCCTTGGTCTCCACCGGCAGGCCGGCCCCCTGGAGCGCCGCGATGACGCTCGGTTGCAATTTCATGATGGCGTGATGGTCCGCCTGCTGGCGGGCCAGGGAGGGGAGCCACTGGCTGATGGCGACGAATTGCTCCAGCTGTCCGCGCTGACGGGCCTGCTCGAGGTGGCCGGCCAGGGTCTCGAGGCGGGTGAGGGCCTGCTCGTCATCGCGTCCGACCACCAGATAGCCAGTCATGCCCCCCTGCTGGCCAGTCAGCTGCTGGATCTGGCGCTCCTGCGCCTGCAACTGGTGCGGCAGGGGTTGCAGCTTCTGGATGTCGTCATCCACCACCAGGCGACTCACGCCGATGGCGCTGATGACGAGAACCAGCAGCGGTAGCCAGCGGCGCAGGCCAGCGGGCTCGCGCCAGGCGGCAATCCAGCGCGCCTGCCAGCGGCGGATGGGGAGCGGCCCCTGTGACAATTCCCCGATCCAGGCCGGGAAGAGCAGCAACACGGTCAGGAAGGCGGCCAGCAGGCCGGCCAGGGCGCAGACCGCCAGCTGCTGCAGCCCGGGGAAGGGGGCGAGCCAGAGCAGGGCATAACCGATGAGGGTGGTGAGCAGGGCCAGGCTCAGGCCCGGCAGCAGGTGGGCGCGGGTCTGGGCCGGCGTCTCGTGGCCGTGCAGACGCCGCTCGCTTAGAAAGTGGAGCGCATAGTCGATGGAGATGCCGATGAGGCTGGTGCTGATCACCAGGGTGAAGACGTGGATCTCCCCGAACACCAGCAGCACGGCGCCGAGCCCCCACAGCATCCCCGTGGCCAGCGGCAACAGGGAGAGCAGCAGGGCCCGCGGCGAGCGAAACGCCAGCCAGATGAGCAGCACCACGCCAAAGAGCGACCCCAGGCCGATGGTGGAGATATCCTGCTCGGCCAGGGTGCTGGCGTGCTGGCTATAAAACAGGGTGCCGCGACGCAGCAGCTCGGCTCCGGGGTAGTCCTGTTTCAGCTTATCTTCGGCGCGAGTCAGCTCGGCCAGCAGCTGCCGGTTGCGGGCCATGTCGAAGGCCGAGAGGTTGAGCTCGGCGCGCACCAGATACCAGCGCCGGCCATCGGCCCCCTGGGCGCTCAACCAGCCCTGTTCGCCAAGCTGCATCGGGCTCTTCTGTTCGAGCACGGCGGCGCGGGTCAGCAGCATGGGGTCGGCCTGCCATTCGGCCCGGGAGACGCCGCCGAAGGGGGAGTAGATCTGTCCCAGCACCCACTGGCTCCAGACGCTGGCGCCCCCCTCCAGCCGCGCCCGGGCGGCCGGGGTGAGGTGCTGCCACGCCATCTGCTGTAGATAGGCTTGCCAGGCGGGTGCTAGCTCGGGCTGGGCCCCCTTCACTTGCGCCAGGGCGTCGATGGCTTGCAACTGCCGGCTCCACTCGGTCGCGGCGGCCTCACCGTCTTTGCCAGGAGGCAGGCTCACCAGCCACACCAGCTGCCGGTCCAGGTTGGCGAGCAGCCCGGCGCGCAGCTCGGGGTGCCACTGCTGATGCTCCTCTTTGGGCAGCAGGTCCATCACGCTGGTATTGAAACGGGCGCGGGGCAGGGCCAGCGCCAGAGCGATGCAGACCGCCACGCAGAGCAGCAGCCAGGTCCGCCCCAGCAGGCGCCAGTGTCGTTCAGTGAGCATCAAAGCGGGACTGCTCCTCAGCGCTC
Organism: Aeromonas enteropelogenes; assembly: GCF_000819845.1. Taxonomy (GTDB): domain Bacteria; phylum Pseudomonadota; class Gammaproteobacteria; order Enterobacterales; family Aeromonadaceae; genus Aeromonas; species Aeromonas enteropelogenes. Next base: position 126,601 of record NZ_CDCG01000038.1, read on the forward strand.
AATGGCAGGGGCTTGAGCTGCCAGTTGGAAAAGCGGATCAGGGTGACATCCCCCTGCCTGTCGTGGATAGCGAGGGACGTGAGCTCATGGCTCCCCTTGAGCACCAGGGTGGCGAAGACCTTGTCGAGGGGAGCTCGGATGGGCTCGAGGGTCAGGGTCCACTCCTCTCCCTCGCTGGTGAGGGTGTGGCGAAAATAGCTCGCCAGCGCCGCTTCGCTCGGGTCAAACAGGGCCAGCATCAGGTTGCTGAACTCCAGCAACTGGGGGGTGTCCAGGGTCTGGGTCGGCTGGCCCGGCAACTGCTGCACCATGCGGGTGGGGGTGAGCGTCAGGGTCAGGAGAAAGGGCTTTTGCTGCTGCCACCAGAGCCCCTGGCCCTTGACCAGCAGGATCTCGCCGCCGGATCGCAAGGGTTGGCTCAAGCCACTTATCTGGCGCTCCTGCTCGAAGCGGGCGCTGCGGGCATCGGCGGCGGTGAGCTGACGCTGCACCTCGGCCAGGGTGATCTGACCGGCCAGCAGGGGCCAAGGGAGCAGGGCCAGCAGCAGCCAGAGGCGCGTTATCACTCTGCCACCCCCAGCTTGTCGAGCAGCACCCGGGGCGAGGCGAGGCACATCTCGCCACTCTCCTTGCTGACCGCCACCTGCACCGTGTAGCCCTTGCTGGTGCGTTGATGGGTCGCGGGATCGTAGAGCAGGTAGTCAATCTTGAGGCGGTTCTGGTATTCCACCAGGGTGGCACGCACCCGCACCGTCTGGCCAAAACGCAGGGGCGCCACGTACTTCATCCGCACATCGATGACCGGCCAGAGGTAGCCGGAGGCCTCCATCTGCGGGTAGTTGTAGTCGATGCGATCGAGCAGGGCGCAGCGGGCCAGCTCGATGTAGCGCAGGTAGTGGCCGTGCCAGGCGACGGCCATCATGTCCACGTCGTGAAACGGGACTGTGACGTCGACTTCGGCGCTCAGTTGCCAGGGCTCAGCCATGGGGCACCTCGTCATAGAGCGGGTAGTGACGGGCCTGCAGGCGCCCCATCAGGGCGCGCAGCTCGGCCTCCAGCGGGCGATCTTCAGTCAGGAAGGGGTGATCCCGGCGCACCGCCTCCACCGTGTGAGCCAGCACCGGGCTAAGGGCGTCGGGCCCCTTGCCCTGCAGGGCGAGGCGCAGTTCCACCCCCTGCACCGCGGCCAGCAGGCTGGCACTCGCCACCTGCTCAGTCAGGGTCAGCACCCGCAGGGCGTCGCGGGCCGCTATGGTGCCCATGCTCACCTTGTCCTGATTGTGACACTCGGTGGAGCGGGAGAAGACGCTGGCGGGCATGGTGTGCTTGAGGGCCTCGGCGGTCCAGGCGGAGGCGCCGATCTGCACCGCCTTGAAGCCGTGGTTGATGAAGCGCAGCGATTCGCTGGCGCCCGAGAGGTTGCTCGGCAGCCCCTGATTGAACTTGGTGTCCACCAGCTGGGCCAGCTGGCGGTCGAGCAGATCGGCCAGGTTGGCCACCGCCACCTTCATGCTGTCCATGGCCATGGCGATGTGGCCGCCGTAGAAGTGGCCGCCGTGCATCACATGCTCCCCGTCACCGTCGATAAGAGGATTGTCGTTGGCGCTGTTGAGCTCGTTTTCGATGAGCTGGCGCCACCAGGGCAGGCTGTCGGCCACCACGCCGATGACGTGGGGCGCGCAGCGCAGGGAGTATCTGTCCTGCAGCCGGTTGCTGTGGTGGGGCAGCTCGCCGCTTTGCAGATCCGCGCGCAGCCAGGCGGCGATCTGCTGCTGGCCCGGGTGGGGTTTGGCGGCAAACAGGCGCTCGTCGAAGTGGAAGGCGTTGCCCTCCATGGCCACGCTCACCAGCGCCGTGATGCGGGTACACAGACGCATCAGGTAGTCGCAGCGGGCGAAGGCGAGGCAGGCGAGCGCCGTCATCACAGAAGTGCCGTTCATCAGCGCCAGCCCCTCTTTCGGGCGCAGCTTGAGCGGTGTCATGCCGAGTTCACGGTAGAGATCCGCCGCCGCCATCAGCTGGCCGTCCCGATAGAGATCGCGCTCTCCCACTAACGCCGCGGCCACATAGGAGAGGGGGGTCAGATCGCCGCTGGCACCGACCGAGCCCTCCTCGGGAATGCGCGGCAGAAGATCTTGCTCCAGCAGCCAGGTGAGGCGCTCGAGCAGGGTGACGCTGACCCCCGAGACCCCCTGCGCCAGGGAGTTGAGGCGGGTGGCCAGCACGGCGCGGGTGGCGGCCGGGCTGAGATTTTCGCCCAGGCCACAGCCGTGGAAACGGGTCAGGTGCAGGGGTAGGGCATCGACCAGATCGAGGGGCACGGCACGGGTGACAGAGTCGCCGTAGCCTGTGGTGACCCCGTAGATGACCCCCTCGTCGGCCAGCAGCCGGTCCAGATAGTCGGCGCCGCGCTGGATGCGGGCACGGAAAGCGGGCTCGGGGTTGAGCGTCGGGGTGGCGCGGCGCTCGGCCAGGGCGACCACCTCTTCAATGGTGAGGGGACGGGCCCCGAATACGATCTCGTGCATACCTTGCTCAATCCTGCTCATCGGTCAGATGCCAAAAGTCAAAAAAGTTGAACCACTCCAGCGGCGCCCGCAGGCAGTGGTATTCCAGCCGGTCGGCATAGTGTTGCACCCTGGCCTCGAGACGCTGCTGGCGCTCGGCGCGGGGCAGGGGAGTGCCATCGGCAAAGGGCTCGAAATGGACCCGAAAACGCCCCTGTTCCCGCAGTCCGAACATCAGATAAGTGGGGCAGCCGAGCACCGCCGACAGGGCAAAGGGGCCCAGAGGGAAGGGCGCCTTCTCCCCGAGAAAATCGGCCCAGACCACGCGTTTCTCTTTGGTCACCGAGGTGCGATCCCCCACGATCACCATCCACTCCCCCGCTTCGATGCGGGACTTGAGCATGATGGCGGTATCGGGCCCGAGCTCCTGCACCTGTACCAGGTTGAGGCCCGAATCGGGGTTTACCTCTTGCATCAGGGCGTTGAAGCGGGCGGCGTGGCGGGTGAAGACCAGGGCCGTAATGCGCACTCCCTGCTCCTGGCTGCCGAGGGCGCGACACAGCTCCAGATTGCCCAGGTGTGAGCCGATGATAAGCGCCCCCTGGCCGCGGGCGGCCTCGTAGTGCTCACGGTTGACTAGCTCGATGTCGTCGAGGCGGATGTCGCCGCGCCAGGCGGCCAGCTTGTCGAGGGCCGCCTCGCCAAAGCGCAGGAAGTGGCGCAGGCTCCCCACCCGCTCTGGCAGGGGATGGCCAAGCTGCCCGGCGCGGGCGGTGAGGCGGGCCAGATAGTTGCGGGAGGCCTCGCGCTGGCGGCGACCGGTCAGCCAGAAGTAGGCGATAACCGGCAGCGATATCACTCTGAAACCGGGGCGCCCGAGCAGCCGGTAGCTCCACAGCAGAGTACGGATGCCGAGCAGGGTGCCACGCTCCGGAGTGCGAGACCAGTGCGCCTTCCCCTTGTTCAGCAGCCTCTTGGGCCAGCGCAGCAGGTGGGCGGCGCCATCGTGCAGCAAGGTCAATACCAGCCGGGTGTGCATCCAGGAGATGCGCAGGTTGTCGTGCAGCGGGTTGAAGTGGGAGAGGCCATCTTCTGGGTAGTGCACCTTCACCGGGATAAAGCGCACCTGTATCCCGCGCCAGTGCAGGCGCACCATCACTTCGATGTCAAAATCCATCCGCTCCCCGAGGGCGCACTGTTCGAGCAGCTCGCAGCTTGCTGTCACCGGATAGACCCGCAGGCCGCACATGCTGTCTTTTATCTCGAACGAGAGGGTCTCTATCCAGACCCAGACATGGGTCAGGTAGCGGCCGTAAAGGCGCCCTTTGGGCACCGACTCATCGTACTGGGGGGCGCCGGAGACCAGAGCCTCCGGATGGCGCCTCGCCTCGGCCAGCAGATCCGGCAGGCGGGCGAGATCGTGCTGGCCATCCGCATCGACCTGCAGGGCGTGGCTAAAACCCAGGCCCCTCGCTGCCAGCAGCGCCGTTTTGACCGCTCCGCCCTTGCCCCGGTTGCGCTCATGGCGCAGCAGGGTGACCCAGGTGGCGTGTTCGGCTGCCAGCTGGTCCAGCCGGGCGGCGGCAACCGGTTCGCTGCCATCGTCCACCAGCAGGCAGGGCAGGCCGAGGGGGGCGAGTTCATCGAGCACGCTGGCAAGGGGCGCGGCGTGGTTGTAGCAGGGGATGATAAGGCAGGGCGTCACGATACCTTGACCCTTCCACTGCTCGCCAGAGGCAACTCGGCCAGGGTCTCGGCGCAGCCGACCCGGTACTCGAAACGCAGCTGGCCGTTGTCTTGTCTCTGTAGCATCAACCAGCACTGCTCATCCGGGCGCAGGGGGCGCTGAAATTTAAGCTGATCCATCCCCTGAAATTCACCAGCAAGCAGCCCTTCCTCGCGGGCGTAGTGGATGGCCAGGTGCAGCTGGGCGACCCCGGGCAGCAGGGGGGCGCCGGGAAAGTGGCCACTAAACCAGGGCAGGAGGGCATCAAGGCGCAGCAGTAGTTGCACGCCGTCGGAGGTGACCTGACGCGCCAGCTGCGTGGGGAGCAGTGAAATATCCATCAGGGGTGTTCTCCGGGAATGGGGGCGGCCGGCTCGTCGAAGGTGCGGCGCAGCGCGACGCCGTCGCGCTTGCCGGCGCCGGTGAGGGGCAAAGCCTCAAAGAGTCTGAGACTGCGCGGCAGCGCCACCGGCTCGAGCCAGGGGCGAAGCCGTTGGCGCAGGGCCTGCAAGAAGGCGCCGTGACCGAGGCGGGCAAGGTTTGCCATCCCCTCCGGGGTCAGCACCAGGGCAACCCCCAGGATCTGGCGGCCAGCCTGCTCAAGGGGCAGGATGGCGGCATCGTGCACCTCATCGAGGGCCAGGAGGCGTTGCTCCACCTCGTCGAGAGAGATGCGTTTCTCCTCGAGCTTGATGATGCGATCCAGGCGGCCCAGCAGGCGAAACTGCCCCGGCTCGCCGCACAGGGCGATGCGATCACTCCCGCGCCAGGGGGCGAGCTCGTCCATAAAGGGAGATCTCAACAGCAGGGTCTGCTGCTCGTCACAGCCGACCTCGACCCCGGGGAAGGGGGTCCAGGGGCAATCCGGGGCGCTGCTCTGGCGCCAGCCTATGCCGCCGGTCTCGCTGCTGCCGTAGATCTCCACCGGCAAGGGACCGAGCAGGGCGGCGCACTGGCGCGCATCCTCATACGCGAGGGGGCCACCGGAGGAGACCACCAGTCGGCAGCCGGGGGCATTGAGATTGGCGCCGAGGCGCGAGAGAAACGCCGGCGAGCTGACCAGTGCCCAGTGCTGGCGCTGGCCGAGCAGCTGCTCCGGGTAGTCGGTCTGGCGGCGGGCAAACGGCACGCCGAGGGCCAGCGGTAGCAGGATGCGAAACAGCAGGCCGTAGATATGCTGGTGGCTGACGCTGGCAAAGAGCCGTGCGCCCGTGAGGGCGGGGCCCCAGAGGGTCGCCTGCACCCGCACCTCTGCCTCGATCAGGGACCAGGGCTTGGCGATGGCCTTGGGCTGGCCGCTGGAGCCCGAGGTGTAGAGGGTGAGGGTCGGCGCCAGGGAGGGGGCGTGGCTGATCATGGGCTGTGCGTCGTCGCCAGCAACGCAATCCACCCGCAGCACGGGGCAGGGAAGCGAGAACGCCTCGTCGCAGAGCATGCCGTCGAAGGCCTCTTGCTCGAACAATTCCTTTAGAGCGGCAAGCCGCTGGTGGCCGGGTAGCACTACATCGTGTCCGGCTATGGCGCAGGCCAGCAGGGCAACGGTGAAGTAGTAGCTGTCGTTCAGACAGAGCGCCCAGCGGGTCGCAGAGCCGCTCTTCAGCTGGTCGGCCAGCGTCATGGCCGTGCGGCGCAGGGTCTCCAGCGTGACCTCACCTTGGGCATCGAACGCGACGACGCGCTTGCCATCGGCCAGCAGCAGTTCATCCAGCAGGGTCATGGTGTACCCCGCTTCATCACTCGTTGCCTAATCAGCCACTCGCCGCCCATCAGGGCGCCCATCAGCAGATAGCTGATAAGGCCGTTGTAGAGGCTCCAGAGCGCCAAGTCCCCCTGCCAGATGGTCCAGCCGGAGAGGGCTCCGTTGGCGATGAAAAAGAGGCACCACACCTGCGTCACCTTGCGGGTGTAGCGAACCCCCTGCTCGGGCAAGTCCGGCGTGGTGAGGCGCGCCAGCCGCTCGACCATGGTCATGGGTTGGCGCAGGCTCGCGCCAAACAGGGCCAGCAGGGTGGCGTTGACCGCCAGCGGGTAGTAGAGCAGCCAGTCGTGCTCGCGAAACAAGAGGTTCAGGAGCACCAGCAGCAGGCCGGTGGCCCCGAGCCAACGGGTCGCCCACTGCCACGCCACCGGCATCGCCGAGCCGGCGATGAGGCGAATGGCAAACAGTGGCAGCAGCAGGAGCGTCAGCAGCTGCCCCTCCCCGGATGACAGGCAAAAGTAGACCAGCAGGGGATAGAGCAGCAGCAGGGCGCCTGCCAGCAGGTTGAACCGCCGCACCATTACTCGGCGATCAGGCGTTCGACGGCGTCGACCACGTCGGCGACCGTGCGCACCGACTTGAACTCTTCCGGCTTGATCTTCTTGCCGGTCAGCTTCTGCAGATGCACCACCAGATCGATGGCGTCGATGCTGTCGAGCTCGAGTTGCTGATAGAGCTGGGCATCCAGGGTCACGGCCTCGGGATCGATCTCGAACAGCTCGACCAGGGCATTGCGGATCTCGTTGAAGATGTCGTCTCTGGTCATGGCCTTATCCTCGCTGTGCGGCGACGAGGGCCGCCAGGGCAGTGACACTGGCAAAGTGGCGACGGGTGTTTTCGTCATCGGCGGAGAGCACTATGCCGTAACGACCCTTGATCGCCAGACCCAGTTCTAGGGCATCGATGGAGTCGAGCCCGAGGCCGTCGTTGAAAAGCGGGGCATCGGCGTCGATGTCGGCCGGCGTCATGCCCTCCAGGTTGAGGCTGTCGATGATCAGTTGTTTGATTTCTTCAGTTAAGGTGTGTTGCATCTTGAGTCCATCGCGGTGCTGGTTGGGTCGGGCTCAATACCCGTTTGAAATAGTGGGTCAGATGACGTGCCGCCAGTGAAGGGGTCTCTTCCTGTGGCAACATCTCCTGAACCTGGCATTGGGGCAGAAATTCTACCGTAAAGACCGGCTTGTGTGCGGGCACCCGAAACCAGGGGTGCTGCTTGGTCAGAAAAGGGGCCGAGCAGTGAATGCGCACTGGTTGCAACCTCGCATTGCAGCGCACGGCGAGGTGGGCCGCCCCCCGCTGCAGTTGCAGCGGCTGGCCCGGCGTGGTGCGGGTGCCTTCCGGAAATATCAACAGCACGCCACCCCGTTGCAGGCGCTCACTGCACAGGGGCAACAATTTTTCGGCCGCCACGTTGGGAATATACCCGGCGGCGCGGACAATACCGGCGACAAAAGGATTATGCCAGAGCGCCTCCTTGACGATGCAGTCGCACTCCGGCATATGGGCCGCCAATAATACGTAATCGAGCAGGCTGGGGTGATTGGCCAACACCAGCACGCCGTTTAGTTGCTGCGGAATATGGTGGAAACGGTAATCCAGCACACCCAATAGTTTGAGAATATTGATAAACAGACGGAAGGTGACCCGGATGGTGGTCTGGGCAAGATGACGCTGCATATCACCACGGACAAACAGCCACAGCAAAGGAAACCAGAACAGAGTCAGCAACAGGCAACCCAGGCCAAATAGGGTAAACCCCAGCATGGTGCCGAACAAGCGCCAGAGCTGATTCAATTTCGCTGCCATAGCCACTCCCGACGCCCGTCGAAAATAGAAAAACGCGACTCATCGGTCAGCAGCGCCCGCCAGCAGGCGAGGGCATCTCCTGTGCCGGTTGCGCATGAGGGCGTTGTCATCACCTCTCCTTGCCACTGCGTTCCCCTGGTCAACACCAGGCCCACCGCGTGGGGTGGCGCTTCATCGGGCAGCCAGGGCTGACTGAAGGCGGGGATCGCGCCTTCGAAGCTGACCACCAGCACCCGTTTCATGCCGTCGGCCAGCATGCCCATCGCCTCCTGCAGCGCGGCAGCAACACTGCCGGTGCCGGCGGCCAAGGAGCTCATGGGGATGGGCTGCTTGCCCTGAATGGAGGTCAAACCGGCGGCCGTGTTGTGCACCGATTGGGAGAAATCGGTGGGAGAGAGGCTGCGCCGCTCGGCCAGGGCGCCGAGCAAGCCCAGGGAGCGATCCAGCTCACCGTGGCGACTGGCAAACACGGCGCCATCCACCGGATGGCGGGAAAGCAGCTCCAGCGCCACCTCGACCGCCAGGCGTCCACCCAGGCTCATGCGCCTGGCCACCATCATGGGGATATGGGGCGTCACAGCGAGTGCCGGAGGCAGCCAGAAGCCATCCTGAGCCCACGCCAGCCACTGCTCACGGGTCGACATGCCCGGAGCCAGGGCGTGGCTTTCAACGATGGAAAAAGTGGGCATTCTGTGCACGAAACGACCTTGATGCGCTAACGGCTGTGATACCAGGGGAGATGTGACCGGACCCACAGAAAGTCGGTTCAGCTCCGGTTAAGGATTCTGAAATAGGGCTGCATATTACCATTATTTTTCTTTATGACCAGAGGGAAAGTGTGAGCTCGCCAATAGGTGTGATGGAAAGTTAATTCACCTTCCTTTATTTATTGAAAGCTTGCAGTTTTTATTGTTTTATTGGGGCGGTTTTTGGCAGGTGTCACAATTTAAAAAGGTTAATAAAATGAAAATATTTAAACTTATTTTTGCAGCCCTCACATTAACGCTGGCCGCAGGCTGCTCCACGACCCAACCGGTCATGAATATGAGCAATAGCCCGGTACCGGCCAATCTCAGCGAACAGACAATTTCTCAGGCAATTATTAATGCGGGTGTCAGTAAGAAATGGGTAATGCGTGAAGAACGTCCCGGGTTAATTAGCGGCCATATTCAAGTTCGCTCACATCAGGCAAACATCAGTATTCCCTATAACACTCTCAATTATTCCATTAATTATGTGAGCAGCGTCAATTTAAGTGACAACGGTAGCGGAAAAATTCACCGTAATTATAACCGCTGGATCAACGGGCTGAATCAGGCCATTCAGATCGAACTGAATCGCGCCAGCAGCTACAAGTAAGGTCGGTGTCTCTTGAACCACTATCACTCCGATAGCCATAACGCACTGGATGCCATCAGCCAGGCCCAGCGGATTGCCTTCGCCCCCATGCTGTTCCAGGCCGCCTGGAGCCTGCGCGAGACCGGCATCCTCGCCAGCCTGGCCGCCTCCCGGGAAGGGGCCACTGTGGCCACTCTCGCCCATGAGACCGGCCTGACCGAGTATGCGGTCGGCGTCTTGCTGGACATGGGCCTGGGGGGCGGCATCTGCTACGTCCGCGAGGAGCGCTACCATCTGGGCAAGGTGGGGCAATACCTGTTGAGCGATCCCATGACCCGGGTCAACATGGATTTTGTCCAGCACGTTTGCTACAAGCCCCTCGCCCATCTGCAACAGGCCATCGAGAGTGGTACTCCGGCCGGCATCAAGGAGTTTGGCGACTGGCAGAGTCTCTATCCCCATCTTAAGGATCTGCCGGAGCCGGCGCGCGGCAGCTGGTTTCGCTTCGACCACTTCTATTCGGACTGGGCGTTCAAGCAGGTGCAGGATCTGGTCTTTGGCTACGAACCCCGTCACCTCTACGATCTCGGCGGCAACACCGGCAAGTGGGCCCTCTCGTGCGCCCGGCGCAATCCCGAGCTGGAAGTGACTATCCTCGATCTGCCGGAGCAGATCGCCATGGCCGACGAGCAGATCCGCGAGGCCGGGCTGGCAGGTCAGGTCCGGGGTTATCCGGTCAACCTGCTTGAGGAGCGCCAGCTTCCCGGTGAAGCGGATATCTGGTGGATGAGCCAGTTTCTCGACTGCTTCGGCCACGACGAGATCGTCGCGCTGCTGCGGCGCATCCGTCGCAGCATGAAGCCGGGGGCGCGCCTGTGCATCCTGGAGCTGTTCTGGGATCGGCAACCGTTCGAAGCGGCGAGCTTCAGTCTCAATGCCACCTCCCTCTACTTCACCTGCCTGGCCAATGGCAACAGTCGCTTCTATCACTCGAAGGAGCTGTACCAGTGTCTGCGGGAGGCGGAGTTCCATGTGGAGGCCGATCACGACATTTCGGGACCGGGCCATACGCTGCTGGTTGCGACGCCGCTGTGAAGCGGGTAAACAGTAGAGCCTGACTGATTGCATGGAGCCGTGATGAAATACCTGCTGCTGATTGCCGCCGTGTTGCTGGCGGGCTGCGCCGAGTTGAAGGGGGCGGGGCGTACCATAGGCCATACGACTCGTGATGTGACCCGCGAGATAGGCCATACCACGCGGGATGTGACCCGGGAGATCGGTCATGGCACGCGCGATGCGGTCAAAGGGATTGGCAACGAGATCCAGAACCAGTAAGACAAGAAGGGCCCGCGGGCCCTTCTCTCATTGGGGAGCCTGATTTACAGGGCGGCGGCGATGCGCGCCCCCAGGGCGGCGTTGCTGAGCACCAGCTGGATGTTGGCCGAGAGCGAATTGCCGCCGGTCAGTTCGCAGACCCGGGCCAGCAGGAAGGGGGTAGAGGCCTTGCCCTTGATCCCCTGTTCGTCCGCCTCACCCAGAGCCTGAACGATGGCCGCATCGATGTCGGCCCTGGGCATGGCATGCTCGGTCGGAATGGGGTTGGCCACCACGGCGCCGCCAGCCAGCCCCAGCTCCCATTTCAGACGCAGTGCCTCGGCAATGGCCGCCGGAGTATCGAGCCGGTAATCCACCTTGAAGCCGCTCTCGCGGGTGTAGAAGGCGGGCAGCTCCTCGCTCTGGTAGCCGATGACGGGCACCCCTTGCGTCTCCAGATACTCCAGGGTCAGGCCGATGTCGAGAATGGACTTGGCACCGGCGCAGACGACGGCGACCGGCGTTTGCGCCAGCTCTTGCAGATCTGCCGAGATGTCGAAGGTCTCGGGCGCGCCGCGATGCACCCCGCCGATGCCACCGGTGGCAAACACCCGGATCCCCGCCATGGCGGCGATGATCATGGTCGAGGCGACCGTGGTGGCCCCCATCCCCTTGCGTGCCAGCACGAAGGGAATATCGCGTCGGCTGCATTTGGTGACGGCGTGGCCGGCGCGGCCCAGCGCCTCCAGGGAGTCCCCATCCAGCCCCACCTTGAGGCGACCATCCATGATGGCGATAGTGGCCGGTACGGCGCCGTTGTCGCGTACCACCTGCTCGACCCGGCGGGCCGTCTCCACGTTCTGCGGATAGGGCATGCCGTGGGAGATGATTGTGGATTCGAGGGCCACCACAGGTTTGCCTGCGGCCAGGGCGGCGGCGATTTCCGGCTGGATATCAAGGTATGCGTTCAGCATGAGTACTCCTCCAGTATGCGGTCAACGGCGGTCTTGGAGAGACCGGAATAAACGGTATCGGAACAATTGACGGTGAGGGCGGCGCAGCCCAGGGCGAAGCGGGCCGTGCTGGCGATGTCGTGCCCCTGCAGCCAGGCGTGGGCCAGACCGGCCATGAAGGCATCTCCACCGCCGGTAACATTGAGCACCGGGCTGCCGAGTACCGGCAGATGGCCCTGCAGCTCGCCGTCGCTGTAGAAAATCCCCTGATCCCCCAGGCTCAGAAACAGCCGCTGCACCCCGGCACGGTGGAACCAGGCGGCGGCCATGGACCAGGTCTCGGGTCCGGCGATGGTCATGCCGCACAGCTTCTCCGCCTCGCTGCGATTGGGTTTGAGGGTATGGATCCGGCCGAGCCAGGGGCGAATTTTTTCCACCTTGGCCACCGAGACGGTGTCGACGAAGATGGCGTGCTCCCCCTGGCGCTCGAACAGCCAGTCGAGGGTGTGGATGGCAAGGTTGGTATCCAGTACCCAGAGCCGGGCGCCGGCGAGAAATCCGGCCAGGGGGGTGAGCCTTGCGGGGGTGAGCTGATCGATGATCGCCATGTCGTTGATGGCGCAGCTCATCTCGCCGCTGCCGTCGTGCAGGCTGAGATAGCAGGAGGTGGCATGGCCGTCCAGTACCTGGGTCTGGCGCACATCGACCCCCGCCTTCTGGCTCACCTCGAGTAGGTGATGGCCATATTGATCGTTGCCCACTGCGGTCAGCAGCCGGGTATCGGTGCCGAGCCTGGCCAGATTTTCGGCGATATTGCGCCCCACGCCACCGGCTGAGGTACGCACCTTGCCTGGGTTGGAGTCGCCAATCAGCAGCTGGCCATGGCTGGTGCCGCAGATATCCATGTTGGCACCGCCGACCACCACCACGTAGGGGCCTTCCCGCAGCACGTAGCCTCTACCCTGCACATATCCCTGGCGGATCAGGCTGGAGATATGGCTGGCCAGCGCCGAGCGGCTGATGCCGAGGCGATCTGCCAACTCCAGCTGGGGGATCATGGGGTCTTGGCGCAGCAGGGCGAGGATCTCTTGTTCACGCTCAGTCATAGACAAACATCCATTTGCAAACGTTTGTCTATTATTTCCATTCGCTCTTTTCGCGCCATTGCGGCATATGGAAAGTGTTGGTGAGCGCACAAAAAATCGTCATTGGGTTAGCGGGCGTTGCCGACGCGGTCGGAAATCGCACTTTTTGCGGGTCGGGTGCACCATTGCTGCTTATAATGCCGGCCGCAAAGAGGAGAAGAAATGATGGTAAAACGTTCGTTCTGCTGTGTGGGGCTGGTCAATCCCAAGTCACCGGAAAATGTGGGCTCTGTGATGCGGGCGGCGGGTTGCTACGGAGTGGATGAGGTCTACTACACCGGCCATCGCTTTGAGCTGGCGCGCCGGTTTGCCACCGATACCAAGCAGATGGTGGACAAGATCCCGCTGCTGGGGGTCGATGATCTGCTGGCCTTTATCCCCGAGGGCTGTGTGCCCGTGGTGGTGGATCTTATCGAGGGGGCCACACCGCTTCCGGAATACCAGCATCCCGAGCGGGCTTTCTACATCTTCGGACCCGAGGATGGCACCCTGGACCCCGCCCTCTATGGTGTGGTCAGGGATGTGGTGTATGTGCCGACCCGGGGCTGCATGAATCTGGCCGCATCGGTCAATGTGATCCTCTATGACCGCCTGGCCAAGCAGCACAGGGCTGACTAGGGGATAACCATGTCTCGCCTTGATGTCATCGGGGGGCAGCCTGCTTTTCCAGCTCCTTGATGAATCCCTGATAGTAGTCATAGAGATGGTTGTGGCGATAGATATCGGCCAGCCTGCCCTGACGGATCAGGGAGGCCATGTCTTGATCCCAGATCCGCTGCAGCTTCGCCCCCTCTGCGGTATCGGAAAAAATGGGGTAGGTGGGGATCCAGCGCAGAAAGGTCCGGTACAGACCGGTGGGGAGTTCACCGTCGGAATAGAGCACCCCGGCCGTCAGGAAGTAGCGATAGCGCCCCTTGTTCAACAGCTGCAGGGCCACCTCGTCACTGTCTATCTCGTGCCACTTCATGGTGACCGGGATGTATTTGTCCAGCGCCCAGCCCCGTCGCCATAACACATGCTGTCCCTGCAGGCTGGATTCTCCCCCCCACTGGGGTTGCCACTGCTTGAGCATGATCACCGTCAGATCATCGGCAGAGGCGGGAAAATATGGCTGCCGCACTCCGCGCACTTCGTCAAGATAGACCCCCATCGCCATGTCCCCCCCTTTTTTGGCGATCAAGGCCAGGGAGCGCTTGTAGGGCACAATATGGTGGATTACCCGGTAACCATGGGGTTGGTAGATGGTGCGCACCAGCTCGAGATAGACCCCCTTGCCATCCGCTTGGCAGAAGCCGGGCCAGTCATCGCAATAGACATGAAGGGACGCTGCGCGGCTGCCAAAAGAGGCGCACAGGCAACAGAGCAACAGAAAACCGATACGCAGTAGAGTCAGAACAGGCTCCATGGTGACAAGCGAGTCATGCTGAGCCTTTACTTTATACCAAGGTATGGGTAGCGGCTATGCGCAGAAAAACTCGGATGCTCATTTTGCGACAGGGTCGAGGGTTCTTTTTCAAGTAGTTGTTATGATGGGGTTAAAGATTCAATAGTGACCCAACAACAGAAGAGGAGACTGCTTATGTCATCGATCAAGACGCTGCTCTGCCCCGTCGATTTTTCCCACATGTCTCAAGCGGTACTCGACTACGCCGTCTTCATGGCCCAGACCCATCAGGCCCAGCTCAAGCTGATCCACGTGGTCGATCAACTGCACGGCTTCGACAGTTACAAGATCCTGCACATGACGGCCATTGAGATTACCCATGAGATGGAGCGTCAGGCCAGAACCCAGCTCAAGGAACTGATAGCGACGCAGCCCATTCCCGCGACCTTCGATATCCGTTTTGGCCGGGCGGCAGACGAGATCGTCATCCAGGCAAAAGAGGATGAGGTGGACTTGATCGTCATGGGCAGCCATGGCCGCTCGGGGATCACCCATCTGCTGGTGGGCAGCGTGGCCGAATCCGTGGTGCGTCATGCCCCTTGCCCCGTGCTGGTGGTGCGCAAATAGGGCGTCGTGCTGATGGGATGATCAGGGCCGGCGTTTGCCGGCCCTTTTTGTTGCCTCAGCCATGGGCGTAGATGACGCTCCCCCCCTTGATAGCATCAATGATGGCCCTGGCCTGCTCCTTGGGCAGGGCGGGGCATCCCCAGCTGCGACCCAATTTGTTGTGCTTGCGCAGATGGGAAGGGCTGGCGTAGGCCGCGCCATGCACTACGATGGCCCGTTTGCGGGCATTGCCATTGAGGGCCGGGGTCAGGCCATCGAGGCGCAACGAGTAGCCATGCTTGCCCTGATAGGTTTCCGCGGTACGGTAGACCCCGAGGGAGCTCTTCAGGGAATTGGGCTGATTGGAGAATTGACGGGCGGCCAGCTCGCCGGAGTTGCGGCCATGGCTGACCCAGGTGTGATAGAGCAGTTTGTGCCGTTTCATGTCGATGACAAACAGGCGGCGCAAGGTAGAAGGTTGGCTGTAATCGATGATGGTAAGGATGGGTTTTTGCTTGTGGCGTACGCTCTGGTAACCGTAAAGCGCCTTGCGAAACGTCTCCCTGTCCAGCTTGCCTGCCAGTCCCAGCTGGCGGTAGAGCGTCTGATCCCAGCTTGCATGGGCCTGGTTGTCCAGGCTGATGGCGACCAGCAGCAGTGGCAACAGCAGCCACGCCAGCCAGTATCTGTGTCGGGCGTATTCTCTCATCCGTGAATTACCTCGCTATTCCCGGCCGTCCAGGCTTTCGCAGATAGTCCGTTATCCGCTCGATAGTTATATGCAAGGTATTGAAAGGGCGCAATAAAAAAACCGGCCGCAGAGCGGCCGGAAAGAAATTCATACAATAGGCATTGCTTTCACAGGGGGTAACACACTTCCAATTGCTTAGAAGTTGTATTGCAGGGCAACAGCGACGATGTCGTCGGTGTTCTGGCCCAGCTTGCTGGTGCTGGAACCATTCTCTTCGTCCAGCAGGTTCAGCTTGTAATCAACATAGGCGTTGAAGTTGTCGGTGAAGTAGTACCAGGCACCGATGGAAACATATTCGGTGTAGGTGTCATCGATACCACGTGCATCATCTTTCACGTCGGTACGCAGGTAAGCCAGAGACGGCTTGAACTTGCCGATGGTGTACTGGGCAACGGCTTCGTAACCGTCATGCTTCTCGGCGTAGCCGTTATAGCCATTGCCGATGAACATGTAGTCTTCACCGTGGGCATAGGTAGCAGCCAGGTAGAGGTCGCCGGTTGCGTACTTGACGCCGACACCCATCAACTTGGCATCGTCATTGCCGCCGAAGGTGGCGTAACGAGCCTGCTCGTCGGTCTTGCCAGCCTGGTTGTAGGCAGCAGACAGACCCAGACCCATATCGAAATCGTAGGAGGCCGCTACGGCGAAGCCTTCAGCGGAGCCTTTCTTGTTCCACACACCGCCATCGTAGCCGATGCTGTCGGAACGACCGGAGTTCTGCGGATCATTGTTGCCGGTGAACTGGGCACCCAGGGTCAGACCGTTGTAGGTGTACAGGTACTGGGCCAGACCGTTGGTACGACCGGTACCGAATACTTCGGTGCCTTTGCCCAGGCCGTCACCACCCCATTCGGGCAGTACGTCGGTGTAGTCGTTAACGATGCGGAACAGACCGTCCTGACGGCCGTAGCTAAAGGCACCGAAACGATCGTGCTTGATGCCGGCGTAGGCATAACGCAGTTCATCGTTGTCAGAACCGGAGGTAGGCAGGTTGTACTCGACAAAACCGAAAGCCTTCATTTCCGGGGCAATCTTGGTTTCACCGCTCATGTTTACACGGAAGTAGCTGGCGTCGCCTTCGGAACTGTCGTCATCAGTACCGTAGTACATGCCCTGAGCACGACCACCGATGTCCAGTTTGGTGTCGTTCTGGTTGTATACGGTTGCGGCATTGGCACCACCGGCCAGCAACAGGCTGGAGATGGCAAGAGTCAGTGCAGACTTTTTCATAATGCTTATTCCTCTGTAATAAGACTTCCGAACCTGTTTCTCGGTTCTATTGGATCGGAGGAGCTCCGATACCCACAAGGTAGGAGTCGAAACCTTGACTGGCGCTGAATGCATCAATGCTTAATTAACCTTGAGACATCCGCTACGACAGTTAATTTCTTGCGATTAAAAAAGTAGCATAAAAAATTAACTTAATTTTATTCAATGAGTTAATTGGTGAGGATGAGTGAGCAGGGATGTGGATGTGAGCCAATAGTATCCCGTAAGCCGGAAGTGGCAGGTTGTGAGGCCGATCACACAGGAGATCGCGGCAAAACAGGGAGGTGGGGGAAAAACAGAGGGGCGAATGGAGCGCCCCCCCGGGAAGATCAGCAGGGTTTTTGCCACAGGGTGAGCAACAGATCCTGCTCCAGCAGATCCGGCCCCTGATGGGTGAAGGCGTGACGTTGTTCGCCGTTGGCTCGCCAGCCGAGGCGACTGGTTTCCAGAATAAAGGTGCGCAGGGCCTGATCCATGGTCATGGCGAACTGGCAACGATCCTGCCCCACCAGCTCGAGGCCGGCGAGGGATGGCCAGCTCAGGGGATGTTCCATGCTCACCGGATTGAGACTGACTCTCAGCTGCCACTGGTGGCGAGGTCCGGGTTGCAGATAGAGCAGATAACCGCCCGGTGCCAGCCAGCTGACCAGTTGCTCCGTCTTGACCTTGAGATCGTTGACCAGCAATACCTGGGCAGTGCCGGGCTGCAGGGGCGCGCGGACCGGATCGGCGATGACGAACTGGCCCTCCGGCTGGGCCTTGCTGGCGGCGAAGATGGTGTTCTTGGCGATATCGACGCCGCCAAATTGCCAGCCGGGCAGCCGCTCGGCCAGTGCGCGGCAGTAGTAGCCTTCGCCGCAGCCGAGGTGGATCAGCTCATGGGCACCGAGTGGGGCGAGCAAGGCTGTCATCGCCTCGATGAGTGGCAATTGGTGTCCCTGTTCCAGAAAATGGCGCTTGGCACGCATCAGGGCGCGGCTGTCGCTGTCCTTGGGATTCTTCTTGCCGGGGATGAGATCCAGATAGCCTTCCGGTGCAGGATCGAAGTGGTGCTTGTTGGCGCAGTAGACCCCACGAGAGACTTCGTGAAGATGCAGGGGGCTGCGGCAACGGGGACATTGAAGATGCATAAAAACTCTCCTGGCTGATGCCATGAAAGGGGAAGGGCGTTCGGGATTATAGGGGAGCGGATCGAAAAAGGCTGCCGTGGCAGCCTTTTTTATCCGGTAGCCGGTATCGGGTCGCTCAGCGGGTGCCGAAGACCACGATAGTCTTGCCGTGGGCGGAGATGAGCTCCTGCTCTTCCAGCATCTTGAGGATGCGGCCGACGGTTTCACGGGAACAGCCGACGATCTGGCCGATCTCCTGACGGGTGATCTTGATCTGCATGCCATCCGGGTGGGTCATGGCATCCGGCTGTTTGGCCAGGTTGAGCAGGGTCTGGGCGATCCGGCCGGTCACATCCAGGAAGGCGAGGTTGCCGACTTTCTGGCTGGTATGTTGCAAACGCTTGGCCATCTGGCCGGAGAGGCGCATCAGGATATCCGGGTTGACCTGGATCAGCTGGCGGAACTTCTTGTAGGAGATCTCTGCGACTTCGCAGGAGCCTTTGGCACGAACCCAGGCGGAACGCTCAGGATTCTCGTTCTCCTCGAACATCCCCATCTCGCCCAGGAAGTCGCCCTGGTTCAGGTAGGAGAGGATCATCTCTTTGCCCTCATCGTCCTTGATCAAGACGGCCACAGTGCCCTTGACGATGTAGTAGAGGGTTTCCGCTTTTTCACCCGCGTGGATCAGGGTGCTCTTGGCGGGATACTTATGAATGTGGCAGTGCGACAAGAACCATTCCAGGGTGGGATCGCTTTGCGGTTTGCCAATAACCATGAGAATTCCTCTGTAGTGTCTTTTTATGGACTTGTGCGTCCGGGCAAGCTGCCAACCTTGCCATTCCTTGTAGTGGTCGCAGTAGGATAAGAGCCTTTGTCTGTGCTGACAAGGCTTTGCGGGCTTTTGAGGATCCCTTGGAGTCATGCCTGCTGCGCCGTTCGCGTCATTCTAGGGAAGATGAGCGGGGGATATGTTGATTTTGATCTATTTCCATTCCAACTCATCCGTTACGGCGTCGGTATGGGCACAAGGGTGCCGAACGGAGGGGGAGTGGGGTATGCTATGGACATCATGAGCATAATGACAATACGAGGATGCGTGAGATGAAAGCCAAGGTCAGCTGGGTAGAGGGCATGAAATTTACAGGGGAGAGCGAGTCCGGCCACAAGGTGGTGCTGGATGGCGCCAACCCTGGTGAAGGGGCAAGCCCGATGGAGATGATCCTGCTGGCGGTCGGTGGTTGCAGCTCCATCGACGTGGTCTCCATCCTGGAGAAGGCGCGTCAGTCTGTGACCGCCTGCCATGTGGAACTGGCCGGCGAGCGGGCAGATTCGGTGCCACGGGTTTTTGAAAAGATCCACCTGCACTTTGTCGTCACCGGCAAGGAGCTGGCCGAAAAGCAGGTGGCCCGTGCGGTGGACCTGTCGATGGAAAAATACTGTTCCGTTTCCCTGATGTTGGAAAAAGCGGTACAAATTACTCACAGTTATCAAATTCTTGAAGCCTGATAACCCGAGCGTTGTTTCGTTGATAACGCCACGACATAAGGAAAGTGCAATGAAAAAAATGATCGTTCTGCTTCCTCTGTTGGGTCTGGCGGCGTGCAGCAGCCCGCAACCTACCCAGTACCAGTACAGCCAGTACCAGTGCGGGGAGGTGATGCTGGCCGTCACCTATGATCCCCAGGCTGACATGGTGCAATTCCCCTATGGTGGGCTCTATTACAAGCTGGATCGGGTGGAGTCACAATCAGGCGAGAAATACTCGGACAGTGTGACCACTTTCATGAAGCAGGACAAACAGGCCACGTTGGTACAGAAGAATGTCACCCAGCTGACCTGCACCCTGCAGTAAGCATAAGGTCTCGTTCCATGACCTGAGTCTGTTGCCGATGTCGTGGTGATATCGGGGTCAAAAAAGGGCGGCTTGCCAGAGACAAGCCGCCCTTTTGCATCTGTGCCGAACCCGGGTCAGTGGCCGGGCACCGAGGAGAGCAGTTCGGCGGCCAACTGCTGGCTCAGTTGCTGGCGCTGGCTATCGGCAATGGCGACATCGCTGGCCAGGGAGATGGCGCTGCTCCAGACCGCCTGCTGGGTGCGCCGATCGAGCAGTACGATGGCCAGGGTGCCTTTGCGCTCACCGGCCTTGGTCTGCAATCCCGGCGTCATGCCAAGGCGTGCGAAGATCTGGCCATCGCTGACATCCTTTTCACCCGCAACGCCGATGGCGACCCAGAGATCCGCCTCATCGAGGGGCACGCTCTGCCACCCTTTGCCATTGAGTTGCTGGCTGACCGCCTGCTGCAGGGGATCGAGCCACCCTTCGGCATGGGCTCCGGCAAACTGGAACTGTTCGGCCAGGGCGTAGCGCGGTGTCGCGCCGAATGGCCAGTCACTGGCCGGCCGAACCACCATGGTGCCCGCCTCGACGGTCGGCGCAGCCGGGCCCGTGCTGCAGCCACCCAGCAGGGCCGCCAATCCCACAGAGATAAACGCTAACCGCATCATAAACTCCTTGGCTCAGGTGATCTTGCCGGTTTCGATCAGTTGCTGGATGAGGGGACGCAGGATCAGCTCCATCGCAAAACCCATCTTGCCGCCCGGTACGACGATGGTATTCATGCGTGACATGAAGGAGCCATCGATCATCGACAGCAGGTAGGGGAAATCCACCTGCTTGATGCCACGAAACCGTATCACCAGCATACTCTCGTCCAGACTCGGGATCACCTTGGCACTGAAGGGGTTGGAGGTGTCCACCGTCGGCACCCGCTGGAAGTTGATGTGGGTGCGTGAGAACTGGGGGGTGATGAAGTTGATGTAGTCATCCATGGAGCGGACGATGGAGTCGGTCACCGCCTCGCGGGAGTGCCCGCGCTCCGAGGTGTCGCGAATGAGTTTCTGGATCCACTCCAGGTTGACGATGGGCACCACGCCGATGAGCAGGTCCACGTGGCGGGCCACGTTGTGCTCGTCAGTGACCACGCCGCCGTGCAACCCCTCATAAAACAACAGATCGGTCTCGCTCGGCAGATGTTGCCAGGGTGTGAAGGTACCCGGCATCTGGTTGAAGGGGACCGCCTCGTCGAAGCTGTGCAGATAACGGCGATACTGGCCGCTGCCTTGCTGGCCATACTCCTGGAAAAACGACTCCAGCAGGCCGAAGTCGTTGGCTTCCGGGCCGAAATAGCTGATATGGCGCCCCTGTTCGCGCGCCTTGCGGATCGCCACATCCATCTCCGGTCGGGTGTAGCGATGAAAACTGTCCCCCTCCACCACGGCCGCGTTGTAACCCAGTTGATGAAACATGGAACGAAAGGCGATGGTGGAGGTGGAGGTGCCGGCTCCGGACGAACCGGTAACCGCAATAATGGGATGCTTGGCCGACATAGAATGCTCTCTTCCTTGGGAGTTCCGTTATAAAGGCAGGCTTCGTGCCCGGTCAAGCCAACTCGATGAAGCGATCCTTGGGCACTATGTTGACCGACTCGTGCAACTCGCTGTAGACGATGACGGCGGAGCCTTGCTGCAACTGGGCTTTGACGGTCTCGACTTTGCGGGCGAGGGGCACATCCTGCTCGCCATATTCGGTGCCTTCCTGCAGTACAAAATGTTCGATGAGATTGGTCAGGGTTTCGCTATCCAGCTCTTGCCAGGGGATGATCATCGGTAAGTCTCACAACAAAAAAAGGGCTGTCGGGTCATTGTTATGCCCGCTTGCCCGAGTGCAACTCCTTTTTACGCCTTACGGGTACTCTAGCGGGTACTAAAGCGTCACCTGGCGATGGATCAGAATGTGCACCCGGGCAAAGTGCAAAAGGGGGGTCAGTTCGGTGTGGCCGCCTGGGCTTGCTCGGTTATCCAGCGGCTGATCCGCTCATCCAGCCAGAATCTGGGTCGCCAGGGCGTGCCGTGCAGGAATCCCACATGGCCGCCACGCTGGCTGAGCTCATAGCGCACCATGGGGTTGAGCTGTTCGGGGCGCGGGATCACTGCCTGCGACATGAAGGGATCGTCGGCGGCGTGGATGATGAGCGTCGGGATCGGGATCTGGCGCAGCAGGGGCAGACCGGAGCAGCTCTGGTAGTAGTGGCCGGCGTTGGTGAAACCATGGAGCGGGGCGGTGACCCGCTCGTCAAAGTCGCGCAGGGTGGCAATGCTTCGCACCTGCTGTGGTTGCCAGCGTTCGCCCGCTTTCTGTTGCTGGTGGATCTTGTTTAACAGGTTGCGGCGCATGGTGCGCAGCAGATAGTTCTGGTAGACCTTGGAGAAACCCTGGTTGACCCGGTTGGCACAGCTTTCCAGTTGCAGGGGGGCCGAAATCACCACGGCCGCTTTCAGTGCCGCCGGACAGGCGCGAGCCAGCAGATTGACCAGCATGTTGCCGCCCAGCGAAAAGCCGATGGCAATCAATGGTTTGTCCGGAAAGCGTCGGCTCAGCTCAGCAATCACTTCCAGTGCATCGCCGATGGCCCCCGAGTGATAGGCCTGCAGGTGGCGATTGGGCTCGCCGCTGCAACCCCGAAAGTGCATCAGCACCGCCTCTCGCCCCTCCTGTTGCAGGTGGCCAAACAATCCCTTGGCGTAGTGGGAGTGAATGCTTCCCTCCAGGCCATGGAACACCACCACCAGCGGCTGGGCATCTTGGGCAATTTCCCCGCTCCAGGCGAGGTCGACGAAATCCCCGTCCGTCAGTTCAAACCGCTCGGCCACGAAGCGGGCCGGGGTCCGGCGCAGCCACTTTGGCAATATGGTTTGCAGATGGGGGTTGCGGGCCCACCAGGGGGCCTGAAAGTGACTCTCGGTCAACATGGGTCTGTCGGTTCCGGTTGTAACGGCGGG
>NZ_CDCG01000038.1:149385-149795 GCF_000819845.1 Aeromonas enteropelogenes
GTGTCCTCCCCGCCTCGGGGGTCATTGCTGCAGGCGGTCGTGGTGCTCGGCACCGCGCAGCATGGCCTGGATCAGCTCGTTGGCCTCGAACTTGGTCAGCGCTTCGTGAGCCCCCACCTGATGGGCACGCTCCACGCTGATCTCGCTGGAGAGGGAGGTGTGCAGGATGATGTAGGCGCCCGCCAGCTTGCTGTCGCTCTGCACTTCGAAGGCGAGCTCATAACCATCGAGCCCCGGCATCTCGATATCGCTCACCAGGATATCGATGGGGCTCTGCTGGCCAGCTCTCTCCTGCATCAGGGTCAGCGCATCCTTGCCGTTGGTGCAGACCTCGTAGGGGATATTGATGTAATCGAGGGCAGCCATCAGTTGGCGACGGGCGACGGAGGAGTCATCCACCAGCAGGATCC
>NZ_CDCG01000039.1:0-22510 GCF_000819845.1 Aeromonas enteropelogenes
AGTTAGTTCCATTCAAGCTGCATCGATTTGAGCAACAACGCCACTGTAGTGGTCTAATCATCCCAGACACCATTTTAGGTGGTACAGTCGCCACCATAACCTGAGGTGTTCAATGACAAGATTACGTCGCTCATTTACTGCCGAATTCAAACTCGACGCAGCATCCCAGGTGCTCGACCAGGGATATTCTGTCCCTGAAGCCAGCCGTTCACTGGATGTCGGTGAAACCGTACTGCGCCGCTGGGTTCAGCAACTGCAATCCGAACGCAGTGGCACAACCCCAATCGGCAAAGCACTGACTCCGGAGCAGCAAAAAATTCAGGAGCTGGAAGCCCGCATCAACCGGCTCGAACGTGAAAAGGACATTCTAAAAAAGGCTACTGCTCTCTTGATGGCGGACGAGTTCACACGTACGCGCTGATAGACCGATTAAGGGAGCAAGCCCCCATCACCTTGGTCTGTTGCGCTTTCGATGTGCCCACTTCCTGTTTTTTCCGATTATCTGGCCCGCAGGCGGGCGATTAACTGTGAGCGTATGCAGCAGCGCTGTGAGTTGCGCCGTTTGTTCAAAGCGAGCCGGAACTCAGCGGGCAGCCGCGCCTTGATGTCGATGATGCGAGAGTTGGGGTATCAGATTGGCCGATTCAGAATACGGAACCTGATGAAGGAAGCCGGGCTGGCATCCAAACAGCCGGGCGCACACCGCTATAAGGTGGCACAGTCTGAACGACCGGACATTCCCAATCTGCTGGCACGCGAATTTGATGTCCAGCAACCCAATCAGGTGTGGAGTGGCGATATCACCTACGTCTGGGCAAGTGCTCGTTGGCATTACCTAGCAGTGGTGCTTGACCTTCATACCCGGCGAGTCGTGGGCTGGGCGATGTCTGACAAGCCTGATGCAGAGCTGGTAATCAAAGCACTGGAGATGGCCTATCAGCAGCGGGGTTGTCCATCCGGTGTGCTGTTTCACTCAGACCAAGGCAGTCAATATGGCAGCCGGGCATTTCGGCAACGACTGTGGCGCTATCGCATGAACCAGAGTATGAGTCGGCGTGGAAACTGCTGGGATAACGCCCCGATGGAGCGGTTGTTCAGAAGCCTGAAGTCAGAGTGGATCCCGGTAACGGGATACGTGAGCCTGCGGGAAGCGAGGCGGGATATCAGTTATTACATGATGGATTACTACAACTGGCGGCGTCCACACCAACACAATGACGGGATACCGCCAGCAAGAGCCGAGGTTCGGCCTAATCAAGCGTCCGGATTTAGTTGACCACTACAGTGGGCAACTTTCAGGTGAATACCTCCTCCACACAGATTGTACTTGTGCATCATGCCTTTCGTCGGTTAGATGAGGCATAATGTTCGTTGATGATGAGTTGAGGGGGCAATTAGCCCCCTCTCTTTTTATTGGTGTCTTTTGTGCCCTCTATGTTGGGTAGGCCTAAGGAGCTGGGCTGTGACATTAACGCGAATCATGAAGATCTTATGTGCACTGTATTGGCTGCTGGGTATGCATTTTTTTATGCACAATCCCGGTGGTGCTGGACTCTATCTGCCCTTTAATGCATGGGGATGGGTTTTTGCCAGCCTGATGATTGGTATGGGGTTGTGGCAGGTGACTCTGCGTCAACGTATCACTTTTTCTCCATTGCAGGTTGCACTATGGTTTGGGGCCTTGCTGCTGCTGTTGCCCATGGCTTACCGTGGATTTGAGCTGAAAGATTATGCCATTCCCCGTTTACTGGGGTTATATGCTGGCCTTCTGTTTCTATTTGGCCTTTACCAGTGGAGATTGACGCGCCCGCAGCGTGATAGCTTGCTCTATCTCATATTGATTGCCATAGCGATAGAGGCGCTGCTAGGGCTTGTTCAGTTTTATCTGCTGACGCCCGGAAACTGGATTGGGTATGACACCAAGGTAAATCGTCCCTACGGTATTTTCCAGCAACCTAATGTGATGGCCAGTTTTATGGCAACGGGGATGGCTCTGGCGATCTGGTTGGAGTTACGAAGTGATGACTCACGAGTACTGATGGGTTTGCGTTACAGTGTCATATTCTCAACTGTATTGCTGTTGGTAGTGTTGCAATCTCGAGTAGGCCAGTTGAGTGGATTGTTGGCGCTGCTTATGTTGCTGCCACAACTTAGGCAACAACGAAAGCTTGGACTCATATTAGGTCTTGTGTTTCTGGCCATCATTTTGGGACTTTTATCCCAGTATTTGATGGCAGGAGAAAAGCGTGGGTTGGAGATCTACCAGTCTGGCGGAATGCGCTCTATTTACTGGCCCTACGCATTGAAGCTGGTGAGTGAACAACTCTGGACAGGATGGGGCTACGGTAGTTTCGAGTCCGTTTTCCTCCATCATTATATGGCCGATAAAGCAGTGAACCCGGCTATGGTACAAATTGAGTACAACCTGGATCATCCCCACAATGAATTCTTGTATTGGACTGTGGAGGGAGGACTCGCTCCTATGCTCGGTATGCTGATAATGGGGGGCGCGTTGTTATGGCGTCTTTCGTGTGCACCGGGGAAAAATGCCATGGCCATGCTGGCTCTAGTGACTCCTGTTCTGCTTCATTCCCAGACAGAATATCCTTTTTACCATGCCATCGTATCGTGGTGGTTGCTATTAACGCTGATCTATTTAATTGATGCAGAAGTAGAAGAAGCGAATGTAGCAATCAGAAGCCAAACAACTTGGTGGGAGTGGGTTTATCGACCCTGGTTCTTGCTGCGTTTTGTGGCGATTACCATCCCTTTATTGGTTGTTCCCTTTATGCTAACAGCTCTGCATACCGCCTGGGTGGTGACCAAGTATGAAAGAGGGGGCTATAAGGAACCGACTCTCCTACTGGATATCGTCAATCCCATGGCGTGGTTGACTCG
Organism: Aeromonas enteropelogenes; assembly: GCF_000819845.1. Taxonomy (GTDB): domain Bacteria; phylum Pseudomonadota; class Gammaproteobacteria; order Enterobacterales; family Aeromonadaceae; genus Aeromonas; species Aeromonas enteropelogenes. The sequence goes on from NZ_CDCG01000039.1 coordinate 2,899, forward strand.
GGTTGAATTTGATGTCAATTCGGTGCGGTTGATGGTGGGTCTGCAAACCAATAACAAGGCTGAACTGGAGGCCTATCTGGAGTGGGGGCAGGCTTTTGTACGACATACACCACGGGCCAATATTTACGCCAACATGGTGGTTGCCCTTAATGCCCTCGGGCGTACGGATGAAGCAAACACCATGCGTCGGGGGGCGCTGCAACTCTATCCTGATGATCCTCTGCTCACAAAATCAGCGGCCAAGTCGGTGATCACCGGCGTTGATCAGCCTGCTGAAAGTGACGCCAGGGCTAAATAAAGTAATTGTTGAGCTACTAAAGCCTGCTTCTGTCAAGAGCAGGCTTTTTTTGTTGTCGTGCTTGAGGGGCGGCTGCCATATTCTTCTGGTCGGGATGGCTGTGTCGGGTAATGATGCTTGATGCCTGCCATTAATCGCAAAGGTTACCCCAAAAGGAGTGGGTGAGTATTCAACGGATTGATTTTAATCAATTATTGCCAGGGTTTCATTTGGTTGCTATATATTGAAGTTCTGCCTTGCAATAGCGGCATGCAAATCAGAGATGAGCAAAATACAAGTGTTTAATATGCTGGTGATGTTAAAAAGGAGCTGTGTTATCTAGGGCGAATGATTGCTTGGCATCTGTTGTTGCATTGCTTCAGCGCCCCTATGGCTATGCTGAATGGAGTATTAATGGAGTATGTAATAGTGTGCTTTGCGATGAATCCGATGGTCATTTCTGATTGACGCCGAGCTTTTTCTTTCTATGGTTTTGTTATCAATCGTGGTTGCTGTCGATAGACTATGGTAAAAATGGACTCTAATACAGAAAAACTGTATGTCGTTATGAATTGTCCATGCTATTCTGAAACTGTTATCCCTGTGATCGATTTTTTGTGAGGAAATAATGAACGAGTTTCTGAAAGTTCTGCTGAACATTCGCAGTCTGCGTGCCGCTATTCGTGAGCTGCCGTTTGAGCAGCTGCTGGAAGCTAAAGAGAAGTTTGATCTGGTTTATCAAGAGCGCGCCGACTCTGTTGAGCAGGAGCGTGCCGAGCAGGAAGAGCGCCAGCGCAAACTGAATGAATTCACCGAAATGCTGCAGCAAGCAGGTATTGATCCCCGTGAATTGCTGGCTACTGCGGCTGCTCCGGCTGCTACTGGCGCCACCAAGAGCAAGCGTGCTCCGCGTCCGGCCAAATACAAGTATGTAGAAGATGGCCAGGAAAAAACCTGGACTGGCCAGGGCCGTATGCCTAAAGCCATTGCAGCTGAAGTTGCACTGGGCAAAGATCTGAGCGAGTTTCTGATCTAATTTGTTGCGCCAAGCAATCTGATAATGCCGCCTTTGAGCGGCATTATTTTTGTGCGTTATTAATGTTAACCGATGTTTCTATTCGTTATTTGATTCTCTCTTGACTCCTCTGTATTCCTTTTCTTTCGGCTTTTCATCCCCAGGATAAATATCTGTGTCGTGATTAATTTCATGATGCATTCCGGTATCGGCGAACCATGTAGTTTTGCTGGAGACAAAAGAAGCTGTACATTCGTAGCCATCACCGCTTGCGTCTATTGCACGTTATCTCTGACTTTTTTGATGGAGTTTGGTAGAAGAAAAAAGATGGGATGTTGAAGAACCGGCACACTCGCCAATGATAATGAGTAATGTGCGGGGGAGTGGCAATAATAAGGCCCCGATCTGGCAACAACGCGGGCCTTATGTTTATTGGGCGAGTGGGGCGTCTGTGCCCCCAATGGCCTGATAAATTCTGGCCATCACGTTGAGTTGCTCTCGTTGCTGAGCGAGCAGGTTCTGCTCTGCATCCCACAAGCGATTCTGTTCATCCAGCCAGGTCTGCACACCGGTGGCGCCCGCCTCGAAGCGCGCCCTGGCGAGCCGTTCAGACTCTTTGGCATAACCCAGCTGTTCCTGGAGATAGGCGAGTCGTTGCTGGCCATGATGGCGGGCTGCCAGATTGTCTTCGACTTCGACCAGCGCTGCATAGAGCTGCTTGCGAAACTCGGTTTCGGCGATCTGGTAATCAAGCGCTGAGCTGTCGATGGCGAGCCGGGTGCGGTTGTACTCAAGGAAGGGAAGAGCCAGGCTTGCCCCCAGCGTCCCGACCGGATTTTGCAGCACCTGAGCCAGCCTGTCCGACGCCGTGCTGGCGTTGCCGGTCAGGGTCAGCGACGGGTAGAAGCTGGCGCGGATCTCATCCCCCTTGGCGAGGGTCTTGCGCAGTCGCAGCTCCGCCGCCTTCACATCCGGGCGACGGGCCAGCAGATCGGCGGGAATGCCGACGGCAAGCTCGGGGATGGGCTGAAGCGCAAGACTGGCGGGGACATATGCCAAGGGGCCGCTGCTACGCCCCAGGAGCAACCTTAGGGCGTTGCTGGCCTGCTCTTGCTGGGTTTTCAGCGACGCCAACTCGGCTCGCTTGCCAGCCACCTGTTGGCGAGTTTGGGCCAGATCGAGCCGGGTTATGGCGCCTGCGCGGTATTTGGCCTCGGTCAACCGTTCGGTGCGTACCAGATTGGCCAGTTGTTGCTCGCCAAGGGCGATAGCCGAGCCGAGATAACCCAGCTGCCAGTATTGCTCCAGCGTCTTGCCAATCAGTATCAGACGGGTGCTGGCCAGATCCTGTTCACTGGCAGCTGCCTCCCAGCTTGCCTGATCCCGCACCGATGCCAGCTTGCCCCACAGGTCTACCTCATAACTGAGGCCGAGAGCGGGCCCCAGTGTGCTGCTGGCACTCCCCGTCTTCAGGTTCTTGTTAGCGCTGGCATCAAGGCTGCCAGTGACCGAGGGGGTGAGGTTGGTATCGGCCTGCTCCGAGCCAAGTTGTGCGCTTTTGAGCTTGAGTGCGGCGACGTGCATATCCGGATTGGCGGCCAGCACGGCCTCGACCAGGCGGTCGAGCTGAGGGTCATGGAATCCCTGCCACCAGGCCCCTGATTGTGCCAACTGCTGGGTGTCATACGCCTGTTGCCACTGGGGCGCGATAGCCAGCTCGGGTCTTTGATAGCTGCTGTGCTGGCTGCAGCCGCCGAGGGCCACGCAGAGGGCCAACCAGGATAATTTGTACATTGTTATTCCCTCGCCAGTGCGACCACGGGGTCGAGCCGCGCCGCATTGCGCGCCGGCAGATAACCGAACAGGATCCCGATGAGTGACGAGCAGCCGAAGGCCATCAGGATGGAGAAGAGCGAAAACTGCATCTGTATGGTGTCGACCAGCAGGGAGAAGACCACACCAATGCCGAGCGCGAGCGCGACGCCGAAGATGCCCCCCAGTAGGCTGACCATCACGGCTTCGATCAGGAACTGCTGCAAGATGTCCGATTGACGTGCCCCCACGGCCATGCGAATGCCGATCTCGCGGGTGCGTTCCACCACGGAGACCAGCATGATGTTCATTACCCCCACACCGCCGACGATCAGCGAGATCACGGCGATGGCCGAGACCATCAGGGTCATGGTGGCCGTGGTTTTCTCCACCGACTTGATGATGCTGTCGCTGCTGAAGGTGAAGAAATCCTTCACTCCGTGGCGCTTGGTGATCAGCTCGATCATCGCCTGTTCGGCCAGCGCCGGCTGGATGCCATCCTTGACCCGTATGGTGATCTGGCTGAAGTGGCGCTGGGAGATGAGGCGGCTCATCACGGCGCTATAGGGGAGCCAGACATTGACCGACTGGCTGCTGGGGCCAAAGCCGGTCTCCTGGGTGACGACCCCAATGATGCGTACCGGCAGGGTGCCGACCAGTACCACCTTGCCGATGGGATCATCCTTGCCGAGCAGGCTTGGAATGCTCTTCTGGTCGACCACGGCCACCGCCGAACGCTGTTGTATGTCTCGCCACTCCAGTAAGCGACCACTTACCAATGTCATGCCCTTGACCTTGAAGTAGTCGTTGCCGACCCCGGTTACGTTGCCGCTGCTGGTCTTGTTGCGATAGCGAAGTTGTCCCGAGCTGATGATCTCCGGGCTGGCACCTGCCAGATAAGGTTGTCCCAGCAAGGCATCGAGATCCCCCTGATTGAGGGTCTGGATGCTGGCCATCTTTTCATCTCCCCACCCCTTGCCCGGGAAGATCTCTATGGTGTTGGTTCCCATCGCATTGATCTGCTCGATCACCTTGGTGCGGGCTCCCTGGCCGAGGGCCACCACGCTGACGACCGCCGCGATGCCGATGATGATGCCCAGCATGGTGAGAAAGGTGCGCATCCGGTGGGCCAGCATGGCATGCAGGGCCATCCGGCCAGCTTCCCGATAGCGATCCCAGTCAAGGCTGGCTCCTCCCTGACTGGCAACGGGGAGGGGGATGGTCGATGGGGAAGCCTGTTCGCGCTGACCACTGTCCTGCTGAATGCAGCCATCCTTGAGGGTGATGATGCGATCCGCATGGTTGGCGACCCCCATGTCGTGGGTGACCAGTATGATGGTGTGGCCCAGGGCATGAAGCTCCTTGAGGATGGCCATCACCTCCTTGCCGCTCTGGCTGTCCAGCGCACCGGTCGGTTCATCGGCCAGGATCACCTCGCCACCATTGGCCAGCGCCCGGGCGATACTGACTCGCTGTTGCTGGCCGCCGGAGAGCTGTCCCGGGGTATGGTGGCGACGTTCGTCAAGACCCAGTCGCTCCAGCAGCTGCTTCGACCTGGCCTGACGAGCCTGACGTTCGGTGCCGGCATAGACGGCGGGGATCTCCACGTTGGCTGAGGCGTCCAGATGAGGCAGCAGGTGATAGCGCTGAAAGATAAAACCGAAGTGATGGCAGCGCAGGCGCGCCAGTGCCAGGGCATCCAGGGTCGCCGTGTCCTGGCCACGAAACAGGTACTGGCCGCTGCTGGGCCGATCGAGACAGCCAAGCAGATTCATCAGGGTCGACTTGCCGGAGCCGGAGGCCCCGACGATGGCGATCATCTCGCCAGCCTGAATGGTCAAGTCGAGGGGATGGAGCACGGTAACTTCCTGCTCGCCGCTCTGGTAACGGCGCTCGACCCCTTTTAGCTGGATCAGGGGCGGCTGGTTCAGCGGCTCGCTCATAACATCATGCCTTCTTCTTTGTCCGCTATGGGCGCGCCGTGGTTGAGCTGCACTTCGTCCTGCTCCGTCAGCCCGCTCACCACCTCGATGCGGATCTCGTCCTTCATCCCGGTCTTGATGCGGCGAGTCTCACCGGGAGCGCCGTCCCTGACCAGGGTTACCTCATATTCGTTGTTAGCCACCTGCTTGCCGAGCGCAGTCTGCGGCAGAGTGAGTACCTGCTTGCGTTCGCCGAGCACTATGGTCACCTGGGTGGTCATGGCCACGCGCAGAGCATGGTCCGGGTTGGGCACATCAAACAGGGCGTAGTAGTAGACGGCGGCATTGCTGGTGGTACTGGTGGTGGTGACCTGTTCATTGATATTGGTGGGGGCCAGCTCCACGGCCCGCAGGGTGCCCTGATAGCGGGTGTCCGGATCGCCTATCAGGGTGAAATAGACCGGCATGCCCGCTTTCACCTTGGTAACGTCAGCTTCTGAGATCTGGGCCTTGACCGTCATGGTGTCGAGATTGGCCAGTTTCAGCAGGGTTGGCACCGTCTGGCTGGCGGCCAGGGTCTGACCCTGACGGGTGACTATGCTGATGACGGTGCCATCCATGGGGGCCAAGATCTTGGTGTAACCCAGCTCGGTCTGGGCCCGTTCCACCTTGATACGGGCACTGTCGATATTGGCCTGGCTGTTTTGCAACTCGGCGCGCGTGACGGCGAGTTGGGCTTCGGCACTCTCCAGATCGGCGCGAGAGCTGGCCTCCTGCCTGAACATCTCTACCTGACGGCGCCAGGCCAGCTCGTACTGTTTGAGCTGGGCTTGCTTGATCTTGAGTTGGGCGAGGTTGCTGGCGAGCTCGGCTTCGGCTGTTTTCAGATTGTTCTGGGCGATGAGAGGGTCAATCTCGGCCAGCAGATCCCCCTTGTTGACCTGAGCGCCGTCCTCGACGGCCAGGTGGGTCACCTGACCGGAAACCTGTGCCCCCACATCCACCTGCTCGATGGCCTGCAACACGCCGCTAGCCAGCACGGTTTGGCTAATGTCTTCCCGGGTGACTTTGGCGGTGAGCATCTCGGTGGCCGGTTGGCTTGGCCAGGCCAGCCAGCCGATGAGGGCCGCGACGAACAGGGTAGAGAGCGCCAGGGCTGTGCGCTTGGGACTTGGGGTCATGGATCACCTGACTGAAAACGGAATAAGAGAAGTGCCGCGAGTATCCTGCAGCAAAGCCTTGCCAATGAACAGTCAGAAATATGTAAGCAAAATTATGCGCTTATCTGTCAGTAAGCGAAGTAATTGGGAAGGGGACGCTGATAGACGGGGATTGAAAGAAAAAAGCCCCGCCATCAGGCAGGGCTCGGGACGCCTCAGGTTAAGGCTCAGGCCTTGGCCAGCAGCTCCATGACCCAGGGCAGGCCCTGCTTCTTGCGGCTGACGAAGCCTGGGTGGAAGCAAGATTCGGTGGGGACCTTGGGATGGGCGGTAAAGTGAATGCGGCTGGCGGCAGCGGTAAGGTCAGTCACCATCAACACGAAGAAGTCGAGCCCTTCGCTTGCCACGCGCGCGGCCATCTCCTGCTGCAGTGCCGGGAGATGCTCGGCCAGCTGCTGTTCACTGCCCACCTCGATCTGGCTCATGATGAAGCTGCAACCTTCGGCCTGGAACGCTTTCTCGTCCTGTTGCAGCAACTGGGCCGGAGTCAAGCCGCTCAAATCGGTCTTGGCTATCAGCAGTTGTTGGCCAAATTCGGCCAGAGAGACCTCGGCCAGCTCGGCCAGACGCTCGCAGGCGACCTTGTCCTGCTCTGTGGTGGTGGGGGAGGTGAGGCAGAGGGTGTCACTCATGATGGCACCCAGCATCAGGCGGGCCTGGCTGCGTGTCACCTGACCCTGTTGGCTCAGCAGCTCGAAGGCGATGGTGCAGGTGCAGCCCACGGCGCGGATCCAGGCATCCAGCGGCGATTGGGTGATCAGGGTGCCGAGGCGGTGGTGATCCACCAGGCCCAGTACGTTGGCCTGTGCCAGGGTCGCGGGGCCCTGTTCCAGATCACTGAAATCCACCAGCCAGACATCTTCACCGGCAAGATCCCGGGTCAGCAGTTCGGGTTCGGCAACGCCAGCCTGCTCCAGGATGAAACGGGTTTCGGTGCGCAGGTCGCCCAGGCGCCATGGGGTGGCTTGACGCCCCTGGGCATTGAGCCAGTCGGCGATGACCAGGGCGCTGCAGATACTGTCGCTATCAGGATTCTTGTGACCAAAAACGTGGATCATAGACAAAGCCTCACAATGGGATACCCAAAAAGGGGGCGGGTACTATGCGAAATCCCGGAAATGAAGGCAACCTGAACCCCCTTGGATGTTGCTGCCTGCTTGGCCTTACTCGCACTTTCATTGATCTGGGTCGGTGATCCGGCGACTCAGGGTGTCCGTGAACAGGCACCATGACGCCCCTTGGCGCGGATTGTCATGGTGTAGGGAGGAGGAGAGCTGTGTCAGGCTCGCAACAACTCGCGCGCATTGGCCAGGGTAATGTCGGTGATCTGATCGCCCCCCAGCAGGCGGGCCAGTTCATTGAGGCGGGCCGGCTGATCGAGGGCACACATCTGGGTTTCGGTGGTTTTGCCATCGGTATGCTTGCTCACCACCATGTGCTGGTGGCCATTGCCCGCTACCTGGGGCAGGTGCGTGACCACCATCACCTGGGTCGACTCGCCGAGCTGGCGCAACAGGCGCCCTACCACGGCGGCGGTCGGGCCGCTGATCCCCACGTCTACCTCATCGAAGATCAGGGTGGGAGTGGAAACCTTGCGGGCGCTGATCACCACGATGGCGAGGCTGATGCGTGACAGCTCGCCGCCGGAGGCCACCTTGCCGAGCGGCTGGATGGGCTGGCCCGGGTTGGTGGTGACCATGAACTCTACCCGATCGATCCCCAGAGGCGAGAGACTGCTCTGGGCATCGGGGCGCACCTCGATGGCGAAACGGCCATCTGGCATCGCCAGTTCGTGAATGCTGGTGGTCACTTGGGCAGCTAGCTCCTGTGCGTAGCGCTGGCGGCTCTGGCTCAGGGCCTCGGCCGACTGCAGAAACGCCTGGCGGGCGGCGGCCAGTTCATCTTCCATCCCTTCCAGGCGCTCCTCATCGGAGTTGAGGCGGGCAAGATCGCAGGCCAGCTCCTGATGGTGCAGCGCCAGATCCGCCGGTTTGACATGATGCTTGCGGGCCAGATTGATCGCTCTTGAGAGGCGGCTCTCCAACTCGTTGAAGCGCTCGGGATCCAGCTCCAGCCGATCCAGATAGCTGCGCAGTTCGCTATGGCTCTCCTGCACCTGGATGAGAGCATTGTTCAGCATCTCCAGCACCGGATTGAGGCGGCTGTCCATGCCGACCAGCCCTTCAGCCTTGTCGACGGCGACCTGCAGCAGGCCGGCGATGGTGGTGTCATCGTTGTCATAGAGCAGATCCAGGCAGAAGCCGCACTCCTGCATCAGCTCGGTGCCGTTGGCCAAGCGCTGGTGTTCTTCCTCTATCTCTTCAAACTCCCCCGGTTGCAGAGCAAATTCATCGAGCTCCTGCACCTGGTATTCGATGAGCTGACGGCGGGCCTCCCGTTGCTGTTGCTCGGCTTTCAATCGGTTGAGCTCGTTTTGCAGCTGGCGCCATTGCTGGTAGTGCTGGCGCACCTCGTCGAGCAGCAGGTGATGGCCGGCGTAGCCATCCAGCAGGGCGAGCTGGTAGTCCGGCTTGAGCAGCAGCTGGTGGGCATGCTGGCCGTGCACGTTGACCAGTAGCTGGCCAAGGTTCTTGAGCTGGGTGAGGGGCACGGGCACCCCGTTGATATAGCTGCGCGAGCGCCCCTCGGCGGAGATGACCCGGCGCACTATGCACTCCCCTTCGTTTTCCAGCTCGTTGGTGGCAAGCCAGGCGCGGGCGGCCGGGTTGCCATCGAGCTGGAAGCGGGCACTGACTTCGCTTTTGTCGCTCCCCGGGCGCACCATGCTGGCCTCGGCCCGCTCGCCAAGGCACAGGCCGAGGGCGTCGATGGCGATGGATTTGCCGGCGCCGGTCTCGCCTGTGATGCAGGTCATGCCCGGTTGCAAATCGAGTTCGAGAAACTTGACGATGGCGAAGTTGTTGACGGTCAGCTGGGTCAGCATGGTCTCATCCTGTATGGGTCAACATTACTGTTTATGCATCCAGTATATACTGGTCTTATATACAGTAAAGAGGCGCTGCCATTTTTAACAGGGCAGGCCACCAGGCGGGTGGCCTGCGGGATTGCAGAAAGGTGAAGATTAGTGGAAGGCTGACATCAAATCTGGGTGGGCGGCGATCACCTCGTCCAGTGCCTGTTCCAGTCGGTGGCCGCTGGTAATGAGGGGATTCAGTACCAAGGCACGCCAAGCCGTATGGCGATTGCCGGTGATGGCTGCCTCGATGGTGAGCTGCTCGAACTCCTTCATCAACTGCAGCAGGCGCAAGGTGTCTTGCGGGAAGGGGGCCACATTAAGCGGAAGCGGACCCGACTTGGTGATGAGAGAGCTCACTTCCACGGCACACTCGTCCGGCAGGCCGTTGATAGCGCCGTTGTTGCGGATGTTGACGTGCATGATGATACGCTTGTCGTTGTGGATGGCACTCATCAGCTCACACGCGGCCTCCGAGTAATACTGGCCGCCGCGTCCTTCCAGCGCTTTGGGCTTCTCGGTGAGATCCGGGTTGCGATAGAGCTCGAACAGCTGCTGTTCGATGGTCTTGACCACCTCACCCCGGGTGCCTTCGCCGCTGGCCTCCCCGAGCTCCTGTTTGAGGATATCGTCGCTCATGTAGTAGTAGCGCAGATAGGCACAGGGGATCATGCCCAGATTGGCCAGCAGATCCTTGGGCCAGGCAAAGGGGGGGATATTGCGCGGTACCAGCGGATCGTGCCCTTGTGCGATCCGGGCAATCACCTCGCCGAGTTTGTTCTCGCCCTGATGCTGAATCTGGCGCACGAAGATGAAATGGTTGAGTCCGGCCACCTGCATGATGAACTCCTGCTCGTCATGACTCTCCAGCATAGTGGCGACCCCTTTTTGCATGATCACTGGCACGTTGCACAGCCCAACCGCCTTTATCTTGCTGTGGCGCAATACGGCTTCGGTCACCATGCCCGACGGGTTGGTGAAGTTGAGCAGCCAGGCATCGGGGCAGAGGCGTTCCATGTCGGCGGCGATCTGCAGAGCGATGGGGATAGTCCGGCAGGCGTTGGCAAAGCCGCCCAGTCCGTTGGTTTCCTGGCCGATCAGGCCGTATTTCAACGAAATCCGCTCATCGCTGATACGAGCTTCCAGGCAGCCGGCGCGAAACTGGGAGCAGACGTAGTCGGCCCCGTACAGTGCCTCTTCCCGATCCAGCCGGGTTTCAACCCGTACCGCCAGCCCAGCCTTGGCCAGCATGCGGCGGGTGAGGGCTGCGATGATCTCCATTTTCTCGCGGCCATCGTCGATGTCTACTAGCCAGAGTTCGTGCAGCGGTAACTCGTGCTGACGCTGGATCAACCCTTCGATCAGCTCCGGGGTGTAGCTAGAGCCTGCACCGATGATCACAATCTTGAGTCCGTTTTTCATTGTCCACCTCATGAACAGGGATAGGGATGGACCCTATTAAAGGGGGAGCCTGGCGGGCGGACAAACGAAATAAGGGGTGGTATGGATTAGCCTGTTTAATGCATAAGGAGAAATGTCATACTGATGACTTGCGTCGCAACCAGCGTCATTACGAGGTTATCCATGCTGGTACAACAGAATATCCTGGCCCTGCTGCACACTTTCGAGAGCACGGCCCGTTACCTCAGTTTCACTCGTGCCGCCGAGGAGATGAACCTCACGCAGGGGGCCATCAGCCACCGCATTCGCCATCTAGAAGGGTTGTTGGGTTTTCGTCTGTTTATTCGCCTGACCCGCAAGTTGGAGTTGACTGAAGAGGGGGCACGACTGCTGGCGACCCTGAGCCATTCTCTGCGCCAGATCAACGAAGAGATTGAAGATATCCGGGCTCAGGATCTGCGAGGGACGCTCCATGTCGGTGTTGCTCCGACGCTGGGGCTCAACTGGCTGATGCCAAGGCTACCCCGTTTCCAGCAGCGCTGGCCCGGGTTGAACGTGATGATGCGGGTTCGGGCCGGGGCGGTGGATTTCAACGAGGAGCGGGTGGATCTCGCCATCTACTACGGTGCGATCCGCTGCAGTGATCTGCACCGGGAGCTGTTGATGGAGGAGCGTCTGGTACCCGTCTGCTCCCCTGCCTATGCCGAGCGGCTGGGGTTGCTGCAGGAACCGGCACAGTTGACTGAGGCCTGTTTTATCCATGCCTCGGAATCGACCGATGTGCAGCAGCTCTTCTCGGAGTGGCGCCTCTGGAGCGATGGTTCTGGTATGACATTGCCCTACGATCAGTGTCACTACGGTTTCAATCACTACCAGATGGCTCTGCAGGCGGCGCAAGGTGGCATGGGGGTCGCTATGGGGAGGGAGGTACTGGTGCGCAACTTGCTGGAGCAGGGCGTGCTGGTGGCGGTAGGAGGCCCGGCGGTGGCTGCCGGGCGTAATTACGAGCTGATCTCTCCATTGGAGAACCGCGAGCGACCGCGCTTTCGTGCCTTTAGCGACTGGCTGCGTAGTGAAGTGGCGCTCAGCCAGTCAGCTCATGACCTTGCCCCTTAAAACAGCTTGCTGCCCCAGCCGAGCTTGTTGCGCAGTACGTGGAAGTAGCTGTAATCGAGAGGATGCACCAGATGCAGCTGGTGGTGGCTCTTCTTGATGAGGATCTCGTCCCCCGGGTGCACCGCCAGGGTGACCTGGCCGTCGCAGCTCACCTGCATGGCGTCATCCTGATTGTCGGGAGAGACCAGCAGGCGCACCTCGCTGTCGGCATCCAGTACGATGGGACGACTGCTCAGAGTATGCGGGAACATCGGCACCAGCGTGATTGCGTTGAGCTTGGGGGTGAGGATGGCGCCACCGGCTGAGAGTGAATAGGCGGTGGAACCGGTTGGAGTGGCCACTATGATGCCATCCGAGCGCTGGCTGTACATGAAGCTGCCGTCGATATAGACCTCGAACTCGATCATGTGGGCGATCTTGCCCGGGTGCAGCACCGCCTCGTTCACCGCCAGGTTGCTCGACTTGCGCTCCCCGTGGCGATAGACGGACGCCTCCAGCAGGAAGCGGTGCTCGCTCTTGTAGTGACCGGAGAGCACCTGCTCGAGGGGCAGCAGGTAATCCTGGGGGGAGAGATCGGTCAGAAAACCGAGGTTGCCCCGGTTCACCCCGATCACCGCCACATCGAAGCGAGACAAGACCCGGGCCGCCCCCAGCATGTTGCCGTCACCGCCGACCACGATGGCGAGATCCGCCTGCTGGCCCAGCTGTACCAGATCCATCACGTCCTCTTCGAGGATCGAGAGGGTCTGGGCGACCCGGCTCTCGACCAGCACCCGGAAACCGCGGGTCGTCAGGTACTGATGCAAGCCGGTCAGCGTCTGGTTGGCTCCCTCATGATGGGGTTTGCCAATCAGGGCGATGGTTTTGAACGGAGAATCCATAGTCTGTCTGATCCACAGGGGTATTGCGGGCCAGTATACAGTGGTTTGTCCCGCTTGTGAGCCGCCCATATGGGATGGAGGGTCTCTATCCCCTTGAACCAGATGGCGAAAGCGTGAACGGGGTCGCAAGGAAAGGCGCACATCCGGCGCCATGAATGACCTTTTTCCCTTGAAAGCCGGGGATCCATCCCCATAATAGCGCCAACATAGTCGGTCTGTTGCCGTCTGGTCGCTCAGCCAGAGGTCAGGCCCTCATAAGTAACCCCGCAATTGGAGATGTCATGAACCACGAAGAGCAAAAGGTTGAAGCGATGGAGCAAGTTGAAGCCCAGCCAGTCGAGCCGACCGATGTAGACAGTGAAGTGACAGCCGAGCAGGCACGTATTGCCGAACTGGAAGCACAGCTGGAAGCGGCCCAGCAGGCCTCTGCCGAAGAGCGCGAGCGTGCCATTCGTGCCGTCGCCGAGATGGAAAACCTGCGTCGCCGCGCGGCCCAGGATGTCGAGAAGGCACACAAGTTTGCCCTCGAGAAGTTTGCTGGTGAACTGCTGCCGGTGCTGGACAACCTGGAGCGCGCCATCGAGCTCGCCGACAAGGAAAACGATGCCCTCAAGCCGATGATCGAAGGTGTCGAGTTGACCCTCAAGTCCATGCAGAGCGGCGTGGCCAAGTTCGGTCTGGTGGCGCTGGATCCGACCAACCAGCCGTTTGACCCCAATGCTCACCAGGCCATGAGCATGGTGCCGAGTGCCGACGTGGCACCCAACACCGTCATCGCCGTGATGCAAAAAGGCTACGAGCTGAACGGTCGCGTCATCCGTCCGGCCATGGTGATGGTGTCCAAGTCTGCTGACTGATCATCGTATCCTCACCAAGCCCGCCGCTTGGCGGGCTTTTTGTTTGTCGCGACGCTGTTGCTGGTCGCCAAGGGTATCGGCAAGCCTCCCCTGGCAACGAGCAAGGCGTTCACAGCGGATAAAGAGTACGGTTTTTTAGGGAGAGGGGCTTGAAGCGGCATCTGGCGACCCCATATAGGGAACAAGGCCACGGCGGCACAAAAAATTTGATGCCGGGAGCTTGAAAGCCGAATTGGCAGCCCCCACCTAGCCGTTAACGCATTGAGGCGAGTCTCTCGCCGGTTTATTCAAAGTATTTGGAGATTTCTCAAATGGGTAAAATCATCGGTATTGACCTGGGTACTACCAACTCCTGCGTCGCTATTCTGGATGGCGACACTGCTCGCGTGATCGAAAACGCAGAAGGTGATCGTACTACTCCGTCCATCATTGCCTATGCCGATGATGGCGAGATCCTGGTTGGTCAGCCGGCCAAGCGTCAGGCCATCACCAACCCGAAAAACACCCTGTTCGCCATCAAGCGTCTGATTGGCCGTCGTTTTGAAGATGACGAAGTGCAGCGTGACCTGAAAATCATGCCGTACGCCATCGCCAAGGCCGACAACGGTGACGCCTGGGTCGAGGTGAAAGGCAAGAAGATGGCACCGCCGCAGATCTCTGCCGAAGTGCTGAAGAAAATGAAGAAGACCGCCGAGGACTACCTGGGCGAGCCGGTGACCGAAGCCGTTATCACTGTTCCGGCCTACTTCAACGACGCCCAGCGTCAGGCCACCAAGGATGCCGGTCGCATCGCGGGTCTGGACGTCAAGCGCATCATCAACGAGCCGACTGCGGCTGCGTTTGCCTACGGCGTGAACAAGGTCAAGGGCGAGCGCAAGGTTGCCGTATATGACCTGGGTGGCGGTACCTTCGATATCTCCATCATCGAGATCGACGAAGTCGAAGGCGAAACCACCTTCGAAGTACTGGCGACCAACGGTAACACCCACCTGGGTGGTGAAGACTTTGACAACCGCGTCATCAACTACCTGGTTGACGAGTTCAAGCGCGAGCAGGGCATCGACCTGCGCAACGACCAGCTGGCTCTGCAGCGTCTGAAAGATGCCGCCGAGAAAGCCAAGATCGAGCTCTCTTCTGCCCAGCAGACTGACGTGAACCTGCCGTACATCACCGCAGACGCCACCGGTCCGAAGCACATGAACATCAAGGTTACCCGCGCCAAGCTGGAATCCCTGGTGGAAGACATGGTGAAAGACTCCCTGGAGCCGGTCCGTGTCGCCCTGAAAGACGCCGGTCTGGCAGTAGGCGAGATCGACGACGTCATCCTGGTAGGCGGTCAGACCCGTATGCCGCTGGTTCAGAAGACCGTTGCCGAGTTCTTCGGCAAAGAACCGCGCAAAGACGTCAACCCTGACGAAGCCGTGGCCATGGGTGCTGCCATCCAGGGTGCCGTACTGTCCGGTGACAAGACCGACGTACTGCTGCTGGACGTGACCCCGCTGTCTCTGGGTATCGAGACCATGGGTAGCGTGATGACTGCGCTGATCGAGAAGAACACCACCATCCCGACCAAGAAGTCCCAGGTGTTCTCTACCGCCGAAGACAACCAGTCAGCCGTGACCATTCACGTGCTGCAGGGTGAGCGCAAGCGCGCCAGCGACAACAAGTCCCTGGGCCAGTTCAACCTGGAAGGCATCCGCCCGGCACCGCGTGGTCTGCCGCAGATCGAAGTGACCTTCGACATCGATGCCAACGGTATCCTGCACGTCTCCGCGAAAGACAAGGAGACCAATAAGGAGCAGAAAATCACCATCCAGGCCTCTTCCGGTCTGTCTGATGAAGAGATCGAACGCATGGTACGCGAGGCCGAAGCCAACGCGGCCGAAGACAAGAAGTTCGAAGAGCTGGTGCAGACTCGCAACCAGGCTGACGGTCTGGTCCACTCCGTGCGCAAGCAGATCACCGAAGCCGGTGATGCCCTGCCTGCCGACGACAAGACCAAGATCGAAGCCGCGGTCAGCGAGCTGGAAGCTGCCCTCAAGGGTGACGACAAGGCTGCCATCGAAGCCAAACAGCAGGCTCTGCTGGAAGCGTCCCAGAAGCTGATGGAAATTGCCCAGCAGCAGGCTCAGGCACAAGGCACAGCCGGTGCTGATGCCGGCCAGTCCTCCTCTTCTACCAAGGCTGACGACGACGTGGTCGACGCCGAGTTCGAAGAAGTGAAAGACGACAAGAAGTAAGCCCTACCCAGATGGGCGAGGTCCGCTTCGCCTATCGGCTTAAGTCTATGAATTCACGGGCGTTGGGTGACCAACGCCCGTCTGCATAACTGCTAACAGGATGAGTATGTCGAAGCGCGATTTCTACGAAGTGCTGGGGGTATCGAAAGATGCCGACGAGCGCGAGATCAAGAAGGCGTACAAGCGTCTGGCCATGAAGTATCACCCTGACCGTAATCAGGGCGATGCCAATGCCGAAGAGAAATTCAAAGAGGTCAAGGAGGCCTACGAGGTCCTGACCGATGCCAACCTGCGTGCCCGTTACGATCAGTACGGCCATGCCGGTGTCGATCCGAGCCAGGGTGGCGGCGGCCACGGTGGCTTTGGCGGCGGTGCCGATTTTGGCGACATCTTTGGCGATGTGTTTGGTGACATCTTTGGTGGCAGTCGTGGAGGTGGCCGTCGCGGCCCGGCCCGTGGCGCCGACCTGCGCTATACCATGGAATTGACCCTGGAAGAGGCGGTGCGTGGTGTCTCCAAGGAGATCAAGGTACCTACTCTGGTCCACTGTGAGGTGTGTAACGGCTCCGGTGCCCACACCGGGAGCTCTGCCCAGACCTGCCCGACCTGCCACGGCTCCGGCCAGGTACAGATGCGTCAGGGTTTCTTTGCAGTGCAGCAGCCCTGCCCGCACTGTCACGGTCGCGGCAAGATCATCAAGGATCCGTGCCGCAAGTGCCATGGCGAAGGGCGCTACCAGAAGACCAAGACCCTGTCGGTCAAGATCCCGGCTGGCGTCGACACCGGCGATCGCATCCGTCTCTCCGGCGAAGGGGAAGCGGGGGAAGCCGGCGCACCGGCTGGCGATCTGTATGTGCAGGTGCACGTCAAGGAGCACGAGATCTTCGTGCGTGATGGCAACAACCTCTACTGCGAAGTACCCATCAGCTTCACTGCGGCAGCCCTGGGTGGCGAGATCGAAGTGCCGACCCTGGACGGCCGGGTCAAGCTCAAGGTAACCCCGGAGACCCAGACCGGCAAGATGTTCCGCATGCGTGGCAAGGGCGTCAAATCGGTGCGCTCCGGCCAGGTGGGGGATCTGATGTGCAAGGTGGTGGTCGAGACCCCGGTCAAGCTGACCGAGCAGCAAAAAGAGCTGCTGCGTCAGCTGGACGAGTCGTTTAGCGGTGCCGCCGCCAAGACCCACAAGCCGAAATCGGAAGGCTTCTTCGAAGGAGTGAAACGCTTCTTCGACGATCTGACCAGCTGATGTTCGCGACCCAGATATAAAGAGCCGGCCCTGTGCCGGCTCTTTTTTTGCCTGTTCATCGCCAAAGCCCAATGTATCTGTGTCAATCCGCGGTGCTGGCATGCCAGAACACCTGCTTGATATGAGGGTGAATACTCAGCTTTTGCATCAGGGCATCGAGCTCGTCGCCGTCGATGGAGGTGGCGAGCAGCACTGCCGAGATCTCCAGATCCCGCTCGCCGAACGGCGCTATATCCAGTTCGCTCAAGGGGTAGTCGGCCCGCTCCAGCATCTCTTCCAGCCAGTGCAGCACCTCTTTCTGGTGCTCGCGGGAGGTGAGCGCCGTCACCTTGCAGGTCACCTCGGTATCGAGATTGTCTACCGGGCGGCGGTTGATCTGGTTGACCAGAGGGCGCAGCAGGGTGTTGGCGGCCAGTACGAACAGGGCGCCCAGCATCGCCTCCATGGCAAGGCCGGCACCGCAGGCAGCACCGACGGCGGCAACGCCCCACAGGGTGGCTGCCGTGTTGATGCCGCGGATGTTGCCCGATTCGCGCATGATGACGCCGGCGCCGAGAAAGCCGATGCCGGAGACGATATAGGCCACCACATGAACCACGCCATAAGTACCGCCGTGCAGGTCGTGGATGCGCTGGGCCAGATTGACGAACAGAGCCGCGCCCACGGCGACCAGCACGTTGGTACGAAGGCCGGCGGTACGCTGGCGATACTGGCGCTCCAGCCCCACCAGGCTGCCGAGCACGAAGGCCAGCAGCAGGCTGGCCAGGGTGTCGCCCAGGGCGATCACATCGAGTTGTTGCCACATTCTCATGGTTTGCTCCTTCCGGTTGCGAATGGCCTTGCTGCAGGCAAGTGGCTCTGTTGAGCGATCCCGTTGCCAGCAGCTGGCCGTCTCGTGCGCCAGCGACCATGTCGACATGAAAAGGGCGCACGAAGACATGACCCGCCCATGGAGGATGCAAGCGGGTCGTTGGAATGGATGGAAAGGGGCCGGCAGGGCCGGCCCCGGATGTCAGGTCAACTGAACAGGGTCTCGGGGTCGCGACGGGGACGCAGCTCCCAGCGAACCGGATGCTGAACCCCGACCTGGTGCACGAACTGCACCAGATAACGCCGCTGGGGCGGGGTGCAGTCGAGGCTCAGTACCAGCTCCCGGCTACCGCCGCGTCCCGGTCGCAGAGACTGAAAGGGATGCAGGCCCGCCGGTTGCAGGGTGTGATTGACCATGTCGAGCACCTGCTCCATATCGGCGCGATCCTGGCAGCGGATCTGCAGCCGGTAGTGGTGGCGATGTTGCCTGCGGCGCAGCCAGAGCGGCAGCAAACCACGGCCCAACCTGCTCAGCAGGGGATGGGTCCGGACGGTGACAGACGATGTTGAAACAAAACGCATAGCAGCCTCCTTGTGGGAAGCAGAAACTATGCAGGCAAGGTGTCCCGGCCTTGGCCCGGTCACCTGACGTCAAGTGTAAAAAGAGAAAGGGGAGTGGATTTCCGCTTCTCGCAGGGCTGCGAGCAAGCGGCAGAGGAAGACCTGCGGTTAGCTCGCGACCCGGGTACCGACGACGAGGGTCGGTCTACAACTGTCACTTGATGAGTTGCCCACTGATGGTCTCCGCTATTGATAAGAGGCTGGGATCATAGCCAACTAACCAGGCCGGGTAAACCTTCAGGCCCTTTTGGCAACATCTTGCAACAATTGGGCGTTGCCAGGGCCATGCCTGCCTCTTCATGCGGCACCTCGAATCCAGGTTATTTAAACCCCATTCGCTTGAGGAGCATGGCCGCCGGGCAGAACCCGGTGAACGCGCTCTGGATCAGGTTGACCCCGACGAAGACGCTCAGCCAGACAAAGCCCGGGTGAACCCAGTGGGTCAGTGCCAGCGACAGCAGCAGCATGCAGCCTGCGACTATCCTCACGCCATTGTCTACCGTCATCTGTTGCTCCTTTCCTTGGTGGTGGCTGATCTTTAAATTAGATGTTGCTAATTTAGTTTTTATTTATAGAATAAAACCAAATATAAGCAACTACTAATTTACTGCTTATGACACAGTTCGATGAGATGACCCGCCACGCGAGCGCGGCGGCTGCGTTACTCAAGGCCCTGGCTCATCCGGAGCGGTTGATGGTGCTCTGTCAACTGGTGGAAGGGGAGAAAGGGGTCGGCGAACTGCTGGCCCACAGCCAGCTGGGGCAGTCGGCCTTCTCCCAGCAATTGTCGGTATTGAAGCGCCAGGGTCTTATCCGCTCGCGCAAGGTCTCCCAGCAGATCTACTACTCGCTGGTGAGCGAGGCCGCCGTCGATGTACTGGCGGCGTTGCAAACCCATTTTTGTCACTCTGAAAATAAGGAATCTTGATGATGGAAACGCAATGGCTGCTCTCCCTGGGCGGGGGCATGCTGGCCGGATTGGCCGCTCTGATCCTGTTGTTGTGCAACGGCCGGGTCGCCGGGATCAGCGGCATTCTGGCGGGCGCTCTGCAACAAAAGCAGGCCTGGCGCTGGCTCTTCTTGCTGGGACTGGGGGCGGGAGCCTGGCTGGCCCTGACCCTGGGGTGGGCCAAGATGCCCGACTTCACGGCCCTGCCTGGCTGGCCGCTGGTGCTGCTGGCGGGTCTGCTGGTCGGCGTCGGTTCCCGCCTTGGCAA
>NZ_CDCG01000039.1:22607-53457 GCF_000819845.1 Aeromonas enteropelogenes
CACCAGTGGTCACGGCATCTGCGGCATGGGGCGCCTGTCCCGCCGCTCCATCGTGGCCACCCTCACCTTTATGACGACCGGCATAGTGACCGTGTTTTTGACTCACCATTTCTTCTAAGAGGCTGATTGCCATGAATTTGCTGACAAGTTTGCTCGCCGGTTTGCTGTTTGGTATGGGGCTGGCCATCTCCGGCATGGTGGATCCGGCCCGGGTCACAGGGTTTCTCGACCTAGCGGGCAATTGGGATCCCAGCCTGGGATTTGTGATGGGGGGCGCCCTGCTGGTGTTTACTCCGGGTTATCTGCTGCTGGTCAAGCCGCGGCGTCTGAGCCTGCTGGGCAATCCCATAGCCGTGGTGCCCAAGCCGGTGCTGGATCGTCGTCTCATCGGTGGTTCGGCCCTGTTTGGTATCGGCTGGGGATTGGTGGGGATTTGTCCCGGGCCAGCCTTGAGTCTCATTTCCAGCGGTCAGCCCATGATATTGTTGTTCATTGCGGCCATGGTGGCCGGGATCTTGCTGGTCGACAAGGTATGGGTGAGGGCGAGCCAGCCTCGCATTGCCTGATGACATAGCGCGAACCACCATCCAGGGAAGGAGGATTATCATGGGCAACATCCGTTTGCTGGGGGCCGTACTGCTGGCCATGACATCTCCCCTGGCTGGGGCCGCCGAGGCTGGTAGCGTCGAGGTGCTGACCGTCTCTCCTCGCCAGATCAGTGACTGGCTGACGCTGGATGGCACCGTCAGCGCCATCAATCAAGGCACGGTGGCGGCCCAGACCAGCGGCCGTGTCTCCCGCATGCTGGTGGATGTGAACGATGAGGTGCAGGCCGGGCAGCCTCTGCTCGAGATCAGCGGCAAGGAGCAGTTTGCCGCCGTCACGGGTGCGCAGGCGCGACTGGCGAGGGCACAGGCCCAGCAGGTGGAGGCCGAGCGTCAGCTCGCCCGCTTCCAGGCCCTCATCGCCAAGGGAGTGATCACCCGCGCCCAGCTCGACACGGCCCAGGCCAGCGATCGCGCCGCCCGCGCCGAGGTGAATGCCGCCGAGGCGGCCCTCACCCAGGCCCGCGAGGCCTACGGCTATACCCGCATCCTGGCGCCCTACGCCGGGGTCGTCACCAAACGGTTGGTGGAGCTGGGGGAGACGGTGGCTCCCGGCACCCCGCTGCTCTCGGGCTTCTCCCTCGATGCCTTGCGAGTGGAGCTGGAACTGCCCCAGTCCACCCTCGCTCTGGCCGGTCAACCTGTGGATGTGCAGGTATTGCTGCCGGATGGCAAGGCCGTTACCCCCCTCAAGCTGACCCGCTTCAACTACGCCGACAACCAGAGCCACGCCTTTCGCCTGCGCCTCGATCTGCCGCCAAAAAACGCCGGGGTACTGCCCGGCATGTGGCTCAAAGTGCAGCTGAGGCGAGGTGAGCGCCAGGTGCTGCAGCTCCCGGCCAAGGCCCTGCTGCGTCAGGGGGAGTTCAATGGCGTCTACCTCAGGCAGGGAGAGGGCTGGGCCCTGACGCCGGTGCGGGTCGGCGATTGCTGGCAGGGGCAGTGCGAGATCCTGGCTGGCCTGCAAGGAGGTGATCGGGTCGCGGCAGATGCCTGGGCGCGCCAGCAGGAGGTCGCCCATGAGTGATCACAAGCTGGGACCGGCCGGGCGACTGGCGGCGCTGTTTCAGGGCTCGGCCATCACCCCGCTGCTGGCGCTGGTGGGGCTCTTGCTCGGCCTCTTTGCGGTGCTGGTGACTCCCAAGGAGGAGGAGCCCCAGATCGATGTCACCTTCGCCGACGTCTATATTCCCTTTCCGGGGGCGAGCCCGGCCGAGGTGGAGTCCCTCGTCACCACCCCTGCCGAGCAAGTGGTCTCCCAGATAAAAGGGGTCGATACCCTCTACTCCTTCTCCCGCCCGGACGGTGCCCTGCTGGTGGTGGTGTTCAAGGTGGGGGTGAGCCGCGAGCAGGCCATCGTCGATCTCAACAACCAGCTCGACTCCCACCGGGACTGGCTGCCGCAGGGACTGGGAGTGGGCCAACCGCTGGTGAAACCCAGGGGGATCGACGACGTGCCCATCGTCAGCCTGACGCTCTGGAGCAAGCAGCTGGGGGCCGCCGAGCTGACCCGGGTCGCCCACGAGCTGGAGACCGAGCTCAAGCGCCTGCCCGGCACCCGCGACATATACAGCCTCGGCGGTCAGAGCTCGGTGCTGCGGGTGATGCCGGATCCGGCGGCCCTCAGTGCCTATGGCATCAGCTGGGGGGAACTCAACCAGCGTCTCGCCGCCGCCAACCAGGTGGGCAGTGAGCAGGCCATCGTGCAGGACAACCGGGAGATCAAGGTACAGGTGGGCCAGTTCCTGCAAAGCGAGCAGGAGGCCCGCGAGCTGGTGGTGGGCCTGCACGATGGCAAGCCGGTCTACCTCGGCGAGGTGGCCCAGGTGTCCCTTGGGGAGGAGACCCCGGTGCAGCGCAGCTGGATGGGGCAGGGTGAGCAGAGCTATCCGGCTGTGACCCTGGCCATCGGCAAGCAGCCGGGGCAGAACGCGGTGGAGGTGGCCAAGCGGGTGGAAGCCCGGGTCGAGAGCCTCAAGAATCGGCTCATCCCGGCCGGGGTCAAGGTGACGGTGACCCGTGACTATGGCGTCACCGCCGAGACCAAATCCAACACCCTCATTGGCAAGCTCATCTTCGCCACCACCGCGGTGGTGCTGCTGGTGCTGGTGAGCATGGGCTGGCGCGAGGCGCTGGTGGTGGGCATCGCCATCATCATCACCCTGGCACTGACCCTGTTTGCCAGCTGGGCGTGGGGCTTTACCCTCAACCGGGTGTCGCTGTTTGCCCTCATCTTCTCCATCGGCATCCTGGTGGATGATGCCATCGTGGTGGTGGAGAACATCCACCGCCATCGCGGTCTTGGCAAGGGCCCCCTCAAGGCACTTATTCCGGGCGCGGTGGACGAGGTGGGTGGGCCGACCATTCTCGCCACCCTGACCGTCATCGCGGCCCTGTTGCCGATGGCGTTTGTCAGCGGCCTGATGGGCCCCTACATGAGCCCCATTCCCATCAATGCCAGCATGGGGATGCTTATCTCCCTGCTGGTGGCCTTTATCTTTTCCCCCTGGCTGGCGGGCCATCTGCTCAAGAGCGAGGGGCATGTCGCCCACGGCGAGGCCAGGGCCGGCCTCTTTCACCGGCTGATGACCCCCTTCCTGATGGGTGATGGCGCCAGGAGCGCGAGACGCAAGCTCTGGCTGGCAATCCTGCTGCTGGTGGCGGGCGCGGTCGCCATGCCCATGATGCAGTGGGTGGTGCTCAAGATGCTTCCCTTCGACAACAAGTCGGAATTCCAGCTGGTGCTCGACATGCCGGAGGGGGCGACCCTGGAGCAGACCGAGCGCACCCTGCTGGCGGTGGGACGGGAGCTTGCCAGGGTGCCCGAGGTGAAGGATTATCAGGTCTATGCCGGCACTGCTGCCCCCATCAACTTCAACGGACTGGTGCGCCACTACTTTATCCGCAGCGGTGCCAATGTGGGGGATATCCAGGTCAATCTGGTAGACAAGCACGAGCGCCATCGCAGCAGCCACCAGATTGCCCGGTCGGTGCGTGCCCCCTTGCAGGCCATCGCATCCGCAGCCGGCGGCAACCTGAAAGTCGTGGAGGTGCCCCCCGGCCCGCCGGTCTGGTCACCCATCGTCGCCGAAGTGTATGGCCCCACGCCGGAGCTGCGTGAAGCGGCGGCGCGCGACGTGCAGGCCCGCTTTGTGGAAACGGCGGATCTGGTGGATGTGGACATCTATCTGACCGACCCGCAGCCCAAGTGGCGGCTGGTGATCGATCGCAGCAAGGCGGCCCGCTTCGGGGTCGAACTTGGCGATCTGGTGGCGACCCTCAACGGCGGCGTGGGCTATCAGGATGCCAGCTGGCTGCACGGCCAGGGCGCCAAGTACCCGGTGCCCATTCGTCTCGAGCTGGCGGCCGGTGACAAGCGGGATCTGGCCGGCATCCTGGCGCTCAAGGTGCGCAGCCAGAGCGGGCAGCTGGTCCGGGTATCCGAGCTGGTGAGCCGCCGCGACGAGGTGGCTCCCTCCTACATCATGCACAAGAACATGCGGCCCATGGTGATGGTGGTGGCCGACATGGGGGGCCACGCCGACAGCCCCCTCTACGGCATGTTTGCCGCCGGGGAGGGCATCGAGTTGCCCCAGTACTATGTGCAGCAGCCCGATAAATTGGGGGAGGTGGCCCTCTTGTGGGACGGGGAGTGGAAGATCACTTATGAGACCTTCCGCGACATGGGGATCGCCTACGCCGTGGGAATGATCCTCATCTACCTGCTGGTGGTGGCCCAGTTCCGCTCCTATCTGGTGCCCCTTATCATCATGGCGCCGATCCCGCTCACCCTGATCGGGGTGATGCCGGGCCATGCCCTGCTGGGGGCCCAGTTCACCGCCACCTCGATGATCGGCATGATAGCGCTGGCCGGGATTATCGTGCGCAACAGCATCTTGCTGGTTGATTTCATCGAGCAGCAGCGTAGCGCCGGCATGGTGTTCGAGCAGGCGGTGATCGGCGCCGCCCAGGTGCGAGCCAAGCCTATCCTGCTGACGGCGCTGGCGGCCATGATAGGAGCCCTGTTCATCCTCGATGACCCCATCTTCAACGGCCTGGCCATCAGCCTCATCTTCGGCATTCTGGTCTCCACCCTGCTCACTTTGGTGGTGATCCCGCTGCTCTACTACAGCCTGCTGTCACGTCGTCATCAGGAAACCTGATCAATCCGCAAACCGAGAAACGAAGGGAGGTCCATGACCTCCCTTCGTTTCTCTATGCGCCGCTCGGCATTACGGGGTGGCGAAGGCCAGGGTATCGCCGTGCAGGTAGAGGTGCGCCTTGACCTGGGCGAAGTAGCTGCGATCCGTCTTGTTCATGTGGCCGACCACCAGCTCCTGCAGGATGAAGTTGAGGAAGGCGTGGTTGTCCAGCTCCTCCATCGATGCATCCGCCAGCGCCTGTGCCTGGGCCAGCAGGCGTCTGTGCTCCTCCTTGTGCTGGGCCTTGTCATGAAAATCGATGGCCTCGAGCAGTGTCTCTTCAAAGGCGAAGTGGCGGCGGGTGGCATCAAACAGCGCCTGCAGGGCCTGCCTGAATGCCTCCGGCTCCTGCTCGCGGGTTTTCATTCGCCTCAGCAGCCGGTTGGCCAGCACGAACAGCTGGTGGTGTTCGGCATCGATGCGGGGATGTCCGCACTGGTGGCTCGCATTCCACTGCAGGGCTCCCTGATCGAGCGCCAAATCCGGTGCATAGAGGCTCACCTGGCCGCGCCCGCCGTGCTTGGTCTGGTACATGGCCAGATCGGCGTGGTGCATCAGCTCCCTGGCCGTGCGGCCATGCTCGGGATAGAGGGCGATCCCTATGCTGTTCGAGATCCGCAGCTCCCGGCCGCAGCTCAGATAGTAGGTGGCGAGCAGATCTCGCTGGAGTTGCTCCGCCCGCGGCAGCGCCTCGGCCCCCATGCCCGGCAGCATGATCACGAACTCGTCCCCGCCAAGGCGGGCCACTATTCCCCCCTTGCCGATAAGCCGGCTCATCCGCTCGGCCACCATGATCAGCAGCGCATCCCCCACCTCGTGGCCCAGGGTGTCGTTGATCGGCTTGAAGTGATCCAGATCGATAAAGAGCAGGGCCAATGGCTGGGCCTGATGCTCCGTCAGCGCCTGATTGAGCCGTTTGTGCAGCAGGCGGCGGTTGGGCAGGTTGGTGAGGGGATCGTAGAAAGCCAGACGCTCCATGGTCTGGGCGACGGCGGCCTGCTCGGTGATGTCCCGGGTGACACCTATGATGGCATCGGGCTCGCCTGCCTCGTTGCCATGCAGGGTGGTGACCGTTTCTGTCGTCAGGCTCTGCCCATCCTTGTGGTGAAGTTCGAGGCGGATGACACGCCGGGTCTGGACATGATCCCCACGCTGCCAGGCCGCCAGCGCCAGATCCAGCTCCTCGTCCAGGCGCTTGATCGATGCCTCCGGCATCACCTGGGGCAGAGAGAGGCTCATGGCCTCTTCCCGGTTCCAGCCACAGAGCTGGCTGATGGCCGGGCTCAGGTAGTTGAAGCGGCGGGAGCTCACCTCCATGGTCCAGATCACGTCGGCGCTGTGCTCCGCAACAAAGCGGTAGTGACGCTCGCGCTGCGCCAGTCGCTGGGTGAGTTGCTGGCGCTCACGGCTCTCCCGGCGCAGCCTCAGGTAGAGGTAGCAGAAGACGCTGACCAGGGTCAGCAGGGAGAAGCCGATCAGCAGGGCAAGGGAGATGCGCTGCTCCAGTTTGCGCAGTTGTCGGTTGTCCTGTGCCTTGTCCGGGTTATAGAGGAAACGGCCCAGATCAGGCTGGTTGGCGATAAGGCCGAGATTGAGATAGGTGTGGGCAATCTGCTGCCAGCGTCCCTCGTACATGTAGCCTATCTCCACCAGATTGGGCTGGAGCAGCCGCTCGGTTTCGTCGGCTTCGAAGGCAAGTTGCTCGCGACCTGAGCCGCTGGGATGGCGGCTGAGCAGCCAGTTGATCACCTCTTCCTGATGTTCCATGGCGTAGCGCCATCCCTTAAGGCTTGCCTGATGAAAGGCCAGCACCCGATCCGGGTGCATCTGGAGTTCGCGCTCAGAGGTAAACAGGATATTGCCGTAGAAGTCGATCTCGCTGTCGATGGGGCGCAGGAGGCGATAGGGGAGCCCCTGGCGTTGCAGCTGGTAGGCATCGTCTGTGCCGTAAGTGGCGATGGCGTCAGCTTCCCCTTGCAGCAGGGCAGAGCTCCCCCTTTGGTAGGGCACCAGGGTGGGTGCGGCATCCGGATAGCGGGTGTGCAGATAGGCGATCAGTTCCCTGGACGAGGGATCCGGGCTCACGCGTTTTTGTGCCAGATCGGAGAGGTGCAGGATATTGCTGTCCGGCAGGGTCAGGATGGCCAGGGGGGAGTGCTGCATCATGGCCGCCAGGGCGACGACCGGTTTGCCGGCGACGCGGGCCAGCAAGAGATCGCTGTTGCCAATACCGTAACCGGCCTGGCCCGAGAGCACTGAGTCTGTGGTGTCCATGCCGGGCTCTCCTTCGCGCAGTTCGACCTGCAAACCGGCATCCCGATAGAAACCCTTGAACTGGGCGGCATAGTAACCGGCGAACTGGAACTGGTGATGTCCGTTGAGCTGCAGTGTGAGCTGTTCGGTGGCGAACAGTTGAGGGGAAAACAGGAGAAGAGTGGTGGATCCGAACAGCAGGCTGACAAACCGGGAACATCGATGCCAGGCAGGGAAAAGGAGGGCGTGGGCTCGAGTCATACAGGGGTCCCCTCGATAGCGGCTGCTATCGCCAGAGTAATCAATTCCATTGGGGGGGGATAGGGGGCAGGCGCACCTTTAGGAGCAAAATGAGACTGCCAATATGTCGTTTTTGTGTCGTTCATCACGATTGGAGTTGGAGTATCGTTATTTTGGCTACAAACGAACCCCTTAAAGAACCGATTGCAGGCCTCTTGTTGTTCAAGACTGGTGCGTTTGACCCTGATTTTGCGCTGACTTTGTACTGAATGACGCTTTTTTTCAAGTAGTCCGTCAATAAATGAGCGAACGGGGCGAGATAGTCATTTGAGTGTTGTTTGCCTGTGTCTGGCATGTTGACCGGGTGTAGAAAAAATGGAGTGAAATGAGCCCGTAACGACACCGCAAGCCGGGACGGGATAGGGGGGCAAAGGAGAGGGGCCGGGTGGTATCATGGCCCTCTCTTGTTCGTTACGAGGCAACGGCATGGCTACTCTGCGTCTGCTTATCTCCGATTCCCACGATCCCCACTTCAACCTGGCGGTGGAGGAGTGCATCTTCCGCCAGATGGACCCGCACCAGCGGGTGCTCTTCTTGTGGCGCAACGCCAATACCGTGGTGATCGGCCGCGCCCAGAACCCCTGGAAGGAGTGCAACACCCGCCGGATGGAGGAGGACGGGGTGACCCTGGCCAGGCGCAGCAGCGGTGGTGGCGCCGTGTTCCACGACCTTGGCAACAGCTGCTTCACCTTCATGGCGGGCAAGCCCGGCTATGACAAGAGCATCTCTACCGCCATCGTGCTGGATGCCCTGGCACGGCTCGGGGTGAGCGCCTTTGCTTCCGGTCGCAACGACTTGCTGGTGGCCACCCCGGATGGGGATCGCAAGGTGTCGGGCTCGGCCTACCGGGAGACCCTGGACCGCGGTTTTCACCATGGCACCCTGCTGCTCGATGCCGATCTCGGCCAGCTTGCCAACTACCTCAATCCCGATCCCAAGAAGCTGGCGGCCAAGGGGATCACCTCGGTGCGCAGCCGGGTCGCCAACCTAAGCGAGCTGCTCCCCGGCATCGACCATCAACAGGTGAGTCAGGCCCTGTGCGAGGCGTTTTTCAGCCATTATGGTGAGCAGGTTCAGCCCGAGCACATCTCCCCCGAGCGGATGCCAGACTTGCCGGGTTTTGCCGAAACCTTCGCCCGCCAGCGCAGTTGGGAGTGGAACTTTGGTCACGCCCCGGCGTTTACCCATCTGCTGGAGGAACGCTTTGGCTGGGGTGGGGTGGAGCTGCATTTCGATGTGGAGAAGGGGGCGATCAGTCGGGCCCGGCTCTTTGGCGACATCCTGGATCCTGCCCCGTTCGAGCTGCTTGGCGAGCGCCTGATCGGCTGCCCCTATCAACCCGAGGCGCTGGAGGCGTGCCTGCAACCCTGGCTTGCGGCCTACCCGTCCCGGCACGATGAGTTGGCCGAGTTTGTCACCTGGTTGCGGACGGCGCTGCGTTGATCGACTTGCCAGCCAAAGTGTGAGCCAGGTAACAAAACGTGAAGGGGTGCTCAAAAGGCCCCTTTCTGCCAGCCCCCGTCATCACTCATTCATGACAAAAAGTAGGGGAGCCCATTAGATATTGTCGCTGTTGATGGTGCGATCCGAGCGGTATAAGAACCGCACACTTGCAGTACTAATGGTATAAAAATGAGTGACCTGGTTTATCTGAAAGATGAAGGCGTCAACGCCGTTCACCCCGATTTTGCTGCCCGTTTTGCCACCGTCAAAGCCAATTTTTTCTCACGCGATCCCGATCTCTGGCCTGTGTTCCGCGAACCCGGCTTCGCCACCCTCAACGAGTTCCGCACCCGGGGGCTGGCCCCCGATGCACGGCTGAATGCCTGGCCGGACGGTCGCGCCCGCCTCGCCGATCTGTGCGAGACCATGCCGGTGCCGGCGGCCATGCGTACCCCGGGCGAGCCCATGGCCGAACTGCTGTTTGCCGGTGCACTGTCCAAAGACTGGGAGAACCCCTCGAGCGTCGAGAACGTCATCACCATGTCGGCGGATCCCGCCATCTACGGTGCCCAGATGGGCATTTTGGCCAATCCCAACTTGGTCTACTCCGAATACGCCGGGGTGGCCGAGGAGCTGGAGAAGAAGGTGGTGCGCCAAATCGCGCTGCTGGCGGGTTACGATCCCGAGCGCGCCACCGGCATCTTCACCCAGGGGGGAACCTTCTGTAACCTCTACGGCTACCTGCTAGGCATTCGCAAGAGCCTGCCCGAGGCCAAGCACAAGGGGCTCGGCCACTATCAGGACTACCGCATCATCAACTCCCAGGGCGGCCACTACTCCAACATCACCAACCTCTCCCTGCTCGGGGTGGACATCGAGAACAAGACCATCCGCATTCAGGTCGGCGAGAACAACGACATCGATCTGGTCGATCTCGAGCGCACCCTGACCGCCTGTTTTGCCTTGAAGCACGTGGTGCCCACCATCATGCTCACCATGGGCACCACCGACACCTTCGGGGTGGATCAGGTCAAACCCGTGGTGGACCTGCGGGATCGCCTGTGCGAGCGCTTCGAGGTGGCGGTCAAGCCCCACATCCACGTGGACGCCGCCATCGGCTGGTCGATGATCTTCTTTCTCGATTACGATTTTGCCGCCAACCCGCTGGCGATCAATGCCGCGACCTTGGCGGGCATCGAGCGCAACGTGGCGCGCTTTGCCGAGCTGAAATACGCCGATTCGTTCACCGTCGACTTCCAGAAGTGGGGCTATGTGCCCTACACCTCGAGCCTGGTGATGATCAAGGAGCAGAACGACCTCAAGGCGATGGAGAACGATCCGGAGAACTTCTCCTATTTCGAGCGCGACATCCAGGGTCACACCCATCTGCAGTCCACCATAGAGTGCTCCCGCGGGGCGAGCGGGCTGTTCGGCGCCTACGCGGCCCTCAACTACCTGGGAGTCGAGGGGTATCGCACCGTGCTGGCCCACTGCCTGCAAAACGCCAACTACTTCCGCTTCCGCCTGAGTCAGCTCGGCAATGTCAAGTTGGTGGCCCAGGAGAACCAGGGGCCGAGTGTGGGCTTCAAGATCTACAACCCTGAGTGGGTGCAGGATCCCGAGGCCGAGTTCGCCTTCGAGCTGGCTCGCAGTCCCGATCCCGCCTACAAGGCGCGGCTGGCGCGCAACACCGACTGGCACCGCCAGATCTTCAAGGGGCGCGGCAAGGTGGGGCTCTACACCAACTGGGTCGAGGCGGTGGCCCGCTCCGATTACGACGCGCGCGGGCGTTACTCCTACATTGCCGGAGAAAAGGCGGTGTTTATGAACCCGGCCTGCGGCCGCGAGCAGATCGACGCCTTTATCGAACACCTTCGCGGATAAGCAGGGGGCGTTATTGCCAGTCACAGGTTGACAGCGGGCTGCGTCGAAAACGCGCCAAGTAACGCGCCAAGTAAAAAGGGCAAGCCAATGGCTTGCCCTTTTACATTGTCGTAGTGCCGGGATCAGAGGGCCAGCAGCCGCTCGTTTTCGACGATCTCGCTCCCTGCTGGTTGGCGGGCGAGCATGAGCATGGCGTGAGCCACCTGATGGGCCTCGATGGCACGCCAGCGGGTCAGTTTGCCCCGCAGCAGCGGGCGAAACAGCGGGTAGATAGCCTGAAAGCACTGCTCCGAGAGGCGGGGAGGGGAGCGATGGCCGAGCAGCATGGCGGGGCGCACGATGGCGAGCCGCTGCCAGGGCTGGGCCAGCAGGGCCTGCTCCATCTGTCCCTTGGTGCGCGGATAGAGGGCCGGGGAGTCGGGATTGGCCCCCAGGCTCGAGACTACCACCAGGCGCTGACAGCCGTGGCGACGGGCCAGATCGGCAAATGCCAACACATAGTCGAGATCGACCCGGCGAAACGCCTCGGCAGAGCCTGCCGCCTTGCGAGTCGTGCCCAGGGCGCAGAAGGCGAGATCCACCGGCTGGGGCAGGGCCACTTCGGCCAGCTTGTCGAAGTCCACCGGCAACCAGTGGTGGGGGGCCTCCCCCGGTTTGCGACAGAGCAGGGTCAGCTCATGCTCGACGGGCATCTGCTTTACCAGCTCGCGGCCGATCAATCCGCTGGCCCCGGCTATCAGAATACGGCTCATGGCGCTCTCCCTGGCATCATGCCTTCACTAAAACAAAACCGGCGCGAGGCCGGTTTTGCGGTATATCAGAGCGGGGTATTGAAGGCTGCGGGCAGCGGGAAGTCCCCCGTCACCGTGGTGAGTCTGTCATTGGCGAAGGTCAGAGTGAGCTCCTTGCGCTCTTTCTCGCCGCGCCCCGGCTGGAATTCATAGAGATAGTACCAGGTGTTGGGATCGAAGCCGTCGCGCAGCATGGGGGTCCCCAGTACATAGCTGACCTGCTCGCGGGTCATGCCCTGGCGCAGTTTGTCGACCTGTTTTTGTTCCACATAGTTGCCCTGGGGAATATCGATACGATAGACCAGGCTGCAACCGGAGAGGGTGAGGGCGGTCAGGGCCGCGGCAATCAGGTGTTTCATCCGCATATCGAGTTCAGATCATCCATACAGTCTTTTTTGGCTCGGCAAATCATACCGACTCCCTCCACGGAAGTAAAAAGCCATTGATCCATCAGCCAATAAAAAGGGCCGCATTGCGACCCTTGCTGAGATGGTGCAACCATGACCCGGTTACATGGCCGCACGGAAGATGGCGACGATCTCCTCGTGGCTTGCCTGTTTCGGGTTGGTGAAGCCGCAGGCATCTTTCAGGGCGTTGCTGGCCAGGGTGTCGAAGTCATCGACCTTGACGCCGAGCTGTTCGAGGCCGGCCGGGATCTTGACATCGCGGGCCAGGGCCTTGATGGCCTCGATGGCGGCGGCAGCGCCCTGCTCGTCGCTCATGGCGCTCACATCCACGCCCATGAAACCGGCCACATCCTTCAGACGGGTGGCGCTCACCTGGGCGTTGTAGGCCTGAACATGGGGCAGCAGCACGGCGTTGCAGACCCCGTGTGGCAGGTCGTAGAAGCCGCCGAGCTGGTGGGCCATGGCGTGCACGTAGCCAAGGCTTGCGTTGTTGAATGCCATGCCGGCCAGGAACTGGGCATAGGCCATCTGCTCGCGGGCGTGCAGATCATCGCCCTGGTTGACGGCGGTGCGCAGGTGTTTGGCAATCAGCTGGATTGCCATGACGGCGCTGGCATCGGTCACCGGGGTAGCGATGGTGGAGACATACGCCTCGATGGCGTGGGTCAGGGCATCCATGCCGGTGGCGGCGGTGAGGCCAGCGGGCTTGGCCAGCATCAGCTCGGGGTCGTTGACCGACATCAGCGGGGTGACGTGCTTGTCAATGATGGCCATCTTCACGTGACGGGCCTCGTCGGTGATGATGCAAAAACGGGTCATTTCGGAGGCGGTGCCGGCCGTGGTGTTGATGGCGATCAGCGGCAGTTGCGGCTTGGCGGAGCGATCCACCCCTTCGTAGTCCTTGATGTTGCCGCCGTTGGCCGCCACCAGGGCGATGCCCTTGGCGCAGTCATGGGGGGAGCCGCCGCCCAGAGAGATAACGCAGTCGCAGCCATTGGCCTTGATCATCGCCAGACCCGCTTCCACGTTGGTGGTGGTGGGGTTGGGCTTGGTCTCGTCAAATACCACGCTGTCGATGCCGTTTTGTGCTAGCAGGGCGGTGAGCTTGGTCACTACGCCGATTTGGTTGAGGATCTTGTCGGTGACGATCAGTGCCCTGCGGTAGCCGTAACCCTTGATGTCGGCCACCGCCTCTTGCAGACAGCCTGCACCCATCAGGTTGATCGCGGGGATATAGAACTTGAATGTTGCCATGATGGAATTCCTGTCGTTAGCCATTAAGTGGTATGCGGGCTTCAACATAGCACCCAGAGAGGGGATGGAAAGGGGTCAATGGTATCTGTTTTACAACTTTATGGACTCGATCACGTACTGGCGAAACGGGGTACGACAGGGATTGACAAGGGGGAGAGACAAATGGCGACGCGAAAAACGTTTTCTAATTAATTCATCAAGTTAGCAAACGTTTTGCGCGCAATTTGCGGCTGTCAATGCATGGAAGTGTGAGGCGCTTCAAGGAATTGGCAGACGCTTTCGCCCATAGTTGGCCCTTCCCCGAACAGGGGAGCAGGCTTGAAACCTATTATTAAGAATCATCTTATCGTGCGCCCGGACCATGTTTGGCAGGGGGCAACCAGGAGTCCACTATGTCTGATGTTTTTCACTTGGGTTTGAAAAAGGCTGATCTGCAAGGCGCCACCCTGGCGATCGTCCCCGGTGATCCCGAGCGCGTGAAGCGCATCGCCGAGCTGATGGACAACCCTGTGCTGCTGGCCAGCCACCGTGAATTCACCACCTGGCGCGGCGAGATGGACGGCAAGGCCGTCATCGTCTGCTCCACCGGCATCGGCGGCCCGTCCACCTCCATCGCCGTGGAAGAGCTGGCCCAACTGGGGATCCGCACCTTCCTGCGCATCGGCACCACCGGCGCCATCCAGCCGCACCTGAACGTGGGCGATGTGATCGTCACCACCGGCTCCGTGCGTCTCGACGGTGCCAGCCTGCACTTCGCCCCGATGGAATTCCCGGCCGTCGCCGACTTCGAGTGCACCACTGCACTGGTCGAGACCGCCAAGGAGCTGGGCTCCAAGCTGCATGTGGGCGTCACTGCCTCTTCTGACACCTTCTACCCGGGTCAGGAGCGTTACGACACCTTCTCCGGTCGCGTGGTACAACGCTTCCAGGGCTCCATGAAGGAGTGGCAATCCATGGGCGTGCTGAACTTCGAAATGGAGTCCGCCACCCTGCTGACCATGTGTGCCAGCCAGGGCCTGCGCGCGGGCATGGTGGCCGGTATCATAGTGAACCGCACCCAGCAGGAGATCCCGAACGCCGAAACCATGGCGAAGACCGAATCTGATGCCATCAAGATCGTGCTGGGCGCTACCCGCAAGCTGATCTGATCGCCCTCTTTGTAACGAAGAGTACCGAGTGGGGGGTGGGGGCCGTTGCGAAAGCGCGGCCCCTATCTTTATCCGCCGTTTCCCTGTTCTTCCGTCCGCTCGCCGTTCACCTTCCCATCCACTCGCTTGTCAAAAGGGGCAGGCACACCTAGCCGCCATGGGCTCACCGCTCACTGGGTGGACAAAATCGAGTTTGCTGGCGTGCAGCATCAGCCTTGGCGCCGTTTGTGTGCCGGGTCGTTCCATGCCGCCATAGAGATCGCAGCCGAGGATAGGGTGGCCCAGCCACTGGCTGTGAATGCGCAGCTGGTGGGTGCGCCCCGTCTCCGGCACCAGCCTGACCCGGGTCAGGGGAATGGCGCCCTGCTCCCCCTGGCGCATCAGGCGCTCCACTACCTGAAAGCGGGAGCGGGCCGGTTTGCCGCTGTTATCGCAGATCTTCATCAGGGGAAAGAGCGCCGGATCCTTGGTGATGGGCGCTTCGATTATCCCCTCGTCTGCTGCCAGATGGCCGCACAGCAGGGCGTGATAGGCCTTGCTCACGGCACGCTGGCTGAATTGGTGGCAGAGGGCGGCATTG
This sequence comes from Aeromonas enteropelogenes, assembly GCF_000819845.1. GTDB lineage: Bacteria > Pseudomonadota > Gammaproteobacteria > Enterobacterales > Aeromonadaceae > Aeromonas > Aeromonas enteropelogenes. The sequence goes on from NZ_CDCG01000039.1 coordinate 37,475, forward strand.
ATGGCCTTGTTTCTGGCCACCACCATGATGCCCGAAGTGCCAAAGTCGAGGCGGTGTACCAGAGTACAGCCGGGATACGCTTGCACCAGCCGATGGTGGACCGAGTCGAGGTTTTGCGGGTTCTTGCCCGAGAGGCTCAGCAGGCCGCTCGGCTTGTTGATGAGCAGCAGGTGCTCGTCTGCAAACAGGATCTCGATGGCAGCCTCGCAGGGCGGGGCGATAAAGGTATCGACGATAACGGACATAAGGGACGCGGGCTGGAAAAGGGGGAAGGGATCATACCCGAACGGGCGGCGCGCGGCGAATCGGGGTGGAGGGCTGGCTGATGTGCGCGGTAACTACTTGATTAGTCGGGAGGGAGCCATTTTGTGACTCCCTCCCGAGTTAATCCGGCCGCCGCTTGTTAAGGTATGGCTCCCTGTCATGTTGTAAGGAGTCTGTCCATGGCGTTGCCCGTTATTCTCGATTGTGATCCCGGCCACGATGATGCCATCGCCCTCATTCTGGCGCTGGCCAGCCCCGAGCTGAAGGTGCTGGCGGTGACCACCAGCGCTGGCAACCAGACGCCGGACAAGACCCTCAACAACGCCCTGCGCATTCTCACCTTGCTGGGCCGCCACGACATTCCGGTGGCGGCGGGGGCGCCCAAACCCCTGGCCCGCGAGCTCATCATCGCCGACAACGTACACGGGGAGTCGGGCCTGGATGGCCCGAAATTGCCGGATCCCGCCTTTGCCCCACAGGCGATGACGGCACTCGAATTGATGGCCAGGTGCCTGCGCGAAAGCCCCGAGCCCGTGACCCTGGTGCCGACCGGACCGCTCACCAACATAGCCCTGCTGCTGGCGGCTCACCCCGAGCTCAGGTCCAAAATAGCCCGCATCGTGCTGATGGGGGGCGCGGCCGGATCGGGCAACTGGACCCCGGCGGCGGAATTCAACATTTATGTGGACCCAGAAGCGGCCGATATGGTGTTCAACTCAGGTATTCCCATCACCATGTGCGGCCTCGATGTGACTCACGAGGCGCAGGTGATGGACGAGGATATCGAGCGGGTGCGCGCCATCGCCAATCCGGTAGCCCAGTGCGTGGCCGGTCTGCTCGATTTCTTCATGATTTACCACCGGGATCCCAAGTGGGGATTTGCCGGTGCCCCGCTGCATGATCCCTGCACCATCGCCTGGCTGCTGGCCCCCGAGCTGTTTCATGGCATCGAATGCCGGGTCGATATCGAGACGCAGGGGGCACATACTAGCGGCATGACGGTGGTGGATCGCTACTGTCTCACCGGCAAGCCGGCCAATGCGCTGGTGTTGCTGGGGCTGGATCGCCCGGGCTTTATCGACTTGCTGGTCACGCGGCTGCGCGCCTTTGACTGAGCACAGACTCACTCTCAACAGAAGGGACAGGGAATGTGGAAGACAGGGTTGGCACTGTTGGCCGGGTTGCAACTGACCGGCTGTGCATCGCCGTTCGAGCGGATGTGGCAGGGACTGGCCACCTGCGATCTCGCCGAGCTCTATGTCGATGGCGAGACCGGGCAGGCGGCCAATGCGCAGCTCGGGAAGTACGTCCCCTACAAGGTGAGCGACGGTTTTGCCTGGTACAAGCTGCATGAAGATCTGCACGGTCTGCCGGTGGTCGGCTTTATCGTGCCGGCTTCCACCTTCGAGGTGCACGCCCTCTTTATCGATACCCCCATCGCCAACGCGCGGCGGCTGACCCACAACGCCTATGGCAGCGAGTTTGCCGACGAAACTCTGCACGACGAGGGCAAGGCTCCCCTGCTGCTGCGCGACCCCAACAACCCCAAACGCACCATCATCGACTGCACCCGTGGTGAGTCGGAAGGGGAGCAGGGGGATGCAACCCTGCCCGAATAGGGGCAATTCGGCGCACAAATCCGGCGCACAAAAAAGAGGGGCCAGCCCATCCGGCTGGCCCCTCTTGTTATCTTTTAGCCCAAGCTCAGGGATAGCTCAGGGTCTCCTTGATGACCGGCAACCTCGCGGCAATCCACTCTGGATTGATGGGGCCCCAGTCGCTGATGCGGTAGTGCCCCTGCAGATGGCGGGCCCCCTCGGTTTGCTCGAAGCCGCAGCAGATATCGAGATCCGCCAGCGCCGCCAGGGTGTCCTGGGCAGTGCGCCGCGGCATGCCGGTGGCCGCCATGATGGCGGGGACAGTATCCGTGCCCTGGCTTATCAGCCAGGCTACGTAGAGGCGGCGGTAGAAGCTGGTGCGGGTCTTGCTCGATTCCGTCATATCTCGTCCTCGAGGCGATCGAAGTAGCGCCAGGTGGCCAGCGCCGCCTTGCCCATCACCAGGGCCCAGACACCGAACCAGAACCAGCGGAAGAAGCTCCAGGTGGAGGCGTCGGGCTCTGTGCTCTCAATCTTGGTGACATTGGGGAACATGGAGAACATGTTCACGCGCCAGCCGTAGGAAGTAATGATGGCCAAGCGCTTTTCGAACTCCATGGATTTGGCCTTGGCCTGGACGTCGGCGGCGTTGAACTTGAAGTAGAAGGGCCAGCCCCACTCGGTATCTTCGTTGCGGAACACCCGGATCTGCTCACCGGGACGCTCGGTGTAGATGTAGTAGACGTCAGTGGTGGGGCCATCGGCCGGGTTCTTCTTGCTGATGGGGCCATCCTTGTCGGTACGTTTCACTTCGACCCCAGTGATGGTGGCGATGGTGTGCTCCGGCAGGTAGTAGTCGAGCCAGGTGGCAGAGAGCAGGGCGATCAGGCCCAGCAGAATAAAGGCGGGTTTCTTGAATTTCAGGCTCATGGATGTGCTCGCGTGAGGGGGAGTAACGTGCCTCTACCATACTCACATTTGGCGGAGCGGCCTAGCCCCTTATGGCACCACAAGCCAAAAAATGGCGTTTAAAACAGAAACAAACCCTTCACCTTGGCAACAAAAAAGGCCCTTGCGGGCCTTTGAAAACGGATGGCTATTACAGCTGGAACTGGGCGAGCTGCCTGCGCTGCTGCTCGGCCAGCTGGGAGAGCTCCTGGCTGGCGCTGGCGCTCTGGCTGATCCCGGCAGAGCTCTGGCTCACTATCTCGTGAATGTTGGAGATGTTGCGGCTGATGTCCGCGGTGACGCAGGACTGCTCCTCGGCGGCGGTGGCCACCTGGGCGTTGGCGTCATTGATTTGCTGCACCGCGCCGGTGATCCCGCCAAGCAGGCTCTGTACCTCGGCCGCGAGACGCTGGTTGTGCTCAAGGATGGTCAGGGTCTCCTGCACCCCCTGGTTGGCAGAGAGGGACTGGCTCTGCAACTGCTCTATGATGCCCTGGATCTCCTTGGTGGACTCCTGGGTGCGAGCCGCCAGCATCCGCACCTCGTCGGCTACCACCGCGAAGCCGCGACCGGTTTCACCGGCGCGGGCGGCCTCGATGGCGGCGTTGAGGGCCAGCAGGTTGGTCTGCTCCGAGATGCCCTGAATGACTTCAATCACCTTGCCGATCTGCTCGGACTGGGACTTGAGCCGGGCCACTACGGCGGCGGCGCTCTCCAGACTGCCCGCCATGCGATCGTTGGCGGCTACGCTCTCGCCAAAGAGAGTGAGCCCCTGCTCGACCCGGCTGTTGGCATCGCGGGCCAGATCGTCGGCCACGGCGGCGTTGTGGTTGACGTTGTCGGCGGTGCTGGAGAGTTCGGTGACCGCCGAGGCAACCTGCTCGATCTCGCCACGTTGCTGCTGGGCGTTCGCCTCGGCCTGGGTCATCACGGCGGCGAGCTCGGTGGCGGCGGAGGCCACATTCTGGCTGATGCCGGTCAGGGTCTGGATGGTGTTGCCGAGCTGGCTCAGGGTGAGGTTGATGTCCCGCGCCAGGTGGGTCACTTCGTTGTTGCCCTCTTCATTGGCACGGACGTTGAAGCGGCCCTGGGCCATGGCGCGCATCACCCCCTGCAGCTGGCTGATGGGTTGCACGATATGGCCTGACAGCCACCAGCCGCAGGCCAGGGCCGCGATCAGGGCGGCGGCCGTCAGCAGCAGGGCATGAAACAGCGCCTCATCATAGTGTTTCTGCTCCCGGACCAGTTCACCCTGGATCAGCTGGTTGATGTGGGCGGACATGCCGTCGATCTCCTTGTTCAGCTGCTCGCCCAGCTGGCGGAAATGGAGGCGGGCCGCTTCAAAGGCAACCGGATCCGCATTGCCCTGATGTTGCTGTGCCAGCAGAGGCATCATCTTGCCGCGCAGATGATCCAGATAGGCTTGCAGCGCCGCCATCACCTGGCGGTTATCCTGCTCGGCTCCCTCGATCACCAGACGGGGGAGAATGCCCCGGATCTCTTGTTCGGCTGCGTTGAGACTGGCGGGCAGCTCGGCGAATTGCTTGGCGTCGTAGAGGCCGTAGATGGCATTGGTGCGCATCCGGTAGGCGGCATGGATCAGGGTGGCAATGTCATCCTTGTGGCGGATCACGCTGGCGGTGGTTTCATTTATCTCCCGAATGGCGTTGTCGACTTCCTGTTTGCTGAATCCGGCGGTGATGACCATCAGCAGACTGGCAAGGAGTAATGGAACGAGAACTTGAAGGCGAATTGATAGATTATTCAATGACATAAAAGGCTCTAATCGGAAGAATGGCAAAGTTCGGCATCTTACACAGACGCGACAAGGATTGTCACAGACTTTGTTGCCGACGTTGGAGGTAGTTACAGTTTTTTCTTGTGGTAAAAGAGCGAGATAGACGACACTGTCTGGCCAACTTGGTATAAGTTCGACCAATCTGATTGGATTGGGTCTGTCAGTTCCCGTTTTGTCCCTGTTCTATGCGTTCCATGGAGGTGTTGTGTGTCCAGCTGGATTGATCCGGCCATTCTGGCGTTGTTTATTCCCACTTTTTTCTTTGTCTCCGTGACCCCCGGCATGTGCATGACCCTGGCGATGACCCTGGGCATGAGCCTGGGGGTGCGCCGGGCCCTGCACATGATGTGGGGGGAGCTTATCGGGGTGGGGCTGGTCTCGGTACTGTCGGTGATCGGGGTGGCGGCCATCATGCTCAACTACCCGGGGATCTTCGCCGCGTTCAAATACGTGGGGGGCGCCTATCTGATGTGGCTTGGCATCCAGATGTGGCAGGCCAAGGGCAAGATGGCCATTCCGGCGGATCTCTCGGCGGGCCAGCAGAGCAGCGCCATGGGACTGGCCATGCAGGGCTTCGTGACCGCCATCGCCAACCCCAAGGGGTGGGCCTTCATGATCTCCCTGCTGCCTCCCTTTATCTCGGCCAGCAAGCCGATGGCACCGCAGATCTCGGCACTGGTGGCTCTTATTCTGCTCATCGAGTTCTCCTGCCTGCTGCTCTACGCCAGCGGTGGCCGGACCTTGCGCCACTTCCTCGCCAGGAGTGGCAACGTCACCCTGATGAACCGCATCGCCGGCACCCTGATGTTGGGGGTCGGCGTCTGGCTGGCGCTGGGTTGACAAAAAGTGCATGAAAAATGCCCCCTCTTTGGCAAAAAGAGGGGGCATTTTTGTGGGTGACGTCAGGCCTTGCGGGTGAAGCGCCTGACCCAGGGATTGGCGCTCACCCCGTGCAGAATGACGCTCAAGATGATGGTGCAGAGCACGGTGGCGATGACGGGCAACTGGCCCGTCAGGGCTGGCTGATGCTGCAACACCATGACGGCGAAGACGATGCTGGCCAGCCCCCTTGGCCCGAACCAGCCGATAAAGAGCTTGAGTTCCAGGGATTGACCCGTGCCCAGCAGGCTCAGCCAGACCGGCACCATGCGCAGCAAGGTGAGGCTGGCGGCGCCATAGAGCCAGTACTGCCACTGCAGCAGGATGGGCAGCAGCGGCATCATGATGGCGCCAAACACCATCCAGATCACCACAGAGAACAGATCTCCGTACCCTTCGCAGCTGTCCATGTAGGCGTGCTTGTGCTCCCCCAGCCGATGGCCGATCAGCAGTCCCCCGACAAAGGCGGCGATAAAGCCGCTGCCACCCAGGGTCTGGGCCAGGGCAAAACAGAGCAGGGCCAGCCCCGGCATGGTGAGCTGGCGCCACAGCGGCAACTGCCAGCCATTGAGATAGGAGAGTTTGAGCAATCGGATGGTCAGGGTGCTGAGCACGAAGGCCACCAGCACCCCTATGCCTATCTCCTCCAATAGCAGGGTCACGGCCAGGGTGGCGGTGCCCGCGTGTTGTTCGGTGGGGGCGATCAGGGCGAGCAGCAGCAGGAGCACTGGTACACAGATGCCGTCGTTGAGGCCGCTCTCCTGATTGAGCCCCTCCCGCACCGCTGCCGGTACCGCCGGATTGCTCACCACCGCCTTGCCAAGCGCCGCATCGGTCGGAGCCAGTATGGTGGCGAGGATCGCCACCTCCAGCAGTGGCAGTTCGGGAAACAGCAGGCGGCCGAACAGGGTACCCGTCAGCAGAGTCAGGGGCAGGCCGATGAGCAGCAACCGGACGGGGAGCTGGCGGTTGGCCAGCAGCACCTGCCAGTTGGTGTTGGCGGCGTCATTGAACAGCACTATGACCAGGGCCAGCTCGGCCAGCAGTTTGAGCCCTTCGCTGTCGATATCGAGGGAGAGCAGGCCCAGGCCGCCAGAGCCCAGCACGCCGCCCACCAGCAGAAACAGCAGGGGACCGTTGATGAGCTTTGATTCGAAGCGTCCGGCAATCAGGCTGTAGAGCAGTAAAAAGGCGGCGAGCACCGCCAGGTTCTGGTAGATCACAGACGCCTCCATGGGCTCTCCTCCTCGTTACTCCCTGCCATCATAGGGACGTCAATCGGTCAGGCAGTCCGGATCGAACACATATTTCCCCTCCAGCCAGCCCACGATCTCGTCGACGCAGGCCTGGTCGCGAAACGGCAGGTAGCGCGCCTTGAGGTGGCTTATTTGCTCCGGGGTGAGCTGGGCCAGGCCTATATCCTGGAAAAGCGGCAAGTCGGCGTCGATCATCGCCGAGATCTGCGGACCGCAGGTGGCGTTGAGGGAGGCGTGCAGTGCCTTGTCCGGATCATACTGCTTGCCGAGCCGATAGCTCATGGGCAGGGTGGCGAGCGGCAGGGCAGAGAGGGCGGCCTGCTTCATGGGATTGACCGCATGACCGCTGACCAGATCCGCAAGCTCGGCGGGGCGGTTCTCGAAGGCGCGCAGATGCAGGAAGTTGCTCGCCTTGCTGCCATCGTTGACCGGGTAGTTGTCCCACAGGAAGGGCTTGCGCCCGAGCAGTCCGGTCACCTGTTTAAGGTGCGCCGCCGGGTATTCGCTCGAGCAGACCCTGGGGCCGGTCCAGAAGATCTCGAAGCGGCGGTCTAGCTGCTCGCCGATATCTTCCAGATAGCGGGGAGGCATGGCGCCAAACACCTTCTCCAGCACGGGATCGGTCGAGTAGTAGCTGGGGCAGAAGATGAGCCGGCCCGCCTTGCTGTGAGCCGCGATGTCGTGGGCGATGGTGAGCTGATGATGGGCGAGATCCGGGGTATCCCCCTTCATGTCGTCAAACAGCACCGCCAGAATGTCGGGCTGGAGTGTCTCTTCGATGAGGCGCACCTTCTCGAGCAGCGCGGGACGCTTTCGCTCGTAATCGTGGTGGGCCCCCATGGGGCTCAGGCCCACCCCGAAGGCGAGACCGTTGTCACGGCACTGCTGGGCGAGGCGGGCCAGGTCTGCCAGATGTTGCTCTGGCCAGGGCTGGGCCCAGTGCTTGCGCAGATAGCCATCCTCTTTCGGGGCATAGATATAGAAACCATAGCCGTGGCGAGGCAGCCACTGGGCGTAGCGGGCGCGTGCCTGCCAGCTCCATCCCTTGCCAAAGAATCCTTCGATCACCCCCAGGTTGGGGAAGGGGGCCTGGGGGCCGGACAGCATGTTTTGATATGGCATAACTTCTCTCCCTTCTCGTTTGGAGGTCGGGACCCGGGGTTACACCGGATCTTCTTCCTGGAAACGCACCCCGATTTTGCTCGGCACGCTCTCGTCCATTTCGGCCACGGTCCAGATCAGGCCCTGCCATTCGATGTTGTCACCGACCACCAGATTATCGCCCAACAGGGAGGCAATAAAATCCCCCAGCGTCTGATCCGCCACCTCGCTCACATCCAGCCCGTAGAGGGGGGCAAGATCGATGAGGCGCGCGGAGGCTTCCAGCAGGAAGTCACCGAAGAAGCGTGGGCCCAGATCCTGCTCCGGCGCCTGGCTGAACAGCTGGCCGAGGGCGGGGAGATCGTGCTCGTGACCGATGACGCAGAGGATGTCATCGGCCAGCAGGCAGGTACTGCCTGAGGGATGCAGCAATTCGCGGCCGCGAAACAGGGCGCTGACCCGGGTGCCGGCGGGCATCTTGAGATCCCTCAGCGGCGAGCCGATGCACCACTTCTCGGCTCCCAGCCGGTAGACGAAGGTCTCCCACTGGCTGTCGAGATCGATCTCGAGGCCGGAGCGGTTGATGGGGGACGGGGGCGCCGGCACCTCGACTCGTGCCAGCCTGGAGGCTAGCGGCAGGGAGCTGCCCTGCAGGATGAGGGAGACCAGCACCACGAAGAAGGCCACATTGAAATAGAGCTGGGCATTGGGCAGCCCCGCCATCATGGGGAAGACCGCCAGAATGATGGGCACGGCGCCGCGCAGCCCCACCCAGGAGATGAACCAGCGCTCGCGGGGGGCAAAGTTCTTGAACGGCAGCAGACCAATCCAGACAGAGACGGGGCGGGCAAACAGGATCATCCACATCGCCAGCGCCAGGGCCGGCAGGGCGATGGGCAGCAGCTTGTGGGGGGAAGCGAGCAACCCCAGCACCAGGAACATGCCGATTTGGCTGAGCCAGGTCAGGCCGTCCAGCACCGACAGTGTGCTGCTGCGACTGCGCAGGGCGAGGTTGCCGAGCAGCAGACCGGTGAGGTAGATGGCGAGGATGCCGCTGCCCCCCACCGCCGTGGTGAGGGCGAAGATCAAGAGGCCACCGCTGACGGTGAGCAGGGGATAGAGGCCGGGAGCCAGTTTGGCGTTGTTGATGAGCTTCCATAGCAGCCAGCCGCCGGCCAGGCCTATGCCGGCCCCCATGCCAAATTGCTGCAGCAGTTGCAGCAGCAGGAAACCGGCATCCAGCCCCTGTTGGGCGGTGGCCAGCACCTCGATCAGGGTGACGGTGAGAAACACCGCCATGGGATCGTTGCTGCCCGACTCTATCTCCAGGGTCGCGCTGACCCGCTCGTTGAGGCTGCGCCCGCCAAGCAGGGAGAAGACTGCCGCCGCATCGGTGGAACCGACGATGGCGCCGATCAGCATCCCTTGCAGCAGATTGAGGTCAAACAGCCAGGCGGCGGCCAGACCCGTCAGGCCCGTGGTGATGGCGACGCCCACGGTGGCAAGCGACAGGGCGGGCCAGAGTGCCACCCGAAAGGACGAGACCCGGGTGCGCATGCCGCCGTCGAGCAATATGATGGCCAGCGCCAGGTTGCCCACCAGATAGGCGACCGAGTAGTCGGCGAACTGGATGCCACCGGGTCCATCTTCCCCCGCCAGCATGCCGACGGCGAGAAAGATCACCAGGATGGGGATGCCGAGGCGGGAAGAGAGAGCACTCAGCAAGACGCTGGCTCCCACCAACAGGGCACCGATGAAGAAGAAACTGTTGATGGTGACGGCATCCAAGGGCGAACTCCTTCCTGGCTGGTGTAAAGTAGGCACATTATATGCAGCAAATGTGACAATGTGGCGATTTTGTGTCTCGAATTTGCAATTCATTACATTTCTCCGCCTCTGGCCGGACGCAGTCTGTCGGTACACCTATGAATCCCTTTCCTCGACCCCGCCGACATCCTGCCATCCCGGAAGCGGTTTTTGTCCTATTTCTTTCCCCTCTCAATTCGCGTCGTCCGCCCGATATGTGCCCCCCGTCCGGTTTTCGAGATGACTACTGCTTGAAGTGTTAATAAAAAACCGTTTTCTCAGCGAACTGAGGTATATTCCGGCCATGATGCAATTGACGCTTGGATCGGAATAATAATGTTACAACTCAGACGGTTATGGTGGCTCCTAGCCCTCTTGATGGTGACCTCGCTGCTCCTGGTCGCACTGTTTGAGTGGGGCCCCAGACGCCATCTGGTGATAGTGCCGAGTGACAACTGGGAGGTCGCTACCATCGACGATCGCCCCACGGGGGGGGACTCGGTAGCAACTCTGGCGGCGCAAGGAACCGGGATGACGTGCGAGCTGGGGAGCCAATACCGCTGGCCCTACTGCGAACTGGCGATCACCCTCACCGCCCCCGAACAGGGGATCGATCTCTCCGATTTCGATAACCTGATCCTGCAGCTGGAAGGAGAGGGTCCGAGTGACGTCGCCTGGCGTATCTATCTGCGCAACTACCACCCCGACTACTCCCGGGCCGGGGATCCTGTCTCCCACAAGGTCAACGCCATCCTGTTCGACCCCAAACAGTACCCGGGGCGGGTCGAGATCCCCCTCAAGCTCTTTACCCCCACCACCTGGTGGCTGACCGACTACGACATTCCCCTGATGCAGCAGGGGCAGGATCTGAGCCGGGTCTTCGCCATCGAACTGGCGACCGGCTCGGGGGCGGTGCCGGGCCATTATCAACTCAAGGTGGAGACGCTGATCTTCGAGGGGCCCTGGATGTCGCCCACCCTCTTCTATCGGGCCCTCTTCATCGGCTGGAGCCTGTCGGTGATCTCCTTGCTGCTGATGGATTATCTCGGGATGCGACGACGCCTGGCGAAGTTAAGCAGGCAAGCCAGGCAGACCATGGCGCGCAACCGGGATCTCGAGCTGGAGTACCGGATGGCCAGCAACCAGGTGCGATATGACCCACTGACCGGGGCATTGAGTCGCTATGAGGGGGAGTCCAGGCTGGTGCACCACGGCGGCGAGATGACCCTGGTGTTTATCGATATCGACCACTTCAAGCAGATTAACGACAGCCACGGTCATCCGGTGGGTGACGAGGTGCTCAAGTGCCTGGTGAGCGAGTTGCTGCTGCAACTGGAGGATGGGGACATGCTCTGTCGCTGGGGCGGGGAGGAGTTCGTATTGCTGCTGCCCGGGCGCTCATTGGCCTGGGGCCAGGCCCTGGCCGAGCGCCTGCGTCTGGCGATGGTCGAGAGTCGCAACTGGCCGCTTGGGATAGCAGTCACCGCCTCGTTCGGGGTGGCAAGCCGCCGGCCTGATGAGCCGCTGCTCAAGACGTTGCAGCGCGCCGACATGGCGCTCTATCGCGCCAAGGGGGCGGGGCGCAACCGGGTAGACGTCGCCGACTGAGGCGGATAAAAAGCGGCGGCCAGTCTCTGCTGGCCGCCTGTGAAGCTTGGTTGTGGCCCGGGATGCCGCCATCCATCGGGCCGGGTTTATTCGCGAAGTCAGTCGTCCTCGTCATCCTTCACTTCGCGGATCTTGTCCTTATACTTGGGCAACTGCTTTTCCAGCTGTTTCATGTCCTTGATGGCATTGAGAAACAGCCCGAGCAGGAAGAGCAGTGGCAAACCTATCCAGAGCCATAAATTCATAATGTCGTCCTCTCGTCACTCTCGATAGTCACATAACGGGCCAGGATCTCGTCGAGATGGGCCAGTATGGTCTCCTTGCCTTCAATATCCGCCTGTTGCAGGCAAAGTGCCAGCGCATCCGGTTCGAGGCGCAGCTCCCGCGATTCGGGGGCAAAACTCAGATGCCAGGGTTCATAGGCAACGCCCTGGCCAGCCCCGACCGGCTTGTCATACGGCAGGAAGAAGCCAAAATCGTTCATCCGCTCGCCGAGCCATTCGCTCAGGTCGGCAAACCAGCCCCCCTCCTCGTACTCCCAGGGCTCCAGCGCCAGCTTGGTGTCCGTGGGCAAGCAGTCCGGGTCGTAGATATCGAGATCCGTGCCCCAGTGATGGCGGCTGGTGCCCGGCAGGGCGCTCCAGCGCAGGATGGCGTGCAGCCGCTCCTCGTCGCTCAGTTGCAGGGCATCGATGGGCTGGCTGGTGGCATCCAGCAGCGGCCGCTCGCCGCGCCACTTGCCGTTCCAGATGGCGAGCTGGCGCTCGAAGCTGCGCCAGCTGGAGGCCGCCTGCAGGTTGAAGCCGTCGTGGGCCGCTGCCACCTGCATGTCGTTGAAGGCCGCCGCAGTGGCGGCGGTCAGGCGATGGGGCCCGCGCCCCATCAGGATAAGATGGCTCTCGTCGAGCCCCAGCAGTTGATCCTGGGTCATATCACAGTCCCTCCGATGGGTCTTGGAAGAGAAAAGCGTTGCTGGTCCGGGTTCACGCCAGCAACCGCGTCAGTACCCCTTGATACATGTCCGCCAGGAGATCCAGATCTTCGGCCTTCACGCACTCGTTCACTTTGTGGATGGTGGCGTTGACCGGACCCAGCTCAATGACTTCCGCCCCGGTGGGGGCGATAAAGCGCCCATCAGACGTTCCCCCCGTGGTGAGCAGAGCCGGCTGCTGGCCGTTGACCTGCTCGATGGCGCCCACGGTCGCCTCAAGCAGAGCGCCGGTGTCGGTGAGGAAGGGCTGGCCGGAGAGGGTCCACGTGAGCTGGTAGTCGAGGCCGTGTCGGTCCAGCAGCGCCTCGACCCGCTCGCGGATATCCGTGTCGGTGAGTTCGGTGCTGAAGCGGAAGTTGAACTGGACGTGCAGCTCTCCCGGAATGACGTTGGAGGCGCCGGTGCCGGCCTGGATGTTGGCGATCTGGAAGCTGGTGGGGGGGAAGTAGGCGTTGCCCTCATCCCACACGGTGGCGGCGAGTTCCGCCAGCGCCGGCGCTGCCTTGTGGATCGGGTTGTCCGCCAGATGGGGGTAGGCCACGTGGCCCTGCACTCCGCGCACCAGCAGATCGCCGGTGATGGAGCCGCGCCGGCCATTTTTCACCACGTCGCCCACCTGATTGGTGGAGGAGGGCTCGCCGACGATGCACCAGGTGATCTTTTCCTGGCGCGCCTCCAGGGTGTCGATTACCCGGGTGGTGCCGTTGATAAAGGGGCCCTCTTCATCTGAGGTGATGAGAAAGGCAATCGATCCCTGGTGATCCGGATGTTCGGCCACGAAACGCTCGGTGGCCACCACCATGGCGGCCAGCGACCCCTTCATGTCGGCGGCGCCGCGCCCGTACAACACGCCATCTTGAATGGTCGGCTCGAACGGCGGGGTGTGCCATTTATCGAGCGGCCCGGCCGGCACCACGTCAGTGTGACCGGCAAAACAGAATAGCGGCCCTTCGCTGCCACGCCGTGCCCACAGGTTGGTGGTGTCCTCGAACACCATGGGTTCGATGACAAAACCAAGACGAGCGAGGCGTTCGCTCATCAGGGTCTGGCACCCTTCATCCAGCGGGGTAACGGAGGGGCGGCGGATCAGATCCTTGGCCAGTGCGATGACATCCGACATCGGTGTTCCTTAAAAGCAGAGGTTAACGAGAGAAGAGGGATTGGTAGTGGTCAGCCTTGAACCCCAGGGTCAGTTCGCCGTCGCAGTCCAGCAGCGGGCGCTTGATCATCGCCGGGTGCGCCAGCAGCAGGGCACGGGCCTTGTCGTTGTCGAGCCCCTGCTTCTCCTCTTCCGGCAGGGCGCGGAAGGTGGTGCCACGGGTGTTGAGCAGGGCTTCCCAGCCGAGTTTGGCGAGCCAGCCATCCAGCGCGGCCGGATCCAGGCCATCGGCCCTGTGGTCGTGAAAGCGGTAGTCGACACCAGCCTCATCCAGCCACTTGCGGGCTTTCTTGATGGTGTCGCAGTTTTTGATGCCATAGAGGGTGGTGGCCATGGGGAGTCCTTGTCTGCGGGCACGGGCCCTGAAATCGGAAACTTGAGATCGATACGGGAAATCAAGGAGAGGCACGATTCTGGCATTGTGGCGATCCCAAGGCAATCACCGGGGCGTGTCAGTTGGCCGTTGCAGAGCGGAAAATGGCGGGCAGCCAGGGGGCTGATAGCCAAAACGCGCCTTCGGGCGCGTTTTGGAGGAGGGAAGGAGCGGCAGGATCAGTGCAGCGTGGTCCACTCGTGATCAAAGACCCGGGCACGTTCCCAGGGAGCGTCCGGCAGACTGGAGGAGAGGCCGGTATATTTGCCCACATCGTCCACCACGATGGCGGAGAGGATCGGCAGATTGTTTTCGGTGCAGTACATGCGAATACGCTGCAGCAGGGTGCGCAGCTCGTCCTGGCACTGTTCCAGCCCGGCCTGTCTGGCCAGTTTGGAGTAGCGAATGGTGGTGCGTTCCCTTGCAGACTCGATGAGGATGTCCCACAGCTTGTAGTCGCAGGTTGAAGTCTCTGCGGTGGCTTGGCTTGTCATAACTCTCTCCGGTGCGAAATGGTCGCTAGGTGTCGATGCGCATCTTGGCGGCTTCAGGGCTCTCTGATGTTGATCCAACGCAAAAAAGAGACCAGTTATGTCGCACGATTCGTGAATAATCTCAGGCAATATGCATGAATCAGTTTAAATATCGAAATTTTGTTAACTGACCGACATATTATGCTGCTAAATGGCGGCGAGTTCACCTTTATTGATGGGGATCAAAGGCTGCTGGCAGAGGGCACACTAGATTTCGCTTTTCGATAAATCTGTCAGGAGTCTGTGTTGGAACTTCTATTCGTCCTGTTCGTCCTGGTGGCCGTGGTTTACGGCATCATCAAGGATTACAACCCGCAAGCCGTGCTGGCGCTGGCGGGCATGGCCATTTTCACCCTGGCCTACTGGCTGGGACTGCACCCCATACTGCCTGCCGACAAGAGCACAGGCTTCGCCCTGTTCGACCTGTTCGAGGTGTTCAAGGGGATCTTCTCCTACCGCGCGGCCGGGCTGGGTCTCACCATCATGGCGGTGGCCGGCTTTGCCACCTACATGTCCCACATTGGCGCCTCCCAGGCGCTGGTGCGGGTGGCGGTCAAACCGGTGGCGGGCATTCAGTCCAGCTACCTGATGCTGGCCATCTGCTACCTGGTGGCGGTGTTCGTCTCCCTGTTTGTCACCTCGGCGACCGGCCTTGGCCTGCTCTTGATGGTCACCATGTACCCGGTGATGCGCAACCTCGGCATCAGCCCGGCCTCCGCCTGCGGCGTCATCGCCACTTCCCAGGCGTTCGAGATTGGCCCGACCCAGACCAACGCCATCTTCTCGGCCGGCCAGTCTGGCATGGATCCCACCAGTTACTTCGTCGACTACCAGATCTGGCTGGTGGCCCCCATGCTGCTGGTGACCATGGTGCTGCACTTCTTCTGGCAGCGTCACTGCGATCGCAAAGATGGCTGGGATCCGGCCTTGCATCGCGGCGAGCACGCCGAGTTGGACGAGAAGGGAACGGACGAGGTCAAGGCGCCGACCTGGTATGCCCTGCTGCCCATCATTCCCTTCGTGCTGATGATGACCTTCTCCAAGCTGCTGGTGAGCGATATCAAGATGAGCGTGGAAGTGGCCATGCTGCTGTCGGTCTTCATCGGCATGCTGTGCGAGCTGCTGCGTTCGCGCTCGGTGCGTACCTCCTTCGCCGGCCTGTCGAGCTTCCTCGACGGCATGGGCAAGGTGTTCGGTCCTGTGGTGGCGCTCATCGTCTGCGCCGAGCTGTTTGCCGAGTCCCTCAAGGCCATCGGCGCCATCGACACCCTGCTCCATTCGGCCAGCGACGCCGGCATCGGCAGCGGTCTGATGACCCTCGTCATGGTGGGCCTCATCATGGTGGCGGCCGTCATCATGGGCTCCGGCAACGCGGCCTTCCTGAGCTTCTCTACCCTGGCTCCCGCGGTGGCGGCCAAGTTTGGCGTGCCGGCGGTGACCATGTTGCTGCCGATGCAGCTGGCCTCCAGTATCGGGCGCAGCATCTCCCCCATCGCGGCCGTGGTGATTGCCTGTGCAGGCATCGCCAAAGTGTCGCCCTTCGTGGTGGTGAAGCGCACCAGCGTGCCCATGGCGGGGGCGCTGATCACCGCCCTGACACTCAACTACCTGCTGTTTATGTAATGGTTTTTTGACGGTATTGGCGAGGCGGGCAGCCAGGCTGCCCGCC
>NZ_CDCG01000040.1:0-7076 GCF_000819845.1 Aeromonas enteropelogenes
CTGCGCACCGAGACCCACCAGGGGGAAGGCTTCAACGAACTGCGTTTTGAAGACCAGGCGGGGCAGGAAGAGATTTACCTGCACGGTCAGAAAGACCTGAACGTGCTGATTGAGAATGATGCTGCCTGGCACATCAAACACGACGAGCACAGAGACATCGACAACGAGCGGGTGACGCGCATCAAGGCCAACGACCACCTGACGGTGGAAGGTGAGAAGCGGGATCATATCAAGGCAGACTATTCCCTCACGGTCGATGCCAGCCTGCACCAGAAGCTGGGGCAGAGCTGGCTAACCCAGGCCGGGCAGGAGGTGCACGTCAAGGCTGGTGCCAAGGTGGTACTGGAGGCGGGCAGTGAGCTCACCGTCAAGGTCGGTGGCTGCTTTATCAAGGTCGATGGCGGCGGCGTTACCCTGGTCGGCCCGACCATCAAGATGAACTCGGGCGGCAGTCCCGGCTCAGGTTCTGGCTGGGGGGGGCAGATGCCGCTCCTGCCGGGTGCAGTCAAAGTGCCGTCCGCACCACCAGCCACTATCCCGGCGAGCGCTATTCAAAAGAGCATGGAATCCATGGCCCCACTGGTGAAGCCTTGCCCCTTTGCTCAGGGAGGTAAGGCATGACCTTGCAAGAGTGGCGCAGCCAATATCCCGGCCAGCTGTTTGCCATCATCGATGCCGCGCTCGATACCACTGCTGTGGCAGACTACTGCAATCAAGGCGGTGCCAATGCCATCCCCTTGTTTGCCGGTACGGCGTTTGCGGACCAGGCCGAACAAGGCCCTTGGCTACTCCCCAACCCTGCACCCGAGTTTATTGCCACTCACCCGCAGCTGGGGGGCGTATATGTCGCGAGCGATGCCGCTATCGATGTCGTCCTGCAGCACTGGCAAAGTCTGATAGAAGTGGCCTTTGAAGGGGAAGTGATGTGGTTGCGCTATGCCGATAATCGGGTCTTTCCCAAGATGCTGGGCACCATGAGTCAGCAGGAGCTCGATGATGTGCTGGGTCCTTGCTCAAGTCTGTGGGCCAACAACTGTGCGTGGCAACGCACGCCAGATACCAAATTTACTCCTCACCAAGCGCCCTGGTTTCGCATTCAGCCTCACCACCTGACGCCGCTGTATGACGAAAGCCGTCACGCCTACATCCTCTCTCGCCACTTTTGGCAACGGATGGAGGATATGATGGCACGTCATCCCAATCCGGAAGCTGCCATTACCACCGTCCTCAAGCAGGCCAATCAAGCAGGGCTGGCAGGTGACGTCCTGGATGGCGTTGTAGCTGGCGCTCTCACGTTGCAAGCAAGCATGGAGCTTGATGCCATCAGAGCGCCATTGATGCTGACCGACGACGAAATGGCTCAGGTGAATAACTGGCTGAACAAATACCCTGACTTGATAGGAGCTGTGTAATGGCTATCAGTGCCCACTGCATCCCCTGTGAGAAGAACAACTGCTGGATTGAGATAGATGTTCGGGACGAACAGAACCGCTCGTTCAAGGGGCAAAAGGCCACCTTGAACGATGCCACCGGCACCAGCAAAACCGTGACCCTGAAAGATGGCCCAACCCTGGTACAAGGCTTTGCGGTGGGTCCGGTCACCGTCAAGCTGGAGACCCAGCCATGGTTGAAAGCCGCACAGTCTCGTGAGGCTCTGAAAGCAGGCGAAACCAGCCAGGTTCCCGCTTATACCGACAAACTCTTCGGGCACGACGATGTGAAGCGCGAGCATGTCAAGGTAACCACTGGCGACCTCTGCCTCACGGACCCCGAACAGCCGCTTCCTAAAGGACACAAAGCCGGGCAAGCTCAGCCGCCACGGTTTATCACTAAGCACTCTTACGTGATTGAGGTGAAGGGCTATCAGCTCACTACTTTGCGGATCGGGGTGTTTTTTGACGGCACGGGTAACAACACCCACAACGCCCAGGCGGGGCTGCAAAAAGTAGAGCAGTGGCTGCTGGAAACCTGCTCAGATCCTGTGCAGCGGGAGAAAGAGCTACGGGGCTGCCAGATGGGGCAAAGCCCGGTTGAAGGGAGTTCGGCTAATGACGTAACCAATGTTTGGAAACTTAATGACCAATATTTATTTGGCGCAGAAACGTTGAGTGCGAGAGCCTATATCAGTGGTATTGGAACGCGCGATCCAATTGCGGGAAAAAATGGCCCTAAATATCGTTCGGACGATACCCTGACCCAAGGGTTTGATCTCGATTTTAGTGGAGAAAATACCTCCATCATTGGAAAAGTGACGCAAGCTTGCACAGATACAATTCTGATGAGTATTCAAGATGATCTCCGTGATGTTTTACCAAGTATCGACTGCATCCATCGCATCGTATTCGATGTGTTTGGCTTTAGTCGGGGCGCCGCTGCTGCACGCCATTTCGTCAATACTATCGACCAAAAATCCGATCATCCATTGGTGCAAACTATGGCGAATAGCCCGGATATTCGCCTGAAGGTGGGATTTGATTGGGCTAGCCGCGATGATGTTCGCTTTACCTTTGTGGGCCTGTTCGATACCGTAGTTTCTTCTTACAACCCTAATGTCAATGTTCAGCTCAAAGCCGATTGCGCAGAACGGGTAGTACATCTCACCGCGCAGGATGAGGTGCGTAAATACTTCCCGCTATCGCGCATTACAGAAGATACAGCAGGCGCCCGTATTCCTGCTCACTTTACTGAGTTGGCGCTACCGGGGGCTCACTCTGACATAGGTGGTGGTTACTATAGCCGTTGGAGTTTGAGCAATCCCAACCGCGATCCAGCCCTGATCGAGTGCATTGAGTTGGAACGTTTTATGAGTGTGGAAACTGTTTCAACACCAGATGCCGAGAGCATTGCCTATCAAAAAGCCAAGGCGTATGCCGAGGAGAAACGAACGTTGGGCTGGGTCACTCGTATCAACCACAGCCTGTCTCGTGGCGCCGTGCCGCCATTGGGGGCGATCAGCCTGAAGCCTTACTCCTTCCAACGCCCCAACGGGAAAAATAGTACAGGCCCCAGCAAAAAATCGGTCTATGTGGAGGTACTGATGAGCCGGGTGGTCGAGGGGGAATACTCCCGTATTCCACTGCATATGATGGTTGAGGCGGGCCGAGCCGTGGGGGTGCCGTTTAAAGCGTGGATGCCGGATGATAGAGCATTGCAGCTTGAGCCGCTCTCTATCAAACGGCCAGAGGCTGACTTGAAGGCGCTGGATAAACTTTGGGCCCTATCTGCTATCGAACAGAAGGTTGCCAAGAACTTGGCCCATCAATTATCGCCCGATGTTTACCGCGCCTTGCGTCGTGATTATCTTCACCACAGTGCCAGCAACAAGGGTATTGCAAATCCGGCCCATATCAATAAAGACGAAACGAGTATTAGTAAAGAGAGGCGCGAACTGATAGGGAACAAGGAGTCATGATGTTAAAACGATGGATATTAGTGCTTGGCCTGCTTTGTCCTCTGTTGGCTTGTGCTGCGAATACACAGATCAAACCTTTTTCTTGGCGTTATGGTACAGGCTCTAATATTGACAATTTTTGTACAACAAAAGCAGAGTTTTACTGGCAAGGTAAGAAGGTGGTGGGTTATCCAGGGGGAGGGTGCAATGCTGGCATTCTTCAGAGTAAACTTATCAATAAAAAATATTACTGGGCTGGTGGTGGAGGACTGCCTACTGACGGTGTGCCCGTCCCCGATAAAGCTGTGATTGAGATGGTTTCGTTCCATGATCGAAAACGATACCGCATCAAGGTAGATTTACCTATCGATCTAGAGCAGAAAATGCGTCAGGTGTATTTGGTCGAAGGGCGTTATGATAGACGAAATCGCCTCTATTTTGGTTTGGCTCCTGGTGGTTATTTCGAGGTCATATTAACCGGAGGAGGATTGCAACTCAGCCCTGATCTAGTGCTCACCCGAGGTATCGCCGAAGAGGTGACCGATGATTGGTATGATCAGAGAGTACCGATAGCACGCCAATATGGTATGAATGATTTCGACAAGAAATATGGCGAGTTATTCAAGCAACATCCTGTACCGCTCGGTATGGACTGGGCCCCGATAATGGACGCTTACCGTGCTGCACAACCTAAAACGGATACCAATCCGGTTAATTGATTTGGGTAGCGGGTTAAGAGGTATCAATGAAGCAGTACCAAAACTTGTTGGCCCAGTCCTTGATTTGTCGTCGTGATAACGAGCATGCCATGGCCGCAGAATTGGCCGAGAACATCCGTGCTTTCTGGCTGGCTAGAGGTGATAAGGCCAAGCATACCAAGTGGCTGAAGGCCTATTAGGATCACCAACAGCAAATTACCTGAAAGGCAAGGCCAATGATCAGGGAAGTCACATTGGCAACTCCTCGATACTAACCAACTTGCTTACCACTACCAGCATGGTGCCCTGAGCGGTGTCGATCTCAATGGTGCCGAACTCACTCGCCATCAGATAGTCGGCGGGTTGGAGATGCATCGCAGCCAAGGGGCATTGACCCAGCAATACGAATATGACGAGCAGGGACGTCTGACAGCTCTGCGATTGCAACGCGGACAACAGATTGCCCGCGAACGGCGCTATGGCTATGACGGCACAGGCAATCTGTTGCACATCAACGACAGTGCCCAGGGGGAATTGCATTATCGCTACGATCCGCTGGACCGTTTGCTGGAGGTGCGCGGCGAGCTGACCGAGCGATTCCTGCATGATCCGGCAGGAAACCTGTTGAGCCAGACGCAGGGCAATCGGTTTGATGCCGCCAGCACCCAGGGCAACCGCTTGCTCTTTAGCGGGGATCGCCACTTCGAATACGATGAATTTGGCCGGTTGGAAGTAGAGCTGCGAGGCAAGGGCCAGTCACTTGTCATCCGTTATCACTACGACTGTCAGCATCAGCTGATCAGAGTCGAGTTGCCAGGTGGGAGCATCGCCCGTTACGACTACGATGCCTTTGGCCGCCGTATTCGCAAAACGCTCGTTGGGCAAAATGAGCAACAGGGCGACCAGGTTAGCGAGTTCTTGTGGCAGGCCAATAACCTGATTGCCGAAAGTTGCAGCGAGGGTGGTTACCGCAGCTTTATCTACGAGCCCGGTAGCTTCAAGTCGCTGGTGCAGCTGGAAGGGGAAGGGCAAGGCGCAGAGGTATTCCACTATCAACTGGATCACCTTGGTACCCCGCTGGCGCTGACGCGAGAAAATGGTGCAACCGCCTGGCAGGTGCGCTATCGCGCTTATGGCAATGTGTGGAAACAGGAACTGGCCGAAGTTGAGACGCCCCTGCGTTTTCAAGGGCAGTACTATGATGCCGAGACGGGCCTCCACTATAACCGCCACCGCTACTACCAGCCCGGGACGGGTAGATTTATCACTCCCAATCCGGTCGGTTTGTTGGGTGGTTTGAATGGCTATCGATTTGGTCAAAACCCACTTCGTTGGATAGACCCGTTGGGTCTATCCAGTGTCGATGGAGTATGCCCAGATGCCAAGCCGGCGCCATATAGACCAAATAATACAGCCAATGCCGTAAAACCTGCTGACATTCCGATGACTCAGGAGAAATATGATGAAATCATCAACTTAGAAAGAGGCAATCGACCAGAAAATCCAAGGTCATATTTGCCTGATGAGTATGTTACTGCTCACGAGAAGTTATTTGAGGACCAAGGCGGGGGATTCATACAGATAGCTGATTGGCTTAACCCAAACAGTCCCTATAAGAGTTTACCGAATGGTAAGTTTGTTGGTTTGAACTCAGAGATTTCTTCAATTGCATCAAAGGCTTCAAGGATTGAAGACCCCATGGAAAAAGCTCGGTTTCTAAATGAAAAATTGGCCCTCGGGCTTGATGAGGATGGGTTAAAAGTAGTTGCCAACAGTGAACTGTATTATATTAGGATAAAACCCAATGATCCTAGGATCCTAGGTTTAGTTACAAAATTCCAACAGGTAATGAGCCAGGCGCTCTATCAAAAGAGTGGGTGCCCGGTGGAAAAACTAAGGGCGGATTAAGTGAAGCTGCATTAGAGGGCGCGGATCAGATAAAGCATAATGGCGATATCGGTAAATTATTGTCGTTGTTTGATGACACTACAAGAATATAAGTAGGTATTATATGAACATCCAAGATTTTATGACCCACCCAGAGGATTTTTTCAGGGGTAATGGTGATTTTTTTGTGGTGGATCGAGACTGGGGTGGGCACAACCATTATTTATCCATTAAATATTTGTTCTTGCATGTTGCCAGTGGTGAGTTAACATTAGACGATATTGAGTTAGGTTTTTATAAGTTTTTGTTATCTTTGAAAAAAGAAAAAGGCGATCTTGTCAACTTCTTTGCTAGTGCTGTGTATATTTATTCTGAAATGGATAGGAGTGGCTTTAAAATAAATAATTGTGTAGTCGATTTTTTCTGGCCAGAAAAGAGGTGCTATTTAGCTGCTCAAGACTATTTGTCAAAGATAGATTTTTATTTTGGTGATGAGCACTACGTTGAGGTAATAAAAGACAAATACCCAAAATCAGGGCTTGGTATAATTTTGAATGATATGTAGCATGCAATTAATAACCGCTAAAAAACTGAGTTGATTTTAAAAATCCCTTATCTTATATAGACGGCATGGCACGATAAATCATCAGCAAGAGGCTCTGGACATCTCTTCCACCCCGACACTATTCGCCTTGAGGTGCCGTCAACGCCTTAATGACCATGCCGTCTTGAACGACATTTTTATCCTTACTACTGGGCTCCCGTGGGAAGACAGGCCCCAGTATCTGATGATAAATCCCCATCACAAAGTTAGATATCTCAAAGTGCTCTATCAGTAGTGTTTTTTTCTTAAGTATGCAGTGGTTTATAAAGCAGACGTTAATGATGTCAAACAGCCCATTAACATTTCTACCAGTACGGTTTTGACTGGGGTTATAGAGCTGGTTGATAGTGATATTGTGACGTTATCAATGAGGATGCTAGGACGTGTACTAGTAGAACTGAAAGATGGCTATATAGGTGGTATAGTATTCCGTTGATAACTTTTCATTGAATGTGATTTTTATGACCAAATCATTAGTCTTGTCTTGTCTTGTCTT
>NZ_CDCG01000040.1:7463-93022 GCF_000819845.1 Aeromonas enteropelogenes
GTCTTGTCTTGTCTTGTCTTATCGCTAACGCAGGCCGGACTAATGATTTAAAGAACAACACCAATCAAAGTTGTAGTAAATAAATTAGTATTTATAAACCATGGATTAACCACTTTCTCACTGGCAGTGAGAAAGTGGTTAATCTCCATGAAAATCCATTTTGGTAGGCATGTACTCGATATTTTCACTGCACCTTTAGTGTTTCATATACTACTTGGAGCAAGAGCGGAACAATATATTATTCAGGCGAAGACTTGACCTATATACTCCAATATACTTGGCAGCAGGATAATCCATCTTTAACTCAGCAAGTTTCGAACAGCCCCTTGTCCTACTTGATTCGTTCAAAAACTGAGTAGTGGTGCCTGCCTTGGGGTGAGAGATACAGCCAATCGCGCTTCCTCAAAAATCTTCTCACTCACTATCATGAATGGCTCCATTGCGATCCCTTTTGGGCTGGGTTGCTTCCAAGTACAGCTCTTCCTTCCTGACACGATAAGCAAGCCACTCTACCGTGATCTAGAAGGTCCTCGTATGAGGCGCTGTTCTTGGGTGATCTTCTGGATTGTTCCCCGCGACTTTTTTGAGTGGCCACAGAAATAATAAAGAAGGGATATAGACGGGCTGAAAATGACATGGATATGTCAAGTCTGTGAAGGTCGTTGGATGTCTGATAACAACCCCATGGGATACTGAGATTGTTATGATGGCAGATGATTTTATCATCTTGTCAATAAAGCGATATGGCGTTGAATAATGCGTTATCCAGGGGGGAATATAAGTGCAGTGAAGTAATCATTTATCATCATGAATGGTAAGGTCTACAACCTTATTGTGTTATCAGTTTGTTGTTGGTGCTCAGCATTGCTGCGTCCACTCTTGTCGCAATGATGATAATGGTTATATGACAGTTACCTTTATTGACGTTTAAATCGGCAAAAGCACTCAATATTTGTGTGCAATTGGTAGATTTTGCTTGAACGTGATTATTTATTTTTAACTTGCCATGAGGTGTTGTAAGTGTTTGTTTTATAAGTTCTTTGTATGCATGTGTTTTACTGGTTACTGCATCATCAATAAATAATCAATTGACTGCAAATAATGCATGCATATACCATGCGGCGCAAATGGCTCTTATGCCTAATGACCTCTAACACAGAATAGAGGCGTAATCGGGTTGTTGTTATAGATAACAAGAAGATATTGCATGTTCGATATTTAGAGCATTTGCTTTAGTGTGTCGAAAATGCACCGTCGGCCAATGAATCTTTCGTCGGTTATATCGGCGTGGCCGTCAACTGTCATATCTTACAGTTGATGGGGAGGATGTTGGCTATAAGCTTTAGGGCCTTGATGTGACCCTTAACTTGGTATTTAGAGCATGGGAAAAGGAATTGATGGCGCCACTGTCGCGCCCAAAGAGCGTATTAATATCAAATATGTACCGGCAACCGGTGGTCAGCAAGCGGAAATAGAACTTCCGTTGACCATGATGGTAGTCGGTAATATGAAAGGGCGTACCGAAGACACTCCCATCGAGGAGCGCCAAACCGTTTCAATCGACAAGAACAACTTCTCTTCCGTCATGAAAGAGTCTGCACTGGAGCTGAAGTTTGCTGTTCCCAACCGCCTGGAGGAGAACAGCCAGGACGAACTGCCGGTGTCGATCAAGATCCAGTCTCTGGAAGACTTCACCCCTGACAGCGTGGCCCAGCAGGTTCCCGAGCTGCGCAAGCTGCTGGAACTGCGCGAGGCGCTGGTTGCCCTGAAAGGGCCGCTGGGGAATATTCCTGCCTTCCGCAATCGTTTGCAGGATCTGCTGTCCAGTGATGAGGCTCGTGAGCAGCTGCTCAAGGAGCTGGATTTGATTAAGCCAGCCGAGTGATCGGCGGGTTGTATTGATTGACGAGAAAGGAATAAACATGTCTTTGGTCGAAGAACAGGTTCAAGCGGGGGCGAGTGCCGCCTCCTCGTCCTCCCTGCTGGACGAAATCATGGCGCAGGCTCGTATCACCCCGGTTGACGAGGGATACAGTGTTGCCAAACAAGGCGTCGCCGCCCTGATCGCCAACATTCTGGACAGTGGTAGCACGGCTGAGCCGGTCAACAAGGCGCTGGTCGACAGCATGATTGTCGAGCTCGACAAGAAGCTGAGCAAGCAGATGGACGTTATCCTGCATGCCAAGGAGCTGCAGGAGATGGAGTCCTCTTGGCGTTCGCTGAAATTGCTGGTGGATCGCACCGATTTTCGTGAAAACATCAAGATCCAGGTGCTTCATGCGACCAAGGAAGAGCTGCTGGAAGATTTCGAATTTTCACCCGAAATCACTCAATCCGGTCTCTACAAGCATGTTTACTCCACTGGCTATGGCCAGTTTGGTGGTCAGCCCATCGGGGCCGTGATCGGCGATTATGCCTTTACCCACAGCTCGCCCGATATCAAGCTGATGCAGTATGTCAGCGCCGTCGGTGCCATGGCCCATGCGCCTTTCATCTCCTCCGTTGCGCCCGCCTTCTTCGGTGTCGACAGCTTCACCGATCTGCCCTCCATCAAGGATCTCAAGTCGGTCTTCGAAGGCCCGGCCTACACCAAGTGGCGTTCACTGCGTGAATCCGAAGATGCCCGTTATCTGGGGCTGACCGCTCCGCGCTTCTTGGCGCGTCTGCCGTATGATCCGACCGAGAACCCCATCAAGGGCTTCAATTACCGGGAAGATATCAGCTCGGATCACGATCACTATCTGTGGGGCAACACCGCCTACCTGATGGGCACTTCCCTGACCGACAGCTTCGCCAAGTATCGCTGGTGCCCGAACATCATCGGTCCCCAGAGTGGTGGTGCCATCCATGATCTGCCGGTGCATGTCTATGAGGCCATGGGTCAGCTGCAAGCCAAGATCCCGACCGAGGTGCTGATCACCGACCGTCGCGAGTATGAGCTGTCGGAAGAGGGTTTCATCACCCTGACCATGCGCAAAGACAGCGACAATGCCGCCTTCTTCTCCGCCAACTCGGTGCAAAAGCCCAAGGTCTTCCCGAACACCAAGGAAGGCAAAGAGGCCGAGACCAACTACAAGCTGGGTACCCAGCTGCCTTACATGTTCATCATCAACCGTCTGGCGCACTACATCAAAGTGCTGCAGCGCGAGCAGATCGGCTCCTGGAAGGAGCGTCAGGATCTGGAGCGCGAGCTCAATGGCTGGATCAAGCAGTACGTTGCCGATCAGGAGAACCCGCCGGCAGACGTACGCAGCCGTCGCCCGCTGCGTGCCGCCCAGATCAAGGTGCTGGACGTGGAAGGGGAACCGGGCTGGTATCAGGTCGCCATGGCCGTGCGCCCGCACTTCAAGTACATGGGAGCCAGCTTCGAGCTGTCTCTGGTAGGTCGACTGGACAAGGAATAATGCCCTATGCCGCATCTCTCTTCCTGGGATAGAGGAAATGCGGCCAGTCTGTTTGATCGTATCCGGGGGGAGGGGCTGGTCTCTTCCCCCCGTTCGGAAGCGGATGAGCTGGTCGAGTCTGTCAAACGGCAGCTCGAACAGATCCTCAATACCCGTCCCGGCAACTGCCGCAGTGCTCCCGATCTGGGTGTCATCGATCTCAATGACGCGACCCAGGGCAGTGCGGATATCAAGGGGCGGATCCGCGAGGCGATCCGGCAGTGCATCCGTCGTTATGAACCGCGGATCATTCATGTGGATGTCCGTTCACCCGACTATCAGGCGACTCCGCTTGAGATGTCGTTTCAGGTGACGGCCCACGTGAGGCTGGAGCATATCGAGCAGGTTACCTCGTTCAACGTCCATATGGACAGTCACCGTCACTACCGCATGGTCTGATCAATGTCGCTGGAACATTACTTCAGGGATGAGTTGGCATTTTTGCGCCTGCAAGGGCGCGAATTTGCAGATAGCCATCCCGAGCTCACCCGCTTTCTGTCGGAGCAAAATTCCGATCCGGATGTGGAGCGCCTGCTGGAAGGCTTCGCGTTTCTCACCGGCAATCTGCGCGCCAAGATAGAGGATGAGTTTCCCGAGCTGACCCATGGTCTGCTCAATATGCTCTGGCCCAACTATTTGCGTCCCGTGCCCAGCATGACCATCATGCAGTTTTCGGTCATTCCGGGGGCCATCGCCCAGCCTGCGCTGGTCAAGCAGGGATGCCAGCTCGACAGTCTGCCTCTGGACGAGGTGACCTGTCATTTCCGTACCTGTCACGATACCTGGGTCTACCCGGCGGATATTCGTCATATCGCGGCCCAGAGCGGCAACGATCTCTCCACCATCTCGCTGGACATCGCCCTGCATGCCCCCTTGCCGCTGAGCGAGCTGCAACTGGACAAGCTGCGCCTGTACCTCGGTGGTGACAGCTACACCGCCTATGAACTCTATTTCTGGCTCTCCAACCAGCTTTCCCATATCGAGCTCGAGATCGACGGAAAGCGCTTTCGCCAGGAGGCCAGTGCGCTTAAACCGGTTGGCTTCGAGCGCGACGATGCGCTGCTGCCCTATCCGAACAACGTCTACTCCGGCTACCGGATCCTGCAGGAATATTTCTGCTTCCCGGAAAGCTTTCTGTTCTTCGAACTCGCCGGTGGTGACTGGCCGAAACAACCGTTGCCGGTGAGTGAATTCAAACTTCACTTCTGCTTCGATCGGCCCCTGCCAGCGGAGCTCAAGATCCGTCCCGACTCCTTCATGCTCAACTGTGTGCCGGCCATCAACCTGTTCCAGCACGACAGCGAACCGGTCAATCTCAATGGGCGTCAGGCGGAGTATCCGCTCAAGGCGAGCTATCGCCACGCGGACAGCTTCGAGATCTTCTCGGTCGACGACGTCGAGGGGTGGGTCGAGGGCAACCTGGGTCGCTCGCGCGGTACGCCGCGCATCTATCAACCGTTCGAGAGCTTCCAGCACCAGATTGAGCGGGCCAAGCAGCGACTGGCGCTCTACTACCGGGTACGGGTCAAGGAGTCGGTGAGCGGGGATGGCTTTGATCACTATCTGTCGTTCGTGCGCGGGGACGAGACGGTCACTCATGAGCTTGACGAGTCGATCTCGGTCACCCTGACCTGTACCAACCGCTCCCGCGCCGCGCGGCTCAAGGTGGGCAGCATCTGTGTGCCGACCGGCAGTTCTCCTTCGTTTGCCACCTTTCGCAATCTCATCAGGCCGACCCGGCCACTGCGACCGGCCCTCGACGGCAGTTTGCACTGGACCCTCATCTCCAACCTGTCGCTCAACTATGTCTCCCTGCTGCGGCGCGATGCGCTGGTGCAGGTGCTGCGCACTTATGACTTTCCCGCGCTGCACGACAAACAGGCGGAGCAGGCGTCGCGCAAGCGCCTGGCGGGGATCGAGGAGATCAAGACCAATCCGGTTGACCGTCTGGTGCGCGGCATGCCGGTGCGCGGGCTCAAGTCACAGCTCTCCATTCGCCAGTCCGCCTTTGGCAGCGAAGGGGAGCTTTATCTCTTCAGTACCGTGCTGGCCCACTTTTTCTCGCTGTATGCCAGCGTCAATGCCTTCCACCTGCTTGAGGTGGTCAATCTCGACAACAAGGAGCGTTACCAGTGGCCAGTCCAGATCGGTCAACACTCCCTGATGTGACGTCCGGCAAGGACGCACCGCGCTTCAATTTCTTCCAGCTGGTGGAGTTGCTCAACCGGCTGGATGGTGCCGATCAGGAGCGAGGGCTCGACTATCTGCCGGGGAACGAGAACATCCGTTTCAAGGCGACTGCCTCCCTGGGCTTTCCCACCAGCGACGTGTTGCAGATTGGCCAGGACGCACAGGGACGCCACGAGCTGGAAGTGGCGTTTCTCGGTCTGCACGGCAGCCAGTCTCCCATGCCCGGCTACTACCTGGATTCCCTGGCGTGGGAATACGCCCAGGGGGAGCAGAAGCTCGGCCTGTTTCTGGATTTTTTCCACCACCGCCTGCTGACCCTGCTGCACCGCCTCTGGCGCAAGTATCGCTACCACGTGCGCTTTCAGGACAACGGGGAGGATGGTTTTTCCCGCCTGATGTTCGCCCTGGTGGGGCTCGGTAATGAGGCCGTCTGCCGCAGCCTGCCGGTCAACCGCGCCAAGATGCTCTCCTATGCAGGGCTCCTGGCCAGCCCCAGCCGCTCCCCCGAAGTGGTAGCTGGTTTGGTGGCCCACTGTTTCGATCTGGCGGATGTAGAGGTGAGTGCCTGGCAGTGGCGCAAGGTGCCCATCCATCCGGATCAGCAAAACCGACTGGGCCAGGCCTGCGCCACCCTGGGAGGGGATTTCGTCATCGGCGACAAGGTGAACGATTGTGCTGGCAAGTTTTTATTGAAGATCAACGATTTGAGTTTTAGCCAGTTTCTCGGGTTTCTCCCGAACGGGGAGCACTTCCATGCCCTGGTGACCTTTGTTTCCTTCATCCTGCGAGACCAGTTGGCCTGGGATCTGCGACTTGGCTTCGGCCAGGAACAGGCCAGGGGATTGCGTCTGGGGGAGGAGCAGAGCGCGCGCCTGGGGTGGAGTACCTTTCTCGGTCAGCCACCGAGTGATCCGTTCGTGACCATCTGTGTACAGGAATAAGCGCAGGAAATTAAGTGTAGGAACAAGTGCAGGAGTGAATGTGGACGATTTTAACCAGCAACTATCCCTGGTGGTGCTCAACAGCGAACAGCTCGACGGCAGCCAGCAGGTGCAGTACCGCTTCGACGAGACGGGGGGCACCCTGGGAGCCTCCGAGCAGGATGACTGGCCGCTGCGGGACAGACTGGGGGCCGTGTTGCCGGCCCATGCCCGGATCGAACTGCATGACGGTCGCTTCTGCCTGTGTGATCTGAGCGGACAGACCTATATCAATGGTGCCACCTCGCCCATCGGGCGGGCCCGCAAGGTACACCTCGAACAGGGCGACGAGCTGATCGTCGGCCCGTTCCGGTTGCGAGCCTATCTGGGCGCCGTTTCTCCCGAACAGAGCCTGCAGCAGGTGCTGGGCACTCGCCCCGCCGAGCAGCTCGACGAGTGGCTGGCCGGGGATGAACCCGCCCGGACCATGGACGATCCACGCACCCTGGCTGCCGATCCCTTGCTGGCATTGCAGCAGGAGCGCGCAGCCTCGGCCCCGCTGGCGGATACCCGCCTGCAGGCGCAGTTGCACTCCCAACCGGATACGGATCCCGTATCCCTGGCCCCCTTTTCTGCCGTCGAGAACACCATGAACCAAGAATTTCTGGATATGCCGAACATCGAGACCCATCCCGACTATCAGCCCTCCCTGGATGGTGTTGACCACGTGGCCCTGACGCCGCTGATGCGCGGCCTGGGTCAATCCCTGCAACTGCAGGACACCCAGCAGGCCCACGACATGCTCGAAGAGATGGGCAAGACGGTGCGGGCCATGGTGGAAGGGCTGCTGCAACTGCAACAGGAGCAGGCGGCGCTGGCTGACAAGCACCTGCGCCCCATCGAGGACAATCCGCTGCGTCTGGGGCTCGACTATGACGAGACCCTGGCGGTGATGTTTGCCGAGCAGAAGAGCCCGGTCCACCTGAGCGCCCCGGCGGCGGTGGCCGAGAGTCTGCACAACGTGCGCATTCACCACGTGGCAAACCAGCAGGCCATCGGTGCGGCGCTGGACAGCATACTGCAAGCCTTCTCGCCCCAGGCGCTGCTCGGCCGGTTCGAACACTACCGCCGCAGCGGGGCGCCGGGCGTGGCCGACGAGGGTTGGGCCTGGAACATGTACCAGCACTACTACCGCGAACTCACTTCTGCCCGTCAGCAGGGGTTCGACAAGCTGTTCCACCAGGTTTATGCCCAGGCCTATGACCAGGCCGTGCGTCAGCAACAGGGACTGATTTGATGATACGCGCGCTGATGCTGGGGGCGGCTCTGCTGGCCCTGGCGGGCTGTACCACCATGGGCAAGATGGCCGACGTGGCCATGAACCCGGACATCCAGGTGGGCAGCAATGATGATCAACCGTCCACCCTGGGGCTGAGCCTGCTGGCGGAGCCGGACGTCAACCCCAACGAGAGCGGGGAGGCGGCGCCCATCGAGTTTCAGGTGGTGGTGCTGGCGGAAGACTCCAAGCTGCTCGCCACCGATTACGACCAGGTGACCGAGGACGTGGAGAAGGCCCTTGGCAAGAACTACCTGGACCATCAGGACTACACCCTGCTGCCGGGCCAGTTCAAATACCTGCCTCCCGTCAAGCTTGACGAGAAGGTGCGTTACATCGGGGTGATTGCCCGCTACGCCGATCCGGACAGCGCCGAATGGCGCAAGGTCATCAAGGTCAAGAGCAAGGGGCGCGCCTATCAAATCCTGGTGCATCTGCGTCTGGATGAAGTGGAACTGAAGAAAGAAGAAGAATAATTATGTCGAGTCGAAATCGGGTTATCTGGCGTGAGGGGCTCTTCATCAAGCCCCAGCACTTCCAGCAACAACAAAGACATTCGGATTACGCGCTGCACGCCAGGTTGAGCGCGCTGTCCGACTATTTCTACGGGCTGCAGTCGCTCGCCATCAACGAGGATTACCTCGGCTTTGGCCGCATCGCCCTGGTGGGGGCCACCGGCATACTGCCGGACGGTACCGTGTTTAACATCCCCAACGACGATGTGCTGCCGACGCCGCTGGAAGTCACCGATGCCTCGGTGGCCAACCAGAAGGTCTATCTGGCGCTGCCGCTCTCGGTGAGTGGCGTCAACGAGGTGGGGCAGGGCGGCCAGGTGGCTACCCGGCTGCAGGCCCATCGCCATGATGTGCGCGATCTTCACAGCGAAGGGGGAGACGTGGTCTCCCTCGAAGTGGGGCGGGTCAGCCTGCGTTTGATGCTGGAGCGCGAAGATCGCAGTGCCTACGCCTCCTTGGCCATCGCCCGCATTCTGGACAAACGCCCCGATGGCGGTCTGGTCCTGGATCCCAACTTCATGCCCTGCAGCATCAGCGTGTCGGCCATTCCGGCCCTCAAACGCTTCCTCGGCGAGTCGGCGGGTTTGGTGGCGGAGCGGGCGCGCAGCCTTTCCCAACGCATCGCAGCGCCCGGCCAGCAAGGGGTGGCCGATGTGGCCGAGTTCATGATGTTGCAGCTCCTGAACCGGGCCCAGCCCCAGCTTTCGCATCTGGCGCGCCTTGGCACCCTGCATCCGGAGCGGTTGCACGAGGCCCTGGTGCAACTTTGTGGCGAGCTGATGACTTTCACCGACGAGTCTCGCCTGCCGCCGGAGTTCCCGGCCTATCGGCACGACGATCAACAGGTGAGCTTCGAGCCTGTGATGCTGGCCCTGCGCCAGGCGCTGAGCACAGTGCTGTCACCGCGCGCCGTCTCCATCCAGCTGCGCAAGCACCAGTACGGCATAGTGGTGGCCATGGTGAACGAGAGCGAGCTGATGCAAAGCGCTGATTTCGTATTGGCAGTGCGTGCCCGCATGCCCCAGGAGCAACTGCGCAAACAGCTGCTGCAACAGACCAAGGTGGCCTCCAGCGACAAGATCCGCGAGCTCATCAGTCTGCAGTTGCCCGGCATTCCGCTGCTGCCGCTGCCGGTGGCGCCGCGCCAGCTGCCCTATCACGCCGGTTACAGCTACTTCCAGCTCGACAAGCAGAGCCCGGCCTGGCAGATGCTGGCGGTCAGCAACACCCTTGCCTTCCACATTGCCGGCGACTTCCCCGAGCTCGACATGCAGCTTTGGGCCATCCGCAGCCAATGATCGCATCAAAGGAATAAGCAGAGATGACCACGGACATTATCAAGAACGAGCAACTCAGCGACCTGCTGTTCGATCATGCCGAGCAGCTGGACATGGATTCGGACTATTGGTTCCGCCTGCGCGGCCAGAGCATCAATCCCATGATCGATGCGGTGACCCCCTTGCTGGGGCTGGTGCAGCGAGTGCGCCTGCTGTCACGCTACGATCGGGTGCCCGAGCTCTACCAGCGGGTGGTGACCGAGATCCAGGCCATCGAGCAGGAGCTGATGGCCCAGGGCTACGAGAACGGTGTAGTGCTCTCGTTTCGCTACATCCTCTGCACCTTCATCGACGAGGCCGTGATGGGTCGCGACTGGGGCAGTCAGAGTGAATGGTCCCAGCACTCCCTGCTGGCCCGTTTCCATAACGAGACCTGGGGTGGCGAGAAGGTGTTCGTGCTGCTCGCCCGCCTGCAGGAAGACCCCGAGCGCTATCGCGACATCCTGGAGTTCATCTACCTGTGCCTCTGTCTCGGCTTCGAGGGGCGTTACAAGGTGATGAACAAGGGGCAAGGGGAGTTCGAACGCATCGTCCGGCAGTTGCACAGACAGCTGGCCCCCGAGAGCGCCGCCGAAGCCCCCAGCGTGTTTCACCTGGACCTCGGCCGTCAGGCCTCCCGCTATCAGCTGCGCAAGCAGATTTCCCTGCGCAGCCTGTTCATGGGGGGAGCCCTGATCCTGGCCATCATCTTTGGTCTCTATCACTACCAACTCAATAACCAGACCCAGGACGTGCTGCGTCAACTGGGCGAATTATTAAAATAATTTTCTTAAGGAGAGCACGCCTTGATTCGTATAGAGCTACCGGTACTGGTGGAAAGACTCAACCCCATCTGCCGTCACATGCTGGAGGAGGCTGCGGCCCTCTGCGTCAACCATCAGGGAGCCGAGATCCGCATTGAGCACCTGCTGCTCAAGATGCTGGAAACGCCCCTGTGCGATGTACGCCAGATCCTGAAAATGGCCGAGGTGGAGGTCGAGGAGCTCAAGACCCTGCTGCAACCCTCCGCGGCTGACAATGGCTATGGTCAGGGTTATCCCTCCTTCTCGCCACTGCTGGTCGAGTGGCTGCAAGACAGTTGGTTGCTCGCCTCTGCCGAGTTGCAGCATGGTCAGCTTCGCAGCGGCGTCATGCTGCTGGTGCTCCTGATGACCCCGCAGCGCTACCTGCCCGGCTCCGTGACTCGCCTCTTGGCCAACGTCAACCGCGAGCTGTTGCGCCAGCAGTTTGACGAGTGGGTCAAGGAATCCGCCGAGACCCAGGTGGCGGCTGCCAGCGGCAGTGCCGCCAAGAGTGGGACTGGGGCTGCCCTGCCGGCCGATGCCAGCCTGCTGGCCCGCTTCACCGTCAACGTGACCGAGCAGGCCCGTCAGGGCAGCCTGGATCCCGTGCTCTGCCGGGATCACGAAATCGACCTGATGATCGACATCCTCTCCCGCCGTCGCAAGAACAACCCCATCGTGGTTGGCGAGGCGGGTGTCGGTAAAAGCGCACTCATCGAGGGGCTGGCCCTGCGCATGGTGGCGGGCCAGGTGCCCGAGAAGCTGCGCGAGGTGGAGCTGATGACGCTCGATCTCGGCGCCATGCAGGCCGGTGCCTCGGTCAAGGGGGAGTTCGAAAAGCGCTTCAAGGGAGTGATGCAGGAGGTCAAGGACTCAGTGCGTCCTGTCATCCTCTTCATCGACGAGGCTCACACCCTGATCGGTGCCGGCAACCAGGCCGGTGGGATGGATGTCTCCAACCTCATCAAGCCGGCGTTGGCCCGGGGTGAGCTGCGTACCATCGCCGCCACCACCTGGAGCGAATACAAGAAGTACGTAGAAAAAGACGCTGCCCTGTCGCGCCGTTTCCAGCTGGTCAAGGTGAGCGAGCCCAATGCCGACGAGGCCACCGTGATCCTGCGCGGCCTGCGCAGCATCTACGAGAAAGCCCATGGGGTGCTCATCGATGAAGAGGCGCTGCAGGCCGCCGCCCAGCTCTCCGCCCGTTACATCTCTGGCCGTCAGCTGCCGGACAAGGCGATCGACGTGCTCGATACCGCCTGTGCCCGGGTGGCCATCAACCTGACTACGCCGCCGCGCGCCGTCAGCCACCTGCAAAACGAGCTGCGCCAGCGCGAGCTGGAGATCCGCCAGTTGGAGCGCCAGAGCCTGATCGGGCTCGGTGACAACGAAGAGCGACTGGTCGAGCTGCAGGCCGAGCAGCAGCGTTGCCGTGATGCCCTGCGCGAGCAGGAGTCCCGGTGGCAGCAGCAGCAGGCGCTGGTCCACCAGATCGTCGAGCTGCGTGCGGCTCTCCTGGCCGACGAGCAAGGGGAAGCCCTGGACCTGGCGGATGCCCCGCTCGATCCCCAGGCCGCTGCCGAGATGCTGGCCGGGCTCGAGTACGAGCTCTCCACCTTGCAGCAGGGGGAAGTGCTGGTCTCCGCCCACGTCGACAAGAAGCAGATTGCGGCGGTGATCGCCGAGTGGACCGGGGTGCCGCTCAATCGCATCTCCCAGGGGGAGCTCGACGTGGTGACCCGGCTACCCGAGTACCTCGGGGATCTCATCAAGGGGCAGGATGTGGCGGTGACCCACCTGCACAAACACTTGCTGACTGCCCGCGCCGATCTGCGTCGCCCGGGTCGGCCGCTGGGGGCCTTCCTGCTGGTGGGACCGAGCGGGGTCGGCAAGACCGAAACCGTGCTGCAGATTGCCGAGCTGATGTTTGGCGGGCGCCAGTATCTGACCACCATCAACATGTCCGAGTATCAGGAGAAGCACACCGTCTCGCGCCTCATCGGCTCGCCCCCTGGCTACGTTGGTTTCGGTGAGGGGGGCATACTGACCGAAGCGATTCGTCAGAAGCCCTACTCCGTAGTGCTGCTGGATGAGGTGGAAAAGGCCCATCCGGACGTGCTCAACCTATTCTATCAGGCGTTCGACAAGGGCGAGCTGGCGGACGGGGAAGGGCGCATCATCGACTGCAAGAACGTGGTCTTCTTCCTCACCTCGAACCTCGGCTTCCAGACCATCGTCGATTACGCCGAGCGGCCGGACGAGCTGCAGGATGCTATCTATCCGGAGCTTGCCGCCTTCTTCAAACCGGCGCTGCTGGCACGGATGGAAGTGATCCCTTACTTGCCGCTCGGCCACGATACCTTGGTGCAGATCGTGGGGGGCAAACTCAACCGTCTGGTCAAGCTGCTCAAGGAGCGTTTCGGGGCCGAGGTGGTACTGGAAGAGGCCGTGGCCGAAGAGATACTGCTGCGCGCCAATCGCAGCGAGAACGGGGCCCGCATGCTCGAATCCGTCATCGATGGCGCCCTGTTGCCGCCGGTCTCCCTGCAGTTGTTGCAGCGTCTCTCGGCCGGTGAGCCCATCAACCGGGTTCGTTTTTCCGTGGCCGATCACCAGTTTGTCGCCGAGGTGGAGGGCTGACCATGGAACAAGCCCTCGCATTTGCCCTTGCGTTGACCGAGCAGCGGGACGAGCAGCATCTGTGCCACTGGTGGACATCGACTCTCGATGCCAGCTTCCAGCCCAAGGGGATCCTGCTTGGCATGCTGGATGTGAGTGGTCGCCAGCTCGAATGCAAAGGCTGGGTCAAGGGGCGGGAAGTGTCCCTGGCGCTGGCGGTGGATGATTTCTCCCATCCGCTTGCCTATGTGCTGCACAAGGCGCAGTCCCGAACCTGGGACTCCCTCTATGGCGGTGCGCGTATCGAGCACGCAGGGTTTCGGGCCCTGCTGGCCAACCTTGGCCAACAGTGCGGCCTGCACGCCTTTCCCCTCAAGGATGCCAATGGCAAGCCGTTTGCCGTGCTGGCCATGATGGATGATGGCGATGTGTTGCAGCAGTGGGCGGAACGTACCGAACTGGCCCAGCTCTCCCAGGTGTTTTGCAACCAGCTCACCCTTATCCGCGATCTGGGGCGTAGCCGTCGGGATCAAACCGTATTGCGCGACTCCCTGCGCCAGATGAAGGGGGAAGGGGAGCGGCTGCGTCAGCACGAGAAGCTGCTCGGCGACCAGCTGGTCGGCCAGTCGGCGGTGATCCGCGGGCTGCGCGAGCAGATAAGCCAGGCCGGTCGCCACAAGCTGACCGTGCTCATCCAGGGGGAGACCGGCAGTGGCAAGGAGGTGGTCGCCCGCCTGGTGCACCAGTGCTCCGATCGCGCCGCCAAGCCGTTCGTGGCCATCAACTGCGCCGCCATCCCGGAGAACCTCATCGAGAGCGAACTGTTCGGTTACCAGAAGGGGGCCTTCTCCGGCGCACTGTCCAACAAGGTCGGTCTGGTGGCCCAGGCCAATGGCGGCACCCTGTTCCTGGACGAGGTGGGCGACATGCCCGCCACCATGCAGGCCAAGTTGCTGCGGGTGCTCGAAACCCGCAGCTACCGCCCCCTGGGTTCCGAACAGGAGTGTCACTCCGATTTTCGCCTCATCGCCGCGACCCATCAGCCGCTCACCCGTCATGTGGAGGAGGGGGTATTTCGTGCCGACCTTTACCACCGTCTCTGCCAGTGTCTGCTGCTGATCGCCCCCCTGCGCGAGCACATGGAAGACATCCCCATGCTGTGCCAGCACTTCATGGCCCAGTTTGCCGCTCAGGATGGCAAGGCGCTCGCCGGGTTGCAGCGCAAGTTCCTCAAACAGCTGCAAAGTTATGACTTCCCCGGCAACGTGCGCGAGCTGCGCAACCTGCTGGAGGTGGCCTGTGCCCACTCTCGTCACGGTGAAGAGGTGATGCTGGAGGCATTGCCGCCGGAGCTGCGGGAGCGGATCTGCGCCCTGCTGCCCAGCATGCTGGATGATTACAACCACATTCGGGATCTGCGCCGGGCCATGCAGCAGTACGAGGCCTCTGTCATTGAGGCGCGTCTGCGCTACTTCCAGGGCAACCGCATGCTGGTGGCCGAGAGCCTGAACATTCCCAAACGCACCCTGGATCACAAGTGCCAGAAACTGGAGGTGAACTGATGAGCGTCATCGCCCTATTGCCCCTGTTGCTGGCCAGTGGTGCCGCGGCGCCGGATATGAAGGCCTGGCAGGCGTGCCGGCAGGAACCCTCGCCGCTGGTGCGTCTCGCCTGCTATGACGCCATCGGTAGCGATCAGGCGCCGACCAATGAGAAGGGGGCCGCCCGCTCCCCCGCCTGGCAGGCCATCTGGGCGCAGGAGCAGGCTCGCACTCCGCAAACTCCTCCTTTCTTGCTGGTGCAGGATGAGGGGCAGGGCAGTGTCACCCTGACCCGTCCGGCCCTGCGCGGGGCGACCCTGGCCATCGGTTGCGTCGACAGCATCACTCACGTCAGGCTGCGACTGGACACCCCCTGGGTCGGGGAGCGGGTGCAGATTGAACTCGATGGTCAACCGAGCCGCGCCTCCCAAAGCTGGTTCGTGCGAGATCAGGGGTTGCTGCTCGAATATGGTCGCGGCCTGCCCGCCATCGAGGAGCTCAAACGCTGGCTTGGGTCTCGCGAGCTGCAGGTGCGGGCCGACAACGGTGCCCTGCTGCGCATCGATCTGAGCGGTTTGAAAGAGGCGCTGGTTCCCCTGCGCCAGCAGTGTCGCTGGTAGGGGGCCCGATGAGCTATCAACACCCCTGGTGTGAACGCCTGCTGGCCAGCTTGCCGGATGAACAGATCAAGGGCCAGGTACAGGCCGACGAGCCGCGCTGGGACTATGTAGAGACCGAGCTGGTCAAGCTGGGCTCTTTGGCCCACAGCCAGGTGGATCTCAATGCGGTGGCTGACGCTTGTCTCTTCCTGCTGGAGAACCGCACCAAGGACATGCGGGTGCTGGCCCAGCTGCTGCGCTGTCTGCAGCATCCGGCCAAGGCGACGCCTTTCGGCGCTGCCCTCAGCCTGCTGGAAGCCTGGATCGGCAGCTACTGGCTGCTGGCCTGGCCCGGCAATGCCACCCAGAAGCAGCGCTTGATGGTGCAGATC
Organism: Aeromonas enteropelogenes; assembly: GCF_000819845.1. Taxonomy (GTDB): domain Bacteria; phylum Pseudomonadota; class Gammaproteobacteria; order Enterobacterales; family Aeromonadaceae; genus Aeromonas; species Aeromonas enteropelogenes. The sequence continues at coordinate 23,138 of NZ_CDCG01000040.1, forward strand.
GTCAAGCGCTTCGAGGGGGCGCTGCCAAGGGTCTGCGAAAGCGCCTCGGTAGCCGAGCTGGCCCAGTTGCTGGCGCAGGCCGAACAGCTGGAAACAGGCTGGCTGGCCCAGTGTCCCGACAAGGGAGAGCTGCTCGATCCGCTGTTGATGGGGCTGAAGCGAGCCCAGCGCCAGCAGGCCACACAAGCTCAGGCCGATGCCGCCCAACAGCCGCAGCAAGGCACGCCGGCGGCCGCGAGTGCAACGGCCTCGTCAGCCGGCACGGCGGCAACCATGGTGCTGAGCGGCGGTGGCGGCGGCAGTGCCGGTGTCGAGATCGACAGTTCCAATGATCGCGCCTGGCGCCAGACCCAGCTCAAGGTCGCCGAGCTGTTGATCGAGCGCCAGTCGGAGGCGCCAGTGGGTTATCGCCTGCGCCGCCACGCCATCTGGGCCGGGATCACCACGCCGCCCATGACGAGCCGGGACAACAAAACCCAGCTGGCCCCCATGTCGGTGGACATGGTGGATGAGTATCGCGCCGCCATGAGCTCGCCGGACCTGGCGCTCTGGCAGCGCATCGAGCAGAGCCTGACCCTGGCCCCCTACTGGTTCGAGGGACATCGCCTCTCCGCCGAGGTGGCGCAGAAGCTGGGATTTGCTGCCGTCGCCCAGGCCATCATGCAGGAGCTCGACGGCTTTTTGCAGCGCCTGCCGGCCCTGCGGGAGCTCACCTTCAGCGATGGCTCTGCGTTCCTCTCCCCCGAGTGCAGCCGCTGGCTGCAGCCGGCCAAGGGAGGAAGCGGCAGCGAAGGGGGATCCTCTTTGGCCGAAGAGGTGGCCCAGAGCCATGGGGAGCAGGGAGTGGCTGCGGCCCTGGCCCTGCTCGACGAGCGAATGGCACAGCTGAAAGAGCCAAGAGACCGTTTCCATGCCCAGTTGGTGCAGGCGGAGCTGTTGGCGCAGGAAGGCATGGAGGCGCTTGCGCGCCAGCACTATCAACACTTGTGGCAAGAGGCAACCCGGCTGGGGTTGGCGCAATGGGAACCGGGACTGGTCAGCCGCCTGGAAAGCCATGTGGCCCCGTTGTCGAAATGAATGCCGAAATGAGTCATTGAGTCGGAGTTGGATCACATTTTATGTTCAAAACCATCTTTACCTTTCTGCGGCAACAGCTGCCGAAATTGAAGCCCTCCTGGCCCCTGCTCGGTGTGGTGCTCTGGGCCGTCGCCCTCATCCTGGCCTGGTGGCTGGGACCCCGTCTCGAGCTCCGCGAAGCCAAGCCGCTTGAGCCGCTGTGGGGACGGGTCGTGTTCACCCTGCTCTGGCTCTGGCTGCTGCTGGGGGTCATCTCTTGGCGAGTGTGGCGCAAGATGCAGCAGCTCAAGGCCGAGCGCAAAACCGAGGTCCTGCTGGAGCAGGATCCGGTCAAGGGGATCATCGACCGGCAGGCATTGTTTCTGGACCGCTGGCTGCAGGCACTGAATGACCATCTGGGCAAGGGGGCACTCTATGCCATGCCCTGGTATCTGGTGCTGGGGCTGCCCGGCAGCGGCAAGAGCAGCCTGATCCATCGCGCCAACCCGGCCAACAAACTCAACCCGAGACTCGACACCGAACTGCGCGACGTGGCGCAGGATCAGCTGATCGACTGCTGGCTGGGGGAGCAGGCGGTGATGCTGGATCCCGCCGGTGAACTCCTGTCCCAATCCGAACCCGAGCTGGATCCTCTGGCTCGCAAGCATGAGCGGCTCTGGCTGCATCTGCTGAACTGGCTCAATGAACATCGTCGTCGCCAGCCCCTCAACGGTCTGGTACTGACTGTGGATCTGGCCTGGCTCTCCCATGCCAGCGTGGCCGAGCGCAAGGCCTATGCCCAACTGATGCGCTCCCGCCTGCAGGAGGTGTCGGCCACCATGAACACCCGACTGCCCCTCTATGTCACCTTCACCAAGCTCGATCTGCTGCGTGGCTTCGATGTGGTATACGAGCAGCTCGACAAGGAGGCCCGTGAGGCTGTGCTGGGGGTGACCTTCAACCCGGGCGCTGACTGGCAGCAGGATCTGGCCCTGTTCTGGGATCAGTGGGTGGACAACCTCAACCGCAATCTGCCCGAGCTGATGCTGGCCAGGCTCGATGCCGCCCAGCGCAACGCCCTGTTCTCCTTCGTGCGCCAGCTGGCTGGCCTCAAGGATTATGTGACCAGCCTGCTCGATGAAACCCTGGCTATTGAAGAGAGCAAGCCGCTGCTGGTGCGGGGGGTCTACATCAGCTCCGTCTATCAGCAGGGGGTACCGTTCGATGCGTTTGCCCAGGCGGCTTCCCGCCGCTACAACCTGCCGGAGCCCATCCACTCGGCCCTGCGCGGGGAGTCCAACACCTACTTCGTGCGCCAGCTGTTCTCCAGCATCATCTTCCCCGAGGCCCATCTGGCCGGGGAGAACCGGTTGCACACCCTTTACCGCCGTCGCCGCATGGCCATCGGCCTTGGCTGCCTGTCGCTCTTCTCGGCGGCCCTGATCGGCGGTTGGCACTACTTCTATCGTGTGAACGAAGAGGCGGGGCGCAACGTGCTGACCAAGGCCCAGGCCTTTATGGAAACCAACGAGGTGGCCGATGAACACGCCTTCGGTGTGAGCCAGCTGCCGCGACTCAACCTCATTCGCGAGGCGACCCTCTCCTTTGGCAACTACCGTGAGCGCATGCCGTTGGTGGCCGACCTCGGCCTCTATCAGGGGGACGAGATTGGCCCCTATGTGGAAGGATCCTATCTGCAACTGCTGAGCCTGCGCTTCCTGCCGGCCCAGATGCAGGGCTTGCTGGCGGATCTCAACCAGGCGCCGGCCGGCAGCGAGGAGAAACTCGCCATCCTGCGGGTGATGCGGATGCTCGACGATGCCTCCGGTCGCAACAAGGCGCTGGTGGAGCAGTATATGGCGAGCCGCTGGCAGCAGGCCTTCCCGGGGCAGGGTGCGGTGCAGGAGCAATTGATGGGGCACCTCGAATACGCCCTTGATCACACCAACTGGTATGCGGCCCGGGCGGCCCGCGATCAGGCGGCCATCACCGCATTCGTTCCCTTCAAGGAGCCTATCTATGGCGCCCAGCGCGAGCTTGGCAAACTGCCCATGTATCAGCGGGTCTACCAGAACCTGGTGGTGAAGGCGGACGATGTGCTGGCGCCGGATCTCAACGTGCGCGACGAGGTGGGGCCGACCTTTGACACCGTTTTTGCCCTGCGCAGCGACAACGCCGGCCTGCTGCCACGGCTGCTGACCTGGCCCGGTTTCAGCGACTTTTTCCTCAAGCAGGACAAGGCATTGATCGACCTTACTGCCATGGACGCCTGGGTGCTGGGCCAGCGCAAGCTGAGCCAGCTGAGCGATGCCGATCGCAAGGAGATCACCCGTCAGGTCAACGACCGCTACGTCACCGACTACGTCAACCAGTGGCAAAAACTGTTGAACAACCTGGACGTGCAGACCCTGGCCAGTCCCGAGCAGGCGCTCGATGTGCTGGCGGCCATTACGGGCAACGATCAGCCGTTCCAGCGGGTGCTGGCGACCCTCGATGACAACACCCGTATCCGCAAGATCTCCGATGTGGAGGGGGATCCGGCTCAGGCCATCACCTCCCGCATCGGGCGTCCCTTCATGGCGGCCAATGCCACCCTGAGCGGTCGCGGCGAGCAGGGGCCGCTTATCCAGGAGGTGAACCAGAAACTGATGGAGCTGCAGCACTATCTGGAGCTCATCGTCAACGCCACCGAGCCTGGTCAGTCGGCCCTCAAGGCAGTGCAGCTGCGCATGACCAACAAGTACGCAGACCCGGTGTTTGCGCTGCAGCAGTACGCCCGCGGCCTGCCGGCGCCACTCGATCGCTGGGTGGGGCAACTGGCGGATCAGAGCTCGCGACTGGTGATCGATCTTGCTATGTCCTCCCTCAACCAGGAGTGGCAGGACAAGGTGCTGACCCCGTTCAACAGCCAGCTGGCCGATCGCTATCCGTTCAACCCGGGCTCTGCCAAGGATGTGCCCCTCTCCGAGATGGAGCGCTTCTTTGCTCCCAACGGGACTCTCGACAGCTTCTATCAGGTCAACCTCAAACCCATGGTGGAGAGCGGCCTGATGGAAGGGGAGTTCAGCTCCCCGGTGCAGGCCGAGCTGGTCAAGCAGCTGGACAGAGCCGCGCGCATCCGCCAGATCTTCTTCAGCCAGCAGGGCAACCTGGAAGTGCAGTTTGCCGTCGAGCCCATCGAACTCACCGCCAACAAGCGGCGCAGCGTGCTGAATCTGGATGGCCAGCTGTTGGAGTACGCCCATGGCCGACGCACCAAGATCCCGTTGGTATGGCCCAACACCATGCGTGACGGTGCCGAGAGCAAGATCACTCTGGTGCCGGCCGCCCGCGAGCGTTCACCGCGCAGCGAAGGCTTCATCGGCCCCTGGGCCATGTTCCGCCTGATGGACAAGGGGGAGCTGACCCAGGTGAGCGAGGCGACCTTCGATGTGCGCTTCCCGGTGGATCAGGGGGCCATGACCTATCGCGTCTATACCGACAGCGTGCAGAACCCCTTCACCGGGGGCCTGTTCAGCCAGTTCAGATTGCCTGAATCCCTCTATTGATAAAGCGGGGGCACCCGGTGCCCCCTACAAGCTGTGGAAGTCGACATGTCACAAAATCAACAAGGCCAGCAGGCGCTCAAGGTGGGACGGGATCCCCGGATGCTGCCGGAATATGAAGCGCTGCGCGCCGAAATCAACAAGCTCAGTCACGCTTCCCGACCCGAGGTGGACTGGCTCAAGATCCATCAGCTTGCCAGCCAGATCTTCGAGAAACACGGGGTGGATCTGCAAACTGCCATCTATTTCACCCTGGCGCGCTCCCGTCTGCAGGGCTTGAGCGGCTTCACCGAAGGGTGCGAGTTTCTGGCCAACCTGATCGTGACCCAGTGGGAGAGTTTCTGGCCGCCGGTGCATCAGGAGCGGGCCCGTGTCGAGATGCTGGACTGGTTCATCGCCCGCATCAGCGACGTGATCCGCCAGTACCAGATCAGCCACGAAGACAAGCGGCTGGTCTATCGCTGCGAGCGGGCACTGCAACTCATCAGTGAAAAGCTGCACAACGCGGGCCTGAGCCGCATTCCCCGAGTCGAGAATCTGGTGCACTTCATCGAGGGGTATACCCACCTGTTCGATGAGACCGAGATCGTCATCGTCTCCGATGAACCCGGCCTCAAGGAGGATCTGCAGATCCCGCCCATGGTGTTCTTCAAGCCGGATATGGAGCACGACACCGGCCCCTCATCGGCATCCGCCACGCCGCACCTGCCTCAGGGCAGCATACTGGTGGGCCGCGAGAAGGGGCAGGTCAAGCCGACTGTGCTCAAGATTGAGCAGCACCGCAAGCCCCGTCCGGCTTGGTTCTGGTTTGGCTGTGGCCTGCTCAGCTGCGCCCTGCCGGTGATGGGGTGGCTGGGCTGGCAGCACCAGCAGCAGGAAAAAATAGTGGCAGCCGAGCGGTTGCAACAACCTGCCACCGAGCTGCCAAGGGCACTCAGCTACGACGATATCCGCCAGGCACGCATCGTCCTTGGTGAGCAGACCCTGCAAGGGATGGAGAGCGAGCTGGTGGCCCGCTACCAGGCCCAGCTGAGCCGGCTGGAGCAGACCTCGCCGCTCTATTGGTATCGCTACGGGGAAGGATTGCGCAGCTCGCTGCAGATGCTCTACCCCGACTCGCTGGCGGTCAAGGCGCTGGACAAGCAGTGGCAAAACGCCTTGGCCAGCCAGGATGTGAACAACAACAGGGTGCCGACCTATCTCGATGCCCGGGCCGGGGTGGATGCCCTGATCGATCAACTGCTGGAGCTCGAACGCCAGCGCAAGACGGTGACCATCTCCTACCTCAAGTCCCAGCTCTACGAGGTGCAGAAGAACCTGATGCAGGACATTCCATTCAGCCTGCGCCTGAGTGAACTGGAGGCGCGAAAAGCATCGCAAGAGCCCATTACCGCCGCCGAGTTGAAAGGGCTGGAAAATGACCTCAAAGCGCTCAATATCCGGCTCTATCAGCTACAACAGGCACAAACTAGCAGTTGATTGTTCTGTGTTGAGCAATTTTTTGCGTGCGCATTGGTGAAATTCACTGTCAGAGCAAGCTCTTGCAGAGTTGTGGCCGGTTTTGCGCAAGAGCTTGCGAGTTATGGCCTGATGGCTCGCAATATTTTATTTAATGTATTGTTTTTATTGATAAATATCAGGTTTTTTCGAGTGGCATGGTCTGTGCTGTGGCCCACTCTGCTTGTTTTAGGCCCCGTGATTGTCACTGCTGCAAAGGGGCGTGGGGATACGCAATGACTGCGCTTCCCCGCTCATATGGAGAATAATTATGTGCCCCGCTATCGCACTGCTCGGTGACATTGGCACCGACCACGACGGATTCCATCCCTCTCCGGTGATTGCCGCCAGTCCCGATGTCTTTCTCGATGGCAAGCCGGTGGCTCGCCAGGGCGACCCGTTGGCCCCTCACGACAAACCCAACAACCCGCCTCATCCACGCAGCATTTCGGGCGGGGTCGGCTCAGTGCTGGTCAACGGCAAGCCCATTGCCGTGACGGGCACTGCCGTCGGTTGTGGCGGCGTGGTGATTGGATCTGGCAGCGGACAGGCAGGATAAGGAGCCCGTGATGGCTGACAGCACAGGATTACAATTTACCGTCAAGGTGGGGGCGCTGCCCGAGGGGACCTTCGTGGTGGCCGAGTTTGCCCTGGAAGAGGCGTTGAACAGCCCGTTCCAGCTGCGCCTTGAGTTGGCGAGTCCCCAGCCGGACATCGACTTTGCCGCCGTGCTGGACCAGCCGTGCGAGTTGCTGGTGTGGTATAACGGCGAGCTGCAGCGCCGGGTGTGCGGGGTGGTCAGTGACATGGCGCAGGGTGACAGCGGCTTTCGCCGCACCCGCTATCAGCTGCTGGTGCAGCCGGCCCTGTGGCGGCTTTCACTGCGCCACAACTCGCGTATCTTCCAGGCGCAAAAGCCCGACGAAATCCTCAGCATCCTGTTGCAGGAGCACGGCATCACCGACTATGCCTTTGCCCTCAAAAATGAACATACCCAGCGGGAATACTGCGTTCAGTACCGGGAGACCGACCTCGATTTCCTCAACCGTCTGGCAGCAGAAGAGGGGATGTTCTACTTCTTTGAGTTTGAGCAAGGCAAACACCGTCCCGTGTTTGCCGACGACGCGGCTGCATTAACTGCCGGTCCCGAGCTGTTCTTCAACCTTGGCAACCGCTCGTTGGAACAAGGCCCCTACGTGCGTCAGTTCCACTATCGCGAGGCGGTACGCACCTCGGATGTGGAGCTCAAAGACTACAGCTTCAAGACCCCGGCCTATGGGCTCTCCCACAAGAAACTGGGGGCCGAACTCGAGCATCAACGTCAGAACTACCAGCACTTCGACTACCCGGGCCGCTACAAGCAGGACCCGAGCGGCAAGGCGTTTTCCCAGCATCGGCTCGATGCCCTGCGCAATGACGCCGTAACGGGCCAAGGCAAATCCAACAGTGCCGCCCTGCTGCCGGGGCAGTATTTCTCGCTGACCGAGCACCCGAACGGCAGTCTCAACAGCGACTGGCAAATCGTCCATATCCGTCACACCGGCCAACAGCCGCAGGCGCTGGAAGAGGAGGGGAGCAGCGGCCCGACCGTCTATCACAACGAATTTGGCGTGGTGAAGGCGAGCACCACCTGGCGGGCCCGTATTGGCAGCCCGCAAGCGCCCCACAAACCCATGGTGGATGGCCCGCAGATTGCCATGGTGGTGGGGCCGGAGGGGGAGGAGATTTACTGCGACGAACACGGCCGGGTCAAGCTGCAATTCCCCTGGGACCGCTACGGTTCGAGTAACGACCAGAGTTCCTGCTGGGTGCGGGTGAGCCAGGGCTGGGCCGGTGGCCAGTACGGCATGATGGCCATCCCGCGCATCGGCCACGAGGTGATTGTGAGTTTCCTGGAAGGGGACCCGGACCAGCCCATCGTCACCGGGCGTACCTACCACGCCACCAACCGGCCGCCCTATGAGTTGCCGGCCAACAAGACCCGCACCGTGCTGCGCACCGAGACCCACCAGGGTGAGGGTTTCAACGAACTGCGTTTTGAAGACCAGGCGGGGCAGGAAGAGATTTACCTGCACGGTCAGAAAGACCTGAACGTGCTGATTGAGAATGATGCGGCCTGGCATATCAAGCACGACGAGCACAGAGACATCGACAACGAGCGGGTGACCCGCATCAAGGCCAATGACCACCTGACGGTGGAAGGTGAGAAGCGGGAGCATATCAAGGGTGACCACTCGCTGACAGTGGATGCCAGCATGCATCAGAAGCTGGGGCAGTCGTTGCTGGTTGAGGCGGGCAGCGAAGTACACCACAAGGCGGGCATGAAGATAGTGATGGAGGCCGGCGCCGAACTGACCCTCAAGGTGGGGGGCAGTTTTGTCAAAATCGACCCAAGCGGCGTCACCCTCTCTGGCGGCTCCATCAAGATGAACTCGGGCGGCAGTCCCGGCTCCGGCTCCGGTTGGGGGGGGAAGATGCCGATCCAGCCTGATGATGTGGAGGTGGTGCCGCCGCCACCCCCGGTGGATCCGGTTCGTCAGATTGCGACCCTCAAATCGGCAGAGCCCGTCTGCGAGATCTGCGAACAGCTGGTCAAGGAGGAGAGCAAGTAATGGTCTTGCCCGAACTTGACCTGGCCAAGGGGGAGCATCTCTACCTGCTGCTCGATGGGGCGCAGATCCCCGAGCTGGAGCGACAACTCTTTGACATGACAGATAAGCCGGCCTATCAACCGCTTTATCTCTATGCCCCCTGGGATGGCCTGCGGGAAGTTTCTCCCTGTTTGGTGGAAGCAAATAGCCAGCTTCTCACCTGGTTTCAGGCGCAGCCCACCAACGCAGGGTGGCTGCTAGCCTCTCCCTTGCCATTATTGCCGTTGGCTGATCGCCTTCGTCAGCTGATCGAAGTCGAAAGCCCCTATGGCAGCCGCATTTTGCTCAAGTTGGCCGCACCAGAGACGATGGCGTGCCTGATGGTGGATCCGGAGCCCTGGCTGTGGCAGGGCGTTGCACAAGTCTGGTTGCCCACACGCGATGGTTGGCAACATTGGCTGGCCAAGGCGGATCTCGCAACGCCCCTTGGCGAAAAATGCAAGCTCACCGATCCCCAGTGGGTGAGGCTGGGCGAGGTAAGCTGGCAGAATCAGCTGGAGAGCACTTATCGCCATATGGAACAGTGGTTTCCGGCTCGTCTGGCCGAGCAGAGTGACTCAGGGGCCTGGATTGCCCACTGGGCCAAGCAGGCCTACCAGTTGGGATTTCAGACCGAACGCGACGTGCTGCTGTTTTTCAATGTGCTGGGATTTTTGGGAGAGTCATGGTGGAAGGGCGATGCCTATCCGGTCGTGACCAAGTTGTTGACTACCGCCTCGGCACAGACCCCGTCACAACGTGTTGAACAGGCTGCCAACTGGGCAGAGCTACACGTCAATGCACAGGAAAGATCTTCATGATCACCCCCAATCAAGCGGCTGGCGCGGCCAGCAACAAGGATTGCAAAAGCCCGGTTGGCACTTGCCCCTTTAAAAACAAAGAGATTGCTCTGGTGCCGGTGCGTTATGCCTTGGATGAGATCTTTGACGCGCCAGCCACCCAACCTCATCCTCTTCCGTCGAAAGGGTTCAAGGGGGCTTTGGCTCTCAAATCTACCCCTTACACTTTACGCCAGTTGCGCGATGGCTGGCTCTATGTCTTTGATGAAAAGACAAAAATGCTCGACGAGTATGAGGTCAAAGGCAGCCAATTTATCCACGAGAGCAAGGGGAGTAAGGGACATCTGCTCTATCCGGCCAACCACAAGGTGGCGATAGCCTTTTCGCACCAGCGCTGGACCGAGCGGCTGAAAAAGGCGTATCGCAAAGAGAGCGGCCTGCGCAGCAAAGGGATGCGCAGTTTCAATCTCTCCTCTTTGGCTAGCAAGATGGGGGGCGAGCATGCGGGATTATTGGATTTGCTCTCTACTCACGTGGCCGACATGGGCTTGCCCAACGAGGGATTCGTCGGCAGCTGTGCCCCTCTCAAGGCTCCCGCAGGTGTTGAACCCGGCAAGCTGTGGCACGACAAACCTGCAGGCTCACCGGAGGCTAGCAAGGCTGGCATACCAGATTTGAAAAGCGCTCTGGTGGTGGCACTCGACGACCTTATCTCGGATATGCACGATGTGACCGAGCGCCTGAGCGACATCATCCTCCGCTATGAACATCCCTTTAATGACGACAACACCCGCCACCGCTGGACCATGGCCGGTATCACCGAGATGCTGGCCCTGCCACCGCTTGATGAGAGCAGTTTGCCGGTCTCAGCCAGGGGCGACCGTCTGGCGACATTTAAGCTTAAGAAGCAGTTGCAGTCATATCTGGTTGCCAAACATGACTACAAAGAGCGTCAGGGGAGTGGTAATCACTACATTGACCTCGGTGCCGAGCAGCACCTGATGGCGCAGCATGCTGAACTCAAGCTGCTGGGCCTCAACCCCGACCAGTGGGCCAGCTGGCCTGGGGTGCGCTTTGATGATGAAGTGAACTGGTCTGGGCTGGAAGGGATTATCCAGCAATACGCGCAAGGGGTGGATGCCTTGCGCCCGCGCTGGTTGGCTACCTATGACGATGCCCTGCAGCTATTGCAAGTGTTACCGACCTCCCCCCTGCTGTTGGGTCTTGATAGCCAGACGGAGGATGCCCAGACCCTCTTGCTGGCCAGCAGTAGTCAGTGGCTCTTTAGCCTGTTTTTTGCCCCCGATACCCAACGGGGGGCAGCGCTGACCAATGCCTTGAAAAAGGGGGCGCTGCCCGCGCTGGCATACTACGGCTTTGATGTCGAAGTTAAAAAAGAGCTCGAGAACAATCCCGGTTGGATTGGGGTGGGCAATATCACCGGTGTCGCCAATGCGCTGGCGGCGATGGAAGCGATAGCCAGTAACGATCTTCTGAGCAATAGCAAGCTGTTTGGCTGGCTCCATGAGGCGGCCAAGGCGACCATGAGCGCTCTTAAAGGGGCCATCGCCGGGGCGGCCATCAAGCCATGGCAACAGCTCAGCGAGTTGCTGCATCCCCATCTGCTCAGCGGTGAAAAACTTGGCCGCACTCTGAGTCTGGTGGTACTCGAATCCATTCACACCGGCCAGCAGGTGCGCATCAACCCGGCATTTGTGGCCGAGAGCAAGGCCTTTGTTGCTCAGGTGCAGGGCAACCTGCTTGGCAAGTTGGCAACGCCCGGCAAGATAACAGAGGGCCACCTTGGCCGGATGAAGGCGGCGGGTGCCGAGTGGCAACAGCTGAAATGGCCCCGCCTGTTATTGCTGGAAGGTGGTTTGCAGCAGGATTTTGAACGCAAGATGAGCAGCTACCTTGCCTTGCAGCGGCAAGGGGCGAAAGGGGCACAAGCGGCCGCCAAGGTGTGGCAAGAATGGGGCAACTTTGGCGGGCTGGCAGCCCTGCTCAACATCGCTAACCTGACGGTGGCGCTGCAAGGGTATGACGAGAGCGCGCGCAAACTGCAGGGCAACCCAGCCGCCCAGCTGGAGCTGAGCCGCAATCTGGCCTACACCGCTGCCTGGACCGGCAGCGCCATGGTGGCCATCAAGCAAGGGCAGGTGGTGGTGCCTGACCATCTTCTTGAGAAACGCTTGGCTCTTGCCATGAAGGAGAACCCCGCCCTGGTGCGTCGCTTTGCGCTCACCACCGGCTGGATGACCGGGCTGGGGCTGCTGGCGGCGGGGCTGGAGGCGTGGGAAACACGCGCCAAGCTAAAGGATGATACCAATGCAGATATGGAGCAATTTGGTTACTGGTTAAAGCTGGGGGGCTTGGGGGCGCAGGGGATACCAGCCGTTGTGTCGTTTGGCCGCTTGCTATTTGGTGCAACGCTAGGGGCTACATGGGCTACCTGGATGGTCGCATCTATTGGTATCGGCACCCTGCTCTATCTGGCCGCCACCGTGATACTGGCTCGCTACAGCCGTCTGCCTGTCGAGCGCTGGCTGTTGCACTCCACCTGGGGTACCAAACCGGCCGGGTGGTCAGCGGCTGAAGAGCTGCTCCAATATGAGCGGGTTGCCTGTCAGCCGACAGTGGCACTCAAGGAGGAGAAGCTGACCGTGGAGCTGCCGCCGCACCTGCGCACCATCACCCTGCAGCTGTCGATAAGGCGTCTCGGTTATGCGCCCTCCGGCCAAAGCTACCCTGCGGTGAGCGCAGTATTAGGGCCTGCGCAAGAGGCCGCCATCAAGATGACCAGCCAAGGGGCGGGACAGGTGACATTGGTGGTCGCCGCCAATCAGGGGGATGAACTGCAGTTGCAGATAGGTTACCCGGCGGAAGAGAGTTTAAGTGGCCAGCCCTTGCGCTTTATGGCCCGCGGTACCCTAGCCAAAGGGGTGGTTTTGACCGCTGAAATCGATGATAAACTGCCCGCCCAGGGCACCATGATAGAGTTGAAATAAGATGAGTGACACCACAGAGCACAAGCAGAACGCAGAGAGTGCAGAGGCTGATGGCGCTAACCACTACTACAGCGAGCAGTACCTTGAGTTGCTAAAGGAGCCTGTTTTATATGAGTGGCAGATTGATCATCGGCAGAGACTTGCATGGGAGCTTCCAATTGCCATAGGTGGTTTTTTGTGGTTCTTAGGATTGTTAAATTTAATTAATAGCGATAGCCAAAAAGATTGGCAGTTAACCTTGTTTTGTATTGTGTTCGGAATATTGGCTGTACTTCAGGGACGTTATCTTTTTACCCCTAATCAGCTCTATCATTACCGAATGACTGCCAAGGGGATCTACTACACCCAGCAGGACAAGATCCCGGAAGTGGCTTACACCATTATGCGTGGGATTGGTGGCTTGTTGATTGTGGGCAGCATCATCGCTGTTGGCTTGGTGGGCCCGCTGGCACTGGCCGGTGCTGGCGCCGGTGCATTTCTCGCCTTTAAAATCACCAATATGAAGCCAAGGATCCGACATTATGGGTGTATTTTTAAGGGCTCAGGTGAAGTATCAGTTTTTGGCAAGCTGTGCGGTATGGAAATCATGGAGATCCCGTATAGCGGGGGGGAATACGCTCTCGTATTTAGCAAGCCAGAGGAATATCAACGTGTACTTGGTGATATCACGCGAGCGTTACCGCAATATAAAGTGATTGAAGCTGCGAGCCGTAAGGAGTTTGGTTATTGAGACATGGGGACAAAGAAGCTGTAATTCAGCTTCTTTGTCCTTTGATTGACTAATAACAGAGCAAGATAGGCCACCCAGTGGCAGAGCGTTTAAGCGGCCAACCCCTGTGCTTTATAGCCCGTGGCACCTTGATAGAGTTGAAATAAGATGAGTGACACCCCAGAGCACAATCAGAACGTAGAGAGTGTAGAGGCTGATGGCGCCAACCACTACTACAGCGAGCAGTACCTTGAGTTACAAAAGGAGCCTGTTTTATATGAGTGGCAGATAGATCATCGTCAGAGACTTGCATGGGAGCTTCCAATTGCCATTGGTGGTTTTTTGTGGTTCTTAGGGCTGTTAAATTTAATTAATAGTGATAGCCAAAAAGCTTGGCAGTTAACCTTGTTTTGTATTGTGTTCGGAATATTGGCTGTACTTCAGGGACGTTATCTTTTTACCCCTAATCAGCTCTATCACTACCGAATGACGGCCAAGGGGATCTACTACACCCAGCAGGACAAGATCCCGGAAGTGGCTTACACCATTATGCGTGGGATAGGTGGTTTGTTGATTGTGGGCAGCATCATAGCAGTCGGCTTGGTGGGCCCGCTGGCACTGGCCGGTGCTGGCGCCGGTGCATTTCTGGCCTTTAAAATCACCAATATGAAACCGGAAATTCACCACTATGGTTGTATCTTCAAAGGCACTGGTGAGATATCCATCTTTAGAGAAATTCGTGGAATAAAGGTCTGGGGGTTGCCAGCAGAAACAGGTGAGTATGGTTTGATTTTTACCCGTCCAAATGAATATGACAAAGTATTGGGTGATATCACTAATGCTTTACCGGAATATAAAGTGATTGAAGCCGCTACCCGTAAAGAGTTTGGTTATTAATTGGGTGCAATAGATGAGTAGCCTCATTTCTGCCCATCTGTCAGTCACAGTCATGCTGACACGTTTAAATCGAATTTCAATCGAGAGCTGGGTTGAGGGACAGACACTGGTATACCCACCGTTTTGACAGCAGTATATCGTGCTGTTTGGCTTAAGGGATTACTGATAGTAAAAGATAGGGGACCCGATTCCCCGTCAATTTTATATCAGTTTGATGGCGACTATTTACCTACCGCCTCTTTTTACTTACTTGTAGACAAAAGCTATGACAAATCGCGTTTTATGGCTGGCGCTGGCGACCAGCTGGCTGACCGCCTGCACGACAACCCCGTCACTCACCGAGGCCGAACTCGCCCAAGCCGCAAGGCAGGGGGATGGCAAGGCCCAGTACGAGCTGGCCCAGCGGCTTGCCGCCAAGCCGGATTATCCCAATGCCATGCACTGGATGCAGCAGGTCGCCCGGGAGAGCGGTACCCTGGCGGCTGATCGGCAGACCCGTGCCAGCGCCGCTTGGCAAGTGGGGGAGTGGTATCAGGCCGGATTGGGCGAGCCCAAGGATCCGGCGCAGGCGACCCAGTGGTGGCAGCGTTCGGCGCGCCTTGGCAATACCAATGCCAGCTATCAGCTGGGGGTGGCGTGTCGGGAACAGCATCAGGGCAAGCTGGTGAGCGAGTGCCTCGACTGGTTCGAGCAGGCCGCCAAGGGGGAGCATGCCGAGGCACAACTGGTTCTGGGTCAGTGGTATGCCACGCAGCGTGGTGCCGACGAAGATGCCATCAAGTGGCTCGAAAAAGCAGCCGATCTTGGCAACCGCGATGCCCAGTACCAACTTGGCTTGCGCTATGAGCAGGGCAAGGGGGTAGCCAAGCGACGGGATCTGGCACAGCGCTGGTATGACAAGGCGGCGGCCCAGCAGCAGCCGGATGCCTTGCTCTGGCAGGCGAAGCAGGCAGCGCCTGCCAACGCGTTTGCGGCCTATCAAGGCGCCGCCAATGCCGGTTCCACCGAGGCCGAGCTTTGGCTGGGTATGGCCTATCTGGCGGGTGAGCAAGTCAAAGCGGATCCGGCCCTTGGTCGCTACTGGCTGGAGCTGGCGGCCGGCCACGGCAATCACGAGGCGCAATATCAGCTGAGCTTGCAACAGACTGCGCCGGGCGATCGCATCCAGCTGCTGACTCAGGCGGCACAAGGGGGCGTGACCAAGGCCTGGTTCGAGTTGGCTCAGTTGCAACAGGAACAGGGGGAGCTGGAGCAAGCCAGGGCCAGCTATGGCAAGGCCGCACAGCAGGGGCATACCCAGGCGCAATACGCCTATGGGGAGATGTTGCGCCTGGGCCAGGGGGGCCAGGAAGATTATGCCCTGGCGCTCAAGCAGTATCGTCTGGCTGCGATGAAGAACAATCGGATGGCGCAATACCGCATGGGCGCCCTGCGTGAAAAGGGGCTGGGTGCGCCGCGCAACCGGATCCACGCTTATGCCTGGTTGTCGCTGGCTGCAACGGAAGGAATGCCCGAGGCGGCGCAGGCACGGGATGAGCTGGAAGCGGCGATGACCAAGCCGGAAGTCAAAAAGGCTCAAAAATTGTCGGAGCACTGGTTCGGGAAGATGACGACAGAGGCTCAAGGTAGCTAGACCGAAGACCGCGCCTGGCCTGACGTTTTTTACTCCTGTGTCACGGCGGGTGGTGATTGAATCACCAGAGATGGGATGGCCCGGCAGGGGCTATCCCATCGTCTTTTTGATGTGTCAGAACGCCCCTATATCTGGCTCCATTTGGCTGTTTTCGCGGGGCAAAAGTGAAAGCGTTTTCAGAAATCCTTTTCAACTGTGATCCGCTTCAAAGCTTTTTCGTGCGTCAACCTCTAGCATTGGCACCACGAATTAGGGGCTAACGCTCCCGATTTTCCCGCTGTGGGAGGTAACTGGTGAATCCAGCTATTTCCTTCGTTACTTTCGACGGTCATCAATGGATGGCCGTTTTTTTTTGCGTTATTTCGTTGTCAAGGGTCGAGCCGCTGGCGCTTTACCGTTAAAATTCCGCTTTTGCACCTGCCCGTGAGTCTTGATGTCTGTTTCCACTCTCTCTTCGGATAGCTATGCCCTGCTCACCGCGTTGCAACTGCAGCGCATTGCCAGTACCCGCCTGCTGCAAGAGCAGCTGGGGCCGGGTCACTCCCTGCCTGGCGACCTGCTCCGGCTGCAAGATGTCGGACTGGTGAGGCTGCGGGGGGAGCAGCAGTGGAGCCTGACGGCCGAGGGAACGCTGGCGCTGATCCTGGGAGTGCGTGGCGGGTTTTGTCCCGCGCCGGATTGGCACAAGGTCTCCTCCCTGACCGGTCAGGATCTCGCCCACGCCCTGGTGCGCGAGCTGTGTCGCGGCAAGGCGGGGGAGGTTCCGGCCTACTTCTCGGCCAGCGAACTGCTGACCCTGCTCGACACGCCGGGCGCCTACCAACTGCTGGCAGGCTCCAGCCCCGCCTGGCAACAGCTGCTGCTGGAACACTTCTCCCTGCAACTGCTGCTCGATGCTCCCTATGAAGCGCAGTGGCCGCTGGCCGGCCAGCTGCATCGCTGCGCCCCCGAGGTGCAACCCCTCGCACGGGCATTCGAGGCGGAGTGGCGCTGGCTCTGTGGAGATGATGACGGGGTGAGCACCGACTGGCCCGCCTTGCAGGCACTGGCCATAGAGTCGCAGGGGCCGCTTGGCGAGCGCCTGCTGACTGCCCTCGGCCAGTGGCAGGGGAGTCATGAGGCCGGGCAGTGGCCCCGTTCGTTCAGCGCCCTGCTCTGGCTGGGCTGGTTGCAGCAGGCCGATCCCGTGGTGGCGAGCGAACAGCGCAAGAAGTGGCAGCGCAGCCTGGCGGGCCAGTTCCCCTTGCTGGGTGACCTGCTCAGCCAATGGGCGGGGGAGCGCCACGGCCAGGCCGTGGGTCTGTTCGATACCCTGCAACTGCCGGTGGATGAGTTGCACTGGGGCTACCTCTGGCTCGATCTCTGTGCCCTGGCTCGCCACGGCACCCAGAGTCCCCAGGTGGCCATGCTGCACAAGTGGGATCTCACCCATCTGCTGGATGCCGAGCCTCATCACAGGCTGATGGGTTTTTGTCAGGATCTGCTGCGCCTGCTGCTGGAGGAGACGGTCAAGGGGGCGCCCTTGTGCCAGCTGCAGGAGGGCGATAAGGATGACGACGAGAGCGACGAGGAGAAGACGGCGGCGTCCGCCAACTGGCTCAACTGGTTGCAGGGGCTGGGGCGTGCCAGCGGGGTGCGCAAGCCCCAAGAGAGGCTGGTGTGGCTGCTCCACGCCGACGGCCCCGAGCTCGAGTGCAAGATCCAGAAGCTCAGCACCAAGGGGGAGTGGACTGCCGGTCGCCGAGTCGATCCCACCCTGCTCTCCACCCAGAATGCGGCCCTGCTCGATGAGCACGACTGGGCGCTGGTGCGCGCCCTGCCGCGGGTGATGAGCCGCTTGCCCCGGGATGTGTGGGCGCCCCTTGCCAATCATCCGCGTCTATTCAATGCCAGAGGGCAGAAGCTGCAGCTGGCGCTGACCGCGCCCCTGCTGCAGATAGTGGCGGTGGAGCAGGGGATGAGCGCCCACCTAATCCCGGCCGCTGCCGCGCGCGGGGCCCATATCATGCCGCTGGCCCAGGACTTGTGGCAGCTTATCCTCACCCCCCAGCCTCTGCTCGATCGTCTGCCGGCCCTCGAAGCCATCCCTCTGCTGCCCGCCGAAGGGCTGGCTGAGCTGCAACAGACCCTGGATGCCATCCCGGATCTGCCCTGGCACAGCCAGGTGGCCGGTTTGCAGGGCAATGCCGAACTGGCCCCCTGGCCTGGGATCCCGTCGGTCCAACTGGACTGGCAGGATGGCCAGCTCTCGGTCAGGCTGGTGACCCGCTTCGATGACGTTCCCCCCCAGCCTCTTGGCAAGGGGGAGGCCATCGTGCGCCAGGGGATCCAGGAGTATTGCTACTGGCAGCGGGATCTGGCGGTCGAGAAGGAGCAGGCCCAAGTGCTTCGCGCCGCCCTGCCTATCGGCCTGCCCGGCACCGAGTGGCGACTCGAGGGGGAGCAGGCGCTGGCGCTGGTCAATGCCCTGCCCGAGCTGGTGGATAACGGCGTGGTCATCCACTGGCATCAGGACAGCTCCCGCCTCAAGAGCCTGGATGAGGCGGCCCTGAGTCTTCGTATCGAGCGGCGCCAGGACTGGTTCCAGGTGGAGGGGGCCTTGTCCCTCGATGAGCACCAGATCCTCGATCTGCGCCTCATCCTGCGCCAGATGACCCCGGGTCAGCGCACCGTTCAGCTCGACGAGAAGACCAGCCTGATGCTGAGCGACAAGCTGGTAGAGCGCCTCACTATGCTGGGGGCCATGCTGGACGAAGATCAGCGGATCAACAACAAGCTGGCCTATCCCCTGACCCGGCTGCTCTCCGTCATCACCACCGAAGGGGATGCAGCCTGGCAGAACCTCCAGCAGGAGTGGCAACAGGAGGTCGAGTGCCCGGCCGAGCTGCTTGAGGCGCTGCGGGATTACCAGAAGGATGGCGTGCGCTGGCTTGCGACCCTGGCCCATCACGGCTTCGGCGCCTGTCTGGCTGACGACATGGGCCTTGGCAAGACGCTGCAGGCCCTCATTGTGCTGCGCATGCGCCAGCATCTGGGCCCTGCGCTGGTGGTGGTGCCAAAATCTGTGGTCACCAACTGGCAGGAGGAGGTGGCCCGCTTCGCCCCCGAGCTGGAGGTGGTGACCGTCGACAATCCTGCCGAGCGGGAAGGGGTGATCCGCGAGGCCAAAGCAGGTCAGGTGATCCTGCTCAATTACGGCATGCTCGGCGGCCTGTCGGCGGCGCTCAAATCCCGCCGCTGGCCCTCCATCGTGCTGGATGAGGCGCAGCAGATCAAAAACGCCGGTACCCAGCGGGCCAAGCTGTTGTTCCAGCTCGAGGGGGATTTTCGTCTTGCCCTCTCCGGCACCCCCATCGAGAACCATCTGGGGGAACTGTGGAGCCTGTTTACCTTCATCAACCCGGGCCTGCTCGGGAGCCTCGGCGAGTTCAAGCGCCGTTTTGGCAAGGCGGTGAAGGATCCCCAGCACATGGCGCTGCTACGGGCGGTGATCAGCCCCTTCATCCTGCGGCGTCTCAAGCAGGAGGTGCTGACCGAATTGCCGGACAAGACCGAGATCATCCATCACATCAGCCTCTCTCCCGAGGAGCGCCAGCTCTACGAGGCGACCCGGCGCGAGGTGGTGCAGCAGGTGCAAAGTGCCGATGGCCGCGCCCTGATGCACGTGTTGAGCGGTTTGACCCGGCTGCGCCGGCTCTGCTGCTCCCCCGAGCTGGTGATGCCGGAGTGGTCCCAGACCAGCAGCAAGCTGGATGAGGCGATGGCGTTGCTGGAGGAGGCCATCGACGGCGGCCACCGGGTGCTGGTGTTCAGCCAGTTTGTCGATCTGCTGAGTTTGCTGCGCGCGCGGATCGAGCAGCGAGAGTGGGACTACTGCTACCTGGATGGAGCCTGCTCGGCCAAGGCGCGTCAGGACTCCATCCTGCGTTTTCGCAGCGAGTCCGTGCCGCTGTTTCTCATCAGTCTCAAGGCGGGGGGCACAGGGCTCAACCTGACCCAGGCCGATACTGTGCTGCACCTGGACCCCTGGTGGAATCCGGCGGTGGAGGATCAGGCGAGCGATCGGGCGCACCGGATGGGGCAGACCCAGCCGGTCACCGTTTATCGCCTGGTGTGCGAGCAGACGGTGGAGGAGAAGATCGTCGCCCTGCACGACGAGAAGCGGGCGCTGGCCGATGGCCTGCTGAGCGGTCAATCCGAGGTGCGTGGCCTCGATGTGGAGAGCCTGCGGGCCCTGCTGATGAGCTAAGATCGCGCCGCCAAGGGCAAGAAGAGAGGGGAGCATCTGCGGATGCTCCCCTCTCTTTTATTGGTCAATCTGCACAGGGTCGGACGCCGCTTACCCCTGATAGAGGTAGAGGTGGAGCCGCTCTATGATGGGCTCGCCGCCAATCTTGCGATCACGCCGCGCCTGCCGGCTCTTGGGCGGGTAGTGGCCAAGATGAGTCACAGCGGGGGAGCTGTCTGCGCAGAGCAGCAGGGGCAGGCTCGCCTTGATCTGCTGCTTGCGGGGTGTGCGCGCCTGCCACAACAGGTTGATCATGGGGTGGGTCTTGACCGGGCGGCGGATCCGCAGCTCGGCATCAGCGGGCAGGCGACGGATGTCATACACCTCCTGATCCACCATCTTGCTCCACTCCTCGTTGTTGGAGAGGGCCGGCACGTAGCGGCGGCTGCGCTCCAGCATCTCCAGCACCTGTTCCCGGCTGAGGCGGTTGATGGTCTGTTTGTCGGCCCAGGTAAATCCCAATGATTGCAGCTCTCCATTCAGCAGGGTCAGCTTGCGATAGACCTGCAGGGTGATGACGCCGGGCAGGGCGGTGTGGACCAGTTCGAACTTCTCGTCCCGCCCGCCGGCCTGCTGCACCAGTCCCTTGAACTCAAGCTTGTGGCGGTTGACCTCCTCAATCAGAGGGGCCAGCAGGGGGGCGGCGGCGGCCGGGAAGCGCAGCCAGCCGGGCAGGCGATGAGTCGCCTTGGTGGAGCAACCCGGGCGGGCGCTGTGGTCCTGATAGGCGGCCAGGGTGGCGGCAAGCGCCTCCTCCCCGCACAGATAGCCCACCTCGATCCGCTCGATGGGGTCGTGCTCTTCTCCCTGCGGGACTGGGGGCAGGGGATAGACATGGGCCTCTTTCAGTTCGAGCTGGCGCAGCAGCGCGGCCAGTCGGGCCAGTGAATCTTCAATCGCCTCCATCTTTTGGCGCAGGGCGGCGGTAGGGGTAAAGGTGTCCATCGATGATCCTGTTGTCGCATCCGGCCTTGGCGCGGGCTCGGTGATAGGTAAACCACTGTATAAATAACCATACCAGCATGGCGGCGAGGCGCCAAGTCGTGGATGGCTGCTGGCCTCATGCATGGGAAAGAGACGGCGTCAGGCAGGTTTCTTTTGTGTGTCATTGGGTTAAATAACGATCAATGAAAGATCAATAATTTAACAAGATGCTGTAAAGACGAGGTTATCGGCGCAGGGGTGGCATGCTGTGAGTGCATAGGATGCGTGCTGAATTGCATATATAGAGGGCTCCTGCCCAGCACAATATGCTGTGGCAGCATACGGTTGCTGTTCGTGTTTTATTAATCCTTTATATTCAATAAGTTAAATTTAAATCGTTGCGTATTTAACCATTAGTTTTGCTAATGTCATGTATCAAAATTCGTCAATTGAGACGGATCCGGCCCCTGACTAAGCTTTGCGCATCAAACTCAAGCCCAGTGCGCAAACATCAGAACCCGGAGGAGCCATACCATGGCCAACATGACCTATACCCAAGCCGGTTATCACCACGACAGCGAGCTGAACCTGATCGCTCGTGCCAAGATGACCGTATTGACCTGGCTGGAGCGCAGCCGCAGCCGTCGCCAGCTCTCCGAGCTGCCCGAGTACCTGCTCAAGGACATCGGTCTGAGCGAAGCCGATCGCTATCAGGAAACCACCAAGCCGTTCTGGCGTGGTTAATCGACCGGGCATGGATGCCTCGTTGTTCTGCTGATCCCCATCCCCCTTGCCAGCCAGTGATCGAGCGGCTGCACCACGCTGTTTTTCTCCGCCAGCAACCTTTTAATGCTTGCTCTTGATCCTATTGGTTTCTGTGCCAGCCTGTTCGCTAACTTGTATCATTAATGTTTGAATTTGTTTAAAAAACGGATTTTAAGCCGCGTCGCCTTGCGTATAATCCACCCTAGTGTTTCAGACCAAGAGGGTGAGATGGATGATTCCCCAGCATGATTTTTTGGCCTTGACCCGCAGCCATGAGTGGCAGCTCGAGCCCTTTTCCTATGCGTTGGCCAATGGCGACAGGGTGAGTGTCTGGGATACCGGCGTGCTCTGCCTCGAGCCCGCCTCCGGGGCCGGTGATCAACCGGGTGGGCGCAAGGATATCGTGCTCTCCTGTGGCATTCACGGCAACGAGACGGCCCCCATCGAGATCTGCAACCAGCTGCTGACCCGATTGCTTGAGGGGGAGTTGCAGGCCCGTCACCGGATCCTGTTCCTGTTTGGCAATCCGGCCGCCATGAACCTCGGGGTGCGGGAGGTGGAGGAGAACATGAACCGCCTCTTCTCTGGCGCCCACAGCAAGGGGGAGGGGCTGTGCAACCGGGAGCGGATCCGCGCCATGCGCCTCGAGCAGTATGTGAGCCGCTTCTTCGCCGATCCGGACCGCCCGCGCTATCACTACGATCTGCACACCGCCATTCGTGGCTCGCGCCATGAGAAGTTTGCCGTCTATCCCTTCCCCCACGAGCGCCCCCACTGCCGGGAGCAGGTTCAGTTTCTCGGTGCCTGCGGAGTGAGGACCATCTTGCTCTCCGGTGGCCCCACCACCACCTTCAGCTATTACAGCTCTCACCAGCACGGAGCCCACGCCTTCACGGTGGAGCTTGGCAAGGTACGCCCGTTTGGCGAGAACGACATGACCCGCTTCATCGAGACCAAGGTCGCGTTGCAGGAGCTGGTGACCCGGGACGAGCTGGCACTGGAGCCCTGGCGCGCCGAGGACTTCACCCTGTTTGCCATCGATCGGGTGATCAACAAGCGATCCGAGCAGTTTCGCTTCCTGTTCGCCAGCGACGTGGACAACTTCACCGAATTCCCCCAGGGGTTCGTGCTGGCTGAGGATGGTGATCTGAGATACACGGTCGAAAAGCCGCGCGAGGCCATCGTCTTCCCCAATGCCAACGTGGAGGTGGGGCAGCGTACCGTGCTGCTGGTGGTGCCGACCCGGCTATGGGACTAGTCGCTACCGCGTTGAAAAGAAACGGGGCCAGTCAGTTGACTGGCCCCGTTTTTGTATCGGGTCAAGGCGTGGGTCGCGCTTAGCTGTTGTTGTTCACAAACAGGGTCAGCTCCTGGCCCGGCTTGAGGTAGTCCCCCTTGTCGAGCTGGTTCCAGCGCATCACATCGTTGATGGCCACCTGGAAGCGGGCCGCGATGGAGGAGAGGGAGTCGCCACGGCGAACCTGATAGACCACCGACTTGTTGCTCTTCCCCTGCTTGGGATAGACCACCAGATTCATGCCCGGCTTGAGGGCCGACTTGGCATTCAGGCCGTTCCACTTGGCCAGCTCGTTGTGAGAGACGCCGTGAACCTTGCTGATGCTCCACAGGGTATCGCCGGAGCGCACCTTGTAGCTCACCTTGTTCTTCGACGTGCTCCCACGATTCGCCAGCTGCTGCGGCTTGCTGGCAACCGTGGCCTGGCTGCTGACCACTGCCTTGCCGCCAAGGGGGATCACCAGCTGCTGGCCACGGCGCAGGTTGTTGCTGCGCAGGTTGTTGGCCAGTTTCAGCTCGCTCACGCTGACACCATGGTTCTGAGCGATGCGCGACAGTGTGTCTCCGCTGACCACCTGATAGGAGCGGGTACGGATACGCTCGCTCTTGGGCAGATCCGCCAGCGCCAGCTCCAGAGTATCGGCGTATTCGACCGGTACCAGCAGCCGGTAGGGGCCACGGGGGGACATCACGCCGCGACTCAGGGCCGGGTTGACCTCCTTGAGATGGGAGACGCGCAGGCCTGCCAGCTGGGCAGCCACGTTCAGATCGATCTGGCTGCCCGTCTCGACCACCCGCAACTTGGGCTGGTTGGCAAGCACCGGCAACTTGATGTTGTACTTGTCCGCATTGCTGAGCATGTCCGCCATGGCCAGGATCTTGGGCACGTACATCTGGGTTTCCCGCGGCAGATCGAGGGACCAGTAGTCGGTCGGGCGACCGGCACGCTGGTTGCGCACGATGGCGTTGCGAACCCGCCCTTCACCGGCATTGTAGGCGGCCAGGGTTTGCAGCCAGTCACCATCAAAGAAGCGGTTCAGGTATTCCAGATAGTCGAGCGCCGCATTGGTGGACGCCAGCACATCCCGGCGACCGTCATACCAGTTGTCATGACGCAGGCCGAAGTTTCGGCCGGTGGCGGGTACAAACTGCCACAGACCGACCGCATTGCTGCGGGAGCGAGCACGAGGATTGAACATGCTCTCGATCATCGGAACAGTAATAAGCTCCATTGGCAGCTCACGCCGTTCTATTTCCTCCACCATCAGATACAGGTAGGGTTCAGCCCGGCTGGCAATGGTCGCCAGATGCTTGTCGTTGCGCAGCAACCACTCGCGTTGCTTCCTGATGCGGGGGTTATCCGGGGTATCCAGTTGCATATCATCGCTGATACGCACCCACAGATTGTCCGTATCTTCCATTTCGTCCAGCTGTTCATCGCCGAAAACGAAACGTGAAGCATGTTTTTTATTCGCTTTTTTATTGACCTGGGGGGACTTGAGCGGCTCGATTGCCGTTAGCGCCCGGTCATCCTGATGGCTCAGGTTTTGGCAGCCGCTGAGCAACAGCGCTGCCAATAAGGCCGTTCGTACCTTCATCTCGTTCCGGTCATTTGTAACAAAAACAGCCCGCATCATAAGGGGCAACGTCCCCCTGATCAAGGTTTGCTCAAAAAACGTCCTTCCATTGGCGCAGGATGGTGAAGGTATCTACCGGATTTTCCACGCATTTTAGTGCATGTTTTTCAGCAGAAAATCTTACCGAGTCCGCCTCGCAACGCAGAAAAACGTTGAATGACTTTTCGTCTCCGAGCCGGCTGGGCAGGCTGGGCAGTCCCTGTTGACGCCGTTTGCTGATCAGCCCGATCTGGCGCTGGATCGCAGGGTTGTCCGGCTCGACTGCATAGGCAAAACGCAGGTTGGACAGGGTGTACTCATGGGCGCAATAGATGAGGGTGTCGTCGGGCAGGGCCGCAAGGCGCTTTAGCGAGCGATACATCTGCTCCGCGGTCCCTTCGAACAGGCGTCCGCAGCCAGCGGAGAAGAGGGTGTCACCACAAAACAGCATGCCTTCGCTGTAATAGGCGATGTGGCCACGGGTATGGCCGGGTACATGGATCACCTCAAGGGCGAGACCATGCCAGTTGATCTGATCGCCATCCTCCAGCCATTGGCCGTGGTGATCCGGCATGGGGTCCAGTTTGGGCCCATACAGCTTGGCGTGGGGGAAGTGGCCGAGTAGTTCGCCAACGCCGCCGACGTGATCGTGATGGTGATGGGTCAGCAGGATGGCATCGAGCTGCAACTCCAGTGCGGCCAGCCGCTCCAGCACCGGAGCCGCGTCGCCCGGGTCGACGACCAGGCAATGATTTTCGTGTCGGATCAACCAGATGTAGTTGTCGTTAAAGGCTGGAACTGTGATCACTGGATACATGAGTCTGCTTCTCTTTAGGGAGGGTATCTTATATAACAGGATGGCGTTCGAAACCCCGAGTTGAGCCCTATTATGCAGGTGGCACGTACCGAACAACAAATCGAGATCCCGACCAGCTGGTCCGCATTGCCCATGGGGGACTGGGTGGCGGGTGAAATTCAGGAGCGGCTCGACAACTGGTGCCCGAACCTGTTTGGCTATCATCTGTTGAAAATAGGTGCCCTGAGCGCCGAGCTCTCCTGCAAATGCTCCTCCATTCGCCACCAGATCGGTGTCGCCCCCGAAGGTCGGCTGCTCGACATGTACGGCGATCCGCTGGACTTGCCGGTGCGTACCGGCAGCGTCGATGCCTGTCTGCTGGCCCACTGTCTCGATTTCTCTGCCGATCCACATCAGGTATTGCGCGAAGCCGAACGGGTGTTGACCGACGATGGCTGGCTGATCGTCAGCGGCTACAACCCGCTGAGTCTGGTCGGGATCGGGCATTACATGCCGGTGCTGCGGCGCAGGTTACCCTGGTCGGCACGGATGTTTACCCCGGGACGGGTCACGGACTGGTTGCAGTTGCTGGGGTGCGAGGTGATGTTCGATGAACGCTTTGGCTACTCGTTCATGGGGCGACAAAGCTGGCATAGCTGGTGGCGGGAGAGCCTGGGACGAGATTATTGCCGGGGATTTGCCTCTGTCTATGTGATTGCCGCCCGTAAGCGGCGCTTTCCACTCATCCCGGTGCGACGCCGCTGGCAGTTGCCAAAATCGCTGGCCACACCGGGAATGGCGCGTCAGGGCTGGTAGCCGGTATCCTCGGCCAACTGCTTGCTGCAGGCTGCCTCTCTGGCCAGCTCGTCACAGCGTTCGTTCTCCGGATGGCCGGAGTGCCCCTTGACCCAGAGCCACTCGATCTGGTGGCGGCTCACTTCCGCATCCAGCGCCTGCCACAAGTCGACATTCTTGACCGGCTGGCGATTGGCCGTCATCCACCCTTTTTTCTTCCAGCCGATGATCCACTGGGTGATCCCCTGGCGCACATACTGGCTGTCGGTGGTGAGGCGAACCTGGCAGGGCTCGTTCAGGGTGCGCAGGCCCATGATGGCGGCCATCAGCTCCATCCGGTTATTAGTGGTGAGCCGAAAACCGGCGCTGATCTCTTTGCGATGCTTGCCATAAACCATGACGGCACCGTAACCGCCCGGGCCCGGATTGCCGAGGCAGGAGCCATCCGTGAATAAATCAATCTGTTTTAACATGAGTAATCAATCTGTTTTAGCTGAAGGCTTGGGGTAAACTAGCGGGTAAAGCCGAAGTTTGACATAGATTGGATCATGAACACACCCCAACTGAATCGCCAGATCATTCTGGATACTGAAACCACAGGTATGAACACAGGTGGCGGCCCCGTCTATCTGGGTCACCGCATCATCGAAATCGGCTGTGTGGAGGTGATCAACCGCAAGCTGACTGGCAACCATTACCACGTCTATATCAAGCCGGATCGGCTGGTGGACCCGGAAGCGGTGCAGGTGCACGGCATTACCGACGCCTTCCTGGCCGACAAACCCTCCTTTAACCAGATCGCCGACGAGTTCATCGAGTTTATCCGCGGTGCCGAGCTCATCGCCCACAACGCGCCGTTTGACGTCAGCTTCATGGACTACGAGTTCAGCAAGCTCGGACTCGATTTCAAAACCGCCGATATCTGCAGCATCACGGATACCCTGGCGATGGCGCGGGACCTCTTCCCGGGCAAGCGCAACAACCTGGATGTGCTCTGTGATCGCTACGGCATAGACAACTCCCACCGGACCCTGCACGGGGCCTTGCTCGATGCGGAGATCCTGGCGGACGTCTACCTGTTGATGACGGGTGGTCAGACCAAACTGAATCTGGCGACCGAAAGCAGCGAGAGCGAGAGCAACCAGGACACCAGCATCCGACGGCTGGAAAGCCATCGTCCGCCCCTCAAAGTGGTGCGGGCCAGCGCCGAGGTGCAGGCGCTGCACGAGGCGAGGCTGGATCTGGTGCAAAAGAAGGGAGGAAGTTGTCTGTGGCGGCAATGAGCAGGTGGTGGGTTTCTCTCCTGTTGCTCTGTTCGCTGGAGGCGGCGGCGACCGAGGTGTTTGCGCCTTCCGACATCCCCTTGCTGGATAACCGCTTTCGCATCGACTACGGGGTGAAGGAGATCACCTTCATCATCAAGCGCAAGGCGGGCACCCCGTCGGTGATCCTGGTGCGACCCGATGGCAGCAAGCTTTACGTGGGCCGGGTCAAGCCTGCCGATGTGGGTTGGCTGGCGTTGCCCGAATATGACCTCATCACCCTGCGCAATCCCATGCCGGGTCCCTGGCAGGCGATAGGGGAGGTGGATCCGGACAATCGGGTACGCATCCTCTCCGATATCAAGCTGGATATCGAAGCGCTGCCGATGCAGCTCTATCAGGGAGAGGTGATCAAGCTCAAATCCTGGTTGCAGATAGCGGGGGAGCAGCCTGCAGACAACTACTATCTCTCCGAGCTGGGGATGACCGTCAGGTTGCAGTCGTACAGCGATGACAAACAGCAGGAGGTGGTGCTGGACAAGGTGCTCGGCCAGTATCATGACGATGGCAAGGGGCTTGACGAGGAGCCGGGGGATGGGGTTATGACCGCAGAGGCGGTCTTGGAAGATATTCCGACCGGCAAATACCGCGCCATGTTCAGCACGGGTAATCAGGTGTTTGAACGTGCCCGTTATCAGGATGTGCTGCTCTACCCCTATCCGTTCAGTTATAACCTGGAGCCGCCTTCTGACGTGCAAGGGGCCAAGATGGCATTCCTCATCGATCGGGATGAACTGGATCCAGCCTCCGTGGTGATCCAGGGAAAGGTAACGAGCAAGGAGGGGGGAAGTTATCCCTTTAGCCAGACGGGGGCCGCCCCAAGGCTGAATATCGACCTGTCGATGATCAAGGACCCAGGGCAGTACGAGGTACAAGCCACGCTCTATGGCACCAACTTGCTGGGGCGCGAAGTGAAGATCCTGTTGCCCGGCAAGAGTTTCAACATATTCCCGCCGCCCCCGCCGGTTGAGGTGGCGCCTGTCGTCTCCAGCGCGCAGCCCGTTGAAGCGCCGCAGGAAGAGGAGATGGGCTGGCTGGTCTGGGTGCTGGCCGGGGGAGGCGTGTTGCTGCTGGTGCTCGGTGGAGTCGGGTTTGTGGTGTTGCAAAAACGCCGGGCCCTGAAGCGGGCGCTGGCGGCAGTACAGGCTAAGAGCCCGGAGTCCGCTGACACGAGTACCAAGCTGGATCTCAACTTGCCGGAGCAGTGACACAGGCCATCGGGATAAAAAAACCGCCCTCCATGGGCGGTTTTTTTATCTGGCGCCTTGCTGTGTCTGTCGCAGGCCAATGTGGGAAGGGGACGGCTAGTGCTCGCCGATATAGACATCCTTGTACTGTTCGCGGATCTCGAGGAACTTGTCCAGATTGGCCATCATCAGCTCGACCAAGCTCGGATCGAAATGCTCCCCTTTCTCCTCTTCTATCAGGGCCAGCACCTTATCCAGTGGCCACGCCTTCTTGTAGCAGCGATCCGAGCCGAGAGCATCGAACACGTCGGCGAGCGCCACGATGCGTCCCTCCAGCGGAATATTCTCCCCTGTCAGACCGCGAGGGTAGCCGCTGCCATTCCATTTTTCATGGTGGTTGCCGGCGATAGTGGCCCCAATCTGGAACAGCGCCAGATCGCTGCCGGAGAGCATGTCCTGACCGAGTTGGGCGTGGGTTTTCATGATCTCCCACTCTTCCGGGGTTAACTTGCCCGGTTTGTGCAGGATGGAGTCCGGGATCCCCACTTTGCCGATGTCATGCAAGGGCGATGCGCGCTTGATAAGCTCGCTCTGCTCCTCGCTCATGCCAAGCAGCAGGCAGAACAATTCGGTATAGAGCGCGACCCGTTTGACGTGCAGTCCCGACTCCTTTGAGCGGGTCTCGACCAGTTCACCGATGCGATAGATGATCTCCCGCTGGTTGTCGGCGATCACCTCGTTGAGCCGGATATTCTCCAGCGCCACTATGATGTTTTCGGTGAACAGGGTGAGCAGACCCGTGTCCATCTGGCTGAGCTGGCGAAAGGTCTCGATATGAAACAGCAGATGGTGGCGCGGATTCTGGCAGTAAAGCACCATCTGCTCCGGGGCGTAGACGTTGGCTCGGCTGGCCATGGCCTGGCGCAATATCTCGGGGGCGTCACTCAATCGCAGCGGGGGCAAGCCGGGCAGCAGGGGTTCGAGTATCTGATCCCGCACTTCATAGGCCGACTGCTTGAGATCATAGATCTGGGTTTCTCCCAGATGAAGCAGGGCCGTCAGCTGGGCCTGTGCCCCTTCGACAAACTGGCGCAGGGCCCGCTTTTCAAAGATCCCCTTGGAGGCCTCGATGACCTTTTCCAGCCCCTGGCGATTACTCTCCAGAGTGCGGATATCCCGGTAGGAACGCAGGCTGGCCCGCAGCAGGGTACGCAGCTTCTGGGAGGTAAGCTCGGTTTTGTCCTTGTAGTCGTTGATGTCGTAGTTGGTGACCACGTCATCTTCCGGGGCCTGGCCGGGTTGCCCGGTACGCAGCACGATGCGCACCATCTTGTTTTGCAGCTCGTCGCGAACAAACTTCACCACATCCAGGCCGGCATGATCGAACTCCATCACCACATCCAGCAGCAGCAGGGCGACATCAGGTGTTGTGGCGAGCAGCTCTTTGGCCTCGGCAGCGGAGTAGGCATGCAGAAACTCGATGGGACGATTGTCAAACTCGAATTTGTTCAGGGTGATCTTGGTGATGCGATGAACTTCGGGTTCATCATCCACGATCATCACCTTCCAGCCAGCCTGTTGGCTATCGGGAAGGACGATATCGTCATCATCAATAATCAGGATCTGGTCATCCATCATACAATCCTGTTTGGCATCTTGTGCTTACATTAACTGCTTCACTAAGGATAGGAAACTTATTGAGAAATAAAATTTGATCGCGAAAAACTGTGGTCGGGCGCCGTGGCATGGCAGCCTGCCCAGGCTCTCTCAAAACCGCCGTACAGCCATGAACAGGGGCTGGCTTGCAGGGGGAAATCCCCCTTCGTCATGGCGCCGCGAGCCTGGCTCCAGTGACTATGATGGCACACTCCTGATACAAACCGATGAAACGGGAATAAATCGCATTTGATACTGATTCTTGTTTGCGTGTAGCATGGGTAATCTACTGCAAGAGGAATTCATCTGTGTCCCCAACTCTGCCTCCCAACCGTCCTCGTCTGTTGAGTGTCAAAGCCGTTACCCAAATTACCCCCAATCTGCGCCGGATCTGTTTTACCGGCAGTGAGCTGGCCGACTACCCCTACACCTGCGGCGGTGCCCACATCAAGGTGATGCTGGCACAATCCCACCAGGCAGAGCCCGTGCTGCCGACCCTGACGCCAAACGGTCCGCGCTGGCCGCAGCCGACAGACAAACCCATCATCCGCACCTACACATTGCGAGCCTTTCGCCGCGAGTCCCTGGAGCTCGATGTTGACTTCGTGCTGCACGGTGATGGCGGGCCTGCCAGCGCCTTTGCCTGTCAGGCCAAACCGGGGGACAAGGCGATCCTCTCTGCGCCCGGTGGCCCCAATCCCATGTTGCCAGCGGCAGCTCACTACTGTCTGGTGGGGGATCTGACCGCCTTGCCCGCCATCATGGCGATGTGCGAAGTGATGCCTGCCGATGCCAGAGGGGAGATCGCCATTCTGGTACCCGATCAGGCCGACGCCCTGCCGCTTTCCCTGCCCACCGGGGTGCGTTGCCACTGGTTTGTCGGCGAACCTGAAGCAAGCGGCCTGCTGGAGCATGTCATGGGCTTGCCCCTTGAACGGGAAGGAGGCTTCTTCTGGCTGGCAGGGGAAGAGGCGCTGGTGTTGCCGCTGCGTCGCCATGTACGCGGAACTCTGGAGGTCGATCGCCAGGCCATTTATGCGGTGCCTTACTGGCGCAGGGGCAAGAGCGAGGAGGCTTACCATCAAGCGCGTCACGAAGTGATGGATAATTAAGCGGACGCGAAAGAATACCTGATTCATTTCTTGCAAATAAAAATGATTTGCATTTAGTATTGCGCCGTTCCGAAATCGGTCGGTACGGCGCCTTCGTATAGAGAAGGAACCGCCCTGGATGGCCAGGCTGTTTCCTGCCCGAGCCGACTGATATCAGGGCGAAGAAGCATGGGCCTGTGCTCGTGCCATAAGCAGCCCAATCACTCAGCGCCGGGTCTGGCAAGGTCAGACAGGGATGTCGGTGGTGTTGGCCTTTTCCTGTTCTATGTGGAGTGTTGATGATGCGTACATCATCCCGACTATTTGCAGTTCATCCTCTGGTGTTGTCCCTTTTTACCTTGCCGGCCGTGGCACAAGCACAAACCGGCGCGGCCGATCCCGCCCATGAAACCCTGGTGGTCACCGCGACCAAGACTCGTCACAGTGAACTGACGGCGCCCGCCAGCGTCTCGGTCGTGACCCGTGCCGAGCTCGACAAGCTCAACGTCAATGACCTGACCGGAGCCCTGAAACAGCTGCCCGGGGTCAACATCAATCCGGCCACCAGCTATGGCCGCAGCGAGATCAAACTGCGCGGGCTGGAGGGGGATTACACCCTGCTGCTGGTCAATGGGCGGCGCATCAGCTCCCGCGATGCCCTGACTTCCGGTTACGGCAACGACTTCGATCTCTCCGCCATTCCCATGGCCGCCATCGAGCGCATCGAGGTGATCCGCGGTCCCATCTCCTCCCTCTACGGGGCCGATGCCCTGGGGGGCGTGGTCAACGTCATCCTGCGCCAGCCCAAGGAGCAGACCGAGGCGGCTGCAACTTACACCTTCAGCGATCCGACCGATGGTCACGGCGGGGACGTCAACAAGGCGAGCGCCTATGTGGGCGGCGCGCTCATCGACAACAAGCTGCTGGCCAACTTCGTGGTGGAAGGCAACCACAGGGATGCCTGGCAGAGCGAGCAGAGCATCAACCCCAAGGCAGATGCCATCGAGCAGCGCGAGAAGCTCGGTATGCTCTCCAACGTCAAGTGGCTCATCGACGAGCAGCAGGATCTGGATGTCGGCATGAACTATGCCAAGGACGATCGGGAGGCGCACTGGAACAACTACGGCCAGACGCCGCGCAATATCCAGCAGATGGAACGCCTGGGGCTCAACACGACCCACGTCGGGCGCTGGGATCTGTTCGACAGCCGGGTTGGCTACGCCTTCGAGCAGGTCGACCTGTTCGATGACTCCGAACTGATGAGGGTCCTGACCAAACAGAGCGGCGATGTGACCCAGACCAACCACACCTTCGACGGCCAGCTGAGCGGCAACCTTGGAAGCCACCTGTTGACCGGCGGCGCCGAATACCGCATCACCGAGCTCAAGCACAACGTCAGCCTCAAGGGGAGTGATGTCAGCGTCGATCAGAGTGCCCTCTATCTGCAGGACGAGTTTGGCTTCGGCGATCTGGCCCTGACCCTCAGCGGCCGGGTCGATCACCACGAGACCTATGGCACCGAGTTCAGCCCGCGCGGTTATGCCCTCTACAGCCTGACCGACAACTGGGTGGTCAAGGGGGGGATCGGCAAGGCGTTCAAGGCACCGACCATCGCCCAGTCCAACGCCGATTACGGGATTGCTGCCTGTCGCGGTCGCTGCGCCGTGGTGGGCAACCCGGACCTGAAACCCGAGACCGCCGTCAGCTATGAACTGGGCACCACCTATGACGCCACCGTGTGGGGGGCCGGGGTGACCGCCTTCCACAACGACATCAAGGACAAGATCCAGAGCGAGGGCTGGACCTCCACCTGGCGCCCCTCCGTGATGACCTATCGCAACGTCAGCAAGGCCCGCATCAAGGGGCTGGAGCTGAGCGGCTGGTTCGATATCACGGATACGCTGAGCCTCTCCGGCAACTTCACCCTGATTGACGGGGAAGACAAGACCACCGGCAAGGATCTCTACAAGACGCCGGAGCACACCGCCAACGCCACCCTGGAGTGGCAAGTGATCGACACCCTGAGCACCCGGCTTGGCTGGAACTACACCGGCAGCCAGATCCTGCCTGTGCCACGTCTGAGCGGCACCACCTATGAAAACACGGCGGGCTTCCACACCCTGGATGCCGGCGCCGTGTGGAGCGCCACCCGGGCGCTTGATGTGAAGTTCGGCCTCAACAACCTGACCAACACCAAGCGTGACTGGGTCGCCACCGAGGCGGATCAGATCCTCGACGGGCGCACCGTCTACGCCGGCGTGGCTTACAAGCTGTGATGAGTTCGGGGAGCCCGCGGGCTCCCCTTGTTCCCTGTTTCAACCACACATATCAACAAAAGGAGCCAAGGGTGCTTAGACACCAGACGTATCTGCTCTGGCTGGGATTGTTCCTCCTGTTCATGCTGCTTTGCCTCTCCCTGGCCACTGGTGCCGGGGTGTATGGCGCCCGTGAAGTGATGGGTTATCTGGCGGGGGATCCCCGCTTTGCCGGCGACGAGAAGCTGGCCATGGTGCTCGATACCCTGCGCCTGCCCCGCACCCTGTGTGCAATGGTGGTGGGCGTTTCTCTCTCGCTTGCCGCCTCCTTGCTGCAAAGCGCCACTCGCAACCCGCTGGCCGAACCCGGTCTGCTCGGGGTCAATGCCGGCGCCGTCTTCGCCCTGGTGATCGGGCTCACCTGGTTCGGGGTCGAGTCCGCCTACGGTTATCTGCTCTGGGCCGGACTCGGTGCCCTGCTTGGCAACCTCATCGTGCTGGGACTCGGCATGATGATAGGCCGCTCCAATCCCCTCAAGCTCATCCTGGTAGGGGTGGCGCTGTCTGCCACCTTCGGCGGCCTCTCCAGCTTCTTGCTGCTCTCCAACAAGATGGTGCTGGAGCAGTACCGCTTCTGGAATCTGGGCTCCCTCGCGGGGGCCGATATGGACGCCATCATCGCCGTGCTGCCGTTCGTGCTGCTCGCTTTCGCCCTCACCCTGCTGCTCTGCCGCCAGCTGACCCTGATGCAGATGGGGGACAGTCAGGCCCAGGCGCTGGGTATCCGGCCGACCCGGGTGCGGATCGGCGTGCTGCTGGCCGCCACCCTGCTGACCGCCAGCGCCATTGCTATCGCCGGTCCCATCGGTTTCGTCGGCTTCCTCGCGGCCTACTGTGGCCGCCTGGTGGAGCCGGTGAAGCTGTCGGTGCAGGTCTGTTTCTCCGCCCTGTTCGGCATGTTGTTCCTGCTGGTGGCCGACATTCTGGCGCGCTGGTTGATCCAGCCGTTCGAGCTGCCCAACGGGGTCATCCTGGCATTGATCGGCGCCCCCGTGCTGATCGCCATCGTGCGTAGCGGGGGCTTTCGTACCCTGCTGACCGTCAAGTGAGGCGCTGATGCTTACACCGACCGATATGCTCTGCCTGCGGGCGAGCGAACGTTCCATCCTGCTGCATCTGCCGAGCTGGCGCTGGCTGGCTCTGCTGGCCCTGGTCCTGGCAGCCTTGATGCTGCTGGCCTTGAGTGTCGGCAGCGGCAAGCTGGGTTTTGCCGGCGTGCTCAACACCTTGCTGGGGGAGGGCTCGCGCCTCGATGGGATCACCCTGTTCAAGATCCGGCTGCCCCGCATTCTGGGGGTGATAGTGGCGGGGGCGGCCATGGGGCTTTCGGGCTGTCTGGTACAGACCCTGATCCGCAACCGGCTGGCAACTCCCGATATGGTGGGGGTCAACAATGGCGCCTCCCTTGGCATCATCATCTTCTCCCTCTACCTGACCCTGGGCAGCTGGCCCTGGTGGGCTGCGCCGCTCGGCGCCATCTTCGCGGCGCTGGTGCTCTATGCCCTCTGCCGCAAACCCGGTGAACAGGGTTACCTGTTCGTGGTGATCGGCATTGGTCTGTCCGAGATGCTCGAGGCCCTCGGCCAGTTCGTGATGTCCACCAAGGCGCTGCTGCACTTGAGCTCCCTCTACCTGTGGAACATGGGGAGTTTCATCGCGGTGAGTTACAACACCATCACCCCCATCGTCATCTTGTTGCTGCTGCTCTGCCCCTGGATCATCTACCTCTCCCGCTCCCTGGCGGTGCTGCGTTTTGGCCCCGAGATGGCGCGCGCCCTCGGGGTCAATGGCGACAGGGTGCAGTTGGGGATCCTGGCCCAGGCCATTCTGGTGGCGGCCCTTGGCACCGCCATCGGCGGTCCCGTGGTCTTTATCGCCATGGCGGCGCCCATCCTCGCCTCCTGGCTGGTGAAGGACAGAGTTGTGCCGCTCTGGCTGGCGGCGCTGAGTGGCGCCCTGCTGCTGCTCGCCAGCGACACCCTGGTTCGAGTGCTGGCCAGTCCCCACGAGGTGGCGACCGGCATCATGACCCGCATTCTCGGCGGCCTCTTGCTGCTGTTTCTCCTTGTTCACGATCGCCAGAGGGCCGACTAATGACGCTCACCGTAAACCGACTCCATTTCGCCTATCAGCAGACCACCATCTTGCGCGATATCTCCTTCAGCGTGCCCAAGGGCAAGCTGGTGGGGATCGTCGGCCCCAACGGCTGCGGCAAATCGACCCTGCTCAAGCTGCTTTGTGGGCAGATGGCCCCCCAGAGCGGGGAGATATTGCTCAAGGGCAAGCCCCTGGCCAGTTACCCCATGAAGGGGCTGGCGCGGGAGCTCGCCTATCTGCCCCAGCGGCCGACTCTGCCCGCCGGCATCCTGGTGGAACAGCTGGTGCAGTACGGCCGCCACCCCCATCAGGGCTGGTTCAATCAGTGGAGCGAGGAGGATGCGCGCATGGTGCGATCGGCCTGCGAGCGGATGCAGCTGGAGGGGATCTGGCACCAGAGCGCCTCGTCGCTTTCCGGCGGTCAGGCACAGCGGGCCTGGCTGGCGATGATCTTGGCTCAGGACAGCGACATGGTGCTGCTCGACGAGCCCACCAGCGCCCTCGATATCGGCCACCAGACCGAGGTGATGGAGGCGATTCACCGCATCACCGCCGAAGGCAAGACGGTGCTGCTGGTGATCCACGATCTGGCGATGGCGGCCCGTTATTGCGACGAACTGATCGCCATCGGCGACGGGGAGATCGCTGCCATGGGCCCGGCCCGCGAAGTGGTGACCAAGCCCCTTATCGATCGCCTCTACCAGACCAGCGTCGATATCCTCCACGCCCCCGGCGATGGTGCCCCCATCATAGTGTCGCGTCGTCACTATGCTGATGAAGCCGTGCGCCGGGCGAGTTGAAGCCATGACCCTGAATACCCTTTATACCAACGCAGTACCTCAAGAGAAGGAGTGAGATGATGAAGCGTTTTGCCTCCCTGGCCGCCACTATCCTGATGCTGGCCGCGCCCCTGGTTCAGGCGCAGGAGATGCGTCAGGTGACCGATGCGTTTGGCCAGAGCGTCCAGGTACCGGCCAATCCCCAGCGGGTGGTGACCTTGAGCGAGATCGATCTCGACAGCGCCCTCACTCTGGGGGTGACCCCGGTTGGTGCCGTCAATGGTCGCGGTCAGCCGACCCTGCCGCGCTATCTGCTGGACAAGGTGGGAGAGGGGATCCCCGTGGTCGGGGATCTTGGCAGCCCCAACCTGGAGGCCCTGATCACCCTGGAGCCGGATCTGATCCTGACCGGTCCCACCACCCCGGAGCAGCTGGCGCTGCTGCGGGAGATTGCCCCGACCGTGGTGACCGGCCAGTGGACCGACGGTTGGCTGCCGTTGCTGCGCCGTGTCGCCAGCGCCCTCAACCGTGAACAGGAGGGGGAGGCATTCTTGCAACAATACGAGGCTCGCCTGCAGCAGGCGCGCACCACCCTGGCCAGGCATCAAGGGGAGAGCATCAGCATAGTGCGCTGGAATCCCAAGGGGCCGAGCTTCATGTATCCGGGCACTTTCGCCAGCAGCGTAGTGGAGTCGATGGGGCTGGTGCGCCCGGCCCAGCAGCAGGGCAAGGGGGCGCCTCACTCCCCGGCTTTGAGTCTGGAGTCTCTCAATCTGCTGGATGCAGACTGGCTGGTGATCGGCACCCTGAGTGCCAGCGGCGATGCGGTGGAAGCGATGCGCCAGGCCGAGCAGACCCCGGCCTACCAGCAGTTGCCGGTGATCAGGGAGAAGCGTTTTGGCGCCGTGGATGGCTCGCTCTGGACCTCGTCCGGCGGCCCCCAGGCGGCGCTCAAGGTGATCACGGACGTGGAGACCCTGCTGCAAAAGCGTGGCTGACGAATCCATCCCGAGCCGATGAAACGAAAGAGGGAGGCTTGCGCCTCCCTCTGTTTATGGCCGTTGTTGACGGTTTATTGCGGCTGGATCTTGGTCAGCAGCAGCTTGCCATCGCGCATCTCGGCATGGAAGCTGACAGCGTCACCCACCTTCATCCCCTTGAGCTGGGCCGGCTCGACCAGGGTGAACACCATAGTCATGGCGGGCATCTTGAGGTTCTCTATATCCTCGTGCTTGATCCCCACCTTGCCATTTGCCTCGTCGATGCGGGTGATGACCCCCTTGGTCATCACCATCTCCTTCATGCCCTCCATCTGCTTCATGTCACCCATCTGGCTCATATCGTGCCCTTCGTGGTTCATCATCTCTTCAGCTTGTGCGCCGGTGTGGGTGGCAAGGCCAAGCAGCAGGGTCAGTGTCAATGTCTTGTAGTTCATGATGTTTCCTTGTTTGTCAGTGTTGTCTGATTGATCAGGGCGCAGCCTGAGTATCTGTCTGCGCAGGAGCGTGTTCCAGTCGTTTCAGGGTGCGGACGCGCCACAGGTAGTAGGCCGCCGGCAGTACCAGCAGGGTCAGCACCAGCGCGGTCACCATGCCGCCAACCATGGGGGCGGCGATGCGCTGCATCACCTCGGAGCCGGTACCCTGGCTCCACATGATGGGCAGAAGGCCGGCGATGATGGTGACCACCGTCATCATCTTGGGGCGCAGACGCAGGGCGGCGCCGTGAATGACCGCCTGGTGCAGGCCGGCCTTGTCCGGTTTGCCACTGGCCACCAGATCGTCCCAGGCGTGGTTGAGGTAGACCAGCATCAGCACGCCGGTCTCCACTGCCACCCCGGCGAGGGCGATAAAGCCGACCCCCACCGCTACCGAGAGATTGAAGTCGAGCAGCCAGACGGTCCAGATCCCCCCGACCACCGCCAGTGGCAGGGTAGTGAGGATGAGCAGTACCTCTTGGAAGCGGCGAAATGCCAGGTAGAGCAGCAGTACGATAATGGCGACGGTGAGCGGCACCACGTAGGCGAGGCGTGCCTTGGCCCGCTCCATGTATTCGTACTGACCGGACCAGCTGAGGGCGTAGCCGGCCGGCAACACCAGCTGTTTGCCCACCTCGGCCTTGGCCTCGTCGACAAAGGAGCCGATGTCGCGGCCACGGATATCCACATAGACCCAGCCGTTCAGACGCGCGTTTTCACTGCGCAGCATGGGCGCCTCGTCACTGATGTAGACCCGGGCCACGTCAGCCAGGGCGATCCGCTCACCCTTGGGGGTGACCAGGGGCAGCAGCTCCATGCTCGCCACCGAGTCGCGATAGCTCTGGGGGTAGCGCAGGTTGATGGGGTAACGTTCGCGCCCCTCTATGGTCTGCCCCACCTCCATGCCGCCCACCGCAGTGGCGAGTACCGCCTGCACGTCGGCGATGTTGAGGCCGTAGCGGGCCGCCTTGAGCCGATCGATATCCACCTTCACATAGCGTCCGCCCGCCACCCGCTCGGCGTAGACGGAAGAGGCCCCCTCTACCTTGCCGATGATCTGCTCAAGCTCTTGGCCTATCTGCTGGACCACCTTGAGGTCGGGGCCGGCGATCTTGATCCCCACCGGGGTCTTGATGCCGGTGGCCAGCATGTCGATGCGGGTCTTGATGGGGGGCACCCAGGCGTTGGTGAGGCCGGGGAAGCGGATAAGGGAATCCAACTCTTCTTTCAGCTTCTCCGGGGTCATGCCGGGGCGCCACTGATCCCGGGGCTTGAGCTGGATGCTGGTTTCCATCATCACCAGATCGGCGGGGTCGGTGGCGCTCTCGGCGCGCCCCGCCTTGCCGAACACATTCTGTACCTCGGGCACGGTGCGGATGAGCTTGTCGGTCTGCTGCAGGATCTCCCGCGCCTTGCCCACCGAGATGTTGGCCGCCGTAGTGGGCATGTACATGATGTCCCCCTCATCGAGCGGCGGTATGAACTCGGAGCCCAGATACTTGAGCGGCCAGAAGCCGATCACGGTGACCGCCAGCGCCACCGCCAGAGTGGTCTTGGGGCGAGCCAGCACGGCGTTGAGCAGCGGGATATAACCCTGACTCAGCCAGCGGTTGAGGGGGTTGGCTTGCTCGGGCAGCACCTTGCCGCGGATGAAGTAGCCCATGATCACCGGCACCAGCGTGATGGCGAGCGCGGCGGCGGCAGCCATGGCGTAGGTCTTGGTGAAGGCCAGCGGATGGAACATGCGCCCTTCCTGCGCCTCCAGGGCAAACACCGGCAGGAAGCTCATGGTGATGATGAGCAGGGAGAAGAAGATGGCGGGGCCGACTTCGATGCTCGCCTCCGTGATGATCCGCCAGCGGTTCTTGTCGGTAAGCTCCTCCCGCTCCATATGTTTGTGGACGTTCTCTATCATCACGATGGCACCGTCCACCATGGCGCCGATGGCGATGGCGATGCCCCCCAGCGACATGATGTTGGCGTTGATCCCCTGCAGATGCATCACGATGAAGGCAGTCAGGATAGCGATGGGCAGGGTGATGACCACCACAAGCGACGAGCGCAGGTGGAACAGGAAGGCGATGCACACCAGCACCACCACGGCGAACTCCTCCACCAGCTTGCCGGAGAGGTTGTCGATGGCGCGCTGGATAAGGTCGGAACGATCGTACACGGTGACGATCTCCACCCCGTCCGGCAGGCTGGATTTCAGCTCGGCCAGCCGCGCCTTGACCCCGTCTATGGTGTGCTGGGCATTCTCGCCGTAGCGCATGACGATGATGCCGCCCACCACTTCCCCTTCGCCGTTGAGCTCGGCGATGCCGCGCCGCATCTGGGGACCGGTGACTACATCCGCCACGTCGCCCAGCAGCAGGGGCGCGCCGCGCACATTGGTGCCGAGGGGAATCTGTTTCAGATCCTCGATGCTCTTGAGGTAGCCGTTGGAGCGCACCATGTACTCCGCTTCCGCCATCTCGATGACGGAGGCGCCGGTCTCCTGGTTGCCCTGCTCGATGGCGGTCTGGATGAGCGACAGCGGGATGCCGTAGGCACGCAGCTTGTCCGGGTCGACCCGCACCTGATACTGGCGCACCATGCCGCCCACGGTGGCGACTTCGGAGACGCCGTTCACCGTCTGCAGCTCGTATTTGAGGAACCAGTTCTGCAGGGACGTGAGTTCGCTCAAGTCGTGCTTGCCTGTTTTGTCCACCAGGGCGTACTGGTAGACCCAGCCCACCCCGGTGGCGTCCGGCCCGAGCTGGGGCTGGGCACCGGCAGGCAGGTTGGGGGCAACCTGACTCAGGTACTCCAGCACCCGGGCGCGTGCCCAGTAGAGATCCGTGCTGTCGTCAAACAACACATAGACGAAGGAGTCGCCGAAGAAAGAGTAGCCGCGCACCGTGGTGGCGCCCGGCACCGCCAGCATGGCGGTGGTGAGCGGGTAGGTGACCTGATCTTCCACCACCTGGGGCGCCTGGCCCGGGTAGGAGGTCTTGATGATCACCTGGACGTCGGAGAGATCCGGCAGGGCGTCCACCGGGGTCTGCTTGACCGACCAGAGGCCCCAGGCGGTGAGCATGACAGTCAGCAACAACACCAAAAAGCGGTTGCCGACGGACCAGCGAATAATGGCCGGGATCATGGTTTGACTCCTCCCTCTTGGTGCGGGATCGGCCGCTGGGTGTGGTGACTGCCAAAGCGAATGATGGTGGGGATCATGATTTATCCCCCATCTGGTGCTGGCTGTGATCCATGCCCTCCATGCTTGTCATCTCGCCCTTGGTCTCTTTCATTGCGTCGCCCGCGGCCGGTTTATCTTCCACATGGATCTGGATGATGCGGTACTCGTCCCCCTCCTGCTCTACCTGCAGATGCAGGGTCTGATCCGGTTTCAGCTGGCTGATGTCCACACCGTCGGCCACGGTGAAGTCCATCTCCATCGCGGGCCACTGCCACTCGGGGATGGGCTGGTGGGAGATGCCGAGGGTGCGCCCGGCGAGATCGATGTTCTGCACCTGGCCCTGGGTCCACACCTGCATGGGACGCACTGCCGTCATGCGCTGGAAGTCCGAATCGATGGCAGATTCGGAGTCGAGCAGGAACTGGGCCGAGCTGACGATGCTGTCACCGGCTTCGACCCCCTCGTCGATGGCAACCTTGTCACCAAACTGGGGGCCCAGGGTGACGGCCACCGACTTGAAGTTGCCATCGCCCAGCGCCAACACCAGCCGGTCCTGGCTGCCGGTGCGGATCACCGCTTCGCTCGGCACCACCAGGCGGGGTTCCCCCTTGCCGGTGCTGATGCTCACCTTGGCGAACATATTGGGTTTCAAAAACTCGTCCGGATTGTCAAAGCGCAGGCGTACCCGCAGGGTGCGGGTGCTGGCATCGAGCGTCGGGTAGAGGTAGTCCACCCGTCCCTGCCAGCTGCGGCCGGGTGCATAGTCCAGGGTCATGGTGACCGGATCGCCGACCCTGATCTGGGCGGCCTGGCGCTCGAACACCTCGGCGCTCACCCACACCTGCTTGAGGGTGCTGATGTTGAACAGGGGCGCGGCGGGTTCCACATACTGGCCTTCACGCACCTTGAGCTCGGAGACATAGCCGCTGCTGGGGGCGTAGATGCGCACCGTCTCCTGCACCTTGCGAGTGCGCTTGAGCGCCGCTATCTGATCCGCCGGTACCTGCAGCGACTTGAGCTTGCCCTCGGCGGCACGCAGCAGCAGGGGATTGGTGGTGCCCAGCGCCAGCAGGTATTCGTGCTGGGCGTTCACCAGATCCGGGGCGTAGAGATCGTAGATAAAGCTGCCCTTGGTGACCTGCTGCCCCTCGTTCTTGATGGCGAGGTTGCGGATCCAGCCCGCCATCCGGGAGTTGATGGCTTCGAGGCGCTCCTCGTCATAACCCACATAGCCGACCGTCTCGATCTGCTGGTGGATGGGGAGTTTCTCCACCTTGGCCAGCCGTACCCCCAGGTTCTGCTGGATCTCGGGGCTGATGGTGACGGTGCCGGGGGAGCCGCCCTGCTTCTCTTCATAGACGGGGATAAAGTCCATCCCCATGTTGTCCTTGGCGGGGGCATCGCGCTTGTCGCGGGGATCCATGGGGTTGACCCAGTAGAGCGGTGTCTTCTCCTTGGCAACCGCGGTGACTGTCTGTTTGGCCGCCCAGTAACCGCCGCCGGCCCCGAGGGCGAGCAGCAGGGCGGAGACGAGCAATTTCTGGCTCATAGGAAACCTCCCAGGCGCAGGGAAAGGGGGGCAAGGGCGCACGGATGCGCGACTGCGTATTCGCTAAATCGGACTGATGACATGGACCATCTTCTCTTCTGTCGGATCGCCGGGCCGGTGACGAATAGG
Source organism: Aeromonas enteropelogenes (assembly GCF_000819845.1). Lineage (GTDB taxonomy): Bacteria > Pseudomonadota > Gammaproteobacteria > Enterobacterales > Aeromonadaceae > Aeromonas > Aeromonas enteropelogenes. The sequence goes on from NZ_CDCG01000040.1 coordinate 66,176, forward strand.
GGATAAGAGTCACACGGTTTGCCCGGCCAACGGGGCGTCAGGGACGCCCGTTCTCCTGCGCGGGTGGCGCAGGCTCAGGCAAGGAGCGCAGCCAGGACAGGGTGACCCCTGATCAGGCACGCAAGAGATGAGCTTTCTAGTGGCGCAGCACCGACAGCATCAGATGCCGGCGGGGCCAGGAGGGCGGGTGAGTACCGCGGGTTCTAAGGAAGGGGTCACGCAGCCAGAGATCCAGCAAGCGGGGCAGGGTCCCCAGCGGCAGCAGCAACAGGGGGAGTAGCAGAGCCGAGAGCAGCATGCCGAGCAGAGGCAGGGCATTGGCGGCGCCAGACAGCCCAGTCTGCATCTGGCACTCATCTCCCGTCATGGTCGATTCGCTCCCGGCACTGGCGTGGCAGGAGAGAGTCACGGAAGCGTTCTCCTGATCCAGCGCCATGGTGCGTGGGCCCGCGTCATCCCCATGGGACGGGATCATGGCGTCAGGCAGTGTTTGCGGCGTGAAGAGGGAGAGAGAGGCACTCGTGGTGGCCAGAGAGGCGCCGTGCCAGCTGATGCAGAGGGTCAGATTGCAGATGAGCATCAGCGCCAGCAACAGCCGGGCCAAGGCAACAGAGGGCAATCTTGCAGCAAGCTGGGTGAGTGACAATCCGGATATCCTTCGAGATCAGATGGTTGGACTGTAAACCTTACCTTGAGGAGAAGGTCAAGGCATGGTGCCTCGCGTGGCCGGTGAGGATAAAAAAACACCCCCGCATGGGCGGGGGTGTTGGACTGCCAGTCGGTGACTGGATTACTGCTTGGCCCGTTTCTCCGAGCCCTTCATGATGAGGCGGAAGAAGAGCGGGATGAAGAAGATGGCGATGAAGGTCGCCGCCAGCATGCCGCCGATCACCGGCCAGCCGAGGGCGTGGCGGCTCGCCGCACCCGCGCCGCTGGAGGTGACCAGAGGCACACAACCCAGGATGAAGGCGAGGGAGGTCATGACGATGGGACGGAAACGCAAACGCGCCGCCTCCAGGGCCGACTCGATGAGGGTCATCCCTTCTTCATGCTTCATGACCGCGAACTCCACGATCAGGATGGCGTTCTTCGCCGCCAGACCCACCAGCGTCACCAGGCCTATCTGGAAGTAGACGTTGTTGGTGAGCCCCACGGCCCAGGTGGCGAGCAGGGCGCCGAACAGGGCGAACGGCACGGCGGTGATCACCGCAAACGGCAGGCTCCAGCGTTCATACTGGGCGGCCAGGATGAGGAAGATCATCACGATACCGAAGCCAAACGCCATGGCGGCGCTACCGGCTGCCGCTTTTTCCTGGTAGGCGGCACCGGTCCACTCCAGCTTGGCGTCGTTGCCGAGGGTCTGGGCGGCGACCTCTTCCAGGGCCTTGATCGCCTGGCCAGAGCTCACACCTGGCGCCGGCTGGGCCATGATCTTGGCGGCCGGGAAGATGTTGAAACGCTCGACCAGCTCGGGGCCGGTGGCATCGCGTACCGTCACCAGACTGGTGAGGGGGATCATCTCGCCGGTGTTGGAGCGGACATAGACGTTGCGGATGTCATCCTTCTTGGCGCGGTAGTCCGCCTCGGACTGTAACTGGACCCGGTAGGTACGACCGAACTGGTTGAAGTCGTTGACATAGACCTGGCCGAAGGTGGCCTGCATGGTGTCAAACACGGCGTTGATGGGCAGCCCCAGCGCCTTGGCCTTCTCGCGGTCGAGATCCAGGAAGACCTGGGGCACGTTGGCGCGGAAGGTGGTGGTCACGCTGGCAAACTCAGGACGCTCCTTGGCCGCGTCGAGCAGGCGCTGTACCTCGCCCGCGAAGGCGTGCACGTCGCCGGTACCCCGGTTCTGCAGATAGCCTTCGAGGCCCCCTGTGGTGGACATGCCGGTGATGGGAGGCGGGTTGAAGGTGGCGGTGAAGCCATCGGCCAGTCCCATCAGGCTCAGCCCCTGGAAGGTCTTGGCCAGGGAGAAGGAGTCTTGCCCTTCCCCTTGACGCTCTTTCCAGTCTTTGAGGGTAACGAAGGTGAGACCGCGGTTGCTGATGATGGAGCCGGACAGGATGTCAAAGCCCGAGAAGGTGACCACGTCCTTCACATTGGGGTTGGCCATGGCGATCTTGTCGAAGTCGTTGGCGACTGCCTGGGTACGGGTCAGGGCGGCGGCATCGGGCAGCATCACGGAGCCGATGAGGTAGCCCTGGTCTTCGTCAGGTACCAGAGCGCCCGGCACCTTGTGAAACAGCACATAGCTGCAGCTCAGGATGATGGCGATGATGCCAAAGGCCACGCCGACGCGGCGGTTGAGGAAGGCCACCCCGCGCACATAGCGACGGGTCAGCTGATCAAACGCGTTGTTGAACCAGACGAAGAAGCGGGCCGGTTTGTGGTGACCTTCTTTGAGCAAGATGGCGCACAGGGCTGGCGACAGGGTGAGTGCCACCAGGCCGGAGATGGCCACCGACACGGCGATGGTGATAGCGAACTGTTTGTACATCACCCCCGTCATGCCGCCCATGAAGGCAACCGGCAGGAACACGGCGGAGAGCACCAGCACGATGGCGACCACGGGGCCGGACACCTCCTGCATGGCGAGGATGGCAGCCTCTTTGGCGGAGCACTTCTTCTCGCTCATGATCCGCTCGACGTTCTCCAGCACCACGATGGCGTCATCCACCACGATACCGATGGCGAGCACCATGCCGAACAGAGTCAGCAGGTTGATGGAGAAGCCCAGCATCAGCATGCCGGCGAAGGTACCGATCAAGGAGACAGGCACCGCGATACAGGGGATCAGGGTGGCGCGGAAGTTCTGCAAGAACAGGTAGACCACCACGAACACCAGCACGATCGCCTCGAGCAGGGTGTGGACCACCTCCTCGATGGAGATCTTCACGAACTCTGTGGTGTCGTAGGGGATCTGGTACTCCACGTCCTGGGGGAAACGACCCTGCAGGCGTTCCATGGTGGCGCGCACCTGATCGGCCACGGCGACCGCGTTGGCACCCGGTTGCAGGTAAGTGGCGATACCGATGGCCGGCTTGCCGTTGGCACGGGCCAGTACGTCGTAATCTTTGCCACCGAGCTCGACCCGGGCCACGTCACGAACGCGGATCTTGGAGCCATCCGGCATGGCGCGGATGATGATGTTCTCGAACTCCTTCACGTCATCCAGTCGTCCCTTGGTCTGCACCGTGTAGGTGAAGTCGGTGGGGGTGCTGGTGGGCTGGGAGCCGATCTTGCCCGCCGCGAACTGGGTATTCTGCTCGCGGATGGCGCCGATCACATCGCTCGGGGTGAGTTGCAGCTGGGCCAGACGGTCCGGGCGCAGCCAGATCCGCATGGCGTAGTCGGTGCCCCCGAACAGGGAGGTATCACCCACACCGGGAATACGCTTGAGCTCGTCGATGATGTTGAGCAGGGCGTAGTTCGACAGATAGGTGGTATCAAACGAGCCGTTGGGGGATTGGAGTGTGATCACCTGCAGGATGGAGGTGGACTTCTTGCGCACCGTCACACCCTGCTTCTTCACCTCTTCCGGCAGCTGGGCCATGGCGGCCGAGACCCGGTTGTTGACGTCGATGGTCGCCTGATCGGGGTCGACCCCGATGTCGAAGTAGACGTTGAGGTTCATCTGGCCGTTGGAGGCGGAGCCAGACTGCATGTAGATCATGTTCTCGACCCCGTTGACCTGCTGTTCAATGGGGGCGGCCACGGTCTGGGAGATCACCTCAGGGGTGGCACCCGGGTAGAAGGCGGTCACCGAGACCACGGCGGGGGTGATCTGGGGATACTGCTCCACCGGGAGCGCGCGCATCGCCGCCAACCCGCCCAGCACGATAATGATCGAGATCACGCTGGCGAAGATGGGGCGTTCGATAAAGAACTTGGAAAACATGGGGGCTCCTTATTTGCCAGCGGCACCCTGGGTGATCTTGGCGTTAATCGCCTTCATCTCCTCGGCGGAAACCGGTTTGACCACGGCACCCGGACGCGCCTTCATCAACCCTTCGACGATGTAGCGATCGCCGGCCTGCAGGCCGCTGTCGATGATGATGCCGCTGCTGACGGTCGGGCCCAGCTTGACCGGACGCGGACTCACCTTGTTGTCGGCATCCACCACCATCACCAGGCGGTCAGCCTGGGACTGGACGATGGCGCGCGGCGGCACCACGATGGCGTTCTTGCGGGTACCCAGATCGATGGTCAGGCGCACGAACTGGCCGGGCAGCAGAGCGCCGTCCTTGTTGTCGAAGATGGCGCGGGCACGGATGGTGCCGGTCTGGGGATCGACACGGGTGTCAGAGAAGTTCAGACGACCGGGCTCAGGATAGGTGCTGCCGTCGGCCAGCTGGATATGGGTACGCCAGTCGGTGGCACTCTTGGCCTCGATAAGCCCCTTCTTGACCGACTTCTCGAAGTTGAGACGGTCCTGCTCCGAGTAGGAGAAGTTCACATAGAGGGGATCGAACTGGGTGATGGTGGTCAGCAGGCTGCTGTCACCGCTGGTGGAGATGAGGCTGCCCTCGGACTGGGAACTCTTGCTCGCCATGCCGCTGATGGGGGCGGTGACCTGGGTGTAGCTGAGGTTGAGATCCGCCTCTTTCACCTTGGCCTGGGCCGCCTGCAGGCTGGCCACGGCCGCCTCGTAGTTGGCGATGGTGTCATCGTAGTCTTTGCGGCTCACCACCTGGCGCTTGAACAGCGGGATGATGCGATCCTTGTCGGCGCGGGCCTTGTTGAGGCGGGCCTGCTCCTGAGCCAGGGTGCCCTTGGCCTGCTCCAGCGCCACCTTGTAGGGGGCCGGATCGACCAGGAACAGCTCCTGGCCTGCGGTGACCGGCTGGCCTTCCACATAGGTGCGTTTGAGCAGGATGCCGCTCACCCGGGAGCGTACTTCAATCTCGCGAAAACCGGCGGTTTCACCCACCATCTCGGTGGTGAGCGGCACATCGACCGGGGTGACCTCGTTAACCACCACAGGGACGGCAGGCATGGCGTTGGCCGCCGGGTCGGTTTCACCACCACAGGCCGTCAGTCCGCCGATCAGTGCCAGCGTCAACACGCTCTGTTTGAATCTCGCTATTGGGCTAGTCGGCACCTTCATCTTTACACTCCTGTTGGATGGATCGCCGTCGTGGCGATCCGCACTCTGTGCACAAGTCATGATTAACGTCATTACAAACGGAAAATCGGAAATCGGGATAATAGGATCACTATCTTGAACCTAACCTTCTCAAAGTGAAAGTTTTCACCTTTTTGATGGGCAACGAATTGTGGCAAGGGCCATCCGCCCGGCTCAAGCCCTTTTTGGGATTTGAATGAAAATGTTGGCGGGCCGCTGACGTTGTCAAGGGCCAATGTAAAAAGCCAGTGAAGAGGGGCCTCTACACTGGCTTTTTTATTAACATTTGACGTTTGTTCAGGCGAAGCAGGCCCAGATGGGGGCGTGGTCGGAGGGCTTCTCGATGCCGCGCAGTTCGTAGTCGATGCCGGTTTCGGTCACTTTATCCCTGAGGGCATCGGAGGCCATGATGAGGTCGATGCGCAGGCCGCGGTTCTCGTCAAAGCCTTTGGAGCGGTAGTCAAACCAGGAAAAACGCTCGCACTCGGTGGGGTTGGCGGCGCGGAAGGTGTCGGTCAGGCCGAATCCTTCCAGACGGGCCATCCACTCGCGCTCGATGGGCAAGAAGGAGCACTTGCCATCCCGCAGCCAGCGCTTGCGGTTCGCCTCACCGATGCCGATGTCGAGATCGGTGGGGGAGATGTTCATATCCCCGATCAGCACAAGCTGATCGCTCGGGGTGTGATGATTCTCGAGGTAGTGCTGCAAGTCTTCATAGAACTTCTGCTTGGCCGGGAACTTGGTCTCGTGATCCTGATTCTCCCCCTGCGGGAAGTAGCCGTTCATCACCTTGATAAGGGAGCCATCTTCCCGCTCGAAGGTGGCCATGATCATCCGGCGCTGGGCCTCTTCATCGTCGGTGGGGAAACCCTTTTCCACCTTGACCGGCTTCTGCTTGCTCATAATGGCCACCCCGTAGTGGGCCTTCTGGCCGTGGAATTCGACGTGATAACCCATGGCTTCCACGTCGGCGAGGGGGAAGGCCTCGTCGTGAACCTTGATCTCCTGCAGGCCGATCACATCGGGCTGGTGCTTGTCGATGATGGCTTGCAACTGATGCAGACGGGCGCGCAGGCCGTTGATATTGAAAGAGATGATCTTCATGTCCGGGATGCTCATGTCATTTTTATAAGTGGCTATTGGACTAGGAATCGGCGGTGGATGCAAGTGAAGGTGCCGGCCCGCCATCAGGGCGGGCCCACTCGCCCTGATGGCTCAACGGGTCATCTTTTTGACAAATACCACCACAAACAGCGCCAGCGTGAAGCTGCCGGTGAAGGCCTCGAAGGCGGCGCAGATCCGGGAGAAGCCGATGGGAGTAAAGTCGCCGTAGCCCAGGGTGGTGAAGGTCACCACGCTGTAGTAAAGGCACTCCAGCAGGAAGATGGCATTTTGCTCCAGGGGGGCGTCGGGGCGGTAGATGAGGGGGTTGCTGTTGAAGCTCAGGCCAAAGAAGAAGTAGAAGATGCTGCAGATGAAAATCAGCAACAGGGAGAAGAGCACCACTCGCATCGGGGCCTCGCCGTAACCGCAGAAGAGATCGACCACCCAGGAGGTGAAGCGGTGACTCGACCAGAACGGCAACTGCAGCCGGCGCATGGTGAGCTCCTGCTGGATGTAGCGGCCGGACATGGTGAAGATGCCCTGGGCCTCCGAGGCCTTGCGCAGATCCCGGTAGGTCTCTTCGGCCTCTTTGAGCCAGATGCGGGCCTGCACCGGATCCCGTTCCTTGCGCCCGCGCCGCTCCTGCATCAGGCATTTGCCGGTATCCAGGTTGTCGAGGCGGGTGTTGTGCCAGCGAATGCCGAGCAGATTGACGTCGTCGAGGGAGGCGCAGTGCAGGTTGGCATCGCTGAGATCGGCCTTCATCAGACTGCCACCCTTGATGCGAATACCGTAGAGATGGGCGCCCTGCAGGTTGGCTCGATAGAGGTTGCACTGCTCCAGCAAAAAGCCGTGCGGCGAGCCCTTCTTCACCAGATTGAGGCCGGCCAGGTTGGCGCGGGCCAGTTGCAGGCCGTGGCACAGTCCGCCCTGGTGGATGTAGTGCTCCAGTTCGCGAGCGGTGTGGGGATCCTGATGGTGACCATGGGGATCGTGCCAGCGGCACAGATCATGCTCTCCCGCCTCTTCGCTGCAGTGGCGGCCATCCGCCACCAGATATCGACACATGGCCATCGCCCGTCTCCTCCCCTTGCCGAGTCAATATCAGCATAGGCGAGACGGGTCAGCTGAACTGGTTGTACTCCTGGCGCAGCTTGCGAAAGCGATCCTGCTGGGCCGGGTTGAGAGGGATGCCGTCGAGGATATCCAGGGTGTCTTTGCACTCGGCGCCAAACTCCGGGCTCTTGCGATTTTTTTGCATCAACTGCAGCAGTACCTGGATCTTGTTGAGGGCGGCGCCGGTATTGGCGGGGGCGCGGCGCAGGGCCTCGCGAAAATGGCCCAGCGCCTGCTCCAGCTCGCCGGACTGATAGGCCTTGATGCCGAGCTCGTTGAGCTGCTGGTAGCGCTGGCGGCGCTCCAGCACCGTCTTGTCATCCCGGGTGGCCTGGATGCAGGTGGTGAGCAGCCGATCGCCATCTTCCGCCAACAGGCTCTGCAGGCTCTCGGCATATTCGAACTCGCCAAGCTGGTAGAGGGCGAGGATGGTCTCCCCGAGCAGGGCCGGCGGCATGGTGGCCGGCTCGTCGAGCCAGTTCTGGTTGGCGCGATAGAGCATCTTCTTGCCCTTGAGCAGCTCCCCCAGGGCGATTTGTACCCTGGCCTGGCAGATCTGCTCGAATACCGGGTAGTTGAACTCCGACATCATCAGGGAGTCGCGAATGCGCGACAGGGCGCTGTTCACCTGTTTTTGCAGGTTGGCGATGTGGTAGCTGTCGTTGCTGTTGAGGGCGTAGAGGGTCAGGGTCTGGATATAGGCCCCCAGGTAGTGGGGGGTGCGGTGGATGGAGTTGCGCGAGAGATCGATGAGCGAGAGCAACACATCCTTGGCCTGGGCGTAGTCGTGGCGCTGCAGGCACACCTCCGCGAGCCGGCGCGAGAGCGGCACCGACTGGGGGGAAATATCCACTGCCCGCCTGAGCTCCTGCTGGGCCTGTTCATCCTTGCCCAGCGCCAGCAGGGATTCCGCCAGCCAGCGGTGGGCCTCCACCATCAAGGGGGTATTCTTGAGGGTCGCCTGCAGGTGGCTGACCGCTTCTTCATGAAGCCCCAGGGTATTGCACGCCTTGCCCAGGGTCAGCCGGGCCCAGCTGTTGTCCTGCCCGGCCAGCAGCTGGCGCATCAGGGTGCGGGCTTCCTGGGCCTGGCCCAGCTTGAGCTGGGTGTCGGCCTGCAGGCAGCGGCAATAGTTGGCAAAGCGGGGCACGGCCTCGGCCCGTTCGGCACAGGCGGTGAGCAGGGCGGGCAGATTGTTGTCGGCCAGGGCGGAGAAGATGCTGGAGAGGGCCTGACGGCGGGCCAGTGCGCGTTTCAAGCGAAACGAGAATTGCTCCTGGGAAAAGGGCTTCATCAGGTATTCGTCGGGCTCGGCCTCGAGGGCGCTCAGCACCATGGCGCGGGAGCTGTCGCCGCTCACCATGATCACCACGCTTTTAGGGGGGATCAGGTTCTGATCCCGCAGGCTCTCGAGCAACTGACGGCCATTCTCGCCGACCCCGAGATCGTAATCGATGAGGTAGATGTCGTAGCTGCCCTTCTGGCAGCGGCGGCGCGCCTCCTCGGCGTTGTTGCAGAAGGTGATGTCGCTGATGCCGATGTTGATCAGCATCGCCTTCATCATCACCTGGAATGTGCGTTGCTCGTTGACCATCAGAATGCGCTGGGGCTTGGGCGCGGTTTTCTTTTCAGGCTCTTTTTCCGGTGTCTGCATCTGTCAGGGTCGAGGCGCTGCGGGCTGATGGGGGCAGTGTGCCACCAAAGGGCCCGCAGAGGCAATTGGCCCGCAGCGATTGGATTGGGCGGACAAAAGGGGGGCATTTAGCCCCGGTCAAATGAGCCTTGTCAGGCTCTTGTCGTTTCTGGCGGTCAGGATTTCTCCCGGGCCAGATAGGGGGCAAACTGGGGGGTGTACTGCGCCTTGAAGCCGTCACCACTCTTGACGATGAGATAGACCGCCAGCTGGTGCGCCTTGGCGAAGGCCATCGCCTGTTCGGGTCCCATCACCATGAGGGCGGTGTCGAGGGCATCGGCCTCGAGCGCGGTCGGGGTGATCACGCTGGCGGAGACCAGCTTGTGGGTGATCGGCTGGCCGGTGGCGGGGTCGATGATGTGGGAGTAGCGCTTGCCATCAAGCTCGTAATAGTTGCGATAGCTGCCGGCGGTGCTGAGGGCCATGCCGTTCGGGCTCACCACGTCCGAGAAGGCACCCGGCTGGTCGGAAGGCTCGACGATGGCCACTTTCCACGGCTTGCCCTTGCTGTTGTTGCCCTTGCTGCGCACCGCTCCCGCCACCTCGATCAGGTAGTTGTTGACCCCCTTGCCCTCGAGCAGGGCGGCAATCTCGTCCGACGCGGCCCCTTCCCCCAGGGTGGAGAGATCGAGATAGAGGTCCGGAATGGACTTGCCGAGCAGGAAGTGATCCCCCTGGGGGAGCAGGGTCAGCTTGTCGATCCCGACCCTCTGGCGGGCATCATTGATGGCCTGTGCATCCGGTCGTTTGACCGGTCGCTTGTCCGGGCCAAAGCCCCACAGATTCACTAGCGGGCCCACAGTCACATCCAGCTTGCCGCCGGTGAGGTGACCGGCGTCGATCCCCTGCTGCACTATCCTGGCCATGGCGGTTGGAATGGCCATGGGGGCATTGGCGGGGCCCTGATTGAAGCGGGAGATGAGGGAGGCGGGATCGTAGGTGGAGATCTCCTTGTTCATCCGGGCCAGCAGGCGCTCCACCTCTTCTTTCAGCGCTGGCTCCCCCCCCGGGAAGGGATCGCTCAGGGTCACCACATAGTAGGTGCCCATGGTCTTGCCCTGAATACGGGTCTGGGCGGGTGGCGTGGGCTGGCAGCCGGTCAGGGCCAGCAACAGGACAAACAGCAGACCACGCAGGGCCGGCAGAGGGGAAATCGGCATCATGGGAAGGCGTCTCGCACAGAGGTTGCATCATCGGGGCGCTAGCTTAGCCAAGGGGAGGGCGGCAAGCACCGGAAAATGACCGGAAAAATTAAACAGCCCGGGTCACTTGCCGGTGAAAGGGAAGGGAAATATTGCCTGTCGGGTGAGCTGGCCCGCACCTTTGCGCTAAAGTCATCGCCGATTGAAGACAATCGGGTAAGATGAAGGTCGATTTTGACGACATCTTTGCTGGCCTCTTCCTGTTGTGCCAAGCGAACCTGTTGTCATCCATTGCTCATCCAAGGAGAAGATGATGAAAAAGGCGATTACCCTGCTGTTTCTGACTACCCTGGCCGCTCCGGTGCTGGCTGACGAGTGCGCACTGGTTATCGAAGGCAATGATGCCATGCAGTTCAATCTCAAGGAGATGACGGTACCCGCCACCTGCAAGGAGGTGACGGTGACCCTGAATCATACCGGCAAGCTGCCGGTGACCGGCATGGGCCACAACTGGGTATTGTCTCCCACCGCCGATTACCAGGCCGTGGCCACCGCAGGCATGAGCGCCGGTGCCGAGAATGACTATCTGCCCAAGGACGATCCGCGGGTGCTGGCCCACACCAAGCTGATCGGCGGCGGCGAGAGCAGCAGCGTCACCTTCAAGACCGAGGGGCTGGCCGGTAAAGACCTCACCTTCTTCTGCTCCTTCCCGGGCCACTTCGCCATGATGAAAGGCACCTTCAAGGTCGGTTAAGCGCCTTTGTAGCAACCAGCAAAAAGCCGGGATGATCCCGGCTTTTTTGTCTTCGTCATCTGCCAGATGAAGCGAGTCATTTATGTTGCAGGGTAAAGAAGGCGATGGTGGTCTTTTTCCCGCACTCGAAGTGGATGCTCTGTTCGCCATTGATCACCAGGGTTTCGTTGGGCGCGACGCGTTGGCCCTGCACGGAGAGCTGGCCCTCCAGCAGGTGGCAGAGGTAGTGCTTGTCTGCCTCCAGGGTGAGAGCGAGCGGGAAGGGGAGGGTCAGCACCCGCACGTTGGCGCTGATGCGATCCGGATGGTAGATAAGCCCGAGATCCGTCACCTCTTTTTTCAGCAACTCGCAGTGGGTCTCGTCATCGCCGCTGAAGTGGGCTGCCTCGAAGGTGGCGTAAGGGTGGCCGTTAAGCACGAAGCCGGCGCCGCTCACGGGCAACAGGATGCGCTGATAGCCAGGGAAGCGGGAAAATGTACCCGCCCCCTTGATGGGAGCCGAACTCAGCCGGTAGTCAAAGTCGAGCCCATCTAGGGTTGCGCCCTTGGGGGAGATGAGGATCTGGGCTGTGGTGCCCTGCTTGTTCTTCCAGGGCATCTTCTGATGGTCAGACTCTTTGATCAGGGTGATCACGGCATTTCCTCATAATCGGTCAATAGACAGGGAGCCGGGGCTTGCCGCCCCGGCTCCCTGATAGGGCATGGGGATGATGGCGTCAGCCCTGACCATCCAGCGCTGCCAGGCGCGCCTCCATGGCGGCCAACCTGTTTTTAAGCTCGCTCACCTCAAGCTCCAGCTCGCTCAGGCGATCCGCGGCAGGGGAGGCATAGGTGGCCGCCGGGGCCGACTCCATCAGGGCCTGGATATCCACCTCGCCGCTGAACAGGTGGGCGTAGCGGGATTCCCGCTTGCCCGGCTCGCGGGGCAGCTTGACCACGTAGGGGCCACGTTCGATCAGGGTATTGAGCACCCCATCCACCTGGGTGACGTCGTCGAAGCTGCACAGGCGGTTGGTGCGCGAGCGCAGCTCCCCCGGGGTTTGCGGGCCGCGCAGCAGCAGCTCGCAGATGATGCCAAGCTCGCGGGCATCGAACTTCAGCTCGCCGAACTCGGTGTTGCAGAATCTGTGCTGGTAGCGGGGTACCCGGGCGTTGAAACCGGCGGTGTTGACCACCAGGCGCTTTCTGATCAGCTCGTCCACCACGGCACGGATATCGAGCTCGGAGAGCTCCAGCACCGGCTCGCGGTTGCTCTTCTGGTTGCAGGCGTTGACCAGGGCGTTGAGGGAGAGGGGATATTGATCCGGGGTGCAGATCTCTTTTTCAATCAGGCAGCCGATGACGCGGGCTTCCAGTGGGCCAAGTACTAACTCCATTTCCTACTCCCTTCTGAATCGATATAAGCAAGTGCCCCTATCTTAGTCATGGCCCGGATGGCGTCCAGCGTGGCGCCCCATTTTTGCGAAGCCGCCGCGGCCTTGGCGAAAGGCTCGCCAACCGGGCTCAGGGGCGCTCGCGATAGAAACGGGCCTTGTCGGCATACATGGCGTCGTCCGCCACCCGGCTGAGGTTGGCCAGCGGGGTCTGTTCGCTGCAGCTCCAGCCGATGGCAAAGCGCAGGGGGAAGTGCTGCTCCCCATGGTGCGCCATGGCGCTTTGCTGGCTCTCCTTGAGCCGGGCCGCGAGCCGTTGGCAGCCCGCCTCATCCGCCTCGGCCAGCAGCACGAACTCATCCCCGCCGATGCGGAAGATCTGCTCGTCCTGGCGACAGTGGGTGAGCAGCAACTGGGCCATGCCATTGAGCAGGGCATCTCCGGCCTCGTGGCCATAGTGATCATTGGTGTGTTTGAGGCCGTTGAGATCCAACATGAAGAGGGAGAGAGGACGCTCAGGATGGCGGGCATGCACCGCCTGATAGTGGGCAAACGCCTCCTCGAAGGCCTGACGGTTGGGCAGGCCGGTCAGGTTGTCGGTGCGGGCCACCCGGGCCAGCTCATCGGTGAAGAGCCGCCCCTCGATCCCGGTCGCCAGCTGTTTGGCAAACAGGTGGAGGATGGCGTCATCGTCAGGCTCCAGCCCTTCGGCGCTTACCATCAGGTAGCCAAACAGCACGCCACCCTGGCTGCCGGGCAGGGGCAGCACCCGCCAGATCTCATCGTGCCACGGGTATGGGCTTGGGGGGACATCTTCCGCCACCAGTCGGGTCAGCTTGGCGGTCAGGCGCGCACGCTCGGGGGCCGCCAGCTCCTGGGTCAGCACATAGGGATCCTGCCCCTCGCGCCGGATCACCAGCCCCCAGCGATGGCCATGGTAGAGCTGGGAGAGCTGATGCAAGGCGGAAGTGGCCAGCTGGGAGATGTTCACGTCCAACTGCTGGTGCAGGGCGAATTGCAGCCAGGATTGCAGTATGTGACGGCTGCGCTCTACCCGGCTCAGGGCCGAACGCAGCGCCGTGGTCTGGGTGGCCACCTCCAGCTCCAGCTTGTCGTTGAAGTCGCGCAGTTGCTGGTTGAAGGCCTCCTTCTCCCGGTTGGCCAGCTGCAACTGCTCGTTTTGCTGGTGCAGCGCCATCACCTGCGCCGAGATGGTGCGGGCCATCTCCTGCAGCAGGCGGCGCACCTCGTCGTATTCCACGAAGCGCAGCGGGGCGAGCTGTTGCTGGTAATCCCCCCGGCCGTAGCCACGCACCATGGCCGCCAGGGCGACCAGGGGTCTGCTGAGCCAGCGGGTGAGCCAGATGCACACCAGCACCACCAGCACCAGCATGCCGATGATGGACCAGGTGAAGATGCGCTGGGAGTTGTTCAGTTCCTGCACTCGGTCGTTGTTGTAGCTGGAGAGGGTGATGGTCGCCTGCAATCCATCGCTCAGCAGGGGCCAGTCGATGGACATGGGGTGTTCCATCTCCAGCGACATGTCCGGATCAAGGGCGAGATCGGTGGGGACCGGACTCTGGTAGAGCAGCGTCTGATCATGGGTGATGCTCAGGGACTCCCGCCCCTTGAGATAGGGCTCCAGCACCCGGGCGATGTTCTTCCAGGGGAGGATCGCCAGCACGAAGCCGGAAGGCGTCTGCAACACGCCGGCCCGCTGGTAGTTGCGATAGACGGGGGCCACCAGGGCGATGCCGCCGCTCCCTTGTCCGCCCGGCATGGCACTCAAGGCGGGATCGCTGACGGGAAGCAGCAGGTGTTTGCCCTGGCGGGCTTCCCGGGTCTTGCTCCAGGTCAGCAAGGGTGCGATGAGATCGCTCGATTCCAGCATGGTGGCACGGCCGTTGACGTACTCGACCACCTGACCGGACTTGTCGAGCAGGTAGGCGGCGTGGATCAGATCGTTGCCCTTGACGAAGCTGGCGAGGATCAGGCGAGCGTGGCTCGAGAAGAGGAAATTGTCGATAGCCTGGTGGAGCACTCTGTCGTGGCTGAGCTGGTTGAGCTGGGTACCGATGAGTTCGCTGCGAAAGCGCACATCCCGGGCCATGCTGGCAAGGGCACGTTCGAGCTGATCCTGCTCGCTCTGGGCGATGATCTCGTGCTGTCGGGTCAGCAGCACTCCGCTGGCCAGCAGGGTGGGCAGCAGGGCGACGGCGAACAGGATGACCACCAGGGTCGGTCCCAGGCGAAAGGTGCGGGTACTCATGGTGCATTGACCTGAAGATGCTGGCGATCCGCCAGCTGTTGCATGTAACGGGCGGTGTCGGTCGCACTGCCTCCCTCCCGGGCCCGTTCAAAACCGGTGGCCATCGCCTGCCAGGCGACCGCCATGGCGCTCCCGGAAGGCATGGGGGCGCTGCGGGTGAACTGTTCAAGCAGCACGCGGGCACGGGGATCCGGGCTCTGGCCGATGGCGGCAAAGCTATCCCGATTGACTGGCAGCAGGGCGCCGCGGCGGTAGATGAAATCCTGGGTATCGCTGCGCTGGATAAAAGCCATCAGGGCCTGGATGACGGGACGGCGATCCTCATCCTCCATGGCGGATGCCGCAACGCCAATCACATAGGCGCCGCTCATGGAGCTCATGGGGCGTGTCTGCCAGGCGGGCAGCAGAGCCACCCCCAGTCTCTCGCCCATGTTTTTCGTCAGATCGCTGAAGGCCCAATCCCCGTTGATGAGATAGGCGCTCCTGCCCGTGCTGAAGCGGGAGAGAGCCGCGTCATAGTCGCCATCGGGATCGACCCAGCCCTGACGGGCCACGGTACGGTAGGCCTCCAGTGCCTGCACCATGGCAGGGGTATCGAGGGTGATGCGCCCGTCAGTCACCGGGGAGCCCCCGAAGGTGCGCAGGAAGGCGGCAAGATAATACATATCCTCATAGGGCCAGCTGATGGGCATTATGCCCCTGGCCGTCAGGTCGGGGGCGATCTGTGCAAACTGTTGCCACTCGGTCACCGGGGTGGATACCAGCTCTTTGTTGTAGAACAGCATCAGGTGGTTGCCCTGCATCATGGGCATGCCCCAGCGCTGCCGATCGAGGGTGACATAGGAGAGCGTCTCGGCCATCAGCTCGTTGGAGAACCAGTCGGCCGGCAGGGGGGCGAGCTTCATCTGACGGTAAAGCCCGAGAAAATCGGAGGGGATCAGCATCAGATCCGGCAGCCCCCTGGACTGGGCCGCCAGCAGGATATCTCCCTTGATCTTGCTGGGCTCTATCTGCAGTACGCTCACCCGCTGATCCTGTTCCCGGTTGAAGCGGGCGATCACCTCGTCGATGACGTAGCCGGCCTGTTGGGAGTGCCATAGCTCCAGCGCGGGGCCGCGGGCCTGCAGGGGAGAGGTGAAGCAGAACAGAGCAAGCAGCAACAGCACATGGAAGGGGAATGTCATATTCATATTATTTTCGGCGTTAGCCATTGAATCACAAGGGAAAAATTTAACAAATAACCACCTTGGCAGGTAGCGCTATTGTCCCGCTAATTGACATAAATAGCAAAAAGCCCGGCGCGGAAGCCGGGCTGAGGGATAAATTGCTTATCCGGATATTCGTTGAGGCATCTATTGCTGTGGATGTTGCTTGAGGATCTCGTATATCTCCTCTTTCAGTTTCAGTTTCTGTTTTTTCAGATCCTTCACCTCGGAGCTGTAATCGCTGGCATGGTGTTTTTCCAGCTTTCGAATCTCCTCATCCAGGTCGTTGTGCAAGTCAAACATCTTCTGGAAATGGACATCACTGCTCTTCAGTTTCGAGATGAGTTCTCTGTACTCTGGGAACATGTAATGGAGCCTCCTTGGTTTCGTTTGATTGTGCCTGTGAATCCAAGCTACCCCTTCGCCGTGGTGAGGAATGTGATCCCGATCGAATTTGATGCCATTCGTTGGTTTTTGCCAGCGGGACATTTTTAACTAGTTGAATTTAAACAAGATAATAAAACCATCAATGATGGCGGTGCGACGAATTTGTGCGCATCTTCACAGAAGTCGGCCAACGCAGCGGCAAACAAAAAGGGACCCCAAGGTCCCCTCAATGACGGCCGGCAGGCTTACTCCCTGGTCTTGTCCGCCGGCTCTTTCTTCTTGCTCTTCTCAGGCAGCGGCTTGCCACCGCGGGCGATCACCTTGCCGGCCTCGAAGCCAATCTGGGCCGCCAGCTCCTCGAGATCCAGTGCCTTGGCCTGATCGCCAATGGCATAACGGTAGTTGGCGATGGAGAGCTTCTCTGCCACCGGGGTACCGGGGACGATGGGCTCGCGCCAGCCCTGGCCGATATGGGCTACCAGGGTACCGTTCATGAGGAGTTCGCCAACGATCTCCTGGGTCGGGGTACCCTTGCCGTAGGTGAGGCCCTGCGGATGTTTCTTGCCCACCAGCGGGGCGTCGCTGGCCGGGATCAGCTTGGTGCGGATCAGCCACTTGGGATCCTTGGTGTTACCCACCGCCTTGCCGGTCTGGTACTCGTTGATCTTGATGGTCTTGATCATCTGGGCCATGAAGTCCTTGGTCAGCGACTTCTGGGCTTCGCTGGTCTCATCGATGGCGATGGGGGCCACATACCAGGTCTGGGGCGCCACCGCCTTGGGGGTGGCGGGGGCGGTTTGCGCCAGTGTCAGCGGGCTGAGCAACAGGGCAGCGAGCAAGAGTCCTATCTTCTTCATTGTGATTCCACTTATGTTTCAACCAGAATTTTGTTTTGCCAGCGGCGACTGCGCCAGCGCCAGAACATGGCCAGACCGCGTACCCACTCGTCGCAGGCAAGGGCCAACCAGATGCCGACCAGTCCATAGCCCAGCATGATACCAAGGAAATAGGAAAGGGGTACGGCAATTCCCCACATGGAGATGAGCGCCATGTAGAGCGGGAAACGGGCATCCCCGGTGGCACGCAGGGCGTTGATCACCACCAGGTTGAAGGTGCGGCCGGGTTCGAGGATGAGGCTGATCAAAAACAGCTGCGCCACCTGGGTGATGATGTCGGCATCATCGGTGAAGAGCGAGATGATGGAGCGACCGTTGATGGCGGCGGCCAGCGCGATGATGCAGGTGACGATGAGGCCGAGTTTGAGGCTTTTCATCAGTTGCTGGTAGGCGCGATCGAACTGTCTGGCCCCCGCCAGGTGGCCGATGATGATCTCGTTGCCAAGGCCGATGGAGAGGCCGAACAGCAGGATGAACAGACAGATCTGGAAGAAGTAGGACTGGGTGGCCAGCGCCTTGTCACCGAGCAGGCCGACAAACGCGGTCACCACCATGAACTGCAGCATCCAGGAGAGGTTCTCCCCGGCGGCGGGCAGGCCGATGTGCAGCACCTTGCCCAGCATCTCGCGGCTGGGGTGCACGATATCGCGCACCTTGAGGTGGATGCCGGTCTTTTTGGCCACCAGCCACACCAGCAGCACCACCCCTACCAGACGTCCTGCCACCGTGCTGATGGCGACCCCGGCCACCCCGAGTTGGGGCAGGCCGAACCAGCCGTAGAGCAGCAGCAGGTTGCCGACGAAGGTGATGAGGTTGACGATAAGCGTCACGTACATGGCCTGACGGGTGTGACCGTGAGCGCGCAGGGTGGCGGCCAGACAGAGCGCCGCCGCCTCCGGCAGCAGGCAGAGACCGATGATCTGCAGGTAGAGGGTAGCGTCACTCATCAGGTGAGCGGGCAAGTTCATCAGCGTCAGCATGGTGTCGGCCCCGGCCATGACCCCGATGGCGGCGATGAGACCGATCAGCAGGTTGAAGCCGATGGCGGTGTGGATCACCACCCGGCTCTTCTCCTTGTCGCCAGCCCCCAGATACTGGGTGATCACCACGCTGGTGCCGATGCTGACGAAGCTGAACAGGGTGATGGCGAGATCGAATACCTGGTTGCCGACCGCCAGCGCCGCAACCCCTTGATAGGAGACATGGCCCACCATGAAGGTATTGAGGGCGCCGGTCAGAAAGTGCAGGGCGAGATCGATAAACAGCGGCCAGGTAAGCGCGAACAGCGTACCCGGGCCTGCGTGGGATTGAGTTTGCATGGTGTGTCCAACGGCTGGTGGCACGCGAACGGTGCCATCTGGTCGGGCATTTAACACCAAGAGGCTGGCGGGTGCAATCTCCGGCCGGGGCTCTGCCCCGGTCGGTGGCGTGGGGTCGTGGCTCAGGCCGGGGTGGCGCCGGCTTCCTGTTCGCTTGGCAGGGTGAGGCGCGCCGAGTCGGGCAGCGCGTCATCCTGGGGCCAGCGGGAGAGAAGGGCATCCGTGGTGCTCTCGGTGACCTCGTCATCCTTGAACACCGGCTCGCGGTAACAGCGGGTCATGCGCAGGGCCTGATACATGTCGGGGCAGAGGATGATCCCTTCATCCCCCACTCGTACTCCGGCCTGTTTGAGCCAGTGGGTCATCTGGCCGTGGCGGCCCGCCATCACCATGTGGATACCGCGCCGTTTCAGCTCCTTGTGCAGTTCCCCCACCATGCTCATGACGCTGATGTCCTGATGGGTGAAGCAGGCCACCGCATCGATCACCAGGCACTGGGGACTCTGGGGATCCTGCACCAGCAGTGCCAGTACCCGCCGTTTGAAGTAGGGGGCATTGAAGTAGGTCAGCGGCGAGTTGAAGCGATAGACCAGGATGCCGGGAATGGCCTTGGCCTGCTCGTTGTCCCCCAGGGTGCGCACCACCCCTTCGTCGTCCATGCCGAGCAGCTGATCGGTGGGGCGCATCACGTTGCGCAGGAACTGGAACAAGCCGAGCAAGACCGCGAGGGTGATCCCCGGAATAACCCCCATGGTCAGCACGCTGATAAAGGTGATCAGCGCCAGCCAAAACGCCGAGCGATCGGAGTGGCGCAGGGCCCACAAGCCGCGAAAATCGGTCAGCGACAGGGAGGCCATCACCAGCACCACCCCGAGCGCCGCGGTGGGAATGTATTGCAGCGGGCCGGTCAGATAAAAGGTGATGATGGCGATGACGGCCGCGGCGATGATGGAGACCAGCTGGCTCTTGCCGCCATTGGCGTCGTTGACCGCAGTGCGCGAATCGGCCCCGCTGATGGCAAAGCCCTGGGAGGCGGCGGCTGCCAAGTTGGCCATGCCCAGCGCCCTGAACTCCTTGTCCGCGTCGATTTCGTAACCGTTCTTGGCGGCGAAGCTGCGGGCGGTGAGCATCATGGAGACGAAGCTCACCATGGCGAGGTTAAGCGCCGGCAGCACCAGTTCGCGCATCAGGCCGGGGGGAAACTCCGGGATCTGGAACGCGGGCAGGCCGGAGCCGACGCTCCCCAGGGTGGCGATATGGAACTGGCCAAGATCCAGCGCCCACACCAGGGCCGCCGTCACCACCATGGCCACCATGGAGGAGGGCCAGGCAGGTTTGTAGCGCTTGGCCAGCAGCAGGGTAAGCAGGGCGATCAGGCTCATGGCCAGGGTCGGCAGATGGGTCTGGGTGATGTAGTTGGCGCCGCTGGCGATCCGCTCGATGAGGTAGCGCTCGTCGAAGGTGAAACCGAAAATTTTGGAGAGCTGGCCCACTATGATGGTGATGGCCACCCCGTTGAGCAGCCCCATCAGGATTGGGCGGGAGAGAAAGTCCGCCAGCACCCCCAGTTTGAAGCGGCTGGCAATGAGGCACCAAAAGCCGGTCATGGCGGTCATGGTCATCACCAGCTGCCAGTGGCGGGTGGGATCCCCCGCCGCCAGCGGTGTCACCACGGCGGCGATGACGGCGCAGGTGGCGGCATCCGGGCCGACGATCAGCTGACGGGAGGTGCCGAACAGGGCGTAGACCATCATGGGCAGGATGCAGGAATAAAGGCCGACGATGGCACCGACGCCGGTGAGTTCGGCATAGGCGATGGCCACGGGCAGGGCCACGGCGGCCACCGAGAATCCGGCGCGAAGGTCCGGCATCAGCCAGGCGCGCTGGTATTGCAGCAGGGCGGCGAGGCCCGGTAGCCAGCGTTCGAGTGAGAAAAATTCGCGCATTATTTAACCCATTGAGTAACTTGGAGCTTTTTCATAGTCTGCCCAAGGTTATCGAAAGATTGCAATCCGGTTATGGCCAGTTGATCACAAGGTCAGGCCAGATGGTCTGCCAGCGTTTTTCCTGAATGCGCCGGGTGAAGACCTGGCTCTCCTGGCGGCAGTGGGGGTTGGCGCTCACTTGCAGCGACCAGTTGTGGGCAAAGCCGTAGGGGGCCAGCCACTCGAACTGACCATTCCCGTTCAGGCGCACACCGATGCAGGTGGGCACCTCGACCCAGTGGCCGAGGGCCTCCAGGCTGTTGGTGAAGGGCTCGACCCGTTGGCGTGTGTGCATGCGGGTCTGGTTGCGCGCTTCCCAGCGAAGGCCCGGCACCCTTGCGCTCAGCCAGGCCTCGTGATCCGGCTCAGCCAGCCCCGCCGGATCGCGTTCGTCCAGATAGATGAGATCGATGTCGTTCAGCGGGGTCGGTGCCGACTTGTGGTGCAGGTGATCCCAGATGAGGTTGCGGATAAAGCCGGCGCCGATGGCCCAGTCGGGCAGTGCCAGCTCGGCGGCGGCCGCCAGGCAGGCCATGCGAAGGGGATCTGCCCGCAGCAGGGCTTCGGTACGGGTTTGCAGGTGGCATTCGTTGACAGACGGTGAAAGCTCAACTGTTGGCATGGCGGCGTAACCAGACATCGATGTAACTGCAGGTGGGCACTATAGTGAGCCCCTGTGCCTGGGTCCAGTCATAGAAAGCCTGGGCCAGCTGATCGGCGATCCCCTGCACCCGTAGCTCCGGCGGGACGAAAGTGCTGTAGGCATCGATGGTCTTGGCATCGAGGCGGCGGTAGCGCAGCCGTGACTCCTTGCCGTCTACCACACAGATGAACTGCTGCTGGTTGGCCTGATGAATGATCTCGTTCATGGTGTCACCTCTGATGCTAAAGGGCTGCCTGGACAGGATAAGGGTTAGCCAAGGTATAGAACAGATCATCGTGGCCCGTGGCCAATATCCCGCAGATCCACAACCGGGGGGGCGGTACCCGCGCTCCCCGATGTGCGCTTTCGTTACGCCCAGGCCCGCTCCAGCAGGGTGAGCAATTGCTCACGATCGGCATCCTTGCGGTTGAACAGCATGGCTCCGTCGTTGATGGCCAGGTCGCGGATCTCGGTCAGCAGCGAGCGATCGCTCACTCCTGCCTCATTCAGGGTGCGAGGCAGTTTGACCTCCTGCCACAGGGTATCGCGCAGGGCGCGAATGGCCGCGATGGTCGCCTCGGCCCGCTGATGGGCGGGGGTGGCGGCAAAGCGCTCCGCCCCCACCAGCGGCAGCAGCAGGCGGGCCAGCTCGCCATCCACCTCGGGGCGGTTGTAGTCAAGCACAGTGGGCAGAAAGAGGTTCATGCACAGGCCATGGGGCAGATGGCAGCGCGCCCCCAGGCTGTGGCCGAGGGCATGGACCAGCCCCACCATGGAGTTGGAAAATGCCATGCCCGCCAGGGTCGACCCTTCCGCCAGCTGCAGCCGCAGTTGGCGGTTTTGCGGATCCTTGACGATGAGGGGCAGGGCACCGGCAATCTTTTCCACCGCCATCAGGGCCAGGGCGTCGCTGACCGGATTCTTGGCGGTGCCGATGAAGGCCTCGATGGCGTGGGTCATGGCATCCATGGCGGTGGCGGCGGTGATGTTGAGGGGAAGCCCCTGGGTGAGACGTGGATCGAGCACCGCCAGCTGCGGCAGCAGGAAGGGGGAGGTGAAGGGGACCTTGCGCCCGCTCACCTCATCCTTGATCACTGCCACCAGTGTCACTTCGGAGCCGGTCCCCGCCGTGGTGGGCACCACCGCCAGCGGTTTGAGGGGGCGGGTGAGGCAGCCTGCCCCTGCGTAGTCGAGCAGATGTTCTCCCCCAAGGCTTGCGAGGATGTTGACCGCCTTGGCGGTGTCGATGACCGAGCCGCCCCCCAGCGCCACCAGGCTGTCACAGCCAAGCTCTGCGTAGCGTTTGGCGATCCGTTCCACCACGGCGGTGGAGGAGTCGGCCGGGATCTCGTCCCAGATGGCGGCGACCGGCAGCTCCCCCTCGGCCAGCACATTGGCCAGCAGGGTGGCAAGGCCGGTGCCATTGACCCCCTTGTCGGTCAGCAGCAGAGGGCGGCGCGCCCCCAGGCTCGCCAGTTCGCTGGCCAGCTGCTCCAGCGCCTGTTCGCCGGCCATCAGCTTGACCGGGCAGAAGAAATCGTAATAGCGGCTCATTGAGTGGCTCCTTGTTCTCAGCCTGTCACCAGACCCAGATAAATGTTGCAGGCCCGGCCGAGCTTGTTGGCCGGGGCCGGATAGTGGCGCAGCAATGGCCGCGCGATGAAGGCGGGCAGGATCAGGGACTGCAACTGCTCAAGCCCCCGCACCAGGTGCATGGCACAGGTGAGATCCCCCTCCACCAGCAGCCGGTTCTCGCTGAACGCCTGATTGACCCCGAGCCGGAAACTCAAGGCGCGAAACGCGATATTGGGGTGCTTGAAGCGCACCCGCAGCGGGTGGATGCAGGCGTGAGGGGCCGGCGGCGGGCCAGCCAGCCAGCGACCGCCCTGCTTGTGGATCTGCATGGCATAGGGGAGGCCACCCACCTCAAGGCGAATGGCCAGCCCGTCCGGCAGGGGGGCGAGCTCGCGGCGCACCACCTCATCGACGCGGGCAGCGCGGCAAAGGGTACGGCCCACCACCCACAAGAGGAGGGTGATCCAGAGGTGGCGGCCCCGGTTGGCCAGGGATTCAAGGGTTGGATGTGTCATCGAGGTTGGCTCCTGAGATGGCGGACCAGAACAGGGCGAAGGCACTGGCTTGCCAGTGGGCATCCTGCCCGAGCTCGGGTTGATCGACGAACAGGGAGGCGCAGGCCAGAAACTGCCCCTGGCACACCTCCAGCATCAGGGGGGCGGGGGCCTGCATCAGCTCGCCGCTCGCCTGACCCTGGGCCAGCAGGGCTGGCAGAAAACGCAGGGCATCGTTCAGCACCTTGCTGCGGGTCTCTCTGGCTAGCATGGGGGAGTGAAAGAAGCCCAGTACGAACTTGAGTTCATTGGGGTGCGCCAGCATCCACGCCATGGCCAGCTGCCAGTAGTGGCGGGTCTGCTCGCGCAGGGAGAGGGCGGGATCGGCCTCGCAGATGGCGGCCCCCATGCGCTGCTTGACGTCCTGATAGAGCTGCAGGATCAACGCCTCCTTGCTCGGAAAATGGTGGAACAGGGTGCCGTTGGCCACCCCGGCCGCCTTGGCGATGCGGGCGGTGGCGGCTCCCTGCAGGCCATCCTCGGCGCACAGGGCCAGGGCGGCGTCCAGGATTTGGCGACGCTTGTCGGTCATGGCGAACTCCTCGATCAGCGCAGGAAGAAGGCCAGCATCAGCTTCTGGATCCAGCCCTTGTAGGGCGGGTGGATCAAAGAGCCGGTGGTGAACTTGCCGCGGGTCAGCACGGTTTTCGCCTTGGAGAAGGTGAGGAATCCCTCGTGACCGTGGTAGTGGCCCATGCCGGAGGCGCCGATGCCACCAAACGGCACATCGTCGGCCGCCACCTGGAACAGGCTCTCGTTGATGGCCATGCCGCCGGAGTGGCTCTCCCGGGTCACTTTGGCCTGCAGTTCGGGATCGAAGCTCATCAGGTAGAGCGCGAGCGGGCGGGGCCGCTCGGCCACGTAGGCGAGGGCTTCCTCCAGGGTGTCGTAGGGGATGAGCGGCAGCAGGGGGCCGAAGATCTCCTGCTGCATCACCTGACAGCGCTCCGGCACCTCGGTCAGCAGATGGGGGGCCAGCAGGCGTCGGCTGTCATCCCGTGCCGGCGAGGCGCAGGGGTGCAGCTGGGCGCCCGCCTGATTGGCTTCCTCCAGCCAGCCAACCAGGCGCTGGTACTGGCGATCGTTGATGATGGCGCCGTAATCCGGGCTGGCCAGCCCCTTGGGATAGAGCCTGGCGAAGCGGGCGCGATAGGCGGCGATGAAGTTGTCCACCTCGGCGCGGGGCAGCAGCACATAGTCGGGGGCGACGCAGATCTGCCCGGCATTGAGGCTCTTGCCGAAGATCATCCGCTCCACCGCGGTGGCCACCGGCATGTCGGGGGCGATCAGGCAGGGGCTCTTGCCGCCCAGCTCCAGGGTGAGAGGGGTGAGCTGGGGCGCGGCGGCGGCCATCACCAGCTTGCCCACCTGGGTGGAGCCGGTAAACAGCAGGTGATCGAAGGGCAGAGAGCTGAAGGCGGCCGCCATCTGGGCATCCCCTTCGATGATCACCAGCTCGTTGTCGTCAAACACGCTGGTGAGCAGGCTGCGCAGTACGGCATTGGTGTGGGGGGTGAACTCGGAGAGCTTGAGCATGGCACGGTTGCCGGCGGCGATGGCGGTGATGAGGGGGCCAAGGCTCAGCATCACCGGGAAATTCCATGGCACTATGATGCCAACCACCCCGAGGGGCTGGAAGTGCACCTCCACCCTGGCGGGGGCCAGCAGCAGGCCCGCGTGGCGGCGGTGGGGCTGCATCCAACGCTTGAGACGCTTTTGGGTATAGTTGATCTGCATGATGCAGGGCAGTACGTCGGCGATCAGGCTGTCGTAGTGACTGCGCTGGCCGTAATCCTCTGCCAGCGCCTTGCACAGGGGTTGTTTGTGCGCCAGCAAGGCCTGTTTGAGCTTGCCCAATTGCGCCTTGCGCTCGGCCAGGGTAGGCATGGGATGGGCCATATAGGCCTGCTTAAGCCGGGCCAGCTGATCCGGCAGGGAGAGTTTGATGGCCTGGGTATCCTCAGGATGGTGAAACGGTGCCGCGCCCATGATCTTCTCCGTATGAAAAACAACCGACTGATTGGTCGGTCTAAATCTAGCGATTTGTTGCGCAGATGTAAAGCTGGCATGCTGAGGCCTCGCCACTGTGGGCTGGAGGCAAGAGAGAACTGTGTTACACCCCACACTTTTGCGGTTTGTTGATTGGTGGCTTATCCAATAAGGGGTAGTTTTCAACTATTCATCTACACGGAGAGAGCATTATGACCAGGGAACTGAACAGCTTGTTGGCGCGGCTTGAAGATGTGGTCGAGCGGATGCCGGATTGTTTCAACACCTATGAATTTGCCCAGAAGCTGGCGCTGCAATATCAGCCGGAATATTTTGCCGCCGGCCACTCCCTGGCCGAACACGAGGGCAAGGTGCTGCGGGTGTTGCACCAGAAGATTGCCGAGGCGCTGGCGGTCAGTGATGTGGTGATAGAGGGGGCCCTGCTGCCCTGCGTCACCCCCTGGGGGGAGAAGGCCACCTCTCCGCGCTGGCATCGCAAGCACTAAGCCATAGGGGTTTGCGCTCGCGGCTTGTCCCGACGCGTGGCAGATGCGGATAATGCAAAGAAAAGGGGCGCGGCGCCGACAAGGGGCCGCGCCCCTTGCATCTTCATCGCCAGACCCGGTTGTGACGGGTTCTGTGATCCCCTGCCGGGATTGGTTGCTACGGGCCGGGTAGACTCTCCCCTTTGTCGCTGTAGGGAGGCCCCATGACTGACAACACCCTGACTCACAAGATTATTCTCGATACCGATCCGGGCATCGACGATGCCATGGCTATCCTGTTTGCCGAGGCGCACCCCGCCATCGACCTGCTCGCCATCACCACCGTCTTTGGCAACGCCACCATCGACAACGGTACTCGCAACGCCCTCTGGCTCAAGCAAAAATATGGCATGAAGGCGGATGTGGCCAGGGGCGCGGCGGGACCGCTTCGGCGCGAACCGGTCGGCCCCACGACCGTGGTGCACGGCCCGAGCGGCTTTGGCGATCTGGAAGCGGGGGAGGTCACCATAGCCCCGGATCCCCGTCCGGCCTGGCAATATATCGTCGAGGCGGTGAAGGCGGCGCCCGGCGAGATCACGGTCGTGACCATAGGGCCGCTCACCAATCTGGCGCTGGCGCTGCAGCATGCCCCCGAGATCACCAAACTGGTGAAGCAGGTAGTGGTGATGGGGGGCGCCTTTGGCGTCAACGGTCATCGCGGCAATGTGACCCCCTATGCCGAGGCCAACATCCACGACGATCCCGATGCCGCCGACCAGGTCTTTACCGCGAACTGGCCCTTGGTGATCATCGGGCTGGACGTGACCCAGCAGAGCTTTTTCAGCAGCGCCTATCTCGATGCCCTGCGCGACGAGGCGGGGGAGCCGGGCCGCTTCCTGTGGGAGGTGAGCCGCTTTTATCTCAGGTTTTACTCCGATCGCATCGGCCTGGATGGTTGCCATGTGCACGACCCCTCCGCCATCGCCTATGTGATAGACCCGACCCTGTTCACCCTGCGCGAGGGGCCGGTGCGGGTCATCACCCATGGCCCCGCCATCGGCCATACCCTGCAAAAGTTCGATGGCAAATCCCATCCCCATGATGAGTGGGCCACTTGCCCTGCCCAGCGGGTCGGGGTGGCGGTGCGGGACGAAGCGCTGCTCGCCCTCTATCGCGAAACTCTGGTGGCCTGGGGCGCCGGGCGCGGCGCATAACCCCTGGTGTGGCGGG
>NZ_CDCG01000040.1:93286-168324 GCF_000819845.1 Aeromonas enteropelogenes
CCCGCCACACTCTCTTCACATGGCGCTATCCGGTGCCACCGCGGTCTGCAGCAGCGCGTAGAGGGCGACATCGTTGTGCTCGCCCCCTTCGCTCAGCACCCTGGCGATGGCTGCTTCATAGTCGCCATTGTGCTGGCGCAGGCTGTGGTAGCTGTAGAAGAGATCCACGATATCCTGCTCGCTCAGCTTGTTCTCCATGGCCAGCAGGCAGAGGTAGCTGCGCAGCAGAAAGTAGTCGGCGACCAACAGCTGATAGCATTGCTGCGGGGTGCGCTCCGGGTGGTAGGGAAAATTGTGGTGATAGACGTAATAGACCAGATAGTTGTGCAGGATATGGGGGCGCGCCGCCAGAAACGGGGCGACCTGGTGGTGCCAGATTTCGTGTAGCTGAGCCAGCTGCCCGGTATTGAAGTCCCCGCTCAGCAGCCGCTGGATCTGCTCCAGACATCGTTGCATGGTGGCCAGTCCCCGTCCGGCTCTCGCCCCGGCATTCACCACCTGCAGGCAGGTCAGGTGATGCAGGGCTGACCACTGTACCTGGCTGATGAAGGGAAGCTGGGCAAAGGCGGCCGAGAGCTGCCCCGCCTCCACCAGCTGCCCAATCTGGGCCAGAAAAGCGTCATGGGAGAGGGGGCCGGGATCCCGGTGGATCAGCAGGCCAATGACCCAGAGTTTCTCCTCCACACTCATCCCGCTAGCCAGCAGCACGTCGAGAATATGGCTGTGCAACTGCTCGATTCGGGGCGGCAGGATCTGCTCCTTGTAATAGCCATTGAAGGGGGTGACCTCCATCACCATGGCGGCGGGGTCGAGCAGTACCTGGCGGCACGCCTCTGGGCAGGAGAGGGCCAGACTCAGCTTGTGATGGCTGCCCAAGCGGCTTGAGACCCTGGGGTAGCTCTGGCAGGTGAGGCTCAGATCCTGCGTCCCGGCTCGCTTGTGGATCTGGCACAGCCCCTCGCTCAGGAATGGGCAGTGCCCGGTGTCGTCAAGGTCGATGCTGGCCCACTCCTCGTTCGAGCGTCTGATCTGGGTCAGAGAACCCGCGGCGATGTGCTGGATCAGCGGATCCGGGTGTGCGAGGTAGTGGCGGTAAGTCTTCTTGTCGATGTTGATGTGCCAGCCATGGCAGCAATTGTCTTCACACTGATCGCCAATACATTGAAATTGAGCATAAAACCTGGGGGTGAACTGGTGCGCAGTCATGAGGTCTCCGTCAAAGATTGGTCGTTTTCTTAAAAGGTCTACCCGCAAGCAAGATGGGTGCCTGTTTGCCACTTGGGGGGAATCGACACCGGGGGTGTGAGCCCGGCCCCATAAAAGGCACTCTCTTGGTGGTTATACTGCCAGATATCAAGACGTTGGGAGGAAACGACATGGCCTGGTTATCCTTGGGAGTGGCACTTGCCCTTATCTGGTGGCTGATGAAGCTGGGGCGTGGCGCCCTGTTCGAGATCCGGCTGCAACCTGGCAAGGTGGTGGTCAAGGAGGGCAAGGTGCCTCCCGCGTTTCTTGAGCAGATCAAGCAGATACTGCGTCACGAGACGGTGCGCGGACGGATCCTCGGCCAGCTTGATGGCGACAGGGTGAGGCTGGTGTTTTCCCGATCCATTCCCGATCCGGTCGCCCAGCGTTTTCGCAATGTCTTCCCCTATGGCGATTACCATCAGCCCGTGGCGCGGCGGCCCGGTCCCCAGGCGCGCAAGAGATAGCGGCCCCAAAGAGGCTTGCCAGAGCGCTCTGCCTGGTCTGATAGGCAGGCAGTCGTTGCGGCGGGTCTTTTTGCTCGCACCCCGCCCGCGAACTCGTTAAGCTCTGGCCCTATGCATTCTGTTTTCACTTGAGCCTGGAGGTGCAATGAACTGGTATCTTGCCGTACTCAAAAAATATGCCGTATTCAGCGGGCGGGCCCACCGCACCGAATACTGGATGTTCGTGCTGTTCAACCTGCTGGCCGTGCTGTTGATGAAGACGCTGGACAAGGTGCTGGGCAGCAACGAGTTGCTCGGCGCCATTTACTCCCTGGCCGTATTGCTGCCGGCCCTGGCGGTGGCGGCTCGCCGCCTGCACGACACCGATCGCACCGGCTGGTGGTTGCTCATCGGCCTCATCCCCGTGGTGGGTACCCTGGTGCTGATCTACTTCCTGGTCTGTCAGGGGAATAGCGGCCCCAACCGTTTCGGGGAAGATCCCAGGGCGCCAGCGCCCCAGGGGTTTATCAGCTAGGGAATGGCTGTTGCCATTAGCCATGAGACGAGGGAGGCCGATGCCTCCCTCTTTCGTTGGCGGACGTCAAGAGGCGCGCCAGAAAGGCTTGTCACCGAGCACGGTCGCCCTGTGCATGATACGCCGGGTCGGCAGATAGTCGGCGTTGGCGTAATGCTGGGTGACCCGGTTGTCCCAGATAGCGATGTCGTTCTCCCGCCAGCGCCAGCGCACCTGATACTCAGGCCTGGCGATATGGCGAAACAGGAAGGCGAGCAGCGCCTCGCTCTCTTGCGCCGGCAAGTCGGGCAGGCGGGTGGTGAAGCCCTCGTTGACGAACAGCGCCTGGCGGCCGCTCAAGGGATGGGTGCGGACCACAGGGTGGCGCAGCGGTGGGTGGCGGGCCGCCGCCTCCTGCCAGCGCCGGTATTCTGCCGGGCTGGCGTTATGGCGATGGGCCGGAAACGATTTGGTGAAGTCGTGCTCGGCCTCCAGCCCTGCCAACAGTTGTTGCAACTGGGGGGAGAGCCCCTCGAAGGCGGCGATGCCGCTGGCCCACAGGGTATCGCCCCCCACCGGCGGCAGCTGCTTGGCGGCCAGAATGGCCAGTGCTGGCGGCGTCTCGATGAAAGTGACGTCGGTGTGCCAGTTGTCGTTGTCCGGCGGGTTGTCGTGGTGGGTGTCGAGCACGATGATCTCCTCGGCCTCCGGCGCGTGGGGGTACACGGGGTGAATGTGCAGATCGCCGAAGCGGTGGGCTAGCGCCCGCTGTGATAGCGGGGTGATGGGCTGCTCTCGAAAGAACAGCACCTGATGGGTCAGCAGGGCTTGCTGGATAAGTTCGAACAGCTGCCCGCTCAGGGGCTCGGCCAGGGTGAGACCGCTTATCTCGGCACCGATATGGGGGCCGAGGGGGGTGATGCGCAGGGAATTGCTCATAGTCCTTCTCCATGCCACGGCGTCAGGCGACGCTGCAGCGCACGTAAACCAAGTTCCAGAATGAAGGCGATCAGGGCGATCACCAGAATGCCCGCCAGCACCACGTCGGTAGCGAGAAACTCGCCGGCGGATTGCACCATGAAGCCCACGCCGCGGGTGGCGGCGATAAGCTCGGCCGCCACCAGGGTGGACCAGCCGACCCCGAGCCCGATGCGCAGCCCGGTGAGGATCTCCGGCAGGGCGCCGGGCACTGTGACGTGCCACAGCACCTGCCAGCGGTTGGCACCCAGCGCCCGGGCGGCCCGCAGTCGCACCTGTTTGGCGCCCTGCACCCCGGCCAGGGTCGCCATGGCGACCGGCGCGAAGATGGCCAGATAGATGAGCAGCACCTTGGCGGTTTCGCCGATGCCAAACCAGATCACCATGAGCGGCAGGTAGGCGAGCGGTGGCACCGGTCGGTAGAGCTCGATCAGCGGGTCGAGCATGGCGCGCAGGGTGGGGTTGAGCCCCATGGCCATGCCCACCGTCACGCCGCACAGGGTGGCGGCCACGAGGGCGATGAGGATGCGCTGCAAGCTGGCGGCGAGGTGTTGCCAGAGGGTGGCATCCATGAAGCCCTGTGGCCCTGCGATGGTGAGCAACTGCTGCAGCACCTGGCCAGGAGGCGGCAGGAACAGCGGGCTGATCCAGCCAAGGCGCGCTACCAGCCACCAGAGGGTCAACAGGGCGCCGAGGGTAAGCAGGCTCACCCCAAGCCGGCGCGGCAGCGGCCAGCGAAGTCTGCGGCGCAGGGCATGGCGGGCCGGGTTCAGGGAACGGGAGAGGGCGAGGCTCATGCAAACACCTCCCGCTCAGCGAAGACCCGGCCGAGCACGTACTCGCGCCGCTCGATAAAGGCGGGATCCGACTTGATGCTGCGGCAGGGCTCGCCGGCCGCGAAGCGGCGGCCAAAATCCAGGGTCAGCCGCTCCATCACCCGCCCCGGTGAGGGGGAGAGCAGCACCAGTTCGGTGGCCATGAACACCGCTTCCTCGATGTCGTGGGTGATGAGCAGCACCTGGCGGCGCTGCTCGTGCCACAGGCGCAGCAACAGGGTCTGCATCTGCTCGCGGGTAAAGACATCGAGGGCGCCGAAGGGCTCGTCGAGCAGCAGCAGTTGCGGTTGGTTGGCCAGCGCCCGGGCGATGCCGACCCGCTGACGCTGGCCGCCGGAGAGCTGCCAGATGAATGCGTGACTGGCCTCTTCCAGCCCCACCTTGCGCAGCATGGCCAGCGCCCTGGCCTCGCGCTCGCGGCGTGGCACGCCGGCCAGTTGCAGCCCGAAGGCCACGTTGTCCAGCACGTTGCGCCAGGGCAGCAGCCCCTCGTGCTGAAAGACCACCCCTCGCTCGGCGCCGGGGCCGGTCACAGGTTTACCGTGCAGGGTTATTTTCCCCTGCTGATGGGGCTGAAATCCGGCGATGAGATTGAGCAGGGTGGTCTTGCCGCAGCCGGAGGGGCCAAGCACCACCATCAGCTCCCCCGCATCCAGGGTCAGGTTGATGTTGTCGAGGACTCTGCGCCCGTCATAGTCGGCGTACAGGTGAGTGAGCTGCAACATGGCTACCTCCTTTGTGATGCAGGGTCAGTGGGGTTGTGCCTTGACGAAACGGTCGGTCACGTAATCGCGATAGTCGCTGCCGGCGCTTCGCACCTTGCCCTGCTCCTGGAGAAAGCGGGCGGTGTCGATGATGGTCTGGTTTACCAGCTTGCTCAGCTCTGCACTCTGCTGGCTGGCGCTCAGGTAGGTGTTGCCGCGAACCAGGCCGGGCACGTCCGCCTCGGGCACGCCGCTCAAGGTTGACAGCTTGGTGAGGTTGTCTGGCTTTGCCAGCCAGTCGTCGGGGTTGGCCAGGTAGTCGCGCTGGGCCGCCAGAGTGCTGTCGACGAAGGCCTGCACCAGCTCGGGATGGGCCTTGGCAAACTCTTTTCGCACCACCCACACATCCAGGGTGGGGGCCCCCCACCTGCCCACCTGAGCCGAGTCGGTCAGCACCTTGCCCTCCTTGCTCAGCTCATTGAGGGCCGGCGCCCAGACATAGGCGCCATCGATGTCGCCCCGCTGCCAGGCGGCGATGATGGCCGGCGGCTGTAGGTTGATGATCTGCAGGCTGGCCGGATCCACTCCCCAATGCCTGAGCGCCGCCAGCAGACTGTAGTGGGTGGTGGAGGTAAAGGGGACGGCGATGCGCTTGCCGGCCAGGGCGGCGGGGGAGGGAAGATCCTGTTTGACCACCAGCGCCTCCGAGCTGCCGAGCTGGGAGGCGAGCAGAAACACCTCGATGGGCACGTTTTGGCTTGCCGCCACCGCCAGCGGGCTGGAGCCGATATTGCCGATCTGCACGTCGCCGGAGGCGAGCGCCCGTACCACACTGGCGCCGCTGTCGAACTTGAGCCATTTCACCGTGGCGCCGCTGGCGCGGGCAAAGGTGCCGTCGGCCTGGGCCACCTTGGCCGGTTCAGCGGAAGTTTGGTAGGCCACTGTTACCTCGATGGCGTTGGCCTGCAGGCTGATGATGGCGAGGGCCGCCAGCCAGAGAGAATATCCTTTCCTTGTCATGATGCTATTCCGTTATCAGGAGAGTGGAGCAGCTGTTTTCCCATTTATCTGACTGACAATGAAAGAACGAAAATATTGTTATGGTGAGCAATGGTTCTTAGAAAAAGAACGGTAATTCAATGTGTTTATTTATATATCTCAATCATCGAAGTCGATATTTATCAAGCGGGAAATAGCGTCTGAATATATTTCCCGGCGTGAGATAGAACGTCCGATAAATTGAGGAATGGCCACTTCTCTTTATCAGACAAGAGATGGTTCAATGAGCGATAGCGGCAAAAAGAGAGCCCTTTTTTGGCAATAATAAAACCCGCCAAAGGGGCGGGCTTTATTGTCCATCACGGATGGTTCGGCTTGAAGCCGGGGGATCAGCGCTCCAGCAGGGGGGCGGAGCGGTAGCTCCACATGCCGTAGGTACGCAGGGCGTCGCGGTAGATGCCAAGCAGCTCGCTTTCGCTCGGGGTGGCCAGCTCCTTGAGGGGCTTGTCCGGGTAGCTGACACTCACCACCTTGATCCCGGCCGGGCCAATCTGATCGCAGGCAATCTCGAGCAGGGTCTGGCCACGGCGCACATGGCTCGCCGAGCTGACCAGCACTGCTTGGTCAATCTGGTGACGGGCCAGGGCATAGGCGCTGTAGAGGGCGTTGTCCACCGTGCTGGTGGCGTAGTTCTCCTCGATGAGGCGGCTGCGGTCGATGCCGTGCTTCACCAGCCAGTCGGCCATCAGCTTGCCCTCGGTCTGACGATTCTGCGGCACCCCGCCGGTCAGGATGATGAGGGCATCCGGATCCGCCTTGGCCAGCTCCAGGGTGGTCTGCAAGCGGCCCAGCAGGATCTTGTCCATGCTGCCGTCCGGATTCAGGGCATAGCCCAGGGTGACGATGGCCCGTTTGCCCTCTTTGGCCGCCTTGATCTGATCGTCCGTCAGTTTGGTCTGCAGCGGCGTGGTGGTCACCCGCTGCACCCGGGCGATGATTTCCTCCAGATCGGCGGCGCGTCCGCCGTTGCGATTGGCCACCCTGGCCAGATAGGTGCGCGATGCCTCCTTGTTGCCCTTCACCAGTTGCCAGATGGCGAGATAGGAGTTGATGTCGAGATCATCGGGCGCCACCGCCTGGGCCTGTTCGAACAGGGCGATGGCCCGGGTCAGGTTGCCGTTGTAAATCTGGGCATTGGCCGCCGAGATCAGCAGATCGGTACGATAGGGCTCCAGCTGGTAGGCGGCCAGCAGTCGCTCGGTCACCAGCTCCATGTTGCTCGGCATCTTGGCGGTAAATCCGGCGTGGGAGATCTTGGCCGGGGACTTGTAGATCTGCAGCGCTTCGCCGAGCAGCATGTCCACCGCCTGGCGTTTGCTGACCAGGGTATTGAGATCGCTCTCCATCTGCATCGTGCTGTCGGCCGCGAGCAGGGGGAGGGGGGAGAGGGCCAGCAAGCCGCCTAACGTCAGGGCAATCAGGGTCTGTTTCATCTGTGATTCCTCTGTGTGGGCGCCATCAGGCGCCATATTTGCTATCAGATGCCGTGTGCTGCTTATAAATGCGTGATAATTCATCGGGTTATCAATAAAACCTGGCATTAAAAGCAAAGTGAGAAATATAACAGGAAAGGGGAGAGCAAACTGTGAGACAGGCCGGCAAGGCCGGGGATTGAACCCGCCCCCGGGAAGGGCGGGAGTGCAGGCCAGCCAGATGGCATGGCCTGCGTGAGCGCATCGGCAGCAATCAGTTCCACATGGGGGAGACCCTGGCCTCCAGCGTCTCCTGCTGCTCGTAGGGCATGTCGCTGAAGAAGTCGAGCTGGGTCTGCTCTTCCACCTCGCGCACCGAGACGCGGTAGTTGGCGATCTGGCTGGTGGGGATATCCTCTTGCGGCATGATGAAGGCGATGGCCTGCAGCCTGGCCGGGTCCATCACTATCTTGTAGTAGGCGCTCGGGATCATCACCCCGTTGCCGATGGACTCCTCCGAGTGGGTGAAGAGGGGGCCGGTGATCACTTGCACATCCTCGCGCGCGATGGCCCACTGGCGCACCTTCTCCTCCAGGATGCGCCACGCCTTCTGGTTCAGGGCGGGCAGTTGCGGCGTCATGTTGGTCAACAGGAAGCTCTGCTTCATGGTCACCTCGGTGGCGGCCATGTCGGCTGCCGGAGCCTGGTGGCCACGGTCATAGCCGGAACGCTTGTAGTCAGCCAGGGTGGCGCGAAAGGCGACCGGTACCTCCTTGTCTTCGGCAAAGGCATCCTTGCGTTTGACCTTGCCCTGGGCGCTCTCGGCCGTCATCCGGTAGGAGACCCAGTTCGCTACCTTGTAGTCGTAGTTGTAGCCCGCTGCGTATCCCTGACGGCACAACTCCTGATCCGAGCCGGCCGGGGCGCCGAAGCGCACGTGATCGCCGCAGACAAAGCCAGCGGCAAAGCTGGGTGCGGCACCGAGGGTGATAGCCAGAACCAATCTATTGATTTTTATCATTTTTGTGATGCTCCAGTTTAGTAGGCGGAGCCATTTGACATGAGATCTGACCAGCTATTCAATTGCTGTTTTTTTACACGAAGCGGATTTGTGACGGCGCGCCGGGATTTGGGGGAAGGGTAGTTAATGTGTTTTAAATCAGTGGCTTGCCATATGAGATGATGAAAAGTTGGTCGCCGCTAACAGAGCAGGGGCCCGTAATTGGCCCCTGCTGCTGGTGGCAAAGCATGTCACGGCGGATTAGGCCGCATCTTGCCCCGTGCTTGCCTGGGTGCGGGCCAGCAGCCCGTCCGGGTCATGGATCGCCTCCCGGATCTTGGTGTCGATCACCTCGATATCCTTGAAGCGCTCGCGGTACTTGATGGCCACGTCGTGGGCCAGGATGACGCAGCGGGCGTTGGCCACATCTTTGGCGGTGATGCGGTTGATGATGCCATTGGCGCCCTGGGTCTCCACCTTGAGCTTGATCCCCGCCCTGGCGGCTGCCTTCTGCAGGCTCTTGGCGGCGAGGAAGGTGTGGGCCACGCCGGAGGGGCAGGCGGTGATGGCGAGTACGTCCGCTTCACCTTCCGCCTCGATGGCCTGGTAGTCATCTGCTGTGCTCGTTTCCTCTTCCTCCTCGGTCACCGGCTTTTTCAGCAGGTTGACTATGATGGCGGTGGTCAGGGCGCCGAGCAGGGTACCGACGATATAGCCTATCTTGCCCTCGACCACCGGCAGTACGATCCATCCCCCCCAGGGGGCATGGTTGATGCTGTTCATCATGAAGCCGGTGACGTTGCCGACTATGCCCCCTGCGACGATGGCCGGAATGACCCGCACCGGATCGGCGGCGGCGAACGGAATGGCCCCCTCGCTGATGCCGATCATCCCCATGATGGCCGCCGCCTTGCCCGATTCACGCTCCTCTTTCTTGTATCTTTTCGGGGACATCAGGGTGGCCAATGCCATGCCGAGTGGCGGCACGCAGATGGCGATACCGACGCCGCCCATCAGCCAGGGCTGGGTATCGACCTGGGTCTGGGCGAACAGGGTCGCCACCTTGTTGACCGGGCCGCCCATGTCAAAGGCGGTCATGCCCCCCAAAATGGTGCCCAGCATCACCTTGCCGGAGCCCGCCATGCCGGAGAGCCACTGGTTCATCGATTCCATCATGGCGGCAATCGGTGCACCAATTACCCACATGACGATGCCGCACACCAGGAAGGTGCCGATCAGCGGATAGATAAAGATGGAGCCGAGGGAACTCATGGAGTCAGGCAGCTTTATCCGCTTGAGCTGGTTGACCACAAAGCCGGCGATAAAGCCCACCAGAATGGCCCCAAGAAAACCGGTCTGATAGTGCTGTACCGCCACCCAGGAGCCGATCATGCCAGGGGCCAGGCCCGGTTTGTCGGCCAACGAATAGGCGATATAGCCACCGAGCACGGCAGTAAAGAGAGTGAGTCCGGCGATCCCCATGGTCGCCATGTCCTTGAGAAAACCTGTCTCTGGCACGGCGCCCTTGCCGCTCATCATCACGGAGAGCGACAGCAGCACGCCCCCCGCCACGATGAAGGGGATCATGTGGGAGGTACCAAACAGCAGGTGCTGTTTCAGGGTCGCGAGCCGCTCCTTGAAGCCACGCTCCCTGGCAGGTTCTTCTTCTTCGGTGGGGAGGGCCGCCTTGGCGGGTTGCGCCGCGCAGGATCCTGCCGAGAGCAGCGACAGCACCTCATCGACTTTGGTGGCTGCCTTCATCTGCTCGATAAAACCCGGCGCCAGCAGGCGGGTGGAGAGCTCGGCCAACACCTCGATATGGTGGTTGGCCCCGCCCTCGGGGGAGGCGATCATGAAAAACAGCTGGGCGGGCTGGCCATCTTCGGAGCCGTATTCGATCCCCTGCTGGCTGATCCCGATGGCAATGGCCGGGCGGTGCACCGCGCTGCTCTTGGCATGGGGCAGGGCCACACCCTGCTCGAAGCCGGTGCAGTCAAGCTGCTCCCGGGCCCAGAGATCGCTGATAAATTGCTGCCGATCCGACACGGCGCCATCGCGCACCAGCAGCTCGGCCATCTCGTCAAACAGGGCCTCCTTGCTGGTAGCCCGCAATGCCAGGCAGATGAGTCCGTCATTAGTCATGGTGGGTAACATTTCACTCTCCTTGCTCTTCCCGAGCGTCATGAGGTGGGGTCAGTTGTCCCGAATATTGTTCTCCCCTTGCCGGCCTGCCGAAATCGGACAAATGTGCAGTTCACTGGATTTTTGTGCGCCATGCCCCACCCTGTGACCCTGCTCGCACTTTTTTTGCACCGGTTAATGTTCATTTATCTTAATTAATTGCATTTAAAAACAGATAGTTGAAGGCAGATTCTATAGATAGGGAATCAACTGCTGAGCAATGATTCAATTGGGATAAAAAACTGGGATGGAGAATTGTGTGATGGCCAAGGCGTGAGCGAAATGTGAGCGGATAGACAGAAATAGGCGACAGCCGTGAGTGAGCCAAGTGGGGCTCATATGGAAAATAAAACAAAATTTTAGATTGGTTTTACCACAATCAATCGTTTATTTCGTTGGGCAGTTGCGCGATTCCGGATGTCAGAATAGGGGAGAGCAGGTTGGCCAAGTGCCGTCAGCCAGTGTGTAACTCTATGAATGAAGGAGACATTCTGATGGAAAAACTAGACCAAGAGATCGACACCATGCGTCAGGAGCTGGAGCTGCAGGGTCTGAAACAGGCCCATGACAAGTGGCAAGCCCGGGTCGATGAACTGGAGCGCATCCGCTCCTCTGAGCCTCACTCTGAAGAGGCCGAGTATTAGCCCGCTCTGATGGTCGCAGTTCGTTTTTCTGACATAGAGAAAGGATCGCCAGAATAACCCAACCCCCACCGCCCAGCGGGCCGTGGGGGTTAATTATTGCGGCCCGGCACCGTTTTGTGCCTGCCACTGCTGCAGGCGCCGTTTCAGTGAACCCTCGCCCGGGCTGATAAAATCATCCAGCAGAAAACAGCGGCGATCGCCGGCAGTTTTAAATTGAAAAGTGACGGCTCGTGGCTCTTGCCGGGCCTCCGAGAGCATAAAGCGATAATCCATGCTGACCGAGACGATGCCATCCTGCTGGCCAGCCAGGCGGAAGGTGATGGGCCCGGTGACCTCGCCATCTTGCGCACTGATCCAGGGATCGGCATCGATGGCGCACACTTCCCCTTCGCCATTACACTTGGCTTCCTCGCTCAGCACGGCAAAAAATGCTGGGGTCAGCAGCGCTTTCACCTTTGCCGGTTCTGCGTAATAGAAATCTCTGTGTTCACTCCAAAAAGCCTTGGCCAGCTTGACCGCGGCTGAATTGTCACAGGCGGCGTAACCTGGGCCAGTAAATAAGGCCAAAAATAAAATAACGAACCCAGGATGTAGTTTCATATCGTTTTTCCTAACCTAACCTAACCTAACCTGACCTGATTTGTGTAGATAAGTGGATTGTTATTTATTAATTTTTTTAAATCAAGTGTCTTATTGATGCGGCTCGCTCTATCTAAAAAATATTGTAATCGATAGCATTGATAGCTTGGTGTGGGTATCGAAAAATAACATGTTGGATGAATGATAAGTTAATGGTATGGGGCATTTTTTAATCGACCAAAGTATGTAAAACAATATAGTTATTTCCTATATTTTAGGTTTTCTAGCTACGACAAATCTCACGTTGTTTCGTTTTGTGTGAGTGTCAGATTTTAGATTGAATAGTAGTTCATGACAGAAATCCGAATAGTCGTTACCTAGCATGGTTTTTAATCTTGCCATTCTATTAAGTCTTGCAACCCAACTGTCAATGATTTCTTGTGATGCTGCACCATTGAAATTCAACTCGGGATCGGTCACATCATGATCAAGATAGATTGTTTCAAATCCAGCCTCTTGCAGTATATTTTGCATTCTCTCCCCAAAATTAAAGTCATAAGCACCATGCTTGTATGAATCAAGTTCAAAGTTCAGAACCTGAAGATGATATTTACTTGCTTGGGGAAGATTTCCTGAGATAAAGCAAGATATATCCAGAAGTGCAATCCAGCCATCATCATCAAGCAATGAATATAGGTAGGTTATAAAGTCAAGTGGATTACATAAATAAGACAGAGAAAAACTACTCCAAACGCCACTTATTCGACCAAGTTGAAATGCACTAAGACCTGAGAAGTCACAACAGATGAACCTTTCATTAAAATTTTTGTCTGATTCGCAAACGTCGATAAAATCTTGGTTTATGTCAACACCAGTCACCCTATCAACGCGCAGGGAAAACATTTTTGAAACATTTCCGACTGAGCAGCCAAGATCAAGTACTGAATCATCATGACGGTACGGTATGATATCAAGATAACGTTCCCAGTCTCTCCAGCATTGCTGTTTTTTATACTCCTGAAAAAGATCCATAGTGCTCTCCTTAATTTCTTTGAAGGCCGAGGCATTGCCTGGAAGATTATTTCCACATAATACGGCTGATGGTTGCAAGAGGCGCGGTCTGCGCGGGGAAGACCATCAGATTGGCCCTCCACAAATATGATATGAAAGCGATTTATCGCCAGAAGGGGGGATTCTTCCCCCCTTAAAACCGGATCAACGGGATCCTTCGGGCATATCGCTTTCGTGCAGGAAGGTGCCGATGCCTTGTGCCGGTGGCAGATCTTCGGGTTGGGCT
Organism: Aeromonas enteropelogenes; assembly: GCF_000819845.1. GTDB lineage: Bacteria > Pseudomonadota > Gammaproteobacteria > Enterobacterales > Aeromonadaceae > Aeromonas > Aeromonas enteropelogenes. The sequence continues at coordinate 106,182 of NZ_CDCG01000040.1, forward strand.
CCCCACTCCTTGTTGGGGGTATCTCCCATCACAAATTCAAGCTCACCGCCATTCATGATGTCGTCATGGGTCAGGTAGGTGCGCGTGAATTCGCTGCCATTGAGTCGTGCCGACTGAATAAAGATATTGTCGCGGCTGACATTTTGCGCCTTGACTGTGAATCTCTTGCCATTGCCTACATCAATGGACGCCGTTTCGAACATGGGCGTCCCTATTTCGTAGATGCCGGACGATGCATTGACCGGGAAGAAACCCAGCGCACGGAACACGAACCAGGCTGACAGTGTGCCGAAGTCATCGTTGCCACAAATACCGTCAGGGGTGTTTTTGTAACAGACGTTGGTTGTGTCGACGATGACGGCCTGGGTTTTCCAGGGTTGGCCAACATAGTTGTAGAGATAGGGCACGTGGATATCCGGCTCGTTGCCCTGCACATGCTGACCCACATTGCCCGTATTGAAGATGGGGAACTGGTTGTCCGCGGCGTTGCGATCCGGGTAGGTGGTCCAGTATTCGTCCAGCCGCCTGACAAACAAGTCGCCACGTTTCGCCGAAGGGTCCTGCTTCTGGTCGAAGCGGGTCATCAGGTCGATCAGGCCTGAAATATCGTGCTGGACGCTGAACGAATATTGCCAGCCGTTGGACTCGGTAAATGCCCAGTTGAACATCTCCGGACGCCAGTTTTTGCCGACTTTCCGTCCCGTTTTCGGGTCTACCCAGTTGGCGTCAATAAAGTTGCCAGCATAATCGCGAGCCTTGAACCAGCCTTTGTATTGGCCACCAAAGTCAAATTGCGCTTGCCAGTTATTGGAGCGATCCGCGAACTCTTGATAACGAGGATCGTCTTCACCAAATACGGTCTTGACGGATTGGGCGATGGCCCAGTCGTTCATGGAGTACTCCAGCGAATAGGATGCAGTCCAGGAGTCTTTGAAGGGAGAATGGGCCGCCCAGGGGTCAGAGGGGGGTTGATCGTGAAGTTGGGCCGGTACATAGCCCTGCTCTTCGTACTCCTTGATCCACGCCACTCCCTGGCTGGTCGAAGCGCGCGCATCGGTCACCATGGCATTCACGAGGCGTTCCTTGATCTGCTGGCGCTCTGTATCATTAAAACCAAGGTCAATCATGCGTTTATCAAGGGAGCCCTTGGATAAAACGTCATGGATGACAGGGGTCGAATGCATGCCCATCATCATGCCGGTCTCATTGCCTTTGAGAGTCCATTCTGGCAAGCGCCCTTTACGCATGTTGCCCTCATCGTCGATCCACTCCTCTTCTGCATAGGAGAGCATGGAGAGGACGACATCCGCGAGACGATCCGGTTCCAGGATGGAGGAGAGAGGTTGCACGGCGCGATAGGTGTCCCAGAGGGAGAAGGTGTCATAGCGGGTAAAGTCGGCTTTACCGTCTCTGTTGGCATCGGCGGTACGAACTGACTCTTTCAGCGTCTCGGCCAGCTTTCCGTCTTGGGTGCGGCCATCGGGATTTGCGCTGCTTCCCTGATGCACCTGGCGGTAGCGACCATCCAAATCGGAGTAGATAGTCTGGCCCAGGTAGGCATGATAGAGCGCCGTGTAGAAGGTCTGTTTGTACTCTTCATCACCGCTAACCCGGATTTTTCCCAGCTCGTTTTCCCATTTCCGGGTGGCGGCTTGCCGGACATCATCAAATGTCATGCCTGCCACTTTGGTCATGTTGAGCGAGGCGCCTGATTTGCCCTCCTTGCCTATTTCGACGCTGGAGAGGGCTACCTTGGCCTCAACGGTCAAGCCCGTCGTCGAGGTATCAAATTCCACATAGGCGCGGACAGGCTGATAATTTTCGATCGCCTCGTTGGCCATTTCCGTGGTGCTTTGCCTCGCGTCGATATAGCGATCCCGTTCTTTGTCGTAGTAAGCAAACCGGATGTTTTTGATTGGCTGATTGAACTCCATCACGAAGAACTCTTTCTGGCTGGGGGCCCAGCCATAAGAGAAGCGATAGCCTTCGATGCGGTTATTCTCCTTGTCCCACTTCATCTCTGTTTCTGATGTGCCGTCGATAAAACTGACACCCAGGTTAATCACTATTTCGGATCTCTCATCGCGAGGGAAGGTATAACGATGGACACCGACGCGATCGCCTGCAGTCAATTCAGCCTTGATGCCGTAATCGAGCAGATCCACCTTGTAGTAGCCCGCCGTCGCCTGTTGATCCTTGTGACGATAACGGGATGCTTCGAGATTGCCCCCCTTCTCTATCTTGTAATCGGATCGCGAGTTGATGGGCATCACCAGAATATCATTCAAGTCGGTGGCACCCGCCCCAGAGAGATGGGTATGAGAGAAACCGGCGATGCGTCTGTCGTGATAGTAATAGCCGGACGTATATTCCCAGCCAACAGCCCCATTATTCGGGGAGAGCTGGATCATGCCGTGAGGGGTGGTTGCGCCAGGATAGGTATTGCCGAGGTTACCCGTACCGATTAATGGATTGACGTAGCGGGTGACACCCGCGTCAGGAGGGCTGACAGGATCTTGCGTGTCCTCCTTGCATCCGGCAATGACCATCAACCCGGCGAGGGTCGTACAAGCGAGCAGGAGAGGAGCCTGTTTCATAATAAACTCCGTTATATTGTGATTGGTGTGTGATGGAAAATAGGGGGGCTGAAAACTTTTTCAGATGCAGGGTATAGGAGTCAGATAGTATTTGGTTGCGAGTAGGATCACACTCTATTTAAAACAAATAAAGGTGTAATCTATGTCTTTGATTATCGCATCTAGTCATTATTATCACAATAACTACAAATATTGGTTTTAATGCGACAAATGGATAGAGAGGGTTTTTCATGTAATTGCAGTGTGCAGCTATATACTTCTTCCTTTTGTGTGGAATTCTTATATTGATATTTTTATCATTTTTTTGATATAACACATTGTTTTATATTGATTTTTAATAGATGGATATATTAATTTATGAGTTTTTTTGAGAGTTATATTGGACGGGGTCTTATTCTGATTGGAAATAATTAAATGTCTCATGCTGTCGATACGTTGAAGTCGAAAGCGTGAGCCAGCTCTTACAATGATGCGGCAGGAATAATATGGATTAACAGGAGCTGTCTGTTATTAACTAACGTATTATTTTAGGTCGCAGCCATGGATAGGGTCATCATTAGATGTCGCTTGGCAAAAACGGCGATATCCCGGTTCAAAACGCTGACAGTTAATGGCCGCTGGTTGATCCAGAAAATAGTCCCGGCAGTATCTAAACATGGGTCAAAAGACGCCCCTCCTGTGTGGTCGATGGGGCGAGGGCATATCAGTTAAGTCAGGTGAGCAGTAACGCAGAGAACAACAGCAAGGGCCATCCATGATGGCCCTTGTGCGTGTATCGGCTCTTGAACTCGCCGGTTCGTGCCTTAGTTGCGGTTGCCTGCGCGGGCGACCCGGCCTTCGGCCAGCAGCTGGTAGTGACCAGTGGCGGCGGGGATAAAGGCGGATTGTCCCTTCTCGATACGCAGGGTGTCATCACCGCGTTTGAGGATGACGGGGCCGTCGATGGCAAACAGGATCTCGGCGCTGGCGGTGGTGAGCGCATGCTCACCCGCCGGATAGACGCTGAAGGTAAAGTCCGGCACCGGCACGTCGAAGTGCTGTACCGCACCCTCGCGGCGGGAGGCCAGCAGGATCTGGTCGTCCGGCTTGGGCAGGCAGCGGGTGCAGGCCAAAAGCTCGTCCACGTCTATGTACTTGGGGGTGAGCCCGGCGCGCAGCACATTGTCGGAGTTGGCCATGATCTCAAGGCCGGTACCGCGCACATAGGCGTGGGGGGTGCAGGCATCAAGGAACATCGCCTGACCGGGCTGGAGGGTTACCACGTTGAGCAGTAGCGGCGAGAAGAGCCCCACATCCCCCGGATACTGGGCGGCGAGGGCGGTAATGAGGGCAAAGGTCTCTTCGTCCTGATGCTCATTGGCGTAAGCCAGCAGATCGGTCAGCGCCGCCTCTTTGCGTACCCCTTCCAGCATCAACAACTGCTGGAAGAAGTGCTGCAACCCGGCTTCGCCCTGATTGGCTGCGTAAGCGGCGGCAAGGGCCCCGGTCAGATCGGCGATAGCCGCCAGCTTGACCCGCTCGAACAGCGCCAGGATGGCGGGAATGGAGCGAAAGCCGTTCATCGCCTGATACGGGGTGAGCGCGAACACCAGTTCCGGCTTGTGGTTGGGATCCTTGTAGTTGCGATTGGCTGCCTTGGGCGAGATACCGGCGGCCTCCTCCTTGGCAAAACCGGCTTCGGCCTGCGCCTTGCTCGGGTGCACCTGGATGGAGAGAGCCTTCTCGGCGCACAGCACCTTGAACAGGAACGGCAGGCTGCCAAAGCGGGCGAGGGTTGCCTCACCCAGCACGGCGGCCGGGGCGCTCTCTATCAGGGTGGAGAGCTTTTGTACCTGATCGCCGCAGGTGATCTCGGAGCAGCCGTTGGGGTGTGCCCCCATCCACAGCTCGGCCTGGGGTTTGCCCTCCAGATTGGGGATCCCGAACAGGGTGGTGAGGGAGTCATGACTGCCCCAGTCGTAGCCTTGAATCGGGTTTTGCATCAACAGAAAGGAGGGCAAGACGCTACTGCTCATAAGAATGCCTCGTTTTAAGATGAAGAGGAGCGGGTGAAGAAAAGGGTGGCATTGATAGTCCGAGCCGGACTATAACATGGGCCATTGCGTGCGCCGCAACCGCTTGCCTCTCTCTTGATCAGGATCAGCATGTCACTCATTTTCAGCCAGTTGCTTGATGGTGCCCTCGGTGAACAGGTTCCGTTCGACCAAATCTGGTTCGCCAGTGAACAGGGTCTGCCCCCAAGCTTCAGCTATCAGGTCAACTTTCCCCGCCTCGAGCTGGTGTTCAGCGGCGAGTACCTTAACCAGGTGTGGGACAGGGAGGCTGGCAGCAAGGAGATTGGTGTGCAGCCCGGGCAGGCGCTCTATATCCCTCCCAACGGCTGGAACAAGCCGCTCTGGACCACCGACTGCTCCGTATTGAGCCTGCTGTTTGGCAAGCGCCAGATAGGGTTCAGTCTGGTCAGCAAACGCCGGGAAGAACCTGATTTTTTCGACGTGCAAAAACACAGCATCATGGCTCGGGCGGGTCATGTGACGGAGCATATTCTGGGAGCGCTCAATGTGCTGGCCGAGGATCCCGGTCGTGCGCCCACTGACGATCTGCTGCTGCAGGCGCTGCTCACCAGTACACGTCAGTTGCTGGCGGAGTCCGCCGTGGACAGGCCGCGGGGGGCGGATCTGTTCCACGGCATCTGCATCTATATTCAGGAAAATTTTCACCGCCCCATTACCCGCGACTCCATCGCTCACCGCTTCAATGTCTCCGCCAGCCATCTCTCCCACCTGTTTCGTGAGCAGGGCCATATGCGCCTGGCCGATTACATCAGCTGGGTGCGCATCGACCGGGCCAAATTCATGCTGAAAAAGTACCGCTTCCGCTTGGAGGAGGTGGCCAGCCGTTGTGGTTACACCGATGTAAATTACTTCTGCCGGGTGTTCAAGCAGAAGACGGGATTGACGCCGTCCCAATACCGCGCCCTGAGCCAGCCCCAGACATTGGCCTGCGAGGCCGAAGGATAGCGACTGGCGCCAGAGCCGCGGCCGGGGCGGGATTGTGACCCGGATCGCCCGGGGGCTACCTCTTTGGTCTGACATGGGTGATCGCCATTTTATTATGAAAATGAATGGGCTAAGATGGCCGCGCGCAACGATCAGATTGATAACAAACGGAAGTTAGGAGATGCCGATGGAAAGCAAAGTAGTTATCCCGACCCAGGGCCAGAAAATCACAGTCGATGCCAACGGCAAGCTGCAGGTTCCCCACAATCCCATCATTCCGTTTATCGAAGGGGATGGTATCGGCGTGGACGTGACCCCGGCCATGTTGAATGTGGTGAATGCCGCGGTCGAGAAAGCCTACAAAGGCGAGCGCAAGATCGCCTGGATGGAGATCTATACCGGCGAGAAATCGACTCACGTCTATGGCGAAGGTGCCTGGCTGCCGGCCGAAACCCTGGATTTCATTCGTGAATACTGCGTGGCCATCAAGGGCCCCCTGACCACCCCGGTCGGCGGCGGTATTCGCTCCCTCAACGTGGCCCTGCGCCAGGAGCTGGATCTCTACGTCTGCCTGCGCCCGGTACGCTACTACGAGGGCACCCCGAGCCCGGTCAAGCGTCCTGATCTGACCGACATGGTGATCTTCCGCGAGAACGCCGAAGACATCTATGCCGGCATCGAGTGGAAGGCCGACAGCGATGAAGCCAAGAAGGTGATTTCCTTCCTGCAAAACGAGATGGGCGTGAAGAAAATTCGCTTCCCCGAGACCTGCGGCATCGGCATCAAGCCCATGTCCAAGGCCGGTACCGAGCGTCTGGTCCGTGCCGCCATCGAGTACGCTATCGACAACGATCGCGACTCCGTGACCCTGGTGCACAAGGGCAACATCATGAAGTTCACCGAAGGTGCCTTCAAGGATTGGGGCTACGCCCTGGCCCAGAAAGAGTACGACGCCCAGCTCATCGACGGCGGCCCCTGGTGCTCCTTCAAGAACCCCAAGACCGGCAAGACCATCGTCGTCAAGGACGTCATCGCCGATGCCTTCCTGCAGCAGATCCTGCTGCGTCCGGCCGAGTATGACGTCATCGCCTGTATGAACCTCAACGGTGACTACATCTCCGACGCCCTGGCGGCCCAGGTCGGCGGTATCGGTATTGCCCCGGGCGCCAACATCGGCGACGGTGTGGCCCTGTTCGAAGCAACCCACGGCACCGCGCCGAAGTACGCCGGTCAGGACAAGGTCAACCCGGGCTCGCTGATCCTCTCTGCCGAGATGATGCTGCGCCACCTGGGCTGGACCGAGGCAGCTGACCTCATCGTCAAGGGGATGGAAGCGGCCATCGCCAACAAGACCGTCACCTATGACTTCGAGCGTCTGATGGAAGGCGCTACCCTGCGCTCCTGCTCCCAGTTCGCTCAGGACATGATCGACCAGATGTAAGTCTGTACAGATGCAAAAGGCCAGCCCCATGGGGCTGGCCTTTTTTATGGGCGTGTGGCGCCTGAAGAGGCGCGCGGTCAGGTCGCCGGAGCGAAACGGCCGAGCAGGGCGGCGCTGGCGTCGCTCACCCCCGTCAGCTGTACCTCGGTGCCGGCCGCCTCGAAGCGGCGGCGCACCGTAGCCAGGGCCTCGGCGGAACTGAGATCCCAGAAGTGGGCATCACTTACATCGATCACCACCCGCTCGAGGGATTCGCCGATGTCAAAGCCGGCGCAGAACTGCTCGGTGCTGGCGAAGAAGACCTGACCGTGCACCCGGTAGGTGCGGGTGGCACCGTGGCGCTCGCTGTCGCTGTGCACCAGCAGGGTACGCGCCACCTTGTGGGCGAAGAAGAGGCTGGCCAGCAGCACGCCGGTCAGTACCCCGAGGGCCAGATTGTGGGTCACCACCACCACGGCCACCGTGCTCAGCATCACCAGGTTGGTGGCCAGCGGCGTCTTGTGCATACGCAGCAAGGAGCCCCAGGAGAAGGTGCCGATGGATACCATGATCATCACCGCCACCAGGGCCGCCATGGGGATCTGGCGGATCCACTCGTCCAGAAATACCACCATGACGATGAGCAGGGCCCCCGCCACCAGGGTGGAGAGGCGGCCGCGGCCACCGGATTTCACGTTGATGACCGACTGGCCGATCATGGCGCAGCCCGCCATGCCGCCCATCAGGCCGGCGGCGATGTTGGCCAGCCCCTGGCCCTTGCACTCGCGGTGGCGATCGCTGCGGGTGCCGGTCATATCGTCGACGATGGCGGCGGTCATCAGGGATTCGAGCAGTCCCACTACAGCCAGAGCTGCGGAGTAGGGGAAGATGATGGCCAGGGTCTCGAGATTGAAGGGAACCTCGGGCCACATGAAGACCGGCAAGGTGTCCGGCAGGGCTCCCATGTCGCCGACCGTGCGCACCTCGAGGCCGAGGCCGACGCTCACCGCGGTGAGCAGCACGATGCACAGCAGCGGCGAGGGGAGCAGGGTGCCGATGCGCGGCAGACGCGGGAACAGATAGATAATGCTGAGCCCGGCTGCGGTCATGGCGTAGACTTGCCAGCTGACATCGGTCAGCTCCGGCAGCTGGGCCATGAAGATGAGGATGGCCAGGGCGTTGACAAAGCCGGTCACCACCGAGCGCGAGACGAAGCGCATCAGGGCGCCGAGGCGCAGGTAGCCGGCCAGGATCTGCAGCAAGCCGGTGAGCAGGGTGGCGGCCATCAGGTATTGCAGCCCGTGCTCGCGCACCAGGGTCACCATCAGCAGGGCCATGGCACCGGTGGCGGCGGAGATCATGGCCGGGCGGCCGCCGGTGAAGGCGATGATGACGGCGATGCAGAAGGAGGCGTAGAGCCCCACCTTGGGATCGACGCCGGCGATGATGGAGAAGGCGATGGCCTCCGGGATCAGGGCCAGGGCTACGACCGTGCCCGACAGCAGATCCCTCCTGACGTTGCCAAACCACTCTTGTCTGATGCGCTCACGCATGGATTGTTTTCGCTCGTTGCTGGCGCTCTGGGCACGCGTTGTCGTTATGGGCGCGGTCGCCGCGCGGCGCGCGACTCTAACAAAGGGGAGGGGCAGGGGCAAGGCGGAAGTGGGGGGATGTGGCGGCGTACCGCTCATTTCAATCGTGTTTGGGTAGTTGAACCGTTGAGGCGACATGCCGCAGGAGAGGCGAAAGAGAGTTTCATGGTTGTATGCGTTGGCTATGCAAGGGCTAGAGCCGAGGCTTCTGTCATCTGGTGCGAACTGATGGCACAGGGATGATATCGACATCAGGTTGCCGCGATTGGCAATAAAACGGAGATGAAGAGGGGAGCTGGCAAGGGTAAACAAAAGAAAGCCTTGCAGCTCGGGTGCTGCAAGGCAAGGAATCGGATGATTAAGTGGTTCTTTCCAGATGGTGCTGGTAGATCTGCTGCCACTTGTCCAGCTCGGCCTCATCTCCTTGCTGCTGCCAGAACTCGCAGATGGAGCTGGCCAGCTCGGAAGCCATGGCATGGTCACCGTCACGACGGCTCATCAGGTATTGTCCCAACCAGCTTTGATATTGCTTCATTGCACGATCTCCTTATCAAATTGACGATTGAAACCCGTGTTGTGTGGCCAGTCGCTCGTCCCGCGCTGACGCTGCGTGGCTGCTCCTGCCACACCACAGCTGTTGCGTTTGCCTGTCTGGGGCATTGTTTTCATACGAAGAGAAACCCGGCGCAACAGGGCTATGCCTGAAAAAGGGTCACCACTTTATCACAAAATGAGCAGAAACGCAGGTTTTGGGTTCAATTGGGTTATAAGCAATGATCCATGGCCCTTCACGGGAAGATGAAAGGACTGGTAAGTGGGCTTGGTACCTTATTGGGTCAGGCGGCGAGCCTGCCAGTAGCGGCTGTTCCAGTAGACATTGTCGAGACGGGAGCGGATCACCCCCTTGCTGGTGGAGGCGTGGATAAACTCCCCCGATCCCGTGTAGACCCCGACGTGGTACTGGCGCCAGCCGGTCTTGAAGAAGACCAGATCCCCGTGTTGCAGCCGATAACGTTCGACCGGTGTGCCGAGGGTGGCCTGGGATTCTGTGGTTCTGGGCAGGGAAAACCCCATTACCTGCTGGTAGGCCAGCTGGGTGAAGGCGGAGCAGTCGAGGCCGGCCCGGGTCGAGCCCCCCATGCGATAGGGTACGCCGCGCCACTGCTGGTAGAAGCCGTCGAAGGCACTGCTCTGGCGAGGGGCGGGTGGCGTGGGTTCGGGAGTACTGGAGCAGGCAGCCAGCAGCAGGGTCAGTATGGATAGCAGCAAGAAACGATACATCGGTGCTCTCTCTACAGATCAGGCTTGGACACCGGCGTCAGAAGATGACCGGCACGACAACTTTTCCATCATAAACAGGGATCTGGCCCAAGACCTAGTCTCAAATGGCAAAAATGCGGGGCTGCGTTAAAAAAAACGCCAGCCGGAGGGCTGGCGTTTGAGCTTATTTGGCCGGGCTGATCAGCGGGGTGAGCAGCTCGGCCAGCTTGTAGAAGGTCTGCACCCGGGTGGTGCTGGGACGCCACACCAGGCCTATCTCGCGGTAGGATTTTTCGCCGGGCAGCGGGATGGCCACCAGATCCGAGTTGTCGAGAATGCCGGCATCTATGGCCATCTGGGGCAGGAAGGTGGTGCCCAGGCCCGCCTCTACCATCTGCACCAGGGTGTGCAGGCTGGTGGCCGCGAACGGGTTGATCTTGCTCTTGTCCCGCAGGCGACAGGCGCTGACCGCATGTTCGGTGAGGCAGTGCTCCCGCTCCAGCAGGAAGATGCTCTGGTTGGGCAATTCCTTGTAGTCGAACGGGGTATGCAACCCGGCCGCCATGCTGGCAGGCATCACCATGTGGAAGGGATCCTGGCCGACGGTCTTGCAGTGAAAGCCGCCGATCTCGATGGGTAGGGCCAGGATCAGCAGATCGAGCTGACCCTGCTCCAGCTGTTTGAGCAGATTGCTGGTGGTGTCTTCACGCAGCAACAATTCGAGGTCAGGATAGGTCTTGCTGCATACCTTGAGCAGCTTGCTGAGCAGGAAGGGGGCAATGGTGGGGATGCAGCCGAGGCGCACTGTCCCCTGCATGACTCCCCCCTGATGTTGACCGAGCTCCATCAGATCCCGCGCGTCGGAGAGCAAATTGCGAGCCCGCTCGACGATTTCCATGCCGACCGGGGTCATAATGAAGCTCTTGTGGTCCCGCTCCACCAGTTGCAGGTTCATCATGTCCTCCAGGGTCTGGATCCCGGTACTCAGGGTCGACTGGCTGACATGACAAGCCTTGGCGGCGCGGTTGAAGTTTTTGTGCTCGTCGAGAGCAACCAGATATTGCAGCTGTTTGAGGCTGGGCCAACGTTGCATAGAAAAACCCGATTAATGCTATCTATTTAATTTGATTTGACTAATCTACCATCGGGCATATAGTTTGTCGCTTGAATTAGATGGACCAGGCCCAAGGTGGCCCAATCCTGAGCGGATTGTTCACTTCACAAAAGAGGAATTGAATATGGTATTGGTAGGCCGTCCCGCACCCGATTTTACTGCCGCAGCCGTTCTGGGTAATGGCGAAATCGTTGATTCTTTCAACCTGTCATCCCACATCAAAGGCAAAGCCGCCGTTGTCTTCTTTTATCCCCTCGACTTCACTTTCGTCTGCCCGTCCGAGCTGATCGCCTTCGATCATCGCTATGAAGAGTTCCAGAAGCGTGGCGTGGAAGTGATCGGTGTTTCCATCGATTCCCAGTTCTCCCACAACGCCTGGCGCAACACCAAGGTGGAAGATGGCGGCATCGGTCAGGTCAAGTACCCGCTGATCGCCGACGTGAAGCACGAGATCTGCAAGGCGTATGATGTCGAGCATCCGGAAGCCGGTGTGGCCTTCCGTGGCTCCTTCCTGATCGACAAGAACGGCGTGGTTCGTCACCAGGTGGTGAACGATCTGCCGCTGGGTCGCAACATCGACGAAATGCTGCGCATGGTCGACGCTCTGCAATTCCACGAAGAGCACGGCGAAGTGTGCCCGGCTCAGTGGGAAAAGGGCAAGAAAGGCATGCAGGCCTCTCCGGATGGCGTGGCCAAATACCTGTCCGAGAACGCCGACGCCCTGTAATGGGTTGATGCGAAGTAAAAAACCGGTGCCAAGGCGCCGGTTTTTTTTATGCCTGTTATTTGGATGGTGGATGCAGTAACAGCTTGTAGGGCAGGTATAAAAAAGCGCGCCATGGGCGCGCTTTTGGCATCGGGTAGCAACCGGATTATTCGTCGAAGATCCCGAAGTGATCCTTGGCGAAGTTGACCCGCTGATCCACGTTCATCTTGACCTGCCCCAGCTTCTCGATGGTCTTGAGGTTGGGCACCAGGCCGCGGCCGTTGGCGATCTGGATGGCAAGGCCCGGACGAGCGTTGAGCTCCAGCAGCATAGGGCCGCGGAACTTGTCCAGCACCATGTCGGTCCCGATATAGCCGAGCCCCGACATCTCGTAGCAGGAGGCGGCCAGGGTCAGCAGGGTATCCCAGTGGGGCACCCTGAGATCGTAGAGGTCGAGTCCCGTATCCGGATGGTGGCGGATGGGTGAGCCAAACTGCACAGCCCGCAGGGCGCGACCGGTACGCAGGCACAAACCCACCCCCACGGCGCCCTGGTGCAGGTTCGCCTTGCCGTCGGAGGCAGAAGTGGAGAGGCGCATCATGGCCATCACCGGGAAGCCCTTGAAGATGATGACCCGGGAGTCGGGCACCCCTTCAAACGAGTAGCCGTCGAACACGTCATCGAAGTTGATGAGCCCTTCTACCAGCGCCACGTCCGGCTTGCCCCCCAGAGAGTAGAGCCCCGCCAGGATGTTGGAGACATGGCGCTCCAGATCCTGGCCATTGCAGGCACTGCCGTTGGGTTTGTAGAAGAGACCATCTTCCTGACGCAGGATCACCAGGATCCCCTTGCCGCCGGAACCCCGGGCCGGCTTGATACAGAAGCCTGGCCACTCTTTCACCAGCTCGGTGATCTGTCCCACCCCGTGCTGCTCGCGGATGGTGCCGATGAGATCCGGCACCGTCACGCCTGCATCCAGCGCGATGCGCTTGGTCTGCAGCTTGTCATCCACCAGCGGGTAGAGACGGCGCGGGTTGTAGCGGCTGATGTAGGAGTGGTTGCGCTTGTTCATGCCGAGGATGCCTGACTGAGACAGGCTCCACGGGGTGGTGTACTTTTCCCAGAACCACATCTGTTACTTGTCCTTACCCGGCGTGGCGCCAGACTTCATCTCGTCCACCAGCGGCTTGAAGCGCTTGAGCTCGCTCAGCTTGTAACCGGTGTAGTTACCCATCAGCAGCACGGTCGCCATCAGCACCAGTTGCAGACCGAGGAAGTTGAAGGTGAGGTGACGGATCAGTTCGTTATCCATGGCCAGGTAGGCGATGACGGCCACCAGCAGGGAACCGCCGCCCTGGCGGAACACCTCTTTCGGACCCTCTTCTTCCCACAGGATGGACATCCGCTCTATGGTCCAGGAGAGGATGATCATCGGGAAGAAGGTGATCTTCATGCCGTCGGTCAGCCCCAGCTTGAAGGCGAATGCGGAGAAGATGCCGATCATCGAGATCACCATGATGATGATCGCCGATATCCTAGCTACCAGCAGCAGGTTGAGCCTTGAGAGGTAAGACCGGATGATAAGGCCGGTGCCCACGATAAGCAGGAAACCAACCAGACCGGTCACCAGCGAGGTCTGGATGAAGGCGACCGCGATCAGCACCGGCATAAAGGTGCCCGAAGTCTTGATCCCTACCAGTACCCGCAGGAACACCACCATCAGCACGCCGATAGGAATGAGCAGCAGGCCTTTGAACAGTGCTTGCTCTTCCAGCGGCAGGCTGTGGATGGAGAAGTTCAACATCTCGGATTTTTCGAACTTCTGGGCCAGCGCCACGCTCACCGGTTGCTCCTGCTCGATCATCGAGAAGGTGACGCGGGAGTTGTGACCGCCGGTCACGTCCAGCAGGGCGCCCGAGTTGTACTCCCACAGCAGCAGGTTGGCCGGGCGGCCTTGTTCACCGGTCTGCGGGTTGAACAGCTTGTAGTCGGTCGGACTATTGAAGACTTGCAGGTAATCCACCAGCTCCTGACGACGGCGGCCGTCTTCCAGATTGAGGGCATGGACCACACGGGCCGGAATGTCGGCGTTGTTGAGCAGCTCGGCGATCAGGTTGGCACGAGACTTGTTCTTTTTCAGCAGCTCGGCGTTCTGTTCCTGCTTCTCGATCTCCTTGATGATCTCGCGAGTCAGGGTATAGCCGTCGGCGGAGCGCTCCTGGGCACGTTCCAGGATCTGCTTCATCGCGGTGGCATAGGGCTCGCTCTCGATCTGCTTCTCGATGGCGGGCGGCTGCGGGTTGGCAGCCGGCTTGGCGTGAGCATCCGCCATCATGTCGACGCGGTAGTAGAGCTCCTGACGGCCGGAAGCAGTGCGAATTGACCACTCGGCACGGGCATCGCCATCTTTTTCAACAAACGAAAGACCGTAGCCCGGGCTCGCGGCATTCTCGTTCATCAGGGTGAAACCGGGCTGGGTGCCAGGAATAGCCAGGGAAGCGATCACCGGCTCACCGGTGGCATCGAACTCCAGTTTGGCCTCAATGGACCAAATCTGGCGCTTTTCACCCGGCGTCAGGGGCACGTCCAGAGCAATGTGGTGATAGAGGGTCATCCCCAGGCCGACAATGTACAGCAGGGCAACCAGCAAATAGAACGGCTTGCGAGAAACCATGGATTATTTCACATCCTTGAGCTTGGGTTTGGGCTGGATATATTCGCGGGCCACGTCGACCACGGCGATATCCTTGAGGAACTCACGACCCAGCAGCACGGGGAAGGTCATGTCGCTGCGGTCTTTCAGGGTAAACTCGGCTTTCTCGGTCATATCGCCGATACGCACCGCCAGACGAACCACGGGGCGACGGTCCAGATCGTCAGCGGAGGCCTGACGCACCCGCACGTGACGCACCAGCGGTGCTTCAATCTGGATCTTGTCGTCCATCTCCTGATGGCTCAGGAAGAAGCGCACCCAATTCTTGCCGTTGCGCTCGAAGATGGTGATCTCCTGGGCACTGATGGAGGAGGTGGTGGCACCGGTATCGACCCGGGCCTGGAAGGCGTCGTTGGCGGCATCGACCCAGATCCACTCCGCTTCACCCACCAGCAGTTTGCCATCTATGGTGTGGCCCTGATCCGGGGCGGGGCATTTTGCCGCCGGAATTGGCAGGGGTTTGGGCGGTTCGGTCGGGAGGCTCGCGAGCTTGTGATCTACGTGCTTGACGGACTCTTTCATCTTGGTGACATCGGTGTTGAGCTGAACCAGCAGATGCTGTTGCTGGGCATACTGCTTCTGCTGCTGTTCCATGGCTGTTTGCAGGCGCTGTTCACTCTGGCTGAGCTCGCTACGCAGCTCGGCCAGGGTCAGAGCGGGGACCTGGGGAGGTTTTTCCATATTGACACACCCGCCGAGACTAAGCAGGGAGAGCAGGGTCATTCCTTTTAATTTGCTTTTCATGTCATTCATTTAACTGTGCTTCCTGGAATTTGGTCAGTGTAACGTCCACAGCAGCCATCGGCTAGTCTTTGGCCTTGCGCGCAATCAGTACGGCCCGCTTGGGAGCCGGGTGTCCTTCTACCGTGAGCGCCGGATTGTCCGGATCCAGATAATCACTCAGGGATTCATTAATCATCCAGTCGGTACGACGCTGTTCGTCGGTGCTGGTCATATTCTCGTCGACGATCCGCACATCGGTAAAACCGCAGCGTTCAACCCAGAGCTTGAGCGCCGCGCTGGACGGGATGAACCAGACGTTGCGCATCTTGCCGTAGCGGTCGGTGGGCATCAGCACGTCATTGACGCCGCCGTTGATCACCAGGGTCTCCAGCACCAGCTCGCCATCGTCTTTGAGCTGGTTGCGCAGCTGCTCGATGTGCTCGATGGGGGATTTGCGGTGATAGAGCACCCCCATGGAGAAGACGGTATCGAAGGCACGCAGCTCCGGCAGCTCCTGGATGCCAAGGGGCAGCAGGTGGGCACGCTGGTCATTGCCTGCGAAGTGGCGAATGGCCTCGAACTGGCAGAGGAACAGTGGGCTCGGATCGATGCCGACCGCGAGTTTGGCCCCTTCACCCACCATGCGCCAGAGGTGATAGCCGCTGCCGCAGCCAACATCCAGCACATAACGTCCCGCCAGCGGGCTGATGTGGGGCAGCACCCGATCCCACTTCCAGTCGGAACGCCATTCGGTATCGATGTGGATGCCGTGCACGGTGAAGGGGCCCTTGCGCCAGGGCATGAAGTGGCGCAGCAGGCTCTCGACCTTCTTGCGCTCGCCTTCCCCCAGGCTCTCGGCCGAGCCAATCTCGACCCGCGCGTTCAACTCGATCTGGCCAGGTTCAACCTGGGGCAGTTTGTTGAGGGCCCGATTCCAGCGCGGCAGATCCCCGTGCTGGTTGTCATGCTGCCAGGCGTGCAGCTGGGCGGGCAGGGTATGCAGCCAGTGGCTCAGGCGGTTCTTGGCGATCAGCTGATAGAAGTTGGCAAAGTCGATCATGGCTGTTCGCTCCCGCTCGATTTGATGGCGATCATGGAGCCGAAGTTGAAGCACTGGAACCAGAGATCCTGATGGGCGAAGCCCGCCTCCCGCAGGCGGGCCTGATGTACCGGCAGGCTGTCGGTGCGCATCACGTTCTCGAGGGCGGTACGCTTCTGGCTGATCTCGAGCTCGCTGTAGCCGTTGGCCCGCTTGAAGTCGAGGTGCAGGTCGATGAGCAGCTCGTTGACCGGTTCGTCCTCGAAACGGAACTTCTCGCTGAGGATCAGGATGCCGCCCGGGCGCAGGCCGTCGTGAATGCGCTGGATGAGGGCGGCCCGCTTTTCGGGATCCACGAACTGCAGGGTGAAGTTGAGCACCACCACGGAGGCGTTCTCGATCTCGATGTCGCAGATGTCCGCCTCCACCAGCTCCACCGGCACCTCGGATTTGAAGCCCGATAGGTGGGCGCGGGCCCGCTCGATCATGGGGTGGGAGAGATCGACCGCCGTGATGTGACAACCCGGTTGATTGACATGGCGGCGCATCGCCTGGGTGGCGGCCCCGAGGGAGCAGCCGAGATCGTAGAGTCGGCTCTCGGGCTGGGCGTAGCGGGCGGCCATCATGCCGATGGCGGAGATGATGTTGCTGTAACCCGGTACCGATCGCTGGATCATGTCGGGAAAGACGTCGACGACCTGCTCGTCAAAACAGAAATCCCCCAGTCGGGCGATGGGGGCGGCAAAAATTTGATCTTTGGTATGCATGCTGGCGCAACCTGACCGTCGTTGAATAAACCGACGGCATTGTTCAATTGAGTCGTTGAGTGATAGCCATCAGAGTTGATATATCACCTGCTTTACGAACGGGTGACGGGTCATGAGCTCCCTGGACCGGCCCTGTTCGTACGGGTCATGTTCCGGACCCTTGAACCGGAGTCCCGTCGTCGGTTGCAACGGATTGCAATGCGAAACATTCGGGCCCCTCGCTTGGGGCGCTAGTGTAGAGGATTGCAGGCCATTTGTCTTGGCGCCAGGCCCCGCCAGACCAGAAAAATGCGGCTTTTTTTACGCGTCAGCCGATGGCGCTCAAAAGGGCAGCACTCCCTGGCGTGCGCGATCGTTTTCCCCCGGCCAGGAGGCCATCTCCTGACCAAGCAGATGGCTGATCTGGCGAGCAAGCTCCGGGGCTCTGGCGTTGTCGGCGGTGTGGATGAACAGGTAGAGATCCTTGCCCTCGGCGAGCCACTGCTGCCAGTGGGGGAGCCAGCCCGGCAAGAAGGGGTGATTGGCCGCCGGATCCGGCAGGCCGATAAGGCGCACCACGGGGGCCTGGGCGGTGGCCAGCAGATGGACCGGCAGCCTGGGCTTCTTGCTCTGGGCATCGATCATGGCAGCTGTGGTGGCCGGTACCGAGAAGAGCGGTCGGCTATCCAGCATGATGCGGTTGATGCCCTTCTCCATCAACATCCTGTTCAGGGCGCGTTCGGCCTCACCCTTGGCGAAGAAATCGGGATGGCGTACCTCAAGGGCATAACGAAATTCGCCCGGTAGCCGGTTGAAAAAGGCCTGCAGGCGGTGCAGCCCCTCGGGGCCGAAGCGGGCGGGCAGCTGCAGGGTGAGCAGCCCCAGCTTGTCGTGCAGCGGGGCGAGCAGCGCGATAAAGTCCGCGACCTGCTTGTCCACGCTCACCAGATCGCTCTGGTGGCTGATGGTCTGCGGAAACTTGAAGTTGAAGCGAAAACGGGCTGGCACCGTATCGGCCCAGCGCTGCACCGTCTCGGGTGCCGGCAGGGCGTAGAAGGTGGTGTTTCCTTCCACCGAGTCGAACACGCTGGCGTAGTGGGCGAGGTGCTCGGCGGGTTTGGCGCCCAGGCCAAGCAGTTGCCCCGGCCAGGCGGGGTGGGACCATTGCGGCAGGCCCAGATAGAGGCTCATGCTGGTTGTTTGCTCCGCTCATGGAGAAGGTGCGACGTTTTTTTGGCCGAAATTTGTCATCGGAGGCAAAAAAACTGGGCAAAGGGGGTTGCTGGCCATTTTACCCAAATGGGGGTTTTCCTCTATAATGCCAGCCCTTTTGTTTTTCAATTTCTTGTGACCCATGCCTATCTACGAATATCGTTGCGACGTCTGTGGCCATGAATTGGCAAAACTGCAAAAGCTTTCCGATGCCCCCCTGACCGACTGCCCGGCCTGTAGCAAGCCGAATCTGGTCAAGCTGATATCGGCGGCAGGCTTCCGGCTCAAGGGAACCGGATGGTACGAGACTGATTTCAAACCGGGTAAGAAAAAGAATCTGGCCAGCTGTGAGACAGACGGTGCTTGCCAGTCGTGCCCGGCGGCCCAAGGTTAACCGTCTCTCTACAATTTCGAAGGAAGAAGTCCATGCGCTCTATCTATTGCGGACAGGTCAATGAGGCCCATGAAGGGCAGACCATTACATTGTGCGGTTGGGTCCACCGTCGTCGTGATCTCGGCGGTCTGATCTTTATCGACATGCGCGATCGCGAAGGGATCGTGCAGGTGTTCTTCGATCCGGACAAGCCGGAAGCGTTCGCTCTGGCCTCCGAGCTGCGTGGCGAGTTCTGCATCCAGGTGACCGGCGTGGTGCGCACCCGTCCGGAGTCCCAGCGCAACAGCGACATGGCCACCGGTGCCATCGAGGTGTTCGCTCACGAGCTGACCATCATCAACCGCGCCGAGCCGCTGCCCCTTGACTTCAACCAGGTCAACAGCGAAGAGATCAGCCTCAAGTACCGCTACCTGGACTTGCGTCGCCCCGAGATGGCCAAGTACCTGAAGACCCGCGCCAAGGCCAGTGCCTTCGTGCGCCGCTTCATGGACGAACACGGCTTCCTCGACATCGAGACCCCGATGCTGACCAAGGCTACCCCGGAAGGGGCCCGTGACTACCTGGTGCCGAGCCGTGTGCACAAGGGCAAGTTCTACGCCCTGCCGCAGTCCCCGCAGCTGTTCAAGCAGTTGCTGATGATGTCCGGCTTCGATCGCTACTACCAGATCGTCAAGTGCTTCCGCGACGAAGACCTGCGTGCCGACCGTCAGCCGGAATTCACCCAGATCGACGTGGAGACCTCCTTCATGACCGCGCCGCAGGTGCGTGAGGTGATGGAAGAGATGATCCGCAAACTGTGGCTGCATATCCTGAACGTGGATCTGGGCGACTTCCCGATCATGACCTTCGACGAGGCGATGCGCCGCTTTGGCTCCGACAAGCCGGATCTGCGTCTGCCGATGGAGCTGGTTGATGTGGCAGATCTGCTGACCGCCGTCGAGTTCGCCGTGTTCGCCGGCCCTGCCAACGATCCGAAAGGCCGCGTGGCTGCCCTGAAAGTGCCGGGCGGCGCCGAGCTGTCTCGCAAGCAGATCGACGAGTACACCAAGTTCGTTGGCATCTACGGTGCCAAGGGTCTGGCCTGGATGAAGGTCAACGAGGCGGCCAACGGCATCGAAGGCGTACAGTCCCCGGTTGCCAAGTTCCTCTCCGACGAGATCGTGCGCGAGATCCTGGCCCGTACCGGCGCGGCCGATGGCGACATCATCTTCTTCGGCGCCGACTCCAAGAAAGTGGTGTGCGACGCCATGGGCGCCCTGCGCCTGAAAGTGGGCCGCGATCTGGGCCTGCTGGAGAACAGCTGGAAGCCCCTGTGGGTCATCGACTTCCCGATGTTCGAGGAAGATGGCGAAGGCGGTCTGGCTGCCATGCACCACCCCTTCACCGCGCCGAGCAACCTGAGCCCGGAACAGCTGAAAGCCAATCCGCTGGGTGCCTACGCCAACGCCTACGACATGGTGATCAACGGCTATGAAGTAGGTGGCGGCTCCGTGCGTATCCACAACAGCGAAATGCAGGCCACCGTGTTCGACATCCTGGGTATTACCCCGGACGAACAGCGCCTGAAGTTCGGCTTCCTGCTGGATGCCCTGAAATACGGTACCCCGCCCCACGCCGGTCTGGCCTTTGGCCTCGACCGTCTCAGCATGCTGCTGACCGGTACCGACAACATTCGGGACGTGATTGCCTTCCCGAAAACCACCGCGGCCGCCTGTCTGATGACAGACGCCCCCAGCTTCGCCAACCCGGCACAACTGGGTGAATTGGCGATTGCGACCACCGTCAAGGGTGATGAATAAGCCGTAATCCGGCACCAAAGGCCGCAGCAATGCGGCCTTTCACGTTTCCCCTTGTGTTACTGAAAGTTAAAAATATAACGGAGAGTCCCTATGGCAGGTCACAGTAAATGGGCCAACATCAAACACCGCAAGGCAGCTCAGGATGCCAAGCGTGGCAAGATTTTCACCAAGCTGATCCGCGAAATCACCACCTCCGCGCGTCTGGGTGATGCCGATCCGGCCAACAACCCGCGTCTGCGTGCGGCGGTAACGGCTGCCCTGACCAACAACATGACTCGCGATACCATCAACCGTGCCATCCAGCGTGGCGCTGGCGGTGGTGACGGCGAGCAGCTCGAGACCATCGTGTACGAAGGCTACGGCCCGGCCGGTACCGCCGTCATGGTGGAGTGCCTGACCGACAACCGTAACCGCACCGTCTCCGAAGTGCGTCACGCCTTCAGCAAGAGCGGTGGCAACTTGGGTACCGATGGTTCCGTCTCCTACCTCTTCACCAAGAAGGGCCTGCTGACCTTCGTGGGCGTCGATGAAGATGCCCTGATGGATGCCGCCTTGGAAGCGGGTGCCGACGACGTGGTGACCGAAGAAGATGGTTCCATCGAGGTATACACCACCCCGAACGATTTCGGTACCGTACTCGACGGTCTGGAAGCCGCCGGCTTCAAGGCCCAGAATGCCGAAGTGACCATGATCCCCTCCACCGAAGCCGAACTGGATGCCGAGACCGCGCCCAAGCTGATGCGCCTCATCGACATGCTGGAAGATCTGGACGATGTGCAGGAGGTGTACCACAACGGTTCCATCTCCGACGAAGTGGCCGCGACCCTCTGATCGCCCGATCATGCTCTCCCGATGGCAGCCAGATGGCTGCCATTTTTTATCCCGCCGGTAACGCCTGCTCTCCTTTTTTATCCCCCGCTTAACATGCCAGTCCTACGGACTCTTCTTGCCCGCTGGCGGTAGATGCGCTCGTCGTGGTTGTGCCTTCGCCTTCGTCTGATTGAGAGGGGGGCAAATGCTGTGACCTGTCTGTGGGGGACGGGCTGCACCTGGCACTGGCTGCGGATGTCATGGCGACCAATGGGAGCATACGGCTGGCAATGCGGGGGGAGGGGAGGTTCTGTTGTCCGGTAAAGAAGGTGCCGGCTTTCAGACAAAGAAAAGCCCGCGCAGTGGCGCGGGCTTTTTTAATCTCGGGACCGGTGATCAGGCCTTGGATTTTTTCTTGCTGGTTTCGGCTTTCACTTCCACCTTGTCAGCTACCTGAGCTTCTTCGGAGAAGGGACGGCCGTAGTAGGTATCCAGCAGGATGGCTTTCAGCTCGCTGATCAGCGGGTAGCGCGGGTTGGCGCCGGTGCACTGGTCATCGAAGGCTTCAACGGCCAGCTGGTCAACCTTGGCCAGGAAGTCGGCTTCGGCGACACCTGCGTCACGGATGGAAGCCGGGATCCCTAAGGTCGCTTTCAGCTCGTCCAGCCAGGTCAGCAGCTTCTCGATCTTGGCGGCGGTACGGTCACCGGCGGCAGTCAGACCCAGGTGGTCAGCCACTTCGGCGTAGCGACGACGAGCCTGCGGACGGTCGTACTGGGAGAACGCGGTCTGCTTGGTCGGGTTGTCGTTCGCGTTGTAGCGGATGACGTTGCTGATCAGCAGGGCGTTGGCCAGGCCGTGCGGGATGTGGAACTCGGCACCCAGTTTGTGGGCCATGGAGTGGCACACACCCAGGAAGGCGTTGGCGAACGCGATACCGGCGATGGTGGCGGCGTTGTGCACCTTCTCGCGGGCGACCGGGTCGTTGGCACCGTTCTGGTAGCTGGAGGGCAGGTAGTCCTTCAGCAGTTTCAGGGCTTGCAGTGCCTGACCGTCGGAGTACTCGTTGGCCAGCACGGAAACATAGGCTTCCATGGCGTGAGTCACGGCGTCGATACCACCGAAGGCGCACAGGGATTTCGGCATGCCCATCACCAGGTTGGCGTCAACGATGGCCATGTTCGGGGTCAGCTCGTAGTCGGCCAGCGGGTATTTCACGCCGGTGGCGTCGTCGGTCACGACCGCAAACGGGGTCACTTCAGAACCGGTACCGGAAGTGGTGGTGATGCAGACCAGCTCGGCCTTCACGCCCATTTTCGGGAACTTGTAGATACGCTTGCGGATGTCCATGAAGCGCATGGCCAGATCTTCGAACGCGGTGTCCGGATGCTCGTACATCACCCACATGATCTTGGCGGCATCCATCGGTGAACCACCGCCCAGGGCGACGATCACGTCCGGCTTGAAGGAGTTGGCCATCTCGGCACCCTTGCGTACCACGGTCAGGGTCGGGTCGGCTTCTACTTCGTAGAACACTTCCACTTCCATCTTCAGGCCTTTGAGCAGACGAACCACTTCGTCGGCGTAGCCGTTGTTGAACAGGAAGCGGTCGGTCACGATCATGGCGCGCTTCTTGCCTTCCAGGTCGCTCAGGGCGATCGGCAGGGAACCACGACGGAAGTAGATGGATTTCGGAAGTTTGTGCCACAGCATGTTTTCTGCCCGTTTTGCGACTGTCTTCTTGTTGATCAGGTGCTTGGGACCCACGTTTTCGGAGATGGAGTTGCCACCCCAGGAACCGCAACCCAGGGTCAGGGACGGTGCCATCGCGAAGTTGTACAAGTCACCGATACCACCTTGGGTGGTCGGGGTGTTGATCAGGATACGGGCAGTCTTCATCTTGTCGCCGAAGTACTTGATGCGGTCGGCGTTGCGGTCCTGGTCGGTGTACAGACCGGAGGTGTGGCCGATACCGCCCAGGTTGACCATGTCACAGGCCATTTCAACGGCTTCTTCAAAGTTCTTGGCACGGAACAGACCCAGAGTCGGGGAGAGCTTCTCGTGAGCGAACTCTTCCTCTTCACAGATCTTCACGCCTTCGCCGATCAGGATCTTGGTGTTGGCAGGCACGGTGACACCGGCCATTTCGGCGATCTTGACCGCAGGCTGGCCCACGATGTTGGCGTTCATGGCGCCGTTGATCAGGATGACTTTACGAACCTTGTCAGCTTCGTCCTTGCTCAGCACATAGCCGTTGTGAGTGGCGAAACGCTCTTTGACCTGGTCATAGATGGAGTCAACCACGATGGCGGCTTGCTCGGAGGCACAGACCACGCCGTTGTCGAAGGTCTTGGACATCAGGATGGAGGCGACGGCACGCTTCACATCGGCGGTTTCGTCGATGACCACCGGTACGTTACCGGCACCCACGCCGATGGCGGGCTTGCCGGAGGAGTAGGCGGCTTTCACCATGCCCGGGCCACCGGTGGCCAGGATCAGGTTGATGTCGTTGTGCTTCATCAGGGCGTTGGAGAGTTCAACAGACGGTTGATCGATCCAGCCGATGATGTCTTTCGGCGCACCGGCGGCAACGGCTGCATCCAGTACCAGCTTGGCTGCGGTATTGGTGGAGTTTTTGGCGCGGGGGTGCGGGGAGAAGATGATGGCGTTGCGGGTCTTCAGGGAGATCAGGGATTTGAAGATCGCGGTGGAGGTCGGGTTGGTGGTCGGTACGATACCGCAGATGATGCCTACCGGCTCGGCGATGGTGATGGTACCCATCTCGTCATCTTCGCTGAGGATGCCGCAGGTCTTCTCTTCTTTGTACTTGTTGTAGATGTATTCGGAGGCGAAGTGGTTCTTGATAACCTTGTCTTCGATGATACCCATACCGGACTCTTCGACGGCCATCTGGGCCAGAGGGATACGGGCGTTGTTGGCGGCCAGGGCGGCGGCACGGAAGATCTTGTCTACCTGCTCTTGGGAGAAGCTGGCGAATTCACGCTGTGCTTCCTTAACGCGGGCGACCAGTGCATCCAGTTCTGCCAAATTGGTTACTGCCATGTTTATCTCCTGATTATTTGAAAACTGTTTAGTAAGACGTTGGCAATGCCCGGCAATTATAGTTGGCCTGTCAAGGCGACAATTACTGCAACAGGGGTATTTACATGCCTTACTAAATTGTTTTCCGAGTCGATTATAGAGCGGGGTAGACCCAGAAAAACTTGATCTCGATCAAGTGTTGCAAAAGAACAAAAGAAATTTTATTTCACAATTTTTTTCTGGTCGGATGTTATCAAGTTGTGGAGTTGAACAAATCCTTTATGAACCCGGAATGAACGGTTTTAGTCCAGATTTTTCATCAAGTTAAGGCTTGATAAACAATTTGGAGGAAACCGCTGCATGACGGCCATCACACAGTCATTGTGATCAAACTTAACCTTTGACACTGGAGTGGTGGCAGATTTTCCACTGTCTGTTATCGATTTGTGTATTTTGACCGTTTGGTTTGCCGTTTCTCCCCACCGTTTTTGGCGCTTTTTTACACGCAATTTCGCATTTCCTTTACCTTGGATAGAGGGGGAAGAGGTATGACCCGTAAGGAGCTCGTTATTACCTTTATCGTGGTGCGAAGTGGTTGGGATGCCCCTCCTTGCCGGGCTTCTGCAAAGGCGGTTTAGTGGCTGGCAGGCGGATGTGTGGCTGGTATCTGATAGGCAATCATGACCCTCGGTTTCTGGTGTTGAACGCCGCGTCAGGAAAACGTCGGAACAGGAGCCGGAAAAACAGCCGCGGCGACAGGGGGGTGTACCTGGACCACGGATTAGAGGAGGTAGCGACTTGCGCCGCGGAGATCGTTTCGCACTGGCTTATCTGTTGGGAAGAGGGGGAATCATTAGCGGAACTAACTAAAAAACCCCGATATTGGTGAGATTATTTAATTGGTGCGGATCCTGGCTATGGTGTAAATTTACGCACGCATTGATATGGAGTAGCCCGCGGGCTTGCACACTATTGGAAGGGGTCTATGGCGGCAATTGACGTCTCTTTATATCTGAAGTTTTTTGTCGGTTTGTTTGCGATCATCAACCCGCTTGGTCTGTTGCCGGTGTTTGTCAGTCTGACCAGTCACCATACCCCGGCCGAAAGAATGAAGACCAACACGACCGCCAATATCGCCGTGATGGTGATCCTGTTGGTCTCCATGACCATGGGGCAGCTGATCCTGGACGGTTTTGGTATTTCGCTGGCGTCGTTTCGCATCGCCGGCGGTTCGCTTATCACCCTGATCGCCTGGTCCATGCTGCAAGGCAAGCTGGGTGAGGTGAAGCACAACAAGCAGGAGAAAGGGGAGTTGGCGGTGCGCGAATCCATCGCGGTCGTGCCGCTGGCGCTGCCACTGATGGCGGGACCGGGGGCCATCTCGTCGGTCATCGTCTACGCCAGCCAGAGCCACTGGCAGCAGATGCTCGGCATGTCGCTGGTGGTGGTGGTGTTCTCGTTCTGCTCCTGGCTAATCTTTCGCGCCGCCCCCCTGCTGTTCAAGATCATGGGCAATACCGGCATCAACGTGGTGACCCGTATCATGGGTCTTATCATGATGTCGCTGGGTATCGAGATCATGGTGGCCGGGATCAAGGGTGTCTTCCCCAGCCTGATGTGAGCCAGATCCGTTTTATGAAAGCCGGTCCTCGTGACCGGCTTTTTATTGGTTGCTTTTTGAATGCCATTTTCTAGAATCGAGCGATTTGTATAAAAAAGCGTCGGTTACGGGGCGTTTAAATACTGAAATTCTTGTCAAAAGCTGTTTTTTTGACCATGGATGGCCGTTGCTCCTGATAATATCTATTGCATCATCACAATAAGCAGGGAATTATGCTGGGAGCGGGTTGTTACCCCGTCATTGAAAAAATTGCATGGAATGTTCTTGTTGGAGTATGGAAATGACTCATAAAAAAACAATGATTAACACCCTCCTGGTGGCCGCGCTGTTTGGTGGCGCCACAATGGCACAAGCCGCCGATGTACCCGCCGGTACCAAGCTGGCCGAGGTGCAGCAGCTGGTCAAAGGCAATGGCTCCGAGCCCGCCACCCTGGACCCGCACAAGACCGAAGGAACGGTCGAATCCAATATCCTGCGCGATCTGTTCGAAGGTCTGGTCGCCTCCGGTCCCAAGGGCGAAGTGCTGCCCGGCGTGGCCGAGTCCTGGGAAACCGCGGACAACAAGAAATATGTGTTCCACCTGCGTAAAGACGCCAAGTGGTCCAACGGTGATCCGGTCACCGCTCACGATTTCGAATTTGCTTTCAAGCGTGCCGTCGACCCCAAAACCGCCTCTCCCTACTCCTGGTATCTGGAGATCCCGACTATCGTCAACGCCTCCGACATCATCGCTGGCAAGAAGCCTGCCGACACCCTGGGTGTGAAGGCGGTCGATGACTATACCTTCGAGGTGCAACTGGAGAAGGCGATCCCTTACTTTGTCAGCATGCTCTCCCACACCACCACCTACCCGGTGCCGAAGAAAGTGGTCGAGAAGTTTGGTGACAAGTGGACCCAGCCCGGCAACATGGTGTCCAACGGTGCCTATGTGCTGAAAGACTGGGTGGTCAACGAGCGCGTCGATGTGGAGCGCAACAAAAACTACTGGAACGACGCCAAGACCGTCATCAACAAGGTGACCTATCTGCCGATCCAGTCCACCAACGCCGAGTTGAACCGCTACCTGGCCGGTGAAGTGGACATGACCTACCAGATGCCCATCGAGCGCTTCAAGCAGATGAAGAAAGAGAAGCCGGACGAGCTGAAAGTGACCGGTTATGTGGGCACCTACTACTACCAGTACAACGTCAAGCGCAAGCCGTTTGACGATGTGCGCGTGCGTACCGCGCTCTCCTACGCCATCGATCGCAACGTGATCGCCGACAAGGTGATGGGCCAGGGCCAGACCCCGGGTTACACCCTGGTGCCTGATTTCGTGGACGGCTTCAAGCCGGTGGCGCCCGAGTGGTCCAAGATGACCCAGGCCGAGCGCGATGCCAAGGCGAAAGCCTTGCTGGCCGAAGCCGGTTTCGATGCCAGCAAGCCGCTGAAGTTCGAGCTGCTCTACAACACCGACGACAACCACAAAAAAGTGGCTGTGGCCGTCGCCTCCATGTGGAAGAAGCTTGGCGTGCAGGTGAGCCTGGTCAACCAAGAGTGGAAAACCTACCTCGAGACCAAGAAACAGGGTCAGTTTGACGTGGGCCGTGCCGGCTGGATCGCCGACTACAACGAAGCCTCCTCCATGCTGGATCTGATGCAGACCACCCATGGCAACAACGACGGCAAATATTCCAACCCGGCGTTTGACAAGCTGATGAGCGAGTCCCGCGATCAGGTGGATGTGGAAGCCCGCAACAAGCTCTATGTCCAGGCCGAAGAGATCCTGGCCAAGGACATGCCGATCGCCCCCATCTACCAGTACGTGACTGCCCGCATGGTGAAACCCTATGTGGGTGGCTACCCGGCCAACCCGCTGGACAACCTCTACAGCAAGGACATGTACATCGTCGCCCACTGATGATGTAAAGCAACAAGTCGCATAACAAGCAGGGCCCGCCAGACGGCGGGCCTTTATTACAATCGCGACCCTTTGGAAGCAGTACAGGACAGGAATTGTCTATGTTGAAATTTATTCTAAAACGTCTACTGGAAGCGATCCCGACTCTGCTGGTCTTGATCACCGTCTCCTTCTTCATGATGCGTTTCGCCCCGGGTAACCCCTTCACCAGCGAACGCTCGCTCCCCCCCGAAGTCATTGCCAATATCGAAGCCAAGTACGGCCTCGACAAGCCCATCGGCATGCAATACCTCACCTACTTGGGCAACTTGGTACAAGGTGATCTGGGGCCCTCTTTCAAATACAAGGACTTCACCGTTAACGATCTGGTGAGCCAGGCCCTGCCGGTCTCGGCCAAGATAGGCTCCTTCGCCTTTCTGTTCGCGGTGACACTGGGGGTGACGTTCGGCACT
Organism: Aeromonas enteropelogenes; assembly: GCF_000819845.1. Taxonomy (GTDB): domain Bacteria; phylum Pseudomonadota; class Gammaproteobacteria; order Enterobacterales; family Aeromonadaceae; genus Aeromonas; species Aeromonas enteropelogenes. The sequence continues at coordinate 134,321 of NZ_CDCG01000040.1, forward strand.
ATAGCGGCCTTGAAACAGAACACTATTATCGATTATCTGCTGATGTCGTCGGCCATGGCGGGGGTGGTGATACCCGGCTTTGTGCTGGCGCCGCTGCTGGTGCTCTTCTTCAGTATCTATCTGGGCTGGTTCCCGGCCGGTGGCTGGCAGGGGGGCGGCATCCAGTTCATGGTGCTGCCGGTGTTCGGCATGATGATGTACTACATCTCGGCCATCTCGCGCATCATGCGAGGCAGCATGATCGAGACCATGAACTCCAACTTCATCCGCACCGCTCGCGCCAAGGGCTTGCCCCTGCGCCACATCATCCTCAAACACGCCCTGCGCCCGGCCATGCTGCCGGTGGTCTCCTACCTGGGGCCGGCGTTTGTGGGCATCATTACGGGCTCAGTGGTGATCGAGACCATCTTCGGCCTGCCGGGGATAGGTCAGTTGTTCGTCAACGGAGCGCTGAACCGTGACTACTCCATGGTGCTCGGCCTGACCATTCTGGTCGGTGCCCTCACCATCACCTTTAACGCCGTGGTCGATATTCTCTATGCCTTTATCGATCCGAAGATCCGTTATTAATCAGGGAGTAGACCATGGTTGTTTCAACTGAAAAACGCGAGGCCGTCGAGGCGTTCGCCCAGAAAGTGGACGTGGTGGAAGGGCGTTCCCTGTGGAAGGATGCCCGCCGCCGTTTCCTGCGCAACAAGGCGGCGCTCACCAGCCTCATCATCCTGAGCCTGATTGGCCTGGCGGTGATCTTCGGGCCGCACCTGTCCCAATACACCTTCGACGATCCGGACTGGGGCGCCATGCAGACCGGTCCTGACATGGAGGCGGGTCACTACTTTGGCACCGACAGCCTGGGGCGCGATCTGTTTGTGCGTACCCTGCTCGGCGGGCGCATCTCGCTGATGGTCGGCATCATGGGGGCCATGGTGGCCGTCATTATCGGCACCCTCTATGGCGCCGCCTCCGGTTTTATCGGCGGTCGCGTCGACAGCCTGATGATGCGGGTACTCGAGATCCTCAACGCCTTCCCCTTCATGTTCTTCGTGATCATGCTGGTGACCTTCTTCGGCCGCAATCTGGCACTTATCTTTATCGCCATCGGGGCGGTGAGCTGGCTCGACATGGCGCGGATCGTCCGTGGCCAGACCCTGAGCCTCAAGAGCAAGGAGTTCATCGAGGCGGCCCATGTCTGCGGCGTCTCCAAGTGGAAGATCATCACCCGCCACATAGTGCCAAACGTGCTCGGCATCGTGGCGGTCTACGCTACCCTGCTGGTGCCGGGGATGATCATGTTTGAATCCTTCCTGAGCTTCCTGGGCCTCGGTGTCCAGGAGCCCATGACCAGCTGGGGTGCCCTGCTGGATGAAGGCTCCAAGTCGATGGAAGTGGCCATCTGGCAACTCCTGTTCCCCGCCGGTTTCATGGTGGTGACCCTGTTCTGTTTCAATTTCCTCGGGGATGGTCTGCGTGACGCCCTCGATCCGAAGGATCGCTAAAAAAAGCGCCGAAGGAGCGCTGAGAAAATGGCGAGAGAGCGCCAAGACAGCGGCTAATACGCTGGCAGCGCACCGGATCGACAGGAATACGTCACGAAAGATCGATAAGGAGTTTTTATGAAGTTACTGGATGTAAAAGATCTGCGGGTCGAGTTCAAGACCCCGGACGGCAATGTGGTGGCGGTCAACGACCTCAACTTTTCACTGGCGGCGGGCGAGACCCTGGGCATCGTCGGCGAGTCCGGCTCGGGCAAATCACAGACCGCGTTTGCCATCATGGGGCTGCTCGCCAAGAACGGCGTCATCACAGGCTCCGCCAAGTTTCAGGGCGACGAGATCCTCAACCTGCCGGAGGCCAAGCTCAACAAGATCCGCGCCGAGAAGATCGCCATGATCTTCCAGGACCCCATGACCTCGCTGAACCCCTACATGAAGGTGCAGGATCAGTTGATGGAAGTGCTGATGCTGCACAAGGGGGTGAGCAAGGCCGAGGCGTTTGAAGAGTCGGTGCGCATGCTGGATGCGGTGAAGATCCCAGAGGCGCGCAAGCGCATGGGCATGTACCCGCACGAGTTCTCCGGCGGCATGCGCCAGCGGGTGATGATCGCCATGGCTCTCTTGTGCCGGCCCCAGCTGCTTATCGCCGACGAGCCGACCACGGCGCTCGACGTGACGGTGCAGGCCCAGATCATGACTCTGATGAACGAACTCAAGCGCGAGTTCAACACCGCCATCATCATGATCACCCACGATCTGGGGGTAGTTGCCGGCATCTGTGACAAGGTGCTGGTGATGTATGCCGGTCGCACCATGGAGTACGGCAAGGTGGACGATATCTTCTATCGCCCGAGCCACCCCTATACCGAAGGTCTGCTGCGCGCCATTCCCCGCCTCGATACCGAAGGGGAGGAGCTGCCCACCATCCCGGGCAATCCGCCCAACCTGCTGCGTCTGCCCACCGGCTGCCCCTTCCAGGAGCGCTGCCACCGGGTGAGCGAGATTTGCGGCCAGCAATCTCCCATCCTGACCCCGTTCAACAACGGGCGGGAGCGGGCTTGCCACTGGGTTTCGGATGCCATCATCAAGGGAGTGAACTAAATGGGTACTGACAAGAAACTGCTGCTGGAAGTGTCCGACCTCAAGGTTCACTTCAGCATCAAGAGCGGCAAGGCATGGCCCTGGGCCAAACCCTCGGCCCTGAAGGCGGTGGACGGAGTGACCCTGCGCCTGTACGAGGGGGAGACCCTGGGGGTGGTTGGGGAGTCGGGCTGCGGCAAGTCCACCTTCGCTCGCGCCATCATCGGCCTGGTGCCGGCCACCGACGGCAAGGTGGTGTGGCTTGGCAACGATCTGACCAAGCTCGACCAGAAGGCGCTGCGGGAGAAGCGTAAAGAGATCCAGATGATCTTCCAGGACCCGCTGGCCTCCCTCAACCCGCGCATGACCATAGGCGACATCATCGCTGAACCCCTCATCACCTTTTATCCAAATCTTGCGAAGGAGGAGGTGAAGGAGCGGGTGCGCGCCATGATGAGTAAGGTGGGCCTGTTGCCAAACCTGGTAAACCGCTATCCCCACGAGTTTTCCGGTGGCCAGTGCCAGCGCATCGGGATTGCCCGGGCCTTGATCCTGGAGCCCAAGATGATCATCTGTGACGAGCCGGTCTCGGCACTCGACGTCTCGATCCAGGCCCAGGTGGTGAACCTGCTCAAATCCTTGCAAAAGGAGATGGGACTGTCGCTCATCTTCATCGCCCACGATCTGTCGGTGGTCAAACATATCTCGGATCGGGTGCTGGTGATGTATCTGGGCAACGCGGTTGAGCTGGGAACCCGCAAGGAGATCTTCGCCAATCCGCTGCACCCTTACACCAAGGCACTGATGTCGGCGGTGCCCGTCCCGGACCCGGATCTGGAGCGCAGCAAGACCATTCAGATCCTGGAGGGGGATCTGCCGTCGCCCATGAACCCGCCGTCCGGCTGTGTGTTCCGCACCCGCTGCCCGGTGGCGGGCCCCGAATGTGCCAAGACCCGTCCCCAGCTTGAAGGTAATTTTGACCACGCGGTCTCCTGCCTCAAGGTGGATCCGCTCTGATTGGAGCATGAGAAGAGGGCGCCCATGTGGCGCCCTTTTTATTTTTTGTGTGGGGGTGAAGATGCCTCTTGGCGTTACCTTTCGAGGCTGTTACTATCCGCCGCAACAAGGGGAGTAACTTCTCGCCGGTTTGTCGTCATTACGGTGCACACCTTTTCCTGCAGTGCACCCGGCAGCCGGGCAGTCGATGCAAATTGGCTGTAAGTGAGACCTTGCCGAGAGGCAAGGTGTATCTGCTCCAGACGCAAACCCACTGCCTCCCGGCCGTGGGTTTTGTCGTTTTGGGGAGAAGTGAACATGGGTGAATGGTGGATGTGGACCGGTTTCTTCAGCATAGTGCTGGTCCTGTTATGGATTGACATTCGTTTTGTCGGCGGCGGCAAGGCACACAAGGTATCCCTCAAGGAGGCGGGTATCTGGTCCCTCGTCTGGGTGAGCGTGGCGCTCTTGTTCAACCTGGCCATCTGGCTCTGGCTGGATCACAGTGCCGGGCGCGAAATCGCCAACCAGAAGGGGCTGGAGTTTCTCACCGGCTACCTCATCGAGAAGGCGCTGGCGGTGGACAACGTCTTCGTCTGGCTGATGCTGTTCGGCTACTTTGCCATTCCGGCCGAGCTGCAGCGCCGGGTACTGCTCTACGGGGTACTGGGTGCCATCGTCATGCGCGCTGGCATGGTATTCGCGGGCAGCTGGCTCATCGAGCAGTTCCACTGGATCCTCTATCTGTTCGGCGCATTCTTGCTGCTGACCGGTGCCAAGATGCTGTGGGCGGCCGACAAGGAGCCGGATCTCGAGAACAATGCCCTGCTCGGCTGGATGCGCCGCCGTTTCAAGGTGACCGAGACCCTGGAGGGGGAGCACTTCTTCGTCTGGCGTGATGGCGTGCGCTACGCGACGCCCTTGCTGCTTATCCTGGTGCTGGTGGAGGTGAGCGATCTTATCTTCGCGGTGGACAGCATCCCGGCCATCTTTGCGGTGACCACGGATCCCTTCATCGTGCTCACCTCCAACATCTTTGCCATCATGGGGCTGCGCGCCATGTATTTCCTGCTGGCCGGTGTCGCCGAGCGCTTCGCCCTGCTCAAATATGGCCTGGCGCTGATCCTGATGTTTATCGGGGTCAAGATGCTGCTGCTGGATGTGTTCAAGATCCCGACCGGTATTGCGCTGGGTGTCGTGGCCCTGATCCTGCTGGCTTCCATGGGACTGAGTCTCTGGGTGACTCGTAAAAAGACCGCTTGAAGGCGCTGTAAATAATTTGGGGGGATCTGTTCAAGATCCCCCTGAGTGGCATCGCACTGAGCGTAGTAGCGCTGATCCTGCTGGCTTCCATGGGGCTGAGCTTCTGGGTGACCCGTAAGAAGACGGCGTAAGGTATATCAAAAGGCACAAGTAAAAAGGGCTCCCTAGGGAGCCCTTGTTTTAAGGTCGATGCTTACTGCTTGATCTTCTTGGGATTGGTGTAGCCCCAGACGGTGTACATGTCCGCCAGCAGGGCGCCGTTGTACTCCTCGAGATCCGCCTGTTTCACCTCGGCATCACCCTGGCGGCCAAACAGCACCACCTCATCACCGGGTTTGACCCCTTTCAGATCGGTCACGTCCACCATGATGGTGTTCATGGAGGTCTTGCCGACGACCGGTACCTTCTGGCCCTGGATCAGTACATAGGCCTTGTTGCTGAGCGCACGGCGGTAGCCGTCGGAGTAACCCAGCGGCAGGTTGGCGAGCAGGGAGTCGCGCTTGAGGGTGAAGGTGCGGTCATAGCCGACGGTGTTGCCCGCCGGGTAGTGGTTGACGGAGGCAACCTGGGTCTTGAACGCCATCACCTTCTTGTACTCGGTGTAGGAGGGGATGGTGTCGCCATAGATGATGCCGCCCGGGCGCACCATGTCAAAGTAGGCTTCCGGCACTTCCAGGGTGGCGAAGGAGTTGGCGGCGTGGATGGTGAGCTTGCTGCGATCCAGTTTGCCGGCGTCGATCAGCCACTGGTAGTCCAGCTTGAACTGGGCCAGCCCCAGCTTGACGTCCTCTTTCTCTTCCACCGGGAAGTGAGTCATGATGCCGACCGGGGTGATCCCTTTGAGCTTGAGCATGGCCAGCGCATCTTCCTTGGAATCGGCCAGACGCAGGTCGATGCCGTTGCGGCTCATGCCGGCGGAGTTGAGACCAATATGCACCGGAATGTTGGTGTTGTGGCGCTTGGCGATGTCGGCGATCCCCTGGGCACTGGCCAGGCTGCCAACCAGCTCTTCCATCTTGTAGGGCAGGGCCTGCTCAACCTCATCCGGGGTGGCGGCACGGACCCGCATCAGACGACCCTCGAAGCCCTTCTCGCGGGCCACGCGGGCCTCTTCGTTGCTGGCGATGCCGATGCAGGGGATGCCCGCCTTGACCACGGAGGGCACCAGCAGATCGATGCCGTGACCGTAGGCGTCGGCCTTCATGATGGCGCAGATCTGCGGGCCCTTGTCACCCAGGCGCTCTTTGAGGGTCTGGATGTTGTGCTCGAAGGCGGCCAGATCCACTTCCAGCCAGGCATTGGCGGCAGTCTGCTCCTGACCGTTGCGATGGTCATTGGCAAGAGGGAGATAGGGGGCGGCGACGGCTTGACCAGCCAGCAGACCGAAGATCAGGGTAGCGAGTAGGGTTTTCTTGTGCATAGACGTTCCTTTTTTATTCGAGTTGGGATAGTGCCGATACTAGCGTAGCGGTTTAGCGACAACTTGTTGTTATTATTATGATCTTGGCGACGGCTCGGCGATTGCCGAGTGATGGAGAGTCTATCGCAACCGAGCGTCGTGCGACACTTGTCAGAGGAATAAAATGGTCAATTTGGAGTTACGTCTGCCACCCCCGCTGATCTTTACCCTATCTGCTGCTGCCATGTGGGGAATACGCGGTGGTGGGGAGCCTGCGGGCTGGCAATGGGGCTTGGGGGCCCTGCTGGTAGCGTTGGGCGCCCTGTTTGGATTCGGGGCCCTGCAGCGCTTTCGCCACCACCAGACCACCGTCAGTCCGACCCGGCCGCATCATACCCGCCATCTGGTCACCTGCGGTGTCTATCGCATCAGCCGCAATCCCATGTACCTGGGGCTGCTCTGCTGGCTGCTGGCCTGGGGTTGTTATCTGGGGGGCGTCTGGGTTTGGCTGGGACCGGTATTGCTGGTGGCCTGGTTGACCCGCTTCCAGATCATCCCGGAAGAGCGGTTGTTGCAGGCTCGCTTTGGGGATGAGTATGCCCGTTACTGTCAGCGGGTGCGGCGCTGGTGCTAGGGCGGCGGTGACAGAAGAGGAAAGAAGCACAACCCCTTGGTTGACGAGGCTGTGCTTGAACGGCGCTGGATCAGAAGAGGTCGTCTTTCTCGTCCTTGGTGGGTTCGAGGCTCCAGCCGGTGGCATCGCTGCTGCTGGCGATCTGGCCCTTCTCCCGCCACAACTTGATCTTGAGGCGCAGGTTATTGGCCGAGTCGGCGTTCTTCACCGCTTCTTCTTCATCGATCACCCCTTCCACCACCAGATCGAACAGGGCGCTGTCGAAGGTGACCATGCCGAGGGCCTTGGATTTCTCCATCACCTCCTTCAGACCGCCAAATTCACCCCGTTTGACCATGTCACGTATGGTGTGAGTGCCGAGCATGATCTCCACCGCCGCCCGGCGACCGCCGTCCGTGGTCTTCACCAACCGCTGGGAGACAAACGCCTTGAGGTTGTTGCCGAGATCGTTGAGCAATTGCGGGCGCCGCTCTTCCGGGAAGAAGTTGATGATGCGGTCCAGCGCCTGGTTAGCGTTGTTGGCGTGCAGGGTGGAGATGGCGAGGTGACCGGTTTCCGAGAAGGCCAGGGCATGCTCCATGGTCTCGCGATCACGAATTTCCCCGATGAGGATCACGTCCGGCGCCTGGCGCAGGGTGTTTTTCAGGGCGGCGTGGAAGCTGCGGGTATCGACCCCCACCTCGCGCTGGTTGATGATGCTCTTGCGGTGGCGGTGAACGAACTCTACCGGATCCTCAATGGTGATGATGTGGCCGCCGCTGTTGCGGTTGCGGTGATCGATAAGGGCCGCCAGTGAGGTGGATTTGCCCGAGCCGGTACCCCCGACGAACAGCACCAGGCCCCGTTTTTCCATGATGGTGTCGAGCAGCACGGGGGGGAGTTTGAGATCTTCAAAGCGCGGGATCTCGGTTTTGATGTTGCGTGCCACCAGGGAGACTTCGTTACGCTGCTTGAAGATGTTGATCCGAAAGCGGCCTACCTGGGGCAGGGAGATGGCGAGGTTCATCTCCAGCTCCCGCTCGAACTGCTCCTTCTGCTCCTTGTCCATGATGGCGTCGGCGATGCTCGCCACATCTCCCGGATTGAGGGGCGTCTCGGTCAGCGGGCGCAACACCCCGTTGAACTTGGCGCAGGGGGGAGCGCCGGTTGACAGATAAAGGTCTGAGCCATCCTGCTTGGCCAGGATCTGTAGCATGTCTCGCAATTCCATTGTTTTGCCTCGTCTATCAAGGAGATGCCGTTAACGGGGATGTTATTGAGTGTACAGCGTCAGGCGCCGGTGAGTTTCTCGCGAAAAACAAAAAAGACCGCCCCCAGGATGCACAGCCCGGCCCAGAGGTAGTCCCATTTCAGATCTTCCTTGAGATAGAAGATAGAGAAGGGGACGAATACGGTGAGGGTGATCACCTCCTGCAGGATCTTGAGCTGCCCCACGCTCATGACGGTATGGCCGATGCGGTTGGCGGGCACTTGCAACAGGTATTCAAACAGGGCGATGCCCCAGCTCACCAGCGCCGCAATGATCCAGGGTTTGTGGTTCATACTCTTGAGGTGGGCATACCAGGCAAAGGTCATGAAAACGTTGCTGCACAGCAACAGACCGATACTGGTAAAGATTGGGTTCATTAGGTTCTCCTTTAAAATCAATTGCATTTTATCTCCGAACCATGGGTTTTCATAAGTGGGCGGTCAGGGTATTTTTAGTCAATCATGGATAGCGCAACACAAGGATCCAACCGAATGGGCAAGACAAGCTGGGGTGTGCTTGGTCTGCTGTTTGCCTGCCTGGCTCAAGGTGCTCCGACCCTGACGGTCGCCACCGATCTCTGGCCCCCTTTTCGGATCCTGCAACCGGATGGCGAGTTGCAAGGACTCGATGTAGAGATCCTGCGGCGTCTGCAGAAGGAGAGCGGCATCCAGTTGCAGATCCGGCGCATGCCCTGGGGCAGGGCTCTCAAGCAGATGGAATCCGGCCAGGTCGATCTCATGATTGGTCTGGCTCATACCGCCGAACGCGCCGCCTTCATCGATTATCTGCAACCCGCCTATTACCAGTGCTGGCCCGCCTTTTATGGCAAGCCCGCCACGGTGGCCGGTATCCGCCAGTATCGGGACCTGGCAGGAATGGAGGTGGGCTATGTGCTCAAGTCCGCCTACTTCGAACCCTTTGACTCCGATCCCGCACTCAACAAGCACGGGGTGCCGACCGAGGATCAGCTGCTGCGCATGGTGCAGCGGGGCCACCTGCCGTTGATGATAGGCACCGATTGCCAGGTTGATTACGCCCTGCGCCAGGGGGACGGGAAGCCCCTTGGCAAGGCGGACTACCGCCCGGACAGTCCGGTGACCCTCTACCTTGGCATGAGCAAGCGCTCACCCCATCAGGCGCAAAAGTCCGCCCTGAGCACCGCCTTGCAGCGTCTGGTGGAGAGCGGCGATATAAAGCAGATGGCCAGTCACTACCAGCCTTGACCTTGGGTGGCAAGCCACTGTTATCATGCCCTTTTCCTGCAACCTTGCCCTGTCTGGCCGACAGCGGTGGCAAGGTTGTGCCTTCATGTTCGGGGATCTTGCGTGTACCTCTCTTTGCTCGCCCGTCAGCAGCGCTGGCAGCGGCGCTGGCTCTTTGGCCTCGCCCTGCTGACCCTGCTGCTCTTTGTCTGCTCCCTCGCCTGGGGGGAGTTTGTGCTGCTGCCCTGGCAACCCCTTGGCGAGCTGGAGCAACGCATCCTGCTGGAGCTGCGCCTGCCACGCGCCCTGCTGGCCCTGCTGGCGGGAGCCGCGCTCGCCTGTGGCGGCGCCGTGCTGCAGGTGATGCTGCACAACCCGGTGGCCGAACCCGGCCTGCTCGGCGTCTCGAGCGGGGCGGGGCTGGCGGCCATGGTATCGATGGCGGTTGCCAAATCCCTCGGCGTCTATCTGCCGGGTTGGGGCTTGTCCCTTGCCGCCTTTGGCGGGGCACTGCTGGTGACCATGATGCTGATCCGGCTGGCGCGCCGTGCCAGGCTTGGCCATGCCAGGCTGCTGCTATTCGGGGTCGCCATCGGCATCCTCACCAATGCGGCCATGACCTGGCTGATGTACTTTGCCGACGATGCCTCTTTGCGCGAATTCATGTTCTGGATGATGGGCAGTCTCTCTTATGGCAGCCAGCAGATCGCTTGGTGGTGGCTGCTGTTGCCGCTCACCCTGGGCTGGCTCTGCTGGCAGGGCAAGGCGCTGCAGCAACTGCTGCTGGGAGAGACCCAGGCCCGCCTGATGGGGCTGGATGTGGACAGGATGCGAGTGCGATTGGTGCTGGCGGTCTGTCTGCTCACCGGGGTGGCGGTGTCGCTGTGCGGCGTCATCGGTTTTGTCGGCCTGGTGGTGCCCCATCTGCTGCGCTTGTGTGGCGGCAGCGATCAGCGCTTCTTGCTGCCTGCCTCGGCGCTGGGGGGCGGCGCCCTGTTGCTGGCATCCGATCTGGTTGCCCGCTCGGCCTTGAGTGCCGGTGAGTTGCCTATTGGCGTCATCACCGCCTCGGTCGGGGCCCCGCTCTTTATCTATCTGCTGTTGAGGCAAGATGCCCATGCCAACACCTGAGTGCCACAATGATGCCGCGCCTCTGATTGAGGCCCGCGCCCTCGCCATTCCAGCGCGGCTGGCCCCTCTTAATCTCGCCTGGACGGGCGGCCAGCTGGTGGCCCTGCTCGGCCCCAATGGCAGCGGTAAATCTACCCTGCTCGGCGCCCTGGCCGGCATTTTGCCCGCGCAAGGAGACGTCTTGCTGGATGGGGAAGTGCTTACTGACCTTGGTTGGCAGGCGCTCGCCCGTCGCCGCGCCATGTTGCCCCAGCGCCAGCCCCAGCTGTTTCATATCCCGGTGTTTCAGGTGTTGAGCCTGGGGCTGGACGAGGGGGGCGAGCCCGCCCGTCAGCGCGAGGCGATCCAGGCCCTGTGCGAGGCACTGGAGCTGGATGATTTGCTGGCGCGGGATTTCAGCCAGCTGTCCGGCGGCGAACAGCAGCGGGTGCTGATCGCCCGTACCCTGCTGCAGGTGTGGCCTGGGCTCAACCCGGCGGGGCGCATCCTGCTGCTGGATGAACCTCTGGCAGGGCTGGATCTGCACCATCAGCTGGCCTTGCTGCGGCTGCTGAAGACGGTGGCTCGTCAGGGGCTGCTGGTGGTGATCGCCATCCACGACATCAATCTGGCCATCGATTGGGCGGATCGCATCCTTTGCCTGCAGCAGGGGCGTGTGGTGAGCGAGGGCGGGGTCGAGCTGGTGGACCAGGCGCTGCTGGAGCAGGTGTTCCAGATAAGAACAGAGCGCATAGAGGCGGGTGGCCGGGTCTGGTTTATGCCCAGTTTGTAAGCGGGGTTTGCCTAATAAGAGAAGGGCCAGACATGCAGGATGTCTGGCCCTTTTTTATTTATTTTACGTTCTGACGAGGTTCAGCCCAACTTGTGCAGACGCACCTGGGCGGCCTCGGCCAGCATGGCCAGCAGGGTCTCGGTATCGTCCCAGGAGAGGCAGGCATCCGTGATGCTCTGGCCGAAGGTGGCGGCGCAGCCGTTCTCCACATCCTGGCGCCCTTCCACCAGGAAGCTTTCGGCCATGATGCCGGCGATGCCGGTGCGGCCGCGGCGCAGCTGATCGCAGATATCCTGAGCCACCAGCAGCTGGCGACGGTGATCCTTCATGCTGTTGCCGTGGCTGAAATCCACCACCAGACGTTCAGGCAGTCCCACGTCGGCCAAGGCTTCGCACGCCTCGTCGATGCTGGCGGTATCGTAATTGGGGCGGTGGCCGCCACGCAGGATCACGTGACCATAGGGGTTGCCGGCGGTACGGTAGATGGTCATCTTGCCGTCCTTGTCCGGGGAATAGAAGATGTGGCTGTGACGGGCGGCGCGCACCGCATCGATGGCGATGCGGGTGTTGCCGTCGGTGCCGTTCTTGAAGCCGACCGGGCAGGAGAGGGCTGAGGCCATCTCGCGGTGTACCTGGGATTCTGTGGTGCGGGCACCGATGGCGCCCCAGGTGATGAGGTCGGCAATGTACTGGCCGGTCACCATGTCGAGGAATTCGGTGGCGGTGGGCAGGCCGATCTCGTTGATGTCGACCAGCAGTTTGCGGGCCAGCTTCAGCCCTTCATTGACGTCAAAGCTGCCGTCGAGGCGCGGATCGTTGATCAGCCCCTTCCAGCCGACGATGGTGCGCGGTTTCTCGAAATAGGTGCGCATCACGATGCACAGGCTCTCTTTATACTGCTCGCGCAGGCGGTTGAGGCGACGGGCATACTCGTGGGCGGCGGCAGGATCATGGATGGAGCAGGGGCCGACGATGGCCAGCAGGCGCTGATCCTCTCCGGCCAGAATGGCTTCCACTTCGCGACGGGCATCCAGCAGATTCTGGGCAATGGTATCGTTGATCGGGAAAGCGTGTGCGAGCTCGCTCGGAGTGATCAGTGACTCCAGGCGACGGGTGCGCAATTCATCTGTGTGAATGGACATACAACTCAAGTCTCGAGTGGGTGGTGTCAGCCGCAGGGGCGAAAATGCAAAGGGATAAAATAAAGCAAAAGTCCACCGATTGAAACCTTGGGGGGCTCTGATAGGATGTGAGGCCAAAATCGATACCAAATGAGGTAGATAGCGTGGCAAAGCCAGGGGCAACCGGGGTCACCCGTATCATCAAGGCAACCGGTTACAGCATGAAAGGGCTCAAGTCTGCCTGGGTCAACGAGGCCGCATTTCGTCAGGAGCTGATGCTTATTCTGTTGCTGATGCCGCTGACGTTCTGGGTGGGGGAGACCCTCAACCAGATCCTGTTGCTGGTCATCATCAGCTGGCTGGTGGTGATCGTCGAGGTGCTCAACTCCGCCATCGAGGCGGTGGTGGATCGCATCGGCCCCGAGCACCATGAACTCTCCGGCCGCGCCAAGGATCTGGGCTCCGCCGCCGTCTTTATCGCGCTGGCCCTCAACGCCCTGGTGTGGGGAGCGCTGGTTGGCCGTAATCTGTTGGGTTGGTGGTAATGGTATTGAATGGGTAAGCCCGCCGTTTCAACGACCATGAAACAGCTGAAATTTAGAGCTGTAGTGGTTCGTTCAGTGTTAGATAACAAATACATGTACTTACGTGAGAGTTATATCTTCCCCAAAAATCAAATAGGCTGATTGATAATTTCTGACTGCATTTGAAATACTTTATGTCAAGTCATAGCTATGATAGCCTAGTAACTTATTTGTCATTTGACTTATTGGATTATCTAGAAATGACTTTGATGGTATAGGGGATGGGGATGCGATTAATAGGGCTGGAAAAAATATTTGAAGAGGCATGTGAAAAACATGAACATCTAAAGCTTCTGCAATCTCAATGGCGATTTGATAGAGAGCTAATAGCAAAAGCGTTGCAAAACATAAGCTCAGTATTTCCTCATTACAGTAGACATGATGCATCGCACTCAAAACAAATAATAGTCAACATTGAAAGGATGCTTGGTGAACGTATATATCACTTAACTGCAACAGATATGTGGTTGATTTTAGAATCAGCATACTGTCATGATATCGGAATGGTCATAACTCATAAGCAAATCCAAGATATGGATACGCCAGAGTTTAAGATTTTTGTGAATGATATTGCTGCGCAGTCAGAACACGAACTCCACGATTTTGCAGTAAAATGGAAAAATGGCGAAGCAAATCTTCCTAGTGGATCTGCGGCGCAGTCTTTTTTTAACGAGTACAGACAAATACTTGCAGAGTGGTATCGTAGAAAACACCCGCAAAATGCGGCGAAAATAATACGAGATCCATTGGATGAAATAGGATTATCTTCACCTCGCAATGAATTGTTACCTAAGAGATTGTTTGGAGCGTTGGCTGCGATTTGTAATGCTCATGGTTCGACTTTTGAGGAGGTCATGTCGCTTCCATTTTCTGAAGCAGGTATGGCAACTGAAGATTGTCACCCTCGATATGTAGCTTTTTTATTGAGAATGGCCGATCTATTGGATGTGGATGACAATCGATTTTGTCCAGTTATGATGCGGATGAATGGATCATCATTGCCTCCTAGCAGTCATATTCATCTCGAAAAGCATCAAGGGATAAAGCACTTTCGATTAGATTCAGAGCGAATTAAGATTGAAGTAATTTGTCCTTCTCCAGAATCTTATGAAGTTGCTCATGACTGGTTTAAGTGGTTAGAAAAAGAATATCATAGTCAATCGCAGCATTGGCCAAAGATAGTACCTAATAAAAAGTTGGGCAGACTTCCAACATTATCACCACCGAAAGTAACTCTTCAAGCCCCTTATTTAATATTGAATGAAGGGAAACGGCCGAGTTTTGAAGTAGATCAAACGGCTATGCTAACGCTCCTCAGAGGAACTGGACTATATACATCTAAGGCTGATTGTATTCGCGAAGTTTTGCAAAATGCAGTTGACTCAACGATTATCGCAATATGGGAACAACATAAAGACGAGATCGTTAATATGGAACCAACCTCTAAACGCTTATTAGAGTACTATGATCAAAAGCCGATTGTTGTTGATTTTTTGCCAAGCAAGTCCAGCAGTGATAAATTCACTCTAACAGTCAAAGATTCTGGAACAGGTATTAGTAAAACTGACTTGGAACGTATGTTAAAGGTTGGTAATTCAACAAAAAATAGCAACCGTTCTCGATTGATAAGAGAGATGCCTGAATGGTTTAAACCATCTGGAAATTTTGGGATTGGTTTACAGAGTATTAGTTTGCTATCAGAGCGATTTACTATTATTACAAAAAGTAGAGCTACCAATGAAGCATTCAATATAACATTTGACATGGGAGCGGGTACTTCCGTAATTGTAGAGAGCATTGATCAACAAAAAGTTGATTATGGTGCAACTATTTCAATCGATATCACAATTGAAGATTTCCCTAAAACAATTAGTATTCCATGGGGGGAAGACCACTCTATTCTCATGGAGAATATGAGTAGCTATGATTTTACTGAGCCAGGTTCAGATTTAAAAGTCTACGAGCAATTAAAAATTTTTTCAGCCATACGAGAATTTAATGATGGCAGCCCTGTGAAAATATCTTCAGTTCAGCATACCTTACCGAGGGAAAGAAAAGACATATATTTTTCTCGTAAACAAAATATGTGTTTAAGTAACATTGTCTTTAATTATTCTGATTATAGTAGAATTTCCACGTCATTTAGAGGGCAGAGCTTTTCAGGCCTAAGTGTTAATATACCATTAGTTCATTGTGACGTTGATTTTTATGGTTATGACGCTATCAACTTTCTTACTTACAACAGAGATAAAATATTGCCTCACATGAGGTCACAAGCTGCCGATGATGTAAAGGATGCGTTGCTTTCATTTATTGAGGATAATTTTAAAAAGTTAGATGATTCTCAGCGTCAATGTGCTGCTGCTTTTTATTATCTATATTCACAAAAGGATTCTGATAGCGCAATATATAATAAAGACTTGATGGATTTCAAAGTCGAGATTGAAAAAAAAGAAAGCATGAGCATCTTGCATTTTTTAGAATTAATAAAAAACAAATCTATTAAATATGTCGAGTTGCATAGGATTGATAATTTTCAGTCTTCTCCATCTGAAAGTGCACATTATGCATACCCATCTGACACCGTTGTATTAATTAATGGTGCGCCAGGAGTAAGTCTTAAGCTAATTAAATTGTTGGCAACCAAAGATGGTTTTTATTGGCAAGAGCAGACCGCAACACCACCTTGCCAATCCAAATGTTATTGGTCTGATGAAGATTTGATTCCAATTCACAGGGACATTCTGTGTGAGATCATTGCTGATGAGAAAGACCACTTTGAATTTGGTAAAAGAATGATATTTCCAGCATGGGCAGAGTACAGGAAGCTTGCTATAAAATTTTCTGAGGTTCATTGGGCTAGATCAAAGGGGCATCTATCCTTTAATGAGGATCTTTTAGTATTGCCATATATATTTAGTCATAAAGGTCCAGCAATATCCGATGTAAATCAGAATCTAGTTGACTGGGTTTATACTCATAGAGTTCATGACGATCTGACAATGCAGCAACTCAGAGAATTGTATGAAAAACTAATTAAAGAGATTGACGGCATTTGTAATAACATAGATGTGAATAAACATTGATTGCTAAGAAAATTTTATTTAGTTGAATTTGACATGTGTAGAGATGCATATAAATAAAAAAAGCCCGTCATCATGACGGGCTTTTTGCTGGGCGAGACTCACGCCATCAGTGCAGGATCCGCGCACGAATGGTGCCGTCGATCTCCTTGAGCTTGGCCAGCGCTTTCTCGCTGTGCTCGGTCTCGACATCGATCACCACGTAACCGATGTGGCTGCTGGTCTGCAGGTATTGACCGGCGATGTTGATCCCCTCCTCGGCGAAGATCTGGTTGATCTTGTTCATTACGCCCGGCTGGTTGCGGTGAATGTGCAGCAGGCGGCTGGAGCCCTTGTGACCCGGCAGGGAGACTTCCGGGAAGTTGACGGCGGAGAGGGTGGAGCCGTTGTCGGAGTACTTGATGAGCTTGTTGGCCACTTCCAGACCGATGTTCTCCT
This sequence comes from Aeromonas enteropelogenes, assembly GCF_000819845.1. Taxonomy (GTDB): domain Bacteria; phylum Pseudomonadota; class Gammaproteobacteria; order Enterobacterales; family Aeromonadaceae; genus Aeromonas; species Aeromonas enteropelogenes. The sequence continues at coordinate 150,766 of NZ_CDCG01000040.1, forward strand.
GTGCCTCCTGGGTCGAGCCGCCGATGTGCGGGGTCAGGATCACGTTGTCCAGACCGCGCAGCGGGGTCATGAACTCCTCGTCGTTGGACTTGGGTTCGCTCGGGAAGACGTCGATGGCGGCGCCGGAGATGTGGCCGCTCTTGATGACGTCAGCCAGAGCATCGATGTCCACGACTGTGCCGCGGGAGGCGTTGATGAAGATGGCACCCGGTTTCATCATGCGCAGCTGCTCGGCACCGATAAGATCCTTGGTGGAAGGGGTCTCCGGTACGTGCAGGCTGATGACGTCGGACATGTTGAGCAACTCGACCATGTTGGGCACCTGGATGGCGTTGCCCAGCGAGAGCTTGTTCTCGATGTCGTAGTAGTAGACCTTCATGCCGATGCTCTCGGCGATGATGCCAAGCTGGGTACCGATGTGGCCGTAGCCGATGATGCCGAGCTTCTTGCCGCGGGCCTCCACCGAGCGGTTGGCGAGTTTCTCCCACACGCCGCGATGGCACTTGGCATTCTTCTCGGGGATGCCGCGCAGCAGCAGCAGGATCTCGCCAAGTACCAGTTCGGCGACCGAACGGGTGTTGGAGAAGGGGGCGTTGAACACCGGAATGCCGCGGATCTGGGCTGCATCCAGCTCGACCTGGTTGGTGCCGATGCAGAAGCAGCCGATGGCGACCAGCTTGTTGGCGGCATCCAGCACCTTCTCGGTGATCTGGGTGCGCGAGCGCAGGCCGATGAAGTGGACATCGCGTACCCGTTCGATCAGCTCCTCCTCGGACAGCGAGGTCTTGAGATACTCCACACTGGTGTAACCTGCGGCACGGAAGGTCTCTACCGTGTTGGGGTGAACCCCCTCCAGCAGCAGTACCTTGATTTTATCCTTGTCCAGTGAAAACTTGGCGGTCATGTCGATCCCTCTGTAAGTGTGCAACGCGAGTGCAGGTATGGTGTGTGAAGAAAACCGTAAAGTAGCAAAAACGTGCGGGAGAGGGAATATTTGTAACGAAAGTCAAATTTTTTGAAGTTTTCAACGATAGTTGCATGCAATACCTTGCAACTCGTTGAGGAATAAACAAAAACGGCGCCATCAGGCGCCGTCATTCATTCGCAGAGCGATTATTGGGTGATGACCCCGTCGGGAGTACCAATCAGCACCACGTCTGCACCGCGGTGGGCGAACAGGCCGTTGGTAACCACGCCGACGATCGCGTTGAGCTGTACTTCCAGCCCCTTGGCATCAGTGATGGCCATGCCTTTCACGTCCAGAATGTGGTTGCCGTTGTCGGTGACCACCCCTTCACGCCAGACCGGGTTGCCGCCAAGCTTTCTGATTTCGCGGGCCACATATTCGCGGGCCATGGGGATCACTTCGACCGGCAGCGGGAAGGTACCCAGCACGTCGACTGTCTTGGTGTTGTCGATGATACAGATGAACTGATCGGCCACGGCGGCGACGATCTTCTCGCGGGTCAGGGCCGCGCCACCGCCCTTGATCATGTCACGAGTGGCGTTGATCTCGTCGGCGCCATCCACGTAGACGGAGAGGGCGTCGATCTCGTTGAGATCAAACACCGGGATGCCAAAGCCCTTGAGACGCTCGGTGGAGGCCACGGAGCTGGAGACGGCTCCCTTGATCTCGTCCTTCATGGTCGCCAGCGCGTCGATAAAGTGGTTGACGGTAGAGCCAGTGCCGACCCCGACGATGGTACCGGGAACCACATACTTGAGCGCAGCCCAACCGGCCGCCTTCTTCATTTCATCTTGAGTCATGATCGTTCCTTAAGAAAAAAGCGGGCGCATTATATCCAAGCCGCCCCCCCGGAGCGACCACCTCGCTCACGTTCCGGGGCAAAAAGCCGCAAGATGTAAATCGTTTGCCTGTTTATTCCCCATTTACCTTGATCTGTGAACTTGATTAAGGGGAGTGGAGCCTGACGGCTCTACTCGAAACGCCAGCAGCGTCCCGGGGTGATGATCTGGGGCAGGGGCACGTCCCACTCTTCTTGCGGCACCGCCTCCACCTGTTGGCAGTCATGGGCGATGCCGAGGGGCTTGGGCCCCATTCTGTGTTCGTGCCAGCAAGCGAGGGTGCGATCGTAATAGCCGCCCCCCATGCCGAGGCGGTTGCCTTCGGCATCGAAGGCAACCAGGGGCGTGCAAATAAGGTCGAGGGTGCTGTGGGGCACCACCTGCAGCACATCGAGTTCAGGCTCCTCGATGCCGTAGCGGTTGCGCACCATGGGGCTGGTGGCTGTGTAGCGCAAGAAGAGCAGGTGGCCCGGGGTGAAGGGGTGCAGCACCGGCAGGTAGACCTCTTTTTGCTGGGCCCAGAGCCAGTGGATGGCGGGGAGGGGATTGATCTCTCCGTCGTTGGCCAGATAGAGCGCAATGCGTTTGGCCGCCAGGATCTCGGGGTGCTCCTTGAAGCGGGCCAGCAGCTCTTGGGCCGCCTGCTGCTGCTCGGCGTGGGTCAGGCTCTTTCTGCGCGTTCTCACCAGTTGGCGCAGGGATTGACGTTCGGGCTGGGACTCTTGCATGGGGCACCTCGAGAATGGCTGCGCAGGGGAAAGCGCCTTACCTTAACACATTACTCCGGCGGATCAGGGGAGGCCAGAGTGGCAAACGGCACCGGACAAGGCCATGTCCGGTGCCGGCGGGATCAACGCTGGCGCATCTGGTGCTTGATAAACACTGCCGCCAGGGCGGCCAAGGCCAGTGCCATGGGGTAGAAGCTCATGCTCACCACCGACAGAGGCGAGAGCGCGAAGATGGAGCCGAGCAGCAGCGCCTGGGCTCCCCAGGGGATAAGCCCCTGCACTACGCAGGAGAAGATATCCAGCATGGAGGCGGCGCGGCGCGGGGTGACACCGTGGTGCTCCGCCAGATCCCGGGCCACCTTGCTGGCGACGATAATGGCCACCGTGTTGTTGGCGGTGCAGAGGTTGGTGAGGCCCACCACCCCGGCGATACCAAGCTCGGCCGCCTTCTCGTTCTGCTCGCCACTGTGCTCCCGGGTGAAGCGGGCGATCAGGGCCGCAATGCGGGTGCTGATCCAGGCCAGCCCCCCCTGGCGCTCCATCAGAGCGCCGAGGCCGCCGATCAGCATGGAGAGCAGGAAGATCTCCTGCATGCCGGTAAAGCCCTGATAGATGTCCTTGCTGAACTGGCCAAGCTCATAGCCGTTGAACAAGCCGACGAGGCCGGCGGCCAGGATGCCAATTCCCAGCACCACGAACACATTCACCCCGGCCAGGGCCAGCCCCAGGATCAGCAGGTAGGGCATCACCTTGAACAGTTCGATGGCCGTGTTGCTGGCAGGGGCCTCGCCCACCGACCCCAGGGTCAGGTAGAGCAGGATCACGCCGATGGCGGCAGGGGCGGCGATTTTGACGTTCTCGCGAAACTTGTCCTTCATCTCGCAGCCCTGGCTGCGGGTCGCGGCTATGGTGGTGTCAGAGATGATGGAGAGGTTGTCGCCAAACATGGCGCCGGAGAGGATGGTGCCCGCCATCAGTACGGGGTCGATGCCGGCGGCCTGGGCGACGCCGAGGGCCACCGGGGCGACGGCACCGATCGTGCCCATGGAGGTGCCCATGGCGGTGGCAATAAAGGCAGAGATGAGGAAGAGCCCCGGCAGCAGGAACCAGCCCGGGATCAACGACAGACCGAGCGCGACCGTGGCATCCACCCCGCCGGTGGCCTTGGCCACGCTGGCAAAGGCGCCCGCCAGCAGATAGATGAGGCACATCGCCATGATGTTGCTGTGGCCGACCCCCTTGAAGAAGGTCTCGAGATTTTTGTTGAATCCCTCTTTGCCCAGCATCAGGGCCAGCATCACGGCGGGCAGGGCGGCGACGGGGGCGGGCAGCTGGTAGAAGGCAAACTCGACCCCTTGCAGGGTCAGCCAGGTACCGGTACCGATAAAGAGGGCGAGAAAGACCAGCAGGGGCAGCAGGGCCTTGGCACTGGGTTGAGTCTGGATCATGTGTTCCTCTGAAATTGAACAATGACCTCCTGTCGTGTGCTGTTTTGTGCCGAAATCTGAAGCGAATAGGGGAAAAACAGGGGGCATCCTGCCCCGGTTGGGGGGTCTACAGTAGTGAGTCAGGGTTAATGGGTCAAGATGGACGTCCAGATGGATAGGGGTTTTTATCAGGGGATTTTGTACATCGGTACGAATCCGTCAAATATTCGGTTTTATTTAAATATCTCGTTGTTTTGTCGGGTGTGAGCCCGGGCCCACACCGGGCTTTTCAAAGGCAACGCGGGCTGGTAAAACGGTCTCTTTCCTTATTAAAGAGAAGAGAGGGTGGAGATGGACAATCCGATCCGTGTGGCCGTGATGGGCTGTAATGGTCGTATGGGCAAGGTGCTGCTGGAAGCCATTACCAATGCCGAGGGGGTAGTGGTCGGTGCGGCGCTGGAGCGACCGGGTTCCGCCGTGATAGGGCTGGATGCCGGTGAGCTCAACGGACTGGGTCATCTGGGGGTGGCGATCAGCGACAGCCTGGACAAGGTGCGTGACGATTTTGAGCTCATCATCGACTTCACCCGTCCCGAGGTGACCCTGGCCAACCTGGCGTTCGCCCTGGCTCACAACAAGCAGATGGTGATCGGTACCACCGGCTTTGACGAGGCGGGCAAGGCGGCTCTCCACGAGGCGGGCAAGGAGATCGGCATCGTGTTTGCCTCCAACTATTCGGTGGGCGTCAACCTGGTGTTCAAGCTGCTGGAGCAGGCCGCCAGGGTGATGGGGGATTACACCGACATCGAGATCATCGAGGGGCACCACAGACACAAGGTGGATGCACCATCCGGCACCGCCCTCTCCATGGGTGAGGTCGTGGCGAAAACTCTGGGCCGCAATCTCAAGGAGTGCGCCGTCTATGGCCGCGAGGGGATCACCGGCGAGCGGGATCGCAACACCATCGGCTTTGCCACCATTCGCGCCGGCGATCTGGTGGGAGAGCACACCGTCATGTTTGCCGACATCGGCGAGCGGGTGGAGATCAGCCACAAGGCCTCCAGCCGCCTTACCTTCGCCAACGGTGCGGTGCGGGCGGGCAAGTGGCTCAGTGGCCAGCAGGCCGGTCTGTATGACATGCAGGATGTACTGGGCCTCAAGTAACACACTCTTCATCCCCCCGCTCTGCCGGGGGGATTGCTCGTCCACTCCCACTTTGTCTACCAAAATAGGCATTATGGCCGCTCTTTTGTTTGAACTGCCATAAATCATCACAATTCTCTCTGCCCCCCAATTTTCCCTCTCCGGATTGTCATCGACTCGTGACGACATTGCGGTCAAAAATCCCCCTTTTAGCCATTTTTTTACATTCACCAAAACAGACTAAAAATGCAAAGCAAGAAAAACGTTTTCTATGCGTTCTGGAAAATCTTCTTCGATTAAATGCGCGATATCAGGCCAGGTTTGTTTTTGTGTTGTTTTTTAACTTGCTGTTTTTATTGTGATTAAGTTTGATTTTTGTGTCTATCGACGCATTGAGTGTTGCTTTTGGCGGTGGTTTTTCATTTTCTTTTGATGGTGGGGGTTGCAAAGGCAAAAAGTGCATAGATAATGGGTAATGTTGCTTGTTTATTGAATTTAGATGCATTTCGTCAGAGAAAAGACGTTGAAATGCCACTTTTTTTAAGTAGAATGCGCCCAATTTGCCAGAAATCTGCCGGGTTCGAGTCCTGTCAAAGACCGGAACCGAGCCCGCAACACCCAGGTAAATTGCTGAATTTAAAGCTAAATAACTGGAGGTTGTCTTGAATCACACTGCATTGCTAGTGCTGGAAGATGGAACTGTGTTCAAAGGCGTGTCGATAGGCGCCGAGGGATGTTCCGTTGGTGAAGTGGTTTTCAACACGTCGATGACGGGCTATCAGGAAATCCTCACCGATCCCTCTTATTCCCGTCAGATCGTTACCCTCACTTACCCCCATATAGGCAACACCGGCACCAACAGCGAAGATGAAGAGTCCACCCAGATCCATGCCCAAGGCCTGATCATCCGCGACCTTCCGATACTTGCCTCCAATTTCCGCAATCAGCAATCCCTCTCCGATTACCTCAAGTCCCACAATATCGTTGGCATCGCCGACATCGACACCCGCAAACTGACCCGCATCCTGCGCGAGAAAGGCGCCCAGGCCGGTTGCATTTATGCCGGCAAAGAAGTGGCGGGCAAGCAGGGCATTGAAGCAAGTGCAGAAGCGTACGCCCTCGAACAGGCGCGCGCCTTCCCCGGTTTGAAGGGGATGGATTTGGCCAAGGAAGTGACCGTCGCCGAGGCATACAGCTGGACCGAGGGGAGCTGGCAGCTTGGCAAGGGGCACGTCACCCCGGATGCCGACCAGCTGAAATATCACGTGGTGGCCTATGACTTCGGCGTCAAGCGCAACATCCTGCGCATGCTGGTGGATCGTGGCTGCCGCCTGACCGTGGTGCCGGCCAAGACCCCGGCCGCCGAGGTACTGGCGCTGAACCCGGATGGCATCTTCCTCTCCAATGGCCCCGGTGACCCCGAGCCATGCGACTACGCCATCACTGCCATCAAGGCCTTCCTTGATACCAACACCCCGGTGTTCGGTATCTGCCTGGGCCACCAGCTGCTGGGCCTGGCCTCCGGTGCCAAAACAGTGAAGATGAAGTTCGGCCACCACGGCGCCAACCACCCGGTGAAGAGTCTGGATGACAACACAGTGATGATCACCGCCCAGAACCACGGCTTTGCGGTGGACGAGCAGACCCTGCCCGAGTGCCTGCGTGCGACCCACGTCTCCCTGTTCGATGGGTCCCTGCAGGGCATCCATCGCACCGACCGCCCGGCCTTCAGCTTCCAGGGTCACCCCGAGGCGAGCCCAGGTCCGCACGACTGTGCCGGTCTGTTCGACCACTTTATTGAATTGATTAAGCAGTATCGCGCCTAAGGAAAAGGAAAGAGTTTCATGCCAAAACGTAACGACCTACAGAGCATCTTGATCCTCGGCGCCGGCCCCATCGTCATCGGCCAGGCCTGCGAATTCGACTACTCCGGCGCCCAGGCGTGCAAGGCCCTGAAAGAAGAGGGTTACCGCGTCATTCTGGTCAACTCCAACCCGGCCACCATCATGACCGACCCGGAGATGGCCGACGCCACCTACATCGAGCCCATCACTTGGGAAGTGGTGCGCGAGATCATCAAGAAAGAGCGCCCGGATGCCATCCTGCCCACCATGGGTGGCCAGACTGCCCTCAACTGCGCCCTGGCGCTGGAGCAGCACGGTGTGCTGGCCGAGTTCGGCGTCGAGATGATCGGCGCCACCGCCGATGCCATCGACAAGGCCGAGGATCGCTCCCGCTTTGACAAGGCCATGCGCAGCATCGGCCTGGAGTGCCCGCGCGCCGGCATCGCCCACAATATGGAAGAGGCGTGGAAGGTACAGGCAGAAGTGGGCTTCCCTTGCATTATCCGTCCCTCCTTCACCATGGGTGGCTCGGGCGGCGGCATCGCCTACAACACCGAAGAGTTCGTCGAGATCTGCGAGCGCGGCCTGGATCTGTCGCCGACCAAGGAGCTGCTCATCGACGAGTCGCTGATCGGCTGGAAAGAGTACGAGATGGAGGTGGTGCGGGATCGCAACGACAACTGCATCATCGTCTGCGCCATCGAGAACTTCGACCCCATGGGCATCCACACCGGTGACTCCATCACGGTCGCGCCGGCCCAGACGCTGACCGACAAGGAGTACCAGATCATGCGCAACGCCTCCATGGCGGTACTGCGCGAGATCGGTGTCGAGACCGGTGGCTCCAACGTCCAGTTCGGTATCAACCCGAAAGATGGCCGCATGGTCATCATCGAGATGAACCCGCGGGTCTCCCGCTCCTCCGCGCTCGCCTCCAAGGCGACCGGCTTCCCCATCGCCAAGATCGCCGCCAAGCTCGCCATCGGTTACACCCTGGATGAGCTGATGAACGACATCACCGGCGGTCGCACCCCGGCCTCCTTCGAGCCGGCCATCGACTACGTGGTCACCAAGGTGCCGCGCTTCAATTTCGAGAAGTTCGCCGGCGCCAACGACCGTCTGACCACCCAGATGAAGTCCGTGGGCGAAGTGATGGCCATCGGCCGCAACTTCCAGGAGTCCCTGCACAAGGCCCTGCGTGGCCTCGAGACCGGCAAGACCGGCTTCGACCCCATGGTCGACCTGAATGCCCCTGACTCCCTGACCCGCATCCGCCACGAGCTGCAGGATGCCGGTAGCGATCGCATCTTCTACATCGCCGACGCCTTCCGTGCCGGTCTCTCCATGGACGGCGTGTTCCGCCTGACCAAGATTGACCCCTGGTTCCTGGTGCAGATTGAAGAGCTGGTCAAACTCGAAGAGCAGGTGAAAGAGCGCGGCATGGCTGGCCTCGATGCCGACTTCCTGCGCAGCCTTAAGCGCAAGGGCTTCGCCGACGCCCGTCTGGCCAAGATCCTCGGCGTGGCCGAAGGTGAAGTGCGTAAATTGCGTGCCCGTCACAACATCTTCCCGGTCTACAAGCGGGTCGATACCTGCGCGGCCGAGTTCGCCACCAACACCGCCTACATGTACTCCAGCTATGACGAGGAGTGCGAGGCCAACCCCACCAACCGTGACAAGATCATGGTCATCGGTGGCGGCCCGAACCGCATCGGTCAGGGCATCGAGTTCGACTACTGCTGCGTGCACGCGGCGCTGGCCCTGCGCGAAGACGGTTACGAGACCATCATGGTCAACTGCAACCCGGAAACCGTCTCCACCGACTACGACACCTCGGATCGCCTCTACTTCGAGCCGGTCACCTTGGAAGACGTGCTGGAAATCGTGCGGGTCGAGCAGCCCAAGGGTGTCATCGTCCAGTACGGCGGCCAGACCCCGCTGAAACTGGCTCGCGCCCTGGAAGCCAACGGCGTGCCGGTCATCGGTACCAGCCCCGATGCCATCGACCGCGCCGAAGACCGCGAGCGCTTCCAGTCCGCCGTCGAGCGTCTGGGTCTCAAGCAGCCTGAAAACGGCACCGTCACCGCTCTGGAGCAGGCCGTTCTGCTGGCAGAGCGCATCACCTACCCGCTGGTGGTTCGTCCCTCCTACGTGCTGGGTGGCCGCGCCATGGAAATCGTCTATGACGAACAGGATCTGCGCCGCTACTTCGCCGAGGCAGTGAGCGTCTCCAACGAGTCGCCTGTGCTGCTGGACCGCTTCTTGGACGACGCCACCGAGGTGGACGTGGACGCCATCTGCGACGGCACCGACGTGGTCATCGGCGGCATCATGGAGCACATCGAACAGGCCGGCATCCACTCCGGTGACTCCGCCTGCTCCCTACCGCCCTACACCCTGTCCAAGGCCATCCAGGACGAGATGCGCGAGCAGGTGCGCAAGCTGGCCCTGGAGCTCGGCGTAGTGGGCCTGATGAACGTGCAGTTCGCGGTGAAAGACAACGAAATCTACCTCATCGAGGTGAACCCCCGTGCCGCCCGTACCGTGCCGTTCGTCTCCAAGGCCACCGGCGCACCGCTGGCGAAGATCGCCGCTCGCGTCATGGCAGGCCAATCGCTGCAAGAACAGGGCTTTACCACCGAGATCATCCCGCCTTACTACTCCGTGAAGGAAGTGGTGCTGCCGTTCGCCAAGTTCCCGGGTGTCGACCCGCTGCTGGGGCCGGAGATGCGCTCCACCGGTGAAGTCATGGGGGTGGGCAGCAGCTTCGCCGAAGCTTACGCCAAGGCCCAGCTGGGTGCCGGTCACCAGGTGCCGCGCGAAGGTCGCGCCCTGCTCTCCGTGCGCCACGGCGACAAGGAGCGGGTGGTCAACCTGGCCGCCAAGCTGCTGGAGCTCGGTTATGACCTCGACGCCACTCACGGCACTGCGGTGACCCTGGGGGAAGCGAGCATCAACCCGCGCCTGGTGAACAAGGTGCATGAGGGTCGTCCGCACATCCTGGATCGCATCAAGAACGGCGAGTACACCTACATCGTCAACACCGCCGAGGGGCGTCAGGCCATCGAGGACTCCAAGCAGCTGCGCCGCGGCGCCCTGCAGCACAAGGTGGCCTACACCACCACGCTGCACGCGGCCTTCGCCACCTGCATGGCCATCAGCGTCGATGCCACCGCCAACGTGAACTCGGTGCAGGAGCTGCACGAGAAGGTGAACAACCGCTAAGGTGTAGACGCGGGCAGGAGACTGCCCACTGCGATGCACGCAAGACCCCGCCAGCGATGGCGGGGTTTTTTTATTGTCCGTGTGTCAGCCCGATGAAGGTGTCATCCAGAATAACAGGGCGAGAGGAGGTGAGAGTAACCCTTAATATAGGGTTTTTGTTGGCAAATATTGCCAATATAGCGGCAAATGAAGCAATCTTAGCAATCTCTCGCCCTCCCGGCCTCCCTATACTGGGTTCTCATACAAACAAGGTCGTCTGCACCGACATGCCCCCGGGTATAGTGCGAGAGGATCGAGGCCCGCGGCTTATCCGGCCGCAGCGGCCGGCCCCGGTGACCGACCGGGGCCACCGGAAAACCGGTCGCGGGGTTACCGCCTCGCGACTCGTCAGGGCCGGCGTTACCGCGTCAACCCGCTTCCCCTCCTTGCCCCGCCCGTTGTCAGTCGCCCGGCGCCTCGCATATCAGCCAAGGGAATCAGAATATGAGCTTCGATCATCGCAAATACCGCCGTGCCCCCGTGATCAACCTGGCGGATCGCCAGTGGCCCAACCGGGTGCTGGAGCGTGCGCCGCTCTGGTGCGCCGTGGATCTGCGCGACGGCAACCAGGCGCTGGTCGAGCCGATGACGGTGGCGCAGAAGCTGCAGATGTGGGCACTGATGACCCACATCGGCTTCAAGCACATCGAGGTGGGCTTCCCGGCCGCCTCCCAGCCCGACTTCGACTTCGTGCGCGAACTCATCGAGCGCAACCTGATCCCCGATGACGTCACCATCCAGGTACTGGTGCAGGCGCGCGAAGATCTCATCGCCCGCACTTTCGAGGCCCTCAAGGGGGCGAAGCGGGCCATCGTCCACGTCTACAACTCGGTCAACCCGACCCAGCGCAACTATGTGTTCAACTCAGGAAGGGAGGGGGTCAAGGCCATCGCCGTGCAGGGGGCGCGCTGGGTGCGGGAGTATGCGGCCCGCAACCCGGAGACGGAGTGGAGCTTCCAATATTCGCCGGAGAGCTTCAGCAGCACCGAGGTGGAGTTTGCCGTCGAGGTATGTGACGCCGTCATCGACGAGTGGCGCCCGGCTGCTCGCCCCATGATCCTGAACCTGCCCGCTACGGTGGAGGTGAGCACCCCCAACGTGTTTGCCGATCAGGTGGAGTGGTTCTGCCGCCACCTGAAGGCGCGCCCCGAGGTGAGCATCTCCATCCACACCCACAACGATCGGGGCTGCGGGGTGGCAGCCGCCGAGCTGGCGGTGCTGGCGGGAGCGGATCGCATCGAGGGCACCCTGCTCGGCAACGGGGAGCGCACCGGCAACATGGACATCGTCACCATGGCCATGAACCTCTACAGCCAAGGGATCGATCCCGAGCTCAACCTGTCCGACATGGACGCCATCGTCGCCACCGTGGGGGCCTGCACCCAGATTGCCCTGCACCCGCGCCATCCCTATGCCGGCGAGCTGGTCTACACCGCGTTTTCCGGCAGCCACCAGGATGCCATCCGCAAGTCCCTGGCTGCTGACAAACCGGACCACTACTGGGACGTGGCTTACCTGCCCATCGATCCTGCCGATCTCGGCCGTAGCTACGAGGCGGTGATCCGCATCAACAGCCAGTCCGGCAAGGGAGGGGTGACCTATCTGCTGGAGCGGGATCTCGGCCTGCAACTGCCGCGCTGGCTGCAAATTGACTTCAGCCGCCGGGTCCAGGCCGAGGCGGAGGCGAGCAGCAGCGAGATCAGCCCGGAGCAGATCCGCGCCCTGTTCGAGCGCCACTATCTGGCGCCCGCCCACGGCTACCGGGTGGGCCGCTTCCAGCTCGGCCACGACAGCCAGGAGAGCCTGCGCCTGGAGTTGCAGACCCCGGCGGGCACCCTGCAGCTGTGCGGTGAGGGGGAGGGGGCCATCACGGCCCTGGTTAACGGCTGGCAGCGCCACACCGGCATGCACATCGACGTGCTCGACTACTCCGAGCATGCTCTCACCGCCGGCACCGAGTCCCGTGCCGCCGCCTATGTGCTGCTGAGCGTCGAGGGTATCCGCATGTGCGGGGTGGCCGTGGGTCGCGACGTGGTCAATGCCTCTTTGCAGGCGGTGATCAACGGCGCCGCCCAGCATCAGGCCCTGCGCCGGAGTGCCTGAGCCAGCACGCCTCTTCGCCCATAAAAAACGCCACCGCAAGGTGGCGTTTTTTATGGCTGTCAGGCTCAATCGGCCAGGGCATTGCGCCCGCGCGGGCGGGGCAGGGCGCGCCACAGCTTGCGTGCGGTCACCAGGAAGGGGCGCAGGATGAGCGCGCTCAGGCGGCTGTAGCGCTCGTTGTCCCTGGGGCCGACCCCGAAGGAGAGGGGCTCGGGCTGGCTGCTGGTTACATAGAGGGTGCCAAACCACCAGTCCCAGACTGAGAGGTTGGTGCCGAAGTTGTGGTTGAAGTGGCGGGGATCCCGGCTGTGGTGGATCTGGTGCTGGGCCGGACTGTTGAAGACGTGCTCGATCACGGGGCCAAACGAGAGCCAGACATGGGTGTGGCGCAGATTGGCGGCCAGGGAGTTGAACACCAGCACCAGGTAGCTCACCCCGAACAGGGTGTAGGGGCGCACTGTGCCGCCACACAACCAGTAGAAGGCGCCGGCGTAGAGGGCGAGACAGCTCCCTTTGACCAGCATCTCGCACAGCTTTTCCACCAGATGGATGCGGCTCGCTGTCGGCGGCACCATCACGGTCGCGCTGTGGTGCACCTTGTGAAACTCCCAGAGCCAGCGGCTGTGAAAGGCGCGGTGCAGCCAGTAATGCACCAGATCACTGATGAGGAAGACGCCAAGGCCATAGAGCATCATCAGCCAGCTCGCCTGGGCCAGCCTAGGGCGCTCACCCCAGAGCCGGGTGAGGGCCGACTGGACATCCTCCGCCTGCAACAGCCAGGGGTGAAGCAGGGCCAGGATCGGCAGGATCAGCGCCACATGGAGCAGCGCCCGTACCAGATAGTATTGGTAGTCGAGCAGGGCCGAGGGGTGCAGCCAGACGGCCCGGCCCCCGAGAAAACCGGCAAAGCTGCGGGCACCGGGATCTCCCTGGCGGCGTCGATAGCGATAGAGGAAGTAGGCGACCGTGCCCGAGATCAGCAAAAAGGGGACACCCAGGCGCCCGTTGAAGTCGAGCAATCCGGTGAGGCAGTGCCAGAGCGGCGTGATCAGCCACTGCTGCACGGGGTCAAAGAGAAGGGTCAGTCTGTCCATGGGGTCCATACCGTGAGCGTCCGGGCGGCGGCATTCTAAATGTAAATCACTCTCGATAAAAGCCTATCAATGGGCCTTTGTCACCCTGGTTTGCGAGGGGATGACGGCAGGGGTTGTCAGGCGCAATAGAACGCCGCGGCCATCGGGCTTTAGCCTTGTGGATCAATCCTCTACAATGAGCGACTATTTGCGCGCCCGCCACTGGCCGGGTCTGCGCCCAGCCTCAGTACCGGATGCCTTGATGACGTTTTCACTATCCTCAATCTCTTTTGCCGTGCGCGCGTTGCCGCTGTTTGTCACCCTGCTCCTTGCGGGCTGCGCCAGCGACCCGGGAGCCCCTGCGCAGGATGCGGCGGCCATCGCCAAGTTGCCCAAGGCGATGCAGCCGCAAAAGCCGGCCGACATGAAGACCCGCATCGTGCGCTTTCTGCCAAGACAGGTCCCGGACAAGCAGGGGTGGGCCAACGACGTGGTGACGGCCCTCACCAGCCAGGGACTCACAGTCAGTGATCACAACGTCTGCTCAGTGCTGGCGGTGGCGGAGCAGGAAGCCACTTACCAGGCCGATCCCGTAGTACCCAATTTAAGCAAGATCGCCTGGAAGGAGATCAACGCCCGGGCCGGCAGGCTGCTGATCCCGGAGTTTGTGGTGCGCACGGCCCTTTCGATCAACTCTCCTACCGGCAAGACCTATGCCGAGCGCATCGATCGGGTGCGCACCGAGCGGGAGATGAGCGAAATCTTCGAGGATATGATCGGCATGCTGCCTATGGGCAAGACGCTCTTTGGCAACCTCAACCCGGTGCGCACCGGCGGCCCCATGCAGGTGAGCATCGCCTTTGCCGAGGCCAACGCCCGTGGCTACCCCTATCCCGTCAAGGACAGCATCCGCCACGAAGTCTTTACCCGTCGCGGCGGCATCTGGTTCGGCACCAAGCACATCTTCGGCTACCCTGCCGACTACCCCGACACCCTCTATCGCTTCGCCGATTTCAATGCGGGCTGGTACGCAAGCCGCAACGCGGCCTTCCAGGCCGCGGTCAGCCGCCTGAGTGGCAAGAGCCTGGCCCTTGACGGGGATCTTGTTCGCTACAACTCCGACAAGCCCGGCAACACCGAACTGGCGGTCTACAGCCTCGCCAGCCGGGTCAATATGAGCAAAAAGGCCATCAGCCAGAGCTTGCGTCTGGGGGATAGCAGCGACTTTGCCAAGAGCGATCTCTACCACAGGGTCTTCACTCTGGCCGACAAGCAGGCGGGTAAACGGCTGCCCCGCGCCATCCTGCCGGGCATCCAGCTAAAGAGCCCCAAGATCACCCGCAACCTCACCACCGCCTGGTTCGCCAAGCGGGTGGATGACAGGGAGCAAGCCTGCGTCAGAAAGATGGCGACGATCCGCTGATATTCAAAAGCAACAAGGGCGGCCCAGCGGCTGCCTTATGTTTACTGTGCTTTGACCACCTTGCTGGTCAGTGTCGGTAGGTGCCAGGTGCCCCCCAGTGCAATCATGCGGCAGCTTCCGGTGGTGCTTTTCTCGCTCTGCACGAAGGTTTTGCCATCCCATATCCAGCTTTCGAAAGAAAAACAATCTCCTATCCCTCTTCCCTTGTGTGAGGCACTCAGTTCACCCATTCCATAACCATTGGCATCAGTACTGATGAGGGTCGCACTGTCGGTGTCAAGCTCTGCGTCAATCAGAACGAATGCTGATCCGTCGTTGTAAGCGGCGAGCCAGCAGGGGAGCTGGATCAAGGCTCGTTCTTGGGTCAGGGGATAGAGCCTGCCACCTTCCGATTTTTCATAGGCCATGGGACAGGTATCTTGATCGACTTGCTGTTTTAGCCACTTGCCTATGCTCTGCAACTCCGGCTTGGTGAGCGGACGAGAGAGATTGTCTGCGGCAACGGCACCGGCGTGGATCACGGGGGCCGACAAGGCAGGAGGAATGGATGTGATGGGTAGCGAGCCCTGTTTGGTCAGGGCTGTACTGGTATTCAGACGGCCTTGAAACTCATCCATTTTGAGAAAAATGGCATAGGCACCGGCACCGGATAGCGGTTCCTGATGTTTGTTCCATTCAAATACCACCTTGCCAGTCCCTTTGATTGCTCGGACTAGCGCTGCCGTTTGATGCTGGCTAAATGGAGTCCGCTCTTTTACGGTGCCGAGTATTTCGTCATTGATGCGCAGTGTTATCAAACCATCACTGGGGGCCGATGGGGTTTGTTCATCAACTTCAGTGATGGCCAGCTCGGCATTGAGTATCCCCTTGGCTCCTGCCTCTCGTGTGAGCAGAACTGATATTCCACCAGATCCTGCGCTGTAACCTGCGGATCGGCATGTCCGTGTGTTGTCGCAGGCCAGTTCCCAGTTCTTGTGTTGAAAAGAGATCCCTTCAGTAAAAGAGCCGAGCGCAGAAGCCAGCAGTGTTGCGATGAGCATGAGATGGTTCCAAAAGAATTAGGCAGGTCAGGATAGCATTCAGGATGGTGCAAATTGAATCTTGTTGTGGCGCGCATAAAGGCGCTTAGTGGGGCATTGACCTTCTACCTGAATGAAAAGACAGGTTTGTTCAAGCATCATTGCCAGTCATTTGAGGCAAGAAAAATGTGAACCTGAGGGAGATTAGCGGTTGAATGAAAGCTCTCTCACTCATGCTTAATGGCCGTTTACAGCTGGTTAGAAACTCATGGCCAGCCCGACGGAATAACCGCTGGTATGGCGGCTGAACATGTATCTGGCCACCAACCGGGTGCGGGTGACGAAGATATCGTACTTGCTGCTGTCGAGCTCCAGCCCCAGCCCCAGCGAGTTGAGGGAGTTGAAGCCGAGCTGGCCGCGCTGATCCCCGAGATATTCAGTGCGGGCCCCTTCCAGTACATAGCGCAGGGGGCGATCTAGCAGAGTCCAGTCCAGCAGGGGGGCGCGGCGGCGCAGATAGAGCCCGAGGTTTTCCGCCTCGGCAGACCCACGCACGCTGTGGGAGGTGCCGCCAAAGCTTTGTAGGTGCTGGTAGGAGTAGCGCAGCTCGGCATCGATATCCTGGGCGGGGGAGAAGAGCTCGTAATCGAGCATCATGGAGCCCCCCAGGCCATAGACGTTGAGCTGGCCGCCATCGAGAAAGTCCAGTGAATAGCCCCGGGTACGCTCCAACAGCCAGCTGCCGATCCGCAGATCGCTGGCCACCACGCCAAGGGAGATGTTGGCGATGGGGCGAAGTACCCAGTGTCCCCCTTGTTCATCCCGGTGCAGGGAAAAATCCCAGCCGACGCCCCCCGAGGCGGTCAGGCTGTTCCAGCGGGTCGGAATGGTGCGGCTCTCGGTGCCATTGCTCATGACGAACTGGGGATCGTAACGACTGAATCCTATTGCCCCCTCCAGATAGACGGGGATCTGGTCGCTCATGGTTGAGCCACCGCCAAACTGGGTCATGGCGAGGGCTGCCGACTGGTTGGTGCCGCTGCCGATATTGAGATCGCTGGCGGTGATATCCGGCACGACCGTGTAGGTCATCAGGGCGATCACCGCATTGGCGCGCTCCTGCGCCCGAGCGGGATCCAGCTGGCCTGCATTGGCGGATAGGGCGGGAAGCGCCAGTAAAAGCGGCAGCAGCCAGAGAGGGGAAATATGCATGATGAGGTTCCGATCCGAGACATCCTGTCTTTTGCCTTACTGTAACGGGCTTGTGGCCAATGTCACCAGTGGCGAGCTTGCCAATATTTTGATAGTTATCGAATGAAGCTGTTTTATCCTCTCGAATCAGCATTCAAGAAGCGCCTGGTCATCGCGTCCGTGGCGGCAAGAGCCCTTATCCTGACCCAGGTCAAGGGAGTGGAAAATAGTTGGGTGGGTGCCGGAAAAAGAGAGAGAAGTGAATATAATCAATCAATTGATAGAGAAAACAGGAGCGCGTGATGAACAGACTGGGACTGGCTGGCAAGATGTTGCTGGCAATTTGCCTGCCATTATTGGCGCTGGTGTTTTTCGCTGGCCACTACGTGTACGACCGTTATCGGGTGTCGCAGGAGATGGAGCAGGCCCAGCAGATGCTGGTGCTCGTCAAGAGCAGTGCCCAGCTGGTTCATGAGCTGCAAAAAGAGCGGGGCATGTCGGCAGGGTTTATCGGCTCGGCTGGCAGCAAGTTTGCCGA
>NZ_CDCG01000040.1:168532-237269 GCF_000819845.1 Aeromonas enteropelogenes
AAGTTTGCCGATGCCCTGCCACAACAGCGGGCGGCGGTGGATGAGGCCATCGCCAGATTTCGGGCCGAGGATCAGGGGATCGCCCATGAGCAGGCGGATCAGGGGCTGGCCCAGCTGGCCGGGATCCGCGATCAGGTCAGTCAGCTGACCATAGAAGCGCCTCGTCAGGTGGCCTTCTATAGCCAGTTGATCGCTTCCCTGCTGGGGGTGGTTGACGAGATCAGCCTGCGCAGCCGGGATGCAGGCATCGCCCTGCAGACCAACGCCTATGCCGCCTTCCTGCAAAACAAGGAGCGCATGGGGATGGAGCGGGCAACCCTGAGCAACGTGTTTGCCAAAGACAGCTTCACGCCCGCCACCCTGCAGCAGTTCATGTCGCTGCTCGCTTCCCAGCAGAGCTATCTCGAGCGTTTTCGGGCGGTTGCCACGGATGAACAGATAGGGCTGCTTGATACCCTGCTTCAGTCTCCCGTGATGGGGGAGGTCAGCAAGCTGGAGCAGGTTGCCCTCGACAAGATGGCGCAAGGGAGCTTTGGCGTTGATCCCGAACAGTGGTTTGCGGTCAGTACCAAGAAGATCGATCTGCTCAAACAGGGTGAAGATCAGCTCTACCAGCAGCTCTTTGAGCGGGTAGCGCAGATGCAGATCAGCAGCCAGCACAACTTCTGGTGGGGTACCCTGGCGGTGCTGGTCTGTTTGCTGTTGACCTGTCTCATCAGCTGGAAGGTACTGCGGGATCTGCATCTGGGCTTTGTCGCCCTGCACCGCACCTTCTCCCGTCTGGTCAATGAGAATGATCTGACGGTGCGGGTGAACTGGCAGTCCGGCGACGAGCTGGGGGCGCTTTCCCGGGATCTGAACCAGTTCCTGCAACACCTCGAAGGCTTGCTGTGCGAAGTGCGCCGCTCCTGCGATGTGCTGACGCGCAGTGCTTTTGCCTCCAACGAGGTGATCGCCGAAGTCAACGAGGGGGTCGAGCGCGGGGTGGGGCAGGTAGATCTGGTGGCAACCGCCGCCACCGAGATGGCGTCCACCGTGGCCGAGATCGCCCGCAATGCCACCCAGACCTCCCAGGCAACCCAGCAGGCCATCGGCCGTGCCCGCCAGGGGGACAAGGAGGTGGATCAGACCATCGCCGCCATCGCCCAGGTGGCCGATACCCTCACCCAGACCCGCCAGCTGGTCAACAACCTGCATCAGGATACCGAGTCGGCAGTGGAGGCCCTGAGCCTTATCAAGCAGATCTCCGATCGCACCAATTTGCTGGCTCTCAATGCGGCCATCGAGGCAGCGCGGGCCGGGGAGTCCGGGCGGGGCTTTGCAGTGGTGGCCGACGAGGTGCGCACCCTGGCCAACCGTACCCAACAGGCGGCCGATGATATCGAACAGATGCTCTCCCGCCTGCGTTCTGGTGCCAGTCAGGCGGTAGTGGCCATGCAGTCGGGCAGCGAACAGGCGGCGCTCAGCGTCACCGAGGCGAAACGGGCTGGCAGCGAGCTGACCGATATAGTGGACGAGGTGCGCAAGGTAAGCGAGATGACCGCCCAGGTGGCCACTGCCACCGAGGAGCAGCGCTACGTCACCGACGATATCCAGAACAACATGCTGACCATTCGCGAGGTGTACGAGGCGCACCGCCAGCACTCCGTTACTCTGCAAAAAAACAGCACAGAGCTGGATCAGTTGGCCCGCGAGCTGGCGGGGCGTATCGCCTGTTTCCGGCTGATGGAGCCCCCCGCTTCCCACTGAGCCATTAATACCTAAAGCTTGGCCTGCCCTTGCCGATATCTGAAAAGAGATCGCGTGGAGGGCAGGCAATTGAACGCTTGGGTGTTAGGGTTGGTCAGCATATCAGTGAGTATGCAGTTGCAGGCGGGGGTCACCGAATTCGGTGCCGGCCTGGATCAATCCGTCTGGCGTTTGACCTCCGACAGCCAGATCGAATGCCGTCTCGAACATCCCATTCCCAACTGGGGCACGGGGGCCTTCGTTAGCCGTGCCGGCCGCAAGATCAACCTCGATTTCGAGCTAAAAGGAAAGCGTCCCCAAGCCCAGACCCAGACGGTGAGTCTCGGCATCATGCCGCCCATGTGGCGCCCCGGCATCGCCGGGCGGGAAGTGAGCCAGCTGCGTTTCTTCAAGCAGTTCGATGGCCTGGTCGACGGGCAGACCGCCTGGACCATGCTGGACGAGTTGGAAGGGGGGCGCATGCCGACCTTTCAATATCGGGACTGGTATCGTCAGAACCGGGCGGTACGGGTCTCCCTCTCTTCAGTCAACTTCCGGGTCAAGTACCAGGCATTCCTCGACTGCCTGAGCGGCTTGCTGCCCTACAGCTTCAACGACATCGCCTTTAGCGTGCTCACTTACGACAAGAACAGCGATCAGCTCTCCATCTCCTCCAAGCGGCGGTTGGCGATGATCAGCGAGTTCATCAAGGCGGACAAGAGCATCGACGTGGTGGTGATCGACGCCTACAGCGACAGCTACGGCGGTCGCTGGCCGAACCAGAAGCTCTCGGAGAAGCGGGCCGACGCCATCAAGAAGGTGTTTGTCGATCTGGGGCTGGATCCCGGCAAGATCTCGGTAGAGGGGCACGGCGAGAAGCAGCACGTCGCCTCCAACGAAACCGAGCAGGGCCGCGCCAAGAACCGGCGGGTGGTGATCAGCATGGGCCGCAACGGCGAGATTTGAGCACTGCCACAGACATAAAAAAGAGCGCCAGAGCGCTCTTTTTTTATCTTCTGCGGTCAGGGGATCAGTGGCTATCGCCCAGGCCCATGCCGGCATCTTTCTTGGCGATCAACTCAATCTTGTAACCGTCCGGATCTTCGACGAAGGCGATGACGGTGGTGCCGCCCTTGACAGGGCCCGGCTCGCGGGTGATCTTGGCGCCGGCGGCGCGCAGGGCGTCACAAGTGGCATAGATGTCGTCCGCTTCCAGGGCGATGTGGCCATAGGCAGTGCCCAGTTCATACTCGCTCACCCCCCAGTTGTAGGTGAGCTCGATGACGGCTTCATCCTTCTCGTCACCGTAACCGACAAAGGCCAGGGTGTACTTGTACTCGCTGTTCTCGCTCTGGCGCAGCAGCTTCATGCCAAGCACGCGGGTGTAGAAGTCGATGGAGCGTTGCAGATCGCCCACACGCAACATGGTATGCAGAATTCTCATTGCTCAGTTCTCCGGGTAGTTTTCTCTTTGTATTCACACAGCGCTTCGATACGCGAGAAGCCGCTGCCGCAGATGTTCGCGAGCGAGGCCGCCGGTATGGCTTAAGAGCGCAGGGGCCCTGCGGTTCAAACCACCTTGTTCAGGTCACCGGGCTCAGCTCTCCGGGTAGACCTTTTCTTTGTACTCGCACAAGTCTTCGATGATACAGGAGCCGCAGCGCGGTTTGCGAGCCAGACAGGTGTAGCGTCCGTGCAGGATCAGCCAATGGTGCACGTCCAGCTTGAACTCGGCAGGGACCACCTTGAGCAGCTTCTCCTCCACCTGATCCACGTTTTTGCCCACCGCAAAACCGGTGCGGTTCGACACGCGAAAGATATGGGTGTCGACGGCGATGGTGGGCCAGCCAAAGGCGGTATTGAGCACCACATTGGCAGTCTTGCGACCCACCCCTGGCAGGGCCTCCAGCGCCTCGCGATTTTTCGGCACCTCGCCGCCGTGGCGATCGAGCAGTATGGTGCAGGTCTTGATGACGTTTTCGGCCTTGGTGTTAAAGAGGCCTATAGTCTTGATGTACTCCTTCACCCCGTCCACCCCGAGGGCCAGCATGGCCGCCGGGGTATTGGCCACGGCATAGAGCTTGTCGGTCGCCTTGTTGACGCTCACATCGGTCGCCTGGGCCGAGAGCAGCACGGCGATCAGGAGCTCGAACGGCGAGTTGAAGTTGAGCTCGGTCGTGGGGTGGGGATTGTGCTCCCGCAGCCGCTCCAGGATCTGGCGGCGTTTCTGGTTGTTCATGGCTCCCTCTTGTCTCAGAGCTGGGTTGCCCGCGCTCTGGCGGGGGGCACGCTGCAGTGGGCTATGGTGGCCGACTGCTTTTCGTGGCGCCAGTCGTTGATGGCATTCTTGGCGGCGATAAGCAGCCCCAGACCGATGAAGCCGCCCGGTGGCAAAATGGCCAGCAGCAGGCTGGCATCGGCGTGGAACAGCTCGATTCGCAGGGATTTGGCCCAGTCGCCGAGCAGCAGCTCGGCACCGTCAAACAGGGTGCCCATGCCGATGATCTCACGCATCGCCCCCAGCAGCAGCAGCACCAGGGTAAAGCCCAGCCCCATCATGAAGCCGTCGATGACGGCCAGCAGCGGCGGGTTCTTGGAGGCATAGGCCTCGGCCCGACCTATGATGACGCAGTTGGTGACGATGAGCGCGATGAAGATGCCGAGCGCCTGATAGAGCCCATAGGTGTAGGCGTTCATCAGCAGCTGCACGCTGGTCACCAGGGAGGCGATGATCATCACGTAGACCGGGATGCGGATATCTTTCGGCACCCAGTTGCGTACCAGGGAGACGGCGAGGTTTGAGCCGATCAATACCGCCATGGTGGCCAGACCCAGCCCCAGGGCGTTGGTGAAGGTGGAGGAGACGGCGAGTGTCGGGCACAAGCCCAGCACCTGCACCAGGGAGGGGTTGTTCTTCCACAGCCCCTGTACCATCAGCTCCTTGAATTCGCGTTTGCGGTTGTCCGGCTCGGCTGTCGGGACTGTGCCCGTTTCAATCTGTTCCATCTGTGTCATGACGGGATCGACTCCGGTTATTGGGCCGCCGGACAGGCCGGGGCGTTGCTTAGCCATTCGGGATGCTTTTGCTGCAGTGTCAGCAGGTTCTTCACTGCCTTGACCACGGCGCGCGGCGTGATGGTGGCGCCGGTGAAGGCGTCGAACTCGCCGCCATCCTTGGTCACCGCCCAGCTGGCCTCGTTGTCCGCACTCAGGAACTTGCCGGCGAAGCTGTTGATCCAGCCCGATTTTTTCAGCTCAATCTTGTCGCCAAGGCCAGGGGTCTCCTTGTGCTCGAGTACCCGCACCGCGCTGATCGTGCCTTTGGCATCGATGCCGACAATCAGGCGGATGGCTCCACTGTAACCGTCCGGCGCTATGGTCTCCAGTGCATAGCCGGTGGCGACGCCCCCCTTGGTGGCGGTGTAGAGGGCCTGGGGCTGATCGCTGCCCAGGTATTTGCGGCTGGTCACCAGCTTGCAACTGGCCACCAGATCGTTGTCATAACTTCCCTCCGGCAGCAGGGCCGAGAGGGTTTGCAACTTTTCCCGCTGCTGCTGCTGGGCCACTTTCTCTTTGGTCAATTCGTGGGTCAGCACCACCAGTGCGGTGCAACCCAGCGCGAACAGGGCCAGGATCAGGCCGTTTTTTCCCATGCTTTTTAACATGACAGGGCTCCGGCGGCGGTGACAAGAGGACGAAGAGAGATCATTTGCGACGGGCTCCATACACTTTCGGGCGAGTCAGGCTATCGATCAGCGGGACGCAGAGGTTGGCCAGCAGCACGGCAAAGGCAAAGGCATCCGGGTAGCCGCCAAAGCGGCGAATAATATAGACCAGCACGCCGATAAGCACCCCGTAAGCCAAGCGGCCACGGGGCGTGGTGCTGGCCGTCACCGGGTCGGTGGCGATAAAGAAGGCCCCCAGCATGGTGGCGCCGCTGAACAGATGGAAGATGGGGGTGCCGGTGGCATCCGGGCTCAGCAGATAGCCGAGGGTGGCAGAGACCAGCAGGGCGCCGAGCACAGCCACCGGAATGCGCCAGTTGATCACCTTCTGCTGCAGCAGGAACAGGCCTCCCAGCAGGTAGCCCAGGTTCACCCAGCTCCAGCCGATACCGCCCCAGCCTTCAAACAGCGGGCCGCTCAGGATCTCGCTGGTGGTCAGCCCCTGGGTCAGGCCCGTCTTCAGGGTATCGAGCGGGGTGGCCATGGTGAGGCCGTCCACCCCCTGCTTGAGCTGGGCCATGCTGTAGCCGTCGAGGCTAAAACCGGTGAAAATCACCGACAGGGCGTCGCCAAGCCCCAAGTCATAGGCCCGCACGCTCTCTGGCGGCAACCAGCTGGTCATCTGCACCGGGAAGGAGACCAGCAGCAGCACATAGGCCACCATGGCCGGGTTGAACAGGTTCTGACCAAGGCCACCATAGAGGTGCTTGGCGATGATGACGGCAAACGCCGTGCCCACCACCAGCATCCACCAAGGTAGCAGTGGCGGCAGGGAGAGGCCGATCAGCACGGCGGTCAGCGCCGCGCTGCCATCCAGCAGGGCGGGCTTGATGGCCCGGCCACGCAGCTTGAGCACCAGCGCCTCGCAGCCCAGCGCGGTCACCAGCGCCAGCAGGATCTGGATAAGGGTGCCCCAGCCGAAGAACCAGGTCTGGGCCAGAAAACCCGGCACGCAGGCGAGGATCACCAGCAGCATCAGGGTTCGGGTCTGTTTGCGGTTATGGGCAAACGGCGCAGTCGCGATATTGAACATGGAGAAGTCGGTTACCTCTGTTGTAACGATCAGTGTGGCGATGAGCCTTCGCTCGGCGACGTTTCATTGGCATTTGCACCGGTATTGGCCGCGGCTTGTGCCGCCAGCTTCTTGGCTTTGGCACGAGCGATGGCGGCGGCAATAGCGGCTTTCTTGGGATCGACCTCGGTGCTGGCCGGCTCGGCTGGGGTCTCGCTTGCTTCAGGGGCTGGTGCTGCCTCTACCTGATTGCCTTCGCCGCTTTGGGCCAGCTTCTTGGCCTTGGCCCGAGCGATGGCGGCGGCAATGGCTGCCTTCTTGGGATCGACCTCGGTGCTGGCCGGCTCTGTCGGGGCCCCGTTTGCCTCAGAGGCTGGAGTAGCCTCAGATTGATCCGTTTCTCCCTGCTGCTGCGCCAGCTTTTTTGCCTTGGCGCGAGCGATGGCCACGGCAATGGCGGCCTTTTTGGGGTCAACCTCGGTGCAGGCCGGTTCGGCTGGGGCGTCGCTTGCCTCAGAGGCTGGAGCAGCCTCTAGCTTATTGCCTTCACCACTTTGGGCCAGCTTTTTGGCCTTGGCACGAGCAATGGCGGCGGCAATGGCTGCCTTTTTGGGGTCGACCTCGGGGCTTGCCGGTTCGGCTGGGGCCTCGCTTGCTTCTGGGGCCGGTGCAGCCTTTACCTGATTGTCTTCACCGCTTTGAGCCAGCTTTTTGGCCTTGGCGCGAGCGATGGCAGCGGCAATGGCTGCCTTTTTGGGATCGACCTCGGGGCTTGCCGGTTCAGCCTGAGCCACTTTGTTGTCAACGGTTGGCTCGGTGGCATCAGCCTTATCGCCTGCCTGGGCTTTCTTGGCCTTGGCACGGGCAATGGCTGCCGCGATGGCGGCTTTTTTCGGATCGCTATCGGCCGCGGAGCTCACTGGTGCATCTGATGTAGCGGTCTGTGCTGCCTCGGCATCACCGCTCTGGGCGGCTTTCCTGGCCTTGGCCCGCGCCAGTGCAGCGGCGATGGCCGCTTTTTTCGGATCCGCCTCGGCCGTGGCTGTGGTGTCACTCGCTGCGGCAACCGACGCTTCGGCCGCCTTGGCTGCGCGGCGCGCTTCTGCCTCCCGTTTGCGAGCCTCGCGGGCGGCGATCACCGCGCTGTTGTCGGGCAAGCCTTGTGCGGTGGCGGCAACGGCCGTGACAGGGGCCTCCTGCTTGGCCTTGATGCGGGCAAGGGCCGCAGCCACCGGGTCTTCACCCCCGGCGGCCGTCATGGCCTGACGGCGCTGGGCGGCGGCTTCGGCGTGGCGAGCCTCGCGGGCCGCTTTTTCCCGCTCGAAACGGGCCTGCTTGGCCTCGAAGCGTTGCTTGGCACGCTCGGCCTTCTCGGCTTCGGCACGGGCTTCGCGAATGTCATCCTTGGCAATCTTGTAGTACTGCACCAGCGGGATCTCGCTCGGGCAGACCCAGGCGCAGGCGCCACATTCGATGCAGTCGAACAGGTTGAGCCCTTCTGCCTTGTCGTATTCCCTGGCCCGGCTGTACCAGTAGAGCTCTTGGGGCAGCAGGGTGGCCGGACAAGCATCGGCACAGGCGCTGCAACGGATGCAGGCCTGTTCCGGACCGGGGAAGGGCAGTTCGGCACGGGTTGGGGCCAGCAGGCAGTTGGTCGCCTTGACCACGGGCACCATGGCGTGGGGCAGGGTAAAGCCCATCATGGGGCCCCCCATGATGACTCGCTGATCCGCCTCGGGCTGCAACTCAAAGCGTTGCAGCAGCCAGCGCACCGGCGTGCCCAGGCGCACCCAGGCGTTGCCGGGCTGTTTGAAGCTGTCGCCGGTGAGGGTGACGATCCGCTCGATCAGCGGCTCGCCGTCGATGATGGCGCGCTTGATGGCAAACACGGTGGCGACGTTGAGCACCATGATGCCAATATCGACCGCCCGGCCCCCCTTGGGCACCTGACGACCGGTGAGCAGCTCAATGGTCTGCTTGGCACCGCCCGAGGGGTACTTGGTGGGCACCGTCTTGACCAGCACGTCCTCGTCGGTGGCGTGGCGGGTCAGCTGGTCGATGGCTTCCGGCTTGTTGTCTTCCACCCCGATCAGGGTGAGCTTGGGTTTGAGCAGGTGCTTGAGTACCCGGATGCCATCCATGATTTCGTCGGCGTATTGCTGCATCAGCCGATCGTCGGTGGTAATGTAGGGCTCGCACTCCAGCCCGTTGACGATCAGGATCTCGGTGAGCTGGCCACGGCCATCAAGCTTGCTGTGGGTGGGGAAGACGGCGCCCCCAAGGCCTGCGATGCCCGCCTGCTGGATGCGCTCGAGCAGCTCGCCCCGTTCCAGATTCCAGTAGTCGGGTTTGCCATTGCGCTCGCCCCAGGTATCCTCGCCATCCGGGGTGAGGGTGATGCAAAGATCGTCGAGACCGGAGGGATGGGCAACCGTGTGGTTGCCAATCTCGGTAACGGTGCCCGAGGTGGGGGCATGGACCGGCACGATTCGCCCCTTGGCGTAACGGGTCAGGGGCTGGCCCTTCTTGACCCGATCACCCACCTGCACCAGCAGATCGCCGGCCAGGCCTGCGTGCTGGCGTACCGGAATGATGAGTTGTGGCGGCAGACCTGCGTCTACTACCGGGGTCTGGCTCGATTGACGTTTGTTGTCGGCCGGATGAATGCCGCCGTGAAAATCCCACAAGGTGCCGGCTTTGATATGTTCGAGTAAGGACTGCATGGTTACTCCACTACCTTGACCGGGATGATGACGTTGTTGAGATCCCACTTCCAGTTATCGACCGTGGTCGGCACCGGGATCATCTCGATGCAATCGGTGGGGCAGGGGTCGACACAGAGATCGCAGCCGGTACATTCGCTGGCGATCACGGTGTGCATCGCCTTGGTGGCGCCGACGATGGCGTCTACCGGGCAGGCCTGGATGCACTTGGTGCAACCGATGCACTGATCTTCGTGGATAAAGGCGACCTTCTTGACCGGCACGGCGGCCTCGTCCCCCCCGCCGAGCGGCTGGGGTTCGACCCCCATCAGATCGGCAATCTTGCGCATGGTGGCGTCACCACCGGGCACGCACTTGTTGATGGCGTCGCCACCTGCAACCGCCTCGGCGTAGGGTTTGCAGCCCGGGTAGCCGCACTGGCCGCACTGGGTCTGGGGAAGCAGGGCGTCGAGCTGATCGACGACGGGATCCTCCTCCACATGAAACTTGACGGCGGCAAAGCCCAGGATAATCCCGAACGCCAGCGCCAGCAGGGTGAGCACCAGAATGGCAAAGAGAATATGGATCATGGTTATATCTTGATTAGGCCGGTAAAGCCCATAAAGGCCAGCGACATCAGGCCGGCAGTGATCATGGCAATCGAAACCCCGCGAAAGGGGGCGGGCACATCGGCGGCCACCAGTCGCTCGCGCATGGCGGCAAACAGGATCAGCACCAGCGAGAAGCCAAGCGCGGCGCCAAAGCCGTAAATCACGCTCTGGATAAAATTGTGACGCTCATTGATGCTCAGCAGCGCCACCCCGAGTACGGCGCAGTTGGTGGTGATGAGGGGCAGGAAGATCCCCAGCAGGCGATAGAGGGTGGGGCTGCTCTTGCGTACCACCATCTCGGTAAATTGCACCACCACGGCGATCACCAGGATAAAGGCGAGGGTGCGCAAGTAAACGATATCCAGCGGCAGCAGGATATAGTGCTCCACCAGATAGGAGCTGGCACTGGCGAGGGTCATCACGAAGGTGGTGGCCAACCCCATGCCGATGGCGGTTTCCAGCTTGCCGGAGACCCCCATGAAGGGGCACAGGCCGAGGAATTTCACCAGCACGAAGTTGTTAACCAGCACGGTGCCGATCAATAAAAGCAGGTACTCAGTCATCGAATGTCGGGTTATCCGGTTTGAAGGCGGGCGGTATTATCTGATTTTAGGGCACGTTAAACAACCGCAAGGGGACAGGGTTATTATGCAACCGGATAATTTGCCCGCGGTTTTGCTCAAGATGGCGGCAGGTTTTGCTCCATATTCCTTCAGGACGAAGATGTTCACTAACCAACCGCCAGTTTGGCGGCTTCTTTCCACATAAATGGCGGCATTGGGGTCATTAGGCGCCATTTGATGTTCATCGGTTGGCTGCCGCTATGAGATACGTACTCCACCTCGCCAAAGTTCACGAAGCCAAGGGTGCGGCCAAATTCATCTTTGCTCTGCTCGCGGACGAACAGAAACAAGCGCTTACCTTCTGCTCTGTGGTGTATGTAACTCAGACCCTTACCCCGCTCAGGGCGAGCGCTGTTTTGGCTCTGCCAATGAAACAGCGACTCGTTGATGGCGTAGTCGTGATAACGGGTGGTGGGGGAGAAGTGCTGCTCAGTTTTATTCAGAGTCACAAACAGCAACTCGATATTTTGCTCCGCGATGACATAGACCCCTTCTCGAGCCGTGGGTTGTTGCCCGAAGGTGGTTGCGCCAAAGCCAACCAGCACCTGCTCTCTGGCATAACGGGCATGCAGTTGCAGTGGATTGCCGGGAAGGTGAGGCATGGCCCGTTGCTCATGTTGCACCCGGTTGATCAGCATGGGCAGCAGATCTGCCAGCTCGGCCCTTAACTCTGGTTGATTGAGTTGTTTCAGGCTGTGCGCCAAGGAGCTAAAGCCTGCGTTGGGGCCACTCTGTTGCCAGAAGTCGTAGTGGCACATCAAGGCCATCCGTTCATCATGCTCGGCCGTTAAGGTAAAGGCGCTTTCCACCAAGGTTTGTAAGAAGTTCAAGTAATTAAGCGCATCGCAGCCCAATAGCCGGGTTCTGATAGCCCGGGTGTAGAGGGTGGATAGCTTCTCATCGCTCATTTCAGAAATGGTATGGTTGCGGGCCTGTTTGACCAAGGTACTCCAATTGCCGCGCTTGTAGATCTCCTCAAGGCTGATATGAGGGTAAAACTTCAAAAAGTTCGCCAGTGTCAGCGGTAAATCACAATCCTGTGAGAAACGGCGGATCAAGCCCATGAGGCGCGAGGTATTGAGGGTCGCCTTCTTGATATTGCTAAGAATTAACTCTTGGGTCTGTTTTGAGAGCTCTATGCGGCAACCCAATGGGGCGTGAGGGAAGCCCTGTTTGATTTCGTGGCTGATCGCCTTATTGGTTTTACCCACCAGAGCCCGGAATTTCTGGGCAAAGTCATACTCCGCGCGAGCATTGCCAACAAAATCCAACACGGTACAGCACTCTTTATCGCTCGCCAGCCGCAGGCCCCGCCCTAATTGCTGCAAGAAGATGGTGAGGCTTTCCGTTGGTCGTAAAAACAGCAACGTATCGACTTCCGGGATATCGACACCTTCGTTGAAGATGTCTACTACGCAAAGAATATTGATAACCCCAGTACGCAAACCCTGTTGTTTGCTATGGCGCTCGTCTCGATTATCGCTAGTGAGGATGTCAGCCTTGATGCCCTTCAATAAAAATGCCTTGCACATAAAATCGGCATGTTCACGGCTCACACAAAATGCCAGCGCTTTGATCTTGGTAATATCGGTGACGATCTCATTGAGGCTTTGGACTATCTTCTGTACCCGCTGCTGATTGTGAGTATAGATATTGGTGAGCTCACTAATGTCATAACGGCCATTTTTCCAAGCAACTTGGCGCAAGTCAGTATCATCATCGATACCAAAATATTGGAACGGACAGAGATGGCGACGATTGATGGCCTCTGGCAAGCGGATCTCTGCCGCGATCACACCACAAAAGTCAGCGAGAATATCACCGCCATCATGGCGCTCTGGCGTTGCGGTTAATCCCAGCAAAATGTGAGGTTCAAAGGCGGCGAGCAAACTACGATAACTGGCCGCTGCAATATGGTGAACCTCATCGATGACGATGTAATCGAAATAATTTGGGCTAAGACGCAAATTAGCCCGCTGGTTATTCAAAGATTGCACCGAGGCAAATAGCTGACGGTAGTGGGTAGGCATGGCACCACCGACCAAGAGTTCGCCAAAATTGGATTGCTTGAGCACTCCGCGGTACGAGGCCAATGCTTGGCGCAAGATCTCCTCTTTGTGGGCGACAAACAGGAACTTGGCGTCAGGTTTGGTTTTCAGAAAACGCGCAAAATCAAAGGCGGAGATCAGGGTTTTCCCTGTACCGGTGGCTGCCACCACCAAGTTACGGAAGCGCTGGTGTAAAGCACGCTCCATCGCCAATTGCTCAAGGATCTCCTGTTGATGGGGAAATGGCGTGATATCAAAGAAATAGTTGGGGCTATTTCTGTCACCATATCCACGGGCCTCTTGCAGCGCATGCTGCAATTTTGTATGGCTTTCGAGCTTGCCATCGAACAGCTCAAAGTCATCGGACTCCCAATAGGTTTCAAAGGTACTCAGGGATTTCTCGATAATATGAGGGATCTCTTGCGAGGTGATTTTTAGGTTCCACTCCAAGCCACTGGTGAGGGCCGAATGAGAGAGGTTCGATGAACCTATATAGCCGGTATGAAAGCCGGTATTTCGGCAAAAGAGATAACTCTTGGCATGCAACCGCTCACGCTGGGTGTTGTAGCTGAGTTTGACTTCTGTGTTGGGCAGGCTGGCTAAAAATTCGACCGCTTTGGCATCGGTTGCCCCCATATAAGAGGTTGTAATCACTTTTAATTGGCGGCCGCTGCGGGTGAACTCCTCTAACTCATGACGGAAAATACGGATACCTGCCCATTTGATAAATGAGACCAGCCAGCAGATGCTATCTGCCGATAATATCTCCCGTTTAATCTCCGACTCCATCGACAAACCTGCATTGCTGCCACAAAACAGTTCACTTTGAGTGAGACCAGTCAGGGGGAAAATATCCTCCGCATATTGTTTCAGATTGGCGGAGATGGGGTTATCCAACTGGTACAGAGCTGTCAGGATTTTTCCCTGACTATCGATGAGGTTCTCGCCAATAAAGTCTGAGTCTTGCGTGCGATCCTTTAGCCAAAGCAATAACTGGTTAGCCAGCTCAATCTGCCGTTGCAACTGATCCTCTCCAGTGACCGAGCCCACCGCATATTCCAAAACCCTGCTCAGAAATCGCGATAACCAGACAGCCGCTTCAGCAGGCTCAAGTTGGCGTTCCCCTACGTAAAAGCGCTCGCGGTCGAGTCTAGATGTCAGCAGTTGAGTAATGAGCTGTTCATAAATACCGCATTGTTGCATCGCATACTGGCCTTGAACGTTGTACATGAGGGTGGCAAGAATAGTATCATTTTTTCCAACCAAATCAGTAAGCTGCTGTCGTCTGTTACTCGTTTGAAAATCGCTCACGGTTTTCCGTAATACAGCTCGGCAATAGCAACCACAAGGAGGTGGTGATGGATCCGGTATCCTATCTTTTCTCGGCCTATCTCAACCTGGTGCAGCAGCAGGTGTCGGATATTTATGGCACCGAGCTTAAGACGCTGGTGGTGCAGTATGAGGGGGAGCAGGTGCCCTACTCTTTTCAGCTGTGGCGGATCCAGCCACAGAGTGTTTGCCGACCTTACGAGCAGGATGTTCGGCGCTTTAGCCAGTGTACGGTCAAGGCATCGGCGCTGTTTCACCGGCTCTGCGACGATCTGAATCGCCAAGACGACAGCAGTTTGCAGCAGCCCAGGTTTCGCGCCATGTATTGCCAGGCGGCGGTCAGCTACCGCCCCATGATCGCCGAGATAGGGGAGGCCAGACAGAACCCGGCCCAATTGGCAGAACGGGCCTGCAATCAGGCCATTCTGGCGGCCATGGATAGCGAGGATGAAGCCCTG
This sequence comes from Aeromonas enteropelogenes, assembly GCF_000819845.1. Lineage (GTDB taxonomy): Bacteria > Pseudomonadota > Gammaproteobacteria > Enterobacterales > Aeromonadaceae > Aeromonas > Aeromonas enteropelogenes. The sequence continues at coordinate 182,769 of NZ_CDCG01000040.1, forward strand.
CAGGCCCAGCGTGACAAGGCGTGTGCCAAGGTGCAGTGAGGCTGTCTACCGATATTCTCAAAAAGAGGCTGTTTGCCGCACGTTTGAGCCGTTTTGCTTACTCGCTGTTTACGTCAGTTGAGTAGGGTAGGTATATCGCGGGAGCCGCCATCATCTTGATAGCCATGACAGCGATAATCACAGGGAGGATGCATGATCAGCCATATCGACCATCTGGTACTGACAGTCAGCGATATCGAACGCTCGGTGGGGTTTTACAGCACAGTGCTCAATATGGAGGCCGTTACCTTTGGCGAGGGGCGCCGCGCCCTGCGCTTTGGCAACCAGAAGATCAATTTGCAGCTGCTCGGGCAGGAGCCGCGCAACCGGGCGCGGGTAGGCTCGGGGGATCTCTGCCTCATTACCCACTGGCCTCTGGATCAGGTGCTGGCCCGGCTTGCGAGCCTGGATGTCGAGGTCGTGGAGGGGCCCGTGATAAAGAGCGGTGCCTGCGGACCCATCGAGTCGGTCTATCTCCTCGACCCGGATCGGAACCTCATCGAAATAAGCCGTTATCGCTGACCTTTTGGCGCCTTGCCTCATTCTCCCTTGGCGGCGCGTCTGCGCAGTACCGAGTGCAGCGGAACAAGCAGGGCTAACACAGCGCCTGCGAAGAGCAATAGATAGCCCAGAGGGATCAGGGCGAACGGCTCATGGAGGACTCCTTGAGTATCCAGAGTGGCGCCTATCTGATGAAAGGCCAGAAAACAGCCGAGCCCTGCCAGAATGAGCAGAATGCCGAGTCTTGTCATGGGGTGCTCCTTGTTCGCGACATGCGGTGAGAAAGGGGGAGTGCGCAGCCTGCCATGCTTGGGTGAAGTAACGGTGAAGTGGAGCAGAGAGACAATAACGGCAGCCATGGGCTGCCGTTATTATTGGCGGGAGAGGGCGCTCGTTCAAGCCACCCCCTCGAGATGGGACGGGCGGAGTTAGCAGACCCCCTGCGCCAACATGGCATCAGCCACCTTGACGAAACCGGCGATATTGGCGCCGCTTTCGTAGTTCACATGACCCTCCTCATCCTGGCCGTAACGCACGCAGGTGGCGTGGATGCTGGTCATGATCCCCTGGAGGCGGGCATCCACCTCTTCCCGGCTCCAGCCAAGGCGCTGGGCATTCTGGCTCATTTCAAGGCCCGAGGTGGCCACCCCGCCGGCATTGGCCGCCTTGCCCGGGGCAAACAGCACCTTGGCCTCGTGAAACAGCGCGATGGCCTCGGCGCTGCTCGGCATATTGGCGCCCTCGGCGACCAGTTGCACCCCATGGGCGATAAGCTCGCGGGCATCTTCCTCCAGCAGTTCGTTCTGGGTGGCGCAGGGCAGGGCGACCTGGGTGGCGATATGCCAGGGGGTGCGGCCGCTGTAATACTCGAGCCCCAGTTCATAGGCGTAATCGGCGATGCGCTTGCGCTGCTCGTTCTTGAGTTCCATCAACCGGGCCAGCTTCTCGGGGGTGAAGCCGTCGGGATCGTACACGGTACCACCGGAGTCGGAGGCGGTGATGACGCGGGCCCCTAGCTCCATCGCCTTCTCGATGGCGTACTGGGCCACGTTGCCCGAGCCAGACACCGACATTGTCATGCCAGCCAGCGACTGACCGCGATGGGCCAGCATGGCCTGGGCGAAATAGAGCAGGCCGTAGCCGGTGGCCTCAGGGCGAATGAGACTGCCGCCAAAGGAGAGCCCTTTGCCGGTAAAGACGCACTCGGCGCTGTTGGTGAGCTTCTTCATCATGCCGGTCATGTAGCTCACCTCGCGCCCGCCGACGCCGATGTCACCGGCCGGCACGTCGGTGTTGGCCCCCAGATGGCGATGAAGCTCCAGCATCAACGCCTGGCAAAAACGCATCACCTCTCCTTCGCTCTTGCCCTTGGGGTCGAAATCGCTGCCCCCCTTGCCACCGCCCATGGGCAGAGTGGTGAGGGCATTCTTGAAGGTCTGCTCGAAGGCGAGGAACTTGAGCACAGAGAGATCCACCGAGGGGTGAAAGCGCATCCCCCCCTTGAAGGGACCTATGGCGGAGCTGTGCTGGACGCGGTAGCCGCGGTTTACCTGTACCTGGCCCTGATCGTCCACCCAGCTGATGCGAAACTGGATCAGCCGCTCCGGCTCCACCAGTCGCTCCAGCAGGCCATGTTGCAGGTAGCGGGGATGGCGCTCGACATAGGGCCAGATAGAGGCAAGCACCTCGCTGACGGCCTGGATAAATTCCGGCTGGTGGGGATTGCGGCTGGCGACCTGCGCCAGGAAGTCCGCCCGGGATAGGGAATGACTCATCTGTAACTCCTGTAGTGAAGGGTGAAATTGGCCTCTTGCCAGAGAAAAGCACATGCCCTGCATCCAAATTTTTGAGGTTATAAGTCACTTGGACGCAGACAAAGATCCGACTTAATGATGGGCTTGCCGCCGATTATTGTGCCAATCGTTGAAAACTACCGAGAGTCAGGGCGACGGGCACAAGATAATTCGTGTTGATGAAAATCTTTTTATGCATTTTTGATTAATAAATAGCAAGAAAATATTAGCTCCGTATGGCGCAGAGACGGCGCCTGTGCATAACAACCAAATAACGATAAACGAGTGTAACGAGAGGGAGAGGCGTGACCCCTGGCGCATTTTGGCTGGTAGGGGGGCGCCGCGAGCAAGTATCCGGCGTGTTAAAGCTGGCAATATGCTACTGTGTCGGCATTTTTGACGGATAAGCTGGCCTTTGCCCTTTTTAAGATGGAAAACTATGCAAAAACTTGACGCGGTGACGCGGTTGATGCCGCTGGCCGAGCCTGCGCTGGCAAACAATACCAGAGTTCAACGAGGCGAGGCTTCTGCCCGCAGGCAGGTGACCCATGCTGGCCGATGAATCCATGCGCCTGAACAAGTACATCAGCGAGAGCGGCATCTGTTCGCGCCGCGAGGCCGACCGCTTTATCGAGCAGGGCCACGTCTTTATCAACGGCAAGCGTGCCGGGGTGGGGGATCAGGTGTTTGCCGGGGATCTGGTCAAGGTCAACGGTCAGGTGATCGAGCCGCGCGAGGCCGACAGCCTGGTGTTTATCGCGCTGAACAAGCCGGTGGGCATTGTCAGCACCACGGAGGCGGGTGAGAAGGACAACATCGTCGACTTCGTCAACCACAGCACCCGCATCTTTCCCATCGGCCGGCTCGACAAGGACTCCCAGGGCCTTATTTTTCTCACCAACCACGGCGATCTGGTCAACAAGATCCTGCGGGCGGGCAACGATCACGAGAAAGAGTATCTGGTGACCGTCGACAAACCGGTGACCGACGACTTTATCAAAGGGATGGCGGCCGGGGTGCCGATCCTCGGCACCGTCACCAAGAAGTGCAAGGTGAAAAAAGAGGCGCCGTTCGTGTTTCGCATCACCCTGGTGCAGGGGCTGAACCGCCAGATCCGCCGCATGTGTGAGCACTTCGGCTTCGAGGTAACCAAGCTTGAGCGTATTCGCATCATGAACGTCAGCCTCAAGGGGCTGCCGGTGGGTGAGTGGCGCGACCTTGACGGTGACGAGCTCATTGAGCTGTTCAAGCTGATTGAGGACTCCTTCTCCGAGGTGAAACCGGCCAAGGGCAAGCAGAACGCAACTCCGCAGGGCAACAAGGGGGCTGGCAATCAGGGGCAGGGGGGCAAGCCTGTACAGGGCAAAAAACCGCGCCGGGATGATGCCCACGAAATTGGTGGACGCCCCAATGTGCCGGGCCCGGAAGCATTCGAGAAGAAAACCCCGGTCGGCAAGGGCGGTGGCGGTAAAGGTGCAGGGAAAGCTGCCGCAGGCAAAGGCGGTGCCGGCAAAGGAGCCCCGAACAAGGGAGGCAAACCCGCCGCGGGCAAGCCGCGCGCCGGTCAGGGTGGGCGGCAGAAGAAGGGGCGCTAGGGCGCCTTGTCTGCTCGCGTTGTTGTCATCGACTCGCATATACACCGGCCATCAGGCCGGTGTATTGCTTTGGGAAAGAGGCTGGGGTCAGTGATCCCGTCCCTCTTCCAGCTTGCGCTGGTAATCCTGCTGGACGATGGCGAGCGCCGCGAGAGCCAGGGCCGGATCGATCCGGTTGGTCTCCAGCAGTTCGATAAGATCCACCGCGAGCTGGACTTCGGGGGGGGCATTTTCCAGTGACATGGGGGGCTCCGGTAAGGGGAAAGCGCCATTATACACGGGGCGCCGTCCCGACTGACTGGGGTTAGAGGTGCTGGCGCATCTCCTTGTCTATCTCCTCGCGCAGGGCCATCAATTTTTTGGCATAGAGCTGCAACTGCAGATCGGCGGCCGAGACCGGCTGCCACTGGGGTACCGGGGTCGGTTTGCCTTGCTCGTCCATGGCAACGAAGATGATGATGCAGTGGGTGGTCTTGTGACGCTGGGCCTCAGTGGGGTGGCGGCTGTAGACATCTACCGCCAGGTGCATGCTGGTGGTGCCTGTGTGGATCACCCGGGCGTGTACCTCCACCAGCTGACCTATCTGGATGGGGCGCAAAAAGCGGATCCCCCCCACATAGACGGTGACCGCATAGCCGCTGCACCAGCCGGCGGCGCAGGCGTAGCCCGCCTGATCGATCCACTTCATCACCATGCCGCCGTGCACCTTGCCGCCGAAATTCACGTCGGCAGGCTCGGCCAGAAATTGCAGGGTCAGCTCGCGGGGTGGGGTCATGTACTCTCCTTGATCCGGGTTCATTGCCGGTAACTCTTGCGGTAGGTTTCAGCCTGCTGGCAGGGGGGCAGGTCGCCAAGGGCAGGGCGCTTGTTGCCCTCGCGCTGGCCGAAGCTGGCGAACTCCTGCTGACACTTGGCGGCCTTGCCGCCTTCCTTGATGCAGGCGTCGATCCGCTGCTGCTTGCCCTGTTCAATCAATTGCTGCTGGGCTTGCTGGCAGGCGGCGTCCAGTTTGGCCTGTTTGGCATCCCTGTCCTCCACTGCGGCCAGCAGGGGGAGCGAGAGGGCACAACCGAGCAGCAATACGAGCATCTTCATGATGATTTTTCTCCTGAAGGGGGGCGTCCGGCAATCACCAGGGCAATCCCCCCCAAGATGCCCAGGGTCGACAATACCAAGCGCAGCGACCAGGACTCATCCAACCAGATGAGCCCAGCCAGGGCGGCGAGCAGAGGCACCAGCAGCTGGACGCTGGCGGCCAGGGTGCGGCCAAGATGGGGCAACACCAGATACCAGAGTGCATAACCAAGGCCGGATGCCAGCGCCCCCGAGGCCAGGGCATAACCGATGGCGACGGGGCTGGTCTGCAACTGTCCGAGCAACAGATAGAGCAGGGCGGCCGGCAGGCTGGCGCGCAGAAAGTGGCCGGCGTTGGCAGCGACCGGATCGGCAAAGCGCGAGGCCCGCAGGGTATAACCGGCCCAGGCGATGCCGGCCACTATCATCAGGGCTGCCCCCAGCGGATCCGGCGCGCTGAGGCCGGGGAGCAACAAGACCACCAGACCCGCCATGGCGAGCAGCAGGCCGAGCCACTGACACCGGGGCAGGGACTCCCCGCGCAGCAGGGGCGGTACCAGCATGCTGAGCTGGACGGCGGCAAACAGCAACAGGGCGCCGGTGCCCGCGGTCAGGGTGAGGTAGGAGAACGAGAAGGTAGCGCCATAGGTGATAAGGGCCAGGGCACCACCCCAATCCCCCTGGCGAGGCGATTTTTTGCGCGCGCCGCACAGCAACACCAGTACCAGGGCGCCGCTGGTCAGGCGCAGCAGGGTGAAGAGGGCGGGATCCATCCGCTCTTCAAACAGGGCCAGCCGACAGAGCACCGAGTTGGCGGCGAACGCCATCAGGGTCAGCAGAGTCAGTAACAGCAGGCGGGGCAGTGGCATCCATTCACCTTGAGTTCAGTGGGGCAGGTTCAGCATGGTTCACCATCCAACGAGGAGGTCCCATGAAACAAATGCTGGAGCAATTGATGGGAGCTGGCAAGGGCTGGCTCAACGAAGGTGGCGACAGCCGCAAGGCGCAGATGAAGGGGATGGCGCAAGGGGGCCTGGCGGCCGGTGCCATGGCCCTGCTGCTTGGCAACAAGAAGATGCGCAAATATGGTGGCAAGGTGGCGGCGGTCGGTGGGGCGGCGGCCCTCGGCGGTCTGGCCTACAAACTCTATCAGGACTGGCAGGCTCAGCAGTCTGCCCCGGCGCAGCCGACCCAGCCCATCGGCACCTTGCAGGGCAACGCTCTCGATGCCCGCGCAGCTCTCTTGGTGCGGGCCATGGTGGCGGCGGCCCGAGCCGATGGCCATATCGATAACGACGAGCGCCAGAAGATCCAGCAATATCTGACCGAACAGGGCCAGAGCGATGCGGCGCGCTGGATTGATGATGAACTGGCCCGCCCGCTCGATCCCCATGCCCTGGCGCGGGAAGTGACCGACATGGAGCTGGCGACCGAGGTCTATCTTGCCTCCCTGCTTGCCATCGACGTGGATCACTTTATGGAGCGCGGTTATCTCGACGAGCTGGCGCGCGCCCTCAAGCTCGATGACAACCTCAAAGGCAGCATTGAGCGCCAGGTGGCCCAGCTGGATGCCCCAGCCTGATCCCCGGTTAGTACATGGAATGTCGATAAGGCCTCGTTACGGGGCCTTGTTGTTTTTTGGAGGAATGGCGTCCAGCTGCTGGTGGATAAGCTCGGCCAGCCGGGTGAGAGCCCCCTCCAACTGCTCGCTCCAAGGATGGGAGCTGTTGAGCCGCAGGCAGTGGTTGTGCAGCCCCTTGCTGGAAAAGAGCGCGCCGGGCGCCAGTGAGAAACCGCTGGCCAGCGCCCGGGCGTGCAGGGAGCGGCTGTCGAGGCGCGGGTCAAACTCGAGCCAGAGAAAGTAGCCGCCATCGGGGGAGGAGATGCTCACTTCCCCCGGCAACAGGCGTAGCAGGGCGGCCCGCATCTGCTGCTGGCGCTGGGCCAGGGTGTGGCGCAACCGGCGAAAGTGGGCATCCACCCCGCCCTGGCGCAGCATCTCGGCCAGCGCCAATTGGCTTGGCACATTGGTGGAGAGGGTCGACATCAGTTGCAGCCGCTGCACCCGTTCGGCGTGGCGACCCGCCACCACCCAGCCGACCCGAAACCCGGGTGCCAGGCATTTTGAAAAGGAGCTGCACAGCAGGCTGTCATCACGCTTGTCCCAATACTTGATGGGCCTTGGCCGCTCGCGGCCGAAATAGACCTCGGCATAGACGTCGTCCTCCACCAGCGGCACTCCATGTTCGTTGAGCAGCGTCATCAGCGCCTGCTTGTGCTCGTCGGGCATGGTATGACCGAGCGGGTGCTGGACATTGCCCATCAACCAGCACGCCTTGACGGGCATGCAGATGAGGGCATCTTCCAGCTGTGCCAGATCGATACCCACCCCCGGGATCACCGGGATCTCCACCGCCTTGAGCTTGAGTCGCTCGATGGTCTGCAGGGCGCCATAGAAGGTAGGGGACTCCACCACCACCCAGTCACCTGGTTCGGTCAGCACTTGCAGGCTGAGGGAGAGCGCCTCCATGGCGCCGGTGGTGATGATGATCTCCCCGGGATCGACCGCCAGCCCCTCGCTGGCGTAGCGCTGGGCGATGGCGCGACGCAGCGCCTCGTTGCCGGGGGGCAGGTCTGCCACCGTGCTGAAGGGATCGAGCCGACGCATGCAGCTGGCCAGTGCCCGGCCGAGTTGGGGGTGGGGAAAGAGGGTGGGATCTGCCACCGACATGCCCAGCGGCACCAGCTCTCGCGACTTGCTCGCCTGCAACACCTCGAATACCAGATCGTTGATGTCCACCGAACCGCTGTAGTGGGTCTGGCGAGGGGGATGGTGCGCCACCTTTGGTGAGGCTGCCTTGACGTAGTAGCCGGACTGGGGGCGAGCGAGGATCCGCCCCTGACTCTCCAGCAACTGATAGGCCTGCAGCACCGTCATGGGGCTCAGATTGTGGTTTTTGCAGCTCTGGCGGATGGAGGGGATGCGTTCCCCCGGTTGCCAAATGCCGTCATCGATCTCGCAGCTCAGACGTTCTGCCAACTGTTGGTAAAGGGGCATGAACTGATCCAACTGTTATAGGTGTTATTTACTATAACTGCATCTGTTATAGGTGTCATGGCTCGTGGTGTACTTGTTACGCATTAAACGCGCAAGACAAATACAACAAAAGAGAGTGATACATGATCAATCCGGATGACGTGGTCAGCCTGTCGCGCCTGCAATTTGGCGCCACCGCTCTGTTCCACTTTCTGTTTGTCCCCCTTACCTTGGGACTGTCCTGGATCCTGGTGATCGCCGAATCGGCCTACGTGATGACCGGCAAGGCGATTTATCAGGACATTACCCGCTTCTGGGGCAAGCTGTTTGGCATCAACTTCGTGATGGGGGTCACTACGGGGATCACCATGGAGTTTCAGTTTGGTACCAATTGGGCTTACTACTCCCAGTACGTGGGGGACATCTTCGGTACCCCGCTTGCCATTGAGGGGCTGATGGCCTTCTTCCTCGAATCCACTCTGGTGGGGCTTTTCTTCTTTGGCTGGGACAAGCTCTCCCGCGGTCAACACCTGTTGGTGACCATGTTGGTGGCGCTCGGCTCCAACCTATCGGCACTCTGGATCCTCATCGGCAACGGCTGGATGCAAAACCCGGTAGGGGCCGAGTTTAACCTGCTTACCCAGCGGATGGAGCTGGTGGATATCGCCGCCGTATTGCTCAATCCGGTGGCGCAGGTCAAGTTCGTCCACACGGTGGCGGCGGGATATGTGGCCGCCTCCCTGTTCGTGATGGGGGTGAGCAGCTGGTATCTGCTGCGCAAGACCGAAGTGCAGTTTGCCCTGCGCTCCTTTGCCATCGCCTCGGGCTTTGGTCTCGCGGCCATCCTCTCGGTCATCGTGCTCGGTGACGAGTCGGGTTATCGCACCGGCGAGGTACAGAAGGTCAAACTGGCCGCCATCGAGGCGGAGTGGGAGACGGAGCCCGCGCCGGCCGCCTTTACCCTGTTTGGTTTTCCGGATCAGGGCGCCGAGACCACCCATGCCGCGGTCAAGATCCCCTACCTGATGGGCATCATCGCCACCCGCTCCCTCGATGAGCAGGTGACAGGTCTCAAAGATCTGAAAGCGCAGCACGAGGCGCGCATTCGCAGTGGCATGGTGGCCGCCGGGGCGCTCGAGCAGATCCGGGCTGGCAACGACTCAGCCGAAAACAGGGCGCTCTTTGACAAGCACGGCCAGGATCTTGGCTACGGGCTGCTGCTCACACCCTATGCCAGGAATATCGCCAAGGCGGGTGAGGAAGAGATCGCCAAAGCGGTAGAGGACTCCATCCCGCAAGTGGCACCGCTGTTTTGGAGTTTTCGCCTGATGGTAGGACTCGGGGTCGTCATGCTGGGGCTGATGGTGGTGAGCTTTGTCCAGCTCTGTCGTAACCGGCTGCTCGCCTCGCCCCGCCTGCTCAAGGCGCTGCTGTGGAGCATTCCGCTCCCCTGGATTGCCATCGAGGCGGGCTGGTTCGTGGCCGAGTTTGGTCGCCAGCCCTGGACCATCAGTGACGTGCTGCCGGTGTCGGCCTCGGTGTCGCTGCTGACCCCAGGCCAGCTCTGGTTCAGCCTCATCTCCATCTGTTCTATCTACACCCTCTTGCTGGTAGTGGAGCTCTTCCTGTTGCGTCATGTGATCCGCAAGGGGCCAGTCATTATCCGTGCCAGCCGTGACGCTGGTGAACAATCCGAACTTGCGAGGATCGCCTGATGGATTACGCAACTCTGAAACTCATCTGGTGGGCGCTGCTGCTCTTCATGATGGTCGGCTTTATCGTGATGGATGGCTTCGATCTCGGCGTGGCCATGCAACTGCCCGTGGTCTCGGAGGATGACGAGGACAGACGGATGGTGATCAACAGCGTGGGGCCGGTATGGGAGGGCAACCAGGTGTGGCTGATCGCGGGGGCTGGCGCCCTGTTTGCCGCCTGGCCGCTGGTCTACGCTGCCGCCTTCTCGGTGCTTTATATCCCCATGGTGGTGCTGCTGCTCGGCCTTTTTCTGCGCCCGGTCGGTTTTGACTATCGCAGCAAGCTGACCGACCCAGTGTGGCGTCGCTGGTGGGACAGAGCGCTGGTGGCAGGCGGTTTGGTGCCGACCCTGATCCTCGGTGCTGCCATCGGACTCGTGATGCAGGGGTTGCCATTTCGCTTCGACAGTGCCCTGCGTCTGCACTATGGCGCCTTTATCTTTCACTGGGGTTGGTTGCTTTCGGTGCTGGCGACTGTCATCAGCCTGATGCTGTTACACGGAGCCAGCTTTCTGCAGGCCAAGGTGACGGGAACGCCAGCTCTGCGCGCACGCGGGCTTGCTATCTTGCTGGCGCCACTGGTGACCCTCTGCTATCTGCGGGCTGGCTGGTATCTGGTGGATCTACAGGGTTATCAACTGACCGGCCTTGCAGGCCAGCCCTTTGATCCCGATACGGCCATGAGTCCCCTGATGAAGGGGGTGAGCGTCCACGCTGCTGGTTGGTTGCGCAACTACTACGAACAACCGCTGTTCTGGCTGGTGCCCGTCATCGGGGCCGTTGCACCGCTGGTGAGTGGTCTTGCCGCCTGGCAGGAGAAGGGACGGTTGGCACTGCTGGCCAGTGGCCTGGCCTGCGCCGCCATGCTCTGCTCGGTGGCTATCGCCCTGTTCCCCTTCGTGCTGCCCTCATCGCTGGATCCGGCAAGCAGCCTGACCCTGTGGGATGGTACCTCCAGTTACAGGACGTTGGCCATCATGCTCGGGATCGTGTTGGTGATGATGCCGGTCAACCTGGGTTATACCGGCTGGGTGTATCGGGTAGTGCGGGGCAAGCTCGACCGTGCCCTCATCAAGCGCGACAGCCATCAACTCTACTGACAGTAAGTAAGGAGGACATCATGTGGTACTTCACCTGGATGCTGGGGCTCGGCTTTGCCCTGCTGCTGGGCCTGTGCAATCTGCTCTGGCTGGAGGCACGCTGGGAAGCCGATGAACGGGATGAGTTCCGCTCTCAACCCTGATCCCCCCGGTCGGGGAGGGCAGGCACTGCCTCGCCCCGACCCCTTTTTCTTGTCATCCAACCGACAGGTAATCCGTTATGAAACAGACAATCAAAGCGGTGACGCTGGCCATCGGCTGCGCGCTCGTCACTGCGCCAGCCTGGGCCGAGCCCGTACAACTGACGCCACTGGACAAGGCATTCACCCTGCAGGTGCTCGGCAGCGGCGGCCCCATCTCCGACGATCTGCGTGCCTCCTCGAGCGAGGTGATCTGGTGGAAGGGCAAATCGCGCATCCTGATCGATGCCGGCGGTGGCGTCTATCTGCGCTTTGGCCAGGCGGGCGCCAAGCTCGAAGAGGTCGACTTTATCGGCATCACCCACTTTCACACCGATCATGTGACCGATCTGCCCGCGCTGCTCAAAGGGGCCTACTTCTTCAAGCGCAGCGATCCGCTCGATCTGGCGGGGCCGCAAGCCGGCTCGGCCTTCCCCAGCATGAGCGGCTACTTTGACGCCCTGTTCAACCCGAGCAAGGGGGCTTATGCCTACCTGAGCGGGTTCAAGGATGGTAGTGATGGCCTCTTCCCCATCACCCTGCACGATGTGCCCTACCAGACCGTACGGCCGCAACAGGTTTATCAGCAGGATGGCTTGACCATCACGGCGCTCGGCATCCCCCACGGGGACGTGCCCTGTCTGGCCTATCGCATCGAGAGCGCGGAGGGGACCATCGTCATTTCGGCGGATCAGAATGGTTCCAATCCAGCCTTCCTCGATTTTGCTCGTGGAGCCGATATCCTGGTGATGCCACTTGCCATCCACGAGGATGCCGATCCCGTCTCCGCCACACTCCATGCCAAGCCTTCTGTGGTAGCCAGGATTGCCAACGAGGTGAACCCGAAGCTGCTGGTGCTTAACCACTGGATGGGGATTGGGCTCAGTCACAAGACCGAAGCGCTCGCCATCGTCAAATCGCAGTTCCACGGTCAGCTGGTGGCTGCTCGCGATCTCTCCAGCTATCCACTCTCATCCCTCAAGGAGGCCAATCATGATGAAGAACGTAACCAGTAAACTGACCCTCTCCATCGCCATAACGGGGCTCATCGCCTTGACTCCGGAGTTGGCACTGGGGGCAGCGCCGAGCGATGCGCCGGTGAAAGCCGCCCCGAGCGAACAGCATGGTGGCAAGTGTGCGGCAGGCAAGTGCGGCACCGAGAAGCGTTTCGAGAAGCAGACCCTCGATAGCGATCCACAGGATCGACTGGTGCGTGCTCGTGACGGCAAGTGCGGAGTGGCAGGGCAGGGAGTGGACGGTGACAAGTCCCGTGTCGAGAGTGACAGCAAGATGACGGAGGGAGTATGCGGTCAATAAGCTTCCACAGTCGGGGGATAGGGCTGCGTCAGGAACATTTGACACAGCTCTGCGAAGAGCCGGCGCACCCCTCTATCGACTTTCTCGAGCTGGCGCCAGAGAACTGGATGGCTATCGGTGGAGCCAAGCGGGAGCAGCTGCACCAGATCGCCGAACGTTATCCGCTGGTGGCTCATGGTCTGAGCCTCTCTCTTGGCGACTGCCAGCCACTCAACCACACACTGCTCGGCCAGATCCGTGCCTTTCTGGACGAGTTTGCCATCGATATTTACAGCGAACACCTGAGTTTTTCCCGTGATGCACAGGGGTATCTTTACGAGCTGCTGCCGATACCGCGCCAGTGGGAGAATATCCCCTATCTGGCTGCCCGGATCACGCAGGTACAGGATGTGCTGGCCCGCCCTCTGGTGCTGGAGAATATCTCCTACTACTACAACTATGACCACGAGATGACCGAGGAGGATTTTCTGGCCGAGCTGGTGGCGCGCAGCGGTTGCGAGCTCTTGCTCGACATCAACAACGTCTACGTCAACAGCCGTAACCATGACTACTGTCCCAAACGGATGATCGCCGGCTTACCGGGCTCGGCGATCCGCTACTTTCACATCGCCGGTCACCTCAAAGAACGGGATGGCACACTGCTCGATACCCATGGCAGGCCGGTATGTGATGCAGTAGTGGCACTGGCTCGGTACACGGTGGAAACCCACGGGTTGCGCCCCCTACTGCTGGAGCGGGATCATTATTTGCCACCGTTGGCGGAGCTGGAGGCCGAGCTGTCCTGGATCCATGAAGCTTGTTGTCAGGTGGCTGACAAGCCACCGGCACAGGAGTCGATGCTGGAGGTGAACCATGGATAAATGGCTATTGTCGCAGAACGAGTCTGCGTCGGCAGAGCTACCCCCTGTGTGGTTGCAGCAGCAAATCGAGTGGCTGGCCAGCCGAGTACGCCAACCGAAAGAGAACGTCGCTTGCCACTATGTTCGCAGCGTGCGGGCTAATGTGGAGTATGTGCTGGAGAGCTGCTTTGGGCTCACCCTTGGCTATCTGTCGCCTGATGAGTGCCGCAAGCTGGTGGAAGGCTTCGTCACCCACCATGGTGCTCTTGAGCCTGCTTTTCATCATATTGCCACCGAGTTTGTTCGCTATGTGCAGCGGCGCTGCAAGAGTGCTCCGCAACCTGGCGGCGAGGTGCCGCTTAATTGGCCAAGGCAGTGGCTGGCCTTGCTGGAGTACGAGTGGGCCTGTCTCGGGGTAGAGATTGACGAGGCGCAGGTGCCGCTCCCCGTCATAGGGGAAAAAGTCGTGGCAGAGAGTTGCCTGCGGCTCAATCCTACTCTGCAGCTTCTTAATCTTCCCTTTGTCATCCGTAGCAACGGCGTAGTCGCGAGTCGGCAGGAGAGCCATTACCACGCCCTGTTTCGCACACCCGATCATCAGGTGGTAACCCAACTGCTGCGTACACAGGATGTAGCCCTGATCCAGCGACTTGACCAACAGGAAGTGGTGAGCGTTGTCAGGTTCGAACAGCAGTTGCGACGCTTTCACAACGGTTTCGATCTGCTGGCATGGGCTCGTCATTTTCACCAGCTTGGTTTGCTCACCATGCAGCTCCCGGTAATCGGCCATCAGGCGCTCTTATCTGACAAACTCCAAGGAGAATTTCATGAACAATCCCCTTATCCATTGGTACGAGCGGGCTGTGGCTCAGTGTAAGCGGCTCGATTTTCTTGCTCTGCTGGCGATTCGTCTCTACCTCATCCCGGTCATCTATGTGGGGGCCCACTCCAAGGTGGTGGGTTTTGCCGGCACCGTCGCCTGGTTTGGCGCACCGGTATCGGAAGGAGGCCTAAACCTGCCGTTCCCGACCCTGCTCGCCTTTCTGGCGGCGGGTACCGAGGTGCTGGGCTGTATCTGCATCGCCCTTGGTCTCTTTACCCGCATCATGGCCATTCCGACCATCTTCCTGATGAGCGTGGCGAGCGCCATGGTGCACTGGAAGCACGGCTGGGATGCCATTGCCACCGGCAGCATGGAGGCGACATTGCGCCTCAACGGCTTTATCGAGTGGTTGGCCGCCAACTTCCCCGGTCGTTACAACTACATCACCGAGCTCGGGGATCCCGTGATGCTCAACAACGGGATGGAGTTTGCCGCCACCTACTTCGTGATGCTGCTGGTGCTGCTGGTGTACGGCGGCGGTCGCTACGTCAGCCTCGACTACTGGCTGACACGCGCCGTGACAGGCAAGGCCGGGCCGCAAGCGGCATAACAAAAACAAAGTAAACAGAGCGTGAAAGCGAGACGAGCGGCATCAGCCGCTCGTTTTTATTTTGCAGAGGAAAAGCCTGCGGCTTCAATTCTGGGGGCAGGCCTGTGCCATCCGAGCGGCTTGCCGTTCACTCAGATGGGTGAGGCCATAGGCCAGCAGCACAATAAGGGCGCCTATCCAGGGGGTGTGCATCAGGCCGAGGTGCTCCACCACCAGGCCGCCGACCACGGAGCCCAGCGTAATGCCGACGTTGAAGGCGGCGATATTGAGGCCGGAGGCTACGTCCACCGCCCTTGGAGTGTGCTGCTCGGCCTGTTTGACCACCAGCACCTGCAGCCCGGGTACGTTGCCAAAGGCAAAGGCGCCCCACACCAGCACGGTGAGCACTGCTAGCACCGGATGGGGGGCGGTGAAGGTGAGCACCAGCAGCACCATAGCGAGACCTGCAAATAGCAGCTTCAGCGCCGGCAATGGGCCCAGACGGTCGGCCAGCTTACCGCCCCAGATATTGCCGACGGCGACCGATACCCCGTACACCAGCAGGATGAGGCTCACCGCACCGGCGCTAAAGCCGCTTACCTGTTGCAGGATGGGGGCGAGGAAGGTAAAGGCCGTGAAGGCGCCGCCGTAACCCAGCGCGGTCTTGGCGTAGACCAGCAGCAAGGGCTTTTTGGTGAGCACGGAGAGCTGATCGCGGATGGTCGAGGCCGCTCCTTTGGGCAGGTTATTGGGGATCAGCAGCAGGCTGCCCACCATGGCGACCAGCCCCAGCAGGCTCACCACCAGAAAGGTGTCGCGCCAGCCAAAGACCTGACCAATCCAGGTGCCTAGCGGTACGCCGGTCACCAGCGCGATGGTGAGGCCGCTGAACATGATGGCGATGGCGCTGGCTGCTTTCTCTTTGGCCACGAGGCCGGTGGCGATGGTGCTGCCCACCGAGAAGAAGACCCCGTGGGCCAGCCCGGTCAGGATGCGGGCCAGGATCAGGCTCTCGTAACCGGGGGCCTGCCAGGCCAGCAGGTTGCCGGCGGTAAAGAGCGCCATCAGCCCCACCAGCAGCCACTTGCGCGGCACCTTGCCGGTGAGTGCCGTGAGCAGAGGGGCGCCGATGGCCACGCCAAGGGCATAGAGGCTGACCAAGAGGCCCGCCGAGGGAAGCGAGACCTGAAGCTGGTCGGCGATGGTGGGAATGAGCCCCACGATCACGAATTCGGTGGTGCCGATCGCAAAGGCACTTAAGGTGAGGGCAAACAACGCCAGTGGCATAACAACTCCTTGGATGGTGACTCCCGACGGGAGAATGGCGCCAGTATGCCGAGGCAGTTTGTTGGCAAAAATGACGGCATATTCAAATGACTTTTGATCAATTCGCATCAATCTGGCCGTTAATCGCCTTCTCCCCCTGGCTTGCTGTGGCTATTGGCAGTGGTGTCATATTGCACTCGTTGGGCGTTGGGGTAAGCTCCGGTAGATGGTTTAGGTGCTGGTGCAGGAGTGGCCCGGATACATGACGGGGGATGTCGCTCAGGGCTGCCAGTCATGGCTTTTCCCTTGCAAAACAGGACACAAGATGAAACTGACCGGACTATCCTCCCTTCTTTTGCTGTGCGGTGCCTTTGCCGCCCAGGCCGCCCCGCAAGATCCCCTCTTCGCCTGGAATGACACAACCACCAAGCAGGCGATCATCAAATGGGTGGCCGATGCCACGGATCAGCAAAAAGCCACCTTTATCCCGGAAGATAAGCGCTTTGTAGTGTTTGATAATGACGGCACCCTGTGGCCTGAGGCGCCCCTGACGTTTCAGCTGCAGTTTGCGATAGACGAGATTAAGCGTCTGGCGCCAGACCACCCTGAGTGGAAAAAAGAGCCCGTCGTCGCCGCTGTGCTGAACGATGATCTCAAGGCTCTGACCAGGATGGGGGAGAAGGGGCTTGTGCAACTGGTGGCCCTGACGCACAGCGGCATGACCACCACGGAATTTGCCAAGCGAGTGAACAACTGGGTGAGCAGCAAAAAAGATCCCCGCTATGGCTGCCACTACAACCAGCTTGGCTATCTGCCGATGAAGCAGCTGCTTACCTATCTGCGGGAGAACGGCTTCAAGACCTGGATTGTCTCCGGCGGTGGCGCCGACTTTATCCGGGAGCTGGCGGAGCCTATGTATGGCATACCGCCGCAGCAGGTGGTGGGGTCGTTTGCGCAAGGGGAGTTTGCCCTGACGGAGGATGGGGCAGCGATCCGCAAGACCATGAAGGGGGCCTATTATGACGATGGCAAGGCCAAACCGGCGGCCATCCACCTCTTTATGGGACAGCGCCCGGTGGCGGCCTTTGGCAACAGCGATGGCGATGTGCCCATGCTGCAGTACACCTCGACCAACCCCGACTACCGTACCCTTGGTCTGCTAGTCCACCACACGGACGCCAAGCGGGAATATGCCTATGACAGTCACCCTCCGGCCAGCGGCAAGCTGGTCGATGGGTTGGCTCAGGCGAAGGCGCGGGGCTGGGTGGTGGTCGACATGAAGTCGGACTGGAACCAAGTGTTTGATCCTGCGCTCTGCCCAAATGCCCCCTGACGGGAGGCGATTGACGGGGCGTGATAAAGCAGCAAGCGGGATCTATCCCGCAAATCCGGGCGAAGGCGGGAGCGCCTTCGCCCGGCTTGTTTTTGGCTGCCAGGGGCGTTGCATCCCGGCTTAGTTATCCCAGGCGGGGGCAAAGTCCGGGTTGGCGCAGCGCTCGCCTCGATCCAGGGTGGCGATGACAGCCATCTCATCGCTACTGAGCGTCACCTTGAGGGCGGCCAGATTGGCGGTCAGGTTTTCCCGCCTGGTGGAGCTCGGGATCACCGCCATGCCCTGCGCCAGCAGCCAGGCGAGCGACACTTGGGCCGCAGAGACGCCGTGGCGCTGGCCGATCTCCATCAGCAGCGGCTCGCTTAACACCTTGCCGTAGGCAAGCGGCATATAGGCGGTGACGGCGATGCCCTGTGCCTGGCAGAACTCCACCACCTTGCGGTTTTGCAGCAGGGGGTGAACCTCCACCTGCTGGTGGGCGATGGCGCCCGGCCCCAGAATGTCGATGGCTTCTTTAAGCTGGGCCACGGTGAAGTTGGAGACCCCTATCTCGCGGGTCAGCCCCCGGGCCTTGGCCTCGGCCAGCTGCTCCAGATAGACCGCCATCGGCACTTCATCCCTGGGGGAGGGCCAGTGAATGAGCGCCAGATCCAGATAGTCGGTGCCCAGTTTTTCCAGGCTCATCTCCAGGCTCGGGATCACCTTGCCCTGGCCAAACTCGCTGGTCCACACCTTGGTGGTCAGGTAGATATCCTGGCGGGGCACGCCGCTCTCGGCCATCAGCTGGCCCACTTCGGCCTCGTTGGCGTAGATCTGGGCGGTGTCGATATGGCGGTAGCCAAGCTCAAGCCCCTGCAGCAGGGAGTCACGCAAGGGTTGCCCGGTCAGGCGGAAGGTTCCAAGACCCAGGTTGGGCATCTTCATCATGCTTATTCCTCAAATTGGTTGCCCCTCTTTAAAGAGTAAAGGGCAGGGCGAAAGGGCAAGGCTGTGTTTTGTGTCGTTGTCAGGGGAATGGGCCATTCAGGCGCCCAGCGGCTGATAACGGCGAATGGTGCTGCCGGCAAACCAGGGCCCGGTTTTGGCGAGAAACTCGATAAAGTGGGGTTGGCTCTGGTGAGTGGTGAGGGCGGCTTCACTCTCCCACACCTCATAGAGCATCCAGCTGTGGGGATGGTCCAGATCCTGATGCAGTTGATAGCGCAGGCAGCCCGACTCCTGCAAGGTGGCCGCGATCAAGGGGCTCAAGGCGGCGTGAAACTGGGCGGCAAATTCGGGTTTGGCCTCAAGCTGGGCAATCACTATCACGGGCGATGACATCTGAACCTCCTTGCAAAATGAAGGTTCAGTATGCCCGCCGTCTATCACAGGAAACAGGGCGCTGGCCACAAAACAGTATTGAAGGGAGAGCAGCAATCGCGGTAGTGAGATTTTTTATGACTGATTATCTTAATTTGTCGTCAATGACCCTGTTTCTGCTATATGAACCAGTCTTTTGATAATTGAGGATGAATTCAATGATTGTGTCTGATCTATTTTTAACGCATACCTAAAAAGATTAGCTAGTCTATGTATCTCATCAGTAATAAATTCATCATCCATATCGATATAGGCCATTAGAAAATATGCGGATATTCTACGGTTGATATTTTCCATATATTCTGTAGTCGTTGGTGCAATATCGCTAGCAATATATTCAAAAAGGCAGTAAATATAATAGAGTAAATATGGAAGCCTTGTGTATAAATATCGTTGCTGACTATAAATTTGCTCAACACCTGAAAAAATAAAATTTATGTTCAATAAATCTGTTTTTATCGATGAGTGTTCGGTAAAAAGATGCATCGCATGATTACAAACTCTATCGAAGCTATCATAGCTCTTTTTGTCATATCGTAATTCAGAAATATATTGACTGCTGAATATTTCCCTTAAACCCATCTTATCTAAAACAATGTCTATTCGTTGAGCATGGCCTACTGGCCCACCTCCATTTTTAGGCCTGAGAAATAATGGGTCTTTAGATAAATGCTCTACAAATGAGTTTTTATCTATCGCCATTGACTCAAGCAGATATAAGCTTTCCTGTAATGGTTTTCGCAACAACATAAAGGAAACTGCCATTTTACCTTTTTTGGATGTAGATAGGCCTTCAAAAATACAATGTAACATGTCTGATAAGACTGCTGGCAGTACAACAGTTCGTATTACTAAATTTCTTTGCTCACTTCTGTTGTTTTCTTCAAGCCAATCCAAGATATGTTGGTCGGTCTTTTCTAAAGAAGAAATTTCTTCTTCATTTATATTTATAGACTGATTGAAAACATCATGCATCTCCCCAGACTTAATAAATTCCACCATGACATCGTGAATATATAAACACAATTCATGAGAACGCTCAAATTCTGTCGGGAGCATCATTTTCAGTGTTATCCTGTAATAGTCTTAGCGCCGAAATATAATAGCATGATATCGCATAGAATAAGCAGCTGAAAAATGCTGACTTGCTTCCCCATAGGGGTTAGATGCAGTCTGGCCCAGACCAGACTGCAAATTCATTGTTTCGGGGCTCAACAAAGTGGAAGCTGCAGCCAGCGGGAAAATCGAACAAGGGCACGAACTATGGTGCCCCCGAGCTAGCTACCTTGCTCTGGGTCGCCGCAATATCGGGGCTGTAGAACACCAGCAGGGCGCCCCCTTGCCATCAGGCGCTGGCCGGCTCCGACCAGACGGCAAATTCATTACCGCTGGGCTCGGTAAAGTGAAAGCGGCGGCCACCGGGAAAGTCAAAGAGCGGCCGTACTATGCTGCCGCCAGCGCTGGCCACCTTGGCCTGAGTCGCTTCAATATTGGCGCTGTAAAACACCAGGAGAGCCCCGCCTTGCGCGCTCTGGCTGCAGAGATCGGCGCGATAGAAACCGCCGTCGAGCCCTTCCCCGGCAAAGGCACAGTAGTCAGGGCCGTAATCGGCAAACTGCCAGCCAAAGGCGGCCTGAAAGAAGGCCTTGGTGGCGGCGAGATCCCTGGCGGCAAACTCCACATAGTTCAGTTTTTCATGGGCTTTCATCTGGGTTGCTCCCTGCTGGTCGATGGTTCGCCGGCTTATCCGCGCGGTGTCGATGAGTTGATGATGGCAGAAGAAAGCTTGCCTATTGAAACTCTTCGCCCTGATTGGCCAGGGTATCGAGCCCGCATCTGGTGCAGACCAGATAGCGGTCGACCTGATCCATGGCGGCGATGCCGCTCATGCTTGAGCCGGAAAAAAGACCGCTGAGAAAGGCCTTGAGGACCCCGCGGGGAGACTCCTCGTGGTGCTGAATCTTGGGCAGGATCCGCTCGCGGTGATCGGTCTCAACCCCGCAGCGGGGACAAAATTGGTTGAACATGGGGTCACTCATGGATGGTGGGGGTCGTTGTCGTGGGGGCCAGCTGCTCCCACGGGGTCAATTTCAGCTGTTTGCGCCTTATTCCTATGCTGCTTGCCATCAGCAGACCGAAGAGGGCAGCAAACAGGGCTGTCTGGCGCAGGGCGTCAACGGGTTCTATTTCAGTGCCATGCCAGCTGAACAGCCACATTAACAGACCCCAGATCAGCCCGGCGCTGATGCCAAATCCCAGCAGGTTGGCAAGCCAGCTCTGATAGTGGGGTGGCTTGACCGGATAACCGAGCCTGCGCAGCAGTCTGAACAGGAGAGGAGCGTAATGGGATTGCCATACGCCCCTGCTGGCAAGCTCCTGATGGGCGGCGGCCAGTCGCTCTTCGAATGTCATGGGATATTTCCTTGTGAGCATGCATGGCGCCATACGATGCCTGATGGCGAGCATTCTACCCATAAGCCCGATGGATAGATGGGTTGGCCATCACGTTATTGGCGAGGATTTTGCGGCTGGTGGCGTCCCGTTGGCCTTGCCAGTGCATGGCCAATGCGCCTATAAAGGCCCATTACTCTTGCCGGAATAACATCAATGAAGACCCATTCTGATGAACTGACCCTGTTTGTGGCCGTGGTGGAGGCGGGCAGTTTTCGCCAGGCGGCGGAGAACCTCGGCATGGACAACTCGGTGGTGAGCCGCGGCATCAAGCGGCTCGAAGAGAAGCTCGCTACCGTGCTGCTCAATCGCACCACCCGGCGGGTCAGCCTGACCGAGGAGGGGAGCTGGTTCTATCAGCGGGCGGTGAAGATCCTGACCGAGATGAGCGAGGCGGAGGGGCTGCTGCTGATGCGGCGCGAACAGCCGGAGGGGATCTTGCGGGTCGATGCCGCTACCCCCTTTATCCTGCATCGACTGGTGCCCATTATCGGCGAGTTTCGCCGCCGTTATCCGGGGATAGAGCTGCAACTGCACAGCTCCGAGGGCTTTATCAACCTGATGGAGCGGCGGGTGGACATGGCCATTCGCATCGGCGAGCTGAGCGACTCTTCCCTCCGCGCCCTGCCGCTCGGACGATCCAGATTGCGGCTGCTGGCCTCTCCCGACTATCTGAAGGCGCGCGGCACCCCGCGCCAGCCGGCGGATCTGCTGACGGGCCACGAACTGCTCGGCTTTTTGCATCCCGATCACCTCAATCACTGGCCGCTACTGAGTGAAGAGCAGGGGGATCGCTTTCCCATTACCCCGACCCTGCGCGCCAGCAGTGGCGAGACCTTGCGCCAGCTGGCGCTGGCGGGGGAGGGGATCGTCTGCCTGTCGGACTTTATGACCGGGCCGGATCGGGCGAGTGGCGCCCTGGTGGAGGTGCTGGCCCGCAGCAACAGCGGCGCCTCGCGCCCCATCAATGCGGTCTTCTACTCTGATGCCCAGCGGGATATCCGGCTGCGGGTCTGGCTCGATTTTTTGAAGGAGCAATTAGGCAGCCACACCCTGTAAGGGCTGAACAGGGCTGGGAGGAATATAGGTGTCAACCCATTCCCGGCCTCTGGCAGGCTAGAGGTGAGCATGGATGGCTGGCTTCATGGTTCAATGACGCAGGTGGTCATCAAGGCAGAACACGCACAGAGCGCGAGATAAAAAAGAGGCCGACATCGCTGTCGGCCTCTTGGCATGTTTGTTTCCAAAAAGATGTCGGCTAGCCGATCAATCCTCTTCGGCCCAACGGCGGGAACGCTCGACGGCTTTCTTCCAGCCGTTGTAGCGTTTGGCGCGTTCGTCGCGGTCCATCTGCGGGATAAACTCTCTGTCCACGCTGAACTTGTCTTCCAGCTCGTCCGAGCTCTTCCAGAAGCCGACGGCGAGGCCTGCCAGGAAGGCGGCGCCCATGGCGGTGGTCTCGATACGGGTCGGACGAACTACCGGGGTGTGCATCATGTCGGACTGGAACTGCATCAGGAAGTCGTTGGCGACTGCGCCACCGTCCACCTTCAGGGCTGCCAGCTTGATGCCGGAGTCCTGCTGCATCGCATCCAGCACGTCGCGGCTCTGGTAGGCGATGGATTCGAGCGCCGCACGGATGATGTGGTTGCGGTTGGCGCCACGGGTCAGGCCGACCATGGTGCCGCGAGCATACGGATCCCAGTAGGGGGCACCCAGACCGACGAAGGCCGGCACCAGGTAGACGCCGTTGGTGTCGCCCACCTTGCTCGCGAAGTAGTCGGTGTCGCGGGCATCGTGGATGATTTTGAGCTCGTCACGCAGCCACTGGATGGTGGCGCCGCCCATAAACACGGCCCCTTCCAGTGCGTAGTTCACTTCCCCTTTCGGACCGATGGCGACTGTGGTCAGCAGGCCGTTATTGGAGCGAACCGGTTCGGTGCCTGTGTTCATCAGCATGAAGCAGCCGGTGCCGTAGGTGTTCTTGGCCATCCCTTTTTCGAAGCAGAGCTGGCCGAACAGGGCAGACTGCTGGTCACCGGCGATACCGGCGATGGGGATGCGGGAGCCGCCGCCACGGGTGGTGTAGCCATAGACCTCGGAGGAGGGTTTCACTTCCGGCAGCATGGACATGGGGATGCCCAGCTCGTCCAGCATGCGCTGATCCCACTTCAGATCGCGGATGTTGTAGAGCATGGTGCGCGAGGCGTTGGTCGGGTCGGTGACATGCACTTCACCGTTGGTCATCTTCCACACCAGCCAGGTGTCGATGGTGCCGAACAAGAGCTCGCCGTTCATCGCCTTCTCGCGGGCCCCTTCCACGTTGTCGAGGATCCACTTCACCTTGGTGCCTGAGAAGTAGGCATCCAGCACCAGACCGGTGTTTTCGCGCACGTACTCTTCGAGGCCCCGGGCTTTGAGCTCTTCACAGATGGCCGCGGTACGGCGGCACTGCCAGACGATGGCGTTGTAGATGGGTTTGCCGGTGGCCTTTTCCCATACCACTGTGGTTTCACGCTGGTTGGTGATGCCGATGGCGGCGATCTCTTCGCTGCGCAGGCCGGTCTTGGCCAGTACTTCGGTAAAGACGGAGGATTGGGTCGCCCAGATCTCCATCGGGTCGTGCTCTACCCAGCCCGCTTTCGGGTAGTGCTGGGTGAATTCGCGCTGGGAGGTGCCGACGATGTTGGCATCCTGATCGAAGACGATGGCGCGGGAGGAGGTGGTACCCTGGTCCAGAGCGACGACATATTTCTTTTCAGCAGACATGATGTTCTCCACGTTTTATGGGGCCGCTCTTACGCGGCGGCCTCTTCTTTGGCTTTGGCGGTTTGGGTGGCTTGCTCGGTGGTGGCAACACGGTTGCCCGGCACACAGGGGGCCAATACTTTCACATAGAGGGCGGCACCAATCTGGGCACCGACGATGGGGCCAAGGATGGGTACCCAGAAGTAGGGGTTGTCACGACCACCGGTCAGGGCCACATCACCCCAGCCAGCGACGAAGGCAAACAGCTTGGGACCGAAGTCACGGGCCGGGTTCATGGCAAAACCGGTTAACGGGCCAAGGGAGGCGCCGATCACCGCGATCAGGATACCGATCAGCAGGGCGGCGGCGAAACCTTTGGGGGCACCGTTGTTGTTGTCGCACAGCGCCAGAATGCCCAGCATCAGCACGGCGGTGATCACCAGCTCGACCGCGAAGGCCTGCAGGTTGGAGATCAGGGCATTGGGGTAGGTAGAGAAGATGCCGGCGGTGCCGAGGCTCTCGATGCTGCCGCGTGCCACGTTATGGGTCACTTCCCACTGGGTGAAAAGGTTACCATACAGGAAGTAGACAAGGGCGGCGAAGCAGAAGGCGCCTGCCATCTGGGCGATGATGAAGGGCACCACCTTGCGTTTGTCAAAGCCGGCGAAGGTCATCAGCGCCAGGGTGACGGCCGGGTTCAGGTGGGCACCTGAAATACCGCCGGTCACATAGATGGCAATGGCCACGCCAAGGCCCCAGGTAATGGATATTTCCCACTGACCAAAATTGGCGCCTGCCAGCACCAGGGCGGCCACACATCCTACGCCGAAGAAGATCAGCAGGCCGGTGCCGATAAACTCGGCGATGCACTCACCAAGCAGGGTATTGGGTCTTTGTATGCTCATATCTGTATTCCTCGTATCCACCCGTAGTAGAGGTTTGATGTTCTGTTATTGTCGATGTTCCGTTTTATCGTTTTTCTATCTATCTGTTGCGTCCGGAAACGTTTCCCTGTTTTTTCTCACCTTACGCAAACGTTATGCTCGTTTTTGTTCGTTATCGGACGTGTGAGAAAATAACCCGTCCCGCCGAATTCACCATCCCCCCGCCATGGGAAATGTGGGCAAGATCCCACTCATTGCTAAGAAAATGTGACGTAAAGCAACCTGATAATGGCCAATTACCCCCAAGGTGGTAGTCTCTATCCCTTACCGTACAAGGGGTTGCGCTTGATGATTGATTTCTCATTTGAGGCTTTTTGTTTGTAATAAATCTGCAATATTTGAGCATGTGTCACAGAACTTGTGAGCGTTTATGCGCACAATTGGCTCGCTTTCGAATTTGAGGACTCACTCGATTCGTCAGCTTGGTCAGGGCATCCTCAACCGCCCATAACAACAATAAGGAAGCAGAACATGCTTAGTCTCTTCAGGCCTGCACCGCACATCGACAGGCTTCCGGCTGACAAGGTCGACCCCTTCTATAAACGCATGCGTTGGCAAGTCTTCATCGGGATCTTTTTCGGTTACGCAGGTTACTACCTGGTTCGGAAAAACTTCAGTCTGGCCATGCCCTATCTGGTGGAGCAGGGCTTCTCCCGCGGGGATCTCGGCTTTGCCCTGTCCGGGGTCTCCATCGCCTATGGCCTTTCCAAGTTTTTGATGGGCAACGTGTCGGATCGCTCCAACGCCCGTTACTTCCTCTCCGCCGGTCTGCTGCTGTCGGCCGGCATCATGTTCATGATGGGGACCATGCACTGGGCCACCTCCAGTATCGCCATCATGTTCGTGCTCCTGTTCCTGAACGGCTGGGTGCAGGGCATGGGCTGGCCCCCCTGTGGTCGCACCATGGTGCACTGGTGGTCACAAAAAGAGCGGGGCGAGATCGTTTCGGTCTGGAACGTGGCTCACAACGTGGGTGGCGGCATGATAGGCCCGCTGTTCATCCTGGGGATGGGCTGGTTCAATGACTGGCGCAGTGCCTTCTATGTGCCGGCTGCGGCCGCCGCTGCCATCGCGGTCATCGCCTTCTTCGTGATGCGTGATACCCCGCAATCGGTTGGTCTGCCCCCCATCGAGGAGTACAAGAACGACTATCCGAAGGATTACAACGAGAGCCACGAGCAGGAGTTTTCCGCCAAGGAGATCTTCGTCAAGTACGTGTTGCACAACAAGCTCTTGTGGTACATCGCCATCGCCAACGCCTTCGTTTACCTCATTCGTTACGGCGTGCTGGACTGGGCCCCGACCTATCTGAAAGAGGCCAAGGACTTCTCCGTCGACAAATCCTCCTGGGCTTACTTCCTCTATGAGTGGGCGGGTATCCCGGGCACCCTGCTGTGTGGCTGGATCTCCGACAAGATGTTCCAAGGCCGCCGCGCCCCGGCCGGCATCCTGTTCATGGTGCTGGTGACCCTGTTCGTGCTGGTCTACTGGCTCAACCCGGCGGGCAACCCCACCGTCGACATGCTGGCGCTGGTGGCCATCGGCTTCCTCATCTACGGCCCCGTCATGCTGATCGGTCTCTATGCCCTGGAGTTGGCACCGAAGAAGGCGGCCGGTACCGCGGCAGGCTTCACCGGTCTGTTTGGTTACCTGGGTGGTGCGGTCGCGGCCAACGCCATGCTGGGCTACACCGTTGACCACTTTGGCTGGGATGGCGGCTTCGTGGTGCTGACTGCATCCTGCGTGCTCTCCATCATCCTGCTGGCGATGACCCTCAAGCACGAGAACATCGCCGTTGCAGCCAAGGCGGCGGCCAATAAGGCATAAAACGTGATCCCCAGCTTATTGATCCCAAAGGGGATCAGGTAAACTGCCAGAAGGCCCCGCATCTGCCGGGGCCTTTTTTCGTTTCATCATCGGAGTGAAAGCGTGAAACAAACCCAACGACATCTGGAGATCCTGGAGGTCCTGACGCGGCAGGGATTTGTCTCGACCGACGATCTGGTGAGCCATTTTGACGTCAGTCCCCAGACCATTCGCCGGGATCTGAACGATCTCGCCGAACAGAACAAGATCCGGCGCCATCACGGTGGTGCCTCTTTGCATTCGAGCACGGTCAATACCGCCTACAGTGCCCGCAAGGTGATGCAGCTCAAGGAGAAAGAGCGTATCGCGCGGGAAGTGGCGGCCAATATTCCCGACGGCTCCTCCCTCTTTATCGACATCGGCACGACCACCGAGGCCATCGCCCGCGCCCTGCTCGATCACCGTGAGCTGCGCATCGTCACCAACAACCTCAACGTGGCCAGCATACTGACCGCCAAGGATGACTTCACCGTCATCATCGCCGGGGGCGAGATCCGCAACCGGGATGGCGGCATAGTGGGGGAGGCGACCCGCGACTTCATCGGCCAGTTTCGCATGGATTATGGCGTCATCGGCATCTCGGGCATCGACAGCGATGGCTCCCTGCTCGATTTCGACTATCACGAGGTGAAGATTGCCCAGGCCATCATTGCCCACTCCCGTCAGGTGTTCCTGGCCGCCGACCACACCAAGTTCGGTCGCAATGCCATGGTCAACCTCGGCAACCTCAGCCAGGTTCACGCCCTCTTCACCGATCAGGAGCCGCCGGAGAAGCTGGTGCGGCTGATGGCGCAGCACCAGATCGCCTGCCATATCTGCTGATCATCGTCGGCAGATATCACTATTAGCCGCCCATTCGGGCGGCTTTTCTATTTTTATATCCCTTAATGGCTAGTTTTCACCAGGGCTGCGCTACTCCCTGTCCGGCAGCGCATCATTGGTGAGCGTGTCATGCCATATTTGCCACTTTCCGTGGGATGGTGCGATCACACTTTCGCCATAAAATGTTCGTTTGTTGGTTTTTCATGTTCTAAAATGAGCGAAATCAAACATTGCTGCCATAGCAATCATAAAAATGAAAGTAGGTGAACATGAGCGAACATTATGATCTGGTCGTCGTCGGCGGCGGCATCAACGGCGTCGGCATCGCGGCCGATGCGGCGGGGCGTGGGCTGAAGGTGGCGCTGTTTGAAGCGCAGGATCTCGCCTCGGCCACCTCCTCCAACTCCAGCAAGCTGATCCACGGCGGCCTGCGCTATCTCGAACATTATGAATTCCGGCTGGTGAAAGAGGCGCTGGCGGAGCGGGAGGTGCTGCTCGGCATGGCGCCCCATATCGCGCGCCCCATGCGTTTTCGCCTGCCCCATCGCCCGCACCTGCGCCCGGCCTGGATGATCCGTGCCGGCCTCTTTCTCTATGACAATCTGGCCAAGCGCGACAAGCTCAAGGGCAGCAGCGGCGTGCGCTTCCTGCCGCAAGATGGCTTGACCGCCGGCATCAGCAAGGGGTTTGAATATTCCGACGCCTGGGTCGATGACGCCCGCCTGGTGGTGCTCAACGCCATGATGGCCCGGGACAAGGGCGCCGACGTGCAGACCCGTACCCGCTGCGTCAAGGCGGTGCGCGGATCCAAACACTGGACCCTGACCCTGGAGCGGGAAGGGGGCGAGCAGTTCACCGTCTCCTGCCGCGGTCTGGTCAATGCGGCCGGCCCCTGGGTCAAAACCTTCTATGACGAGAGCCTGCACGAGGCATCCCCGCGCGGTATTCGCCTCATCAAAGGCAGCCATATCGTGGTGCCGCGCATCCATGAGCGCGAAGAGGCCTACATCCTGCAAAACGAGGACAACCGCATCGTCTTCGTCATTCCCTACCAGCAGGATTACTCCCTCATCGGCACCACGGACGTGGAGCACCACGGCAGCCCGCGCGAGGCCAGGATCAGCGACGCCGAAGTCAACTACCTGTGCAAAGTGGTCAACGCCCACTTCACCCGCCAGATTGCCCCGAAAGATGTCCTCTGGACCTATGCCGGGGTGCGCCCGCTGTGCGATGACGAATCCGACTCGCCCCAGGCGGTGACCCGCGACTACACGCTGGAGCTCTCCGGCGAGTCCGACGGTGCGCCACTGCTCTCGGTGTTTGGTGGCAAGCTCACCACCTATCGCAAGCTGGCCCAGGCCGCTTGCAACAAGCTCAAGCCCTGGTTCAACCAGATGGGCGAGGACTGGACCGCCAGCAGCCGCCTGCCCGGCGGCGAGTTCGACTGCACGGTACGCGAACTGGCGCGCGCCTATGCGCTCGAATTCGACTGGCTCGATGATCGCAGTGCCCTGCGCATCGCTGAAGCCTATGGCAGCCATGCCCGCCTCTGGCTGAAAGAGGAGCGTGGCCAGCACTTTGGTGCCGGATTGTATGAATCCGAGGTGCGCTATCTCATCGAGCGCGAGTGGGCCTTTACCCTGGAAGATATCCTGTGGCGCCGCAGCAAGCTGGGGCTGCGCCTCTCCGACGCCGAACAGCAGCAACTGCAAGCCTGGTTGGCGCAACATCATCACGCCTTGCCCAAGGCAAGCTGATGAAAAAGCGGGCTGCTGCCAGGCAGCCCGCCCTAAAACTGCAATAAACCTCTGATAGAACAACTACCTACACAATAATAAAGAGCATCACATATGAAAAAATTCGCTATTTCCCTCATTGCGTTGGGCCTTGGGGCCTCCCTGTCATTGCCTGCGCTGGCCGTCGATGAAGGCAAGGTGGTGATCGCTCACCGCGGCGCCTCCGGTTACCTGCCCGAACACACCCTGGCGTCCAAGGCCATGGCCTACGCCATGGGAGTGGACTACCTCGAGCAGGATCTGGTGATGACCAAGGATGACCAGCTGGTGGTGATGCACGATCACTTCCTCGACGGCATTACTGACGTGGCCGAGCGCTTCCCCGGCCGGGCCCGCCCGGATGGCCGCTACTATGTAGTGGACTTCACCCTGGACGAGGTGCGCTCCCTGCGCATGACCGAGCCGTTCCAGCTGGTGGATGGCAAGCAGGTCCCCGTTTATCCCGCCCGCTTCCCGCTCTGGAAGTCCAACTTCAAGATCCACACCTTCCAGGAAGAGATCGAGATGATCCAGGGCATGAACAAGAGCACCGGCAAGAACGTCGGCATCTATCCGGAGATCAAGGCCCCCTGGCTGTTTCGCCACGAAGGCAAGGACATCTCCAAGGCAGTGCTGAAGGTGCTCAAGGAGTACGGCTACACCACCAAGGATGACAAGGTCTATCTGCAATGCTTCGATGCCAACGAGCTCAAGCGCATCAACAGCGAGCTGATGCCTGCCATGGGGATGGATCTCAAGCTGGTGCAGCTGATGGCCGAGACCGACTGGAACGAGACCATGGTCTATGACGCCAAGGGCAAGGCTACCCCCTATGACTACGACTGGATGTTCAAACCGGGCGCCATGAAGACCATCGCCTCCTATGCCGAAGGGATTGGTCCCTGGAAGCCGATGGTGGTGACCGAGCCGGGTACTCCTGGCAAGCCGGACTTCACCAACATGGTGAAAGAGGCCCATGCCGCCGGTCTCAAGGTGCATCCTTATACCTTCCGTCAGGATGAGGGACAGATCCCCGCCTATGCCAAGGACTTCACCGATCTCCTGAACATCTTCCTTTATCAGGCGGATGTGGACGGGGTGTTCAGCGACTTCCCGGACAAGGCGGTGGCCGTCATCCAGGCCCATGAGACGGCTAAAAAATAGTGAAAAAAGAGTAAGTTGGTGCATGGCGAGGTCAGTTGGCCTCGCCTTTTTCATGACATTCCCGCAACGGGCGTGTGCACCATGTCAGAAAATAACCAGATAGCGTCATTGTGTGCCGGTTCCTGCGAGATTTGCGGCGCAGAGCGCTGGCATGAAATCGGCAGAGCGGTTAGTCTAGCGGCGTTGAACCAACCCCAAGAGGTACAGATGAAAACCGTACTGCGTTTTAGCCTGCTGGGCGCCTTGTTGCTGGGCGGCCATGCCGTCGCTGCCGAGCCGAAAAAATTTGATATCAGCATGTTCCCGGCCGCTGACGTGAATCAGGAACGTGTGGTGATCCGCCTGCCCGAAGTCGAAAAAGAAGCCGACATGATGGTCGAGCTGCAGGTTGGCAAGAAGATGATGGTGGATTGCAACGTGCCACGTTTTGCCGGCAATCTGGAACAGCACAGCGTCAAGGGCTGGGGCTACAACTACCTGGTGCTGGGCAAGGTATCCGACCCCATCAGCACCCTGATGGCCTGCCCGGATGGACAGAAGAAGGAGTCTTTCGTTCAGGTATATGGCCAGGGCTTCTTTGTGAACTACAACTCCAAGCTGCCATTCGTCATCTATGTGCCCCAGGAATATGAAGTGCGCTATCGTCTGTGGCGTGCCGACAACCTGGCTCAACCGGCCATGATCGAGTAACTCGCTCTGCAGCCCTGCGACACGAGTTGACTCGCGATAAAAACAAAGCGCCATATGGCGCTTTGTTTTTATCTGTCGCGGTGACAAATCGGCCTGTCAGGATGACATCGTTTTGGCATAAGCCCGTTATTTATCAATGATTTTTTCTTGTTTTGAGACGAAATCATCAATAGAGTCGGGATAAATCGACATCAATAAAAATTTTTTATTAACATAGTGAAAAAATTGATTTTGCACTCGGCGATGGCCTGATGATACTTGCCCGCAAAGGTCAAACTAACCAGAAAAAAAGAGCACTATGAGCTTCGAATCAGACAAGCGTTTCAACGACTTCAAACATTTTCCCCGTGGCCTGCGTCGCAGTGGTGAATTCACTGTGGCCGAAGCGGACAGTCTGGAAAAGTACGGTACCGCCATGCTGGCACTCTATCAGGGCAACCTGGCCCCTCGTGACGAGGTTGAGTCTGCCTTCATCGAGCAGGTCAAATCCGGCGCTGCCGGTGCCAACCCCCATGCCAAGGTGTGGTTCAAGTACCTCAAGGTGATCGGTCCCAAGCGTGTTCATCGTCTCTGCACTGTTGTGGGTGGTGCCAGCGAAGAGAGCAGCGGTGGTGGCAGCTTTGACGTGGGCGGCGGCGGTGGCAGTGACGAGTCCATCGATTAATGGATACCGAGCTGCTTCGGACCTTCATTGAGGTAAGCAAGACCCGGCACTTTGGCCGGGCTGCCGAAAATCTTTACCTGACCCAGTCGGCGGTGAGTTTCAGGATCCGCCAACTCGAACAGCAACTCGGTGTCAGCCTGTTTGCCCGCCATCGCAACAATATTCGTCTGACCGCTTCCGGTGAGCGTCTGCTGCCTTATGCAGACGCCATCTTGCATACCCTGGGTCGTGCCAAGCAGGATGTGGCCCTCTCCCCCGGATTCAGCCAGCAGCTGGCTATCGGGGCGCCGGCGGTGTTCTGGGAGCTCGACTTCAACGACTGGCTCAACCACATCTATGCTCTGGCCCCCGGGCTTGCAGTGCGCCTGGAAACGGCTTCGCGCGAGCACCTCTGCCGGCAGCTGCTGGAGCGCTCCCTCGATCTGGCGCTGCTATCCGAGCCCACCAAGATCGACGAGATCGCCCTGCATCCCATCGGCGAGCTGGTGTTCGAGCTGGTGAGCCGGGAGCCGGCGGCCAATGCCGACAACCTGATCCAGATGCCTCATATTCATCTGGATTGGGGCACCAGTTTCGAGCCGCAGCCGAGCCGTCTGCAGAGTCTGCAAAAGACGCCTGTGCTGCATTCGAGCTCCGCCAGCATGGCGCTGCAGTTCGTGCTGGCCAATGGTGGCGCTGCCTATCTGCCGCGGCGGATGGTGAGCCCCTATCTGGAGAAAGGGGCCCTGCATCTGGTGGAAGAGGCGCAGCCCCTGAGCCGCCCCCTCTATCTCGCCTACCTGGAAAAATCCGATCGGCGGGAGCTCATCGATCAGCTGCTGGCGCTGCCGCTTGGCTGGCATGAAGCCGATCTGCGCCTGAACGAACCTCAATAAGCCCGTCGAACTCATAAAAAACCCGCCTGCAGGCGGGTTTTTTGTTTGGGGCAAGGGTTGCCGGCTTCCTGGATGGGGAGGGTGGTGTCGGGCCTATTCTTGCTGCCAGCCTTCCCTTGTTCATGCGCTGAGTCACGGATTGCCCCGACCGGGCTTGGCCGGGGCTCACAAGATCAGTTAATTTCCGGCTCTCGTTGCGACACAGGGATGGAGTGCAAGTGATCGATTTTCGTCACCCCGAATGGCGGGAGCTGGCCCGGCAGCTGCTGGAACACTCGCCCTTGGCGATCCGGGGCCGCCAATGGCAGCCGTTGGTGGGCCTGCTCAGGGACAACCAGCTGTTGCTGGCCCTAGGCAATCACCACTATGAGCTGACGCCGGCGGGACGACGCTATCTGACCCGTGAGCTGATGCTGGCGGAGATCGCCACGGCGCCACCGGCCCCCGAGGAGTGGCTGCACGCCCAGGGGTGGCAGCTGGGGGAGCTGGTCAACGAGCAGGTGCTGGCAGCGCTATATCGCAAGTCTGGGGCGGGGTTCAGTCCGGTCGAGCAGATCGACTTCGAGGACAAGGGG
This sequence comes from Aeromonas enteropelogenes, assembly GCF_000819845.1. GTDB lineage: Bacteria > Pseudomonadota > Gammaproteobacteria > Enterobacterales > Aeromonadaceae > Aeromonas > Aeromonas enteropelogenes. The sequence continues at coordinate 215,941 of NZ_CDCG01000040.1, forward strand.
ATCCGGCTCTGCAGCGATCAGCTGCTGCGCCTGCGCGCCTCTGCCCCCTTCAGCCTGTTTTTCAGTGGCGGTACCCTGCTCGATGCCGCGCCCTGGTTGCAGACCCTGGGGGAGGTGGCCCTGCCGGAGCGCACCCTCGCCGGGCTTGGCAAGATCCTGTGGGGGGAAGGAGAGCTCTTGCGGGTGATCAGCACGGATTGCATCGGCGCTTTTGCCGAACTTCCCCTCGCGGATGGCACTCTGCTGGTGTGGGCGCCGGCCATGGCACATTCGGCCCTGCAACAAATCGTGGCGGCCCTGCCGCCCAATGTGCAGTGGAGCCATCTCACCGCCCTCGACCCCGCCGGGGTGGATCGGGTCCAGGCGCTGGCCCAGCGTCTCGGGCGTCCGGCCAGCTGGTGGTTGCCCGTTTCCCTCTCTCCCATCATGGCTGCCTATGGCCAGCCGCTGACGGAGAGTCGGCCCTGGGAGACGAGCCGTCTGCCCAGATCTTTGTTGGCAGTTTGTAGCGCTTTGGTTGAATCCAATGGTGGTTTGTCTGCCGAAGTGTGCGCGCTGGCCTCCAGCTGGCATGCCGTCGGCTGAAATCGCCGCACGGATGGGCTAAAAAGCGGTTTTCCCTCCTTGAACGCAGTGATATAAAGAGCTGACGAAGCGCTCGCAGGATGGGCGCTTTTGTTTGCCACCATGCTTTGCCATCCAAGCCATCAACGGAATACAGGGAATACCATGTTTGAAAAGGTTGTTGCCGCCCCAGCGGATCCGATCCTGGGCCTGACCGAAGCCTTCCGCGCTGACACTCGCAGCCACAAGATCAATCTGGGCGTAGGGATCTACAAGGATGAGACCGGTGCCACCCCTATCCTTCATTGCGTCAAGCGAGCCGAACAGAAGCTCTTGACCGACGAGAAGACCAAGAATTACCTCGGTATTGAAGGCAATATCGAGTACGGCCGCATCGTGCAGCAGCTGCTGTTCGGGCAGGACTCCCCACTGGTCAACAGTGGCCGCGCCAAGACTGCCCAGGCACCGGGTGGTACCGGTGCCCTGCGCATCGCCGCCGAGTTCGTGGTGCGCAACAATCTCGCCAAGACCGTCTGGATCTCCGATCCCACCTGGGCCAACCACGTCAGCGTGTTCCAGGCAGCGGGCCTGACCGTCAAGTGGTACAAGTACTACGATGCAGCGACCAAGGGGCTGGATTTTGCCGCCATGCAGGCGTCGCTGGCCGAGGCACAAGCCGGCGATCTGGTGTTGCTGCACGGCTGCTGCCACAACCCGACCGGTATCGACCCGACAGCTGATCAGTGGCGCGCCCTGGCCAAACAAAGTGCCGCCGCCGGCTGGCTGCCGCTGTTTGACTTTGCCTATCAGGGTTTTGCCCGTGGTATCGAGGAGGACGCCGAGGGTCTGCGCATCTTCGCCGAGTGCCACGACGAGCTGCTGGTGGCGAGCTCTTTCTCCAAGAACTTCGGCCTCTACAACGAGCGGGTTGGCGCTTTCACCCTGGTCAGCGCGACCAAGGAGATCGCCGAGGTGGCCTTCACCCAGGTCAAGACTGTCATTCGTGCCAACTACTCCAACCCGCCGTCACACGGTGCGGCCGTGGTCACCGCCGTGGTGAGCGATCCGGCCCTCTATGCCGAGTGGGTGGAAGAAGTGGCCGCCATGCGGGTGCGCATTCGCGAGATGCGCGAGCTGCTGGTGGAAAAACTGGCTGCCCGTGGCGTAAACCAGGATTTCGGTTTCATTCGTGAGCAGAATGGCATGTTCTCCTTCTCCGGCCTCAGCAAGGATCAGGTTGAGCGCCTCAAGAGCGAGTTCGCCATCTACATCGTTGGCTCCGGCCGGATCAGCGTGGCCGGGATCACCCGTGCCAACATCGATCCCCTGTGCGATGCCATCGCCAAGGTGCTGTGACAAATTAGTCGTGATGGCGCCAGGCCAGACAAAAGCCCGCCGGGGAGACCCGGCGGGCTTTTTTGTATCCGTCGCTTTTGGTGGCGTCAGCGTCGCCGTTTGCTGCCCCCCAAGAGAGAGCCGAGCACCCCGCGTACCAGCTGGCGTCCCACTTCGTTGCCTATGGTGCGGGCCACGCTCTTGGCGGCGGTCTGTACCACGCCGTCATGCTGGCCACCACGGGGACCGGTGCGGCCAAACAACATCTCGTTCAGGGCATCGAGCAGCCCGCCTTCCCTGCTGGATGACGGCTCGCTGCCTTGTTCGCTTGTGGTTGTCACCTTGTCCCCGTTGAGACGCTCGAAGGCGGATTCGCGATCCTCCGGCGTCTCGTAGCGGCCATGCAGCAATGAGCCCTGGATCAGGTGCTGTCGCTCTGCCTCGCTCAGGGGCCCGATCCGGCTGGCCGGCGGGGCAATAAAGGCACGCTCCACCACGCCGGGGCGGCCCTTCTCGTCGAGCAGGGAGATGAGTGCCTCGCCGACCCCGAGTTCGGTGATGACGCCGGCGGCATCGAAGGCCGGATTGGCGCGCAGGGTATTGGCGGCGATCCGCACCGCCTTCTGATCGCTCGGGGTAAAGGCGCGCAGGGCGTGCTGCACCCGGTTGCCGAGTTGCCCCAGCACGCTGTCGGGAATGTCGGCCGGACTCTGGGTGACGAAGTAGACGCCCACTCCTTTCGAGCGGATGAGCCGTACCACCAGCTCGATCTTCTCCAGCAGCGCCCTGGGGGCATCGTTGAACAAGAGGTGAGCCTCATCGAAGAAAAAGACCAGCACCGGCTTGTCCGGATCGCCCACTTCCGGCAACTGCTCGAACAGCTCCGAGAGCAGCCAGAGCAGGAAGCAGGCATAGAGGCGGCTGGAGTGGGTCAGCTTGCCCGCCGCCAGCACATTGATATGACCGTGACCCGCCTCGTCGGTCTGCAGCAGATCCTGAATGTCCAGCATGGGTTCGCCGAAGAAATGATCGCCACCGGCGCTCTCCAGGGTCAGCAGGTTGCGCAAAATGGCCCCGATGGAGGCGGTGGAGACGTTGCCGTAACGGGTGGTGAGGGATTTGGCATTCTCCCCGGCAAACTGAACCATGGCTCGCAAGTCCTTGAGATCCAGCAGCAACAGCCCCTCGTCGTCCGCCACCTTGAACACCAGCTCCAGCACCCCGCTCTGGGTATCGTTGAGACCGAGCAGGCGGGAGAGCAGCAAAGGCCCCATGTCGGAGACGGTGGCCCGCACCGGATGCCCCTGCTCGGCAAAGAGATCCCAGAACAGGGTCGGGCTCGCGGCAAAGTTGGGGGCTGAAATGCCGAGCTGGGCCAGCCTGGCATCCAGCTTGGCCGAGCCAGCACCGGCGGCGCCAAGGCCGCTCAAATCCCCCTTCACATCGGCGAGAAACACCGGTACCCCGAGGCGGGAGAAGCCCTCCGCCAGCACTTGCAGGGTGACCGTCTTGCCAGTGCCGGTTGCCCCCGTGATGAGACCGTGGCGATTGGCCATGGAGGGCAGCAGGGTGAGGGGCTTGCCATCGGCATAGGCCAGGATCAGCGGGTCGGCCATGGTGGCCTCCTTGTTTCGGATTGTGTGCAGGAAACAACGGCTTACAAGGAGTGTGGCGGGAGAGTCAGATGAAGGCAAGACGGGCCATGGCGGCCCGTCTGCGGCACGGAATGACGGCGGCTGGTGTTAGCGCGGAGCCAACTTCTGTTTCAGTTGCAGTGCCAGCAGGGTCAGCAGGCCCCCGAGCAGGGCGGTGATGATGGCCAGCAGCAGGCTGCCGAGCAGGAAGGGAGGCACCAGGGTGGCCGCCTCCTGCTCCATCCAGTGGAGCGTCCAGGTGAGATGGAAGGGCTCCGGCGGCTGGCTTAGCACCAGACAGCCGGTGCGATAGGCGTAAAGATACATGAAGGGCAGAGTCAACGGATTGTTGAACCAGACTGCCAGCAGGGCTAGCGGCAGATTGAGGCGAAAGGCCAGCGCCAGCGCGACGGCGATCAGCGAATGCATGGGGATGGGAAACCAGCAGGCAAAGATGCCTGCGGCCACGGCACCGCAGAGTGCCCGGGGTTGGGTCTGCCAGAGCGCCGGGTTGAGCAGGCGCTCACCAAACAGGGCAAACCACTTCTGCTGGCGCAGGGTGTCCGGGTTTATCTTGAAGCGCTCAAACCAGCCGTTCAGCATGCCCGCGCCACCTTGCGTTTTTGCCACTGACGCACCGTGCTGATCCGCCAGAAGGTGCGGATCAGGGCATAACCAATCAGGGAACTCAGCAGTGCCAGCACCAGGGAGCCCAGCAGCAGCGGCGGGGCCACGGTTTCAAAGACCGAGACCAGCCAGACCCAGGTGAATTCGATGTCGATGGGTTGGGCGTGCTGGCCCAGCAGTTGGCAGCCGGTCAGGTAGGCGCCATAAAACAGTGGCGGCATGGTAATGGGATTGGAGAGCCAGACCAGGGCCACCGAAAGGGGCAGGTTGACCCGAAACAGGATGGCGCCCCCGGCGGCCAGCAGCATCTGGCAAGGGAGGGGCACCCAGGCCATGAAGAGGCCCACCGCAAAGGCCCCCGCGGCGGAGCGCCGGTTGAGATGCCAGAGGTTGGCATCGAGCAGCAGCTTGCCAAACAGGCGCAAGTGCTTGTGTTCTTTCAGGCTTTGCTGATCGGGCATCCAGCGCTGTATGAGTCGTTTGGGCATATCGTAACCTTGCTAAATACTTGCTCCATGGATCTGCGTCTGTTGTCGTTTGCCCTGGGGGCAAGCTCCTCACTGCTCTGGCCATGGTTACCTTCATTCGCATGGGGGGGACTCTTGCTGTCCCTGCTGCTTCCCCTTGCATATTATCGTGCCTGGCGGCTGCTGTTTCTCCTGTTCGGCATCCTCTGGATGCAGGCCAATCTGTCGTGTCGACTGGCCTGGCTGAACCTGCTGGGAGATCAGGCGAGCCACATCATAACCGCACAGCTGAAAAGTGCAGAGCCCGAGGGCGATAAATTTGTGCGCCTGCAGCTGCAGGTGGAACAACTCGACGGCCAACCGCTCTGGCCCGCGCCTCTGGTGCGAGTCAATGCCTACCAGGCGCTGCCTGCGTTGACGGCGGGCAGCCGGCTGACCCTGGTCAGCTCCCTCAAACCGGCACACGGGCTTGCCAACGAGGCGGGGATGGACGGTCGTCGCTTGCTGCTGGGCAAGGGGATCACCGCCACCGGCAATTTGCGACGGATCATCGACATTCAGCCGGTGGCACCTGGTTGGCGCGAACGCTGGCTGGCGGCGGCCGAGACAAGTTGGCGCCCGCTCACCCATGGCCCTCTGCTGGCGGCGCTCACCTTTGGCGAGCAAGGCGGGATTACGGATGAGCAGTGGACCCTGTTTCGCGGCAGCGGCATCACTCACATCATTGCTATTTCGGGTCAGCATATCGCACTGGTGGCCGTGCTGGGCTGGTGGCTTGGCCGCCTGTTCGGGCTGCGCGGCGCCATCCTCACGTCATTGCTGTTTGCGGCGACTTACAGCTGGCTGGCGGGCTTTGCGGTGGCGACCGAGCGGGCACTCATCATGGTGCTGGTGTGGAGCCTGCTGCGTTGGTGCCGGCGGGAGTGGCCCGCCTATCGTATCTGGTTGTGGGCTTTCGTGGTGCTGGTGTTGTGGGATCCGTTCGCCCTCTACTCGGCGGGGTTCTGGCTCTCGTTTCTGGCGGTGGCCATCTTGCTACTGATGGGCTATTGCCATGCCCGCCCCGGGCTTTGGCAGATCCAGCTCTGGTTGCTGCTCGGTCTGCTACCCCTGCAGTTGGCGCTGTTCGAGGGCATAGCGCCGCTGGCCATGGTGATCAACCTGCTGGCGGTGCCGCTCTTTTGCATCGCCATCATACCGCTGGCCCTGATCGGGGTGCTGCTTGCGCCGCTTGCTGCCCCATTGGCTTACGGACTGTTCTGGCTGGCGGATCTTGGGCTCGAGTGGGTGCTGAGTCTGCTGGCCTGGCTGGCGGCCCGGTTGCAACTGTGGTGGCCGCTGCCCCACTGGTGGCTGCCCCTGTGTACCTTGTTGCTGCTGCTCTGGGCGGGTTGGCGATGGCCTCCGGCCCGCTGGTTCTGGTTGCCCGGCGTACTGGCCATGGTGCTGACACTCTGGCCCACCGAGGCGCGTTGGCAGCTGCGGGTGCTGGACGTGGGACAGGGGTTGGCGGTGCTGATCAGCAAGGGGGATCGGGCCATCCTTTATGACACGGGCGATCGCTACCCGGGCGGTTACAACATGGCGGATGCGGTGATCCTGCCCCAGCTGAGCCGGCTCGGGATCCGGGTCATCGATCGCCTCATCCTCAGCCACAAGGACAGGGATCATGCCGGTAACCGCCAGCGATTGCTCACCACCCTGATGGTACGCGGCGAGCTCTCTTCCCATCGGTTCGACGAACGAACGTCGCTTTGCCAGCGGGGTCAGCAGTGGCGCTGGCAGGGGCTCGATTTCTCTGTGCTCTGGCCAGAACATCCCGGGGGCGGGCGCAACAACGATGGCTGCGTGGTGCGTATCCGCGACGGGCACGCCAGCGTGCTGCTGAGCGCGGACATTGAACGCCAGGCGGAGCAGCGGCTGGTAGCGCTGGAAGGGGAGGGGCTTGCCAGCACCCTGCTGGTGAGTCCGCACCATGGCAGCCGCACCTCTTCCACGCCGCCCTTTGTCGCGGTGGTCGCTCCTCGCTACGTCGTGCACAGCGCAGGCTTCATGAACCAGTGGGGGTTTCCCCGCCCCGAAGTGGTGGCGCGCTATCGGGCCGCCCGCCAGTGGGTTACGGGGCTGCATGGTGCCATCCTGATCCAGCCTGAGGGAGAAGGCTTGATGGTCAGTGCCGAGCGCAGCCGGGGCCCCTGGTATCGGCGTGATGGCGCCTGGTGGCGACCCGGGCTCTGGCCTGCGCCCTGATCCGCTTTTTATCGTGCCAGGCCCTTTATCGAGATGGGGATGCTTGGTGGAAGCCCAAGCTTTGGCTAGAATAGCCCGTCATTTCCATTACTAACGGCTATTCATGCAACAAGAAACCTCACAAGAGAGCTGGCCAGTATTCAAACGCCTGCTCGGCTATGTTCGAGATCGCAAGCTGGGCCTCATTGGCGGCATCATCGGCATGCTGGGTTATGCCGCGGTCGATACCACCTTCGTCTACTCCATCAAGCCGCTTATCGATCAGGGGATTAATGGCAACGATGCCACCGTGCTGAAATGGATGCCCTTCTTCGTGCTCGGCATCGTCGCCCTGCGCGGTCTCGCCAACTTTCTCTCCAACTACTGCATGGCCTGGGTCGGCAACCACGTGGTAATGCGCCTGCAGCAGCAGGTGTTCAATCACATGGTGGCGATGCCGATGAGCTTCTTCGACCGGCAGAACACCGGTCACCTGCTCTCCAAAGTGACCTATGATGCGAGCCAGGTCTCCTCGGCCGCGAGTACCACCTTGGTGACCCTGGTGCGGGAAGGGGCGACCGTCATTGGCCTGCTCGGCCTGATGTTCTATCACTCCTGGCAGCTGTCGGTGATCTTCCTGGTGGTGGGGCCGCTGGTGGGCATCATCATCGGCCTCATCAGCCGTCGTTTTCGCAAGATCAGCCGCCATATCCAGCAGGCGGTCGGAGACATCACCACCTCCACCGAGCAGATGCTCAAGGGGCATAAAGAGGTGCTGATGTTCGGTGGCCAGAAGGTGGAGGAGAAACGCTTCTTCCAGGTCAGCAACAACATGCGCCAGCAGACCATGAAGATGGTGGCGGCGGATGCCATCGGCAGCCCCATCGTCCAGATGGTTGCCTCCATCGCCCTGGCCGCCTTCCTCTATGTGGCGACTATCGACAGCGTGCGCAGCGAGCTGACTGCCGGTACCTTTACCGTCATGATCACCTCCATGATGATGCTGCTCAAGCCGCTGAAAAGCCTGACCGACGTCAACAACCAGTTCCAGCGCGCCATCACCGCCTGCCACAGCCTGTTTGGCCTGCTCGATACCGAGCCGGAGCAGGATACCGGCACCCGTACTCTGGAGCGTGCCCGCGGCGAAATCGAGTTTCGCAACGTCACCTTTACCTATCCGACCAAGGACACTCCGGCGCTGCACAACGTCAGCTTCAAGGTGGAGGCGGGTAAATCCGTGGCCCTGGTGGGGCGCTCCGGCTCCGGCAAGAGCACCATTGCCAGCCTGCTGACCCGCTTCTATGACATCGAGCAGGGGGAGATCCTGCTGGACGGCATCAACATCCGCGAGTACCAACTGAGCGAGCTGCGCAAGCAGTACGCCCTGGTCTCCCAGCATGTCCACCTGTTCAACGATTCGGTGGCCAACAACATCGCCTACGCGGCGGAGGACCGCTACAGCAGCGACGAGATCCGCCAGGCGGCCCGCATCGCTCACGCCGACGAGTTTGTCAGCAAGATGCCGCAAGGTTACGACACTGTGGTCGGTGAGAACGGTGCGTCCCTCTCCGGCGGCCAGCGTCAGCGTATCGCCATCGCCCGCGCCCTGTTGCGCGATGCTCCGGTATTGCTGCTGGACGAAGCGACCTCGGCGCTGGATACCGAATCCGAGCGCCATATCCAGGCCGCCATCGACGAGCTATGCAAGGCGCGTACTTCCCTGGTGATCGCCCACCGCCTCTCCACCATCGAGAAGGCGGACGAGATCCTGGTGATCGACGAGGGTCATATCGTCGAGCGCGGCAACCACGATGCCCTGATGGCCCAGCAAGGCACCTATGCCCAGCTGCGCGCCATCCAGTTTGGCAACCAGGCTGCGGGTCACAAGGAGTGATGGAGCAACTCTGGTATGGCAAAAGCGGTTGGCGCTGGTGGCTGGCTCCTTTTGCCCTGCTGTTTGCCATCATCAGCGGTGCCCGCCGCTACGCCTACCGACGTGGCTGGCGCAAGGCCTATCGGGCCGGCGTTCCCGTCATCGTGGTGGGCAATATCTCTGTGGGGGGCAACGGCAAGACCCCGGTGGTGATCTGGCTGGTGGAACAGTTGCAGGCGCGCGGTTACAAGCCAGGGGTGGTGAGTCGCGGTTATGGCGGCAAGGCGCCCCATTACCCCTACCGGCTTGATGCTGCCAGCACCACGGCGCAGGCTGGCGATGAGCCTGTCCTGATTGCCCGGCGCTGCGGCTGCCCCGTGGTGGTGGCCCCCAAGCGGGCCGATGCGGTCAGGCTGCTCGAGCAAAGCGGCGAGGTGGACATCATCATCACCGACGATGGCCTGCAGCACTATGCGCTGGCCCGCGACATCGAGCTGGTGGTGGTGGATGGCGCGCGCCGATTTGGCAATCGCTGCCTGCTGCCCATGGGGCCGCTGCGCGAACCGGTGACTCGCTTGAAGCGTGTGGATGCCATCATCTGCAATGGTGGCGAGCCGGCCAAAGGGGAGTATCCCATGAGCCTGATCGCCGATGGGCCGAGACGGGTGTGCGACGATGCCCCGCTTGCCGACCCTCTGCCGCGCGCCGTGGATGCCCTGGCGGGTATCGGCCATCCTCCCCGTTTCTTTGCGACCCTGACCGGGCTTGGCTATGAGCTGCAACAGAGCGTCGGCTATGCGGATCACCATCCGTTTGATCGCGATGAACTTGTCGCCCGTTTTGGTCAACGCCCCCTGTTGATGACGGAAAAAGATGCGGTCAAGTGCCGCCCGTTTGCCCGGGACAACTGGTGGTATCTGCCGGTGAGCGCCCAACTGCCCGCCTCCTTGCTGGACACCTTGCTGCAAAAGCTGGCTCAGGCCAAGTCGGCAACAGTCGCTGCTACCGGCGCCAGAGAATAAACGGCAGGCTTGCTCTGCCCCTGAATGGATTATCACCTTGTCCGGCATCTTCCCTGGCCGGGCAAGGCGCTTGCTCGACACATTGTTTGCCGGGCCTATCTGCTCGACATTGTTGAAGGAGTATCGTTTTGGCATTGGATATCAAATTGCTCGACATCATTGCTTGCCCTGTCTGCAAGGGGAAACTGCAATACAACAAGGCTGTCCATGAGCTGGTCTGTCGCTTCGACAAGCTGGCTTATCCGCTGGAGGAGGGGATCCCCGTGCTGCTGGAAAACCGCGCCCGTCCCCTCAACAGCGACGAGCTGCCATCATGAGCTTCGTGGTCGTGATCCCTGCCCGCTACGCCTCGACCCGCTTGCCGGGCAAGCCGCTGGCGGATATCCATGGCAAGCCCATGGTGCAACATGTGGTGGAGAAGGCGCTGCAATCCGGCGCCGAGCGGGTGATCGTCGCCACCGATGACGAGCGGGTGGCACAGGCGCTGGCACCTGTCGCGGCAGGCATGGGCGCCGAAGTGTGCATGACATCACCGGATCATCAGTCCGGTACCGAGCGCCTCGCCGAGGTGTGCCGCCACTACGGTTTTGCTGCCGATACCATCATCGTCAACGTTCAGGGGGATGAGCCGCTCATCCCGCCCGCCATCATCCGTCAGGTGGCTGATAACCTGGCCGCCGCGACGGCGCCGATGGCGACTCTCTCTGTGCCCATCAAGGATGCGGAGGAGGCATTCAACCCCAATGCGGTCAAGGTGGTCACCGACAAGGATGGCTACGCCCTCTACTTCAGCCGGGCCAGCATTCCCTGGGATCGGGACCGTTTCGCCCAAAGTCACGAGCAGATTGGTCCGCACTATCAGCGCCACATCGGCATCTACGCCTATCGCGCCGGTTTCATTCAGCGTTATGTGGACTGGGCGCCGAGTGCACTGGAGCAGGTAGAAGCGCTGGAGCAGCTGAGGGTGCTCTGGTACGGCGAGAAGATCCACGTCGCCCAGGCCCTCGAGGCGCCGCCGGTCGGGGTGGATACCCCGGCGGATCTGGAGAAGGTGCGTGCTTTCCTGGCCAGCTGAATGCGTTGCCAGCAAAATGGAAAAACGGTGTCGCGAGACACCGTTTTTTGTTTTGATTATTTATATAATTATTTGATTTAAAACGCCATTAATGCACATTCTCAAACTTTTGGCCTGCGTAGTTTGCCAAAGCGACGAGTTTGGTTATGATGCAAGACGCCCTGTTAACCCTAACCGGGCGGCAATAACGAGATAAGAACGGGGTGTTTGGGTGATAAATGTATTCCTGGTCGATGATCATGAGCTGGTGCGTACAGGGATAAGACGCATTCTGGAAGATGTGCGCGGGATCAAGGTGGTGGGCGAGGCACAGAGCGGGGAAACCGCGGTGGCATTTTGTCGTCAGCACCATCCGGATGTGATCCTGATGGACATGAACATGCCGGGTATTGGCGGCCTGGAGGCGACCCGCAAGATCCTGCGGATCCGCCCCGATGTGCGCATCATAGTGCTGACCATTCATTCAGAAAATCCGTTCCCCACCAAGGTGATGCAGGCGGGGGCCGCCGGTTATCTGACCAAGGGGGCCGCACCTGACGAGATGATCCAGGCGATCCGGCTGGTGCACTCGGGCCAGCGCTACATCTCCCCGGAGATCGCCCAGCAGATGGCCCTCAGCCAGTTTGCCTCGGCGGACGAGAACCCCTTCAAGTCCCTCTCCGAGCGGGAGCTGCAGATCATGATGATGATCACCAAGGGGCAGAAGGTGACCGATATTTCCGAACAGCTCAACCTGAGCCCGAAGACGGTCAACAGTTACCGTTACCGCTTGTTCAGCAAGCTGGGCATCAATGGTGATGTGGAGCTGACCCATCTGGCCATTCGCTATGGCATGCTGGATGCCGATACCCTGTAACCGGGTCATGTGTGGTCACAAAGGCGGCGTGTGCCGCCTTTTGCTTTTTGCCACCCTGGCGCAGTATGCTCTCCCCGTTGATGTTCACTGCACCTGTTTTCGCCCCTTTGTATTGAGTCGAGTCACCGATGTCCCTATCTTCCGAGCCCCTCTTTGACAGCAAGGCCTTCTTGCGCGCAGTGACCCACCAGAGCGGCGTATATCGCATGTACGACAGCGGTGGCACCGTCATCTATGTGGGCAAGGCCAAGGATCTGAAAAAGCGGCTTGCCTCCTACTTTCGGGCCAACGTCGACAGCATCAAGACCCGCACCCTGGTGCGCCAGATCGCCGATATTCAGGTGACTGTGACCCACACCGAGACCGAGGCACTGATCCTCGAGCACAACCTCATCAAGCAGTATCAGCCGCGCTACAACGTGCTGCTGCGCGATGACAAATCCTATCCCTGGATCATCATCACCGCTCATCAGCACCCGCGCATCGGGGTTCATCGTGGTGCCCGCAAGGTGAAGGGGGACTATTTCGGTCCTTACCCCTCCGGCGGGGCGGTGCGCGAGAGCCTGCACCTGATGCAGAAAATCTTTCCGGTACGCCAGTGCGAAGATGCCGTCTATGCCAACCGCACCCGTCCCTGCCTGCTCTACCAGCTCAAACGCTGCGCCGGACCCTGTGTGCCCGGACTGGTGAGTGAGGCCGAATATGCCCAACAGGTGGAGCTGGCCAAGTTGTTTTTGGCGGGCAAGAACCAGCAGGTGATAGGCGAGCTGGTAGGCAAGATGGAGTCCGCCAGCGGCGATCTGCGCTTCGAGGAGGCCGCCCGCTACCGGGATCAGATCCAGGCGCTGCGCCGGGTCACCGAGCAGCAATCTGTGAGCGGCAACGTGCTGGACGAGCTCGATGTGGTGGGGGTCGCCTTCGAGCAGGGCTCGGCCTGTATCCACGTGCTCTTCATCCGTCAGGGCAAGGTGCTGGGCTCGCGAAGTTATTTCCCCAAGGTGCCGGGGGATACGCCGCAAGAGGAGGTGGTGCAGGCCTTCTTGCTGCAGTTTTATCTGTCGGGGCAGGGGGGACGGCAGATCCCGAGCGAGGTACTGCTGGATGTGGCCCTTGAGGACGAGGCGCTGATCGCCGAGACCTTAAGCCAGACTGCTGGCTACAAGGTGCGGGTGGTGAGCCGTACCCGCGCCGAGCGGGCCCGCTTTATCAAGCTGGCCGCCATCAATGCCGAGACGGCCCTGCGCTCGCGCCTGGCCCACAAGAGCACCATCACCGCCCGCTTCAGCCAGCTGGAGGAGCTACTGGAGCTGGAGGCCTCCATCGCCCGCATGGAGTGCTTCGATATCTCTCACACCATGGGGGAGCGCACTGTCGCTTCTTGTGTGGTGTTCAACCGGGAGGGGCCCCTCTCTTCCGAATATCGCCGCTTCAATATCGACGGCATCACGGGTGGGGATGACTATGCCGCCATGGAGCAGGCGCTGGAGCGCCGCTTTGGCAAGCCTCAGGAGCCGGACAAGGTGCCCGACATCCTCTTTATCGACGGCGGCCTCGGCCAGTTGCGCCGCGCCGAGGAGATCCTGGCTCGCCAGCTGGAGTTTCTCGGTGGCAAATACCCCTTGCTGGTGGGTATCGCCAAGGGGGTGACCCGCAAGGCAGGGCTGGAGACCCTGATCATGGGGGAGAGCCACGAAGAGCTGCACCTGCCGGCGGATATGCCTGCCCTGCATCTCATCCAGCATATTCGCGATGAATCCCACCGTTTTGCCATCACCGGGCACCGCGCTCGCCGCGCCAAGGCTCGCACCAGCAGCAGCCTGGAGGATATTCCCGGCGTCGGGCCCAAGCGCCGTCAGGCGCTGCTCAAATACCTGGGGGGGCTGCAGGAGGTGAAACGGGCGAGCGTTGATGAGCTGGCCAAGGTGCCCGGCATCAGCCAGGAGCTGGCCCAGACCATTCATGATGGCTTGCACTCAGCCTGAGCCTTGAATGAAGCCGCTTATTCGACGGGGTCGACAGCCGGGGAAAATCGCTAACTCCTTGATGCACAAGAGCCGTGACGAAGAGGGGGCGTAAATGCCATAATGACCCCGCATTTCGTGAAGATTGCTGGGTTAACAAGACCAGGACGGGCGCCGCCGCGGTTGCATCGCAAATCGGCTTTGGCGCACTATGTAGCGACGTACAAGAAGTGGCTGAAAATAATGACAAACATACCTAACCTGTTGACGTTTTTCCGGATTTTGCTCATCCCCGTCTTCGTCATCATGTTCTATCTTCCCTACCAGTGGTCCTATCTGGCTGCGGCCATCGTCTTCATCCTGGCGGCCGCCACCGACTGGTTTGATGGTTACCTCGCCCGCAAGCTCAATCAGTCCACTGCCTTTGGTGCTTTTCTTGATCCGGTCGCCGACAAGATCATGGTTGCCGCTGCTCTGGTGGTGATTGTCGAGCACTACAACACCATCTGGGTGACCATCCCCGCCATGACCATGATTGGTCGGGAGATCATCATCTCCGCCCTGCGTGAATGGATGGCGGAGCTGGGCAAACGTTCTGCCGTCGCGGTCAGCTGGATTGGCAAGTGGAAGACCATGATCCAGATGGTGTCGCTCACCGGCCTTATCTGGCAGTACAACGTCTGGATGGTGTGGCTCGCCTATGTGCTGCTCTATGTCGCCACCGTGCTTACCTTCTGGTCCATGTTCCAGTACATGAAGGCCGCCTGGGGCGATCTGACCCATCACTCCAGATTTTGAGCCGGTGAGATGGAATGTGCGCTTTCTGGCAATTTGATGGAAGAAATTGGCAAAGGCGCTAAAACTGCTCAAAAAGGGCAAAAAATGCCCGAACGATCAGTTAATTAAATATTTCTGGTTGACTGAGCGAGGAACATCGCTAGAATGCGTCTTCGTAGTCAGGCAGTCAGCCGGACCAATGCGGGAATAGCTCAGTTGGTAGAGCACGACCTTGCCAAGGTCGGGGTCGCGAGTTCGAGTCTCGTTTCCCGCTCCAAATTCAGACAATAGAGAGTCTTCTCTCTTTTGCATGGCGCGTTAGCAAAGCGGTTATGCAGCGGATTGCAAATCCGTTTAGTCCGGTTCGACTCCGGAACGTGCCTCCATATTGACAAGCCCGCGACGCGGACTTGATACCGATTGCGGTGCCCGAGTGGTGAAATCGGTAGACACAAGGGATTTAAAATCCCTCGACGTTCGCGTCGTGCCGGTTCGATTCCGGCCTCGGGCACCATTAAAATCAAAGACTTACGAAGGCCACTAGCGATAGTGGCCTTTTTGTTTTTGGCAAAATGGCGACAAAGTGGCGACAGCAAAAAAGCTGTGTTGTTTCTTGATTTGGCTGCGTGTACTATGTACACCGTGATGTAGGGTGTTCAGAGTGAGTGATGCGTGAGTCACGCGATTGAATTTATAGAGACGTCGATCTTCACTAGGCAGATAAAGGCCCTGGCGACAGACGATGAGCTCAGAGCATTACAGGCAGAGCTGATTGCCCAGCCAGAAAAAGGCGATTTAATCCAAGGTACTGGTGGCCTGAGAAAAGTTCGCATGGCAACAGGCCAGCAAGGGAAAAGCGGCAGTGCCAGGGTGATCTACTTTTTGGCGACCGTTGAGACGATATACCTGGTTCTGGCTTATGCGAAGAGTGAGAAAGAGAGCCTCACCACCGCAGAAAAAGCAGAGTTGAAGAAATTGACCACGTTACTGAAAGGCGAGGTTTGATATGAACATGTTTGACGAACTGAAAGCCTCTCTTGAAGAGGCGGTCGAGATCAAGCAGGGTCGCGTAGAGCCTGCCGCACGGACAAAATACGAGGTCGCTGACGTCAAGGCTATTCGTCTGGCCCTCAAGGTATCGCAGCAGGAGTTTGCCCAGGCGCTGGGAACGAGCGTTGATACAGTCAAAAGCTGGGAAACCCGGCGTCGCAATCCGACTGGATTGGCCGCGAAGGTATTGACGCTTATGCAAGAAAAGCCCGATCTCTACAGTGAGCTGGCCGCACACTAAAGGTGGAATGACGAAAAAGATCGAGAAGAGGCTCCATGGTGCGAGCCTCTTCTGTTTTTTGATGGCGGGAATGACGGCATAAAAGCCTGTTTTCGATGACGGTCTCGGTTAAACATCACGGTTCATACTTTTTCAAAATTTCAGTTATCAGATCATCATCCTCATATCTAACTAGCTGAAACAAAGAGTTTTTCGGCCAACTCAAAGCAACGACGCAGATCCTCGCCGTCCATTCAAATTCCCACGGAATGTACGGCCTACCCAATACATTCAACAACTTACATTTTCACCATCGTTATTCCGACCCTCTTCAAACTGTAAATCCTTGCAAAAAAGATCCTTCATTTCAGATCCTCAACGCCTTGTGGATCCTTTATCTGGCGCGGTCTGGGCATATGGTTTTGCGGTAATTCACTTTTGCAAAAAATTTTCCTGGTGAAGCCCGCAGGCGGGAGCGGATGAGCGCGGATTCCGTGGCGCAGACGCGCCCGTGGGCGTCGTTGCAGTGCGCTGACGGCTGTGAGCGGCGCTGTACTTCACGTATGATGCTCGCCTGCCTGATGGTGCCCCTACATGCGGCGCCCTTCCCTGGCCATGCTCTGGCGCTGTCAGGCAGATAGAAGGAGGCCCCACGATGTGGGGCCTCCTTTGCTTGGTGGGTTACTCGATGATGGGGGAGAGGGTAGCGGCCAGTGTTCCGGCCTGCTGGCTTTGGTCTGTGAACGTTCCGGCATTGGTTGGCTGTGTGCCTCCGTGGGTATGACATGCTGTGGCGGCGGCCAGTTGCTCCACCAAGTTCATCAGTTGGAGCAGCAGCCTGAAGATGTTCACCCCCTCTGTGCCCATCCACGAACGGGGTGCTTCGAAGTGCTGAAGCTCGCCGGCCACACTGCGTCGCAACTGGCCGATCACCTCCACCAGATCACCCGCAGCGGTCTGGCTCATATTGCCCAGGCACCCAGTCACCAAGTCATCACCGGCTAGCAGCTCGATGGCCCCGAGTGCCTCGATGCGCTTCATTGCCCCGAGCAGTTCCACGCTGTGCTGTTGAGTGCTGAGCCGGTGCTGGCCGAACTCGCCCAGGTAGTCGTCCGCCTCGCGGTGCATCAGTAGCGCCTTGTCATGCTGGGTGCGGTCGGTGTGGCGGCGCTGGTTGCCCACGGTATCGGTGCGGCTGAACACTTCGGCCCGTTGCTGCTGGAGCTGTTCGCCCGGGGCGATATCCGGCAGCGGCCAGTCCGAGCCCAGCACGGTGCGGATAAATGGCCGGTCAGCACGACCGAAGGCAAACCCCAGCTCGACGATGGTTCCCTCTATGGGGAACTGCAGCAGCCCCTGCTCGGGACCGCCGAACATCACCGGCAACGGCACGGCGCGATAGAGTGGGGCGGCTTTGTCCGGCTGACCATCTTCCCCCAGTAGTTGCACATCCACCGCGTAGCGGGGGCGAAACGGATCATTGAGCTGGCCAGCGGCCGCACTGTCGCTGATGGCCTCGACCCGCCCGAACTTGGGTAGGTGCATCTGGTCGGCCAGCTCCGGGAACTCCCCCTCCATCTTGCGCCGCTCCGGCGACTTTACCGGTTTACCTGGTGTTGCCGTGGTAAGGGTCATCTCGTCGCCCTTGAGGCGTACCCGCACCACCCGCTTGCCGTTGACGATAGCGCCCGGGCGCATGGCCGGGATCGGTGCCGTGGTCAGGGTGTTGCCCGCCTGGCGGCCAGAGAAGGCCGGATCCAGCTCAACCGCCCGATCGGCCCAGCGGCTGTGGGCGTGACTGCCCACGAAGATGGCGCCATCCGGCTGTTGATGCCAGATGAAATCCGGCACCGCAAAGGCGCGGCCCGCGTTGTTAAGCAGTTGATAGCCGGTACCGGCGCTGGTGAAGTTGGGGATCGGCCGATCGGTATAGTCGGCCCCATCCGGCAGCAAAAAGGTGAGTTTGGTCTGATTGCTCAGCCAAGCCAGCAGGCTGCGCAGGGTGGCGTGCTGAAGGCTGACCGGAAACGAACTCCCCAAAATCCCGGCCAGTTCGCGGCACAGCAGCTTGCTGGCGCCATTGCTGGCGGGCTGTACGTCATACACGTATCCGGTAAACCAGCGCCGCAGCTCGCCGTTGTAGCCCAGATCCACGGTCAGGGTTTGCCCCTTGTCGGCGCCCCCCTCGATGGTGAGGGCGGCGCGCCCGCCCGCACAGAGATCCAGCACGATATCGTGATCGATGAGTTTGGCCAGTTGGCTGCCCAGGGTCAGGTTGGTCGAGAGTTTCACGCCATCAGGTCTCCCAGTTTGTTATCAAGCTCCTTGATGGCCTGCTCCCAGGAGCTCAGCTGCTCCTGTTCTGAGGCCGATTTGCTGTCGCTGCTGTTTGCCGACTGGATCGGCTTGGTGTTGGCGGTACCCTGGCCCACCTTGGCCGGTGTTTTGGGCATCCGCTGTTCCCGCTTCTCGGGCACCGAGTTGTGCTCGCGCAGGGTGAACTGCACCTGCCAGGCCAGCAGCCCCTCCTGTTCGCTGGCAGTGATGCGCCCGGCGAACTTGGCCTGGCGTACCTTCACCGACTTGGCCAAGAGCGACCCGACCCGGTAGATATGGCGTTTGCCGCCATCGCCTTTGGCGTCGGCCAGCTCAAACAGCCGGCTCAGTGTCTGCTCGTCCTTGAAAGGGACAAGCCCCGAGATATCGAGCTCCTTGGCTTTGGCCCCTTGCTCCGAGCTGCTGGTCGAGCTGGTTTGGCCGCTGCTGTCCTTGTCCTGAAACTGCATCGATGCGGTGATCCGCATTGACTTCATCACAATCGGCTCACCGTCCAGGGTGAGCATGGCTGTTTTGCTCATCGGGTTAACTCCTGCCAGAAGGTGAGCGGGGAGGGGGAGAGTAGCAGGGCGCCGACCGTCATGCAGTGGCTGTGGTCCGGCGGGCTGCTCTGGTTCAGCTGGGCGGCCAGGCTTGCCGCATCGCCTTGCCCCTGCCACAACTGGCCACTGATGGTCGTCAGCTGGCCGAGTGCTTGCTCCAGCTTGGCCAGCTTGGCAGACCGACGTTCTGCCAGGGTGGCCAACTGGGCGATCGGGGTGGTGGCCCCCTGTGCCAGGCTCTCCAGCTGGGCGATCTCCGCCCCGAGCTGCGAGCGAGCAGGACGCAGCGGGGCCCATGTCAGCGGCTCATCGGCTTTCCAGCGTGGCACCTTGTCGGCGGTGGGTTTGCTCATGGCATCGTTGTTGGCCGTGAGGCAGCGGCAGGATGGCACAAAGCTGAGCCAACGCATCGGCCAGTGCGGTTTCGCTGTTGCCTGTAACCAGCCAGGCGATGGCGTGCAGCTGGCCAGTCGGCAGCAACGGATCTGCCCCATCCTGTAACTTGGCGGCAAGGGTCGCCACCGCCTTGGGGGAGGCGAGGCTGTACTGGTTGCCCTGGTGCTGACCCACCCCATGCTGATAGGGTGTCACGGTCAGGCAGCGGCCGGTTACCAGCAGCCGATCGAGTTCTGCCCGCAGACCTGCCAGCGCGGAAGCTGCTTGGCTGATTGGTGTGGGGCGGTATTGCGCTCTGGGTGCCAGTGCTTGCAAGCGGGCCACCGCGCTTGCCTGGCTTTCCGGCCGTTGGCCAAGTACCCCGCTGGCGCGGGAGTGTATCGTCTCGGTGCTGGCCGGCCAACGCAGCGTGCCTTGCGTCCAACTCATTGCGGGGCATCCGGCCAGGTGACATCGGTGGGCCATCCTTCGCTTTGTGGCAAGCGATAGAGGGCGACCCGGTAGTGTTGCCAGGCGGTGAGCTGGACCTTCTCGCGCTCGCTGATGACGCCCAGTTTGTCGGCATCCTCCAGCGGTGCCATGGTTGTCGCGGCGTGCTTCAGTTTGCTGTCTAACACCGCAAGCTGTTCATCTTCGGTGGGTGGGGATTCAGTAATTTCGCCCACGGGACCAAATTCGCCAAAAAGGGCTCGGGTATAAAGTTCCCGACCATGCTCTGCAGAGTCATCTGGCGTTGCCGAAAATGGCACTTCGCAATCAGGTAGGTGAGCAAATCACACAATCAGAGAGATGGCGGTTTTATCCCGGTTTCCCCATGTCGGCTATTATAACTGCTAACATGTGAGTCAAAAAAGTAAAAGCCCGTTTGGGCTTTTACTTTACTTAGATTAACAGTCAAATGAACGACCTGAACTCATCTAGTAATATCAGTCAAGACTGAGATATTGGCATTCCAACACGTCCACCCTTCAGTCTAATGAATTTGCGAGCTGGCTCTTCAATTAAATAATATGCTGCAGCAGATATCGCCACTAACACAAAAAACGATACCACCATTAAAACAATGTTATTGGAAAGGACTGGGATTATCTCCACCAACTTGGCGTGATAGGTAATCATCAATAAGATAATAAATGCTTGGAAAGAATAAAAGCAGTAGCTGATTTTTCCTAACCAAACAAAAATACGCGAAGACAAAATTAAAGATATAATTCCTTTGTTGTTTGATAATGAGAAGATCATAAAGGCAACTACAGGAATTACAATCCAATTATGACCAACATAATGAGACATTCTTGACCCAACAAAACCAAGGTAAAATAAAAAGAAAAGGGTAACAACAATCTGAGCCAATACACCATGCTGATAAATAAAGCCTCGACGAATTAGCAAAAAAGAACACACTCCGACGAGAAACTCTGGCAAACGGAAAACGGGCATAGAATAAAAAACAGGGGTAGTCGGAGCATCAAAAAGAGTGGCGGAAATTCCTGGTAATGTGGCCCACACCCAAAATATAGCTATCGTTAAAAACAGTTTCTCCGTTGATGCCCTCAAGAGATATGGAAGGATTAAAGGTAGCATTAAATAACAGAATGCCTCCACAGAAATTGACCAACTACCACCATCATTCCAATAACTAAAAAATTGAGGAAGCCATGCTTGAACAAGAAATATATTCGACGTGACAATTAAAAAAAACTTTGCAAATTGCTTTAAATGTGTCAACCATCGACGTGCCAATAATGTCAAACCCAAGCCACGGTAGTGTTAGTAATGCTGCAACGACGTAGATAGGATATATTCTAGCAAATCTATTTTTTAAGTATTCACTTACTCTGAACGTCTGCCCTGCATACCGATAAGCAAGAACAAAACCCGAGAGAATAAAAAACAGACTCATTCCCACTGCACCTTGTCCAATAATGTTGCTAACAAAACTGTTCGTTGTTACCGGCCAACGAATGTGGATATGAAATATAAAAACATATAGCGCTGCAACAAATCGCAACCCAGTCAAAGAAAGAATTTCATCTTCTTTATTATTCAATGCTAATACCCCTATATTAAAACTGTCTTGAACTAATGTATTATTATGGCGGAAATTACACATCCAGTTTTTAATATTAAGATTTATCAATAATGTATCCTATAGTTCTTTTATTTAAGTATGTATTATATTCACATGCAAAGAAACAACATTGTTGAGTTAGCAACAGAGCGAGAGTACATTAACCTAAAAAGCGAGCAGATAGAAGAACACAACCACGAGCAAAACATGGGATTGCGGGGCTGCTCAAGCTGCGCAACGGGTTTAACCAAGTGGTGGGGTTGCACGGCGTTGTTTCCCAAATCAGCCAGCAA
>NZ_CDCG01000041.1 GCF_000819845.1 Aeromonas enteropelogenes
TGCCAGGCACCCAACATGAAAACCCCGCTCACTGAGCGGGGTTTTTTATTGCCTGAAATTCAGTGTTTTCTGATGTCTCGCCTCATTCGTTCGATATCTATTCACAACATGTATTTGCTGGATATAAAAAGAACAGAATGTGATGCCTCCACCTTTCTTGTGATCCCCGCTCTGGTTTAATTCATCAGTCCACCACGATGGACCAAGGAATCACAATAATTTGAGGAATGGACACATGTTCAAGAGAACAGTAACGATGATACTGGCGGCGGGAACCCTGGTATTGGGCGGCTGTGCATCCAATGGTGGTGCCGACTCGTCGACCGACAACGGTGATTTCGGTGGCAAGTCCATCTACCTGCGCGGGGAGATGAATGACTGGATGGCAACCGATGAGAGCAAGGTGGTCAAGGTGGCCGACAAGCTTTACATGGCCAAGGGCACGCTCAAGAAAGAGTGGGCCCCCTACAAGTTCAAATTTGCCGACTCTGGCTGGAGCTGCGGCACCAACTTCGGCTACAAGAGCCCGAGTGACGGCGTTGCGGTGCTGGGTGGTGAGGCTGTGCCGGTCAATCCCTGCTCCAAGTATGAGGACATGAAGTTTTCACCCGAGGTGGACGGGGTCTACGAGTTCTATCTGAATATGGCCGGCGAGACGCCGACCGTGTATGTCAAACAGCCCTGAGCTCAGTCTGAACATTAAATCTTTCAGGAAATGAACCAGTTAAATGCCCCGGTCCAGAAATCTGCTGGCCGGGGCGTTTTTTTAGGATAGAATCAGCGCCCTCATGGCGGTAGATATACTACATATTGTGTTTTTTTTATTTAATGTCACTATTGGTTGTGTTTTATGCTGCACGGTGACCTAGGTGCATTCATATAAGGTTGATTGAATATGGCTAAATCCGAACCGGTACTGGCGAGCGAAACCGGCTCTCGCCTTATCCCTTTGCAAGAGACCTCTCTCGAAATCTGGGATAGCAAGTATCGCCTCAAGAGCAAGGATGGCGCGCCCGTCGATGGCAGCATCGATGACACCTACCAGCGAGTGGCCCGAGCTTTGGCCGAACAGGAGCAGGATCCGGCGGCCTGGTATGAACCTTTCCTGTGGGCGCTGCGCAATGGTGCCATTCCGGCTGGCCGCATCACCTCCAACGCGGGGGCCTTCGAACACAAGCCGGCGACCTCGACCATCAACTGCACCGTCTCCGGTACCATCGAAGATTCGATGGACGATATCCTCGGCAAGGTCCATGAGGCAGGCCTGACCCTGAAGGCCGGCTGCGGCATTGGTTATGACTTCTCGACCCTGCGTCCGCGCGGTGCTTTTGTCTCCGGCGCCGGTGCCTATACCTCGGGTCCGCTCTCCTTCATGGATATCTATGACAAGATGTGTTTCACCGTCTCGTCTGCCGGTGGTCGTCGTGGCGCCCAAATGGGTACCATGGATATCCGTCATCCCGATGTGATCGAGTTTATTCAGGCCAAGCGGGAAGATGGCCGCCTGCGTCAGTTCAACCTCTCCCTGCTCATCACCGAAGACTTCGTCAAGGCGGTGAAGGAAGATGCTCCCTGGTCGCTTATCTTCCCCTACACCGCCAAAGAGGTGGAGCTGGATGGCATAGCGCTCGACGACCCGGAGCTGGTGATTTGGGCCGACTGGCCCAACAAGGAAGGGGTGGTTTTCAACGAGCTGGGGCAGGTCGCCTGCAAAGTCTACAAGACCCTGCCTGCCCGCAAGCTGTGGAATGTCATTATGACCTCCACCTACGACTATGCGGAGCCCGGTTTCATCCTGATCGACAAGGTCAACCAGATGAACAACAACTGGTTCTGCGAAGAGATCCGCGCCACCAACCCTTGTGGCGAGCAGCCTCTACCGCCTTATGGCGCCTGCCTGCTGGGTTCGGTCAACCTGACCCGCTTCGTGCGTGATCCCTTCACCGAACAGGCCGCCTTCGACTGGCCCGCGTTTCGCAAGGTGGTGGCCATTTTCACCCGCATGCTCGACAACGTGGTAGAGATCAACCAGCTGCCGCTGGCCAAGCAGCGCGAGGAGATCACAGCCAAGCGTCGTCACGGCATGGGCTTCCTTGGCTTGGGCTCGACCCTCACCATGCTGCAGATCAAGTATGGCTCTGCCGCCTCCGTCGCCTTCACCGAGCAGGTTTCCCAGGAGTTGGCCATGACTGGCTGGCAGGAGTCTCTGCGGCTGGCAAAGGAGAAGGGCCCGGCTCCCATCATGGAGCAGGAGTTCGAGGTGACCGGCAAGATGCTGCGACTGCGTCCCGAGATGGCTGCCGATGGCATCAAGCTGGGCGACAAGGTCAAGGGCAAGGTGCTGCATGCACGCTACAGCCGCTACATGCAACAGGTGGCCGAGGTGGATCCCGAGCTCGTTGCCGAACTGGCCGAAGTAGGTGGCCGCTTTACTCACCACAGCAGTATTGCGCCGACCGGTACCATCTCGCTGTCGCTGGCCAACAACGCCAGCAATGGCATCGAGCCGAGCTTTGCCCATCACTATTGCCGCAACGTCATCAAGCCGGGCAAGAAGAGCAAGGAGAGCGTGGATGTCTACTCCTTCGAGCTGCTGGCCTACCGTGAGCTGGTGAATCCGGCTGCTATGCCCTATGCCGAGGCTGAGGCGAGCCGGCTGCCGGACTACTTCATCACCGCCGATGACATCACGCCGGCCCAGCATGTGGATATTCAGGCCGCAGCCCAGCGCTGGATCGACTCCTCCATCTCCAAAACCGCCAATGTGCCGACCGATTTTCCGTTCGAGCAGTTCAAGGACATCTACATGTATGCCTCGGACTCCGGCCTCAAGGGCTGCACCACCTTCCGCTTCAACCCGGAGGCCTTCCAGGGCGTGCTGGTGAAGGAGAAGGATCTGGAGAACACTCAATACGAGTTCACTCTGGAAGATGGCTCCGTCATCACCGCCAGGGGCAATGAAGAGATCGAATACGACGGCGAGCTGCACACAGCTGCAAACCTCTATGACGCCTTGAAAGAAGGCTATTACGGTAAATTCTGAGAACGACATCATGGTCAAGAAGATCGACAAGAAAATCGTCGCCTACAAGGTGCACACCCGGGATGAGCCACAAGAAGATCTGGCCCCGCAGGACGACGTGGTACACATGCACGAGACCGTGCTGCGCCCGGAGCGGCTGATGGGCACTACCTACAAGCTGAAGACGCCCGAGCATGTCTCCGAGCACTCGCTGTTTATCACCATCAACGACATCATCCTCAACGAAGGCACTGTTCATGAGACCCGCCGTCCGTTCGAGATCTTCATCAACTCCAAGAGCCTGGAACACTACCAGTGGATCGTGGCGCTGACCCGCATCATTTCGGCAGTGTTTCGCAAGGGCGGGGATGTTACCTTCCTGGTGGAGGAGCTGCGCTCTGTGTTCGATCCCAAGGGCGGTTACTGGAACAAGGGCAAGTATGTTCCCTCCCTCATCGCCGAAATTGGCAACGTGATCGAGACCCACCTCACCGAGATTGGCATGCTCAAGGCCCCCGGGCTGGATGAACACCAACAGGCGTTTCTGGCCGAGAAGCAGGCCGAACTCCAGGCCCAGCAGAACGAGGAAGCTCAGTCGGCCGGCAATGGCTTCCCGGCCAATGCCGCGCTCTGCTACAAGTGCCACACCAAGGCGCTGGTACTGAAGGATGGCTGCATGACTTGCCTCAACTGCGGCGATTCCAAGTGCGGTTAAGTAGATGAACCAGCAAAGCGACCGGCCACAGTGCCGGTCTTTTTTTTGCTGCTTTTATGCGCAAACGATCGGGGTGAACAAGCGATTTGTTGCGCGATGGTAAAATCGGGCGTAGCGTTGAAAGTAATAAAACTGTCACGGCCGTGTGGTTTCAATGACATCTGAGATTCACACACGTGGCACCTTCAGTGCCAAGGAGGATGCTTATGGACAATGCTGACCGAAAGCTGTTTATCCTGGATACCAACGTTCTGCTTCACGAACCCCTCGCCATCTACTCCTTCAAAGAGCACGACGTACTGATCCCCATGACGGTGCTGGAGGAGCTCGACAACATCAAGGATCGCCACAAGGATGTCAGCCGTGACGCCCGGGTGGCTATTCGGGCACTGGAGGATGTGTTTCGCGATGCCTCGACCGACGAGATTACCCAGGGCGTTCCTCTGGCCGGTGAGGCCAGTGGCCATATCTGCATCTTCAGCGATCACCATCTGCCTCAGGATGCCGAGGTGTTCACCGACAAGGAGGCGGACAACCGCATCATCAACGCCGCCCTCTATCTGCAAAAGCATGAGATGAAGCGCCAGGTTGTGCTGGTGACCAAGGACATCAACATGCGCCTCAAGGCCAAGGGGGCCGGGCTGGCACATGTGGAGGATTATCGCAGCGACCAGCTGATCGACGACATCCGGCTGCTGGCCAAGGGCTTTCAGGTGGTGCCCGGAAGTTTCTGGGAGCGGGTGGGGGAGTGCGAGAGCGAGACCCACGGCCGCGACACCATTCACGTCATTGATGACAAGCTGCTGGACGGCGTCCACGTCAACCAGTACCTGATCGATGAAGAGAACTTCTTCGCGGCCCGGGTGCTGAGCCACGATGGCCACAAGATCCACCTCAAGGATCTGGGGCGTGAGCGCCTGCTGTCGCGCAAAGCCTGGGGCGTACATCCCAAAAACGTCTATCAAGGCATGGCGCTGGACGCCCTGCTCGATCCCCACATCGATCTGGTGATCCTGACCGGCCCGGCCGGCTGCGGCAAGACCCTGCTGGCCATGGCGGCGGCCCTGGAGCTGGTGATCGAGAAGGGGATCTACGACAAGGTGATCGTCACCCGTAACACCCCAGAAATCGCCGAGAGCATCGGCTTCCTGCCCGGCACTGAAGAAGAGAAGATGATGCCCTGGCTGGCAGCCATCACGGATACCCTGGAGGTGTTGCACAAGCAGGACGAGAACATGAGTGGGTCGCTGAGCTACATCATGGAGAAGGCCAACATCCAGTTCAAATCGGTCAACTTCATGCGTGGGCGTAGCATCCAGAACACCTTCGTACTGCTGGATGAGTGCCAGAACCTGACGGCTTCCCAGATCAAGACCATCATCACCCGCTGCGGCGAGGGGACCAAGATCGTCTGCTCCGGCAACCTGGCGCAGATCGATTCCAACTACCTGAGCCCGGTGACCTCGGGTCTGACCTACATAGTCGAGCGATTCAAGGACTTCGATGGCAGTGCCAACATCTTCCTGAACGGGGTAATGCGCAGCAAGCTCGCCTCCTTCGCCGAGGAAAACCTCTGATTGCAGGCGGTCTCTGCCCATGCAAAAGGGGAAGCCAGCCGGCTTCCCCTTTTTGATCTCATCGCTGGTTTATTGCCCCAGATAGCGCAGCAGCCCGGGATGATCGCTCTGTTGCAGGATGGTCGGCGTGCCTTGCAGGGCGATGCGTCCCGCGCCGATGAAGAGCACCTGATCGGCGATAAGCCGAGCCTCTTCAGGGCAATGAGGGGGAAACCATCGCTGTTAATTGTTCCTTTATGGTGCGGGAGTACAGCCAAGGTAGCGCAGCAGCCCGGGATGATCGCTCTGTTGCAGGATGGCCGGTGTGCCTTGCAAAGCGATGCGTCCCTCGTCGATAAAGAGCACCTGATCGGCGATAAGCTGGGCATCTTCCGGATTGTGGGAAACCATCAACACTGTGATGCCCTGTTCGCAGGCAAGGCGGGCGACTTCGGCCAGCATCTCCCGGCGCAGGGCGGGATCGAGCGCCGAGAAGGGCTCATCCAGCAGCAGCAGAGGCTTGCCACGCACCAAGGCACGGGCAAGCCCCACACGTTGTTGCTGACCACCGGAGAGCTGCTCCGGCAGACGTGTCAGCATCTCGCCAAGGCCCACTCGTGCAGCGGCATCTCTCACCTGCTCCCGCTGGGCAGGAGTCAGTCTCAGGCCCGGGTGCAGGCCGATGGCGATGTTGTCGAACACCGAGAGGTGCAGGAACAGGTTGTGATCCTGAAACAGTGTGGTGACCGGTCGCTCGGCAGGCCCCAGTGGCAGCAGATCCTGGCCGTCGAAGCTGAGAGCGCCAGACTCCACCGGCACGAAGCCGGCGATCATGCCGAGCAGGGTCGACTTGCCCGCGCCGCTTGGGCCGATCAGCGCGGTGATCTCCCCCTTCGGCAGCGTCGCCGTGAAGCTCACGCGCCAATCCGGGTAGCTGGTGACGAGGGTATCAATGTTCAGCATTCTTTCTTCCTCAAGGGGTCCGTTCGACTAGCCAGAACAGCCGCAGACACGGTAACGCAGGGGAGCAAGCTCCTTTGTCGCTCAATGCTCGACATGTTTTCCTCCAAGTCCCCGCTCGACCAGCCAGAATAGGGAAAAACAGAGCATCAGCAGCAGCAGGGCAGTGGCGGCCGCCTCGGTCAGGCGATAGCTGCCGAGTTGCTGGTAGAGCAGCCAGGGCAGGGTGGTGAGCTCTTGGCTGCCAAACATGGCAATGGCGCCAAGATCCCCCAGCGAGAGGATCATGGAGAGCGCCGCCGCCTGGGCCAGCGGACGGCGCAGCAGGGGCCACTCCACCAGCCGCAGGCGATGCAGGCTGTGTACCCCCAGGCTGTCAGCCAGCCGGTCATACTGGCGTACCACCAGCTGCATGGGAGCGGAGAGAGTGCGTAGCACATAGGGCAGTGCCATCAGGGCGTTGACCAACACTACCAGCCAGGGGCCGAGGGCAAACACGTCGGTGAAGGGCATGAACATGATGAACAGGCCGGTGGAGAGCACCACGGCCGGGATCATCAGGATCATGGAGCCGCTGGCTTCCCACAGGGCGGCGGCCCGGCGCTTGTGTTCACGTACCTTGAGGTGACGGCTGGTGAGCAGCAGGGCGGCCCCGAGCAGGGTAGCCAGGGTGCCCGCCGCGAGCGCGATCAGGATCGACTGGCCACTGGCCTGCCATAGCCGGTTCGAGCTCAGCGCCGTCAGCAGGCCGGGGTGAAAACCGGCCACGACGATAGCCAGCAGTGGCGGCAGGAAGATGGCGAGCCCGCTGAGCAGCGCCAGAGTATCGACCGCGAGCGTGCCAGACTGGTGGCGGTCCGGGCGCAAGCAGGGGCGGCGTGAGCTCAGGCGGTTGGCCGGTGTGGTTTGCAGCTTGTGCTGCAGCAGGAGCAGGGCGGCGGTCAGCAGCAACTGAACCAGCGCCAGTCCGCCGGCGGTGGCGAGATCGAAATCAAAGCGCAGCGCCTGATAGACGGCCACCTCCAGGGTGGTGGACTTGGGGCCGCCACCGAGGGCCAGTACGGTCGTGAAGCTGGTGAAGCAGAGCATGAAGATGAGGCTCGCCAGACCCGGTAGCTGGGCCCGGATCAGCGGCCACTCCAGCAGTCTGAAGATGTGGATCGATCGCATGCCGAGCTGACTGGCGAGGCGCCAGGAGGATTCTGGGATGCTCTCTATGCTCTGCAGGATGAGGCGCGCCGCCAGCGGCATGTTGAAGAAGACGTGGGCCAGCAGGATGCCGAACAGACCGTAGAGGTAGTTGCCGGGATCCAGCCCGAGGGAGCGCAGCAACTGCGGCAGCCAGCCCTGCTTGCCGTGTACCGCGACGATGCCGAAGATGGCGATGATCACCGGCAGCACCAGGGAGAGGCCAAACAGCTTGAGCAGCAGGTGGCGACCGGTAAAACGGCGCCGGGCCAGGGCGCGGGCGACCGGGATGGCGAGCCCGAGGCTCAGCAAAGTGGAGAGCAGCGCCTGCCCCAGGCTGAAACCCAGTACGTGGCGCAGGTAGGGATCGGCCAGCAGGGTGCGAGGGGAGAGCCCCCCGGCCTGCCACAACAGGGCCGCAAGCGGCCCCAGGGACAACAGCAGGATCAGGCCGGTGGCTGCGCTGCCAGGCAGCCACCAGAGAGGGCGAGCTCCTGATTTCACGAAGAGACGATTCACTGGGTGACGGCTTGCAACCACTCGCGGATCCACTCCTTGCGATGGGTGGCGACCTCATCGGCAGTGAAGGCCAGCGGCTTGCTGATGGTGATCATCTGCTCGAATCCTTTGGGCAACGGCATGTCTGTCACCGGATACATCCAGTTGCCGGTGGGGATCTCCTGCTGGAAGGCGAGGCTCACCATGAATTGCAGGAACTGGTTGGCCAGCTTGTCCTGCGCCGTGCTCTTGAGTTTGGCCGCCACTTCAACTTGGCGATAGTGCCCCTCTTCGAACGCGGCTGCCTGATACTGGGGCTTGCTCTCGGCGATGAGGTGATAGGCCGGGGAGGTGGTGTAGGAGAGCACCATGTCCGCCTCGCCATCGAGGAACATGCCATAGGCCTCTGACCACCCCTTGGTGACGGTGACCGTCTTCTTGGCAAGCTCGGCCCAGGCGGCAGGGGCCTGGTCGCCATAGACGCTCTTCATCCACAGCATCAACCCCTGACCCGGGGTGGAAGTACGCGGATCCTGGTAGATCACCTTGATATCGGGGCGCGCTACCAGCTCTTTCAGGCTTCTGGGCGGTTGCTTGAGCTTCTCCTTGTCGTAGACGAAGGCGAAGTAGCCGTAGTCATAGGGCACGAAGGTGTCATCCTGCCAGCCGCCCGGCACCTTCAGACCATCCAGCTTGATGGTGTGGGGGGCAAACAGGCCGCTCTGCTTGGCTTCACTCAGCAGGGCATCATCCAGCCCCAGCACCAGATCGGCCTTGCTGTGTTTGCCTTCCAGCCGCAGCCGGTTGAGGATGGCGACGCCATCTTCCAGCGCCACCAGATTGAGGTTGCAGCCGCACTCCTTCTCGAAGGCCTGCTTGATTTTGGGACCAGGCCCCCATTCGGCGGCGAAGGAGCTGTAGGTGTAAACGGTGAGGGTATCGGCCGCGAAGGCGCTGGCCGAGAGCAGGCTGGTGGCAACCAGCAGCAGGGTTTTCATCGAGGGCACTCCCTGTGAGTCACGAGGTGCCATCGGTATGGTGTTTGGCGATGGCACATCTGGGGTTGTGAAGTGCCAGCGGATGAGGGCGCCCGCAACGGGAGCCATGCCTCAAATTCCTCCGCCAGCATTATCTGGATCAGGTATACGGGTATAATCTCAGCGGCAAGCCGCACCCCGTTTGAGAAACGAACCGCATTGTATTAACGTTCTTGGGGGGAGGCCAGCACTATGTTTATGCAGGCCGTCGAGATGGCGCCAGTACAACAGAGGATGCTCGCGTGATAACCAATACCAAGGAAAGACGCGCCTTCCAGCGCATGATCATCAATGCTCCCGTTACCATCTTTCAGCAACAACAGGTGCTGGAGGGGATTTGCCGGGACCTCAGTGCCAACGGCATGGGGATCGCCATTGCCGAACACCGGCTGGATGTAAATCAGCCCATCCGGGTGAGCCTTGCCACCAACAACAACCTGTTGCCCCCCTTCGAAGCCCAGGCCCGCATCATACGGGTACTGGAAGAGGAAGAGGGGCTGCTGCTGGCCGTCGAGTTTCAACCCCTCGGCTGAGCCCTTGTTTAGATGACCTATGAATCGACCGGCAACCCGCCGGTCGATTTCATTTCGGCCTCCGTCAGGGGGTTGCCTGCACCGGCTGGATGCTCAGTTGCCCGCTGTCGATCAGCGTCTTGCTGGTCGGCGCTATCTGGCCGGGAGGGAGCTCCGCCGGCCCCGTGGGTTCCAGCAGCAGATAATTCTGCCCCTGCCAGCTGATGGTCTCATCCCCTGGTTGGGCGGGCAGGTCGACGGCCAGCAGTGCATGACCCGGCACGAAGACCATGGCCTGTTTGAGCTCGGGAAAGAGCTGGGCAAGCAGAGCTGCCATCAGGGTCACCTTGCTGTCGCAGTCGCCGCGATTTTGCATCAGCACCTGGCGCGGCGTGAGAAAGCCCTTGCCCAGCCGTCCCCCCAGATTGTCCAGCTGCAGATAGGGAATGCTCTGGATGAAGGTGAGCATATGGGCCGCCGTCTTCTGGCGCGCCTCCACTTCGGTGGCCCCCTCCTGCTTGAGCTGGGCAGCCAGCGGGGCCAGCTCGCCGCGGCTCTCCAGCGCGATGCGCACATGATCCTGTTTGACGGCCAGCTGTCCATCGGGCGGGGTGAAGTATTGAAAGTAGTGCTTGTGCAACCAGACCTCTTCGGCCTTGTTGCGCTCGGCTTCCAGCCAGGCCATCGCCTCGCCGGCCTTGTCCGGATTGCGGCTCTTCATATGCAGCTCGAGTGAGGGGCGGGCCAGGGTAAATTGTACCTCCGGGTATTGCTGGCGCACCTGGCGCAGCAATCCCTGCAGCACCTCTTCCTGCATTCGTGCTGGGCGGTAGGCGATAAGCGGCGGCAGCTTGCCCGGTTCCAGCCGATAGGTGAGCTGCTGGCGTTCTCCCTTGCTGTCTTGCCAGCCGACATTGTTCTGGCCACCACTGACATTGAAATAGGTTTGTTCGGCGCCGGCCGGCAGCGCAAACAGCAGGGCGGCGAGCAGCGGAACTGGCATGGCTTTCATCGAGACTCCTTTGCAGGTGCGCACTCCCTGGCACCCATGACCGGACAGTAAAACGGGGAGCCAAGGCTCCCCGTTGATTCTACTCGTTTTATTACAATCAGCTCGTCAAATCCAGCCCGGCTGTTTTGCTTCGAAGGCGCTGATGGCGGCCTCGTGCTGCAGAGTCAGGCCGATGGCGTCCAGCCCGTTGAGCAGGCAGTAACGGCGGAATTCGTCGATCTCGAAGCTGAAACTGAGCGCACCGGCCCGCACCTGATTGGCCTCCAGATCCACTTCGATCTCGATGCCCGGCTGGGCGGCGACCAGCTGGAACAGGGCGTCGACCTCCTCCTCCTTCAGCCGTACCGGCACCATGCCGTTGTTGATGGCGTTGCCGTAGAAGATGTCGGCAAAGCTCGGGGCGATCATGGTCTTGAAGCCGTAATCCGCCAGCGCCCAAGGTGCGTGTTCGCGACTCGAGCCGCAGCCGAAGTTCTCGCGAGCCAAGAGGATGCTGGCGCCGGCGAATTGTGGTTGGTTGAGCACGAATTCGGGGTTGGGCTGCTGGCCCGCATCGTCCAGAAAGCGCCAATCGTGGAACAGGTGCTTGCCAAAACCAGTGCGGTTTACCTTCTGCAGAAACTGCTTCGGAATGATGGCGTCGGTGTCGACGTTGGCGTTGTCGAGGGGGACGACGATCCCTTTATGCTGTTTGAACCCTGTCATCTTGTTCTCCTCGTAATTACAGCGCGCGAATGTCGGCGAAACGGCCGGTAACGGCGGCGGCGGCGGCCATGGCCGGGCTCACCAGGTGGGTACGGCCGGCACGGCCCTGGCGCCCCTCAAAGTTGCGGTTGCTGGTGGATGCGCAGCGCTCGCCTGGCTGCAGGCGATCGTTGTTCATGGCCAGGCACATGGAGCAGCCCGGCAGGCGCCACTCAAAGCCGGCCTCGATGAAGATCTTGTCCAGCCCCTCGGCCTCGGCTTGTGCTTTCACCTGCTCGGAGCCCGGCACCACCAGCGCCTGTACCCCGGCGGCCACCTTGCGGCCACGGGCAATGGCGGCGGCGGCGCGAAGATCCTCGATGCGGCTGTTGGTGCAGGAACCGATAAACACCTTGTCGATGGCGACCTCGGTGAGCTTCTGGCCGGCATTGAGCCCCATGTATTCCAGCGCCTTGCGGGCGGATTGCTGCTCGATGAGATCGGCAAAGCTCTCGGGGGAGGGGATGGGGGCATTGACGTCGATCACCTGGCCCGGGTTGGTGCCCCAGGTTACCTGCGGGGCGATATCGGCGGCTTCCAGTACCACTTCGGCGTCGAACTTGGCGCCTTCGTCGCTCTTGAGGCTCTGCCAGTAGGCGATGGCCTGTTCCAGTGCCTCACCTTTGGGAGCAAACTTCTTGCCACGGATATAGTCGATGGTGGTTTGATCGGGGGCAATCATGCCCGCCTTGGCACCCAGCTCGATGGCCATGTTGCACACCGTCATGCGCCCTTCCATGGTGAGCCCTTCGATGGCCTCACCGGCGAACTCCACCACGTAGCCGGTACCGCCGGCGTGGCCGACCTTGCCAATGATGGCGAGCACCACGTCCTTGGCGCTGATCCCCTCGGCCAGCTTGCCGCGTACGCTGATGCGCATGGTCTTGGCGCGACCCTGTTTCAGGGTCTGGGTGGCCATCACGTGTTCCACCTCGGAGGTGCCGATGCCAAACGCCAGCGATCCGAAAGCGCCGTGGGTGGCGGTGTGGGAGTCGCCGCAGACGATGGTGGTGCCGGGCAGGGTGATGCCGAGCTCGGGCCCCATCACGTGGACTATGCCCTGGTATTTGTGGTTCAGATCGTAGAGGCGAACCCCGAACTCCTTGCAGTTCTGGGCCAGGGTCTCCATCTGGATGCGGGCCATCTCGCCGGAGGCGGCGATGTCCTTGGTGGTGGTGGAGACGTTGTGATCCATGGTGGCCCAGGTCAGATCAGGGCGGCGCAGCTGGCGGTTCATGGCGCGCAGGCCGTCGAACGCCTGCGGGCTGGTCACTTCATGCACCAGGTGGCGGTCGATGTAGATGAGGGGTGTTTCGCCTTCCACTTCCCGCACCACGTGGGCGTCGAATACTTTCTGATAGAGGGTCTTGGCCATTGCTCAGTTTCCTTGTTATCGATTCCGTGGCGTCAGATGCGGGCGGCGATCTGGTCACCCATGGCGGCGGTGCTCTGTACCGGGTGGCGGGCGCTTGCCTGGTGCAGATCGGCGGTGAAGTAGCCTTCTGCCAGGGTCTGGGCCACGGCCTGCTCGATGGCTTGGGCGGCAGCTTCCTGGCCCAGGCTATAGCGCAGCATCAGGGCGGCGGAGAGGATCTGGGCAATGGGGTTGGCGATGCCCTTGCCAGCGATGTCCGGCGCCGAGCCACCGGCCGGTTCGAACAGGCCGAAGCCCGATTCGTTCAGGCTGGCGGAGGGGAGCAGCCCCATGGAGCCGGTGATCATGGCGCATTCGTCTGAGAGGATGTCGCCGAACAGGTTGGAGCAGAGCAGCACGTCAAACTGGGACGGATCCTTGATGAGCTGCATGGTGGCGTTGTCGATGTACATGTGGTTGAGGGCCACGTCCGGGTAGGACTTGGCGACTTCGGTCACCACCTCGCGCCACAGGATGGAGGAGGCGAGTACGTTGGCCTTGTCGATGGAGGTGACTTTACTGCGACGAACACGGGCCGATTCAAACGCAATCTTGGCGATGCGCTCGATCTCGAAGCGATGGTACACCTCGGTGTCGAACGCTTTCTCGGTGGCGCCTTCCCCCTCGCGCCCCTTGGGCTGGCCGAAGTAGATGCCGCCGGTCAGCTCGCGCACGCAGGCGATGTCAAAGCCGCGATCAGAGATGTCGGCGCGCAGCGGCGAGAACTGCTCGAGACCGGTGTAGATGCGGGCTGGACGCAGGTTGCAGAACAGCTTGAAGTGGGCGCGCAGGGGCAAGAGGGCGCCACGCTCCGGCTGATCGTTGGGGGGCAGGTGCTCCCACTTGGGACCACCGACCGACCCAAACAGCACAGCGTCGGCCGCTTCGCAGCCCGCGATGGTACTCTGGGGCAGCGGGGTGCCGTGGTTGTCGATGGCGATGCCGCCGACGTCGTGGCGATCATACTCGAGGGTGAAGCCAAATCTGGCCTGCACTTTTTCCAGCACCTTGACGGCTTCGGCCATCACTTCCGGGCCAATGCCGTCACCCGGCAATACTGCGATCCGATAACTGCTCATACTGTCTCCGTCTTGATATTGTTATTGCGTTCCATCTGTTCGGCGACCTGGTCGGCGCGCCAGATGCTGTTGATCACGTGCAGCAGGGCATGGGCTGATGATTCGATGATGTCGGTGGCCAGCCCCATGCCATGGAATTTGCGTCCCTTGTACTCGGCGACGATATCGACCTGGCCGAGGGCATCTTCCCCCTCGCCCTTAGCTTTGAGGGCATACTTGTCGATGCGGATCTCGTAACCCGTGATGCGGTTGATGCACTGGTAGACTGCATCCACCGGACCATTGCCGGTGGCCGCCTCGCAGACCAGATCCTGCCCTACCTTCAGTTTCACCGAGGCAGTGGCGAGCACCGAGCTGCCGCTCTGCACGCCGAGGTACTCCAGCTTGAAGTGCTCCGGCTCTTCGTGGATCTGGCTGAAGAAGGCGAGCGCCTCCAGATCGTAATCGAACACCTGCCCCTTCTTGTCGGCCAGGGTCAGGAACTTGGCGTAGAGATCGTCGAGGCTGTAACTGCTCTCGGCGTAACCCATGGACTCCATCCGGTGCCTGATGACGTGGCGGCCGGAGCGGGAGGTCATGTTGAGGTTGTTCTGGGTCAGGCCAATGCTCTCGGGGGTGATGATTTCATAGGTGTTTTTCGCCTTGAGCACGCCATCCTGATGAATGCCGGAGCTATGGGAGAAGGCGTTGGCACCGACGATGGCTTTGTTGGGCTGCACCGGCATGTTGCACAACTGGCTGACCAGCGTGCTGGTGCGATGGATCTCGCTGTGGCGGATGTTGGTGTGCACCCCGAGCAGGTCGGCGCGGGTTTTGAGGATCATCGCCACCTCTTCCAGCGAGCAGTTGCCGGCCCGCTCGCCGATGCCGTTGATGGTGCACTCGATCTGGCGAGCGCCCATCTGCACGGCACCGATGGAGTTGGCCACCGAGAGCCCCAGATCGTCGTGGCAGTGCACCGAGATGATGGCCTGGTCGATGTTGGGTACCCGGTTGAACAGGGTCTGGATGATGCCGGAGAACTCGGTCGGGACCGTATAGCCCACGGTGTCCGGAATGTTGATGGTGCGGGCCCCGGCCTTGATGGCGGCTTCCACCATGCGGCAGAGGTTATCGATCGGGGTGCGGCCCGCATCCTCGCAGGAGAACTCCACGTCATCGGTGTAGCGGCGGGCGTGCTTGATGGCGCCGATCCCCATCTCCAGCACGTCCTCGAAGCTCTTCTTCAGCTTGCTTTCGACATGGATGGAGGAGGTGGAGATAAAGGTGTGAATGCGAAACGCCTCGGCGACTTTGAGCGCCTCACCGGCGGCATCGATGTCTTTTTGCAGAGCCCGGGCGAGGGCACAGACCCGGCTGTTCTTGATGTGGCGGGCGATGGTCTGCACCGATTGAAAGTCGCCGGGGGAGGAGACCGGGAATCCTACTTCCATGACATCGACACCGAGCCGCTCCAGGGCCTGGGCTATCTGCAGCTTCTCCTTGACCGTCAAACTGGCGGCCAGGGCCTGCTCACCATCACGCAAGGTGGTGTCGAATATGATGACCCGATCTGACATGTGACTTCCCTCTTCCTAAGTTCGGTGACGTGCATCCTGCGGCGGCATAAAAAAACCCGTGCAGGGTGCACGGGTTTTTGTAAATTCCGGCTATACCTGAGCCCGGCTACAAGGATCCCGCGCGAGTCAACGCGATTAGGGAGATTAGTAGTAGCGGGGTGGCAATATGCATGACGGTGTTATTCCTTCCTGTCGGTAACACCTTTACCAATATCGAGATTTTTATGCTGTGTCAACACGGGCGGCCAGGGGCAATCTGCTGACGTATTTAATCGGATTGTAAAGGATTGCAAATTTCCTTGTCCCATATTCGGCCCATGACTGATTATTCGGTCATTCCTGCTGTACTCGATTCTTTGCACAACCAGATCGACTTATCAGCATTGGCTGAATTATCTGAGGTGTTAAATGGAAAAACGTAGACCTGGTCGTCCGGTCGGGCGTTCTGACATTCGTGACAAACTGCTGGCTGCCGCTCGCGAGCGCTTTCTCTCCACTCCCTACAGCAAGGTCACTACCCGCGAAATCGCCGAGCTGGCCGGCTCCAATCTGGCGATGATCCACTACTACTTCGGCAGCAAAGAGGGCCTCTACAAGGCGGTGCTGGGTGATGTGGCCGAACCGCTGGAACACGCCTGGCAGGATGAGCACAGCAACCACAGTCTCAACGAGCTGCTCAACACCTACTACCAGGTGATGGCGCCAAACAGCGAGCTGACCTCCGCCATCTCCAGCGCATTGTCGACCGAGAAAAGCCCGGGACGGGATTTTGTGCTGAGTCGTCTGCTGGAGCGCCAGCTGCCCCAGTTCGATGCGCTGCTGGAATCCATGAAGTCCAACGGTGAACTGGGTGACAACCTGGATCCCGAGATGCTGAAGGTCTCCTTCCTCAGCATGATGTGGCAGCCGTTCGTGATGAAGGATCTCTACGAGCAGGTGTTCGGCCTGAAGGTGGATGAGCACTTCATGGCCCGTCTGGCGGATCACAACTGCCGTCTGATGGAAAACGGTCTGCGTGGCAGCCTGAACTAAATACGCCGAGGCACACCGCCTGGCAGTCATCAAAAGGGCCCTTCGGCCCTTTTTTCATAAATCTGTTATCCCCCGTTCAACACCCTGTCATCCTCTTTTCCTACCCTGCCATGAAAGCTCAAGGAAGGAGGGGTTATGAACAAGCTCCAGCAATGGGATCTGCAGGTATGCCGGGTCTGCCTGCTGCATGCCTACAACCGGCCACAGGCAAGAGTCAGTCGGCTGATTTCCCGCACTGGTGATGGCCCGCTTTATGGCGTGCTGGGGGTCTTGCTCTGGTGGCAGGGGGAGCGGGAACTGGTAGGGCAGGTATTGCTCGCCTTTGCCCTAGAGCTGCCACTCTATCTGCTGCTGAAAAACAGCCTCAAGCGGCAGCGCCCGGTGGGGCTGCCGGTCTTCATCACCCCCTCCGATCGTTACAGCCTGCCCTCCGGTCATACCGCCGCCGCCTTTCTGATGGCCACCCTGCTGGCCACGGCGTTTCCGCTCTGGGCACCCCTGCTGTTTGGCTGGGCCGCCCTGGTAGGGGCATCCCGATTGTTGCTCGGGGTGCATTATCTCAGCGATCTGGTGGCCGGCGCCCTGCTCGGCGGTGGCTGCGCCATGCTGGTACTGCTCTGGAGTCAGGGATGAGAATACTGTTCGGGGTGCAGGGCACCGGCAATGGCCATATCAGTCGCAGCAGAACCCTGGCCCGGGCTCTGCGCGGCGCCGGGGTGGAAGTGGATTATCTGTTCAGCGGCCGTCCCGCCGACGACTACTTCGACATGGCGGAGTTTGGCGCCTATCGCGCTTTCCCCGGGCTCACCTTTGTCACTCATGAGGGCAAGGTGTCTCCCTGGCGCACCCTGCTGGCGGCATCGCCGCTCACCTTCTGGCGGGATCTGCGCTCCCTTGATTGCCGCGAATATGACCTAGTGGTGAGCGATTTTGAGCCGCTCACCGCACACGCCGCCCGCCGTTATCACAAGCCGAGTCTCACCATCAGCCATCAGGCCAGTTTCAACTGGCCCATCCCCCGCTGGGGAGAAGATGGCCTGAGCCGCCAGCTGATGCGCCACTTCGCCCCCGTTTCCCGGCCGCTCGGATTGCACTGGTTTCACTTCGGACAACCCCTGTTGCCACCGGTGATCGACCCTCTGGTTGCGGCGCCAGACAACGGCAACATCCTGGTCTATCTCCCCTTCGAGCAGACCGAGGCGATTGCTGCTCTGTTGTCGCGTTTCAGCCAGCAACGCTTCGTCTGCTTTCATCCGGCGATCCGCAACGTCAGCCAATGGCGCAACCTGCGCTTCGAGCCCCCCTCCCGTGAGGGTTTCCTTGAGGTGCTGCGTGGCTGCCGCGGAGTCATCTCCAACGCCGGATTCGAGCTGGCGAGCGAGGCCTTGTCTCTTGGCAAGAAGCTGCTGGTCAAGCCGCTGCACGGCCAGTTCGAGCAGTTGACCAACGGCAAGACGCTGGAGATGATGGGGCTGGCGACCCTGATGGATTGCCTCGACGCCAACCAGGTTCGCCACTGGCTCGACAGCGCCGCCCCGGGAGTGATCAGTTACCCGGATGTGGCGGGCGAGGTGGCACGCTGGCTGGCGGCAGGGGCCGAAGAGAGCGTGCCCGCCCTGTCACGGCGGCTCTGGGCCCGTACCCTGTTTCCGGAAGAGGTCAGCGATCGCCTGAGCGAGCTGCAAGGGGGCGAGAGTTTGTCCTATTGCTGGTTATCGCAAGTCAGTGTTGTCAACTAGACTGAAAGGCGAGCCGGCAAGATGCGAAGAGGAGGGAAGTAATGCGCTTTACCAATGAAAATGGCGAAACCATGGATCTGGCAGACAACCTGACATTGCACGAACTGCTGGACATGGGCGTCAGTATCTCTGTCAGCGAGGAGACGGATCCGGATCAGCAGATCTGGCTGGCCGAGCCGGAACAGGATCACTGAGTCACCCGCAACGATAAAGCCCACCGATCAATCGGTGGGCTTTTTTATGGCCGTCACTGCCCTCATCGGGACGATCCGCTGGCTTTTCATCGACTTACTTCCCGTTTGTGTTACCGCCATGGTAGCAAACCATTGAATGTTAATAGCCGGTTGAAATCTATGACTGTTTCGGTCAGACAAAGCCGTGGACAAGCGTTCACGGGCAGGTTAAGTTGGTTTTTCACCCGATTCTCGGGTCAATGATGGAAAAATCCTTTTTTTCTGCTGTCGGCGGGGCTGAATTGGCCCGATCTGCATCCAGATAACAACAAGAAACGGATTGGGCTGTGCCGGGAAGCACGGTGCTGTCGACGGGATTCGCTAAACGGAGCAAAGCCTGGAGGGCTTTATCATGGAGATGTTATCAGGCGCCCAGATGGTGGTTAGAGCGCTGGAGGATCAGGGAGTCGAACACGTATTTGGCTACCCGGGTGGTTCGGTGCTCGACATCTACGACGCTCTCTTCGAAAACGGCAAGATGGAGCATGTTCTGGTGCGGCATGAGCAAGCCGCTGTGCACATGGCTGATGGTTACGCCCGTTCCACCGGCAAGGTGGGAACCGTACTGGTGACCTCTGGCCCTGGCGCGACCAACTGCATTACCGGTATTGCCACCGCCTACATGGATTCCATTCCGCTGGTGATCCTCTCCGGCCAGGTGCCGACCAGCATGATCGGCGAGGATGCGTTCCAGGAGACCGACATGATCGGCATCTCCCGCCCGGTGGTGAAGCACAGCTTCCTGTGCAAGAAGGCGAGCGACATTCCCGAGGCCATCAAGAAGGCCTACTACATTGCCGCCAGTGGCCGCCCGGGGCCCGTGGTGGTGGATCTGCCCAAAGACGTGCAGAACCCGAAAGAGAAATTCCCCTACCAGTATCCGGAGACGGTCTCCCTGCGCTCCTACAACCCGACCAAGTCCGGTCACAAGGGCCAGATCAAGCGCGCCGCCAAACTTCTGGTGGAGGCCCAGCGCCCCGTGATGTACGTGGGGGGCGGTGCCATCAACGCCAATGCGGATCATCTGGTGACCAAGCTGGCCGAGCTGTTGAACCTGCCGGTGACCACCACCCTGATGGGGCTGGGGGCCTTCCCGGGTACCCATCCGCAGTTCATCGGCATGCTGGGGATGCACGGCACCTTCGAAGCGAACAAGACCATGCACAATTCGGATCTTATCTTCGCCGTGGGTGCCCGCTTCGATGACCGCGTTACCAACAACGTGGCCAAGTTCTGTCCCAACGCCACCGTGGTGCATATCGACATCGATCCCACCTCCATCTCCAAGACGGTGCAGGCTCATGTGCCCATCGTCGGTTCGGTGGAAACCGTGCTGGAGCAGATGCTGGAAGTGATCCGCGAAAACGGCTTTGACAATGACAAGCAGGTGATGGCGGACTGGTGGGAGCAGATCAACCAGTGGCGCTCCCGTCACTGCCTCGCCTATGAGACCTCGCCCACCCAGATCAAGCCGCAGCAGGTGATCGAGACCCTCTACAAGGTGACCCAGGGGCAGGCGTTCGTCGCCTCCGACGTGGGCCAGCACCAGATGTTTGCCGCCCTCTACTACCCGTTTGCCAAGCCGCGCCAGTGGATTAACTCCGGTGGTCTCGGCACCATGGGCTTTGGCATTCCGGCCGCCATGGGCGCCCAGTTTGCCAACCCGGATGCGGTGGTCTGCTGCGTCACCGGTGACGGCTCGGTGCAGATGAACATTCAGGAGCTCTCCACCTGCATGCAGTACGGGGTGCCCATCAAGATCATCTCCATCAACAACCGAGCGCTGGGCATGGTCAAGCAGTGGCAGAAGATGTTCTATGGCGGCCGTCACAGCCACTCCTACATGGAATCCCTGCCGGACTTCGTCAAACTGGCGGAAGCCTACGGCCATGTCGGTATCGCGGTGAGCGATCCGGCGGAGCTGGAGAGCGCCATGGAGAAGGCGTTTGCCATGAAGGATCGGCTGGTGTTCATGGACATCTCGGTCGATCCGGATGAGCACGTCTATCCGATGCAGATCAAGTTTGGCGCCATGGACGAGATGTGGCTGAGCAAGACGGAGAGAACCTGATGAGACATATAATTTCCGTTCTACTGGAGAACGAATCCGGCGCCCTGAGCCGGGTGGTGGGCCTCTTCTCCCAGCGCGGCTACAACATCGAGACCCTGACCGTGGCTCCCACCGAGGATCCCACCCTGTCCCGCATGACCATAGTCACCATGGGGGATGAGCGGGTGCTGGAGCAGATCCAGAAGCAATTGCACAAACTGGTGGACGTGCTCAAGGTGTGCGATCTCAGCGAAGGGGAGCACATCGAGCGGGAGATCGCGCTGGTCAAGGCACGCGCCGCCGGTGGCGGTCGCGACGAGCTGAAACGGCTGGCGGATATCTTCCGCGGCCAGATCGTCGATGTGACCCCGGAGCAGTACACGGTGCAGCTGGTGGGCACCAGCGAGAAGCTGGATGCCTTCATCAAGACCGCCGCCCAGACCAACGAGATCATCGAAGTGGTGCGCTCCGGTGTCTGCGGCATCTCCCGCGCCGACAAGGCGCTGCGTCCCTGATGCAGGTGCAAGTCCGCGGGGCAAGAGAAAGACACCCATGATACAGGGGGCTCTGCGGAGCCCTCTGCTTTTGGCAATCAGGAAGTAGAGGAGGAGAGATGTTCGGGATCCACGATTTGGCGCTGTTTGTGGTATCGGGTCTGCTGCTCAACATGATGCCGGGGCCGGACTCCCTGCTCATCATGCTGCGCAGCGGTTCGCAGGGGTGGCGGGCCGGTTCGGCGGCGGCTCTGGGGATAGGAACCGGCACCATGATCCATGTGCTGGGGGCCGCCCTTGGTCTCTCGGCCCTGCTCAGCGCCTCGGCCGAGCTGTTCGCCGTGATCAAGCTGGTGGGGGCCCTCTATCTCATCTATCTGGGGATCTCGCTGTTTCGCCAGAAATCGGCCAGGGTCGACAGCACGGGAGTGAGCCTGCCGGCGCTCTCCTATGGCCGCATCTATTGGCAGGGGGTGTTGACCAATGTGCTCAACCCCAAGGTGGCGCTCTTCTTTCTCGCCTTCGTGCCCCAGTTCATCGCGCCGGATTCCCCCGACAAGGCCCTCGCCTTTATCCTGCTCGGCTGCATCTTCAACCTGAACGGTATGATCTGGTGCCACTTTCTGGTCTTCAGCACCGCCTATGCCAGCAACAAGGTGAAGCTGCCGACCAAGATTGGCCGCTGGCTCAACCGGGGTATCGGCACCCTCTTTGTCGGGCTCGGGGTCAAGCTGGCGAGCGAATAGTCAGCCACTCCCTGACCTGGGGCAGGTTATCCCCGGCGACCCTGTGATATGGTCGCTGGGTATTTCCATTCGTGGCCACGGCCTGCCGGCCGCCGACAATCGAGACCCACTAGCACAGATGAACATCGCCCGGCTCAAGAATTTTACCGAGATAGTGAAGAACAACTTCAACATCTCGGCGACGGCGGAGAGGCTCTACACCTCCCAACCTACCCTCAGCAAGCAGATGAAGATGCTGGAAGACGAGCTGGGGCTGGCTCTCTTCACCCGCAAGGGCAAGAACCTCATTGGTCTGACCCCTGCCGGTGAGCAGGTGATGGAGCTGGCCAAGGGAGTGGTGGCCCAGGTGGAGCAGATCAACCAGCTGTCCCTGGGCGAGCAGCTCGCCACCAGCGGGGTGCTGCGCATCGCCACCACACACACACAGGCCCGCTACAAGCTGCCCGAAGTGATTACCGAGTTTCACCGCCGCTATCCCGAGGTGGCGATCCATCTTCACCAGGGGGCGCCCGCCCAGCTGGCCCAGATGGTGCAAAGCGGTGACGTGGAGATGGCGATTGCCACCGAGTCCATGTACCTGTTCGACGAGCTGGCCGCCGTGCCCTGTCATCGCTGGGGGCGCAGCGTGGTGGTGCCCCATGGCCACCCGCTCCTTGAGTGCCAGCCCTTGTCCATGGCCGATCTGGCCCGTTACCCTCTGATCACCTATGTGTTCGGCTTTACCGGACGTTCCAAGATGGACAAGGCCTTCGGTCGCCACGGCCTCTC
The DNA here is from genome assembly GCF_000819845.1 of Aeromonas enteropelogenes. Lineage (GTDB taxonomy): Bacteria > Pseudomonadota > Gammaproteobacteria > Enterobacterales > Aeromonadaceae > Aeromonas > Aeromonas enteropelogenes. The sequence continues at coordinate 22,359 of NZ_CDCG01000041.1, forward strand.
CCCGAAAATCGTGCTGACAGCCACCGACACCGATGTCATCAAGCATTATGTGCGGCTCGGCATGGGGGTCGGGGTGATTGCCAGCGTTGCCTTTGACGAGGGGGACAGGGAGGATCTGGTCTGCCTCAACATCGATCATCTGATCGCCTCGAGTGCCACCCACGTCTGCCTGCGCAAACATGTGCACCTGCGCGATTACATGTATGACTTCATTCACCTCTACGCCCCCCATATCAGCCGGGAGACGGTACAGCGCCACCTGATGAACCAGCCGCCGGCCATCAATATGGCGGAGCTGCCCTGGCTGTAACGCCGTGTCCGCCATATGGATTTGAATCGCAGAGATAAAAAAAGAGAGGCATTTGCCTCTCTTTTGTTTCAGGGGATGGGACTTTAAGGGCGACGGGTCGCCAGATTGATAAAGATCTGGGCCCCGATCAGTAGGCAATCGTCACCCAGATAGTAGGGGCATTGACATGGTGCAGGTAGTTGCAGGCCCCTTTGTCCGTCAGGCGCGTCTGGTTGCCAGATTGATAAAGATCTGGGCTCCGATCAGCAGGCAATCGTCATCCAGGTAGTAGGGATTTGCGTGCAGGTAGTTGCAGATCCCCTTGGCCTGGCAGCCGCTACCGAGGAAGAACATGGCGCCCTTGCGGTCACGGCAGGCGTTGACCATGTAGCTGAAGTCTTCACTGCCGGTCATCGGTTGACCCTGAGCGTTGATCCCTTCTGCTGGCAGTACGTCGGCGGCGGCCTGCAGCAGGCGCTCGCATGCCTCCTGGTGGTTCTCCACCGCCGGATAACCGGCATAGACCATGCTGGTCTTGAAGCCGCGCAGCTCGCTCTGGGCCATTATCTCCCTGAAGCTGTTTTTCAGGATTTGGTCGGTTTCGGCGTCCATGGCGCGGATGGTGCCGCGCGCCTGCACATGGTCGGCGATGGCGTTGGGAATGGTGCCGCCGTTGATCATGCCGCAGCCGAACACCGCCGGGCTGAACGGACTGGTGCGCTTGGCGACGATATAGTCCATGTCCTCAATGATGCGCACCGCCTCGCGGATGGCGTCCAGCCCCTTGTGGGGTGTGGAGCCGTGGGCCGAGACCCCGTGCACCTCCAGGGTCCAGGCTGACCCCCAGGAGGACATGACGCCGCTGTTGAACTTGATGGAGCCGGTCTCCATGGCGCCGTCGTTGTGAAGGGCATAGACCTCGTCCACCCCCGCCATGCAGCCCAGCTCCACCATCTTCTCGGCGCCCGGCACCCGCATGTCTTCCTCCGCCATCTGGAAGATGACGCGCACATTGTGGGTCAGCCGCTCTTTGTGTTCCGCCAGAAATTTCGCCGTGGTCAGGGCGATCGCCATATGGGAGTCGTGACCGCAGTTGTGGGCCATCCCCTCGTGGGTTGACTTGAACGCCACCTCGCTCATGTCGTGCATCTCGAGGCCGTCCATGTCGGCCCGGAAGGCGATGGTGGGCAGGCTGGGGTCTATCACCAGATCCCCGTGAAAGCCGGTGAAGCCCGGGTAGTCGGTGAGGCGGTAGCCAAAGCCTTGCATCAGCTCGCGGCAGTAGGCCGAGGTCTTGAACTCGACGCCGGAAGCCTCGGGGATGGTGTGCAGGTGGTGGCGCACTTCCTGGCTGAAGTCGCGCAGGGCCAGCAGGGCCGGTTCAATGTGATAGTGGTTCATCAGATGATCCCTTGAATGGAGAAGCCAAGCTGGGCAACCAGCGACGCGCCGAAGAAGCAACTGGTGGAGACGATCATGAAGATCAGGATCACCTTCCACGACATCTTCTTCAGCTCCTCCAGCTGACCGCCCACCGAGAGGCCGGCGAAGGCCAGCAGCGGCACGCAGCAGGAGAGGAAGGAGATCTTGGCCACGGCATCGATAAAGAGGCCGCGCACCGGAGTGTCCGGCAGGCAGATGAGAATGCCGATGATGGTGGCATAGGCAAACGCCGGCAGGGAGGAGGGCAGATAGTGCTTGGCCACCAGAGAGGCAAACACCACCAGCGACATGGCCACGAAGCTGTCACCCATCTGCCAGATCGGCAGGCCAGTGGTCAGAGTCTGGGTAAACATGGCCAGCAGGATCGCCAGAAAGACGAACCGCATATCCATTACGATGCTTTTCATGCTTTCTCTCCTTTCGCAGTCAGGGCAAAGATCTTCTCGGCAAGGGGCAGTCCCAGGTAGGTGAGGGATAGGGCGCCCAGCGCCGACGAGAGCAGGTTTGAGGCGGCTGCGATGCTCAGCACCTGCTGGGCCAGCGCCTCGTCGAGGCCGTTGATCAGCGCCCCGGAGGCGGCGCTCAGCATGGAGCCTGAGCCCACCCCCGAGCCGGCGGCCAGCGCCAGCGGATGCAGGCCGGTGAGCGGCGCTATGCTGCCGAGCACGCTGAACCAGAGGGTGCCGATGACTGAGCCGCACAGGTAGATGGCGAGCACGCCTATGTACTCCTGGGAACCGGTGCCGAAGCGACCCTGGATGACTGCGACCGAGGGCTCACGGCTGATGGAGGAGCAGGCCCCGATGGCGCGGCGGCCGAAACCGAACTTCACCGCCAGCGGAATGGCGATGAGGATGGGCAGCAGGTTGCCAATCTCCTGTAAAAAGAGCGGTACGCCGACGCTCAGGATCAGTTTCAGGTTGGGGATGATCATCCCCGCATACTGGGTACCTAGGATCAGCAGGCTGAAGCCCACCATCTTGCCGCAGAACCCTTCTTCTTTTTCGGAGAAGAGCTTGCGCCAGCCGGGGATGCGCTCCTTGACCGGTTTGGCGGAGACAATCATGCCGATGATGACGGCAAAGAGCATGGGCAGGATGGGGATGATGGCGATGCCAATCTTTATCTCCTGTTTGCCTATCAGGTACTGGGCCACAAAGATCAGCATGGCGGTTGCCAATATGCTGACCGTGACCGTCTTGAGGGGGCTGGTTTGCTGCATAGTCTTCTTCTCTTGTTATCCCATGTGTGGCCATCCTCAGGGCGGGCCTGACGGATGATGGAGGCATGATAGGGAGCGGGTGAGGCGAGTAATGTGACCGCCATCAAGCTGGCCATATGGCATTTTTTCATGGGGTATGCCCTTTAACCCTTTGGATACCAAGGGTTAAATCCAGTGACACATCAGCGTGACAGATGCGGGCAAAAGCAGTGGGGGTGGGCCATTGGATGGATGGCCCACGGGAGAGGCTTATCGTTCGAGCGGCTTGAGCCGGGTGCTGCGCAGCAGCAGGGGGAGTTGGTAGAGCACCAGGGCACCCAGCACCAGCCCGGCGCCGGCCAGTTTGCTGCCACCGAGCGGCTCGTCATAGAAGAGGGTGCTGAGGATTAGGGTCCAGACCGGTTCCAGCAGCATCATCAGGGCGGCGTGGGCCGTGGTCATCCTGCTCAGGGCGTGGGTGAGCAGCCAGTAGCGCAGGGTGGTGGCGATCAGGACGCTCGCGGCAAACCAGCCCCAGATACCGTGGCTGATGTTGGCGGGCCACTGCTCGGTTAGCAGGGAGAGCAGGGCGCCAAGCAGGCCGGTCACCGCCAGCTGGATGCAGGTGAGCCAGGTGGGGGGAATGGACTGGGCGAAGTGGCGATGAACCGCAAGCTGGATGCCGAGGGTAGCGGCGGCTGCCAGAAACCAGAACAACGACAAAGATACGCCCCATTGGGTGCTGCTGGAGAGCAGCAGCAGGCCGGCGATGGCGAGCGGCAGGGTAAGCCAGTAGTGGCGACCCGGTCTGGCCTTGAAGGCGGCCCAGGCGGCGAGCGGCGCCATCAGGGTGGCCACGCTCATGATGAAGGCGCCGCTGCCGAGCGCATCGCTCTGGCTGATGGCGGTGACCCAGAGCAGCAGGCTGGTGCCGAGCAGGGTGCCGCAGCCCGCGGCGCGGATCAGTTGGCCGCGGTTGGGGGGAGGCTCGCGCAGCCAGGCGAGCGGCAACAGCAAGAGGGCGGCCAGCAGGAAACGGCTGCCGATAAAGGCGGCGGGAGGGAGTTCGCGGATCGCCTCTTTCGAGAAGAGCCAGCCGGCGGCGGCCAGCAGGGTGACCAGCACCATCAGCAGCAGGGGCGTGCGGTTCATAGGGGGCATCATGATGAAACAGGAGGGGAGAGCATAAAGGAAAGGCGCCGGGTATTGCTACCCGGCGCCTTTCATCTCTGCCTGGCATCGCTTGCACGATGCCCGGCCAGCAATCAGTTCATGCCGTAACGCTTGAGCTTCTTGCGCAGGGTGCCACGGTTGATACCCATCATCACGGCGGCGCGAGTCTGGTTACCACGGGTGTACTGCATGATCACGTCCAGCATGGGAGCTTCGACTTCGGAGAGAACCATATCGTACAGATCAATCACTTCCTGACCGTTCAACTGGGCCAGGTAGTTACGCAGGGCCTGTTGCACAGAGTCACGCAGGGGGCGCTGGGTCGGCTCGGCAGCGTGATTGTGAGTAGTTGTTACCAATGCATCAGAAGTCAGGGTTTGTTCGAACATATTCGGTCGGCTCTTTAGTTATCTTGTTAACCTAATCCATCGAAATACGCTTCGAGTGCCTCGAGCTGTGCGTCTGCACAATCCAGGGCATTGAAGTGCTTACGGAATTCTCGGCCCGTCTCTTCTTCATCCAGGTACCAGCCCACGTGTTTACGGGCGATGCGCGCTCCCAGATATGCACCATAAAACCGGTGCAGGTTGGTGACATGCTCGTTCATCAGGGTGCGAACCTCTTCCCTCTCGGGAGGCGGCAGCTTGGTGCCCGTCTCAAGAAAATGACGGATTTCCCGGAAAATCCAGGGTCGTCCTTGCGCAGCGCGGCCGATCATCACGGCATCGACACCGGTATAGTCGAGGACATACCGGGCTTTCTCCGGGCTGTTGATGTCGCCATTGGCGACAACAGGAATCGATACGGCCTGCTTAATCGCCCTGATCGTGTCGTACTCCGCTTCGCCTTTGTAGAGGCAGGCGCGGGTGCGACCATGCACGGCAAGGGCCGCGATACCGCAATCTTCGGCGATTCGGGCGATCTCCACGCCATTGCGGTTATCCGGATCCCATCCTGTGCGGATCTTCAAGGTGACAGGAACCTCCACTGCGTCCACCACGGCCCGGCAAATTGCTTTGACCTGGTCTGGGTAACGCAACAGGGCTGAGCCTGCCAGCTTCTTATTCACTTTTTTTGCCGGACACCCCATGTTGATGTCGACGATCTGTGCGCCCTGCTCCACGTTGTAGCGGGCAGCAAACGCCATCATCTCGGGATCGGCTCCGGCAATCTGGACCGATCGCAAACCACCTTCAGCAGAGTGATCCATTCTCATCCTGGTTTTCTGGGTATCCCAGACATCCGGGTTGGCCAGCAGCATCTCGGAAACGGCCATGCCGGCCCCCAGTCGCAAACAAAGTTCACGGAATGGTCGGTCTGTTACACCGGCCATGGGAGCCACGATCAGGGGAGTTTCAAGCGTGTGGGGACCTATCTGCATTCCACGGTTACCATCGGCTTAGGGCGGCGTATATTACGCATTTTTTAGGCAGGAGAAAAGGTTAGTATTTGAGCGTCAGCCATTTTTTTCTGAAAAAAACGTCGCGCCAAGGCTTGCAAATTCTGGAGTTGTTGAAAAACGGCCAGATTGGGCGGCAAGGATCTCTGTACCATAGGGAGAGCTCGCTTGCATAATTGTCAGTCCACTTGCGAGGCCTGTTTGCGTTATGATGGCGAGCTTCCAAAGAGTAAATACTCCAAACATTTTCATAACAATGCGGGTTGGGGATCTATGACGTCAAGGTTCATCAAATCACTCTGGCCATGCCTGATGGGGGCCATGCTGGGGTCGGCGCAGGCGCAGACCATCAGCTTCAGCGAAGCCTGGACCCGGGTCATCCAGCAGGATGAGGGGCTGGCGGCCGAACAGGCAGGGGTGGAGCGCGCCAAACAGCTGCGAGAGGCGGCCAAGGACATGTATCTGCCCAAGGTGGATGTGGGGGCCAGCTATACCCACCTCGATCAGCCGATGGAGCTCGACATGATGGATCTCAATCCCATCGCCAACCATCCCGAGCTTGGCAAGGTGCTGGCCCCCCTGATGCAGGCCTTCAGGCTCACTCCGGATGACTTCGTCACTCCTCTCACCAAACAGAATGTGGTCACCAGCTCGGTCAAGATGCTGTGGCCACTGTTCACCGGTGGTCGCATCGACGCGGCGCAGGACATTCGCGAGGCCCAGGTGAGCGAGGCACAGCAGCTGCTGGTACTCAAGCAGCAGTCCACCTTCGAGAGCCTCTCCCAGACCTATTTCGGGGTGGTACTGGCCGCCCAGGTGGTGCAGACCAAGCAGGAGATCGAAGACGGGCTGGCTCATCATCTCGATCACGCCAACAAGTTGGAGGCCCAGGGCCAGATCGCCCGGGTCGAACGCCTCTCCGCCCAGTCAGCCTATGACAGGGCACGCATCGATACCCAGAAGGCGCGACGCAGCCTGGAGATTGCCCAGCTGGCCCTCGGCCACATGCTCAAGCTCAAGCAGGCAAACCCGGACAGCGCCCTGTTCGTCAACCGCGAGCTGCCGCGTCTGGAAGGATTGGTGAGCCAGACTCTGGAAGTACACCCCGGCCTCAAGCTGCTCAGCGCCAAGAAGGAGCAGGCCAAGGGGATGATCCGGCTGGAGAAGGGCAAGTACGCCCCCGAGGTGTTCCTGTTTGGCAACTACAACCTCTATGAAGATGACTCACTGGCGTCCAAGACCACCCCGGACTGGCTGGTGGGGGTCGGCGTCAGCATGCCGCTGGTGAGCCGCGATGGCCGCTCCGAGACGGTGCAGGCCGCCAAGAGCGCCGAGCTGCAGGTCAATCTGCTGCAGGCCAAGACCCGCCAGGATCTGGAATTGCTGGTGGAGAAGACCTGGCGCGAGGCGGCTCAGGGACTGGAGGAGTATCAGTCTCTCTCCTCCACCCAGGCACTGGCGGAAGAGAACGTGCTGCTGCGGGACAAGGCATTCGGGCAGGGGCTCTCCACCTCGCTGGATGTGGTGGACGCTCGCAACCAGCTGGCCGGGGTCAAGACCCAGCGCGCCGCAGCCGCCTATCAGTACGTGGTGTCGCTGGCCCGCCTGCTGGCGCTCTCCGGCCAGATCAACAGTTTCAACCAATATCAGCACGGCCAGGTGATCGAGGTGAACTCATGAACCTGATGTTGACCGTGGATCTCTTTGTTCGTGTTTCGACCGCCAAGGGTCGCCAGATTGTCGAGGTGAAGTGATGAGCCATCCCCCCATCAAGAAGAAGATGAGCCAGGGTAAACCGCTGTTGTTGCCGCTGGTGCTGGTGATCCTGGTCGGCTGGCTCGGTTGGCGCTTCTGGCTCGCCTATCAGCCCGAGCCGGTCCATCTGCAGGGCCAGATTGAGGCGCAGCAGTATTCGGTCTCCTCCAAGGTGCCGGGCCGCATCGACGAGGTGCTGGTGAAGAAGGGGGATCAGCTTGCCAAGGATCAGCTGGTGTTCACCCTGGCGAGCCCCGAGATTGAAGCCAAGCTGAGCCAGGCCAAGGCCGGCGAGGCCGCCGCCGGCGCCCTGGCGTTGGAAGCGGAGAAGGGGGCCCGTGCCCAGCAGATCGCCGCCGCCAAGGATCAGTGGCAGAAGGCCAAGGCTGCCGCCCTGCTGCGGGGCAAGACCTATGAACGGATCGCCAACCTGCACCGCGATGGTGTGATGCCGCTGCAAAAGCGCGATGAGGCCTGGACAGCCTGGCAAGCCGCTCGCTACACCGAGGGGATGGCCTGGCAGCAATACCAGATGGCGCTGGAAGGGGCGCGGGAAGAGACCAAGATTGCCGCCCGCGAGAAGGCCAAGATGGCGGCGGGCTCGGTGGCCGAGGTGGAGGCTTATCTGGCCGATACCCGCATCAATAGCCCCCATGCCGGCGAGGTGAGCCAGGTGCTGCTGCGCAGCGGCGAGCTGGCGCCTCAGGGCTTCCCCGTGGTGACCCTGCTCGACATGAACGATGCCTGGGCCCAGTTCCATATCCGCGAGGATCTGCTACCCCGCTTCCCGGTCGGCACCGAGTTCGACGCCCGCATCCCGGGTCTGGGGGAGCAGACGGTACGCTTCAAGGTGACTCATGTGGCCGTGATGGGAGATTTTGCCACCTGGCGCGCCACCGATACCCGTCAGGGGTTCGACATGAAGAGTTTCCAGGTGGAGGCGCGTCCGCTGCAACCGGTCGACGGGCTGCGGGTCGGCATGAGCGTGCTGGTTGATCTCTGATGGGGCGCGAACTTCGGTTGCTGTGGCAGGATCCGTTCAGCCGGGCCCTGATGAGCTGGGTGCCCTTGCTGTTGATGGGGATCCTCTGCTGGATCTTCTCGGCGGGGCTGGCCCGGGATCTCAAGGTGGGGTTGGTGGATCTGGACCAGAGCAGCCTGTCGCGCCAGCTTGCCTTTTCGCTGGATGGCTCGGCTGGGCTCAAGATCGCACGCCAGTTTGACTCCATCGACGCTGGCGCCCGCGCCCTGCGTGGTGGCGATATCTATGCGCTGGTGGTGATCCCGAACCATCTGGAGCGGGATGCCCGTCAGGGCACCCAGCCGGAGGTCACCGTGTTCAACAACGGCCAGTTCATCCTGATCGCCAAGCTGGTCAATTCGGCGCTGACCCAGGTGGTGGGCACCCTCAACGGTCAGGTGGGCGTGCTCTCCGCCATGGCCGACGGCAAGGCCCCCGGGGCGCTCGGGCAAGCGGTGCCCATCAGCAGTCAGGTGACGGCGCTTTACAACCTCAACTCCAGCTATGCCCAGTTTCTGCTGAGCGCCATCCTGCCCGCGGTCTGGCAGATCCTGGTGGTGCTGTTCGGCCTCAATGCGCTGGCCCGTACCGACCGGCTGGGACTGGACTGGACCACTCGCGGCGTCTGGTTCGGGCTCTGGCGCACCCTGTTGCCCCATGTGCTGATTGGCTGGGCCTGGGGGCTGGCCTGGAGCTGGCTGCTGTTCAAGGGCTTTGCCTATCCCATGCACGGCAACTGGGCCGTGCTGGTGGCGGGCCTCGGGCTCGCTTCGGCCGCCTGCGTTACCATGGGGGCCTTCTTCTACGCCATCATCCGGGATCCGGCCCGCGCCCTGTCGCTGGCGGGAGCCTACACAGCGCCCGGCTTCGCCTTCATGGGGGTGACCTTCCCGGTGAGCGCCATGGGGGATTTCGCCCGCTTCTGGCGCAACCTGCTGCCGGTTTCCCACTATGTAGAGCTGCAGATTGGCCAGAGCAACTACGGCCTGCCACTGCAGGCCGCGCTGCCCCAGCTCGGGGCCCTGCTGCTGTTTCTCTTGCCCCTCATTCTGGTGGTGCGTCGATACAAGCAGCAGGCCGAGCTTGCCCGTCAACCTGCCGAGAAGGAGTCGCCGTAATGCTGGGTTTTCGGGATTTGCTGCGCCTTGAGCTGCGCACCCTGCTGGCGGATCGCGCCATCATGCTCACCCTGTTTGGCGGGATCTTCTTCTACTCCTTTCTCTATCCCCAGCCCTATCTGCACCAGCTGCCGCGGGAAGAGGCGGTGGTGCTGGTGGACGAAGATGGCAGCCAGCTTTCGCGCCAGCTGGCGTTCATGGCCGATGCCACCTCCCAGGTCAGGCTGGTGGCGCAGGTCAACTCCCTTGAGAGGGCGCGTCAGCTGCTGCTGGAAGGCAAGGGGAGCGGCATACTGCACATTCCCAGACACTTCTATCGGGATCTGATGCTGGGCCGGAGCGTCACCCTGAGTTATGCCGGTGATGCCTCCTATTTCCTGGTCTATGGCACTATCGCCGAGGGGTTGGCCCAGGCGGGCGGTACCCTGGCGGCCCAAGTGAAGGTGGCGCGGCTGCTCACCCACGGCGAGGCGTTGCCCCAGGCAAGGATGGGCTGGAGCGCGGTGGCCCTCAACGTGGTGCCGGTGTTCAACCCCACCATGGGCTATGTGAACTATGTGGTGCCTGCGGTGTTCGTGCTGATCCTTCACCAGATCCTGCTGATGGGGGCGGGGCTCCTGGGGGCGACCCAGAACCAGCGAGGCCTTCGCGGCGAGACCGGCTACTGGCAGAGTGCGCCCGTGCTGCCTCTGCTGCTGGCGCGCACCCTGGTGACGGTGGGGCTGTTCCTGTTGCCGGTGAGCTACTTCTTCGGTTTTTGCTTCGATTACTACAACATCGCCCGCAACGCCGAGCCGGCGCAGTTGTGGCTCTTCACCCTGCCGTTTTTGCTGGCAACCTGCTGGCTGGGCATCGTGCTTGGCGCCCTCTTTACCCGACGCGACATGCCTACCCAGGTGGTGCTCATCTCCTCCCTGCCGCTGGTCTTTCTGGCGGGCTTTATCTGGCCGTTGGAGCTGATACCGGCGCCACTCAACTGGCTGGCACAGTGGGTGCCGAGTACGGCGGCCATCGAAGGATTTCTGCGCCTCAACCAGATGGGGGCGGGGTTTGAGCAGGTGGCCCCTTACTGGTGGCAGCTGTGGGGACTGGCGCTGCTCTACGGTATTCTGGCCTGCCTGTTGCTGCGCTGGCGCCAGCGCCAGTTGCCGCTGGCCACTCAGGGTGCCGCCCATGGGGCGACCACGGAGAGCGGCGCAACCGGCGGCTAAACGATGCCGGATGGATAACGAAACGGTCAGCCCCTGGGCTGACCGTTTTTTTGGGTTCAGGCACGCGTGAGCGCGGGATCGGCGATGGCGTAGATCTGGCCCACAGCGTCCTTATCGAAGAGTAGCCGCAGCCCCTGTGCGGCGACATCGGCACGGCGTACCAGGCCATGCACTTCCCGTCCCTGACTCAATTCGGCAAGACCGGTGGCCTCGCCATCCTGCAGGCCCGCCGGGCGCACTATGGTCCAGGCCAGCTCGCTGGTTTGCAGCCAGCTCTCCGCCAGGCTTTTGAGCCGCACCTCGTGACCGAAGGCGGCGCGAGCCCGCTCTGGCAGATATTGCCAGCTGTCGCCACAGCCGAGGGAGGTGACCAGCAGCAGGCGCCTGAGGCCCTGTTGTTCCATGGCATCGATCACATGGCGGTTGCCGAGATAGTCGACGGGCTCGTGCTGGCGAAAGCTGCCGAGGGTGGAGACAACATGGGCATCCTTGCCTGCCAGCGTGCAGGCTCGTGCCACGGCGCTCATATCCAGCGCATCCCCTTCGACGACGTCGACCCCCAGCGTGCGCAGTTCGGCGGCCATCTCGGGGCTGCGTACCAGCACCACCACCCGGTGGCCTGCGTGCAGGGCGTGATCGGTAAAGGCGCGGCCAAGCCCGCGGCTGGCTCCGAAGATGAGTGTGGTCGGCATAGATGAGGTTTCCTTCAAAGAAAGGGCTAGCCTAGTGGCTGACTCTTTCGATGTAAATGAGAGCTGTTTTTATTTGTGGGGCAAAAGATAAAAAATGCGAGCCGTTTGGGCTCGCATTTTTGCACGGGCTTAGCCGCGATAGTTACCGATGCTGGGGCGACGGCTGGGGCCGCTCAGGTGGATATCCACCGGGTTGAAGGCCTTGATCGCCTCGTAGCTGAAGTCACCGATCGCCTGATGCAGGGTCTGGGGCGTATGGTTGGTGATGATGATGACGCTCTTTGACAGGTTGCGGCGCCGGCGCAGCAGGTGGCCGAGGAAGCTGGACTGGCTCTCCGCCATCTTGGCCCGGTTGGCCGACACTTCATCGATGATCAGCAAGTCCACCTCTTCCAGGGCACGGCGATACTGGTTGCGCTCGTCCTGATCGGGGATCACGTTGAAGAACAGCCGATCGACGATGGAGGCCCACTGCTGGAAGATCACCGACTTTTGGTGGCGCTCGATCAACTCATGGGCCACGGCACCTGCCAGGGTCGATTTGCCGGTGCCATAGTCACCGTAGATCAGCATGCAGCCGCCGCCGCTCTTCTCCCAGTGTTCAAAGCCGCTGATAAAGTAGCGGGCGGTTTCGATGGGATATTGCAACGCCGGATCGCCAGCATCCATCTTGTCGAATACCCAGTCCGGGTTGAGGTCGGCCTGGGCGATCAGCTTCTGGATCCGCTCTTGGCGTGCCACCTTCTGCAGCTCGCGCACTTCGGCGTTGGCCTTGGCGTCGTACTCCTTGCGCAGGGTTTCGTAGTCGTACTGGCTGCCGCCGGTCTCTTGTTGCAGACGGCGGATCCGCTCCAGCAGGCTGCCGACGTGACGTTTCAGTTCGGGGTCGTGGGCGCGTTGATCCTGCTTGGCCTTGGCAATTTTCTGGCGCTTGGCCTCGATCTCTTCCAGCTCCTGGCGCAGGGGATCGTGCGGGTCAGTCATGGAGTGCTCCTTCTGCTTGATCAGGGATGGGGGGACAGGAGGCTGATTTTGCCTGTTGGCGGGGGCCTGTATCAATCATTATCCGGTGCTTCTGCTGCTTGTTGTCCCTGGGCCAGCCGTTTGGCCTCCTCGATCATCTCCTGGGCCCGCCGGCTCGGGCCAGCCTCCGCCGGCGCTGGCGTCACCTGTTGGTAACCCCTCACCTCCGTCGGTTGGCGACGGGCGTAGCGGCGGGTCTTGAGGGCGCGGATGAACTTGAGCATCCACTGGTGCTGGGAATCGAACACCTCGGGGCGACCCAGCCAGTAGGCGATGAACTCCCCCAAGTCTTCCTCGCTGTAACTGGCATCGATCACTCCACACAGGCGGGCGAGGGCGGGCAGCTCCTCGTCAGGACGCCATTGCAGGTGCATCTGGAACGGGCGATCCGGCAACGGGCTACGTACCTTCTGGGCCAGCAGCGGCAACTGGAATGGGCACTGATGATAGTGCTCACTCTCGCCCTGGGCTTCGACCTGCAAGAGGCCAGCCTCCATCAGCTCGTCAAACAGCTCGGTCAGCTGGCGGGCGTTGACCTGATACGAGAAGCCACAGGGATCACCCGGATCGACCACCGCCAGCGCCCGGCCAAGCTCGGGGTAGTTGAGCCGGGCCAGCTGATTTTCCAGCACCATTTTGCGCAGCTGCAGGGTGTAGAGGCTGCGGGCCGGGTGGGAGAGTCTGGGATGGGCGAGGGCGCTGTATTCGGCTGGGGTCATGGTCTTCTTCATGCTCTGGAGTGAGGGGCATTATCCCCCATGGCGGGGGCTTGCACAATTCGCCCGGCCGGTGTGGTAAGAGGATATCCTTGATAGAAGGGCCGAAAATCCGGGCTCTTCCTTCCGACGGTTGTGCCACTTCGAAGGCTTCCAGATGAGCAGCCGTTATTTTGAATGGCAAAACCATTTCAAATACAGGGTTTTTGTGAGCAAGCTCGGGATTTGCGACCGTTTCTGACGAACTCGTTTCGGCGTTTTTGCCGATTTGGTCTAGTCTTATTGAGTAAATAACAGATTGACTAATAAGGATTTTATAACAATGTCAACAGCCGGGCTAAGGATCTTGGTGGTGGAGGACGAAGCCGTTTTTCGCCACTCGCTAGTGAGCTATCTCATGGGGGATGGGGCGACCGTTTTCCAGGCCGAGGATGGTATCGAAGGGCTGTCGGCTGCAGCGCTTTATCATCCCGATGTGGTGCTCTGTGATCTGAACATGCCTAATATGGATGGCCATGAGGTGATCGCCTGTCTTTCGGCTCGCAGCCCGGATATTCCGGTGATCGTGATCTCGGCCCAGAGCACCATGGAGGCGGTAGCTGCTGCCCTGCGTGCCGGTGCCCGGGATTACCTGATCAAGCCGCTCGACAATTATGTCCAGCTCGAGCGCAGTATTTCCGAGTGTCTGCACGGCAGTGTCGCACGCAGTCCACAGCTGGAACTGATGGGTCATGTCGACTACTTTCGGGCTCACGACAGGGCGGCGACCCGCCTGCTGGCGGGTCTCAAGTCGCCGGGTGTGCAGGAGTGGGGCCCTTGGCAGGTAACCTTCAAGGGGAGGGGGGCGCTGTTTCTCTCCGACACCTTCAAGGTGGCGGACAAGCTGTTGATGCTGATCATCGAATTGCCGGTGGCGGGGGCAGATGCGGCGTTTTGCGGTGCCCTGGTGCGTTCTTTGATGAACGTGCCTTACCGTCAGTTTCAGCGCGAGGAGAGTCAGTTGCTGGATCAGCCGCACAGGCTGCTCGACTACCTCAATCACCAGCTGATGGAGTCCGGCCTGCACCACTCGCTGGCCATGGCGGCCCTGCTCTTCGATCAGGAAGATGGTCTGGTCTTTGCCAATGCCGGGTTGACCTCCCCTCATTGGTTGATGCGAGCCGGCGGTTTGCCCCTGGGGCTGATGCGCAGCAGTCGCTATGCCTTGCACAGGCGCAGCTGGCACGAACCGTTCGAGCTGCAATTTCGCAACGAGAGTGGCTGCTCACTTCAGGTGCAGGTTCATCATCACTGAGTGAAAGCGCGCTTGCTCCAATAAAAGAGGGCGTCCCGTGGGACGCCCTCTTTACTTGCGTGATGCCAGCCTGTCAGGCAGTGGCAGATTGCAGTTTCTCGTCGCTTGTGTGCGGCTCTTTGGCCGGGCCTTCGGCGCCATGCATCCAGTAGACCAGGCGGTTGGCCATGGCCAGCAGGATCAGGGCACTGATGATGGCCGCAAGCGCGATACCACCGAAGATGGCCAAGGGACCGGACTCGCCAATAAAGGAACCGATAAGGCCGGCTGCGTAGTTGGCAACCGCGATGAAGCCAAGCCAGGCACCCATCATCAGGGAGGCCAGGCGCAGCGGAGCCAGCTTGGTCACCATGGAGAGGCCGATCGGAGAGAGGCAGAGTTCGCCCAGGGTGTGGAACAGGTAGGCTCCCACCAGCCAGAACATGGAGGTCTTGACGCTCTGATCACCGCCCTGCTCCAACACGGCACCCACCATGAACAGGAAGCCGATGGCCAGGAACAACAGACCCATGGCGAACTTGACCGGCGAGTTCGGCTCTTTTTTGCCGAGCTTGACCCAGATGGCAGCTACGATCGGTGCCAGGGTGATGATGAAGAAGGGGTTCAGGGACTGGAACCAGGCGGTCGGCACTTCGAAGCCACCGATCATCCGGTCAGTGTACTCCTGGGTGTAGAGGTTCATCAGACCACCGGCCTGCTCGAAGCCAGCCCAGAAGATGATGGTGAACAGGCCCAGCACCAGGATAACCTTGATGCGATCCACTTCCTGCTTGGTCAGCGGGGCCTTCTGTCCCTTGTCGCGCAGGGCGGCTGCGCGCTTGGCGGCAGGGATGCGGCCGATATCACCGAGGAAGCGTTGGGCCAGGGTTGCCTGCAACACCAGGGAGATCAGCATGCCGATACCGGCGCCGACGAAGGCAGCTTGCCAGCCATAGGCTGTGGCAGCGGCACCGCAGATCACGCCGGTCAGCAGGGAGCCCAGATTGATCCCCATGTAGAAGATGGTGAAGGCACCATCACGGCGGTGATCACCCTCTTCATAGAGGTCGCCCACCATGGTGGAGATGTTCGGCTTGAACAGGCCGTTACCGATGATCAGCAGAGCCAGACCGGCGTAGAAGACGGTTACCACCTGATCCGGGAACATGCTGTGCGGCAGTGCCAGCGTGAATTGGCCGAGCGCCATCAGGACGGCGCCGATCAGAATGGCGCGGCGTTGCCCCAGGAAGGTGTCAGCCAGCCAGCCACCGATGAGCGGAGTGATATAAACCAGACCGGTATAGATACCGTAGAGCTTGAGGGCATCTGCCTGATTCCAGCCCAGACCACCGTTGGCAGTCAGGTCGGTCAGATAGAGTACCAGTACGGCACGCATGCCGTAGTAGGAGAATCTCTCCCACAGTTCGGTACTAAAGAGCAAAAAAAGCCCTTTAGGGTGACCTAAAAAGGTCCCTTTTGACGGGTTATTCATTGGAACTTCCACCTGTGTCTTATATTTTTTTAAGTTTTTTATGCAAGGGCGAGAAACACGCCTTAATCCTTATAGAACATGCGTAGATAAATTACAACATTATGATTTGATGGGGTTTTATTTATCAAAGATTGAGAAAGTGTTGCTGAAATGAAAAAGGAGCATCGTTTGATGCTCCTTTAATTTGTCTGTAGATAAGAGATTTATCAGCGATTACAACTGCTTGACGAACTGCTTCAGCCAGCCGATGAATTCGCCGTCCAGTTCGTGATGGCGTACGGCATATTCCACATTCGCCTTCATATAGCCCAATTTGCTGCCGCAATCGTGGCTCTTGCCCTTCATGAAGTAGGCGTTGACCTGTTCGCGCTCCATCAGCATGGCGATGGCGTCGGTCAGCTGGATCTCGTCGCCGGCACCGGCCGGGGTTTTTTCCAGCAGCGGCCAGATGTTGGCAGAGAGTACATAACGGCCGACCACGGCCAGGTTGGAAGGGGCCTCGTCACGGGGCGGTTTCTCGACGATGGCCTGCATCGGCAGTGACATGCCAGCACTCAGCTCTTCACCCTTGATATCGGCGATGCCGTATTTGTCCACTTCGCTTTCGGGAACCGCTTCCACCATGATCTGGCTGATCTGGTTCTCTTCGAACATGTGCACCATCTCGGTCAGGTTGTCCTGTTTCGGGTCGCTGGCGGCCTCGTCGATCAGCACGTCCGGCAACAGCACGGCGAAGGGGTTGTCTCCGATCAGCGGACGGGCGCAGAGCACTGCATGGCCCAGGCCTTTGGCCTCGCCCTGGCGCACGTGCATGATGGTGACGTCCTTGGGACAGATCTGTTGCACCTCTTCCAGCAGTTGACGCTTGACCCGCTTCTCGAGGGTCGCCTCCAGTTCGAAGCTCTTGTCGAAGTGGTTTTCGATGGAGTTCTTGCTGGAGTGGGTGACCAGCACAATCTCCTTGATACCGGCCGCGATCGCCTCACGTACCACGTACTGGATCAGGGGCTTGTCGACCACCGGCAGCATCTCTTTCGGGATGGCCTTGGTGGCTGGCAGCATGCGGGTGCCCAGACCGGCTACCGGCAGCACGGCCTTGCGAACAACGAGAGGTGTCTTTTTCATGGAGAGGTGTCCAGGAGGAATAAAGTGGGGTCATGATACCCGAAGAAAAATGGGGCAGCCATAAGCCGCCCCGTTTGTAGCTTTTTCATCGGACGTTATTTGACCATCATCATATCCCTGTTGGCTTCCAGCGTGGCCGGGCCGATCCCCGTGACATCTGCCAATTGATCTACAGAGGTAAATTTCCCCTGTTTCTCACGATATTCGAGGATGGCCTGAGCCTTCTTCTCGCCAATACCCTTGAGGGTAGTGAGCTCGGCCAGGGTGGCCGTATTGAGGTTGAGTTTGCCACTCTCCTTGGCGGCGGTTGTGGTAGTGGTTTGCTTGGTCTGCGTCTGTTCGGCTGCCAGCGAGGGCTGGCTGAACAGGGGCAGGGTTGAGAGCAACATCACGGCGGCGAACTTGTGTATCTGCATTTTGCTTCTTCCTTCAATGACTGTTTGTATCAGCATATTGATAGATAGCGCAGCAGTAGAATGCGTCACTGTGATAAATGACAGCGGAGTTATCCAGCACCCTTTTTGAAGGTTTGCTATAAGCGTTCTGGAAGTTGCCTGATATTGATTTAACTGACTAATTTCAATCTGTTTTTACTGAAGCTCTTGAATTTGAATTATTGGGATCCATATTAATCCCTTGCGAGTATTCATGAGGCAGCAAATACGGGGTTTCACTGGTGGAAATAAGCGTTGTTGGTATCTTTCACTGGTTGTCAAAAGAGAACCAATAAAAAAGGCTGCCCACCTTGGGTGAGCAGCCTTAATGATCGGTTTTTTCAGAGGGCGGACGATTACTCGGCCTGAGCCGCCTGAATACCGGTCAGGGCGATGGTGTAGACGATGTCGTCCACCAGGGCGCCACGGGACAGGTCGTTGACCGGCTTGCGCATGCCTTGCAGCATGGGGCCGATGGAGACCAGCTCGGCGGAGCGCTGTACCGCCTTGTAGGTGGTGTTGCCGGTGTTCAGATCCGGGAACACAAACACGGTGGCCTTGCCGGCAACCGGGGAGTTCGGCGCCTTGGACTTGGCCACGTTCTCCATGATGGCTGCGTCGTACTGCAGCGGGCCGTCGATGATGAGGTCGGGGCGCTTGGCCTTGGCCAGCTCGGTCGCTTCACGCACTTTCTCTACGTCGGCGCCGGCGCCAGAGGTACCGGTGGAGTAGGAGATCATGGCCACACGCGGCTCGATGCCGAAGGCGGCAGCGGAGTCGGCGGACTGGATGGCGATCTCGGCCAACTGCTCGGCAGTGGGATCCGGGTTGATCGCGCAGTCACCGTAGACCAGCACCTGATCCGGCAGCAGCATGAAGAAGATGGAGGAGATCAGGGAAGAACCCGGAGCGGTCTTGATGATCTGCATCGGGGGACGGATGGTGTTGGCAGTGGTGTGCACCGCGCCGGATACCAGGCCGTCCACTTCGTTACGCTCCAGCATCATGGTGCCCAGCACCACGTTGTCTTCCAGCTGCTCGCGGGCAACCACTTCGGTCATGCCCTTGTTCTTGCGCAGCTCGACCAGACGGGCCACATAGCGCTCGCGCACCGCGGCGGCATCAATGATTTCGACGCGGTCGGTCAGCACTACGCCCTGCTGTTCGGCGACACGACGGATCTCTTCCGGGTTACCCAGCAGTACCGGACGGGCGATGCCACGTTCGGCACAGATGGCAGCAGCCTTGATGGTACGCGGCTCTTCCCCTTCCGGCAGCACGACGCGCTTGTTGGCCTGACGGGCCAACTCGGTCAGCTGATAACGGAAAGCCGGCGGGCTCAGGCGACGGGAACGGGTGGAGCTGACGGTCAGAGACTCGATCCAGTGCTTGTCGATGTGGCCGGCCACGTAGTCTTGTACCAGCTCGATACGCTCGCGGTCATCTTCCGGAATATCGACGTTGAAGTTCTGCAGGCTGACGGCGGTCTGCCAGGTGTTGGTACCGGTGATCATGATCGGCAGGCCGGTGGCCATGGCCTGTTGGCACAGGGCCATCACCTGGGGTTCCGGGTGATAGTTGCCGGTCAGCAGCAGGGCACCCAGCTTGACGCCGTTCATGGCGGACAGGCAGGCGGAGACGATGACGTCGGAGCGGTCGCCGGAGGTCACCAGCAGGCTGCCCGGGCGGAAGTGCTCGATCATGTTGTGGATGGAGCGGGCGCAGAAGGTCACGGTTTGCAGACGACGGCTGTCCAGCTCGCCCTGGTGCAGGATCTTGGCGGCCAGGTGCTTGGCGAGGTCCTTGGCGCGCGGGGCGATCAGCTGGGTATTCCAGGGAATGCAGCCCAGGATGCGCAGCGGGCTCTTGCCAAAGACCTGCAGCACTTCCAGGTTGTGGCCGGTGTCGGCGCCGTGGTGGTGCGCTTCGAACATCTCGGTCAGATCCGGGCGGGTCACGCCGTGCTCGTCAACCGGGGCGCCAACCTTGTTGATGACGCAGCCCACGATGCGCGGGTTGTTGACACCACCGAAGTTGGAGCAGGCCAGCTCGATGCGCTCTTTGAGCTTCTGGCTGGAGTCGTGGCCCGGGTGGGTAACGAACACCATGTCGGCGTCCAGCGCTTTGGCTACGTCGTAGTTCAGCTTGTTGGCAAACGGCTGCTTGTCGGTCGGCACCATGCCTTCTACCACCAGCACTTCGGCCCCGCTCGCTTTCACGTGCTCTTCGAAGCGGGCCACGATCTCTTCCAGCAGGATGTCGGTGTTGCTGGTAGTGATCATGTTCTCGGCGTAGGAGAGGGCGAACGGCTCGGGCGGATTGATGTTGGCAGCGGCGCGGATAACGGCGGTAGAACGCTCAGGACCGGTTTCACCCGGACGCGGCTGGGCGACCGGTTTGAAGAAGCTGACATTGACTCCGTGACGTTCCATGGCGCGAACCACGCCAAGACTCACAGACGTTACGCCGACACCAGTGCCGACCGGGATAAGCATAATAGTGCGTGCCACTTTATACCCCTTGTTCATTTTTTGGGATCAGGAAAAGGCCGCCCGAGGGCGGCCTTGCTTTACAGCGAAATTAGGCGCCGACCAGTTCCAGCGCATCGTGGGCGATAACCCACTCTTCGTTGGTCGGGATAACCAGAGCCTTGGTGGAGCCAGCCTTGGTGATCTCGCCACCCTTGCCGAAGCGGGCAGCCAGGTTGGCGTCGTGGTCGACGTCAAAGCCCAGCAGGCCCAGTTTGCCCAGGGTGATTTCACGGATCGGGGCGGAGTTCTCACCGATACCACCGGTGAAGACCACAGCGTCCAGACGACCGTCCATGGCGGCGGCGTAGGCACCGATGTACTTGGCCAGGCGATAGCAGTAGACGTCCATGGCGCGCTTGGCTTCTTCCTTGCTGTCGTAGTTGTCTTCAACGAAACGGCAGTCGGAGGTCACTTCGGTCAGGCCCAGCAGGCCGGATTCCTTGGTCAGCATGGTGTTGATCTGCTCAACGCTCATGCCCAGCTTGTCATGCAGGAAGAAGATGATGGCCGGGTCCAGATCGCCGGAGCGGGTACCCATCACCAGGCCTTCCAGCGGGGTCAGACCCATGGAGGTGTCGACGGACTTGCCGTTCTTGATGGCACAGACGGAGCCGCCGTTGCCCAGGTGGCAGTTGATGATGTTCAGCTCTTCCACCGGCTTGTTCAGCTGCTTGGCAGCTTCCAGGCTGATGTAGTAGTGGCTGGTGCCGTGGGCGCCGTAGCGACGGATGCCGTTCTCTTTGTAGAGCTTGTACGGCAGGGCGTACAGGAAGGCCTCTTCCGGCATGGTCTGGTGGAAGGCGGTGTCGAACACGGCGACGTTCTTGTCGGCCAGGGCCGGGAACACGCGACGGGCTTCACGAATACCGATCAGGTGCGCCGGGTTGTGCAGCGGTGCGTACGGTACGGCGGCTTCGATGCCGGCGATCACGTCGTCGCAGATCACGACGGAGGAGGTGAAGCGCTCGCCACCGTGAACTACACGGTGACCGATGGCGATCAGGTTCTTGGCCAGTTCCGGATTGAGCGGCAGGATCTTGTTGACGATGAAGTCCAGCGCTTCCTGGTGAGCAGCCCCGGCGCCCAGATCGGCATTGCCTTTCTCGCCGTTCAGTTTCCACTTGATACGTGCATCGTCGAGGTTGAAGCATTCGGCCAGGCCGGACAGCAGGTCATCACCGGTGGTTGCGTCAATGACGGCGAACTTCAGGGAAGAGCTGCCACAGTTAAGAACAAGAACCAGCTTACTCATGAATAAATCCTATCGCAGATTGGGTTGTGTAGGCGGATGGTGTTGGGCGCAGGGCGTCCAAAAACTTTCAACTTATCCTTATGAGGGTTGGCAATCTGTTGCTTGCCCCTTGTATAGTGATACAAGACCCGGAGTCCAGACGTCCCTGACAGGCCAACAGCAAGGTGCGGTTGACGCAAAAATGGGCGTACAAAGGATAACCCGATTGTTGAAAAATAACAAAGTCATCCTCAACCTTTGTTACTTTGCATCAAAAAATGTCGAGGTTTTGCCGTCAGTGCGTTCAAAAAGCGCTCGGAGGTTCTATGAGCATGAACATTTTTGGAACTAAGTTACAGCAAGGCCACCATTATATGACGCTTTGGCCTCGTCGTCCCGAGCTCAATTCGATGTTTCCGGAAAATCGGGTGATCAAGGCCACCGAGTTTGCCCTCAAGATCATCCCCGCGCTGGCGGTACTCAGCGTCATGCTGCAGTTCCAGTTTGGCGAGCAGCATTACTGGCCTTCCGTCATCACTTCCGTCCTGTTTCTGTTCAGCTTGCCATTGCAAGGATTCTACTGGCTCGGTAAACGCGCCGATACTCGTCTGCCCCCCTCGTTGGCCAGCTGGTATCGCGAGATCAACGGCAAAATGAATGAGCAGGGCGGGCGTCGCCAGCTGGTCGCACAACCCCGTTATGAAGAGCTGGCCGATACCCTCAAGGCCGCCTTCCAGCAGTTGGATAAATCCTTCCTCTACGAATAATGCACAGCAAGCAAAACAAAGGCGCCAAGGGCGCCTTTGTTTTTGTTGGGCATATCGGTTATCAGGCCGCCAACACCTTGCGGATCTCCTGGATGGAGAGCTTGTACTGGCGCGGGCACTGGCGCCACTCCACCAGCATGCGCTGGTATTTGCCGCGCATGGCGATGTCGCTGGAGAGCTCGTCGCACGGGCACTTGAGCTCGGGGAAGCGCTTGTCCACCTCCAGCAGGAAGCAGACATAGTCCGCCAGCTCACGCTCCTGGCTGCGGCTGTAGCCGTTGAATTCCAGCCGGCTGGCAGCGATCTCGGCCTGCTCGGCAGCCTCCAGGTTGCCCCAGGAGATGGCCAGCGCGTGATGCAGTTCCAGGGTGTCGATCACCTCCTGGCAGGTGGCCTGATCCAGGTGGCCGAAGTGCTTCTCCAGCTCGAGAAGTTGCAGGCAGTAGCCGCGCTCAATGATGGTGCTGGCACGCTGATAGAAGGCTGCCTTTTCCGGATTGAGCTTGGCCAGGATTTCGTACTGGTTACTCAGGATCAAACGCTCTGCATTACTGATGTTCATGGGATATCTCACTGGAAGATGACACTGGGGTCACGTTAACCCATATCTAGAATGAATTTTTTGATCTGGCGGGGCAGTTGGCGAGAAAAATGGTGCTAAATGCCGGGGCGGCCGAAAGCAATGAGGCCTGCGGTTGCAGGCCCCGAAGTGGGGGGATTACCCCTTGAGGAATGCCAGTACCACCTGATGGTGATCGCTGGTCTTGAACTTGGTGAAGTGATGGGCAACCTTGCCCTCTTCATCGATGAGGAAGCTCTGGCGATGGATGCCGTCATACTCCTTGCCCATGAATTTCTTCGGACCCCAAACGCCGAAGGCGTCGGCCACGGCATGATCTTCGTCCGCCAGCAGGGTGAAGTTGAGCTGATCGCGTTCTTCAAATTTCTTCAACCGTTTGGCGCTGTCCGGGCTGATGCCGAGCACGACCACATTGAGAGCCGCCAGCTCGGCGTTGACGTCGCGCAGGCTGCAAGCCTGGGTGGTACAACCCGGGGTCATCGCCTTGGGATAGAAATAGATCAGCACTTTCTTGCCGCGCAGATCGGTCAGGCGAACCGGGTTGCCATTCTGGTCCGGCAGGGTGAAATCGGGGGCGGTGCTACCTGCTTGTAAGGGTTGCATGGGATCTCCTCGAATAAACGCCCTCAGGCGTGCTTGCGATTGACGATAAACTCGAACGACTCGGCACCCAGTTCACGACAGAATTCGGCGAAGGCCGCCTGGGAGCCTTCCGGTTCTCCCTGCTTGGCCAGATTGAGTTGGAAACTCGCTTTGAGCAAGTTGAATGGCTGCTGTTCCAGGGTCATGGTCTGCATCGCTTGGATATCCCAGCCGTGGTCGCTGAAAAACTGGGTGCACTGGCTGACGATACCATGCTCGTCACGGATCAGGATCTCGGCGTTGGCCCCGACATCGTACTGCAGTGACTGATGACGTTCGGTGCGTTTCATCATGGTGATGAGGTCCCACTCCTGACTGCGCAGGGGCAGGCTTATCTCGAGCTGCATCAGGCTGTTCCAGTCACCGGACAGCAGCATGATAAAGGTGAATTCATTGCCGAAGATGCCAAGGCGGCTATCCACTATGTTGCAACCACAGCCACTGACGTGGCGGGTGACCTCATTGACGATGCCGGGCCTGTCCGTGCCGATGGCCGTTACGACCAGGTAGTGAGTCATAAATCTTCTCTCGTCCGTTATATGTTGCGAAAGCGCCGCTGGGCCACCGATGCGCTGGTCAAATGACGCTTCCCTGGCAGGCGGTGCCGGCTTTCGTTCATGGCGTTTGGAACCGGATGGTAACACGGCTTGCCCCCTCTCTCCCTTGTTTTTCAAAGGGGGCAGCTTTACCATTACGCCCCTGAAAATCGGGAGAATTATCCATGTTACGCGGTAGTATTGTTGCGCTTGTTACCCCCATGCTGACTTCGGGTGAAGTTGACTGGGCCAGCCTGGCCAGATTGGTCGACTATCATGTCAGCGCAGGCACCAGCGCAATCGTGGCAGTTGGCACGACAGGGGAGTCGGTGACCCTGAGCGAACAGGAACACATCGCCGTTGTTGAAAAAACCGTTGAATACGCCGCAGGTCGCATCCCGGTCATTGCCGGTTGTGGCTCCAACAATACCGCCCATGCCATCGAATTGGCCAAACGGCTGGCCAAAACCGGCGTAGTAGCGGGCCTCTCGGTGACACCTTACTACAACAAGCCCACCCAGGAGGGTCTCTATCGCCACTATTGTGCGATCGCCGAGGCTAGTGGTCTGCCCCAAATTCTTTATAATGTGCCCGGTCGAACCTGTTGTGATCTCAAGCCGGAGACTGTGGCCCGTCTGGCCAGGGTGCCCGGCATCATAGGTTTGAAAGAGGCGACTGGCGATTTGAGCCGCACCCCGCTGTTGCGTGAACTGTGTGGCCCGGATTTTGCTCTTTACAGTGGCGACGATGCCACTGGTTGTGATTTTATGCTGCAAGGTGGTGATGGCGTCATTTCGGTCACCACCAACATTGCAGCGGCCCGGATGGCCGACATGTGTCGTGCTGCGCTGGCCGGTGATGCCGGTCTGGCTCATGACATCGACAATCTCTTGATGCCGTTGCACAAGACTCTGTTCTGCGAACCGAGTCCGACCCCGGTGAAATGGGCCTGCGCCCGACTGGGACTGATTGCAACGGCCACCTTGCGTCTGCCGCTGGTTGACCTCACTGCCGAGGGCGAACAGGCGATGGCGCAAGCACTGACCACTGCGGAGTTGATGGCGAGTGTTTAAATCAAATGGAAAGGGAAATAGAGCCCGTCTGGTGCTGAGTGTCGCGACCGTTGCCGTGCTGGCGGGGTGCAGTACCCCCCAGGATCGCAAGATGGCCAACCGTGGTTTCGAATATGAAGATGCCCGTCTCGAGGGCCGTGCTTTCTTGATCCCCGCCGGATTGAGCGCCCCCACCTTCAACAGCCAGTTCGATATCCCGCCGCTTCCCGAAAGCAGCCGTGAAGGTGCCCTCGGTGCCAAAGTTGACGTACGTCCCCCTGCCCAGCTGCTGACCGTGGTACCGGGCAGCCAGGTAGTGCCCAATGCCAGCGAACCCACCATCGCCTACTATGCCCTGAGCTCAGGCCAGAGCGTGGAGCGCGATACCTGGTCGTTCCTGATGAACTTCCTGGCCAAGTACAAGGTTTCCACCGAGAAGCTGGATCAGCAGGCCGGCGTGTTGCAGACCGGCTGGTTTGATAACACAGTCGCCCTCGATGGCTGGGCTGAAGATGACGAAGACTTCAAGATCCGTCAGCGCTACCAGTTCACGGTTCGCAACGATGAGCAGCGTCATGCCGTCAACATGTCGGTACGGGTGCTGGATCACGAAGAAACTATCGACGGTGAGACCAGTAACCGGATGAGCGAGGCCGAGGCCCAGCGCTATGCAGCACGGGTGCTGAACCAGTTCTCTCTCTACTACGACAGCCAGCTCAAGGCTCGCGAACAGCACAAGGCCAGCGATGGCATGGGGCTTGAGCTGGGTCTGGACAACAACGAACTGGCTGCCTGGGTCGCCAACGGTTCCTTTGAACAGGTATGGCGCCGTCTCAACCAGGTACTGCCGAAGTACGGCTTCATCATCAAGGATACCCAGCAGTCGCTGGGCTGGATCGATGTCGAGTATGAAGAGCCGGGTGCCGAGTTTTGGCAGGCCAAGGGTAGCGAACCGTTCAAACTGGACGAGGAAAAGTACCGCTTCCAGCTGGGCGAGATGGCCGGGGGCAAGACCTCCATCACCCTGTTTGACAAGGACAAAAAGCCGGTGTCGTCCGGTGTCATCTCCCAGATGTATATCAGCCTGTCCGAGGCCTTTGCCAAGGGCTTGGCCGACCAGGCTGCAAAAGCAGAATAACAACAGGGGCCTAGTGCCCCTGTTTTGTTAGGTTGATCCCCCTGTCAATACAGGGGTTGAAGCGCTTGATATGTTAATCCCCGGAAGCTGGAGCCCGGCGCTCTTGTTTCATTACACCCACAAACAGGAAGTGTTATTAGCCATGAGTCTTGCAGATCAAGTATTGGCGGTGAACGACGATTTGCCGATCCGCACCGATAAACCAGTCCATTCCGGCAAAGTGCGCAGCGTCTACTGGTTGACCCCGGCAGACAGTGCCCGACTCATTCAGGAAAAAGGCTACGATGTGCCCGCCGATGCGCCCCTCGCCCTCATGGTGATTAGCGATCGCATCTCGGCTTTCGACTGCATCTGGCAAGGTGTGGACGGGCTGAACGGCGTGCCGGGCAAGGGGGCGGCGCTCAACGCCATCTCCAGCCACTGGTTCAAGTTGTTCAAGGAGAAGGGACTGGCCGACAGCCACATCCTGGATATTCCCCATCCGTTCGTCTGGATCGTGCAAAAGGCCCGTCCCGTGCTGATCGAGGCGATCGCCCGTCAGTACATCACAGGCTCCATGTGGCGTGCCTACCAGGATGGCGAGCGCGAATTCTGCGGCATCACCCTGCCGGAAGGACTCGAGAAGGATCAGAAACTGCCGGAAATTCTCATCACCCCTTCCACCAAAGGCATACTGAAAGGCCTGGATGGTGTACCGGAAGCGGACGACGTCAACGTCTCCCGTGCCGACATCGAGCGTCACTACCAGGCCTTCGGCTTCCGCTCTACGGCCGACATCGATCGCTACGAAGTGCTGCTCAAAGAGGGCTTCAACGTCATCAGTGACGCCTTGGCCGAGCTGGATCAGGTCTTCGTCGACACCAAGTTCGAGTTTGGCTATGTCCAGGATGCTGCTGGCAACGAGAAGCTTATCTACATGGACGAAGTAGGGACCCCCGACAGTTCCCGTATCTGGGATGGCCCCGCCCTGCGTGATGGTCAGATCGTCGAGAAGTCCAAAGAGGGTTTCCGCCAGTGGCTGCTCAACCACTTCCCGGATCCGGATATCCTGCTCAACAAGAACCGCATGCCGGAACGCTTCGCCCTGGCCCGTGACAACAAGCTGCCGACCGAGGTGATGATGGATATCTCCCACACCTACGTGGGGATTGCCGAGAAGGTCATCGGCCACCCGCTGGTGCGCGCCGCCAATCCGAAACAGGAGATCATCGATATCCTGCGCGATCAGTACGGTCTGATCGACTGAGGTTCTTGCTCTTTTTTTGTCGCCAGTAAACAAACGTTTGCTGGTGGCGAAATGAAGCATCGATATGACAAGCCGACGGGTCCCATAGCGGGGCCCGTTTTTATTGCCGTGACGACAAGCTACTACCTGCCAGCCCGGTTATTTTTTTGTCATTTTCCCTTGTTACCCTTCGCCTATCGTAGGGATAAGGAAGATGAAAGAAGATGAGGGGTTATCAGAGTTGGCGTAATTTGGCGCTGCTGTGTGCGGCAATGGGGACGGGGACAGTACAGGCCGCGGTTGAGGTGATGGTACCCGAGGATTTCCGGATCCTGGCGGTGAGCGAGGGTCGGCTGCACGACGAACAGCACGCCACCCTGGCCGATGGAGAACAGCAACTGCTGGTGCGTTTCGAAGGGGTGATCCCCAGTCGAAACAGCAGCGAGAACGATCGCCAGATCCGCTCCGAGCCGCAAATCCTGCGCTATCGGGCCGACAACCAGTCCTTGCAACTGAGCACCAAGGTGCCGGACAAAGAGCAGGGGATGGAGGCCTATGCCAGGGAGCCCGTCATCGCGTTGCAAGCCGGTGGTCAGCCGCTGCGGATAGCGCAGGATGCGCTGGTGACCCGTGGCATGCTGATCGGCATGGACTGGAACGCCAGACTCGCGGAGTACAACCGTAGTGGTGGCAAGGCGGCGTTGCGTGTTGCTGCGCCCGGTGGTGGTGCTGTTGTTGTCCCCGGTGGAGCGACAGCCGCGAGCGCGCCTGTGCTCCCGCAGAGCGAGCTTGAAGGGCAATTGCAACAGCTGTTCCTGCAGGCCGACCCGGTTCTTCGCAAGCGCTTCATCGGCTGGGCCGTGCCTCAGCTTTAAGTTTGCCCCCCGTTGCAGTAACGTGAGGGGCTTGCGGCGTGCCTTGCGCCCCTCCTTATGCAACGAGGTCTTCATGTTTGAACTGCACTCCCGCCTTTTGGCGGATACCCGGCAGCTCGGGGATCTGCCCCTCTGCCGTGTCCTGCTGGCCAAGGACAGCCAGTATCCCTGGCTTATTCTGGTCCCCCGTGTGGCCAATCTGCGGGAGATCCACCACCTGGCGCCAGAGCAGCAACAGCAGCTGATGCAGGAGTCCTGCGCGGTAGCGAGCCTGATGGAACAGGCACTCAATCCGGACAAGATTAACATAGGAGCACTCGGTAATCTGGTACCGCAACTCCATGTGCACCATGTCGCCCGTTTCACTACCGACAAGGCCTGGCCGGGTCCTATTTGGGGAGCTCACCCATCAGTGCCTTATGAACCACAAGTTTTGCAGCAACAGGCCGATATATGGCGTGCCCGACTCGCCAGGCTGACCGGTTTTACCCCTTTGACTGCTGATAACGGAGCCAACTGAGAGGTCCGTCGCTATTTCAGTCCCCGGCCAGCGCTATCTGTTAGAGTTATGGTATAGATAAGCCCATTTTCGATGTTCAGGAAGGTCCCATGATAGTAACAAGAGCCGATGACGATGCCGTATTGACCACAGAGGATGTGCTGCTCAGCCTGTGCAACTCGGTAACGGATGTCTTGAGTGCCGCGACCATGAGCCAGGTGCGGTTTTCCGGTATGGTGCAACGGATCAGCAAGACCTGCCTCAAGCCGGATATCGGCTGTTTCGTGCTGTTTGATGGCGGTTTTTCCGGCCTGGTGGTGAT
Organism: Aeromonas enteropelogenes; assembly: GCF_000819845.1. GTDB lineage: Bacteria > Pseudomonadota > Gammaproteobacteria > Enterobacterales > Aeromonadaceae > Aeromonas > Aeromonas enteropelogenes. The sequence continues at coordinate 51,122 of NZ_CDCG01000041.1, forward strand.
CAACTTCTCCGCCGCGGCCGCCATGGAGCTGTACGAGAGCTACATGCTCAGCATGGGGCTCTCCAAGGAAGATCTCGCCATCTCCCACACCTCGGATGAGGTGAGCAACGTGATGGGCGAGCTGATGAACCAGATCGTCGGCAGCTTCACCGTCAAGGTAGGGCGCGACATGCAGACCCACATCACCCAGAACCAGCCCAAGATGCTGGCCCTGAACAAGCAGGTGATGCTGAGTGTCGATACCAACCTCGACAACCCGGAATCGCGCCGGGTAACCTTCTTCACCGCCCGCAACAACATCTTCTATCTGGAGCTGGCGATGGACAAGACCGAGTTCATCCGCATCCACAGCGACGGCATGGATGAGGAGGAGCTGGATCCGGATGCCCTGATCGCCCAGGCCAAACAGGGGGCTGCCAAGCCTGCATCTGCTCCGGCGCCAGCCGCCGGCAACGATCATGATGACCTGCTGGACTCCCTCGGCATCTGAATCGGTGCCAGCCAGAAAGCAAGAAGGCC
>NZ_CDCG01000042.1:0-32252 GCF_000819845.1 Aeromonas enteropelogenes
GGGAGGATCATTGAGCAGCGCACGAGCCAGCAAGATCGCCTGGCGCTGCCCCCCTGACAACTGACGCCCCCCCTCCCCAATCTGGCGATCCAGCCCGTTGGGATCCCGATTGGTGAAGTTGGTCACCCCTGCCCGCTTGGCGGCTCGCAATACCCGCACGTCGTCCACCAGCGGGTTGCCCAGCATGATGTTGTCCCGTACCGAGCCAAAAAAGAGAACCACGTCCTGGGGCACGCAACCGATATTGCGGCGAATAACCGAGGGAGGCAGTTGATCCAGCTCGAATCCGTCGAGACGCACCGAGCCATCAGTGGGCCGATAGAGCCCCATCAGCAGCTTCTCCAGCGTGGTCTTGCCTGCCCCGATCCGGCCGATAATGGCGATCTTCTCACCAGGCTGAATGCGCAAATTGATATTGTGCAGGGTGCTGGTTTCCATCCCGGGATATTTGAAGGAAACATTATCAAACTCGATCCGCCCCGAGATGACAGGATGGTGAATATACTGTTTGCCCTCATCCTGCTCGCCGGGGGTTTGCATGATCTTTTCGAGTATCTCCAGCGCAGATTTTGCCTGGTTATAGCGGGTAGAGAGCACGGAAAGCTGCACCATGGGGGCGATGGCGCGACTGGAGAGCATCACGGCGGCAATCATGCCCCCCATGGTGACCAGCCCCTCGGAAATTTGATATACGCCAACGATCACCAGCCCCACGGTCACCATCTGCTGGATATAGCTGGCAAGGGACGACATGGCGTTGGTGATGCGCCGGGTCTGCACGCCCCAGGTCGAGATGTGGGACACTGCCTGCTCCCAACGATGCTGGAACATGCTCTCGGCGCCGAAGATCTTGACGGTTTCCAGCCCGGAGATGCTCTCGATCAGATTGGCGTTTTTCTGGGAAGCGAGGCGCGATCCCTCTTCAATGGATTGCTTCAGGGGCCCCTGGATATAGAAGCTGTATGCGATCAGGATCAGGATGGCGACGATAGGGACCACCACCATGACGCCGGCAAACACCCAGATAATGAAGAGGAAGAATATCGCAAAGGGGAGATCGATAAGGGTCGACACTGTGGCGGAGGTAAAGAAATCCCGCACCGACTCGAACTCCTGCAGATGTTTGGCAAACGCCCCGGTAGAGGCAGGGCGGGACTCCATCCGCATCCCCATCACCTTGGCGAAAATCTTTGCCGACAGCAGCACATCTGATTTTTTGCCCGCAATATCGATGAAGTAGCTGCGCAGCTGGCGCATCACAAAGTCAAAGGTAAAGACCACCATGGCCCCGACAGCCAGCACCCAGAGCGAATCAAACGCCAGGTTGGGCACTATCTTGTCATAGACGTTCATGGTGAACAGCGGACTGGCCACCGCAAACAGGTTAATGAGGATGGAAGCGACCAGCACATCGCGATAGATGCCGCGCGATTCGAACAAGGTACTCCAGAACCAGTGCCCATTGCGGGTTTCCAGCACCTTGGGGGAGCGGTCATCAAACTTGAACTGCTTTTTCACATAGAAAAGGCGGCCAAGATATTCATCCCCCAGCTGGGGCGTCGATACCCACTGTGCCGCATCCCCTGCCTGCGGGAAGATGACGCGCCCCTGACTTCTGTCTTCATTCCACTCCAGCAAGATACAGGCGCTGCCATTTTTCATCTGCAACACGCAGGGCAACAGCAGGGGGGGGATCTCTTCGAGGGGTTGGATGACCTCGCGAGCAGAGAGGCCACCCCGTTCGGCCGCACGGCTAAACAGGGCGGTGGTCAGACGACCGGATACCAGTGGAAGTCCGTTCGTCAGGGCATCCTGACTATTGGGCACACCATAGAAGCGGGTCAGAAAGACCAGACATTCCAACAGTTCATCGATACGACTAGTTTCTGCTTGCATAGCATCCTGTCACGGCATAAATGAGGTCGGTACGAAACGCATCTGTTCGTATTCCCCGGCATAGCGACTCAAAGAGAACACCACGATACCATCAGGATGTCGACTCAGCAGACCAAGGCTGACATCGATGGCCCTCTTCGGATGACCACGTCCTCCAACAGGTGCGGCTCCGCCCTCCCCCCTTCATGGTGCATTACAACAGACAGAGGAGATGGATATCTATGACTGGCTACACATCAGAGGGATGAAACCGGACTTGTTTGATAGCGTTTGTTCTCACGGCGCATCACTATAATAGCCTGACGATGACAAAACTATAGTTAAAAAATACAAACTTTTTTATATAACCGTCTGTTTTACTAAGAAATATTAATTTCGAACTCAATTATGGGACGCAAAGTGTAAAGGGACGTCCCAGCGCCTGCCCTTGCGGGCCACTCTTCTCCAATGCCTTGGCGATGTCCGCCATGGCCGTCCAGCGGTTCTCGCACCAGGCCGGTGCCAGCAGGGTCGGCCGGCGGGCCGAAGCCGAGATGCGGTGATAAACCACCTCGGGGGGCGTGTGCTGGATCATGGCGACCGCCGCCTCCACATATTGCTCCAGAGTCAGCACCTCCAGCCTTCCGGCCTGCCATGCCTTGCCAAGGGTACTGCCCTGCACCACGTGGAGCGGATGCAACTTGATCCCCTCCACCCCCGTCTCCACGATGCGATGCAGGGTATCCAGACTGTCCATCGGCACCTCGCCGGGCAAGCCGACGATAAGGTGGGCACACACCTTGATCCCCCGCTGATGGGCCCGTGTAACCGCATCGACATAGGCAGCATAGCCGTGCCCCCGATTGATGCGCTGCAAGGTCTTGTCGTTGGCGCTCTGCAGTCCCAACTCCAGCCACACCTCGTAACCACGGGCCTGATAGCCTGCCAGCAGATCCAGCACTGCATCCGGCACGCAGTCGGGCCGGGTACCGACGCACAATCCGACCATGTCGCTGACCGACAAGGCCTCTTCATACATCCGCTGCAGGTACTCCACCTCCGCATAGGTGCTGGTATAGGCCTGAAAATAAGCGAGATAGCGCTTGGCGCGGGTCACTTCATCCCGGCGAGCCAGCAGCTGCTGCACGACGGAGAGCTGCTGAGCCGACTCGTCGGCAAACGAGGAGACATTGCAAAATGTGCAACCGCCACGCCCCAGAGTGCCGTCCCGGTTGGGACAGGTAAAAGCACCGTGGATGGAGAGCTTGTGGATCTTCTGGCCGTGGCGCTGTTTGAGATCCTGACCGAATGTATTGACGAGTTCGTGTAACTGCATGGCTCCTCCGCTAAAGGAGCGCCATTGTACGAGTTTGCGCAAAACCGGCGCTGCGCTGGATCAAGGGAAGGTAAGAGCAAGAAAACATATAAATATTCACTCTTTGTCGGATAAATATATGAAACCACCCGCTTACCGACGCTTTTGAAACCTCTGTGACCTGCTGTAACACTTTTATTCGGCCAACAAAACCAGCGATAAACTATTGTTGAACAATAAAAATTTTTAAGAGTAGCAATAGTTCATAAATGCAAGGGAGAGGAGTGCGAAATGTGATCGTCTGCACCTCTCCCGGCCCGAGATTGGTAAAATTACTACACCTTGCGTCACAGAAGGAGTCCACCATCAAAGCCTGACAATCTGGACCATCCATCTGCAAAACAGAAAAAAAACAGAATAAACCAACATAAAATTACGATATCACTCCAGCAATCCATATTTTGTTATGTGTATGTAACATTGCATACAGCCCGGATGTCCAATTGACCTTGCCGAAAAATCCCATTAGTTTGGAGATTCGCCACCTCAGGCGGACGGAACCACAAGAGCCAATCGCAATTTATGCAGTCTGTTTTATGACAGTGCGATGCAAGGCCGAGCAAGGGAGAAATGCAATGTCACTATATGATCCAAAGCTGGAGAGGGATAACTGTGGCTTCGGCCTGTTGGCCCACATGGAAGGTGAAGCCAGCCACAAGCTTGTCCGTCTCGCGATGTCAGCATTGGCTCGCATGCAGCACCGCGGCGGCATCTCCGCCGACGGCAAGACCGGCGATGGCTGTGGTCTGCTGCTGCAAAAACCGGACAGCTTCTTTAGAGCTGTCGCCGAAGAGAAGGGATGGCACCTGGGCCGCAATTATGCGGTCGGCATGCTGTTTCTCAACCCGGACCCCGTATTGGCCCAGCAGACGCGCGACATCATCGACGAAGAGCTGGAAAAAGAGACCCTGAGCCTGGTCGGCTGGCGCAAGGTGCCCGTCGACACCAATGTGCTCGGCACCATCGCCAAGGCTTCCCTGCCCAGTATTGAACAGGTCTTTGTCAACGCCCCGCCCGGCTGGGTCGACAAGGATCTTGAGCGCCGCCTCTATATCGTGCGCCGCCGTATCGAGAAGCGCATCAACGACGACTACTTCTACGTGGTCAGCCTCTCCAACCTGGTCACCGTCTACAAAGGGCTGTGCATGCCGGTGGACTTGCCGCGCTTCTATCTGGATCTCGCCGACATCCGCATGCAGGCGGCCATCTGCGTCTTCCACCAGCGCTTCTCCACCAACACCAGCCCGCGCTGGCCACTGGCCCAGCCATTCCGTTATCTCGCCCACAACGGCGAAATCAACACCATCGCCGGCAACCGTCAGTGGGCCAAGGCACGCAGCTACAAGTTCGCCACCCCGCTCATTCCGGATCTGCAGGAGGCCGCCCCCTTCGTCAACACCACCGGCTCCGACTCCTCCAGCCTCGACAACATGCTGGATCTCTTCCTCGCCGGTGGCATGGATCTGTTCCGTGCCATGCGCCTGCTGATCCCGCCTGCGTGGCAAAAGCACCCCAACATGGATGACGATCTGCGCGCCTTCTACGACTTCAACTCCATGCACATGGAGCCCTGGGATGGCCCCGCCGGCATCGTCATGACCGATGGTCGCTACGCCACCTGTGCGCTCGATCGCAACGGCCTGCGCCCGGCCCGCTACGTCATCACCAAGGACAAGTTCATCACCCTGGCCTCCGAAGTGGGCACCTGGGACTACACCCCGGACGAGGTGCTGGAGAAGGGCCGCGTCGGCCCGGGCGAGCTGTTCGTGGTGGACACCAGCAACGGCAAGGTGTGGACCAGCTTCGAGATCGACGACGATCTCAAGAGCCGCCACACCTACAAGCAGTGGATGGACAAACACTGCCGCCGCCTGGTGCCGTTCGAACAGATGGATGACAGCCAGACCGGCAGCCGCGAATTCTCCGACGAGCAGCTCAAGACCTATCAAAAGCTGTTCGGTTACTCCTTCGAGGAGCTCGACCAGATCATCCGCGTGCTCGGCGAAAACGGTCAAGAAGCGGTGGGTTCGATGGGGGACGACACCCCCATGGCGGTGCTCTCCGGCACCCAGCGCACTCTCTACGACTACTTCCGCCAGATGTTCGCCCAGGTGACCAACCCGCCCATCGATCCGCTGCGGGAAAATCACGTCATGTCACTGGCCACCTGTATCGGGCGCGAGCAGAACGTGTTCAACGAGACCTTCGGCCACGCCCACCGGGTGCTGTTCCAGTCGCCCATCCTGCTCTACTCGGACTTCCACCAGCTGCTGGCGCTGGAAGGGGAGTACTATCGCCATCAGGTGATCAGCCTCAACTTCAAGCCTGAAGAGGGGCTGGAGGCGGCCATCCTGCGCATCTGCGAAGAGGCCAAGGCCGCCGCCGAAGCGGGCACAGTGTTACTGGTGCTCTCGGATCGCGCCATCAGCGTCGATACTCTGCCCATCCCGGCCGCCATGGCGGTGGGGGCAATGCAGCGCACCCTGGTCGACAACAATCTGCGCTGCGACGCCAACATCCTGGTGGAGACCGCGAGCGTGCGTGACCCGCACCACTTCGCCGTGCTGCTGGGCTTTGGCGCCACCGCCATCTACCCCTATCTGGCCTACGAGACCCTGGCCAAGCAGGTCGAGGAAGGGGTGCTCACCATGCCTCTGCGCCAGGCCATGCTCAACTACCGCAACGGCATCAACAAGGGCCTCTACAAGGTGATGTCCAAGATGGGGATCAGCACGGTGGCGAGCTACCGCTGCTCCCAGCTATTCGAGGCGGTGGGCCTGGCCAAATCCGTGGTGGATACCTGCTTCCGTGGCGTCTCCAGCCGCATCCAGGGGGCCGACTTTACCGATATTCAGGAAGATCAGCTCAAGCTGGCCCGTCAGGCCTGGCTGGCGCGCAAACCGCTCGGTCACGGCGGCCTCTTGAAATTCGTCCATGGCGGCGAGTACCACACCTACAACCCGGACGTGGTGCAGACCCTGCAAACGGCGGTGCGATCCGGCAACTACGCCGATTACAAGGAGTACGCCCGTCTCGTGAACGAGCGCCCGGTCGCGACCCTGCGCGACCTGCTCACCTTGAAGAAGGTTGACAATCCGGTGGCGCTGGAGCAGGTGGAGCCGGCTGCCAAGCTGTTCCCTCGCTTCGACTCTGCCGCCATGTCCATCGGCGCCCTGGGGCCGGAGGCCCACGAGGCGCTGGCCATCGCCATGAACCGCCTCGGCGGCCAGAGTAACTCCGGCGAAGGCGGTGAGGATCCCAAGCGCTTTGGCACCGAGAAAAACTCCCGCATCAAGCAGGTGGCCTCGGGGCGCTTTGGCGTAACCCCCCACTACCTGATGAACGCCGACGTGGTGCAGATAAAAGTCGCCCAGGGCGCCAAGCCCGGCGAGGGCGGCCAGCTGCCCGGTGACAAAGTCACCGCCCAGATTGCCCAACTGCGCTATTCCGTGCCCGGCGTGACCCTGATCTCCCCGCCGCCACACCACGACATCTACTCCATTGAGGATCTGGCCCAGCTCATCTTCGACATCAAGCAGATCAATCCGAGCTGCCTGGTGTCGGTCAAGCTGGTCTCCGAGCCGGGCGTTGGCACCATCGCCTGCGGCGTGGCCAAGGCCTATGCGGACTTCATCACCGTCTCAGGTTATGACGGCGGCACAGGCGCAAGCCCCCTCACCTCGGTGAAATACGCCGGCTCCCCCTGGGAGCTGGGGCTGGCCGAAACCCAGCAGGCGCTGGTGGCCAACGGACTGCGTCACAAGGTGCGCCTCCAGGTGGATGGCGGTCTCAAGACGGGCCTCGACATCATCAAGGCGGCCATCCTCGGCGCCGAGAGCTTTGGCTTCGGTACCGGCCCCATGGTGGCGCTCGGCTGCAAATACCTGCGGATCTGTCACCTGAACAACTGTGCCACCGGCGTCGCCACTCAGGATGAGAAGCTGCGCCGCGAGCACTTCACCGGCCTGCCGGAGATGGTGATGAACTACTTCAAGTTCATCGCCGAGGAGACCCGCGAGCTGATGGCCCAGCTGGGTGTCACCCAGCTGACCGATCTGATTGGCCGTACCGATCTGCTGGAGGCCCTGCCCGGCCTCACAGCCCGCCAGGCCAAGCTGGATCTTTCCGGCATCCTGGCCCGTCCGGTGGCGCCGGCAGGCTCCAGCCTGTTCAGCCAACAGCACAACCCCACCTTCGACAAGGGGCCACTCAACCTCAACATGGTGGACGATCTGCTGGGTGCGGTAGAGACCAAATCCGGCGGCGAGTTCCGCTACGACATCCGCAACACCGACCGCTCGGTGGGAGCCCGGCTGTCAGGCGAGATCGTCAAGCGTCACGGCAATCAGGGGATGGCGGCCGATCCGGTCAGGGTGCACTTCAACGGCACCGCCGGCCAGAGCTTCGGCGTCTGGAACGCGGGGGGCCTTGAGATGATCCTCACCGGGGATGCCAACGACTACGTGGGTAAGGGGATGACCGGCGGCAAGCTGGTGATCAAGCCTCACGTCGGCGTGGCGTTCAAGTCCCACGAGGCGGCCATCATCGGCAACACCTGCCTCTACGGCGCCACCGGCGGCAAACTCTATGCTGCCGGCACCGCTGGCGAGCGCTTCGCGGTGCGCAACTCCGGGGCCCTGGCGGTGGTCGAGGGGATCGGCGACAACGGTTGTGAATATATGACCGGCGGCATCGTCACCGTGCTCGGCCAGACCGGCGTCAACTTCGCGGCGGGCATGACGGGCGGTTTTGCCTACGTGCTCGACGAGTGCGGCAACTTTGCCAAGCGCACCAACCCCGAGCTGGTGGAGCTGCTGGAAGTGGCGGATCTGCCCATCCATCAGGAGCACCTGCGCGGCATCATCACCGCTCACCTGAATGAAACCGGCAGCCACCGTGCCGAGGAGATCCTGGCCAACTTCGACTCCTATGTGCCCAAATTCAGGCTGATCAAACCCAAGTCCAGCGACGTCAAGTCCTTGTTGGGTCACACCAGCCGTTCCAGTGCAGAACTCAGAATCCAGGCGCAATAAGGAGGGAACCCTATGAGCCAGAACGTATTTCAGTTTATCGATGTGCAACGGGTCGACCCGCCGAAGAAGCCGCTCAAGATCCGCAAGATCCAGTTCGTGGAGATCTACGAGTCCTTCAACAAGCCTCAGGTCGAGATGCAGGCGGATCGCTGCCTCGAGTGCGGCAACCCCTATTGCGAGTGGAAGTGCCCGGTGCACAACTACATCCCCAACTGGCTGAAACTGGCCAAGGAGGGGCGCATCCTGGAGGCGGTGGAGCTCTCTCACCAGACCAACAGCCTGCCGGAGGTGTGCGGCCGGGTCTGCCCGCAGGACCGTCTGTGCGAGGGTGCCTGTACCCTCAACGATCGCTTCGGCGCCGTCACCATCGGCAACATCGAAAAGTACATCACCGACAAGGCGTTCGAGATGGGCTGGAAGCCAAATCTCTCGAACGTGGTCAAGACCGGCAAACGGGTCGCCGTCATCGGAGCCGGCCCTGCCGGCCTCGCCTGCGCCGATGTGCTGGCGCGGGGTGGCGTCACCCCTGTGGTGTTTGACAAGTATCCGGAGATAGGCGGCCTGCTCACCTTCGGCATCCCCTCCTTCAAGCTGGAAAAAGAGGTGATGCAACGCCGCCGCGAGATCTTCCAGGGGATGGGCGTAGAATTTCGCCTCGAGACCGAGGTGGGCCGTGACGTCACGTTTGCAGACCTTTTGGGTGAATTCGACGCCATCTTCCTCGGGGTCGGTACCTACAAGTACATGAAGGGTGGCTTTGCCAACGAAGATGCGCCGGGGGTCTATGACGCCCTGCCCTACCTCATCTCCAACGCCAACCGCTTGCTGGGCTTCGAGAAGGCGCAGCGCGACTACATCGACTTCGCCGGCAAGCAGGTGGTGGTGCTGGGAGGCGGCGATACCGCCATGGACTGTGTGCGCACTGCCATCCGCCAGGGGGCAGCCAAGGTGATCTGCGCCTACCGTCGCGACGAGGAGAACATGCCGGGCTCCAAGCGGGAGGTGAAAAACGCCCGCGAGGAAGGGGTCGAGTTTATGTTCAACCTCCAACCTATCGGCGTCGAACTGGATGCCAGCGGCCGCACCGTCGGCATCAAGGTGGTGAGCACCGAGCTTGGTGCCCCCGATGCCAATGGTCGCCGCAATCCGGTGGTGATCGAAGGGTCCGAGCAGGTACTGCCTGCCGATGTGGTGGTGATGGCCTTTGGCTTCCAACCCAATCCCCAGCCCTGGATGGCGGAATACGGCATCGAGCTCGACAATCGGGATCGCATCAAGGCGCGCGAGCAGGCCGAATACCCCTTCCAGACCAGCAACCCCAAGGTGTTCGCCGGTGGCGACGCGGTGCGCGGTTCCGACCTGGTGGTGACCGCCATCTACGAAGGGCGCAAGGCCGCCGAAGGGATCATGGACTATCTGGCCGTGTGATCCGCCATCGCAGCCCCTGCGTCAGCCAATACAGAGCCCCGCCGATGCGGGGCTCTCTTTTTATGAGCCCTCCTGATTGGCCCCTTTCCCGTAAAAACTCAAACTATTTGAGGCAGAATTTGTAGCATCTATCTGATACACTTCGCGCCCGCCATTTTCCGGCCACTCTCTGACGTGATGTCAGACACAGCCGTCGGTGGTCATAACCGACTTTTCGCTCATACCGAGCCAACCAGGCCAGCCATAGTCCCGCTGGAACACAGGAACCCCTTATGAGATTTGAATCGTTCGATTTTGCCCCCGAGATTTTGCGCGCCATTTCAGAGTGCGGTTATCAGGAAATGACCCCTGTGCAGAGCCAAGCCATCCCGGCCGTGCGCCGTGGCCGCGACCTGCTGGCCAGCGCCCAAACCGGCACCGGCAAGACCGCCGCCTTCGCCCTGCCCATCCTGCAGCGTCTGGTGGACAATCCGGCGCCGGTGCAGCCCTCCAACGCCCGGGTACTGATCCTGACCCCGACCCGCGAGCTGGCGGCCCAGGTGGCGAGCAACATCAATGACTTCGCCAAGTATCTGGCGATCACCACCCTCACCATCGTTGGTGGCGGCAAGCAGGACGTGCAGGCCAAGCGGTTGAAAGCGGGCGCTCACATTATCGTGGCGACCCCGGGTCGTCTGCTCGAACACCTCACCGCCTGCAACCTGAGCCTCTCCGGGGTCGAGACCCTGGTGCTGGACGAAGCGGATCGCATCCTCGACATGGGCTTCAGCGCCGATGTGCAGAAGATCCTGCAAGCGGTCAACAAGACCCACCAGAACCTGCTGTTCTCCGCCACCTTCTCCGAGGCGGTGAAGAAGCTCGCCAACCTGATGCTGGACAAGCCGCAGGTGGTGGCCGTCAACAAGCAGAACTCCACTGCCGACACCGTCAGCCACACCGTCTACCCGGTGGAGCAGAAGCGCAAGCGCGAGCTGCTCTCCGAGCTCATCGGCAAGCAGAACTGGCAGCAGGTGCTGGTGTTCGCCAGCACCCGCGAGAGCTGCGACGAGCTGGTGGAAGAGCTGAACCTCGATGGCATCAAGTCCGCCGTGGTACACGGCGACAAGGCCCAGGGCAGCCGTCGCCGCGCCCTGCGCGAATTCAGCGAGGGCAAGCTGCGGGTGCTGGTGGCCACCGAAGTGGCCGCGCGCGGGCTGGATATTCCGGATCTGGCCTACGTGGTCAACTATGACCTGCCGTTCCTCGCCGAAGACTACGTGCACCGCATCGGCCGTACCGGTCGCGCCGGCAAGAGCGGCATGGCCATCTCCTTCGTCAGCCGCGAGGAAGAGCGCACCCTGCTGGAGATAGAAGCGCTGATCGGTCAGAAGATCCGCCGCATCATGGTGCCGGGCTACGAGGTGAGCAGCCGCGACGATCTGATCAAGCAGTTGCAGGAGCGCCGCCGTTTCGGCAAGCGCCCGCAGCGTGAAGACAACGCCGCCGCCCAGGCCATGGCCGAAGCCAAGCTGCAGGGCCAGCGCCTCAAGCGTCTGGCGGCCGCCAAGAAGCCCCGCCAGCCGAAGTAAGGACCACCCCTTCTTCCCTTCAGTGAGAGGAGAGGGGCAAACATCTCATATACCAAAGGCGCCACTGGCGCCTTTATGCTGTTGATTAGCCGGCCTTGCGTCCGGCTCCCTTTGTGAGGAACCGTGATGACCCTTCCCACCTACAACCAGGCCCTGCTCGAGATGGCCAGCCAGAGCCTGGCCGAGCTGGCGCGCACCGCCGCCCAGAAGGCGGGCAAGCGCACCCCCGCCCAGGAGAGCCATTTTCTGTGTACCTGGATGGCGGAATCTCTCAAGGAGAAGCGCTTCTCCCGGCTGGTGATGGAGGATCTCAAAGAGTGGGTTCAGCTGGGCCGCACCCTGGGGGCCAGCGCCGATCTCAAGGGGCTGCTCGAGCGCATCGTCAGCCAGTATGAGCGCGCCATGGCTGCCCCGACCCAGCTCGGGACCAGACTCAACGCACTGCTGGCCGAGCTCGCCGCCGCTGGCTGGCTTGTCATCACGGAGAGCGAGATCAACGCCAAGCTCAAGTTGCAGTCGGGCGGCCAGCCCAGCCTCATCATCAGTGCCAGCGAATATGGCGAGCATATCGAGGACGGCGAGCTGACCCGCCCCCTCACCCTCTATGTGCGCGGCGACGAGCAGCAGCTGGCCCGGGCTGCCTTTACCCACGCTCTCTTGCTGAGCCAGGGCAACAAGAAGGGCTCCCTGGTCAAGCACCACAAGGCCTACCGGTTGATGCCGGGCAACGCGCAACCGGCACGGGCCCTGTTGGCCGATGCGCTCTAGCCAGATGAGACTCGTCAGACCGCTTAAGCACTGCATCACGCCATAAGAAAACGGCAGACCACTGGGTCTGCCGTTTTCATTTCCAGGCGATGGCAAAAGACGACTAGCGCACCTTGAGCCCAATCTGGCCCGGGGCGCACCACTCGAAGATCACCTCTTCACTCTTGCCGCAGCAGCTGCCGCCGCAGAGCCGGTTCTCCCGCTTGATGACTCGCCCCTTGCGCATCCAGACACCGAGCATGGCCTCCACCGCATCTTCCGAGGTGTGGAAGTGGCGAGCCAGATCCCGCCTGCTCACCTTCTGCTGCGCGGCGAGATAGTCACCCAGCTCGCGCAGGATCACAGGACCACCACCTTGCGGGCGACGATGTCACCGTGACGGCGCCCCAGCCACCAGAGCAGCACCAGAGAAAGACCGTAGCTGGCGATCCAGAACAGGCTCTGCTCGGGATGGTCGGCGAAGGTCGCCACCTGATAGAAGAGGGTGGCACACATAAAGGCCATGTAGTTGCACCAGGCGGCGGTAAAAAGTGCCCACTGGCGGCCGGTTTCCCGCACCAGAGCCCCCATGGCTGCGGCGCAGGGCATGTAGAGCAGCACGAACAACAGATAGGCAAAGGCACCGGCCGCCCCGTCGAAGTGGGTCTGCATGTTGCCGTAGGTGGAGATGTCGACCTCCTGCTCTTCTGCTGCGGCTTGCTGATCCGCCAGATCCCCTACCGAGATCCCCATGGGATCGGTCGGGTCGATGGAAGAGAGATTGTCGGCCACCGCGCTGATGGCCTCCTTGAAGCTGGCCACGAGGGAGAACTCGGCCGCCTCTTCATCCCCTTCCCCGCTGCCGGCGTAGAGGCTGTTGAGCGTACCGACCACCGCTTCCTTGGCGAAGATACCGGTGACGATGCCGACTGTAGCCTGCCAGTTGTCATCGCGCACACCGATGGGGTGCAGCACCGGAGTGACCGCCTGGCTCACCTTGCTCAGCACAGAGTCTTCCTGCTCCTGGTGGCCAAAGCTGCCATCGGTACCCAGGGAGTTGAGCACGCTCAGCACGGCGACCACCAGCACGATGGTTTTACCGGCGCCGAACACGAAGGATTTAAGCTTCTGCCAGGTCTTGATCCCCACGTTGACCGGACGCGGCCACTCGTAGTCCGGCATCTCCATCAACATGGAGTCGCTCTTGCCAGGCAGCAGGGTGCTGCGTAGCAACAGGCCGGTGAGCACAGCCACCAGGATGCCGATGAGATAGAGACCAAACACCAGGTTCTGACCGGAGTGCGGGAAGAAAGCCACCGCAAACAGGGCGTAGACCGGCAGACGGGCACCGCACGACATGAAGGGGGCCATGGCCGAGGTCATCAGCCGCTCGCGCTCGGAGTTGAGAGTACGGGTCGCCATCACCGAGGGCACGGTACAGCCAAAGCCCATCAACATGGGGACAAATGCCTTGCCCGGCAGACCGAGGCGGCGCATCAGGGCATCTACAACGAAGGCGGCCCGCGCCAGATAGCCGGAGCTCTCCAGCACCGCCAGGAACAGGTAGAGACAGCCTATCACCGGGATAAAGGTGGCGACGGTCTGCAAACCCACACCGAAACCGTCCGCCAGGATGGCACCGAGCCACTCGGGGGCATTGACCAGCCCCAGCAGGTAATGCACGCCATCGACGAACAGGGCGCCGCCCATGATGTCGAAGAAGTCGATGAAGGCGCTGCCCACATTGATGGCAAACATGAACATCAGGTACATCACCAGCAGGAAGAAGGGGATGCCGAACCAGCGGTTGAGTAGCACCCGATCGAGCTTCTCGCTCTGGGCCACGGTGAGCTTTCCCTTCTGCTGGCAAGCCTCGGCGGCCCACAGATGGATGTGGCCATAACGGATATCCGCCAGCTGCAGATCGATGTCCTGCCCCTGCTGGGCACGGCTCACCACGTTGGCCGCAGCCTCATGCTGGCCAGGCAGCAAGGTCTCCTGCATCACCGCATCTTCTTCGAGCAGGCGCAGGGCGCGGCCACGGGTCGTCAGATGATGGGGGGCAAGCAGGCTCTCAAGCTCCGCCAGATCTTTTTCAAGCTCAGTGCCATAGTCGAGCATCAGCGCCTGTTGCGCCTTGCCGATAAACTGCTGGATCTGGCCCTTGAAGGCGGCAACCTGCCTGGCGTTGTGGGCGGAGAGCGCCACCACCGGGCAACCGAGGGACTTGGCAAGCAGGGTTTCATCTATGGTCACCCGCCGCTTTTGCAGGATATCCATCTTGTTGAGCACCACCACCATGGGCAGCCCCAGCTCGCGCAGTTGCAGCGTCAGATAGAGGGAGCGCTCCAGATTGGCGGCATCGATGACATTGAGCAGCAGATCAGGCTGCTGATCCTCGACGAAGCGGCTGGCGATCTGCTCGTCCAGGCTCCCCTCCTGATTGGCCAGGCTATAGATGCCGGGCAGGTCCATCAGCTTGTAATCGTGTCCATCGACCGAAAACTCGCCCATCTTCTTGTCAACGGTGACCCCGCTCCAGTTGCCCACCTGCTGGCGGGCCCCGGTCAGGGCATTGAACAGGGAGGTCTTGCCGCTATTGGGATTGCCAACCGTTACCAGGGAATAATTCATACCGGTTCGACCTCGATTTGCTGCGCCAGACTTTTTTGCATGGAAAGACAGATCCCCTGGCACTGGATCTGGAGCGGGTCCCCGAGGGGGGCAGAACGCAGATAGATGACTTCGGTCTGAGGCAACAATCCCATTACCATCAGCTTGCGACGCAGGGGACGGGTCAACTGGTCCAGGTTCTTGATGCGAGCACTCTGTCCCGGTGACAACTGCGTGAGTACCATGACTGACTCCTGAAAGTTAAACAATAATAATTCTCTTTTAGCTAGGCCATTATAAGCTGTGTCTTCAACTTTTATTTGAGTAAAATCAAACTCCGCTTCGCTAATCGATAAAGAAATACCATGAGTCACGACAACAACAGCCGCCTGGTTTACAGCACGGATGGCGGCATGATCAAAGAGCAGAGTGCCCCCCAATCCGCCTCCCCTTTCCCCACAGATGGCACCGTGCGCATTCGCCGCGAGACCAAGGGGCGCAAGGGCGCCGGGGTCATCACCATCCACGGCGTACCGGCCGAACAGCAAAAGGCGCTGGCTACCCAGCTCAAGAAAAAGTGCGGCACGGGCGGGGGCATCAAAGAGGGCGTGATCGAGATACAAGGAGACAAACGGGACCTTATCAAGGCCGAGCTGGAGAAAGCCGGTTTCAGCGTCAAGCTGGTGGGGGGCTAAGCCGCCTGCGGCGCACCTTGCGTCACTTTCGCTTTTTCCCTAGAATGCCCGCTCCCATCGAGGGGGAGTAGTCTCGCCAGCCGGCCCCAAACCGGTTCGCGACCCTGATCAACATACTTGGTGCCAACTCACCATGGTCAGGGTGATCCAATCACCATCTGGATTTGACAAGACCTTTGACGGGCCAGTGCCAATACCGGGGACGGATGGTGCAGGCTTGTCTTTGGTTTATAACAATTCCGTCCCCCGGTTCACTTTTATGGAAGCCTTGTTAACCTCAACCCTCAGCGTGGCCATCGCCGAAATCGGCGACAAGACCCAGCTGCTGGCGTTGCTGCTCATCTGTCGTTTTCGCAAGCCCTGGCCCATCATCGCCGGCATGCTGGCGGCTACCCTGCTCAACCATGCGGGCGCCGCCTGGATTGGCGACTTCATCAGCCGCTGGCTAGATCCCAAGGTGATGACCTATCTGGTGGCCGCGGCCTTCGTTGCCATGGCGATCTGGATCCTGGTACCGGACAAGATGGATGACGAGGAGAGCTCGCTGGACAAGTACGGCCCCTTCATGGCCACCTTCGTGCTCTTCTTCATCGCCGAAATTGGCGACAAGACCCAGATCGCCACCGTGCTGCTGGCCGCCAAGTATGACTCCCTGTTCCAGGTGGTCACCGGCACCACCCTCGGCATGATGCTGGCCAACGTACCCGTGGTGCTGATCGGCAAGCTGGGGGCCGACAAGCTGCCGCTCAAGGGGATCCGCATCGCCTGCGCCCTGCTGTTTGTGGGGCTCGGGGTCACGACCCTCATCTTCGTCTGACGAGCTGACTGCCCACTCCTTCGAGCGCCCCGCCTCTGGTCGGGGCGCTCTTTTTTGCGCCGGTATGGCGCCGGTGGCAAAGGGCCAACGGGCTCCCCTCCCCCTCGCCCCTCATGCCATAATGGGGCAAATTCCGTGGAGTTCCCCCATGCACAAGGTATCAAGAGAGACGCTGCTCGAATGGGTTAGACAAGGCAGGCTTGCCCCCGAGCGACTCGACGCGGCACTGGCGCTGGCCGAATTGCCCCCTTCTCCCGCGCGCTGGCAGTGGTTGTTCGATCGTCTGTTGCTCTGGCTCGGCGCCCTCTGCCTCGGCGCCGGTCTGGTGTTCTTCGTCGCCTTCAACTGGCATGAGCTGGGACGTCTGTCACGTCTGGCCCTGCTGGAAGCGCCCCTGCTCGCCACCTTGCTGGTGTTGTGGCGCACGTCCCTCGGCGACACGGCGCGCCAGGCGCTGCTGTTGACCCTGGCGCTCAATATCGGTGCCCTGCTGGCGCTGGTGGGCCAGACCTACCAAACCGGCGCCGATCCCTGGCAGCTGTTTGCCACCTGGACTTTGATGCTGCTGCCGCTGGCGGCGCTGGGCCAAAGCCCCTTGCTGTGGACCCTGAGCTGGCTGCTGGCGCAGCTGGCCCTAGTGCTCTACTGGCGCCTCGGCCTGTTCGACCTCTTCTTTGCCTTTGACGAGGAAGCGCTCGGCTGGAGCCTGACCCTGCTCAACGCCGCACTCTGGGGCCTGCTGTTACTGACACCGGCCCGCTGGCGGCTGATGCCAAGCTGGCTGGCAGGGCTTGCCGCTGGCCTTGGGATCACACTGCTCGCCTTGCTGGCCCTGTTTGATGCCGCCTCCCTCTGGGTGTGGCCGCTCTGGCTCGGTTGGCTCGCCGCTGCCTATGCCCTCTGGCACCACAGATTCATCGCCGGCCTCGCCATGGGGTGTCTGAGCCTCATCGCCATCATCCTGGCCACCCTTGGCAAGTGGATGGAACCCGATGTGGACGGTTTCCTGCTGCTCTGCCTTATCGCCATCGGTCTCTCGGTCGTGGCCAGCCGCTGGCTGCAACAGCAAAGGAGGCATCATGAGTGATCTGACCCTCTGGCAACGGCTGCAACAGGCCAATCTGGTCGAGGGGGAGATGCCCCGGGACACCAGCCCCCACTGGTCGAGCCGCTTTCTGCTCGGGCTGGTGGGCTGGATAGCCGCCCTCTTCCTGCTGTTTTTCCTGTTCATGACCTTTGAGCAGCTGACTCGCGAGCCGGAGCACGCCCTGCTGATGGGCACCCTGCTACTGGCCGCTGCCTACGCCATCAACCGCAGTCAGCACGGGGATCTCTGGGATCAATTTGTGCTTGCCCTGGCGCTGGCGGCCGATGCCTGGCTGCTCTATGGCCTTATCGATCAGATAGACCCCCACCAAGCCCTGCTCTGGTTCGGCCTCTGCCTGCTCTCTTTGGGGATAGCCGTGCTGTTCGATCACTGGCTGGTGCGCCTTTTTCACAGCGTAGCCGCCGCCCTGCTGCTCACCCTGGGTCTCGCCTGCCTTGGCCTGCAGTTGCTGGCCCTGCCGCTGGTGATGGCGGCCATCACCTTCTGCTGGCAGCAGGCCGAAACCGATCCGGCCCGTCACCCGCTCTATCACGCCATGACCCTGGGGCTCGCCCTCTCCCTGCTGGTGCTGGGTCGGCTGCACCATCCGCTCTGGGAAGGGGGCGCCAGCCTGCTCGACGAGCTCGGCCTCTCGCGCCTGCCACTCTGGCTCAATCCGCTGCTGTGCGCCGCCCTGCTACTGGCTGTGATGGTGAAGCTGGCCCTGCCGCTGCGCTACGGCTTGCCGCTGGTGCTGCTCAGTGCCCTTATTCCCGGCATGGGTGCCGGTGCCCTGGTGCTGATCCTCGGTTTCTACGCAGGCAGCCTCGGCCTGATGACCCTCTCGCTCCTGCTGCTGACCGGCTACGGCGCCCTCTATTACTACGATCTCGGGCTCACCCTGATGACCAAGTCCTGGCTGCTGCTGGGCTCGGGGGCTTTGTTGCTGGGGACACGTTTTTTGTTGCAACGCCTCAACCCAAGGAGCCCGTCATGAGACCCCTTGCCATCCTGCTGGTCGGCCTCGCCATACTGGCGGGCATCAACTTCACCGTCTGGCGTTATGAACAGGCCATGGCCAGCGGCGAGGTGGTGCTGCTGCGGCTAGCCCCGGTCGATCCCCGCTCCCTGATGCAGGGGGACTATATGCGCCTGAATTACGAGATAGCCCGCGAGCTTGCGACCCACAGGAGCAACGCGAGTGCCAGCGGGAGCGATACCCTGGTGATCCGCCTGGACGAGCACCAGGTGGCAAGCTGGGTGGTCGGCGACAAGCCGGAGGCCCTGGCCCCCAACGAGCGATTGCTGCAGGTGAGTCGCCACGCCGGCCAGTGGCAGATTGGGCCGGATGCCTATTTCTTCGAGGAAGGCACGGGAGAGGCCCTTGAGGAGGCCCGCTACGGCGAGTTCCGGTTGCAACCCGATGGCAAGACCCTGCTGGTGGGGCTGCGCGATGAGGCGTTTCGCCCTCTGGGAGCAAGCCGCAGCCGCTGGTGAGAAAGACGATGGCACTTTGCCCGGTTCATGCCCACACTGGAATCATGATTGCCGCATAGGGATGTGCACCATGAGGATATGGCTGATCTGTCACCTTTTTCTGATCCTGTGGGCCGGTGGCGTGCGGGCCGATCTCGGCAAACTCGAATACCTCACCGAAGAGTATCCTCCCTACAACTACAACGATGAACAGGGGCAGCCCACCGGACTCGCCGTCGAGCTGCTGCGAATGGTGTGGCAACAGGGCGGGGTCGAGCCACAACCCGTTCGCATCATCCCCTGGGCCCGCGGCTACTACCTGCTGACTCAAAAACCCAACGTGGTGCTCTTCTCCACCGCCCGCACCCAGGCGCGGGAAGCCCTGTTCAAGTGGGTGTGCCCCATCGGCTACTCGGAGTTCATCCTGCTCGGGCACAGTTCCCGCCCGCTCACCCTGGGCTCGATTGCCGAGATAAGCGACTACAGGATCAGCGCCGTACGCTCCGATGCCGCCGAACAGCTGCTGCTCAACAACGGCATGGATGACAGCAAGATCATCCCGGCCAACCGCTTGAGCCAGGCGGTGAAGATGCTGGTCTCCGGCCGCGCGGATCTGCTCGCCACCAGCAAGCTGGCCGGCTATGAAGCTATCCGCGAACTCGGTATGCGGGTGGATGACTTCAACGTGGCGTTGCTGCTCAGTGCCGAGCAACTCTGCTACGCCTTCAGCCGCCAGGTGCCCGACGGCGATATCACCCAGTTCCAGCAGGCGCTGACCCGCGTTCTCGCCTCCCGGGAATTTCAGGCCCTGCAGGCCAAATACCTGCCCGAGCCCTGACAGCAACCCTCTCCCCAGCGCCAACCAGAAGTTGCCCGGGCTGGCGAAATGCGTCGCCCCGACAACACTTGAGGAAAAGACGCATCAAGAGGGCGGCGCAGATGACACGATGGACCGGATTGGCAGGCCTGCTGCTTGCTACCCTCGCACAGGCCAGCCCCGAGCTTGGCAAACTGCACTACATCACCGAAGAGAACAGCCCTTACAACTACCGGGATGGATCCGGCATGGCCACCGGTTTTGCCGTCGAGCTGTTGCAACGGGTGTGGCAACAAACCGCTACCCCGCCACAACCCATCGATGTGATGCCCTGGGCCAGGGGCTACTCCCAGCTGAGCAAGAGATCCGATGTGGTGCTCTTCTCCGCCGTGCGCACCAGGGCGCGAGATCCCCTGTTCAAATGGGCGTGCCCCATTGACCATGCCAACATAGTTCTGATCGGCCTGACTCATCGCCATATCAATCTCGACAGGCTGGAAGATGCCAAGCACTACATCATCGCCGCCGGACGGGCCGATGTGGGGGAGCAGTTGCTGATCCGCAACGGCTTTCAGGCAGACAGGATGATGACCTCCAACCGTTTCAACCATGCTATCAAGATGCTCACCTCCGGGCGGGCCGATCTGCTCTCGACCAACAAGAACACCTTCTACCAGCGTATCGGGGAGCTGGGGCTCGCTCCCGACCAGTTCAGGGTGCAATGGACACTGAGCGCCGACCCCTTCTGCTACGCCTTCAGCCTCACGGTGAACGACCAACTGGTCGCTGAATTCCAGCAGGGCCTTGAGCAGGTGCTGACCAGCCCGACCTATCCAGCGCTGCGGCGTCGCTATTTGCCAGAGTAGTGATTGCCCGAAGCGCGAACATCAGAGCAATGAGCCAAAAGGGCCAGTGATGCCAGGCATCAGCGCCCTGAGCCTCCCCTACTGTCAGGAAATCTAACTTGGCCTTGGCGAAATCGGCTCGCTTGCCCACACTGAAACGACGATTCCCTCAAGCAGGATGGCGCTGATGAAACAATGGATTGGATTGATTGGGCTGCTGTTTGCCACCCTCACCCAGGCCAGCCCGGAGCTGGCCAAGCTTCACTACATGACCGAAGAGTACAAACCCTATAACTACACGGACGAGGCGGGCAAGCCGGCCGGCTTTGCCGTCGAGCTGTTGCAGCAGGTGTGGCAGAAGACGGGCACCACACCGCAGCCCATCACCGTCATGCCCTGGGCCCGGGGCTACTACCTGCTGACCCAAAAGCCCAATGCGGTGCTCTTCTCCACCGCCCGCACCCAGGCCCGCGATCCCCTGTTCAAATGGGCCTGCCCCATCGGTTACGCCGAGATCGTGCTGGTGGGGCTCACCAGCCGCAATATCGCCATCAACAAGCTGGAGGACGCCAAGGTCTTCAATATCGGGGCGGTGCGGGCCGATGTGGGGGAGCAACTGCTACTCAACAACGGCTTTGACGAGAGCAGGCTGATGGTCGCCAACCGGCTGCCCCAGGCCCTCAAGATGCTCACCTCGGGACGAGTCGATCTGGTCTCCACCAACAAGACCACCATGGAGCTGCTGATCCTGGAACAAAAACTCGATCCCGCCCGCTTCAAGGTGCGCTGGATATTGAGCTCGGAGCAGTTCTGCTTCGCCTTCAGCCATCCGGTGAGCGACGAATCCGTCAAAGAATTCCAGACCGGCCTGACCCAGGTGCTGGCGAGCAGCGAATTCCAGCAGTTGTACGGCAAATACTTCCCCGCCCCCTGACAGAGGCGGTGCCCGCTTGGGTGCCGCCCTTCCCTTTATCGTGACCCAGTCCCTTTATCCTCAATTCTCACCCTCTCTCTATCGCGGCCCTGCAGCCATCGCCACTCCCTGATCAGAACGTCAGCCTGCCAACCGGCCCACTGAAATAGCGGAACGCCATGCTCCAAACTTTGCGCCAGCGCAGAAAACCAATCTTTTCTGATAGTTAACCCATCAAATCGATAGATAAGACCGTTCTGGCTCCGTAAGATGGGCGCGGGAGTCTGTTGGCCCCGTTCAATTCATGGCAGGGCAATGGCGCAATGTGGCGGCGACAGTCAGGGGCGGTAGCGTCTTTGGCGGAGACCAGCCGGTTTCCCTCCCCTGCAGCAGGGTGCGAGGGTTTCACCCTCGACGGGGGGCCCGTCAGCCTCCGGGGTTGTGTACCCATGCTCCCATGCCGGTGAGACGCTTGGGGCAATTTGTAGGGTCGAGTAGGGTCGATTAGCGAAGCGTAATCGTCCGCAGTAACAGTTCCCTCTCCCCTTGGGGGAGAGGGTTAGGGTGAGGGGTCGGGTAACCTCATTGCTTGGCGAAATATCGCCAGTATTGGAAATAGTCTTATATTGAATTCCAGACAGTGATAATTTAACTTTTATACAACATCAACTTTAAAACCACTAATTACACTTCATTTGTAATGTGATTAAGAAAACGTCACGCAACTATTTAACAAAAAAATAAAATTTATGAAATTCATCTCTGATAAGTATAATTACCTAAAGCCTGAAATAAATTATTTAACTGATCCAGTGGTTATTTCACAGGCTTGGAAGAAAACTCATTCATATATACGAAGCTTTAATTGGTATGCTGACACATTATCTCTTGATGCTTCAACAATAGCTATTGAAGATGAGGCTAATAAGTGGGGGGGGCAGTTAAAATCAGGTAGAATTTTGAATAAGCTTGAGCTTGTTCCTGCTGCCAAGAGTGAAGGGTGGACTATAGATAAAAATCAAGGATGGATACCCGTAGCATTTATAGATGAAACAAATAAACAGGAACGAGAAAACACTCCACCAATACGACCATTAGCTCATCTTACGATACGAGACCAAACTTGGGCTACAACAGCGATGATGTGCTTGGCTGATGCAATAGAGACGGCACAAGGTGATTGCAGTTCAGGAAAGGATAACTCCGTTTATAGTTATGGCAATCGCTTAATTTGTGATTGGAAAAATAAAAAAGCATGGTTCAGATGGGGAAACAGTGAAATATATCGAAAATTTTATTCAGATTACCAAAGCTTTTTAAAAAGACCTATTGCGATTGGCCGAGATCTAGTTGAAAGAAATGCCGGTAATGTTTACATAGTAAATTTAGATTTATCAAAGTTTTACGACAACATTGATAGAAAGGTTCTTATAAAAAGACTAAAAAATGCATCCAGCAATTTTGGACATGATCACTGTGATATTTTTTGGCGTCGTTTTGAAAAAATAATTGATTGGCAATGGAGAGATAGAGATGTTCGCTTTGCAGAGAAATTCAATATTTCTTTAGACTCTAGCAAAGGCTTACCTCAGGGTCTTGTATCATCAGGTTTTTTCGCCAATGCATATATGTTAGATTTTGACAAGCATATTGGAAACAACATTGGAACTTTGTTGCCAACTCCCGGAAAAGTATTTTTATATGATTACTGCAGATATGTTGATGATCTCCGACTGGTAATAAGCACTGACTTTGAAGACATAAAGATAATAAAGAGAGTAATACAAAGCTATATTAGCAGAATGCTGAAAATACATGCTGGGGAAGATACAACATTAAACATCAAAAAAACAAAAATAACATCCATTTCAGATCTTGATAATATAGGGAGCATGACAAACAGAATTAATATATTGCAAGGAGAGCTAAGCGGCCCTGCAGATAGAGAAGTCCTTGATAATGCTTCTAGTATTTTAGAGGGATTGCTTTCAATAGAGGATGACAACTTGCCTGATTTGAAAACATCCCATCCAGATCTGCCTCTAGTACAACTAACAAAATATGATCATGATATAAGGACTGATACTTTAAAAAGGTTTGCCGCTAACCGTCTAGAAAGCATAATGCGCTCAAAACGAAGTATCAGTATTATTAATGAACATGGTTTTGATAATAAACAGCTAGAAAATGAAAGCGAGTTACTCGCAAAAAAATTAATACATGCTTGGATGAAGGACCCCTCTCTTAGCATTGTTCTAAGGAAAGCTATTGAGATATATCCATCAGCTGAGCTATTTGAACCTGTATTTAATTCCATATATATAAGAAGCAGCTTTAATTCAACTGAAAAAAATGATGTTATTTCTTCCATTTTAATGGATTATTTATTAGCTGACTTATTTAGATGTTGTTGTGATTTTGATGGCTTTTTCAAAAAGATAAAATATCCAAACTCACTTCAACCATTTTCTATAATTGAATTAGCCTCAATTTATGCACAAAGAGTTATTTGTTCAAAAACAAAAAAAACATTTGTAGAAAGACAAGCTCTATTATTATTGGCAATAGCAAAAAAACCAATATGCCCATCACCTGGAAATAAATCTATTCAAGCAGCATTACATCTTATTTTGAATGGCAAGCAACCACCCATTAATGATGATTATTGGGTCATTTATGAGATTGCAAGCCAGATAACGGGTCATAATGATACATATGTAAAATTGTTACTAGAGCAGTTAAGCTCAGCGCCTAACGCAGTAGAAATAATTGAAATGTTTGCTAAGCGCGGAGGACCTTTTTGGCTTTCCATTTGGAATAGAATAAGTAAAACCAAACATTTAAAAACAAAGTACAGATCTTTAGAGTGGGCATCGCCAGTTATTGTTTCAAGGATTAACAATGGCAAGTTGAAACTATCCAACATAATTGCTTCCGAAGAGAATTGTTTTGTACATGAAGCCGCAACAATAAAACTAGCATTAGGGCTATTGAAACTATTAGAAAACAGATCAGACGCATTAACATTATCTCCGAAACAAATTCTAGTTAGTTCACCAGACTCAATTACGTGGCATGAAATATGGAATCCCAAAGCAAGTGAAATAGTATGCCACATTGCTGAAGCTAATAAATTTAGTGACCCTAGATTTAATATTCCTGAATGGCTATACTCCACAGAGAATGACATTGATGAATCAGCAAAAAAAATATACTGGATTGGTACTATTTTAAGAGCGGCTGTTGTTGGTGGGTGTGATTTTACAGGAAACCGATGGAAATCGAATAGTTCAGACACATATAAAGGCGTAAGAACCTCATGGTTCAAACGTCGAATGGGCATGATGCATTCCCCTGAGTCATTAGTCGGTGAATATGCCACTATAACTGGATGGTTATCAGAACTACTTATGAGATGCCTTCAATGGCCTGGTTTTGAATCAAACTTTATTCGCCATAAAGATATACTCAATGTGATTGATTTAAATTCATTTGAGTCAAGTTTAAGAAATAGGCTGTCACATCTAAACAACTTGTATTGCAAAGCCTCAAATATGCCAGGTTTACCATCTCAGGTAAAACGCCCTAAACTAAATGCAACACCATGCTTTCGCGTGGTAATGATTCAACAGCTGCTTCCACGCTCTACCGACTTTGTGAAGGCAGACCCGACATTAGATCATATTAAAACTAGAGCTACACATCGAGAGCATTTGCTTTCAATATGCCAAGTTGCTTACAAAACTTTATACACAAAATTACAGGCGGATCGACAAAAAGAAAGAACAGCTGCAGATCTAATTATTTTCCCAGAACTATCTGTGCACATAGAAGATCAAGATATAATCAAACGGCTTGCAGATAAAACTAGAGCAATGATTTTTGCAGGGTTTGTTTTTAAAGACCACGGTGGAAAACTAGTTAATATGGCACGGTGGATCATTCCAGATTATAAGAAGAGCGGAAGACAATGGATAATTAGAGACCAAGGAAAACTACATATGACATCGGAAGAGGAAAAACTTGGAATTACTGGATACAGACCATGCCAACATATAATAGAAGTACATAGAGATGGTCTCTCACCTTTTAGGATATCTGGTGCAATATGCTATGATGCAACAGATATTAGCTTGGCTTCTGATTTAAGAGATAAAACAGATTTGTTTATTGTTGTCGCTCATAACAAAGATGTAAATACTTTTGATAATATGGCTGCTGCACTACACTATCATATGTATCAACATGTAATAATTTCAAATATTGGAGAATTTGGTGGCTCTACAATTCAAGCACCATTTAAAGAGCCTTATGAAAGACTAATTACTCACGTACATGGAGCGAATCAGATTGCCATTAATGTTGCAGATATAGACCCTTATGCATTTACCCGTGAGCATAAGGAGCATAAGAAGAGAAAAACCAAGCCCGCAGGGTTCAATCGATGAAAAACGCAATAGTTTATTAATAATGGAGTTGTAATTGCAATGGATATAGATGTATGGGTGAAGTGGATTAGTATTGGCTCGAGTATAGCAACAGTCATAATTGCATGGTCAGCCCTTTATGTCGCAAATAAGCAATTGAAATTAGGTTGGGAACAGCTGAACACAAATATATCTGAAACTAAAAATGCAACAGCTCACAACCTTTATCATCAATACCTATCTATGTGTATTGATAAACCAGAATTTGCCTATGGAATGGAAAAACCTGAAGAACGTACCATAGATTATGGCAAGTATTGCTGGTTTGTTTCATCAATGCTTTTTACATTTGAGCAGATATTGGAAACAAATTCATTAGATACAAAGTGGATAGATGCTATTAAATCTCAATTGTTGAGGCACAGGAAGTTTCTTGCCATATCAAGTACAGTAAGAGAACGAAATTGGAACGATAAATTACAAAATATAATTAACGAAGTAATTCTATAATATTTATCTCCTCTCCCTCCGAATGCCAGCCCTCAGACAGGCCACAAACAAAAACCGCAGCCCAATGGCTGCGGTTTTTTATTGGCTCAACCTGTTGGCACCAGACGCCAACAAGGCCACCGACCTTAGGCGCGGCGCCAGCTGGTCTTGCCGGCGCTGTCTTCCAGCACGATACCCATCTCGGTGAGACGGTTGCGGGCGGCATCCGCCGCGGCCCAGTTCTTGTCGGCACGGGCCTGATTGCGCTCGGCGATCAGACGTTCGATTTCGGCCACTTCGTCGTCCGCTTCGTCACCCTTCAAGAAGGCGTCCGGATCCTGCTGCAGGATGCCAAGCACGGCGCCCAGCTCGCGCAGACGGGCACCGAGGCCAGCGGCAACGGCCATGTCTTCGGCCTTCTGGCGGTTGATCTCGCGCACCAGGTCGAACAGGGCGGAGTAGGCTTCCGGGGTGTTGAAGTCGTCATCCATGGCCTCAACAAAACGGGCCACCTGCTCGTCGCCACCGGCAGCGGCGGCTTCAGGCAGATCGCGCAGGGCGGTGTACATGCGCTCCAGCGCGGCGCGGGCTTGCTTCAGGTTATCTTCCGAGTAGTTGAGCTGGCTGCGGTAGTGGCCGGACATCAGGAAGTAGCGGACGGTTTCCGGATCGTAGTGCGCCAGCACATCGCGAATGGTGAAGAAGTTGCCAAGGGACTTGGACATCTTCTCTTTATCCACCATCACCATGCCGCTGTGCATCCAGGTGTTGACGTAGTCGCCACCGTGGGCGCAGCAGGACTGGGCGATCTCGTTCTCGTGGTGGGGGAACTGCAGATCGGAGCCACCGCCATGGATGTCGAAGTGGTTGCCCAGGTGCTTGGAGTTCATGGCAGAGCACTCGATGTGCCAGCCGGGGCGGCCCGGGCCCCAGGGGCTGTCCCAGGTCGGCTCGCCGGGCTTGGACATCTTCCACAGCACGAAGTCCAAGGGGTTGCGCTTGGCATCCACCACGTCGACGCGGGCACCGGCTTGCAGCTGCTCCAGATCCTGGCCGGAGAGCTGGCCATAGTCGGCATAGGACTCGACGATGAACATGACATCGCCGTTGTCAGCCACGTAGGCGTGGCCCTTGTCCAGCAGGGATTGCACCAGTTCGATGATCTCACCGATGTGCTGGGTGGCACGCGGCTCGATATCCGGGCGTACCATGCCGAGGGCATCGAAGTCGGCATGCATGTCGCCAATCAGGCGCTCGGTCAGCTCGTCACAGGTGACGCGGGTTTCGGCGGCGCGTTTGATGATCTTGTCATCCACGTCGGTGATGTTGCGCACATAAGTGAGATCGTAACCGGCGTAGCGCAGGTAACGAGCGACCACGTCGAAGGCGACAAAGGTGCGGCCGTGGCCGATATGACAGTGATCGTAGATGGTGACACCACACACATACATGCCCACCTTGCCCGGGTGGATAGGTTTGAATTCTTCTTTTTGACGAGTGAGTGTGTTGTATATCTTCAGCATCTTATAACCACTGCCTGTGTGTAAAATGGTTGGTCATAATACCCCGTTCGACCAGAGAAAACGAGCCGGATCCCGCCTGCCATCTATGTCTTGGCGCCAGATGCACTATGCCCGCCGCCCCTGATGGGCTAGAATTGCCACCACTTTATGCCATACACCCGCGGGCCTGCCTGGCTCGCTACAAAACGAAGGGACAACTCATGGTCACTCTGCATACCAATCACGGCGACATCACCCTCACCCTGAATGCTGAAAAAGCCCCGGAAACCGTGGCCAACTTCCTGCAATACTGCCGTGACGGTCACTATGACAACACCATCTTCCACCGCGTGATCGACGGCTTCATGATCCAGGGCGGCGGCTATGCCCCGGGCTTTGAAGAGAAAGACACCCGCGCTCCGATCAAGAACGAAGCGGCCAACGGCCTGTCCAACAAGATTGGCACCATCGCCATGGCCCGCACCATGGAGCCGCACTCCGCCAGCGCCCAGTTCTTCATCAACGTGAACAACAACGACTTCCTCGACTTCAAATCCGCCACCACCCAGGGCTACGGCTACTGTGTATTCGGTGAAGTGACTGCGGGCATGGACGTGGTCAACAAGATCAAGGGCGTCAAGACCGGCAACTACGGTCGCATCCATCAGGACGTACCGGTTGAAGACGTGGTGATCACCAAGGTGACCCTTGCCGAGTGATCTCTGCCGGCCAGGCACTGACAAAACTGCGGCCCCGGCCGCAGTTTTTCCATCTGCCGCCCCAAACTGGCGCCACCTCGACTATCTGGCCCATGGCAACCCGCGCCAGCGCTCCGCCCACGCCCTGTTAAGTAACGGCCTGTGGACGCGCTTGCAAGAGCTGTGCAGCGACGTGGCCATGGTCAGTACCCTCGCCATCGGACTGGAGCGGCCGGGTAGCGATCTCGATATCCTCTGCCAGCATCCGGTGCCTGCCCACCTTGCGGCTCAACTGCGCGAGCAGGGGTGGCTGGCAAGCGACAAGGGGGAAGGCGTCTGGCTGCTGGAGCGGCTTTTTGCCGGCCCGGACGGGCACTCCTGGCCGGTGGAGCTCTATGTCACGCCGGCAGCGGTCGAGACTCTCAACGGCTGGCGCCACCTCACCCTGATGGCCGCCCTGCTGGCGCACTTTGGGGATGATTTTTATCAGGCGGTGCTGCGTCTGCGCTTGGAAGAAGGCCTCAAAGGCGAGGCTGCCATCTGCCGCCTGCTGGGGCTGGCCGGCGACCCTTACGAGGCGCTGCTGACCCTGGAGGGACGCAACCTGGCCACACTCACGTGGCAGCGGATGCCTGATCCTGCCCGGCCAGCGGTTGTCCAGACGCCGCCATCAGCCCTTGCCAGCCCCGAAACAGCCGTTCATTGCCCCTCCCCGGATCCGACCCTGAGCACCGACACGCCACCATGAGCACCCTCTTTATCAGTGACATTCACCTGTGCGCCCAGCGGCCCGACATGACGGCGGCGCTGGTGCACTTTCTCGAGCACGACGCCGTCGGCGCCGATGCCCTCTATGTGCTGGGGGATCTGTTTGAATTCTGGATTGGCGACGATGATCCCAACCCGCTCCACCAGACCATCGCCGACGCCTTTTTGGCCCTGAGCCAGCAAAACGTGCCCATCTACTTTATTCACGGCAACCGTGACTTTCTGCTGGGCCAGCAGTATGCCAAGCGCGCCGGCATGACATTGCTGGGGGATCCTTGCGTCATCGAACTCTATGGCGAGCGGGTGGTGCTGAGTCACGGGGATCTGCTCTGCACCCTGGATGAGGGGTATCAGAAGTTTCGTCGCATCACCCAGCTCAAATGGCTGCGCTGGCTCTTTCTGCGCCTGCCGCTCCCCCGCCGTCAGGCCATCGCCCACAAGATGCGCGGCCAAAGCCAGATGGAAAATGCCTACAAGAGCCAGAGCATCATGGACGTGACGCCCGCGGCGGTGGACGCCATGCTGCGCAGTCACGACTGCCGGATGATGATCCATGGCCACACCCACAGACCCGCCATCCACGACTTTACCCTGGACGGCCAACCCGCCCGCCGTATCGTGCTGGGGGACTGGTTCGAACAAGGGTCGGTGCTGGTCTGCCGCCCGGGCGAGCAACGGCTGGAGCAGCGCCCCCTCTCCCAGGCAGACACTGCATCGCAGGGGTAAGCGAGCATTTACCTGCGCAGGCCAAAAACGTGCGCGCCAGATAACAAAAGAGGCCATGACCCCGACGGGTCATGGCCTCTTTTTATTGGGTAAGGGACTGGCTCGATACGCGCCAGCCGCGATGGCGTCAGATTGCCATCTGCTCGTGGGGGGAGCCGTGGTGGCGCAGCCAGACAAAGCTCAGCGCCACAATCAGCACCATCAGGGTCATGATGGCCCCCAGGGTCACCTGGCCGGTCATCGGGAAGCAGGCCGCCAGCAGGGTGACGACACCCGCCCCCAGGTTCTGCATGCCGCCGAGGATGGCCCCCGCGGTGCCCGCCTGGCTCGGGAAGGGCTCGATGGCGCAGGAGGTGGCGGTCGGGTAGAGAATACCGCTCCCGATGAAGTAGACGGCAGCGCCCCCGATCAGTGACGCAGCACTCACTAACCCGAACAGGCCCGGCAGCAGAATGATGAGCGAGCCGAGTGCCAGAAACGCGATGCCCAGACGCATCAGCTTGCCCTGGCTCAGGCGAAAGCTCAGCTTGGCCGAGAGCCAGGCCCCGAACAGATAACCCGGCAGCGGCAACACGAACAGCACGCTCACGGTGCGGGCGCTCAGTTTCAGCACATCCCCGAGCAGCACGCCGGCGGCCGCCTCAAAGACCGCCAGACCGGAGAAGGTGGCCATCAGGCAGAGCAGGTTGCCCTGAAACTTGGGGTTGCCCAGCACATGGCGATAGGCCGCTCCCACCCGCAGCGGTTGCTGGCGGGCGCTCACCGGCAGGGTCTCGCCAAACCAGGCCATGATGGCCAGGGTCGCCACGGCGCCAAAACCGAACAGGAACCAGTAACCGGCACGCCAGTTGAACAGCTCGGTCAACCAGCCCCCCAGCACGGGGGCCAGCAGCGGGGAGAAGATCACCCCCATGCTCACCAGGCTGTTGGCACGGTTGAGCTCGGCGCCGCTATAACGGTCGCGCATCACGGTGCGGCTCATGGCGCCGCCCGCACCGGTTCCCAGCCCCTGGATGAAGCTGCCCACCAGCAGGGCCGCGAAGTGAGGGATCAGCTGGATGGTCAGGGTCCCCAACAGAAACACCATCATGCCGATGATGAGCACGGGGCGACGACCGATGCGATCCGACAGCGGCCCATAGACAAACTGGGAGAGGCCATAGGGAATGAGGTAACAGGCCATCACCGCCTGCAGCTGACCGGAGGCCACCTGAAAGTCCCCCGCCATCATGGGAATGGAGGGGACATAGAGGGTCTGGGTCATCTGGCCCACAGCGACCATCAGAATGGTCAGGAAAAACAACGGATAAAAACTGTGCCGATCCATATCAGTCCCAAAAAAATCGTCAAAAAGCTGCCGCCCCCCGACGCAGAAATGGCCCGGGGGAGTCTCTTCACAGAAACAGTGAGTCAATCAAATCAGTGTTGGAAACAGGAGGCGGGGAGCCCGCCCGGCCATCGCACAGGACGCTTGATGGTATAGGGGCATGATAGTGATTCAGCTCACAGAAAACGAACGAATCTTTATAATCAGCTTGCCTTAGTTTTTCTAATATTACGGGGCGTTTCGCCCCGTCTGCAGTTAAAAATCAACGCGTTACCATCTGCTGTGCCTGCTTGATCAGATCCTCTGGCTGCTCCTTGCGCGGCGGAATGGTGATCCCCTTCTGGCAGGCAGGACGGGACTCCATGCGCGCTATCCAGGCCTGCAGATGAGGCAGCCCCTCGATGGAGATCCCGCTCCAGTCGTAGATCCGCACCCAGGGCCAGGTGGCAATGTCGGCGATGCTGTACTCATCGGCCAGATACTCGTGGTGGGCCAGATGGCTGTCGAGCACCTCGAACAGGCGGCGCCCCTCCTTCTGGTAACGCTCGATGGCCGCCGGGATCTTCTCGGGGAAGTAGCGGTAGAAGACGTTGGCCTGCCCCATCATGGGGCCAACACCGCCCATCTGGAACATCAGCCACTGGATGGCCCGGGAGCGGCGCTTGGGATCCTGCGGCAAGAGCTTGCCCGCCTTCTCGGCCAGATAGAGGAGGATGGCGCCGGATTCGAACACGGCGAAGTCATCGTTGTCCCGATCGACGATGGCCGGAATGCGGCCGTTGGGGTTGATGGCCAGAAATTCGGGCTTTTTCTGATCCAGTGCCGACAAGTCGAGCGGGATCACCCGATAAGGCAGCCCCAGCTCCTCGAGGGCTATCGCCACCTTGAAGCCATTGGGGGTCGCGGCGGTATAAAAGTCGATCATGGTCACTCCTTGGTTACGCAGATGGGGCCACCGGGCACTCATTTCCCCCGGCGGCGAGATCCTGACCCACTCTCTAGTAACACAAACGGCGCACCCAGTGC
>NZ_CDCG01000042.1:32420-42410 GCF_000819845.1 Aeromonas enteropelogenes
GCACTGGGTGCGCCGTTTGTCGGCCGATGATGACGAGATCAGTTGAAGGTGGCGGCCGGCTTGCGCTGGCGCAGCATGATGAGGCGGGAGAGCAGCGGGAAGTAGGATTCCAGCTTGCGCAGCAGCACCCTGCTGCTGGCGGGATTGGCGAGATCCGACTCCTCCAGCACTATGCCGTTGGAGACGAAATAGAAGCGGGGGGCGCGCACATCCGGCCCGCAGATGGCCAGCTCCCTGTCCTCCTTGCGGATCAGCAGCGGCAACACCGGCAGCCCTATGGTGTCATCTTCCCCGCCCAAAAAGCCGGCATCCTGCCAGGGAGTATTGCCATCGATCAGCAGGATCGCCGCCTCCGCCTTGGCTGGCTGCCACTCGGCAAGCGGCGTGATGCCGATGTTGGCAAAGTGGTCGCCATACTCTCTGGATGAACGCAAAATGGCCAGTAAACCTTCACTGGCGCCGGATACGTGCTGACTGACTACTGACAAGTTCATGATTCATGTCCCTATGCTCATGACAAACTGGGTTGATTGCAGGCATAAGACTAGCGCAGATCCGGCCTATATTGGAGCCGTCATATCTGGCAGTGGCAATCGAATGGCTGAATCGGGATAACAGTTGCCATCGGTGGAAATACTGGTATCATACCGCGTCCTTTTATCCCCGTTCTTTAACATCCAGTGGTGAACCTATGCATCCGATGCTGAATATCGCCGTGCGCGCTGCGCGCAACGCCGGTCAAGTTGTAGTAAAAGCCTTCTCCCAGCCCGAGAACATTGAGGCTATCCAGAAAGGCAGCAATGACTTCGTGACCAACGTTGACCGTGAAGCCGAAGCGGCCATCATTCATACCATCAAAAAATCTTACCCGGAGCACAGCATCGTAGCTGAAGAGTCTGGTGAGACTGCCGGTACCAATCCGGATTACCAATGGATCATTGACCCACTGGATGGCACGACCAACCTTGTCAAAGGCATTCCGCACTTCGCCGTTTCCATCGCCCTGCGCGTGAAAGGCAAGACCGAACAAGCCGTTATTTACGACCCGATCCGCGACGAACTGTTCACTGCTACCCGTGGTAGCGGCGCCCAGCTGAACGGCTACCGCATCCGCGTCGGCAAGGCCCGCGAACTGGCTGGTACCGTGCTGGCCACCGGCTTCCCGTTCAAACAGAAGCACCATATCGAGCCGTACCTGAAGATGTTCCAGAGCATGTTCATCGAGTGTGCCGACATCCGTCGCTCCGGCTCCGCCGCCCTGGATCTGGCCTACGTGGCCGCCGGCCGTGTCGACGGTTTCTGGGAAATCGGCCTGAAACCCTGGGATACCGCCGCCGGCGAACTGCTGGCCAAGGAAGCGGGCGCCATCGTGACCGACTTCGTGGGTGGTCACAACTACGAAACCTCCGGCAACATAGTCGTTGCCAACCCGCGCGTGCTCAAAGAGATGCTCGGCAAGATCCGTGAAGAGCTGCCGGAGTCTCTGGCCAAATAAGCCAGCCCGTACTCGACATAACAAAAAACCGGCGCAAGCCGGTTTTTTGTTATCTGCCGCTCGTGGTTATGTATCGCTCTGGTTTACTCCTGCAAGGCATTCGTGGCTTTGCGCCCTTGCAATCCAGCCCTCGACCAAACCATCTATCGCCATAACCATTTCCCTTCCCTTCACGCTGACGCACACAGACGCTGATTGCCATCTCCCCCCTCGATATGGAGATTGGCAGGCAATAAAAAACCCGGCCTAAGCCGGGTTGATATCAGCAAGACAGGCGCCTCTTCGCGCACCTGAATTGCGCTCGGGATCAGGCAAGATGAAAGCGCCCGATAGTCTGCTTGAGGCCGGCGGCCAGCTGGCTCAGCTCCAGACAGGCGCGCGCGGTATGATCGGCGCCGAAGGCAACCTCGTTGGCCGACTCGTTGATCCGCTCCACGTTGCGCCCCAGCTCGTCGGAGACCGCATCCTGTTCACCACAGGCACTGGCGATCTGGATCGCCATGTCGGCGATCTGGGCAACTGCTTCCTCAATTTGCTGAATACCAGCCCCTGTCTGTTCGCTCTGGGTCACACACTCGCGGATCATGTCGCAGCTAAGTCCAGTCACCTCTTTGGCCTTGTTGGCACGGGCCTGCAGGGTCTCGATGATGGCCACGATCTCGCCGGTAGAGGCCTGGGTACGGCCCGCCAGAGTACGCACCTCATCGGCCACCACCGCAAAACCGCGTCCCTGCTCACCGGCACGGGCGGCCTCGATGGCGGCGTTGAGGGCCAGCAGGTTGGTCTGATCGGCAATACCGCGGATCACGTCCACCACCACATTGATTTGGGCAGACTCGCGCTCGAGCTCGGTCACCAGCACGCCGGCCTGCTCGATCTCTTCCGCTACACGGGTGATCGCCACCAGAGAGTTACGTACCTCCCGGTTGCCACTGCGTGCCAGCGCATTGGCCGAGCTGGCGGATTCCGAGGCGATCTCGGTGTTGCCCGCCACGTCGGCGACTGTGGCCTTCATCTGGGTCATGGCCGTCGCCACCAGAGAGATCTCCTGCTGCTGGCTCTGGATCCCCTTGGCCGACTGCTCGGAGACGGCGCTCACCTCCTCGATGGCGGTGCCCAACTGGGTCACGGCGGCCACCACCTCTTCAATCAGGCCACGCAGGTTGTCCTGCATCTTGAGGGAAGCATTGGCCAGTGCCCCCAATTCATCGCGCCCCAGGTTACGGCGATCCAGACGGTGAGTCAGATCCCCGCTGGCAATGGCGTTGGCCTGGGCCACTACGGCCTGCAGCGGCAGGCAGATCTGGCGGGTCAGGAACCAGGTCATCGCCATCATGAACAGCAACAGGCTGCCGATGCTGACCATGGCCAGGGTGTTGAGCATGCTGACGCTGCCGAGCAGGCTGCCACGGTTCTCCTTGACAAAGTCGAGGTTGACCCCGACCAGCTCGTTGACCGCCTGCTCTAGGGCGCCGAAAGTCGCGTTGGAGGCAAACAGCTGGGCCTCGGCTTCGGTATGCCGGCCTGTGGCCAGCAGCTGATCGAACTCGCTCACCGAGCGGCGATAGCTCAACCAGTGCTGCTTGGCCCGGTTGAATACCTGACGCTCATGGGCCGCTCCGACCGTGGCCTCATAGGTCTGGAAGCTGGTCTCTACCTTCTGGATATTATTCTGGATCCGGCCACGACGGGCCTGCAGATCGGCGCTGTCATCCACCATCAGCAGGGCAAATTGGGCCCGGCGCACATAGGAGACGTCATAGAGCAGGTTTTCCACCGACAGCACGCTCGGCAGGGTCGAGTCGGTAAAGTTCAGCACCCGATCACGCACGCTGCGCAGCTCGCTGGAGAGAAACAGACCGAACAGCACGTTGACGGCGGCGATGATCGCAAAGACCACGGCAATCTTCTTGCCGATGGAGAGATTCTTGTAAAACATGGTGGCAGTGGGTCCTCGACTGCTGACTGGGTGTGGAGTGTGGCGATCACATCCCTGTGAGCTGATACCCGGGCCATCCTGACGGGGAGATGCACAAAACGCGGGAAGAGGGCATTTGGCAAAGTCGCGCACTCTAGCACAAGGCGACAATGCCTTCATTTTTATTAAAAAAATTTAAATGGTGTTAATTCCTCCAGCGCCAAGGCCTCAGGCGGGTGCCCTACGCCAGTGCCCAACTGCATGCTATTTAGCTATGGGGGCAATCGCCTGCCTCGGGTAGACAAGGCGTCGGCGCAGGGATGTAATGAGCCTTCTCTCTTTCTCATAAGGTCACCCGATGGACGATATGTCAGCCCTGCCCGCTTCCTCCTGGTCCCAACAACTGCGCGCCCAGATGCAATCCCGCCCCCGAACGGCCATAGGTCTCTTCATCGCGCTGGCAGCCGTATTGTTGTTGCTGTTGCAGAGCCTCGTCATGCTGGCGACGGAGGAAATCAGCAGCGGCATGCGCTATGGCCTCATCGGCGGGGCGGCCGGCTTTGCTGCCACCGCCCTCGGTGCCCTGCCCGCCCTCTTTCTGCGCGCCGTGCCGCAGCGGGTGGAGGATTCCATGCTCGGCTTTGCCGCCGGCATGATGCTGGCGGCCAGCGCTTTCTCCCTGCTGCTGCCGG
Source organism: Aeromonas enteropelogenes (assembly GCF_000819845.1). Classification (GTDB taxonomy): domain Bacteria; phylum Pseudomonadota; class Gammaproteobacteria; order Enterobacterales; family Aeromonadaceae; genus Aeromonas; species Aeromonas enteropelogenes. The sequence goes on from NZ_CDCG01000042.1 coordinate 36,526, forward strand.
GGCTCGATGCCGCCAGCGACATCACGGGCAACGGCTTTGCCGCCGCTGCCGTGGTAGTGGCGGGGATGACCCTCGGGGTACTGCTGATGCTGGGATTGGATCAGTTCACCCCGCACGAACACGACAAGACTGGCCCCTGCGGCCCGGGCCATGAGCAGTGCTCCCGGGTCTGGCTGTTTGTCTTTGCCATCGCCCTGCACAACCTGCCGGAGGGGATGGCCATCGGGGTCAGCTTCTCCCAGGGGGACATGTCGGTGGGGCTGCCGCTCACCACCGCCATCGCCCTGCAGGACATTCCGGAAGGATTGGCGGTGGCGCTTGCCATGTGCGCCGCCGGTTTTCGCCCGCCACTGGCCGTGCTGGTCGCCATCGGCAGCGGCCTGCTCGAACCCCTCGGCGCCCTGCTCGGGGTGGGGCTCTCCAGCGGCCTGGCCATCGCCTATCCCATCGGTCTGGGCCTGGCGGCCGGCGCCATGCTGTTTGTGGTCTCCCATGAAGTGATCCCCGAGACTCATCGCAACGGCCATCAAACTCACGCTACCCTCGGCCTGATGGCGGGTTTTGCCCTGATGATGACGCTGGACACCGCCCTCGGTTAAGCGATCACCATCCCTTCCCTCGTGACTTGTGGCGCCTCGCGTTGGGGCGCCAGGGTTCCTCCTTGGCATTTCTCTTCTGGCGCTCGGCGCCGTCTTCATCTTTTGTTATGATCTACAGCAACTTAAATACAGCCTGACGGCTATCAAGACGAGGTCAGTGATGAAAGTAGGTATTATCGGCGCCATGGAACAAGAAGTGGCCCTGCTGCGCAGCCAGCTGAGCAACGCCACCACCCTGCAACTGGGTGGCTGCGAGTTCTATCAGGGGATGCTGGCCGGCAAAGAGGTGATCCTGACCCGCTCCGGCATCGGCAAGGTCGCCGCCAGCGTGGCCACCAGCCTGCTGCTGGAAAAATTTGCCCCCGATTGCGTGATCAATACCGGCTCTGCGGGCGGTTTTGCCCAGGATCTGCATATCGGTGACGTGGTGATCGCCAGCGAAATGCGCTTCCATGACGTGGACGTGACCGCTTTCGGCTACGAGATGGGCCAGATGGCACAGCAACCCGCCGCCTTCCCCTGCGACGAAAAGCTGATCACTGTGGCACGTGAGTGCATCGCCGAGCAGGGCAAGCACCAGACCAAGGTTGGCCTCATCTGCACTGGTGATCAGTTCATGTGCAAGCCACAGGCCATCGCCAAGGCACGCGCCGACTTCCCGCAAATGCTGGCGGTCGAGATGGAAGGGGCTGCCATCGGCCAGGTATGCCACATGTTCAAGGTGCCCTATCTGGTGGTGCGCGCCATGTCTGACATCGCGGGCAAGGAGCAGGTGGAATCCTTCGACGCCTTTATCGAGGTGGCTGGCAAGCACTCGGCCGAAGTGATCATCAAGATGCTCGGCAAGCTGTGATCCCAATCGCATCGCTCGAACCGATGGCCGCCGATCTGCTTTCCACGACGGCGGCCATCATGTTGGGGGCCGCCTTGCTGGAGGCCCTCATTCCCCGCCCCGCCCACATTCGGCTCTCGGCCCTCACCCCGCTGCTCACCCGCCTTGGCCACAAGGTACACAGGGCGGACGGCTCGCCCAGACAACAGTTGCAGGCCGGTGTGCTGGCGATGCTGGTGGTCTGGCTGCCCTGCGCAGCTGGCCTCTGGTCGGTGCGCAATCTGGCCCTGAGCGAACCTCTGTTCGATCTGCTGTTTCTGCTGCTGATGATTGAATCCCGTCCGCTGCGGGAGCTGGCGAGTGCTACCCGGGCCCTTGCCTGCCAGGAGACGCTGCCACTGGCACGACTGCAGGCCGTGCCCTGGCTCAAGCGCGAGACCGGCAAACTCTCGGTCATGGGGATTGCCAAGGCTGTGAGCGAGAGCTGTGCCCTGCGCCTGGTGGGACAATGGGCCGGCCCCCTGCTGGGCTATGCGCTGGCCGGTGTGCAGGGGGCCCTGCTCTGGCGACTGACCCAGCTGATGAGCCTGAGCTGGAGCATGAAGGATCCCGCATTCAGCCACTTTGGCCGCGCGGCGAGCGCCTTCTATCAGGCGCTCAATGCCCCGACTGTGCTGCTGCTTGGCTTGCCCCTGCTACTGACCCGTCTCAAGCGTGCGGGCTGGCTGCTACGCAGCGGTGTGCTCTGGCCCTATCCTGCCATAGGCATCCTGCTGGTACTGCTGGCGGACAAGTTTCAGACCCGGCTGGGGGGGCCACGCTACTACCAGGGCACCCTGCAACGCTGGCCCGTGCTGGGGCTCGGGCAGGATCCCGGCGCCGACATGGCCACGCGGGGGCTCAATGTCTTGCAAGGAACAGGCTGGGGATGGCTGCTGGTCGCCCTGGCGCTGACTCTGGTGGAACGCTGGCATGGTTAAACACACAGGTAAATGGATGGGGTTGCTGGCAGGTTTGCCATTCATGGCGATGGCAGCGATCCCGGAGCGGGTGGTGAGCGTGGTCCCCCACCTCACCGAGCTGCTCTATGAGATAGGAGCCGGCGACAAGCTGGTGGCGGTCGATGATGCCTCCGACTATCCCCCCGAGGTGACAGACAAGCCCAAGGTGGCGAATTACCGCAGCATCAATGTGGAAGCGCTGCTGGCCCAGAAACCGGATCTCATCCTCGCCTGGCGATCCGCCCAGTCGCGCATGCTGGCACCGCTGGAAAAGCTCGGCATTCCGGTGTTCTACTCCGAGCCCACCGATTTTGATTCACTGGCTGGCGAGATGCGGGCCCTTGGCAAGATGCTGGGGGTTGAGCAACGCGCCAACGAGGCGGCCGATCGCTATCTGGCCAGACTGGCGGCCCTCAGGCAGCGCTACGGCCAGCCGACCGGCGTCAAGGTGTTCTACCAGCTCTGGTACCCGCCGCTAACCAGTGCCAGTGGCCAAGCCTGGCCCGCCCAGGCCATCGAGCTGTGTGGCGGCATCAATGTGATGGCCCATGCCAAGACCCCGTACCCCCAAGTCAGCCAGGAGCAGGTGATCAAGGCCAACCCCGAGCTCATTCTAGCGGGAAGTGGCGATCCGGGCGCTCTGGCGCACTGGCAACAGTGGACCATGATAGACGCAGTCAAGCAGGGACGATTGACCCTCATCAACTCGGATGAGCTGCACCGCTTCACCCCGAGAGCCCTCAATGCCGTGGAGCAGATCTGCTCCGCCATCTGGCAGAACCGGACTACACCCGTTACGTCGCCTTAAGTCGTCATTACAATTAACTTTGAGAGTGATGACCTAAGTTCGCGTGTTAAAAGCGTTTTTGCGAATGGATCACACTCTTTGCATAAAAAGCTGGTACTTTATTTGCTAGCATATGATTCATCTACTGTTTTTCTGACGAGATGCCCGCAATGTTCAATGATAAAACGCTACTCATCACGGGTGGCACCGGCTCGTTTGGCAAGAAACTGGTCAAGACAGTACTGGAGCGTTACAAACCCAAACGCCTCATTATCTATTCCCGTGACGAGCTGAAACAGTTCGAGATGCAGCAGGTCTTCGATGCTCCCTGCATGCGTTATTTCATTGGCGATGTGCGGGATGCCAACCGCTTGACCATGGCGATGCGCGGGGTGGATTACGTAGTCCATGCCGCCGCCCTCAAGCAGGTTCCAGCGGCTGAATACAACCCCATGGAATGCATCAAGACCAATATTCACGGGGCCGAAAACGTCATCCAGGCCGCCTTGATCAATCAGGTGAAGAAGGTCATCGCGCTTTCCACCGACAAGGCCGCCAACCCGATCAACCTCTACGGAGCCACCAAGCTGGCCTCCGACAAGTTGTTCGTCGCTGCCAACAATATCGCGGGCCAGGATCCGACCCGTTTCTCTGTGGTGCGTTACGGCAATGTGGTCGGCTCCCGTGGTTCGGTCGTCCCCTTTTTCCAAAAGCAGATCGATCAGGGGGCAGACTCCCTGCCCATCACTCACGAGGAGATGACCCGCTTCTGGATCACCTTGCAGCAGGGAGTGGATTTTGTGCTGCGCAACTTCGAGCGGATGAAGGGGGGGGAAATTTTTGTTCCCAAGCTCCCTTCCGTTCGCATCACGGATCTCGCCCTTTCCATGGCACCCGAGCTGCCACACAAGATTGTCGGCATCCGCCCGGGCGAAAAAATGCACGAAGTGATGTGCCCGGCTGACGACTCCTATCACACCTTTGAGTTCGACGACTTCTTCATCATCGGACCGACCATCAACTTCAACAACCGTAACAACGACTTCTCGAAGACCGCCGCCGGCGAGAAGGGAAAGATGGTCGACTCGGGGTTTGAGTACAACTCTCGCAACAACCCAATCTTTCTGACTATAGAAGAGCTCAAGCAACTCAATCAGCAAGTGGTGATGGAATGATCCCGTACGGCAGACAATCGATCAGTGAAGCGGACATCGACGCCGTGGTCGAGGTCCTGAGATCCGACTTTCTGACTCAGGGGCCGGTCGTTCCCCGTTTCGAACAGGCGGTCGCCGATTACTGCAGCGCCCGCTTCGGGGTTGCGGTCAACTCCGGCACCGCCGCCCTGCACATTGCCTGCCTGGCGCTGGGAGTGGGCCCAGGTGACTGGGTCTGGACCTCTCCCATCAGCTTCGTGGCCTCCGCCAACTGCGCCCTCTATTGTGGCGCCCGAGTCGATTTTGTCGATATCGAACCCGATACCGGCAATATGTGCGCCGTGGAGCTGGAGCGAAAACTGATGGCAGCCAAAGCCGAAGGACGGCTGCCCAAGGTAGTGATCCCGGTACACTTCGCGGGACTGCCTTGCGACATGAAAGAGATCCACCGCCTGGGGCAAGAGTATGGTTTTCGCATCATCGAAGATGCCTGTCACGCTCTTGGAGCTCGCTATCACGGCGAGCCCACCGGCAACGGCCGCTACAGCGACATTACGGTCTTCAGCTTTCACCCGGTGAAGATCATCACCACGGGGGAAGGTGGCATGGCCATGACCAATGACCCCACTCTGGCCAAGACCATGCGCCTGCTGCGCAGCCACGGCATCACCCGCGAACCGGAAGACTTTATCAACGAGTCGGACGGCCCCTGGTACTACGAGCAGCAAATGCTCGGCTTCAACTACCGTATGACCGATATCCAGGCCGCTCTGGGGTTAAGCCAGATGCAGAATCTGGAGGATTGGATTCAAAAGCGCGGCAAGCTGGCCCGCCGCTACTTCGAAGCATTGGCGCCGGAGCTACTCCCTCGCTATTTCAGTGAAGAAAGGCGCAGTGCCTTTCATCTTTATGTACACCGCGTAGCCCCCGTGCAGCGCTTCCGTATCTTTGAGCAACTGCGGGCCCAAGGCATCGGTGCTAACGTGCACTATATGCCGATCTACAAGCAGCCTTGGTATCAAAAATGGGCCCAGAAGCCCCTCCTCCATGCTGAACAGTTCTACTCTGGCGCCATCACGCTGCCGCTGTTTCCTAGTCTGATGTCTGAACACATAAAGTACATCATTAAAATAATACTTGGATAATAATCATATCCATTTACCACGTCGAATCTCTGTAATCTCTTTTTCGACGTTGTTAACCGTATATCGTTCAAGATGGCGTTGTTTCCCAAATCAGCCAGAAAGTCATGACTTCACCAGCCCTAGGTGACCGCTACACTCGGGGCTGTCTGACAGGTAGTTCCAGGGTATTCAGCTTGTTTATGGCGCTTACATACGCCATGACTTCTCCCACTTGGCCGTTGTAGTTGCGCAGACTGATTTTCCCCGCCAGCAACTGCTTGAAGCGATACATCGCCGTCTCTGCCAGCGAGCGACGGTGATACCCCGATATCTTCTTCCAGTGCGCCAGCCCTTCCTTGCGCATCACCAGCACTGCGTCATTTCTTGG
>NZ_CDCG01000043.1:0-96658 GCF_000819845.1 Aeromonas enteropelogenes
GGCGTTTGTCTGCATCTCTGCCTGAACAGGCGACACACCGACGAAAAAGTTGGTTGCGGGGGCCGGATTTGAACCGACGACCTTCGGGTTATGAGCCCGACGAGCTACCGAGCTGCTCCACCCCGCGTCCGAGGTGGCCAATAATATGCGCCAACGCACAGATTGCAAGTAAATCTATCAAAAAAAGTTTATTAGGGGATTAATTGGACAAAAGGTGTGGGCTTTCACGGCATCTTGCTGTTTTTTCAGGCAAACGAGTCCGAGCCAGAGGCAGGCACTACACTAAGCAGGGATCGGTTTTGCCACCTTGGGTAGGTATCTTATGCGTATTTCCGCCGGCCATTGCCGTCAGTTGGGGGCCACCCCCGACCAGCACGGCGTCAATTTCGCCATCTGGGCCCGGCTGGCCAGCCGGGTTGAACTGCTGCTCTTTGCCAGCCCCGAAGACAGCACCCCGGAGGTGATCCCCCTCTCACCCCGACTCAACCGCACCGCCTACTACTGGCACATCCATATAGAGGGCATTGCGATCGGCCAGCGTTACGCCTACCGCATCCAGGGGCCCTGGCGTCCCTACTGCGGCACCCGCTTTGACAGCGAAAAAGTGTTGCTGGATCCTTACGGCCGCAGCATCGAGCTGGAGCCCCATTATGATCGCCGGGCCGCCGCCCGCCCCGGCAGCAATCTGGCCTGCTGCGCCAAGAACCGGGTGGTGGATACCCACGACTACGACTGGGAAGATGACAAGCTGCCGGCCCACTCTCTCTCCCGTTCGGTCATCTACGAGTTGCACCTGGGAGGATTCACCAGATCGCCGCACTCCGGCGTCGACCCTGCCCTGCGCGGCACCTATCTGGGCTTGATTGAGAAGATCCCCTATCTGCAATCTCTCGGCGTCACCGCCGTCGAGCTGCTGCCAGTGTTCCAGTTCGATCCCCAGGATGCCCCCGAGGGACTCTCCAACTACTGGGGCTACAGTCCCATGTCGTTTTTTGCCCCCCACGCCCAATACGCCTGCGGCGATGATCCCCTCACCGAGTTTCGCGACATGGTCAAGGCGCTGCACAGGGCCAATATCGAGGTGATCCTGGATGTGGTCTACAACCACACCGCCGAGGGGGGCGAGGATGGCCCGACCTTCTCCTTTCGCGGCATCGACAACGAGGTCTACTACATCCTCGACAACCAGCACAGGGACACCAACTACTCCGGCTGCGGCAACACCTTCAATGGCGCCCACCCGGTGGTGCTGCGCATGATCATGGACAGCCTCCACTTCTGGCGCCAGGAGATGCACGTCGACGGCTTTCGCTTCGATCTGGCGGCCATTTTGTCCCGTGACGAGTCTGGCCAGCCCCAGGCCAACGCCCCTACCCTGCGCACCATAGACACGGATCCCAACATCGCCGACATCAAGCTCATCGCCGAGGCCTGGGATGCAGGGGGCCTCTATCAGGTGGGCTCCCTGGCTGGCGCCCGCTGGCGTGAGTGGAACGGCCAGTTTAGGGACGATGTACGCAGCTTCCTGCGCGGTGACGAGAACAGCGTCACCGCCTTTGTCGAGCGGCTGTGCGGCAGCCCGGACATCTACCACTACCACCATGCCGATCCCGAGAAGAGCATCAACTTCGTCACCTGCCACGACGGCTTTACCCTCTGGGACTGGACCAGCTACAACGGCAAGCACAACGAGGCCAATGGCGAGCAGAACCGCGACGGTTGTGACCATAACTTCAGCTGGAACCACGGCCACGAAGGGGCCACGGACGATCCCCAGATCAAGGGCTTGCGCGTACGCCAGGCCAAGAACATGATGGTGGCCACCCTGCTCTCGGTCGGCTCCCCCATGATCCTGATGGGGGACGAGGTGCTGCGCAGCCAGCAGGGCAACAACAACGGCTACTGCCAGGACAACGACACCTGCTGGATGCCCTGGCAACCCACCACCAGCGGTCAGGAGATGTTCCGCTTCATGAAGGAGCTGATCCAGTATCGCAAACACCTGTTCCAGCGCCCGGAGCAGGAGAGCATGCCGCTCTCGCTCACCGAGATCCTGCGCCACAGCGAGATCTGCTGGCACGGGGTCAACGCCATGCAGCCGGATTTCGGCTCCCACTCCCACGCCATCGCCATGTCGGCCCTCTCAAGCGAAACCCGGCTGGCCCTCTATGTACTGTTCAACGCCTACTGGGAACCGCTCACCTTCAACCTGCCAAGCCCCCCCAAGGGGGTCGGCGGCTACTGGCGCCGGATCCTGGATACCGCCCTGCCCTCGCCCCAGGACATCTGCACCTTCGGCATGCCGCTGCAGGGACTGACCCGGGAATATCTGGCCCAGCCTCGCAGCAGTTGCCTCTTTATCTGCGGGGCCGATGACTTCTATTGATTGATGAGGACGGCCAGCAACGAAAAAGCCCCCCGAGCCAGGCTCGGGGGGCTTTTTTTGGCCCTTGTTACGCCAGAGTAGCGGTCGCGTCAGACCAGTTGATGCAGCACGCTGGTGGCGGCGATCTGGGCGATGATAAGCCCGCACAGGGAGGTCGAGACGACGACGGGAGCCGTCTCCTTGCGCTGGTAGATAGGGCTGAACCAGAGCAACAGGGAGGCCACCAGCAACACCGCCTGGGTCACCACCGCCGGGATGAGATCATCCAGGTTGGCGGCACTGCCCTGCCAGCCCACCAGCACCGCCAACCAGATCAGGCTGATGAAAGCCCCCACCAGACCCGCCAGCGGCAGCAGGGTGTTGAACGCCTGCAGACGATGGCGGGCCCGCAGCAGCATCAGGTGGGCAAAGGCCGCCCCCAGCATGCACATTTGCATCAGGCCGCTGATCCAGCCCTGGATCTGCAGCAGTCCCACGCCATAGAGGGCCAACGGCAGCGCCGGCAGCCATAACAGAGTGGACGGAACGGAGCGCTTGCCCTCCAGCCGCGACTGGGCCAGCGACAGGCAGATCCCCAGCACCAGGCTCGCGCCGCCACACCAGATGAGCCAGCTGGCGGCATTGGCCTCGACGGCCAGCATCAGGGAGAGGCCGGTGATCACCCAGATGGAGAAGAGTTGCTGGCTGATCCTGGAGCGCTGGCCCGGACAGATATCACCGCGCCACAGCACGATGCCGAGGGCGATCAGCGCCCCCAGCGCCATCAGGCCGGTCAGGGGAAAGAGCCAAAAAGGGAGTTGGACGAACATGATGCCTCCAGCAGAGAGTTGCAACGGGCGCCCTCACGGCGCCAGAGAGGGGGCGAGTATACCCAAACCCGCCCCTATCCCCAATCTCTGTGCATGTTCCGGATGCGCGGCAACCGACTTGGGAGGTGTACGGCCTTAACCCTGGCCGCGAGCCAGCGCCACCACCCGGGAAAACATCTGGCGCAGCACTGGCGGTATGTGATCGGCACCGAGCCGCTCTGCCTCCTCCACCACCGCCAGCGCCATGCCCGGCTTGCTACGCTTGTGGATCGCCTTGCTGATGATGTGGCTGGCACTCAGCATGGTACGCCCGCCCACCCCGGCTTCGCGGCGAAACACCCCCTCAAAGCCGTTGTGATAGAGGTAGTGCTCTATGTCCGCCGCCGGCAGCTGGGTCAGGCGATCCCGCTCCCGTTCCCCCTTGAGCAGCGAGCGGGCCGAGGTGGCATACTTGACCCCCGCCTCGTCGCCGTCGGTGAGCAGATGCCACTCGATGCCAAAGTCGCGGGCCACCTTGATGAGCGGTGACTGGCCGCACTGGGCAAACTCGATGATCCGCACTCCTTCCGCCCGCAGGCTGTAGCCGCAGATCTGGGCCAGTTCCGAGAGCAGCCAGATCTCGGTTTCCCCCTCCACCAGCAGCCAGCAGCGGGCAAACAGCGACATGGGGCGGTTGATCCGTACGTGGAAGGCAATCTTGCGCAGATCGTCGCTGCTGTAGCGCTCGCCGCCAATCTGGTGGCAGACGATGTCCTGCTGCCGGCGCACCAGCCGCCGCACCTGGTTGAGCGGCAGGGAGGAGAGCAGATCCCCCGAGTTGGTGGTGAGCAGTTTCTGGCCCGGCAGCTGCTCCAGCAGGCCCCAGGCCAGCGCCAGCATGGTGGGGTGCAGGCGACTCTCGGGGTCTTCCAGGATCATGATGGGGCGCGCGCCCTCCTCCAGCTCGCGGTTGCCACGCGCCTGCAGCAGGGTGGCCGCCATGCCCGCCATGGCCAGTTGCAACGCCCGGTTGTCGGCATGGCGCAGCAGGGTGTGCAAATTGCCCGGGTTGCGCAGGGTCATGGGGCGATTGATGATGTCCCGCTGACTGCGCGGCTTGTTCTTCTTGATGGGGGCCAGGGCGTTGAAGTAGTGATCCATCAACTGGCGCACCGCCTGCAACGCCTCTTTGAGCTCGGGCTCGCCAATGCGCTGGGGCTCGTCGATCAGCTTGTCGGCCAGATGACTCAGGCGGTTCTCCGACAGATCCCCCCACTGCAGCGTCTCCACCCCGTGGCGGGCGCTGCGGGCATCACGCAGACGAAACACCGGGTTCATGGTGATGAGCAGGCAGATAAGCTCCCGGCTATTGTCGATGGGCAAGCTCTTGCCGATGCCGTCGAGAAAATCGTGGGTGGTCACCACGGCGCCGTCATCCAGCAGCTCGGCGCTGGCACGATAGTGGATGCGGTTGAACTTGTCCTTGTGCAGCACCCAGGCGGGGCACAACCGTGCCAGGCGGCGCGAATGCAGACACATCTGGGGTCTGTGCTCACTGAAGGTGAGCACCAGTTGCAGATGACGGGCCGGTTCGAGCTCGGGATCTTCCGGCTGGTGAAAATCCTCGGCGGTGAATTGGTAGGGCTCGGCATCCTGCCCCAGCAGGCACCAGAGTGCCCGCAGCAGGCTCGATTTGCCCCAGGTGTTTTCGCCGATCAGTACCGTGGTGTGATCCAGCCCGAGCGAGAGCCGATTTATGCCACGAAATCCTTTGACTTCAATACGTTCCAGAAACATGCAGCCATGTCCACTTCATCCTGATGGGGCAATAGTGGCAAAGTTGCCGCAAAAAACCTATCGGCGAGTCGGGATTTTCAACGGGAACTGTGAGGCACTGCAGGTTCGGGCGGGGTGGGCGCGGCGATACGCCCCTCTGGGGCATTCCAGTGATTGAACCACAGATGACGGGTACGGATCTGGCGTTTGCGATGATTCATGGCGACTCCTGTCAACATGAAGAGGGAACGCCCCTCTCCTGACCCCGAGTCTCACGCATGTCTGTGACAGACGGATGACAACTGGGCCCGCCACTGGCCGGGGGAGAGGCCAAAGGCCTCCCGAAAGCGGTTGCCAAAGTGGCCCTGGGAGGAGAAACCGCACTGGATGGCGATGCTGGCCAGGGGCTCGTTCCCTGCCAGCAGCTGCTTGGCCCGCTTGAGCCTAAGCTCCAGCAGATAGCGATGGGGAGGACAACCCAGGCTCTGGGCAAACATGCGGGCAAAATGGTATTCGCTGAGCCCCGCCTCTTGCGCCAGCTCGGCCAGGGTCACCGGCTCGGCCAGATGGGCCAGCAGATACTCCTGCACCCGCCGGATCACCGCCGGGGCCAACCCCCCGCGCAGGGGCGGCAGGCCCGGCGCCTCCAGGGTATGGTGGCGGTAGGCGTGCAGCATCAGCATCCAGGCGCCGTGGGAAAGGGCCATCTTGTCGATGCCATGCTGCCACTCCAGCTTCATCAGCTGGGTCTGGACCAGGGCCGCTGCCAGGGGATCGTCGATGAAGGTCTTGTCCACCAGCTGCAGATGACGGCCCTCCTTGTCACATACCTCTTCGGCAATGCGGGTGAGGTGGGCCGGGGTGAAGTAGAGGTGGAAGAAGCGAAACTCCTCGCGCACCAGCCACTCGGATCTGTGGTGATCCGGCATGATGCACACCTTGCCGGTGCCGCCGTGGCCGCCCGGCCCGTCGAGCCGCTCGGTCTGCTCACCCCCCTGCAGATAGACGCTCACCGTGTGGTGCCCCGGCTTGTGGTAGCGGGTCTGATCGTAGCAGTTGCGCCAACTGGCGACGCCAAGGCCGGGCTCCAACCAGCAGGCATCCTCCAGCCGGGCGCCAGTGCTCACCAATGCATCGAATACCCCTGCCCTCTTCATCTCTTCCCGTTACCCTCGTTAGCCCACAGCGCCGGTGCGCATGCCATCCATCTTACCGACAGCGCCCCGGGATGACAGCCAGGGGCGATGAAAAACCGCAAGATGATGCAAGCCAGCTCCCTCGAGCGGCCGTCATGCTGATCTTCACTTCTTCTGACAGCGGGATCCCCCATGAATCTGATGCTCTACCTTGCCACCGTCCTTATCTGGGGCAGCACCTGGATTGCCATCGCCTGGCAGCTCGGCCCCATCCCCATCGAGGTGTCGGTGCTCTATCGCTTCATGCTGGCGGCGCTGGCCCTGTTTGTCCTGCTAACCGCCAGCGGCCGCTTCCCGCGTCTGCCCTGGCACGGCCAGCGTTACGCGGCCCTGCTCGGCGCTCTGCTGTTCTCCACCAATTTTCTCTGCTTCTACCACGCCACTCTCTACATCCCGAGCGGCCTGTCGGCGGTGATCTTCGCCAGCGCCAGCATCTTCAACGGGATCAATCTCTGGCTGTTCGAGGGCAAGCGGCCGGGCCTGCGCTGGCTGCAGGGGTCGCTGCTGGGTCTGCTTGGCACCTTACTGCTGTTCTGGCCCGTGCTGGCGGATGCGCAACTGGGTGCAAACGGTTGGAAGGGGCTCCTGCTGGCCTCTGGCGGTACCCTCTGCTTCTCGCTGGGCAACCTGGTGTCGGCCCGGGGCCAACGCCAAGGCTATCACGTGCTGCAGCTGGTGCCCTGGGGCATGGTGTACGGGGTGGTACTGCTGCTGGGCTGGGTCACCCTGCTCGGCCAGTCGTTGGTGATCCCGACCGATGGCCACTATCTGGCCGCCATGGTATATCTCGCCCTGTTCGGTTCAGTCATCGCCTTCACTGCTTATCTCACCCTGGTGGGCAGAATTGGCGCCAGCAAGGCGGCCTACGCCACCGTGCTGTTTCCTCTGGTGGCCCTCACCCTCTCGACCTTCTACGAGGGCTTCGTCTGGCAGACGGTCTCAGTGGTGGGCGTGGTGGTGAGCCTCATCGGCAACCTGGTGATCTTCGCCCCGCCCCTGCGGGAATGGCGCCTGCGCCCGGCCAGGGCGGTGAAGGGTGCTTGATCCCGACCCCGCCTGCCCCTAAGGTAACGCCTTCCAACGGAGATGACGGGAGGCGATATGTTACTGGAAGGGCTGGAGACGCTCTGCCTGCTGGCAAGCGAGGGCACCATGGCCAAGGCGGCCAGCCGGCTCTACATCAGCCAGTCGGCGGTGAGCAAGCGGATCGCCCAGCTCGAGCAACGCCTTGGCAAGAAGCTCATCGAGCCGGACGGGCGCCAGACTCGCCTCACCCCGCAGGCGCTGGAACTGCTCGCCCGGGTGGCGCCGAGTCTGGCGGAGATCAAGGGGGTGCTGGCGGACAACCAACCCCTGACGGATCAGACCCCGCTGCCCATCGCCTGCTCCGAGACCCTGCTGGCGGGCTACCTGACCCGCTTCATGCACGACTACCTGCGCCGCGATCCCCATCTCGCCCTCTCCACCCACCACACCCCGGTGATCCTGGCGCGGGTGCGCAGCGGCGACGCCCTGCTTGGCATCTGCGCTGGCCGACTGCCTCCCGGCCACGGGCTGGGGGCCGAGCTGCTGCTGGAGGAGCCCTTCTATCTGGTGGGTGACGATCAGCAAGCGGCGTCAACGCCGGATCAGGGAAAAGGAGAAGCGGGAGCCATGCGCAAGATCCTGACCATGGATCTGGAGAATCCCTCCAACAGCTATCTGCGCGAACCGCTGGCTGAACTCGGGCTGGCACCTGTTATGGAGCTCGACTCCTATCTGGCGCTGATCGAACTGGCCAAGGCGGGCATAGGCCCGGTGCTGCTGCCGGCGGGCCTGCTGACCCTGGTAGGCGAACAGGGTCACAAGGCGCGTCCCCTGCCGGGGTTGGGACGCCCCCTGCACCTCATCTACCGGCCAAACAGCCTGAAGCGGGCACGGATCGCCCAGCTGGTGAGCGCGCTGCGCGCCCACTTTCAACCCCTGTCAGGGGTGATTCAATAGACCCAGGCGAACAGCTCGGGATACTGGCTCCAGACCAGTTTGGCGGACATCAGCAGGGAGACGGTGACCAGCAGGGGCTTGATCAGCTTCACCCCTTTTTGCAGCACCATCTTGGAGCCGAAACGGGCGCCGATGAACTGGCCAAGGGCCATGGCAAAGCCGACGCTCCATACCACCTTGCCCCCCAGGGCGAAGAACAGCAGGGAGGCGATGTTGGAGGTGAAGTTGAGCAGCTTGGTGTGGGCCGTGGCCCGCGCCATGCCAAAACCGGCCAGCGCCACGAAGCCGATGGCAAAGAATGACCCGGTGCCGGGCCCGAAGAAGCCGTCATAGAAACCGACCCCGCCCCCCACCAGCAGGGCGAACACCATGGGAGTGAGCCTGCGGGTACTCTCCGCATCGCTCACCCTGGGAGAGAAGAGGAAGTAGCAGGCAAACGCCATCAGCAGGAAGGGCAGCAGCCGCTCCAACACAGCGGCATCTATGGTCTGCACCGCCAATGTGCCCGCCGCCGCCCCGATGAAGGTGCAGATCACCGCAGGCCAGATCATGGACCATTCCAGCAACCCCCGACGGGCGTAGAACCAGGTGGCGGAGAAGGAACCGAAACTGCTCTGCAGCTTGTTGGTGCCAAGCACCAGGGCCGGCGGCATGCCGGTGGCCAGCAGGGCGGGTACCGTCAGCAGACCGCCGCCTCCGGCGATGGCATCGATAAAGCCGGCGACAAGGGCCACGCCAAACAGGGCGACCAGGGTTAACAGTTCCAATTCCATCCTTAGACCTCGTGAGATGATGAGCAAGCGCCACGGTGCCGAACAAAGGGCGTTTGGCGTGGCGATCAGCCAGATACTGGGTACAGGACGCTATCCTAGCGAGGGTGAGTCCATGAATCTAACGAAACAGTGTCAGACAACCCATTCCTGATTTTCATCAATATATTCCCTGCCCCATGGCTGGCTGCGGTGGCCTTATGGCTCCTGCGGTCTCTCCCGAATTGTTGACAGAGCCTGTAGCAGGGGGGCTTCATCCTCGCCGGGGGCGCGGCTCACCCGCCCCGCCATGTAACGACTGCTGAACAGGTTGAACCAGAGCTGCAGCGCCTGACCCACCGCGGGCTGGCCCGCCACCTCCAGCACGCAGGCCGCCACCTCGGCGGTGCAGAGGTGTTCGTCGCAATTGGCCACCCGCATGCCATAGGTGGAGAGCGCATCCGGCCTGATGGCAAGCACGGGGAAGCCGTCCAGATAGGGGCTCTTGTTGAACATCTTGCGCGCCTCGGGCCAGGTGCCGTCGAGCAGGATGAAGAGCGGCTTCTTGCCCGGTACCAAGACCACCTCGCCGGTCACCCGCACCGGATCTTTCTCGCAATCGGGGAACACCACATAGGGCTGCCAGGCGGGATCCGCCAGCAAGGTCAACAGCTCCGGATGAGGCCGCGTACGGGACCAGAGAAAGGCCCAGGTGGAATCCGGCAGCACATCGGCAATCAAACGCCCCGTGTTGGAAGGCTTCATCGGCTCGCTGTCATACATCAGCAGACAGAAGCCGGCCTCGGCTTTGAGTTCGGGGCGCCAGGCGCAGGCACACCAGTCATGGCGCAGCTGGCAGGCAGGACAGCGGGGCAAGGTGCCGCCACGGGCGAGAAACGGTCGGGTAGAAATACTCTTGCGCCAGGCCCGCAGGCGATTGACGGCATGATCGGGAACAGGGGTCATCTTGCTTCACTGAATGGAGTCACACGCTGAGGGCCGCGCAGGCCCCCCGAAAAGCGCAGGATTGTACCCAGTTGTGCGGTCTCAGAACAGCACTCCCTGCCGTTTTCAGCCCCGCAACAGCTCCAGCAAGAGGCTGCCGTCGCGCAGCGCCTTGTGCACCTGCACCGAGGTGGGCTTGGTGGGATCTTCGTAGAAGTGGGTGGATTCGATCTGCAGGCGCACCAGATAGTCGGTGGGGAGCTGGCTGGCCAGCGACTGGTGCAGCATGGGGAACAGCAGCCGATCGGCGCGGGTGATCTCCCCGCCCAGCAGCAGCTTGCCCGGATTGAGCAGGCAGATGAGGTTGGAGAGCACCCGGGAGAGGCGGCCCGCCGCCTTGTGCAGTATGTCCTGGCAGAGGCTGTTGCCCGCCAGCGCCAGCTCGCACAGCTCGCGAATGTTGACGCTCTCGGGCAGATCGTACTCCTGCATCCGCTCGCGCAGGTCCCGGTACTGCGCCTCCAGCGCCTGGTTGGTCACCAGGGTGCAGGCACAGCCAAAGCCGCCGCAGTAGCAGCGCTGGCCATAGGGTTCGAGCTGAAGATGGCTGAGATCCCCGAGCAGCGCACTCTCGCTCTCGATAAGCTGGCCGTTGACCACCATACCGACACCGATGTCGTTGTGGACGAACACCAGCACCGCATCGGAGCAGTTCTTGGCCGCCCCCCACTCCCGCTCGGCCTGGATCCAGGTACGCACGTCGCCACTGACCAGCACGGTCACCCCGAACGCCGCCTGCAGGGTGGGCCCCAGCGGCCAGTGGTGCAGATCGTAGTAAGGGAAGTGCTTGACCATGCCGGAGTGGCGTTCCACCTGCCCCGGCAGACAGAGGGCAATGCAGGCCAGGCTCAGGGCCTTTTTGGGCAGAAACGCCTTGATGGCATGCACCAGGCTGCCCAGCAGATCGCCGCGCTCCTCCTCGCTGAAGAGGTGGCGCTGGCGGGCCAGGGAGCGACCGGTGAAGTCGAACAGCGCCATGTCCACGTAGCCACGCCCGAGACGCATGGAGAGAAACTGGAAGCGGCGCTCGTTGATGCGCAGCAGGGTCTGGCGTCGACCCCGCCCCACCGAGCTCTCGCCACAGGGCACCACCAGACCGCCGTCGAGCAGCTCGCGGGTGATCTTGGTGATGCTGGCAGGAGAGAGGCCGGTCAGGCGGGAGAGATCGGTGCGCGACAGCTCCTTGTGCTCTTCCAGACTGGCATACACCAGGCCGTAGTTGAGCTGCCGGATCAAGTCGATACTGCCTTTCACGATCTCATTCATAGGATATGGGTCAAGCACGGAAACAAAGGCCCTGATTTTCACACATTATTGGCCAATTCCCAAATAAACTGCGGCCTGCACGGGAGCAGGCCGCCCTGAACTGACGCCGGTTTGGGGCCAGAGAGAGTCAGTAACGGAACTGGGAGACCAGTTTGCGCAACTTATCACCGGTATCGGCCAGTTCGCGAGTCGTGTTGTTCGACTCCTCCGCCCCGTTGGCCAGTTCGCCGACGATGTGCTGAATGGCCACCAGGTTCTTGTTGATCTCCTCGGAGACCGCATGCTGCTCCTCGGCCGCCGCGGCAATCTGGATATTCATGTCGTTGATGGTGCTGACCGCCGACACCATGCTGTCCAAAGAACTCGCGATATGGCTCGCCTCCTGCACCGTCTCCTGGCTGCGGTCCTCGCTCGCCTGCATCACCTCCACTGCCTGTTTGACGCCACTTTGCAGCCGCTGCAGCATCTCGTTGATCTCCTTGGTGCTCTGCTGGGTGCGGCCGGCAAGCGATCGCACCTCGTCCGCCACCACCGCAAAGCCGCGCCCCTGCTCTCCCGCCCGGGCCGCCTCGATGGCCGCGTTGAGGGCCAGCAGGTTGGTCTGCTCGGCAATGCCGCGGATCACTTCCACCACTGTGCCAATCTTGGCGGTCTCCTGAGCCAGCTGTTCGATGACATCGGAGGCGGTGTGCACCTCGTCGACCAGCCGGTTGATGCTGTTGATGGCCCCCCCCACCACACCACGGGCAGCATCGGATTCACGCGCCGCATCGCTGGTGGCATTGGCGGCATTGGAGGCACTGGACGCCACCTCCTGGGCGGTCGAGCTCATCTCGGTCACGGCGGTGACTACCTGATCCGTCTCCCGGCTGTGGCCCTGCATCTGGTGATCCACCTGCTCGCTCAGATGGTGCAGCTTGTCGACGGCCACGAAGAGATGATTGCTGGTCTCCCCGACCTGGCTCACCACCGACTGGATCCTGGTCACGAAGCGGTTGAAGGCGGTGGCCAGCTGGCCGATTTCATCCTGACTCTGCACCTTGAGGCGCTGGGTCAGATCCCCCTCCCCGTCGGCGATGTCGTTAAGGGCCGAGACCGCATCCACCAGCGGCCGGGAGACCCGGTTGCCGATCACCACGGTCACCGCCAGGGTCACCCCCAGCACCAGCAGGATCAGCAAGACGCTGTTTCGCACCGACTCGTGCATGCTCTCTTCGCGCTGGGTGCGCAGCGCCGCCAGTTCGGTATCGATATCGTCGATATAAAAACCGGTGCCGATGATCCACTGGTATTTGTCGAGCACCACATTGTAGGAAAGCTTGGGCGCATCCCGTCCGATGGAGGGCTTGGCGGTCCAGTATTCGGAGAAGCCATCTCCCTCACGGGCCGCCTTGACGATCTCCTGGATCAGCAGCTTGCCCTTGGCATCCTTGTCCTGCCAGCGGTTCTTGCCCTCCATCTCGGGACGGGGGGGCAAGAGTATCACCGAGCCCTGAAAGTCGTAGACGAAGAAGTAGCCGTCGCTGTTATAACGCAGCGGGCGCAGTATGGACTTTACCTTCTCGCGATTCTCCGGGGTATCGGGCTGGGCGTAGACATCGGCGATGGCGGTTTTCGCCAGCATGATGTAGCTGTCGAGCAGGGCCTTGCGCTCATTCATCGCCCGTTCTCTGGCAACCACCAGGCTGCTCTCCAGATCGCTTTTTGACAGCAGGTAATTGCTCAGGTTGACCACCAGGGCCATCAACAGAACGGGCACGGCCCCTAACAGCAGTATTTTCTGTTTCAGCGTCATCTTTATCATCCTTGCGACATATTGTTGTAGTGATGTGTTCCCACCTTGAGAGTGTAGACAGGCCCCATTGGAAGTGGTTGGCGGGCGCCGGTTTTGGCAAAATGCCCCCATTGATGTGTTACCGGCCCCGGAGCCCCTTTTTCATGAACAATTGTCCTTGCGGTTCAACCCTCTCTCTCGATGTCTGCTGCGGTGCGCTCCACCATGGCGCCCCCGCCGACACCCCGGAGCAGCTGATGCGCTCGCGCTACAGCGCCTTTGTGCTGGGTCTGGGGGAATATCTGGTCCATAGCTGGCACCCTGATTATCTGAATGGACTGACCGCGACCGAGCTCTCCCAAACCGACACCCGCTGGGATGGCCTCGAGATCCTCGCAAGCCAAGGAGGTCCGGATGATGAAACCGGGATGGTGGAGTTCAAGGCCTGGTTCCTGGAAGGAGATGAGCGCCACTGCCTGCACGAGCGATCCCGCTTCGTGCGCTACCAGGGGCGCTGGGTCTATACCGATGGCGAGCAGGATCCGGCGCAGCCAAGGGTCGGGCGCAACGATCCTTGCCCCTGTGGCAGCGGCAAGAAATTCAAGAAGTGCTGCGGCTGACAACGCAAACAGCATGAGCAAGCAGAACAAGGGGCAACAAGGCCCCTTTTTCATATCTGGCTGGCCGGATGGGATCACCACACGGGATACATTTGCAGCGTGACCATTGTCACATAATGCTCATAAATGGCCATCACCATGAGCGTTTGCGAACATTAACTTGGCCAACATCAAACATTTTCACTCAAAAGTGCGCCACACTGGCCTCATCTGGAAGAGATGAGACGGGCACAATGAAAAGAATAACCACACAAGTCGTCATCATAGGCGGCGGCGCCACCGGCGCCGGCATCATGCGCGATTGTGCGCTGCGCGGCATCGACTGCATCCTGCTTGAACGGGATGATATCGCCGCCGGCACCACCGGCCGCAACCACGGTCTGCTCCACTCCGGCGCCCGCTACGCGGTGACGGATCAGGAGTCCGCCCGCGAGTGCATTCAGGAGAACCGCATCCTCAAGCGGATCGCCAGCCACTGCGTGGAAAACACCGGCGGCCTGTTCCTGACCCTGCCGGAAGATGACATCGGCTTTCAAAAGACCTTCATGGACGCCTGCGCCCTGGCCGGTATCGAGACCCGTCAGCTCGATCCCCGCGAGGCGCTGCAGCTCGAACCCAATGCCAACCCGGCCATGATAGGGGCTGTTCAGGTGCCGGACGGCACGGTCGACCCCTTCCGCCTCGCCGCCGCCAACGTGCTCGACGCCAAGGAGCACGGCGCCCGCATCTTCACCCACAGCAAGGTGCTGGGGCTGCTGCGTACCCAAGACAGAGTGCACGGGGTCAAAGCCATCAACACCCGCACTGGCGAGGCGTTCGAGGTGGAGTGTCAGGAGGTGATCAACGCCGCCGGCATCTGGGGCCAGCAGATCTGCGAGTACGCCGATCTCGGCATCCGCATGTTCCCGGCCAAGGGCTCCCTGCTCATCATGGATTACCGCATCAACCAGCTGGTGCTCAACCGCTGCCGCAAGCCGGCGGACGCCGACATCCTGGTGCCGGGCGATACCATCTCTCTCATCGGCACCACCTCAAGCCGCATCGATTACAACAAGATTGATCAGCTCACCGTGGAGCCGGAAGAGGTGGAAGTGCTGCTGCGCGAGGGGATAAAACTTGCCCCCATCATGGCGCGCACCCGCTTGCTGCGTGCCTACGCCGGGGTGCGCCCCCTGGTGGCGGTGGATGGCGACGAGTCGGGCCGCAACATCAGCCGCGGTATCGTGCTGCTCGATCACGCCGAGCGGGATGGTTTGCAGGGCTTCAACACCATCACCGGCGGCAAGCTGATGACCTATCGCTTGATGGCGGAGTGGGCCACCGATCTGCTGGCGAAAAAACTGGGCAACAGCAAACCGTGCCGCACCGCCGAGCTCAACTTGCCCGGCTCGCGGGATCCGGAGAAGGTCTCCGCCCCCGGCCTCTCGGCACCGGCCGAAGGATCTGCCCAGTATCGCCATGGCGAGCGGGTCATCGCCTTCTTCCGTGACAATCCCAAGGCCAACGCCCTCATCTGCGAATGCGAGATGGTGACCGCAGGCGAAATCGAGTATGCCCTGCGCGAGCTCGACGTGGACAACCTGGTGGATCTGCGCCGTCGCACCCGTCTGGGCATGGGCCCCTGTCAGGGTGAGCTGTGCGCCTATCGCGCCGCCGGCCTGATGCAGGAGTACGGCAAGGCCGATGGCCGCCAGGCCTGCGTCATGCTGCGCCAGTTCCTGGAGGAGCGCTACAAGGGTACCCGTCCCGTGCTGTGGGGAGATGCCCTGCGCGAGGCGGAATTTACCTACTGGATCTATGAAGGCTTGTTTGGCCTGAGTGAATGGACGACGCCCCGTCTGGTAAGCGACGCCGCCCCCCAGAGCCATGCCACAGAGACAAACGAGGAGACGCCCCATGAAATTTGACACCATAGTGATTGGCGGCGGCATGGCAGGCCTCTCGGCGGCCCTGCGTCTGGCCGAGGCTGGCCAGAAGGCGCTGCTGATGGCTTCCGGCCAGAGTGCCTTGCATTTTTCCTCCGGCTCGGTCGATCTGCTGGAGAGCGAGGGGGATCCCCGCGCCGCCCTGCCCGCCTTCATGGCTGCCAACCCTCATCACCCCTACGGCAAGGTGGGGATGACCCATATCGAGGCGAGCCTCGCCGATCTGCAGCGCCATTGTGCAGAAGAGGGGTTGTCGCTGTTTCGCCAGGAGCAGAACCACCAGCGCCTGACCCCCATCGGCACCCTGAAATCCACCTGGCTCTCCCCCGAGACCTGCGCCTGCGTCACCGATGCCCCCGTGCCGGATACCCTGCTGCTGGCCACCCTGGAGGGTTTTCGCGACTTTCACCCGGCGCTGGCGGCGGCAAATCTCGCGACCCACCCCCGCTTCGCTCACTGCCGCATCCTGACCGGTGAAATTCGCATTCCCCAGCTGGCCGAGTTCAGCCGCAATCCCCACGAGTTTCGCTCCGCCGACATCGCCCGCCTGTGCGACAAGCACCATCTGCTGGCGGATCTGGCCCGCGAGATCAGCCGCATGGTGATGGAGTGCGGCGAACCCGGCTGCCGCCATATCGTACTGCCCGCCTGTCTGTCGCTGGGGCTGGTCGGCCCGCGCCTGAGCGATCTGGAAAAGCGCACCGGCTGCACCATCCGGGAGGTTGCCACCATGCCGCCATCACTCATCGGCATGCGGATGCAAGAGGCCCTCAAACGCCGCTTTATCGCCCTTGGTGGCACCTTCCTTACCAGCGAGCGGGTGCTGGGCGCCCGCTACGAGGGCAACCGTGTCGTCGGCGTGCACACCCAGAACGGCGATGATCAGCTGTTCGAGGCGGACAACTTCGTGCTCGCCTCCGGCAGCTTCTTCAGCCGCGGGCTGGAGTCGCGCCTGCGCGGCATTCGCGAGCCCATCTTTGATGCCGACGTATTGAGCCTCAAAGAGCGCGACACTTGGGCCGGTCGCCGACTGTTTGACCACCATCCCTTCATGGGCTTCGGGGTCAAGACCGACGAGATGTTGCGGGTGCTGCGCGGCGGCAAGCCGCTTGCCAACCTCTATGGGGCGGGCAGCGTACTGGCGCACTATGACCCCATAAAAGAGGGGTCAGGCTCAGGTGTCGCGGTTGCCACCGGCTGGCAGGCCGCCGGCCACATTTTGAGTTCAGCCCAATGATGATTTCGCCCCATATCCCGTGCCTTCAATCTCGACGGGAGGAGAACTGACATGCTACTGGATCACGCCAACCAAACTTTCGATCAGTGCATCAAATGCACCGTCTGCACCGCTTACTGTCCGGTGGCCAAGGCCAATCCCGCCTACCCGGGCCCCAAGCAGGCGGGCCCGGACGGGGAGCGGCTGCGGATCAAGAGCCCCGAGCTCTTTGACAGCGCCCTCAAGTACTGCACCAACTGCAAACGCTGCGAGGTGGCCTGCCCGAGCGGGGTGCGCATCGGCGACATCATCGCCAAGGCCAAGCATCAATACAGCGGCTTCAAACCCGGGATCCGCGAATTCGTGCTCTCCCACACCGATCTGATGGGCAGCATGTCCACCCTGATGGCCCCAGTCGTCAACTTCACTACCGGCCTCAAGCCGATGAAGCTGGTGCTGGACAAGGCGCTCGGGGTCTCCTCCCACCGGGACCTGCCCAAATACTCCCAGGGCACCTTCCGCGGCTGGTACAAGAAGCAGAAGGAGACCCAGGCCAGCTTTGCGCGCCAGGTCGCCTACTTCCACGGCTGCTACGTGAACTACAACCACCCTCAGCTCGGCAAGGAGCTGGTGCAGGTGCTCAACGCCATGAACATCGGCGTGCAGCTGCTTGAGCGAGAGAAGTGCTGCGGCGTACCGCTGATTGCCAACGGCTTCATGGACAAGGCCAAACAGCAGGCGGCCTTCAACATCAAGCAGCTGGAAAACAGCCTGCTTGGCAACGAGATGCCGCTGCTCACCACCTCCTCCACCTGCGGCTTCACCCTGCGGGATGAATACCCCCACCTGCTGGAGCAGGACAACCACAAGGTGCGCGATCGCATCTCCCTGGTGACCCGCTTCCTGTGGAACGAGTTCTACAAGGGCAACAAGCCGGCCATGAAGCCGCTCGGGCTGCACATCGCCTACCACACCCCTTGCCACATGGAGAAAATGGGGGGCGTCATCTACACACTCGAATTGCTGCGTGCCATCCCGGGGGTCAAGGTGACCGTGCTGGAGTCCCAGTGCTGCGGCATCGCCGGCACCTACGGCTTCAAGTCGGAGAACTACGAGACCAGCCAGACCATCGGCGAGGGGCTGTTTGATCAGATAAACCGCCTGAGACCGGATCTGGTCATCACCGACTGCGAAACCTGCAAGTGGCAGATCGAGATGAGCACGGCGTTTCGCTGCGAGCATCCCATCCATCTGTTGGCTCAAGCGCTGGCCTGACGGACGATCAGATACTGAATAAGTCAGACAAAGAGAAAACCAAGAAGATCAAAAAGATAAAAAAGAGCCGGCACTTGCCGGCTCTTTTTATGGCTGCTCCCCCGCTCAGGGGTGCTGGGTGATCAGGCTATGGTTATCCAGCATGTTCTGCAGGATGTCGTGGGACGTTGTCCCCGTCAGACCCCAGTTACCGAGATCCACATCCTTCAAGGTGATCTGCTGGGTTACCTGGCCATCCCCGGCTGGCGAGACCGAGAGATTCACATTGCTGAGGCCATTGCTGCCGGCCGTCACCGAGGCCGAGAGGTGGCCAAGCAGGCCATCGACACTGTTGCTGCTGACTCCGCTCAGCATGTCCGCCAGATCGATCCTGTCCCCCTCCTCCGGATGGAAGTCGGTGATGGTGTCGATGGCGGGCAGGCTGGCGCTCCCCTCATCCCCCTTCTGCCAGACGAAGAGATCACTGCCAGCCCCCCCGGTGAGGATGTCATTGCCCTGTCCACCCAGCAGGCGATCATCGCCGGAGGCACCGAACAACCAGTCCCCCTGAGCCGAGCCCAGCAGCTCATGGCCACTCTGGGTATGGATAGTGATGGTGTCGAGCTGGGTGCCAAGGGTGGTGCCACCCGCAGTGGACTCGGCGCTGACTCCCAGCACCTGATCCCCCGCCGTCAGGCCGCTCAGATAAAGCGGCACCGAGTGATCCCCGGGGATCAGCCAATCCCCCTGACCGTCGGCCTGACCGACCATCTGGCCCTGTTCATCCTGTACCTGGGCGCTGCCCAGGCCGCTGATGCGAATGGCGAGCTCGCCGTCGACCGGGTTTACCACGCTGGCGTTGAGGCCAAGGGGGATCACCGCTCCCTGCAGGGCGATGATCTCGTGGGCTCCCACGGTCAGGGTCGGCATATCCGGCTCGGCCGTCACCGTGATGGGGACCTGATCCGTGTCGCTCATGGCGCCGCCAAGCCCGATGTTGCCCTGATCCGTGGTGGTGATGGTGAGGTTGTCCTGGCCCCAGAAATCCGCCGCAGGTTCATAGTGCAGCTGGCTGTCGAGTAGCTGGTTGATGTCGCTCAATGAGCCCACCAGGAGGATCTCGTTGCTGCCCGCCCCCTGCACCGAGACGGCGCCGGCGCTGCCCAGCAGGGTCAGGATGCCATGCTCGACCCGCAGCGCCATGGAGATGGGGGCACTGCCCGCATCCACATCCTTCACGCTGATGCCAGAGAGGGAGAGAGCGCCATCCTCTTTGACCGACAAACTGGCCGGCACCTGGTTGACCGGGGCATCGTTGACCGCCTGCACCTCGATGGGCAAGACATCGGTATCGCTCAGGGGCCCGCCACTGCCGGTGTTACCAAGATCATCGGTGACCATGGTAAGCCGATCCTGGCCATTGAAGTCTTGGACGCCTTGATAGGTCACACCACCACTGAGCAAGGCGTTAAGATCGGCCAGAGTGCCGGTCAGCACCAGGGAGCCGGTGCCATTGCCGACCACGGTCACCCCGCTGCCGGCCGGCAGGTTGAGGGTGCCGTGTTCGACCAAGAGGCGCACCTCGATGGGGCTGTTACCCGCATCCACATCCTTCACCTGCAGTCCCCGGATGACAAAGGGGGTATCCTCCTGCGCTACCTGGGGATCCGTCGGCAGTACATTGACCGGCGCATCGTTGACCGGGCTGATATCCAGATGGATGTTGCCGCCCACCTCGGGGCCGAGGGCGCCGTTGTCCAGACTCTGGGCCGTCACCTTGAGATCCACAGTGCCATTGATGTCGTTGGTCACCAGCTCCACCGCATCGAGCTTGCCGCCATCCGTGGTGATCTGCCAGACGCCGCCCCCGAGATCCACCACCGTGCCGGCGATCCCGTTTGGCAGACGCACCTCTGCTCCATCGGGGACCCCTTCGATAGTCACGCGTACCTGCTCCGTCCCGTTTTCGTGCACATTGCCGGCACTGCCACCGGTGGCCTGGGTATCCCGGGTCTCCAGACCCAGGTTCAGGGTGATCACGTCCCCCTCCGTACCGCTCGCCTTGTCCTGAATATCGGCAACGATGGGATCCCCCACCGGGTTGACAGTGACGGTGAAGCTGCCGCGGGTTTCAAGGGGCAGAGTGAGCCCCTGATCCAGGGTAAAGGCGCTCAGGGTGAGATCCACGCTGCCGCTGAAATCCGCTGGCGGGATCAGGGTCAGTTTGGCGAAATCTGTGCCCACCGGCACCTGCCAGACGCCGCCGCCATTGTTGACCGCGGGGGCCGAGAGGGTGAAGCCATCGGGCACCCCTTTTATCTGCAGCGCCACTATCTGCTCGGAGCCGTCGTTGTCCACCAGGGCGGCATCGAAGCCTGCGAGGCTGACGCTGCCATCCTCATCACCTGTCACGTCGTGCACGGTGAGCGCCGCCGGATCATTGACCGGCTTGACCTCGAAATTCACCTGGCCACTCCAGCTGCCGCGATCCGTGCCCGTGGTGGCGGTGTCGAGAATATCCACCGTCACCACGAGCGGCACCTGACCGCTGAAGTGCTCTTTGGGCACAAACACCAGCTCCTTGAGACCATTGGCATCCACCACCAGCGACTGGACGGAATTGCCGTTGCCATCGAGGAAGTGGCCGTACCTGGCATCGACGGTCACGGTCACCCGCTCCACCGTCTCGAGACCGCCATCGGTCACCGAAGGGCTGATATCGGCGAGTTTCACCGAAAGATCGAGGTGGATCTCGGTGTCTTCCAGATTGTCCGGCTGGCCGTCGCCGTTCACATCCTTCACATCCAGCTGCAGGCTCGGCATGCCATCACGACCACCGTTGACGTCCACCTCGGGGGTGATGGAGAGCGACACGTCCTTCTCCACCACCTTGGTGTCGCCACTCACCGTATCCGTGTTGACCAACCGCACATTGAAATGCAGGCCATCACCGGCGTAGTCCTCTGGCAGGGTCAGGGTCAGGCTGTCAAGATCGCTCAGGCCATTAGGTAATTTGATCAGATACTCGCCGTTGACAAAGTCAAAGGTGAGCCCCTGCACATTGACGCCGGCTGGCAAGCCGGTGATGACGATGCTGAGCTCGTCATCGCCGTTGTCCGTGTTGCCCAGGGTCGCCAGTTGCCTCAGCTGGGCGCCAAAATCGACGCTGTGGTCTTCGACACCCGTGATGGGTTTGGTGTTGTCAAAATCGATAGTCGCGGCCACCTGACTGCCGTTGCTCGCGACATGGAACTCGGCGCTGGTGTTGAGCTCCCGGTACACAGGCACACTGATATCCCCCTCGCCGTTGTCGCCAAGATCGATCACCCTGGCGCTGACCTTGAAGGTGACGGTACCGGTAAAACCGTCCGGCGCGTGCAGCGCATAGCTGCCAAGAGCGCTGTTCGGCACTGTCCAGTTGCCCTTGCCATCGCTGATGCCCCCCACCACCACAAAGCCCGGCGGCAAGTCGCTGATGACCAGATAGTCGATGACCTCACTGCTGCTGGGATCGAGATCCTCGAAGGTGAACACGTCCTTGAGCGGGATATCATGCCCGTCCTGGCTATCCAGCTGGCCGGTTTGTACCAGCTGGCCATCGGGCTCCACCACAGCCCGAATATCCACGTGCAGGGTGCCATCGATCACCTTCTGGGCCGTGGCACTGGAGTCCACATCATGCTGGGTGATGGTGACATGGCTCTGGATGCGGGTGTCCCTGTCGCTGTCTTCGGGGGGTTTGACCAACAGCTGGCCGCCATTGAGCAGGTTCTGCAGGTCGGCGTCGCTCAAGTCCACGGCACCACCGTTCACGGTTAACTGGGTATCCACTCCCCCGACCCGGATCCAGATTTCATAACCGGGTTCGATGCCGGAAAGGCTGAGGTGAGTGACATGCTCGGCGCTGTCGCTCAGGTCCGGATGCCAGTTCAGCACCACAAACTCATCTTCCAGACCATGGCTGGTCTTGGCATAGTCGCCGGCATCGATCTCGGGCTCCACCTTGATGGTGAGCGGCACATCGAAGCGCTTGTGATCCCCGTCATTCTCGGTCACTACCACATGACCGATAAGGTGTATATCGGCGGTGCTGTTGGGAGGCGGCTGGATCTGCAGATTGCCAAGGGATGACACATTCACCTGATAGAGGGGATTGCCCTGGCCATCGAGCCCGGCAAAGGTCAGGGTCAGCTCCTTGCCGCTGCCGTCAAACACCTTGGCCCCGGCCGGCAAGCCTTCCAGCACCAGGTTGAGGGTCTCCGAGGTGTCCAGCGGCGTGTCGACCTTCTCCCCTGACTCCAGCCGGAAGTCGAGCGGCGCCCGGCCATCTTCCTTGATGGTGATGGTGTAGCCGTCGCCCTCCTGGGTCCAGTCCGTGGTATTGAGATCAAAATGCGGTTTATCCACGACCCCGACCAGATCCACGTGCAGGCTCTGGCTACCGGTCTCCTTCTCGTTCACCACGGTATGGGTCTGGCCGTTGGCATCGGTCAGGGTGGCGGTGTCCTTCACCACCCCCTTGATGGTCAGATCAAAATCGACGTTGCTGTTTTTTGGCGGCAACAGCTTGAGGTCATTGATGCGATCGTAGGGCACCTCGTAGTAACCATTCGCATCCAGGGTCACCACTACCCCGCCCAGCAGCAGGGTGGCACCGGCGGGCAGGCCGCTGATACGCACAAACAGCTGCTCGGAGCCATCGGTTGTGTCCCCCAGATGGCCGAGCACTATCTTGCTACCAAGGTTGAGCTGGGTGTCTTCCTTGCCCTGGATCTCGCGCACGGTCAGCTTGGCGTCATCGGCGAGCGGATTGACGTTGATCACCACCTCCAGCGGATCGCCGAGGGCCGTCTCCTTGCCGGTCACCACCGGGGTCTTCTCCGTGCTCACCGGGGTCACCACCAGCTTGATGTCACCGCTGTAGTCCTTACCGGGCACCACGGTCACCTTGTTGATGTCGCCACCGGCCACCGTATAGAGGCCATTCGCCCCCGGAGTGAGCACCTTACCGTTCAGGGTCAGAGCCCCTTGGCCGGAGGCCCACTCGATCTGGTAGCTCAGGGTCTCGGAGCCATCGATGTCGGTGAGGTTGGCATGCACGTTGAGAGCAACGCCACTGTCATCCTCATTGATGCTGTAATGCTTGTCGCTACTGCCATCCCATACCGGCTTGTCGGCAATGCCCTGTACCGTGATGTCTAGGTTGCCGTTTAGCACCGGAGGCTTGCTCCCCTCAGTGACACCTACCTGCAACTTGACCGGGAAACTCAACGGACTGCCTCCGTTGTTGTAGCTCGAGTAGTCGTGGTTTGGCACGAAGGTGACACCGGTGAGCTGGAACTTGTCATCGGTGTTGGCCACCACCACCATGGCCGCGGGCGGCACCTGATACCAGGTCTTGCCACCCTGGGTGATAGTGGTCAGTGCGACGCCGTTAAAATAGAAGGTGCCCTGGGCATTGGCAGGCGCCTGGATAAGCAACTGCTCCACATGTTCGCCCCTATCAAAATCGCCGATATCGAGCGCCATGTTGATGGAGATCCCCTGGCCCGGATCGCTCGCCCCAGCATCCTCCTGGCCGGTGACCGCGCTCACGGTGAGCTTGCCAGCCTCGTCCTTGATGGTCAGGGTCAATACCCCATCATCGGTGTCCCCATCCCCATCCACCAGATGGAACGCTATCTGCTGCACCAGGGTACTGTTGCTGTGATCGATGCCGGATTTCGCAGTGAAGCTGTAGTTACCCTCAGCCTTGATCACCAGGGTACCGATGATTTGCCCCGTACTGTCGGTAACCGCAATGGTGGTGTTACCGCTGGCGGCGATGGGGTGTTCGGTGCCATTGATGGTCACCGATCTCACCACCGCATCGTCCGCCCCCTCACTGGCGGGGGCCAGAAGATCGCCGGTCACTTTCGCACCTTCATACAGGGTCTTGCTCGCATCCACGGCCACGGGAACATCGTCCTGCACGCTCACATGGCCAATCACTTCGGCACTGAGGTCCCCGTCACTGTCCCGCGCCTGCAATGGCAGCTGGATATCCAGCAGATCCTTGCCCTGGACACTGTGATCCAGATTGCCGGTGAGCTCGAAGGTGTAGCGGCCGGACACATCCAGGGTCAGCTTGAAGATGAGCTTGCCTGCGCTGTCCTTGCCAAGGTAGACACCCGGCTGGCTGTCTGCGCCCAGGGTGACCGCCTTGCCCCCCGACGTGAGGGTATTGAGGGCGTTGAAGCGGGCCACATCCAGTTGCAGGGAGGCAACCCTGTCACTCCCGGCGGCGATCGTCACTTGGCCGATGGCAACCTCTCCCGTGCCTGACGGGCTGGTGCCCCCATGCTGGCCACTCCCCCCGTTGAGATCCGACTCCTTGACGGTCACCCCCTCAATGGCGCTAATGACGGGATCGGCGGCATCGGTGATCACGGCGGTGGTGCTGCCGGTGATCACCGAGCCATCGCTGTCGGTGACCTGTACCGGCAGGGTCAGATTGAGAGTGTCGCTCGTCTTGTGATCCAGGCTGGTATGGACCGTCACCTGATACGCCAGGGTAGCCTCGGTATGGGCTTCGATGCGCCCCGGCACGCTCGGCAGGGTCACGCTCAGCACCAGGGAGCCGCTGGCGGTGACCGCCTGGAAGCTGTGGCCGTTGCTGCCCGGCACCTCTTGCCAGGTGAGCGTCTCCCCGTTGTGGGTCATGGCCTTGCCGCTCGCATCCACCACCTGGCCAGCGAGCGTCAGCCGCACATCCGTCACGGGATCGGAATCCGCCTTGATGGTCAGGGTCCCGCTGGCATGTTGATCGTCGCCGGTCTGGTTGCTGGCGGCACCATCGAAGCGCCCCTCGCTCAGAGTCACGCCGGTGAGATTCAGGGTTGGATTGTCCCCTTCCGCAATGGTGACGTTGAGGGTGCCCGTGGTGCTGTCGTTGTTGCCAGATCCCTTGTCGCTATCAATGACATTGACCTTGAATGGCAGCTCGGTGGCGTTGCCACCGCTCTGATGTACCCCTTCGAACAGGGTCACCTTGTAGTCGAAACCGTTGCTAGTGGCGTTGTCGAGCTTGCCAACCAGTTCCACCTGCAACACCTCAATGCGCTGACCAGCCACCTCCACATAACCCTTAAGGATCTGACTGCCCGGGATGGCAGGATCCCCATCCACCAGTTCGTATTTCACCGGCTGACCCAGGGCTGTCAACGCCGGTTGTTCGGAAGGATCGGCAAACGACACCTCGCTCACCCGATCCGAACCGGCGCTGATCTGAAACTGGCCCGTGCCGGTGAGAGGATTGTGACCATCGAGGTTGCCCTCATCCAGGCTGACGCCGCTACCCGCGACAAAGGCGGGGGCACCACCATCCTTGATGACCAGTGGCAACTGGGTAGAGACCCTGTCGCCATCTTTATCCGTGAGCGTCACCGCCAGCGGCAGATCCAACGACTCGTTGCCCTGATGATCCAGCTCGCCGCTCAGGGTGACTTTGCTGGTGACGCTCCAGTTGCCATTGTTCTCCACCAGATCGAGCTCGGCCCGCAATACCTCGCGACCGTCCGCACTGGTGCCCACCAGATCGCCGTTGGCATCCAGGGTGAAGGTGACTGGACTGCCGTGGCTGCTGTACTTGCCATCCAAAGTGCTCTGGATCGCCGAGAGGTCGAACTTCAGGCTGCTCGCATCAAGCGCATCTGAGCCATGGCTTACGGTAAAGCTCATGGTGCTGACGGCGGCGGCCTCCCCTTGCGCCATCTCTGTGATGGCGGTGCCGGTCACGGCGCTGATGACCGGATTGGCCCCGTCACCGATGGCGACGCTCAAGCTGGAGGAGACGGTATCACCGTCGCTGTCGAGCAGGGTAAACGCGGCTTTAAGCAGGCTGTCAGCACTACCCTGATCGAGCGGCTGATGGAGGGTGAAGTTATATTTGCCGTCGTTGCCAAGAGTGAGGGTGAACACCAGCTGGCCATCCGGCGTGCGCCCTTCGATAAGGTGATCGGCCACCGTAACGGCCACACTCTGCTTGCCGGAGGTCAACCCCTGCAGCCCGGGCTGGCTGGCATCGAAGGTAATGCTGCTGAGCGGATCGCTGCCCGCAGTGATATTGAGATCCCCCGAAAGGGTCTGGGCCGCGCTCCAGTCGCTGTCTTCCGTCAAGGTCAGGGTGACCGGATCGACCAGGGGCAACACACCATCCGTGATATGAATATTGAGGGTGCCGAGGTTGCTCTTGTCTCCGTCAAAGTCGCTGCCCTGCACCTGCAATCCCAGGTTGACGCTGTTGGTACCCACCGGCTGATCCAGCACGCCATCGAGCGTGAGATGGTACTTGCCATCGAGATCCAGGGTAACGGTCAATATGCTCTTGCCCCCCGCATCGAAGAGGGTAATAACGTTGCCGCTCACCTGGTAACTGGTCGGCTTGCCGCCGCTGGTGAGGCCGTCGAGCCTGGGTTGGCTTGCCTCGAAGTTGAGGGACACCAGGCGATCGCTGCCCACATTGACCGGCAGCTGACCATCCAGAGTCTGACCTGCCGACCCCTCTTGCAGCGTCACACCACTGTCGATGCCAAGACTCGGGTCGACACCATCGTTGACGGTCACTACCAGATCGGCGCGGGTCTCGTCCCCATCTATCTCTTTGGCCGACACGGTGAGCCCCAATGAGAGCGCATCGCTCCCCTGATGATCCAGCGGGTCGGTCAGGGAGACGGTCACAGTGCCATCGACATCGCTGCCGGACTGACTGGCGCTCAGCTCGGCCTTGAGCACCTCGACCCGCTTGCCATTGCCATCCAGGTAGTAGCCGGTCAGCAGGCGATCCCCGGAAAATTCAAAGGTGAGAGCATGGCCGTCGCTGCTCATGCCGCTGCCGTTGAGGCGCGTCAGGGTATCGCCCTGATTGGCGAAGATGACAGAGTCCGCCAGCAGGGGGTCGGCCTGGTGACCAACCACAAAGTGGCTCTGCCCCACCACGGCCCCGGCGTCGGTAAAGGCATCCTCGGTCAGGGTGATGGATGGCAGGGTAAAATCGGGGGGCGTGCTGTCCACCAGATTGACATCAAGGGTGGCGCGAACCAGATCCCCGTCGCTGTCGCGATACTCGAGGTTGAAAGGCAGGCTCAGGTTGTCCTGGCCGTGATCCAGGCTCTGGTTCCAGACGATGCGATAGCTGCCGTCATTGGCCAACGTCAGAGTAAAGACGGTGACCCCGGCGGCACTGGCCGTGAGGGTCTGGCCGCTGGTCTGATAGCTCAGGGGTGAGCCATGGCTGCTGAGGCCAAGTCCCTCAAGGGCGCTCTGACCGACGGCAAACCCGACCTGCAGGTTGCCATCCAGGCCGGCGCCGGTATGCAGGGAGCCGGTGGCGCTGACGGGCCCTTTGGCCAGTTCCGCCTCGGAAAGAGTCAGGGTATCGCTCTGCCCGATAAGGGGAGCACCATCTATCACCCGGTTTCCCGCCAGATCGGTCACCTCGGCGCGCACCTCATAGGATCCGGTAATGCCGGAGAGATCCAAGCCCGCGAGTTGCCAGCGCCCGTCACTGTCCACCAGGGCGCTGCCGCTCAAAAGCGTCTCGCCACTCTGGCCGATGAGGGTGATGGTGACGCTTTGACCGGCTTCCACTTCCGTGGTGGTTCCGCTCAGGGTGACACCGCCCTGACCCAGAATAAGCCCCGTGTCGAGATCGTCGATATCGATGCCGGCCCGGGTGTCGACGGTCACGGTCAGGGTATCGCTGGCCCGGTTGCCGGCGATGTCCACCGCATTGACCTCAAAGGTATGCTCGCCATCGGCCAGAGTATTGGGGATCTGGTACTGCCAGTTGCCCGCCGCATCTACTGTCAGCACGGTGAGTACATTGCCGCCAAGAGAGAGAGTCACGGTAGCGCCGGGCTCCCCCTTGCCTTGCAACAGTGGCGTATTGTCGCGAGTCAGATCGTCGGTCTGGCTGGCGCCCGTGTCACTCTCGTCCGCCAGATCCAGGGTAATGGTGGTGATGGTATCGAGCAGAGTCTGGCCGAGATCGCTGGCACGGTTGCCCGATACATCCTGGGTGTCCGCCTGTATGGTGAGCGGGCCATCCACCAGCTTGCCGGTCAGATCGCCAAAGTTGGCCTCCCAGACCAACCCGGGCAGTACAACCGTGGTCACCGTCAGCGAGTTACCCGCCTGATCAGTCAGGGTCACGGTCACCGGCTGGCCGACCTCTACGTCGTCCACCGTACCGCGGATGATGACCCCGGTCGCCTCGGCGCCGTTGATGATGTTGTCGTCGGTCTGGGGTTCTGTGATGGTGATGGCCGCGAAGAAATCGCGCGCCTCGGAAAAAAGCAGCTCATCGGTCGCAATACTGGCCCCATGATCCGTATCGAATCCGGCCTCGGCCAGGGTGGCATCATTGATGCGATCGACGATGACGAAGCCACCCTGGCTGGAGCCGGCAACCCCACCTGCGTTGCCAGCCCCTGCGGCGGCATTGCCCGCGGCCGTCTCCTGAAACTGTTGCGTCGGGTCTATCCCCTGACGAATGGCCTCTTGCAACGAAGCGAGATCCGGATCCAGCGGCTGCTCGTTGCCATTGACTGCGGCGGCGTCGGCACTGGCCTGTGCCTCAGGCTCTGCTGGCACTTCGGGGTCGGCCATCTCGACCTGCGCCCCTTGCGCCGTTTGCAGGCGATCACCGGGAACCAGCGCCATCCCGGCCTTGGCTGGTGTGACAGAACCATCTGCACTGATGACAAACGCGGGGCCCTCGACTCGAGCGATCACCGTGGATTTTTCAATTTGCAACTCTGCCATACCACCTCCGGCAAGAATGGAATCAAGCACACGGGTGTTAACAGGGTGCTCATCTGGTGAGCGATCATAAAGCAATCGCCATCACGCTTCTTTTCACTATTTTCGACATAAACCCCTAAAAAATGGCCGTTACTTACTATGTTGTGCATATGAGGGACCTTGAACCACCATGCGGGTCTCAAATGACACATTTAGCGCGCCATTACTGACTGAACTGTTCATTGCCATGCGATCATATTTGTCGTCAGATTGGCCAGATTCCAGGCGTCCAATGCTTGAAGATAGTGCTGTTTCAACCCGTCTCCACCATGGCCAACTCGGGTCTCATCTACCTAAAAATGAATAAATAAACCACGAGCGGAGATTGGCGCTCCAACCAGGCATGAGTGTCAAAGACACATTGGAGTCGTGTGACTCAGAAAACGAGTGCCCCTGATCGGCCCTTGTGCCTTCACCACCAGAGCGGGTAACCCCCTGACAAGCCATGGAGTTTCCAGCAAAAATTTAACCGAGATCTCATTTCGACCGATTGCCTCCCGCGACGATTGATCTAGCGCAAACCCACTCCCGATAAATCATCATTGCCTATACCTATTTGGTAATGTATTCGGCGAGCAATCGCATAAAAAATCGGTTTATTCACCGTCAACAAGAGATTGGTCTGCCCACTCCCGCGCCCTGCGGGTGTTGATGTCCACGCAACAAGATGGAACGGGTCAGACCGCACCAAGACATTTATCTGGGAGTGATGATCGTGGGTTCACATAACAAACAAACCAGGCTGGGGCTCGCCGCCCTGCTACTGACCGGTCTGCTTGGCAGCAGCTGGGCTCAGGCCGAAGAGAGCACCAAAGGCAAGATAGAGGCACGCAACGAACTGTTTGCCAAGGATCACGCCGATCAGTTCAGCAGTTGGAAAGCCACCAGCGACAGCAAGGAGCGCAGCGACGCCCTGGCCGAGGATCCCAACATGGTGGTGCTCTGGGCCGGCTACGCCTTTGCCAAGGATTACAACAAGCCCCGCGGTCACTTCTATGCCCTGACCGACGTGCGCGAGACCCTGCGCACCGGTGCCCCGAAAACCGCCGAAGATGGCCCCCTGCCCATGGCTTGCTGGAGCTGCAAGAGCCCGGACGTGGCACGGGTGATCGACGAGCAAGGCGAGGATGGTTACTTCAAGGGGATGTGGGCCAAGGGCGGCCCGGAAATCGTCAACACCATCGGCTGCGCCGACTGCCATGACACCGCCTCGAAAGAGTTCAAGGAGGGCAAGCCTGCCCTGCACCTCTCCCGTCCCTATGCCGATCGGGCCATGACCGCCATCGGCAAGCCGTTCAAGGAGCAGGGCCGCTTCGATCAGCAATCCCAGGTGTGCGGTCAGTGCCACGTGGAGTACTACTTCACCGGCCCCACCAAGGCGGTGAAATTCCCCTGGGATGATGGCACCTCGGTCGAGCAGATGGAGGCCTACTACGACGAACTGGGCTTCTCCGACTGGACCCACGCCGTCTCCAAGACCCCCATGCTCAAGGCCCAGCACCCCGAGTACGAAACCTGGCGCGCCGGCATTCACGGCCAGAACAATGTGGCCTGCGTCGACTGCCACATGCCCAAGGTGCAAAACGAACAGGGCAAGGTCTACACGGATCACAAGATTGGCAACCCGTTTGATCGCTTCGAGCAGACCTGCCGCAACTGCCACACCCAGAGCAAGGAGATGCTGCAAGGCATCGTCAAGCAGCGCAAAGACGCCGTTGTCGAGACCAAGCTGAAAGTCGAGAAGCAGCTGGTACGCGCCCACTTTGAAGCCAAGGCCGCCTGGGATGCCGGTGCAACCGACGCCGAGATGAAAGATATCCTGCAAGACATCCGTCACGCCCAGTGGCGCTGGGACTATGCCATCGCCTCCCACGGGGTACAGATGCATGCCCCGGAAGTGGCCCTCAAGGTCCTGGGCAGTGCCCTCGACAAGGCCGCCGACGCCCGCACCAAGCTGGCACGCCTCCTGGCCGCCAAGGGGATCAGCCAGGAGATCGCCATTCCTGACATCTCCACCAAGGAGAAGGCCCAGGCCGCCCTTGGCATGGACATGAAGCAGTTCAACAGCGACAAGGCCCAGTTCCTCAAGACCACTGTTCCCGCCTGGGATGCCGAGGCCAAAGCGGCCGGCCGGCTGGCACAGTAACCGATGGCTGCGGGCCCGCCGGTCGGGCCCGCAGCAGGATGGAGGCT
This sequence comes from Aeromonas enteropelogenes, assembly GCF_000819845.1. Lineage (GTDB taxonomy): Bacteria > Pseudomonadota > Gammaproteobacteria > Enterobacterales > Aeromonadaceae > Aeromonas > Aeromonas enteropelogenes. Next base: position 30,974 of record NZ_CDCG01000043.1, read on the forward strand.
TCATATGGGTGATTTGACGATGGATTTCTTACGACTGATGCTGATGGCGGCCATGCTGCTGACCAGCGTACAGGGCCAGGCCGCCGAGCAGACAACCGCTCCCGCTGCCGTGCCCCCCACCCACGAGGTGGAATTCTTGCGCAGCGCCGACAAGGCCTGTACCGACTGCCACAAGGATCAGGACGACGTCATGCACGGCAAGCATGGCAAGGCGACCAATCCCAACAACCTCAAACCGGTGACCTGTACCAACTGTCACGGCCAGCCCTCGCCCAAACACAGGGAAGGGGTCAAGGATGTGATGCGCTTTAGCAACAGCTTTAGCGACAAGAAGAGCACCGAGGCGTACCCCATCGTGGAGCAGAACAGCGTCTGCATGAGCTGCCACGAACCCAAGCCCCTGCGCGAGGCGCTTTGGGCCCACGACGTGCACGCCACCAAGCTCACCTGCACCAGCTGCCACGCTCTGCACCCGGCCAAAGAACCCATGGTGGGGATCCCGGAAAAATCCCGCATCAAGCTCTGCGTCGACTGCCACAGCAAACAGCATGAGGCGGCCAAGGCCAAGGTCGAGGCAAACCAGGCCAAAGTGGCCCCGGGCAAGGAGGCATCATGAGCTGCTCTCGCCGTCAATTCATGGCGGGGATGAGCGCCGGGGCCCTCATCATGATGACGGGGCCGACCCGCTCGCTCGCCAGCTCCCTCGCCCACACCCAGACCATCGACGGGGTGCGCTACGGCATGCTGCATGATGAGCAGGCCTGCATCGGCTGCACCGCCTGCATGGACGCCTGCCGGGAAGTGAATCAGGTGCCGGAGGGGGTCTCGCGCCTCGAGATCATCCGCTCCGGCCCCGTTGGAGAGTATCCCGACGCCGAGTACCACTTCTTTCGCAAGTCCTGCCAGCACTGCGACAACGCCCCTTGCGTCCACGTCTGCCCGACTGGCGCCTCCCATATCCGTATGGAGGATGGCATCGTCGATGTGAACCCGGATCTGTGCGTCGGCTGCATGTATTGCCTGGCCGCCTGCCCCTATCAGGTGCGCTTCATCAACCCGGTCACCCGGGTCGCCGACAAGTGCGACTTTTGCCGCAAGACCAACCTGGCCCAGGGCAAGGAGCCGGCCTGCGTGGAATCCTGCCCCACCAGGGCGCTGGTGTTTGGCAACCTGGATGATCCCAACAGTCCGCTCTCCCAACGGCTGGTGAAGGAGACCACCTATCGCTACAAGCAGGCGCTCGGCACCTCGCCCAAGATGTACCGCGTGCCCAAAGGGGAGATAAAGTCATGACGATGCAAGAGGCATTTCACTTCCCTTCTCTCGTTTGGAACTGGCCGATCGCCATCTACCTGTTCCTGCTCGGCATCTCCGCCGGGGCCGCCACCCTGGCTGTGCTGCTGCGCCGCAAGGGGGCTGGCAGCGAGAGCGGTATCATCAAGGCGACCGCCATCCTGGCACCCGCGAGCGTGATCCTGGGCTTGTTGATCCTCATCTTCCACCTGGCCCGTCCCTGGACCTTCTGGAAGCTGATGTTCCACTACCAGTTCGACTCCGTGATGTCGATGGGGGTCATGCTGTTCCAGCTCTATATGGCAGTGCTGTTCGCCTGGCTGGCAGTGGTGTTCAGAAGCGAGATCGAGGGGCTGCGCGTCCGGTGGTTTCAGGATAAGTTCGCCTTTGTGGATAGCCTGATCGCCTGGCTCGCCCGCCTTGAGCGGCTGCTGGCCCCCGTCCTGCTGCTGCTGGCGGTGCTGCTCGGGGCCTATACCGGCTTCCTGCTCTCGGCGCTCAAGACCTATCCGCTGCTGAACAACCCGGTATTGCCGGTGCTGTTTCTGGTCTCGGGCATCAGCTCGGGCATCGCCTCTACCATCTTGCTGGCGGTGACCCTGTTCAAGGAGAACCACCACAGCCAGGGGGTCAGCTTCGTGCACCGCTTCGAGCGTCCCATGCTGGCGGTAGAGATCCTGCTGCTGGTCTGCTTCTTTACCGGCCTCTACTTCGGTGGCGGCCAGAAAGAGGTGGCCATGTGGGCCGCCATCGGCAGCGGTTTCTGGGCCCAGGTGTTCTGGGTAGGGGTGGTGGGTATCGGCATGGTGTTGCCCCAGCTGATCGCCTTCCTGACCCCGGCTCCCCTGCGAGAGAAGAGCGGCCATCTGGTGCTGGTGTGCAGCCTGACCCTGGTGGGGATCCTGCTGCTGCGCTACTTCGTGCTTTATGCCGGCCAGATGACGGTTGTTTAAAGGTATGATCACCAGCGCCAGCCGCCCCTCGGGCGACTGGCGCTGGTTTGTTGTTGGCCCAATGGATTTCTGGTGATGCCACACCCGCTGCCTGCCGAGCCCCCGCCAAACGGGAGACGACGCGGCGTGTGTGCCATGACATGAATGACATCGAAGAGTGAACCTGGAGGTTGTGTGCTGGCGGAGTTCGGCTATCTCTCACTGTTGCTGGCAACCCTGCTCTCCCTGATGCAGGGGTTACTGCCCTGGCTCGGGCTGCGGCTCGCCTCCCCCCCCTTGCTCGGCTGTGCCAGGCCATTGGCACTGCTCAATGCCGCCCTGCTTGGCGCTTCCCTGGTGCTGCTCGGGATCTGCTTTGCCCAGAATGACTTCACCCTGACCTATGTGGCCCAGCACGCCAACAGCGCCCTGCCCCTGGGCTACAAGATAGCGGCGGTATGGGGCGGCCACGAGGGCTCCATGCTCTTCTTCGTCTTCGCGCTGGCCCTGTGGGGGGCGCTGGTAGCGCTGTGCTCCAGGCGGGTCGACCCGCTGATCCTGGTGCGGGTACTGGCCATTATGGGACTGATTGTGGGAGGCTTTGCCCTCTACACCCTGGTTTTCTCCAGCCCCTTCGATCGGATTTTTCCGGGGCCGCAGGAGGGGCGCGACCTCAACCCCATGCTGCAGGATATCGGCCTGATCCTGCACCCGCCGCTGCTCTATCTGGGTTACGTCGGTTTTGCGGTCAACTTCGCTTTTGCCATGGCGGCGCTGCACTCGGGCCGGCTCGACGGGGCCGTGGCCCACTGGAGCCGCCCCTGGGCGCTCGGCTCCTGGGTGTTTCTCACCGCCGGTATCGTGCTCGGCTCCTGGTGGGCCTACTACGAGCTCGGCTGGGGCGGCTGGTGGTTCTGGGATCCGGTGGAAAACGCCTCCCTGCTGCCCTGGCTGCTCGGCACAGCCCTCTTGCACGCCCTGGTGGTATGCGAGAAGCGCGGCGCCTACGGTCACGCCGTGCTGCTGCTCTCCATTTTCACCTTCTCCCTGAGCCTGCTCGGCACCTTCGTGGTGCGCTCCGGCGTGCTCACCTCGGTGCACGCCTTTGCGGTGGATCCGGATCGCGGTCTCACCCTGTTGCTGCTGCTCGGCCTGCTGCTCACAACAGCGTTGACCCTGTTTGCCCTGCGGGCCGACACCCGCGCCCCCTACGCCCGCTTTGGCTTACTGTCCAAGGAGGGGCTGCTCGGCGCCGCCATCCTGCTGCTCTGCGTGGCCTGCGCCAGCGTGCTGCTCGGCACCTTCTACCCCATGGTGTTCAAGTCCCTCCATCTGGGATCCCTCTCGGTGGGCGCTCCCTACTTCAACACCATCTTCGTGCCGCTGGCCCTGCTGCTGATGGCCTTGATGACCCGGATCCCGCGCCTGCGCTGGCAAGGCTTGAGTATTGACACCCGCCTTACCCGCTGGCTGCCGCCGCTCTTTGGCCTGCTGGGCGGGGGGCTCTTGACCCTCGCCTATCGGGAGTTCGGCCCCTTGAGCTGGATGGGACTGGTCGCCAACGTGCTGAGTCTCTGGCTGGTGGCCAGCCTGCTGATGAACTTCTCGTTCAGACAAGGACATGGAAGGGCCAGTCGGCTGGGTAGCCTGCTCGCCCACCTCGGGGTGGCGGTGTGCGCCCTCGGCATCGCTCAGGTGAGCCACTACAGCCAGGAGGGTGGCACTGTGCTTGAAGTAGGCAAGCCCTACCGGCTCGGTGCCTATGAGTTTCGCTATGAGGGGAGCGAGCCGCTGCTCGGCCCCAACTACACCGCCGAGCGCATCACCCTGAGCGTGCACAAGGGGGGCCAGGAGGTGGCACGCCTGATGCCGGAGCGGCGCCACTACAGCGTGCGCACCATGAACATGAACGAGCCCGGCATCGCGTGGGGGCTGTTTGGCGATCTCTATGTGGTGCTTGGCGAGAAGATGGGGCCACACGCCTACGCCATGCGCCTGCACTACAAGCCGCTGGTACGCTGGATCTGGCTGGGGGGCATGTTGATGATGGCGGGTGGCGCCCTGCGCCTGCTCGCTCGCCGTCCCCTGCTAGCCTCTCGCCCGGCTGCGGCTACCTCGCCTCGCCCCCGTCTCGAACAGGAGTCCCTATGAGATCCCGCCTGCTCCTCTTTCTGCCCCTGATCCTGACTCTGGGCCTCGGCGCCCTGCTCCTGCTCGGTCTTGGCAACAACCCCTACAGCCAGGATGAGGCTACCCTGGGCCGCACCCTGCCGGCCTGGCAAAGTGAGAACTTGCTGGGAGGGGCGGCCATTGACACCGCCAGCCTGAAAGGGGAGCCCTTTGTGCTCAATGTCTGGGCCAGCTGGTGCCCCAACTGCCGCACCGAGCATCCGTTGCTGGGCGAGCTGGCACGCGCTGTGCCCCTCTACGGCCTCAACTATCGGGACAAGGGGAATGCGGCCCGTGCCTGGCTGATGGAGGCGGGCAACCCCTATCGCGCCGTGCTGGCCGACCCGGACGGCAAGCTGGCCCTGGAGCTCGGCGTCTATGGTACGCCGGAGACCTATCTGTTCGATGCCGACGGCACCCTGCTCACCCGCCACACGGGTCTGCTCACCCAGGAGATCTGGCAGCGCCAGTTTGTGCCCCTGCTCGACCAGGCCCGCGCCAACGCGCAAATAAAGGCTGCCGGGCCTGCCCCATCGACCCGGGAGACACAGTCATGACGTGCCGTCCTCTTGCCGCTGCCCTGCTGCTCCTCGGCATGTGCCTGAGTGCGAGCTCGTTTGCCAGCGGGGTCGATACCTATGAGTTTCGCCACCCCGAGCGGCAGACCCGCGCCCAGGAGCTCGCCCGCGCCCTGCGCTGCCCCCAGTGTCAGAACCAGAATCTGGTGGAGTCCAACTCCCCCATCGCGCGGGATCTGCGCCTCGAGGTCTACCGCTGGGTCGACGAGGGGCAGAGCGATAAAGAGGTGATAGCCCGCATGACCCGCCGTTTTGGCGACTTCGTGCGCTACGATCCCCCCTTCAAGGCCAGCACGGCGCTGCTGTGGGGCGGTCCTGCCCTGCTGCTGGGGCTGGCACTGCTGACGCTCGGCCGCCGCCTGAGGATCAAGGGGGCTCAAGCCATTGCCATTGAGGGCGACACAGGCCGCGCCAGTGTCGATCATCGCGGCGCGCTGAACCGCCGGATCATGGCCGAGCAGCAAGCCGGGCTCTCCCCCGATCTTCCTCTCTATCGGGAGCTGACCGCCGCCAATCTGGCCAATGCCACCCCGACCTCCGAGCTGGCGCTCAAGGCCCGGCTGGCCCTGGCCCCCAGAGCCCACCATGCCCGCTACATCTGGCTGCTTGGCGCTCTGCTGCTGGCAGGGATCGCGAGCTTTTACGCCAGCACAGGCCGCTATCAGGCGTGGCAGGCGCATCTGTCTCGCCCCGATCCCCTGGGGGGCCTGAGCCCCCGGGATCTGCAGGACAAGGAGCTGGGGGCCCTGCATCAGAAGCTGCAGACCAATCCCGCCGATCTCGACAGCTGGGCGGCGCTCGGCCAGCTCTATCTCTATCGGGATGAATACGACAATGCCTGGCTTGCCTACCAGCGACTGGCGCTGCTCGAAGGGGGAGCCAGCGCCGCCACCCTGGCCGCACAGGCCACTGTGCGCTACTACCAGGCGGGCCAGCAGCTCACGCCCGAGGCCCGTCGCCTGCTCGATGCCGCACTTGAGCTCGACAAGGGGGAAGTGAGTGCCCTGATGCTGCTCGCCTCCGATCACTTCCTGCACGCCCGCTACCGCGAAGCCATCGCCCTGTGGCAACAGCTGCTGGATGAGGAGCGCCCCCGCATCAACCGCGCCGCCCTTATTCAGGCGATCCAGACCGCGAGGATGATGGGGGGATGACCGTCAGATTGGGGGAGCGACAGGAGATAAACCGCCATCCTCTGCGGCCACCTATCGTCCCCTCCCCTTTACGCTGGATACACACACGCCCCCATACGGGGGCGTGTTGCTTTTCAATACCAAGTTTTTTGCCAAGGCCCGCTTATGGTCGCTCGCCGGCCGCCAGACGGCGGTTGATATCGGCGATGACCGGGGCGATGTTGGCCAGGGTATCAATCACATAGTGCGCCCCCGCCGCCCGCAGTTTGGCCTCAGCCGGTGCGCGCCGGGCGGCGATCTCGGCTTCGCTCATGGCGACGAACTCTTCCCAGGTGGCACCAAACTCGTTGCCGGAAACCGACAGGCCCACCGTCCACATGCCCGCGTTCAACCCCTCGCTGATGCCCGGCACGGCATCATCCACCTTGATGCAGCGATGCACCGCGCTCACTCCGAGCTCAATCACGTTGGCCAGTGCCATCCAGGGGCCGGGGCGGCCGCCCGCCTTGAGATCGTCGGTGGCGACCCAGTGATCCGGGCGATAGCCGTGATCGGCCGCAGCTGGCACCAGCGCCTCCATCACCGGGCGGGGGTAGCCCGAGCAGGAGCCGATGCGCAGCCCTTGTGCTCGCAGCCCATCCAGCACCGGCAACACACCCGGGATGGGGGCGGCGAAGCGGGTCACCGCGGCAATCTGCAGCGGCATAAAGGTGTGATAGAGGTGGTCCACCTCGGCGTGGCTCATGGGGTGGCCGAAGCGGGCCTGCCAGCGTTCATCCACCGAGGGCAGACGGCCAAGCGCCGCGATATGATCCCACTTGCCCAGCCCCATGGGCTGGCGCGCCTCATCCAGAGTCACAGAAAAGTCATAGGCACGAGCAAAGGCCTCGACGAAGATGGAGGTAGGGGCGAAGGAGCCGAAATCGACGACGGTACCGGCCCAGTCGAGGATCAGCGCCTCTACGTCGGTGGTCGGGTGGATGGCAATCTGCAAGTCAGTCATGGTGATCTTCCTGTTTCGGTGAAGACGTGATCTCGCCGAGGGCGCGATCGAGAATGGCGATAGCGCGCACCAGATCGGCGCGGGCGATATTGAGCGGGGGCGAGAGCTGGATGACGTTGCCCTGGGAAACCTTGAAGCTGAGCCCGAGCTCCAGGCAGCGGTAGAGCAGCCGCTCAGCGGCCTGGCTGTTTCGAGCTCGACTCTGGTGATCGACCACCAGATCGAGGGCCCACAGAAGGCCGATACCGCGTACCTGGCCGATCAGCGGGTGGCGCTCGGCAAGCTTTGCCAGTTCGCACTCCATAAAGCGGCCATCTTCCCGCGCTTTTTCCAGCAACCCCTCTGCACGGATGGTGGCGATGGTGGCGAGCGCCGCCGCGCAGCCGATGGGGCTCTTCTCGTGGGTGTAGTGACCGAGCGAGATGGCCGCTGCCTGATTGAAACGATCGCGGGTGATGAGCGCGGCAAACGGCACCACCCCACCCCCCAACCCCTTGCCAAGACAGATGATATCGGGCTCGATGCCGAACTCTTCGAAGCTGAACCAGTGGCCGGTGCGACCCAGGGCATTGGGGATCTCGTCGACGATCAGCAGCACCTTGTGGCGATCGCAGATCTCCCGCACCCGCTGCCAATAAGCCTTCGAGGGCACCTGCACGTCGGTGCTGCGAATGGGCTCGGCGATAAAGGCGCCAATGCCCCCCTCCTTCTCGATGACGTACTCCAGATAATCGGCGTAGTGCAGGTCATCCCCCTCCCCGCGATACCAGACGCCGCGATAACGGGTGGGGGGAGGAATGCGCTCCACTCCGGCCATCAAGGGGCCCATACCGGCGCGAAAACAGGCCTCGCCACCGACCGAGATGGCATCGAGGGAGGCGCCGTGAAAGGCATCCCACAGGGACACCACCTTGCTGTTGCCGGTGATAAAGCGAGCGAGTTTCAAGGCAATGCCCACCACTTCGCTGCCGCCGGGGGCGAACAGCACCCGGTTGAGATCGCCGGGGGCCAGCTCGGCCAGGGTGCGGGCGCAGTCGATGGCGACCCGATGGGTGTAGCGGCGGGGCACAAACGGCAGATCGGCGAGTTGCTGCTGCAGCGCGGCCACCACCCTGGGGTGACCGTGGCCCAGCTGATGGACGCTGTTGCCGTGAAAATCGAGGTAACGCGCACCAGATACGCTGGTCAACCAGCTCCCCTGCGCCCCCTCAAGCAGATCGAGACAGGGGGTGGAGAGCGCCTGATGGAGAAAGTAGCGGCTATCCTCCGCCAATCCGGCCTGTACCTCTTCGCTCTGACCTGCCCACCAGCGCGCCCGACCCTCGCCAAGGTTGATATCCCCTTCGCTGTCGGCGCGGCCGCTGCCGTGCAGCTTATGGTCACGCTGCTCGCGACCCTGAGCCAGCATGCTGGTCATCGCATGTTCTCCTGCCAGTAGCAGGCGCTGGCCATGGCGGCGAGCAGATCGCGCACCCGCGCTGGGGTCACGTCACCGATATTGCCGATACGAAAGCAATCGGCCTGGGAAACCTTGCCCGGATAGATGACAAAGCCCTGCCCCTTGAGCCGCTGGTAGAAGTCGGCAAAGTGGTAGTCCGGGTGGGCCGGAGAGTAGAAGGCGGTGATGATGGGGGATTGCCATTTTTCTGGCAGCAGCGGCGCAAAGCCGAGGGCGACCATCCCCGCTACCAGGGTGCGCTGGTTTTCGCGGTAGCGCCGATGGCGGGCGGCGATGCCCCCCTCTTCTTCCAGCTCGCGCAGGGCCTGGGCAAAGGCCAGCACTGTGTGGGTGGGAGAAGTAAAACGCCACTTGCCCCCCTGCTGCTCCATGGTCTGCCACTGGGCATGCAGGTCGAGGGAGACCGAGCGGGCGCGACCTGCGCAGGCCATCAGCGCCACGCGGCGGGCGATGACGAAACCAAAGCCCGGCACCCCCTGGATGCACTTGTTGGCAGAGCTGATAAGAAACTCGATGCCAAGGCGGCCCATGTCGATGGGGATGCCGCCAAAGCTGCTCATGGCATCGACGATCAGGTGGATGCCGCGGCGCTGGCAGAGCGCAGCCACCTCGTCGAGCGGGTTGAGCATGCCAGTGGTGGTCTCGCAGTGCACCATGGCCAGATGGGTGATCTCGGGGTGGCGCGCCAGCATGGCCTCAATGGCAGCGGGTTCGGGGCGGGTTGTCTCGCCGCAGTCGAGCTCATGGTGACGCAGGCCAAGGCAGCGGGCCATCTCCCCCATGCGGGCACCGTAGGCACCGTTGTTGATGATCAGCAGACACTCGTCGGCGCCGATGGCCGAGCCCAGTACGCTCTCCACCACATAGCTGCCGCTCCCCTGCAGCAGCACGGCGCTGTAGTCGCTTTGATATTCAGGGCCAGTGGCGAGGCGCACCAGCTCGCGGCGGATGGGCTCCACCACACCCTGGTTGTAGTCCGCATCCCAGGTGCAACTGTCTTGCAGCATGGCGGCACGCACCGTGGCTGTGGTCGAGAGGGGGCCCGGGGTCAGCAGCAGGTAATCGACAGCGGCAGGGGCCGCAGGAATATGGGTCATGACGTTGCTCCTTTTGGTATATACCAGAATGAGCGCATTGTGGGTAACTGCCCCGCCAAGGTCAAAGGGGTAGCCCTACGTGCAACAAAAAATTCATTTACGGCGCCGGGATCGCGATAATCTAGGAAGCCTGAACAACAGGGGGCAAACTGGTATCTACCAATGTATGTTGATGCCGCCGTTTAACGGCCGGGCAGATGACCAGTACTGTACCCAACCCATTGCACAATTCATTGCAAAACCAGGGATTTTCATGAGCAAACCCCAATACCTGCAGATCAAGGATGCCCTCGCCAACCAGATCCTGGCGGGGGGCCTGACCCCCAACGACAAGCTCCCCTCCGAGCGGCTGCTGGGGGAGCTCTATGGCACCACAAGGGTCACCATTCGCGAGGCTCTGGTGCAGCTGGAGGCGAACGGCCTTATCTATCGGGAGGATCGCCGGGGCTGGTTCGTCACCCCGCCCCGCTTTCGCCTCAACCCAAGACGCACCTCCAACTTTCACCAGATAGTGCGGGAGCAAGGGGGCGAGCCGCGCACCGAATTGCTGGAAAAAAGCCGCCAGGCGGTGCCCCCGGCGCTGATGGCACGGCTGCAGCTCAAGCCGTTCGACAGCCTGTTTCTGCTCAAGCGGCTGCGCTACGCCAACGGGCGCGCCATCTGCTATTGCGAGAACCATTGCCTGCCAGAGCGGGTGCCCGGCCTGCTGGAGCTGGATCTCAACGGCAGCCTGACCGAGATCTATCAGGCCCATTACGATCTTCACTACGCCCGCATGCAGGTGCGCTTCTTCCCCACGGCCCTGCCGGACGAGGTGGCCAAGGCGCTGGGGGCCACCGCCGGTCTGCCCGCCCTGCGCCTTGAGCGGCTCAACTTCGATCAGCACGGCCGGGTGCTCGACTTCGATCTGGAGTACTGGCGCCACGACAGTCTGGAGATAGAGGTGGATACCCAGGATTAGTCACGAACAAATCAGGAACGGGAAATCGCACACGGCAAAACGTCACGGGGCCGTCACGGTCACGTCATAAAAATCCCCTAGCCTCTCTCTCGACCAATCTGGTTTATACCAAGCCAACTTATATGGAGAAGAGGATGAAACAGGGAACCCATCTGCTGGCCGCCGCCGTGTTGGCTGCCACGACAGCCCCGGCACTGGCCGCAACCGATCTCACCGTCTACACCGCCTTCGAACCGGAGCAGCTCAGCGAGCTGAAAACCGCGTTCGAGCGCCAGCATCCGGACATCAACATCAAGTGGGTGCGTGACTCCACCGGCGTGGTCACCGCCCGCCTGCTGGCAGAAAAAGCCCAGCCCAAGGCAGACGTGGTATGGGGACTGGCGGCTACCAGCCTGATGCAGCTCGATCAGCAACAGATGCTCAATGCCTATGCCCCGAAAGGGCTGGAAAAGCTCGACAGCCGCTTTCGCGACAGCAAGGCCGAGCCGCACTGGATCGGTCTGGACGCCTTCTTCAGCGCCATCTGCTTCAACAAGGTAGAGGCCGAGAAACAGGGGATCCCGGCCCCCACCAGCTGGGCCGACCTCACCAAGCCCATCTACAAGGGCAAGGTGATCATGCCCAACCCCAGCTCCTCCGGCACCGGCTACCTGAGCGTCGCCGGCTGGCTGCAGACCATGGGCGAGCAGCAGGGCTGGCAATTTATGAACGGCCTGCACCAGAACATCGACCGTTACACCCACTCGGGCTCCGCCCCCTGCAAGCTGGCCGCCAGCGGCGAGACGGTGATCGGTATCTCCTTCGACTTCCCGGCTACCAGCCTCAAGGCCAAGGGGGCCCCCATCGAGGTGGTGTTCCCGAAAGAGGGTTCGGGCTGGGACATGGAAGCCGCCGCCATCATCAAGGGCACCCCCAAGCTCGAAGCCGCCAAGCAGCTGCTCGATTTTGCCGCTACCGAACAGGCCAACGCCCTCTATAACAAGTCGTTTGCCGTGGTCGCCATCCCGGATGTAGCCAAGCCCAGAGCGGGCTATCCGGCGGATATCAAGGGTCAGATGATCGACAACGACTTTGGCTGGGCAGCCCGCGAGCGCAACACCATCCTGGCCCAGTGGAGCGCTAGCTTCGACGGCAAGACCGAAGCCAAGCAGTAAGCGTCAAGGGCTGCGGTTTGTTCACGCCCCACAAACCGCGCCCAATAAACTGCTTGTCGAAGGCCAACAAGTGTTGGCCTTCGCTTTTTGGCATCGCCCCCATCCACACGCTGCCAAGCCATCTGCTGATGACCAGGCGTCATCTGACTGTCATCAAGCCGTCATCCCGCCATCACCCAACCGTCATATTTCATCCGCAAACTGGTATATACCAAATCAGTAGCGAGTCGCACCATGACCCAGCCCTATCTGGACATCCAACACCTCAACAAGCAGTTCGGTGCTTTTCAGGCCCTCAAGGGGATCTCTCTGACCATTGAGCCGGGGGAGTTTATCTGTTTTCTCGGTCCCTCCGGCTGCGGCAAGACCACCCTGCTCAGAGCCATCGCCGGGCTGGATCTGCCGGACAGCGGCGAGATCTGGCAAGGGGGGCGCAATATCTCCCGCCTACCGCCCCAAGAGCGCGATTTTGGCATCGTGTTTCAGTCCTACGCCCTCTTCCCCAACCTGACGGTGGCCCAGAACATCGCCTTCGGCCTTGAGAATCAGGGACTGGCGCGCGATGCCATCAAGGAGCGGGTGGATCACTGGCTGGGGCTGGTGGATCTCACGGCCCAGTCCCACAAATACCCGAGCCAGATCTCCGGCGGCCAGCAGCAGCGAGTGGCGCTGGCCCGGGCCTTGGCCCTCTCCCCCGGTCTGCTGCTGCTGGACGAACCGCTCAGCGCACTCGATGCGCTGGTGCGCACCCACCTTCGCAGCGAGATCCGCGCCCTGCAACAGCGCCTCGGCATCACTACCATCATGGTGACCCACGATCAGGAAGAGGCGCTGACCATGGCCGATCGCATCGTGGTGATGGAGGGCGGCCGCATCGTGCAGGTGGGCACCCCGCAGGCGATCTACCACCAGCCTGCCAACCGCTTCGTGGCAAGCTTCGTCGGCACCATGAACTTCCTCGACACCCTGGTGCTGAGCCCCACTCAGGTGCGCCTCAACGAACAACCGCTACAACTCGCCAACCGGGCTGCGGCCGGCAGCAAATTGCAGGTGGCGATCCGCCCCGAGGCAATCACCCTGAGTGCGCCGAGCGAGCCCTATCTTGGTCAGCACGGCGTTGAAGCAACCATCGATCAGGTGGAGTTTCTCGGCGCCGCCCAGCGCCTTATCTGCACCGCCGACACCTATCTGGGCCCGCAGCAAATTCTGGTGGAGCGCCCGACCCACGAGCGGCCCCGCCACGAGCAGAGTGGCTGGCGCAGCGGCATGCGCTGCTCGCTGCACTGGCCCGCCGGGGCGATGCAGCTGTTTGAAGGAGAGCGCCCATGACAGCCCCCCTTGCGACCTCCTCCCTGTTGCCGCCAGCGACAGCCCGCCAAGACTCTCGTTGGTCGCGGCTTTGTCGCGGCTGGAGCCGGGATCAGCTGCTGCAACTGATCCTGCTGGTGCTCGGCATCACCCTGCTCACCGGCGGCTTGCTGCTGCCGCTGCTCACCATGCTGCAAAAGAGCCTGCAGGATGAGTACGGCCTCTGGGTGGGTCTTGCCAACTTCAGCGCCTACTTCGACTCCACTCATCTGGGGCGCACCATCGGCAACACCCTCTGGCTCGGGGTGCTGATCACCGCGCTCGTGGTGACCATCGCCTTTGGCTACGCCTATGCCCTCACCCGCACCTGCATGCCGGGCAAGAGCCTGTTTCGCCTCATAGGTTTGATCCCGCTGTTGATGCCCTCCCTGCTGCCCGCCATCAGCCTGGTCTACTGGTTTGGCAATCAGGGGATCGCCAAGGGGTTGCTCGGTGGCGAGAGTATCTACGGTCCCATCGGCATCGTCATTGGTCTGGGCTTCTGGTGCTTCCCCCACGCCCTGATGATCCTCATCACGGCACTCGGTCAGAGCGACGCCCGCCTCTATGAAGCCTCCCGGGTGCTCGGCAGCAGCGGCTGGCGCACCTTTGTCACCGTCACCCTGCCCACCGCTCGCTACGGTCTTTTGAGCGCCGCCATCGCGGTCTTCACCCTCACCATCTGCGACTTCGGGGTGGCCAAGGTGATTGGCGGCCAGTACAGCGTGCTGGCCACCGATATCTACCGGCAGGTGATCGGGATGCAGAACTTCTCGCTGGGCGCCGTTGCCAGCGTCACCCTGCTGCTGCCGGCGCTCTTGAGCTTTGCGCTGGAGCACAGGGTACGCAGCAAGATGCAGGAGCAGAGCAGCACCAAGGCGGTGCCCTATTGCCCCAAACCCCATCGGCTGCGGGATCTGCTGGCGCTCGGCTGGTGCACTCTCTGGGCCCTGCTGTTTCTGGCGCTGGTGGGCATGGCGGTTTACGGCTCCCTGGTGCAGTTCTGGCCCTACAACCTTGGGCTGACGCTGGATCACTACGCCTTTGACAGCAACAGCGTCTACGGCTGGCAGCCCTTTACCAACACCCTGCAGTTGGGTCTTTTTACCGCACTTATCGGCACAATGCTGGTGATGGTGCTGGCCTGGGCCCAGGAGAAGGGGCGCCACTTCCCATGGCTTCGCCAGTTGTTGCATCTGCTCGCAATGCTGTCGCTGGCGGTGCCCGGCATGGTGCTGGGGCTGGGTTACATCTTCTTTTTCAACGGCAATCCGCTGTTTGGCGGCCTCTACGGCACTCTCTATGGCACTCTGCCGCTGATGGTGCTCTCCTGCGTCATCCACTACTACACGGTGGGTCATATGACGGCGCTGACCAGCCTGAAACAACTGCCCAAGGAGCTGGAGCTGGTGGCCATCTCATTGCGCATTCCGCTCTGGAAAGCGTTCTGGCGCGTCACCCTGCCCGCCTCCCTGCCAGCGCTCTTGGAAATCTTTATCTATCTGTTCGTCAACGCCATGACCACCACCTCGGCGGTGATCTTCCTCTATTCGAGCGACAGCGTGCTCGCCTCCATCGCCGTGCTCAACATGGAGGACTCCGGCGATACCGCCGCAGCCGCCGCCATGGCCACCCTGATCCTGCTGGCCGCCGCCACCGTCAAGCTGCTCCAGCTCTTTTTGAGCCGCACCCTGCTGGATCGCACCCAGCGCTGGCGCCACCCATAACCTTATCGAGGAGTCATCATGCCCACTCTCCCCTTCTGGCTGGCCGAAGCGCTCGCCGCCGAACAACCCGCGCCACCCACGCCCCTCGTCGGCCACCACGAGGCCGATGTCTGCATCGTCGGCGGCGGCTTTACCGGGCTGTGGAGCGCCATCGCCCTTAAACAGGCCGAGCCACACTTGCGCATCCTGGTGCTGGAGAAAGATCGCTGCGGCAGCGGCGCCTCCGGGCGCAACGGCGGCTGTCTGCTCACCTGGTCGGCCAAATATTTGACGTTAAGGCGCCTCTTTGGCGAAGAGCAGGCCGCTTGGCTAGTGCAAAGATCCGAGCAGGCGGTGCACGAGATCGCCCGTTTCTGCGAAACGCACAACATAGAGGCAGAGCTGAGGGTCGAGGGCACCTGCTACACCGCCACCAGCGAGGCCCAGCGCGGCCTGATGGATCCGGTATTGCAGGCGCTACAGCGAGCCGACCTTAACCAGTGGCAGGCGATTGAAGAGGGTGAACTGGCGAGCCAGAGCGGCTCCCACGTTCATCTGGAGGGGCTCTACAGCCCCCACGCGGGCTCGGTGCAACCGGCCCTGCTGGTGCGCGGCCTGCTGCGGGCAGCGCGAGAACTGGGGGTCGAGGTCTATGAAGGCTCCCCCATGCAGCGCCTCGAAGGGGGCCAGCCTGCACGGGTACAAACACCACGGGGTGAGGTGCGTGCCCGCAAGGTGGTGCTGGCCCTCAACAGCGCCATGGTGCAGCACTTTCGCGAGTTTCGACGCAGTATCGTGCTGGTCTCCTCCGATATGGTGATCACCGACCCTGCGCCACAGGCGCTTGCCGCCCAGCAGCTTGAGCACGGCCGCTCCGTGGTGGATGGCCGCACTTTTGTCCACTACTACCGCTCCACTCCGCAAGGGCGGCTGATGCTCGGTAAGGGGGGCAACACCTTTGCCTTTGCCAACCGCCATCTGGCCGAGTTCGATGCCCCCAGCCGTTATCTTGCCCCCCTCACCCGCACCCTGCGCCGCTTCTTTCCGGCCCTTGCAGAGGTGCCCATTGCCGCCAGCTGGTGCGGCGCCTCCGACCGCTCGGTGGATGGCCTCCCCTTCTTCGGCCACTGGCGAGGGCAGCCCAACGTGGTCTATGGCCTCGGCTATTCCGGCAACGGGGTGGCCCAGAGCTGGATGGGCGGCCAGATCCTGGCGGCCCTGGTGAGAGATGAAGTACAGGAGGAGGACAAACCGTGGCGTGACTGCGCCCTGGTAAGCGGCCCGCGCGGCTATTTCCCACCGGAGCCGTTTCGCTGGCTGGGGGCCATGGCGGTGCGCAATGCCATCCGGCGCAAGGAGCGGGCGGAAGATGAAAACCGCCCGGTGGCCTGGTATGACAAACAACTGGCCAAACTTGCCGATGCGGCGGGCAAGGCGGACAAATAGGCCCCTCTATTCCCATTGCTCCATTGGCCCATTTGTCACGCAGCCAATACGGCCCCAGGTGCAAATGGCAAAGCCCGTTCGAATGCGCCCCGGTTAGAAGAATTGTCAACCCCCCACCATGCCGGCCCCAGGGTCGGCATATTGCGTTCAGGCCAATAGGCTGGCAATGCGAGCCCACCACCAACGCCTCCTGAAACTGTCGTAGCCAGCACTGGATGACCGCCATCTCTCCTCGCCCCTGACAACCCTCCCTTGACATTGGATATAGCTCCAACGTTTAGCTTCTCTCACGCGCCCTAAGCCATACAGGGCCATATCCCACCCTATTCGAGATCTGGAGGAGCAATGAAGAATGTGTGGAAAATAACCTTGGTCACGCTATGGAGTGGGCTCATTTGGGGGATTTACTGGCTACTACAAGTTCTGCCTCAATGGGTGTCTGCCGCGCTGGACAAGGTGGCAAGTCTCGAGTCAGGGGAGCTGGCGAGTACTACGGCGACGTTTTGGCCCGAGGGAGGGTTACCTATCCCCACTCAGTGGGTCAGCTGGGCGATGGAGATTTACCCGATGCTGCTGCCATTTGCTTCTGCCCTGTTGTGGGTGATTTGGGGGATAGGCGTGTTGTGCTTGTGGGGAGTGTTGCCACGCCTCGTATCCTGGAGGAAGGGGCCATGAGATCCATGAAGAAATACGTGAGGCACGCGCGCTCATCGCTGTCCTTTATGAAGCAGTTCGTTCGCTCACCCCGGGACGTAGGGGCTGTCTGGCCATCCTCCCAGTGGCTCTGCGACGGCATGATGGCAGGCATTGATCTGCAACGGGCCAGGTATGTGGCGGAGCTGGGTGCGGGGACCGGGGTGCTCACCCGCACGCTGTTACAGGCGCTGCCTGACAATGCCAGGCTCGATGCCTACGAGATCCACCCAGGCTTTATCTCTGTGCTGGAAACCATCCCGGATCCCAGGCTGGAGGTCTGCATGCAACCCGCCCAACAGCTGAACAAATCCTATGAGGTGATCTTCTCCGGCTTGCCCCTGCTGGCATTTACGCCCGCCCAGCGGCAGGCTGTGCTGGCCCGGGTCAAGGCATCCCTGCATCCAGGGGGGTACTTTATCCAGTTCCAGTACACCTCGCAGATAGAGCGCGAACTGTCCCATCACTTTGACTGGCAACGCCGCCGTGTCTGGCTCAATATGCCGCCAGCCTGGGTCTATCAATGCAGCTTCGGCTCCCCTGAAGGGAAATAGCCGGCTTGCAATCACACCTTGGACTTGATGCTGGTTCTGCCACTGCGAACGGCTCAGGTTGCTTATGCCAGTAGGCGACCGTGGCAACACCGGCATCAAGTCCAACCTGCGACATAAAGGGTTGCGGCTGCCAATATGCCACGTCCCTCCCGATAGAGGCCAAGCCTGACTAATATCCGCACTGATGCTTGATTGTCAGACGCTATCTCAGCTTCGATGTGGCCAAGGCTAAAGGTGGAATATTTCCGTATTTCATAAATTCAGTGTCTGAAAATCTCTCGAACAAATTGAATATAACCCCCCCCCTAAGCCATGGGGGATTCATCTGTCACATCTTTACGCTTGAACGAGTCAATTATTCTATTCAACAAGTACTGAGACTACGAAAAATATATGCGGTGCTAGATGAGCTTTCCCCCTATTCTGTTTCAGTGATCTTGAATTTACTGTCAAGAGAGCCCAACCCGGATGACCAGTACCAATAGCCATATCGTTGGAATAAACCCATATTAAACCGTCCTTTATCCCCAACTACCAAAGAAAAATTGACATCTTTATTTAAAGCTATTCCGTTTGATTCTTTATCCATTTTGCCAAAATAATCCTTGTTAGGGTATATCTGTTTGAATGTGACATCTACAGGTATCCAGCCAATATTCTCAAGATAAAATTCAGACCACGCATGGAATGTATTGTCAGCCCGAATAGCCACAACATGTCTGGCGGGAATTTGCTTTATCCTGAGTAACGTAATATATATACTCGACAAGTTTCCACAATCACCACCACCAGAATCCATAACTTCATTTAAGGGATGTAATCCCGTATTAGCATTTATATAGCTAAAGTTAAGCGGAACATACTCGTACGCCATTCGAGCATAAGTCAAGATATCTGCCTGACTCTTTTCCCATAGTTTATTTGATATGGCTTGCAGTTTCTTATTTGACAGATTGATATATGGTAAATTATCCCTTGTGTAATTAATAAAATTAGCCCCCTTTTTATTGTATGGTTCTATCTTTTTTATCTTTAGTAGATTATAAAATTGATCATAGGTTGTCACCTGATAAGATACCGCAGACAATATATTCTCTCCGTTTTTCGGCGAGCTTTTTTCATCATAGACAAAGGATGCGTAACGCAACTCGCCATCATTAATTACTACCCCATTGTTTGTTTGGATATACTTGACATCCTGAACTCTATTTTGCAGTGGTAGCGGTATATTGACTATTAAATCCGATAAGGCAAGACCATTGTTTTTTGTATTTACACTCACTGTTACCGTGTAAGTTCTTGGATTGCTTTTGCTTAAATATGGTTCTTGCGCAAAAACAAAGCTGAAAAATATAAAAATACTAATGAATGTCATTTTTTTCATTCTTCCCTCTCCCCCAAAATATCGTCCTGCGCCTTGCCAAGAGGCTGACAACGCGCCCCCGTCAATTCAATCGCAACCACCTCTCTCCAAAGAGGTCGCTATCACATACAAGGTAAAAAAGCAATCGGTATCCACTTGTCACAAGGGCTAGCGTCCCGCTGCCTACCCTGCTCCCACTCCCCCATTGGTTGCGCAGTCAATGCTGCTGTCATCCATCATCGATCTTGTTTTGGGCATGACAGACTGGGTGGTATGTGTTGCACACCATCAGGACGTCCAGAAATTGTCGCACAGAGCGTTGCATGACCGTCGTCAATTTCCGGGCGGGCCCCATTCATTCAGTGCCGTATTTTACCCGCCTGTTTGCTGTTATTTCGGCCTCGCAGCTATACAGGGTCATATTCTTTCCCTTAGCAATCTTAAGGTGCGATACAGGATGAATTGGAGACATGGTTGATTAAACCAGGATATGGGTTCATAAGGGGGGTGGCCCCTTCAAAATATGAGACTGCCTGATCATCATCTTGGTCGTTTTATATCGATAGTGGTTGGCCAGAGTGGCCGTTTTTAGTTTTTATGGGTGAATAGAAGTATACGAGCCACATCTATGGGGAAATAAGGCATACGAGTTACATCATATATCTCGGGTGCACTGCTTTAATTCCATGTTTTCTTTCCAACCAATAAAACATACAAGGATGCGCAATGAAACTTTCGTTACTCACGTCTGCCTTGCTGGCAACCTCCTTATTTTCTGCAGCAACACTGGCTTCCGAGCCACCCATTCGCCTGGTGATCCACGGCGGCGCCGGCACGATTGCCAAAGCAACCATTACGCCGCAACAGGAAGCCGAATACAAAGCCAAATTGGATGAAGCATTGCAGGCAGGTTACAAAGTGCTGGAAAGCGGTGGCGCCAGTCTGGAGGCGGTGCAGCGGGCCATCAACGTGATGGAAGACTCGCCGCTGTTCAATGCCGGTAAAGGCGCTGTCTTTACCCATGATGGTCGCAACGAGCTGGATGCATCCATCATGGATGGTAAAACCTTGGCAGCAGGCGCGGTGGCTGGCGTGACCACCATTAAAAATCCTATCAATGCCGCTTATACCGTCATGACGCGCAGCCCCCATGTGTTGATGGTGTCAAAAGGCGCAGAGGTATTCCTGAAGCAAGAAGGGTTGGAGACGGTTGATCCCGCCTATTTCCGCACTGACTATCGCTGGCAGCAATTGCAAGAGGCCATTAAAAAAGAGCAGGTGGTGCTGGATCACGATGGCAAATCGGCTTACACCTACGATCCGCTGATGTATGACTACAAATTTGGAACCGTGGGGGCCGTCGCCCTGGATAAAGAAGGCAATCTGGCGGCGGGTACATCGACTGGCGGCATGACCAACAAGCGTTATGGCCGGGTTGGCGATTCTCCGCTGATTGGAGCAGGCACCTACGCGGACAACAATACGGTGGCCGTATCAGCCACAGGGAGTGGCGAGAAGTTTATCCGCACCGCAACGGCGTACAATATCGCCTCACAGGTGAAATACAACAAAGCCCCTCTGGCAACAGCGGCAGCCAATGCGCTCAATGAAGTGAAAGCCATTGATGGCAGTGGCGGAGTCATTGTGCTGGATGCCAAAGGCAACTACACCATGCTCTTTAATACAGTCGGCATGTATCGTGGTGCAATTGGCAACGATGGCAAAAAAGAGATTGCGCTGTTTGGGGAGTGATTTGGTTATCACACCTTGAGAGTGACTTGCGGACACAATGCTACCTCAAGCCAGGTGCCGCAGGTCATTCACCGTCAAAAGGTGGGAACCTCACGGTTTTCGATGCATGCTGACGATACAGGCTGATCCAAGAACTCCTGCCCCGCTATGCCGATAGACAGGCGTTTATAACAACCATAAAGCGTGCCGACCTAATGGTCGGCATTTGTCGCTCTGGTCTCATTATCAGGGATAATAATACGTCAATGAACTCGTTTCGCATCACGTCACTATTGGTCGCCATCGACTATTTAATTATCTGCCGTCTCTTCGTGCCCGGAAAATAGCGATGCCGGTTTCCGATCATTGTCACAGCTAACCACAGACTATCACAACTTATCACAATATTGAGATTGACCTTGGAGTATAGCCAAAGGTTTAGCCTTCTCTCTGCATTTTAAAAATTCCTATAGAGGGCAGGCATTATATGAAGAAAACGTTATTTATTTCTGTCTGTTTAATCTGGGGCACCACCTGGCTTGCGATGGCCATTGCGGGACAATCTATCCCCTCGTTAACGGCTACTGCACTACGTTTTATGGTGATGTCTCCCTTGTTGATACTTATCGCGCGCAAGGATAATGTGCCACTGCTGTTTCCTAGGGGGAAGCGGCATTATATTCCGATCGTAGCCCTCTTCTATTTTGCCATTCCGTTCTGGTTTATGCTGGAGGGAGAAAAATATATTTCATCGGGTCTTGCTGCCATTATTTTCAGCTATATGCCGATCGCCATCATGCTGCTCTCGTATTTCATCACAAAGCAGCATTTCAGCCTGCGCCAGATCTTGGCCCTGCTGGTAACCTTGTTGAGCCTCGCCAGTATTATCTCGATAGAGTCGGATATCTCGGGTAGCAACTATCTCGTTGGCATTGTGCTGCTCACAGGGGCCGTGCTGCTGCATGCAATCATCTATATATTGAAGCAACACCGACTTGGCCATATTCATGTGCTCACCTTTAGCACCATCCCCAGCGGGATTGCCTCCCTCTTGTTGCTAATAGCCGGTTTGGTGACAGAACCTTTGGTACTCGCCGATATGCAGCTCTCCTCCCTGCTCGCCGTCCTTTATCTTGGCAGCATCGCAGGGGTCGGGGGGATAGTCGCGTATTTCAGGCTCAATGCCCTGGTCTCCCCGTTCAAGGCCTCGCTCTGCTTTCTTATCTTTCCGGTGATTGCCGTGGCGCTGGAGGCGGTGGTCACAGGACGCAGCCTCTCCCCCTATTCCCTGCTTTTTATCCTGCCGCTGGCTGGCGGCATCTACCAGTTGATCAAACCCAAACGTGAAAACCCCAAAACCATCAGCGTAAAGCAAGGGGCAAACTGACTATCAGGCGGGGTATGATATTACTCACCTTGAGCCTCCGATTACGCTCCGCTATTCGAACCGACGCGCCTATTCGACCCCATGCGTTGTCACTCAGGGCGATAGCGTAACTTGTAGGTTGGCGCAGAGCGCAGCGAAGCCCAACAGACGAGCATTATTGCGCCAACCAGAGCGGGATAAACAAGGATGTGGCTAAGCCGTAAAACAGATTTACAGATATATTTCACGGTAAACGTTGGGCTTCACTTCGTTCAGCGCCAACCTACCATTTTTAGCCCAAGATACGAGATGGCTATCAGGCGGGGCATGATATTACTCACCTCGAGCGTCCGAATACGCTGCGCTATTCGAACCCCACGGCCCTTGGTCCACCATCAACAGTGCCGACCCGCGGGCCGGCATTTTGTTACCTGAAATTATTTATTGATCGTTGGTAGTTTTTTGCCCGCCACCGGTTGTACACCCCATCTTATGTTGGTTAATATAGTTCAATTGAAAACATATCAGGCAGTAACCGCAGTAATGTTGGACGGTGTTTTCCACAAAAATGGATAGGCTTGATAGCAGCTTATTAAAAGTCCCGAACGTCAGAATACGCTTCACGACTCGAGCCTAAGCACTGATAATCACTTAATAGGTTACAGAAAAATACTCTTGTTATCTATTAGCTAGCATGGAGGCATAAGTGAAAGATAAAGAAAAAATTGCAGTGTTTATTGATGCTGATAACGCGCCAGCAGGTAAGATAGATATAGTTCTATCTGAATTAGCTCGATACGGTGTTGTTAATATTAGAAAGGCATATGGAAACTGGAAAAATCCAAGCCTGAAGCCTTGGGAAGATGTATTACACGACTATGCTATACAACCCGTGCAACAATTTGACCTTACAAAAGGAAAAAATGCGACAGACATGGCATTAGTCATCGACGTGATGGATGTTTTATACACAAAGGATATAGACGTAATATGTTTAGTATCCTCAGATTGTGATTTTACACCTTTAGTTACCCGAACTCTTGCCGATGGAAAATTTGTTATAGGATTTGGAGAGCGTAAAGCTCCATTGGCATTTGTCAATAGCTGCTCTAGATTTCTGTATTTGGATGCAGAGCCAATCATGGAACAACCCATTCAAAAACAAAGTAAAAATATAAAAGGTGACACAAAGCTTATTAATTTACTCCGACAAGCAATAGAGGCAATTGAAGAAGATGATGGCTGGGCAATGCTCGGTGAAATAGGAAATCATATTTCAAACCATGCCTCATTTGATCAACGTAATTACGGATTTAGAAAACTCAGTGATCTATTCCAATCCATAGATCTCTTCGAAATGAAAAAGACTAATGGTTCAGTTATATGGGTTAGAGACAAAAGAAGATCAAAACAATTAAATAAACCAAAACAAACCTTACAACCTGCAATAGGCCAAGCCTAATAAATATTAGCTCTTCCTATGGGAAAGTTATGCAAGCGTAGATTCGAATCACGAAGTGTATTCGGACGCTCGCGAACAAAAAAATTAAAATATCCCCATAAAAAATGCCGCCCTAAGACGGCATTTTTATTAGAGATAACAGGCTAGGAACAATTACCAGCCGGTCACTTCACGCAGTGCCTTGCCGATATCGGCCAGGGAGCGCACGGTTTTGACACCGGCATCTTCCAGCGCGGCAAACTTCTCGGCGGCGGTACCCTTGCCACCGGAGATGATGGCGCCGGCGTGGCCCATGCGCTTGCCGGGAGGCGCGGTGACACCCGCGATATAGGAGACTACCGGCTTGGTGACGTGGGCCTTGATATAGGCGGCCGCGTCTTCCTCGGCGTTACCACCGATCTCGCCGATCATTACGATGGCTTCGGTCTGCGGGTCGTTCTGGAACATCTCCAGGATATCGATAAAGTTGGAACCCGGGATGGGGTCACCACCGATACCGACGCAGGTGGACTGGCCAAAACCTTCGTCCGTGGTCTGTTTGACCGCTTCGTAGGTCAGGGTGCCGGAGCGCGACACGATGCCCACCTTGCCCGGCTTGTGGATATGGCCAGGCATGATACCGATCTTGCACTCGCCCGGGGTGATGACGCCGGGGCAGTTCGGGCCGATCATGCGTACGCCGGTTTCCTGCAGCTTCACTTTCACGTCCAGCATATCCAGGGTCGGGATGCCTTCGGTGATGGTGACGATCAGCTTGATGCCGGCGTCGATGGCTTCCAGGATGGCGTCCTTGCAGAACGGGGCCGGCACATAGATGACGGAAGCGGTGGCGCCGGTGGCTTCCACGGCGTCACGGACTGTGTTGAACACCGGCAGGCCCAGGTGGGTGGTGCCACCCTTGCCCGGGGAGACGCCGCCAACCATCTGGGTACCGTAAGCGATGGCCTGTTCGGAGTGGAAGGTACCCTGACCGCCGGTAAAGCCCTGGCAGATCACCTTGGTATCTTTGTTGATCAGAACGCTCATCAGTTGGCCTCCGCTGCTTTGACGACTTGCTGCGCGGCATCGGTCAGACTCTTGGCCGCAATGATGTTGAGGCCGCTCTCGGCCAGCTTGATACCACCCAGCTCGGCGTTGTTACCCTCCAGGCGCACTACCACGGGGACCTTGACCCCCACTTCCTTCACGGCGCCGATGATGCCTTCGGCGATCATGTCACAGCGCACGATGCCGCCGAAGATGTTGACCAGCACGGCTTGTACCTTGCTGTCGGAGAGGATGATCTTGAACGCTTCGGTCACGCGCTCCTTGGTGGCGCCGCCGCCGACGTCCAGGAAGTTGGCCGGTGAACCGCCGTGCAGGTTGACGATGTCCATGGTGCCCATGGCCAGACCCGCGCCGTTGACCATGCAGCCGATGTTGCCATCGAGGGCCACATAGTTCAGCTCCCACTGGGCGGCGTGCGCTTCGCGGGGGTCATCCTGAGACGGATCGTGCATCTCGCGCAGCTTGGGCTGGCGATAGAGGGCGTTGGCGTCGATGTTGATCTTGCCGTCCAGGCAATGCAGGTTGCCCTTGTCGGTGATGACCAGGGGGTTGATTTCCAGCAATGCGAAGTCGCAATCCAGGAACATCTGGCCCAGGCCCATGAAAATTTTGGTGAACTGCTTGATCTGATCGCCGACCAGACCGAGTTTGAAGGCCAGTTCGCGAGCCTGGTAGGGCTGCGGGCCCACCAGCGGATCCAGGGTGGCCTTGTGAATGAGTTCCGGGGTTTCGTGGGCGACTTTTTCAATCTCCACGCCACCTTCGGTAGAGGCCATGAAGACCACGCGGCGGCTGCCACGATCGACCACGGCGCCCAGATACAGCTCCTTGGCGATGTCGGTGCAGGACTCCACCAGGATCTTGGTGACCGGCTGGCCGTTGGCGTCGGTCTGGTAGGTCACCAGGTTCTTGCCAAGCCACTGCTGGGCGAAGGCACGGATCTCGTCCTTGCTCTTGGCGAGCTTGACGCCGCCCGCCTTGCCACGGCCGCCGGCGTGGACCTGGCACTTGACGACCCAGGTGTTGCCGCCAATCTTGTCGGCCGCTTCGGCCGCTTCCTGCGGGGTAGCACAGGCATAACCTTCGGAGACCGGCAGGCCATACTCGGCAAACAGCTGTTTTGCCTGATATTCATGCAGATTCATAGATGCTCTATCCGTGTTGTAGGTATTTCCGTCCGGGGCAGAGGTTTCTCAATCCCCTGTATGGGGGGCCTCAAGGGCCCCTTGTTATCTTTCTTACGCTCGGGTTGACTCAGACGTCCAGCAGCAGACGGGTCGGGTCTTCCAGCAGCTCCTTGACGGAGACCAGGAAGCCGACTGACTCGCGGCCGTCGATGAGACGGTGATCGTAGGAGAGCGCCAGGTACATCATCGGCAGGATCTCGACCTTGCCGTCGACGGCCATGGGGCGGTCCTGGATCTTGTGCATGCCCAGAATGGCGCTCTGGGGCGGGTTGATGATCGGGGTGGACATCAGGGAGCCAAACACGCCACCGTTGGTGATGGTGAAATTGCCGCCAGTCAGCTCGTCGACGGTCAGCTTGCCATCGCGGCCCTTGCCGGCCAGATCCTTGATGGCCTTCTCGATGTCGGCCAGGCTCATGCTGTCGCAGTCGCGCAGCACCGGGGTCACCAGACCACGGGGGGTGGAGACGGCGATGCTCACATCGAAGTAGTTGTGGTAGACGATGTCGTCACCATCCAGCCCGGCGTTCACTTCCGGATAGCGCTTGAGGGACTCCACGACCGCCTTGACGTAGAAGGACATGAAGCCGAGCTTGATGCCGTGCTTCTTCTCGAAGATTTCGCCGTACTGCTTGCGCAGCTTCATGATGGGCGCCATGTTGATCTCGTTGAAGGTAGTCAGCATGGCGGTGGTGTTCTTGGCCTCCAGCAGACGCTCGGCGATGCGCTTGCGCAGACGGGTCATGGGCACGCGCTTCTCGCTGCGACCGGCCAGGGTCGCCACAGGTGCAACCGGCGCAGCAGCGGCAACCGGGGCAGCGGCAGCTGCCTTGCTCAGCCCCTTGATGTAGGCTTCCACGTCTTCCTTGGTGATGCGACCACCCTTGCCGGTGCCGGACAGCTTGGCGACATCGATGTCGTGCTCGCCGATCAGGCGGCGCACGGAGGGGCTCAGGCCCTCTACGGCGTCATCGGCCACTACTTCCACCGGCTTCTCGGCAGTCTCTTCACCGGCCACGGGAGCCGGCTTGAGCATGGCGATCAGCTGGCGAGAGAGTACGGTCGCCCCTTCCGCTTCCAGAATATCCCCCAGCACACCGGCTTGCGGCGCCGGCACTTCCAGCACCACCTTGTCGGTTTCGATGTCAACCAGCACTTCATCACGGGCAACCAGATCACCGGGCTTCTTGTGCCAGGTGGCGATGGTGGCATCTGCCACTGATTCCGGCAGGTCCGGTACCTTGATCTCGATAGTCATCTAATCAGTTCCTTTTTACTTCTATGCCAGAGGCTTATTACAGGGTAAGGGCATCTTCCACCAAGGCTTTCTGCTGCTTGGCGTGGACGGACATGTAACCGACGGCGGGTGAGGCCGAGGCCGGACGACCGGCATAACGCAGACGGGCATGGCTTGGCAGCACGCTGTCGTAGTGATGACGGGTGCAGTACCAGGCGCCCTGGTTCTGCGGCTCTTCCTGACACCAGACAAAATCGGTGACATGGCTGTAGTCGGCCAGGATGGCGCGCACTTCCTCTTCCGGGAAGGGGTAGAGTTGCTCAATGCGCACCAGGGCCACGTCCTGCTGCTCCGCCTTGCGACGGGCATCGAGCAGGTCGTAGTAAACCTTGCCGGAGCAGAACACCACGCGCTTGACCCCTTTCGGATCCAGCGCATCGATCTCGCCGATGGCGTTCTGGAAGGTGCCTTCGGCCAGCTCTTCGAGCTTGCTCACTGCCAGCGGGTGGCGCAGCAGGGATTTGGGCGTCATCACGATGAGCGGACGGCGCATCGGGCGCACCACCTGACGGCGCAGCATATGGAACACCTGCGCCGGGGTAGACGGCACGCACACCTGCATGTTGTGCTGGGCACACATCTGCAGATAGCGCTCGAGACGGGCGGAGGAGTGCTCCGGGCCCTGCCCCTCGTAACCGTGGGGCAGCAGCATGGTCAGACCGCACATCCGGCCCCACTTCTGCTCGCCGGAGGAGAGGAACTGGTCGACCACGACCTGGGCGCAGTTGGCGAAGTCGCCGAACTGGGCTTCCCAGATGGTGAGACCGGCCGGTTCGGCGCTGGCGTAGCCATATTCAAAGGCCAGCACCGCGTTTTCGGTCAGTACGGAGTCGTAAATCTCGAACGGCCCCTGCTCGTCGTGCAAGTTGCACAGCGGGGTATAGGTGCTGGCATCGGTCTGGTTGTGCAGCACGGCGTGGCGGTGGAAGAAGGTGCCACGGCCGGAGTCTTCCCCGGTGAAGCGGATGCGGGAGCCCTTGTCCACCAGGGTGGCGTAGGCCAGGGTCTCGGCAAAGCCCCAGTCAAGCAGCTTCTCGCCGGCGGCCATCAGGCGGCGGTCTTCGTAGATCTTCTCGACCTGGCGCTGCAGCACATGGGTCGCCGGATACTGGCTCACCCGCTCGCCGAGGGCCTTCAAGTGATCCATCGGCACTGTGCTGTCATAGGGCATATTCCAGTCGTGACCGAGGTAGGGCGTCCAGTCGACGGAGTGCAGCTCCATCGGGCGCCACTCCTTGCTCACCCGCTCGCCCCGATCCAGGGTATCGCGATAGTCGTTGACCAGGGTGGTAGCCAGCTCCTGGGTGATGCTCCCTTCCGCCACCAGCTGATCGGCGTAGATCTTGCGCGGGGTCGGGTGCTGCTTGATCTTCTGGTACATCAAGGGCTGGGTCGCGCTCGGCTCGTCGGCCTCGTTGTGGCCGTGACGACGGTAGCAGACCAGCTCGATCACCACGTCGCGCTTGAAGGTGTTGCGATAATCCAGGGCAATCTGGGTCACCAGCACCACGGCCTCCGGATCGTCCCCGTTGACGTGCAGTACGGGGGCCTGAACGGCCTTGGCGATGTCGGTGCAATATTCGGTGGAGCGCAGGTCGCGGTGATAGGAGGTGGTGAAGCCTACCTGGTTGTTGATGACGATGCGCACTGTCCCGCCCACGCCATAGGCACGGGTCTGGGACATGTTGAAGGTCTCGGCCACCACGCCCTGACCGGCCATGGCCGAGTCACCGTGAATGGTGATGGGCAGCACGGTCGAGCCATCCTTGTCACCACGACGATCCATACGAGCACGCACGGAGCCGATGACCACGGGGTTGACGATCTCGAGGTGAGACGGGTTGAAGGCGAGCGCCAGGTGGACGTTGCCGCCCGGAGTGGCGAAGTCGGACGAGAAGCCCATGTGGTACTTCACATCGCCGGTGCCCCAGGATTCACCGTGCTTGCCGGCAAACTCGTCGAACAGTTCCTGGGCACGTTTGCCCAGCACATTGATGAGTACGTTCAGGCGACCACGGTGGGCCATGCCGATGACGGCCTCTTTGCAGCCCTGCTCACCGGCGCGGCGGATCAATTCTTTGAGCATGGGCACCATGGCATCGCCCCCTTCCAGGGAGAAACGCTTGGCTCCGGGGAACTTGGCCCCCAGGTATTTTTCTAGCCCCTCGGCGGCGGTCAGGCTCTCGAGGAAGCGGGTCTTCTCTTCGAGGGTGTAGCTCCCCGTCCCTTCGATGGATTCGAGACGCTGTTGCAGCCAGCGTTTCTCTTCGGTCGAGGTGAGGTGCATGTAGTCGGCGCCTATGCTGCCGCAGTAAGTCTTCTTCAGCGAGGCGTAGAGATCGGAGAGCACCATGGTCTCGGGACCGATGGCGTAGGAGCCCACGTTGAAGGTGGCCTCCATGTCTGCGCCCTGCAGGTTGTGGAAGGCCGGATCCAGTTCGGCTACGGGCTCGCGCTGCCACAGACCCAGAGGGTCGAGGTTGGCGTTCTGGTGACCGCGGAAACGGAAGGCGTTGATCAGTTGCAGCACCCGCACCTGCTTCGCATCCACCTGGGGATCGGAGACGGGGGCACTGAAACGGGAAGCGTCCTTGGCCAGACGACGGAAATAATCGCGGACCTGGGAGTGGGGTTGTTCAACCGCATGGCCATTGACTTGCGGCAGGTCCTGGAACAGGCTGCGCCACTCATCGGATACGGATTCGGGGTTTTCCAGGAAGGATTCGTACAAATCCTCAATATAGCTTGCATTCGCACCAGCCAGGTGAGATGACTCCAACCAGGCCTTCATCACGCCGTTATGCATTTCTATCCCTTGTACTTCTTGTTACTGCGCAGCAGCTTGTAGGGTTTAAATAGCCATCCCTTACACGGTCAGGATGGCTATCCAGAAGTCGGGCCAGTGCTTGGCTGGCCCGGATACTAAACAGCCCGATTGAGCAACATCGACTTGATCTGACCGATGGCCTTGGTCGGATTCAAGCCTTTGGGACAGACGTTCACGCAGTTCATGATGCCGTGGCAGCGGAACACGCTGAAAGCGTCGTCCAGATTACCCAGTCGCTCGGTGGTCGCGGTGTCGCGGCTGTCTGCCAGCCAGCGGTAGGCTGCAAGCAACCCGGCCGGACCGATGAACTTGTCGGGATTCCACCAGAAGGAGGGGCAAGAGGTGGAGCAGCAGGCACAGAGTATGCACTCGTACAGGCCGTCCAGCTTGGCGCGCTCTTCGGGGG
Organism: Aeromonas enteropelogenes; assembly: GCF_000819845.1. Taxonomy (GTDB): domain Bacteria; phylum Pseudomonadota; class Gammaproteobacteria; order Enterobacterales; family Aeromonadaceae; genus Aeromonas; species Aeromonas enteropelogenes. The sequence continues at coordinate 61,185 of NZ_CDCG01000043.1, forward strand.
ATTGCAGGTGCTCACGCACGGGCGGCAACTTGTCATCGTTGATGAGGAAGGGTTTGACCTTCTCCCACTGGGTGTAGAACTGGGTCATGTCGATCACCAGATCACGGATCACCGGCAGGCCGGGCAAGGGGCGGATGACCACCGTATTGCCCTTCTTCAGCAGATCGGAGAGCGGGGTGATGCAGGCAAGACCGTTCTTGCCATTCATGTTGATGCCATCAGATCCACAGACCCCTTCGCGGCAGGAGCGGCGGAAGGCGAGCGTGGGATCCAGCTCCTTGAGCTGGATCAGTGCATCGAGCACCATCATGTCGGAACCTTCAGGAATATCAAGACGATATTCCTTCATATGGGGGACGTTATCAACATCCGGATTGTATCTGTAGACAGAGAAAGTGACGTTCATCTTGTTTGGCTCCGCAATCAGTAAGTCCGCACCTTGGGTGGGAATGCCTCACGGGTTTTCGGAGACATGTTGACAGCGCGACGGGTCATGGACTCGGTGTCCGGATGATAGAGGCTGTGGCACAGCCAGTTCTCATCGTCGCGATCCGGGAAGTCGAAGCGGCAGTGGGCGCCACGGCTCTCGGTACGGAAGTTGGCCGCCACCGCAGTGGCAAACGCCGTCTCCATCAGGTTGTCCAGCTCCAGGCACTCGATGCGCTGGGTGTTGAACTCCCTGGAGGTGTCGTCCAGACGGGCTGACTTGAGGCGCTCGCGGATCACTTTCAGCTCGGCAAGGCCTTCGGCCATCGCCTCCCCTTCGCGGAACACGGAGAAGTTGTTCTGCATGCAGCGCTGCAGGTCTTTGCGGATCTGTACCGGATCTTCGCCGCTGCGGGTATTTTCCCAGCGGTTGAAGCGGGCCAGGGCGGCATCGAGATCAGACTCGGACGCCTCGCGACCGTGCTCCATCTCGCCCAGGGTGTTGACCAGGTGCATGCCGGCGGCACGACCAAACACCACCAGATCCAGCAATGAGTTGCCACCCAGACGGTTGGCGCCGTGTACGGAGACGCAGGCAATTTCGCCTACCGCAAACAGACCGACTACCGGCACATCGTTGCCGTTCTTGTCCTGGGTCAGGCACTGGCCATTCACGTTGGTCGGCACGCCGCCCATCATGTAGTGGCAGGTCGGGATGATGGGGATCGGCTCCTTGACCGGATCCACGTGGGCGAAAGTGCGGGAGAGTTCGCAGATGCCTGGCAGACGGGATTCGAGCACGTCCTTGCCCAAGTGATCCAGCTTGAGCTTGATGTGCGGGCCCCAGGGACCGTCACAGCCACGGCCTTCGCGGATCTCGATCATGATGGAACGGGCCACCACGTCGCGACCGGCCAGATCCTTGGCGTTCGGTGCATAACGCTCCATGAAGCGCTCGCCGTCCTTGTTCAGCAGATAGCCGCCTTCACCACGGCACCCTTCGGTCACCAGTACCCCTGCCCCGGCGATGCCGGTGGGGTGGAACTGCCACATCTCCATGTCCTGCACGCCGACTCCGGCACGCAGGGCCATGCCGACGCCGTCACCGGTATTGATGTGGGCGTTGGTGGTGGACTGGTAGATGCGACCGGCGCCGCCGGTGGCCAGCACGGTGGCCTTGGCCTTGAAGTAGACGACCTCGCCACTCTCCATGTCGATGGCGGTACAACCCACCACGTGGCCGTCCTGGTTCTTCACCAGATCCAGCGCATACCACTCGGAGAAGACGGTGGTCTTGTTCTTGACGTTTTGTTGGTACAGGGTGTGCAGCAGGGCGTGGCCGGTACGGTCGGCAGCCGCCGCGGTACGGGCGGCCTGCTCGCCACCGAAATTCTTGGACTGACCACCAAACGGACGCTGGTAGACCCGGCCGTTGTCGAAGCGGGAGAAGGGCAGACCCATGTTCTCCAGCTCATAGATGGCTTCCGGGCCGGTCTTGCACATGTATTCGATCGCTTCCTGGTCACCGATATAGTCGGAACCCTTGACGGTGTCATACATGTGCCACTGCCAGTTGTCGTCATGGGCATTGCCCAGGGCAACCGTGATCCCGCCCTGGGCGGAAACGGTGTGGGAACGGGTCGGGAAAACCTTGGATAACAGAGCGCAGCTCTTGCCGGATTGGGCAATCTGCAGCGCGGCGCGCATGCCGGCACCACCGGCACCAATCACGACCGCATCAAATTCACGAGTTGGAATAGTCACCTTACACACCCCACAGCACGACGAAACCCGTCATCAGATAGACAAACAGCACCACCACCAGCACGAATTGCAGCGCACCGCGCAGCCCCACTGGCTTGATATAGTCGGTCAGCACCTGCCACAGACCGATCCAGGCATGGATCAGCACACACAGCAGGGTCAACAGGGTGAAAACCTTGGTGAAGGTGTTGGCGAAAAAGCCGGTCCACACCTCGTAGGTAATGTCATTGAAGGCGACAAAGCCCACCAGGTAGAGGACATAACAGGTCATGATGAGGGCGGTGGCGCGGATCAGGATGTAATCGTGAACGCCGCTGCGCCCGAAGGTTGCAGAATTGGTTACCATACCAGTACTCCCGCCAATAGTGCCAAAACCGCGGTGATCACGAAGGCCACACGGGCGCTCTGATTACCGGATTCCAGCTCTTCCCAATAGCCCATATCCATGACCAGGTGACGCAGGCCGCCCACTATGTGGTATGCCAGCGCAGTCAGGATCCCCCACAGCACGAGCTTGACCAGGAAGTTGTCCGTGATGGCAACCACTGTTTCAAACCCTTCGGGAGAGGCGAGTGAAGTACCAAGCATCCACAGCAAGATGCCCAGTGCAACAAAGGTGATAACCCCTGATACACGGTGCAGGATGGATGCAATGGCAGTGACAGGAAAGCTGATCGTCTGTAGGTCGAGGTTGACCGGTCTCTGTTTATTTTTCACGCTTGCCCACTCAGCTCCATTGAGCACGTTAGTTATTGTTTTAACTCACTCCTGAGGGCACGGGATGGTGATTGTTGGTTATTTGTTACCAAAACACTCTGAAAAAGCCAAAAATCGTGTTTTCGGTTTCACATCAGGCTTTGCCAAAGCGTTTCAAACACCAGCAGCCATGACCCACGTGGCGCAGTATATCGATGGGCTTAACCGAAGACAATCAAATAGCTACAAAGAAAACCAAAAGCGCAAACCGGATCGCATATTTAATTTAACAATTCCGTAATGGCCATTCAGCTAAATTGACATTGATAGGGAACTCTGTTTCAAATAAGGCGCTCCAGCCGGCCTTGGTACGGGTGACAACCTTTGCCAGCGTCATGAAAGTCGTAATAGAGTAGGACTGGAACCAAATTATAAAGAGCAAAGGAGACGTGCTATGGCTGATAAGATAGCCACCCTACACCTGCCCGGAAAAGATCCGGTCGAATTGCCGATCCTCTCCGGCACAGTCGGTCCGGATGTGATTGATGTCAGAAAATTGGGTGCTCAAGGGTATTTCACCTTTGACCCCGGCTTTATGGCTACCGGTTCTTGCAAATCTGCCATTACCTACATTGACGGGGATCAGGGTGTCTTGCTGCACCGTGGTTTCCCCATTGCCCAGTTGGCCAAAGAGTCCAACTACCTCGAAGTCTGCTACATACTGCTGTACGGCGAAGCGCCCACCAAGGCCCAGTTCGCCGACTTCCAGCGTACCGTGACCCGCCATACCATGGTGCACGAGCAGATCGCCTTCTTCTTCCGCGGCTTCCGTCGTGACTCCCACCCCATGGCCATCATGTGCGGTGTGGTCGGCGCCCTGTCCTCCTTCTATCACGATGCTCTCGACATCAACAACGAGCAGCACCGCGAGATCTGCGCCTTCCGTCTGCTCTCCAAGATGCCGACCCTGGCCGCCATGTGCTACAAGTACTCCATTGGCCAGCCGTTCATGCAGCCGCGCAATGCCCTCTCCTACGCCGGCAACTTCCTGCACATGATGTTTGGTGTGCCGACCGAGGAGTACAAGGTCAACCCCGTGGTCGAGCGCGCCATGGATCGCATCTTCACCCTGCACGCTGATCACGAGCAGAACGCCTCTACCTCCACCGTTCGTCTGGCTGGTTCCTCCGGTGCCAACCCGTTTGCCTGTATCGCGGCCGGTATCGCCTCCCTGTGGGGTCCGGCCCACGGTGGCGCCAACGAGGCCTGTCTCAAGATGCTCGAAGAGATCGGCTCCGTGGATCGCATCCCCGAGTTCATTGCCAAGGCCAAAGACAAGAACGATCCGTTCCGTCTGATGGGCTTCGGTCACCGGGTCTACAAGAACCACGACCCCCGTGCCACCGTGATGCGCGAGACCTGCCACGAGGTACTGACCGAGCTGCAGATCAAGGATCCGCTGCTGGACGTGGCCATGGAGCTGGAACGCATCGCGCTGTCCGACCCCTACTTCATCGAGAAGAAGCTCTACCCGAACGTGGACTTCTACTCCGGTATCATCATGAAGGCGATCGGCATCCCGATGAGCATGTTCACCGTGATCTTCGCCATCTCCCGTACCATCGGCTGGATTGCCCACTGGAACGAGATGCACTCGGATGATGATCAGAAGATCGGTCGCCCGCGTCAGCTCTATACCGGTCATCCGCAGCGGGAATTCGTCCCCATCGACCAGCGTTAAGGCGCCCGTCGACACGGCTTGTTACAAAGGCGGTCATTGACCGCCTTTTTGTTTGCCGTTCTAATGCCCCTTTCGATTTGAAGGAGTCCGTCATGAAACCCCTGTTCCTCGGTGCCACTGCCGCCCTGTTGCTCTCTGCCTGCCAGAGCGCCCCTGCCCCCTCCCAGGGCGAGACACTCTACGTCAACAGCCAGCTGGTGCACTGTGTCGGGGTCGGCCCGATGAAGTGCATGCAGGTGCGCAGCGACGAGCAACAACCCTGGACCCTCTTCTATCAGCAAATTGAAGGATTCCAGTTCGAGCCGGGCTATCGCTACCAGCTCACCGTCAGCAAGGAGCGGCTCACCAATGTGCCGGCCGATGCCCCTTCCCTGCGCTATCAGCTGATCGAGGTGGTCAGCAAGGTAGCCAGCAAATAAGGATTGCAGGCAACGCTGGCGACCATCCGTGTAAAAAACGGGGAGGGTATCAAACCCCTCCCCGTTTTTGTCTCCAAAAACCTGTCAGCAAGCCTTACCCGGGCAATGCGCCTTGTTTCTCCACATCCGCCTGTTTAATGACAAATCCCCGCTCGATCCCGGCCTTGAAGCCGAGCTTCTCGTAGAGCCGGTGAGCGCCTTCTCGCCCCTCCCCCGACAGCAGCATCACCTTGTAGCAATCCTGCTCCCAGGCGATGGCCAGCGCCTGTTCAAGTACCCTCTGGCTCAGGCCACGGCGGCGAAAGCGGGCCGCCGTGATCACATGCTCTATGATGCCAAACGGCCTGGCCCCATTGGTCAGCGTCGGGACCATCCCCAGCTGGCAAGTGGCGGCCAGCTCCCCGTCCACCTCGGCCACGATGAGCCGCACCCGGGGATCTGCCAACAGCGCCTCCAGGGCCGTGCGCGCTCCTTCGCCACTCAGGGGAGGATCGTGGGGACGCAGCTCCCGATAGAGATCCAGCAAGCCTGCCAGATCGTCCGTGGTACAGCCTCTGATGTTCACCATGCTCCAGCTCCTTTCCGGTAAGCGACAGGTCATGTCAGACAGCGCCCGTCATGCCCGCGCAAGCGTAACAGGGGAGATCGCCTACAAGGCGCGCCCGGATCAGCGGCTCCTGACTGCCTGCAGCAATACCGACATGTCGGGAGCAAACTGGCGGGAGCGGATCGCGTCACGAATATCGGCCTCACCGTAACGGCTGCCCGGATAGACCAGTACGCAGGCGGTGTCGCCGGGCTGAAGGAAGTGGGTCTCGCCAAACGGCGTATAGCGGGTGGCCCCTATGCTGATGAGCGCATGGGACGGGCGGCCTGCCTGGGCCAGCAACCCCTGGATATGCTCGGCCGGCCCCTCATCCTGCTGATGATTGAACTTGTCGATGGCCCACTCCAGCAACTGGCCGTGGAAATAGCTGTAATCCACCGCCGCGCTGTCGATGCCATAAGCGTGCAGCTCGCCATCCCGCTCCAGATAGCAGGCTATGCGGTAGTCATCGAGCTCGCAGCCTGCCGCAAAACCGGAAAGGGGCAGCAGTCTGGCCGCCAGCCCCTTGCTCTCTGCTCCCCAGTTCTTCTTCTCGCTGATTTTTTTGGCGTTGGGGCGACGAATGGAGCAGTCGTTGTAGGCCCCAAAGGCGCGGGGATGGATCGCTACCACCTGATCTCCGGCGTACTCCAGCTCGCACCAGAGCGCCACTTCGGGCTCGATCTGCACCTTCTCGTCACCGGTGATCGCCGCCTGTGGCAGGAAGATGGCATCGCCGCTCAAGGGGAAGACCCCCAGCTGACCCGGATGGCCCGGCACATAGAAGGGGAACAGCGCCTTGGGTGCGCTGGTGTCGCACACCACCACGGCCACGAAATCCGAGGCCTCACCAGCCTGCTCCAGGTGACCGGCGAAGTTGCCCGCCACCCCCAATCCGATAAAGTTGTTCTGTGCTGTTATCTGCATTCTTTCACCTGCATATGTCAACGCCGCACCACCGCCACACTCGGGTCGGCTACCGCCAAAGTGGCAGGGATTAAACCACAGGGCTCCGCCTGCGCCCAGCCTGCCGGCCCCATCCTGTGCGCCAGCGCGACTTTTTACGCCCGCATCCACTCCTTTGCCAAGAGATGCGCCTGCAGTGGCTCTCCAGCGCGCCATCCCCTTTCATTGACAAAACTCCGGATACTCTCATCGAAACAGGCTCCGTCACCGGAAACAGAGTGTTTCTGTATTCCATTCGCCAACCCCTTGGGCCGGTCGGCCAACTTTGCTAGGCTGCCTGTCATTCATGTTCAAATCGGCAGGAACCCCTTGATGTCACAGGCACATTTTCAGGGCCGCTTTGAAGTCGAGTTCAAGTACCGACTGGCAGATAGCGACGCCTTTCGCGCGGCGCTGGCGGCCCTCACCCCGCAGGTGATGGTGGAAGATAACCGGGAGCGGGACAGCTATTTCGATACGCCAGAGCACACCCTGGCCGCACAGGGCAAGAGCCTGGTGATCCGTACCATGCAGCCCTCCGGCATCCGCCTCTGGATAGTGAAAGGGCCCGAGCCGGATCGCTGCGAGGCAGTCAACATCCCCGACACCGACAAGGCCGTCAGCATGTTGTATACCCTGGGCTACCGGCAGGTGTTGAACATTGAAAAACGGCGCAGCATCTATTTTGTCGGCCCCTTCCACGTCACCCTGGATCATCTGGAAGGACTCGGCGACTTCGCCGAGCTGGCCATCATGACCGATGACGAGACCGCACTGCCCGAATATCGCCAGCAGCTGCAGGCGCTGGCGACACAACTCGGCCTCTCCCCTGCCCAGCTGGAACACAGCTCCTATCGCACATTGTGCGAACAAGTCACCACTCAACCGGAGAACACATTGCCATGATCGACAAACTCGCCTGGTTGACCTTCAAGGAGGGTCAGCTACTTTGCGCCCGCTCCCACGGCAAATCCATCTACTACATCCCGGGCGGCAAGCGCGAACCGGGAGAGAGCGATGAAGCGGCGCTTGTTCGCGAAATTGAAGAGGAGCTGGCCGTCACCCTGCAGCCGGACACATTGCGCTTTGCCTGCGAGTTCAGTGCCCAGGCCGACGGCAAGCCGGCCGGGGTCGAAGTCAGGCTGCGCTGCTACACGGGAGAGGCCAAGGGCACCCCCACGGCGTCGGCCGAAATCGCCGAGCTGCGCTGGCTCGACAGCCGCCACCTCAATGAGGTCTCCCCCGTCTCCCGCCTGCTGTTTGCCTGGCTGGCCGAGCAACATTTGATCCGCTGACAGCGTTTTGCCGCGCGCCAACGCCCGAGAATGGGCGACGCGACACAGACCCGGAAAATAGCACCAAGGCATGGCGCCGATGGCTGATGCCAAACGGCGCCTGTTATGGATATGACCCGACGCGAGCCTGCAGGCTTCCCCTTTTGACAAGGACGTCACATGAATATCGTTGAACTGGACAGCACGACAGGATCTGCCCCAGCCCTCATCACTTTGCTGCAAGATTGCGTGGCCAGCGGCGCCTCGGTGGGATTCCTGCCTCCCCTGAGCGAGGCACAGGGAGACGCCTATTGGCAAGGGGTTGAGGAGGAGCTGGCGGCAGGCAAGCGCAAGTTGTGGGTTGCCCTCGAGGAAGGCCAGCCGGTCGGCGCCATCCAGCTGGCACTTTGCGGCAAGGCGAACGGCCGGCACAGGGCCGAGGTGGAAAAGCTGATGGTGCACACCCATGCCCGTGGCAAGGGCATCGGCCGCGCCCTGATGCACGCCATGGAACAAGGCGCTCGCGAGGCCAAGCGCAGTCTGCTGGTGCTCGATACCCGGGTCGGGGATGTGGCATCCCGCCTCTATCGCCAGCTGGGCTACCAGGAGGCGGGCCAGATCCCGGACTTTGCCCTCAGTGCCGACGGCAGCCTGGCGGCTACCCTCTTTTTCTACAAGTCGCTCTGACGACGCATTATCAGGTGCTGCCAACCCAATGGTTCCCCCCGCTCATCATGACAGACGTTCGGCACGGGCTTGGATAACCGGCTCGGCAAAGGCGCCTTGCGCCGCAATGAGTTGCAACTCATAGGCATTGGCCCGCCAGGTCTCCTTAAGCACTCGATCCACCGCCGCATTGGTACGTTCAAAGGCACTCACCGCATCAAACCCTGCCTGCAGATTGGCCAGCATCAGGGCACTGATAAGATCCCCGACCCCCACCGGCTGGCGGGCAAACTCATAGAGCGGACGGGCAATGAGGTAATCCCCCTCGGGAGTGGCCAGCAGCATCTCGAAGCGACCGGAGTCTTGGGCTGCCCGTCCCAGGTGCTTGACCAGCACCATGTTCACGCCCTGGGCCAGCAACCGATGGGCGGCGGCACGGGTCTGGGCCAGATCCGTCAGATGGGTGTCGCACAGGGTCTCCAGCTCCAACAGATTGGGGGCCATGATGTCGGCGACCGGCAATGCCTGTTCGGTGAGAAAACGGGTAACACCGGGGGCGACAATACATCCCTTCTCCGGATGGCCCATCACGGGATCGCAGAAATAGATGGCATTTGGATTGGCGGCTTTGACGGCCCGAACCACAGTCAGGATCTCATCCCCCTGCTCGGCCGATCCCAGATAGCCGCTCAGCACAGCGTCGCAGCGGCTTAGCACCTCGATATTGCCAAGCCCCTCAATCAGGGCGCTGATATGGCCGGCAGGCATCGCCATCCCCTGCCACCCTTGGGCATATTGGGTGTGGTTGGAAAATTGCACCGTGTTGATGGGCCACACCTCCATGCCGAGACGACGCATGGGAAACACGGCGGCGCTGTTGCCGGCACAGCCAAACACCACATGGGACTGGATTGAGAGAATGCGTTTCATCGGCACCACCACACAGAAGAGTCAGGAGAAAAAGCAATATATCGGATGAAGAGAGTGACGCACCACCACTCTCTGGCACGAACAACAAGAAAAATCGTCAACTGCAGACGAATTGACCAATTTAGCGCTTGCCAAGCGACATTCTGTAACGCTGTCTCGTGTTAACAGGCATTGAGTTGGGGAATGTCATCTCTTGTTTGATGGCATATGCGAGCAAAATATCGCCACTGAATTTCAACGATCCGGTCAACGTTGTCTGCCAACCAGGATGCCACCAGCTGGTGCGCTCTTGCCCGCCCCGCCAAAACGGGGCGGATCAGTGCCTGCCCGCTATGAGGCGCAGGATGTGTTGAAGTGATAGACCCAGCCTTCGTCGCGGGCCATCCCGGCGGGTGGCATCACCAGAGGTGGCAATTGGCTCACCCTGCCAGCGGCGGCATATTGCAGCGCCATCAGGGCGCACAGGGCGGCGTCGTAACGATCTGTGCCTGCTACTAATCCCTCTGGCAACAAGGCGGCCAGTTCGGGGCGCGCTGCCGAGGCCTTTCCTCCCTGTTTGGCCAGAGCCGGATAGACTTCCAGCACGGCGCGCTCGGCCCGCTCCTGCACCTTGGGAACCAGTTGCAGATCCGCGAGGTGGGGAAGCATGGAGAGGGCCAGGGTCGCGTTGTTGCCCAGGCGGTCGAAGGTGGCCGAGAGGGGCTTCTTGCCATACTGCTGGTGCAGCCAGCGCTCGCAGTCACGATAGGCGTAGGGGTTGTCTATTTCCCGCTCCGGCACGGCGCAGGAGAGCGGCTTGCCGGCAAGCAGATCTCCCAGCGCACGCGGGAAAGCGAGCGGCGCATCGATGCCAAGGGCTAGGAGCGAACAGGCCTCCACCTGCATCAGGGTCAGCTCGTTTTGCAGGGCCGGACGCAGCAAGGAAGCAAGATCCGGCGCCACCCGCGAGCTCAAACGAAACAGCGGCGAGACCCCCAGCCAGTGCAGGGTGTCGCTTTGCGACTGCCATCCCACCACGGCGACCGCCTGGGCGCTGCCCTGCCAGCCGCGCACATCCCAGCCAATTCCGATTGCGTTCATCTGCCCTGCCGTCATCTGTTACCTCTTCACCTGTCGCGGGTTCAAGGGGCACAGGGTAATCAGCGCCGGCCCTTAACGCAAAACGGATTGTGCCGTCAGAAGGATTTCTGGAAATTCACCAGCGGCAGAATGGGGAATACGCCGTTCTCGGCATAGTTGGCCAGCCCAATCTGCAATCCGTCCAGATGCTTGGTCGCATTGACAAAGCCAATCTGGAAGGTGGTACGTTCGGCATAGTTGATGAAGCCGATGTTGGCCAGCGCATTGCCCCGGGCAATGTTGACGCCCCCCCAGTTGAGCCCCTTCACATTGTTGGTCAGGTTGACAAAACCCAGGTTGACGCCGGTATCCTGCCCGTCATGCCAGTTGACCGCGTTGATGGCCACCCCGCCAAACTGGTGGCGCACTCGCCCGGCCCCGAGAAAAACCCCGAGCTGCAAACCGGTAAACTGATCCACGTCGGAGAGGGCGAAGATCGGCAGGTCGATCCCCTTCACCTGCCCGGTTCGGCCATAGAGAAGAGAGGCTCTCCCCCCTTCCACCTGATGGGACGCAGGCAGATTGACGCCGGGCAGGGAGATCTGGACAGGGGTGCTGGCCTGGGCCAGGCCGGCGAGGAACAGGGTGCTGCCGCCGAGCAGCAGGGCAAGAGGCTTCATCGGGGCTTCCTTGAGAAGAGGAGTGTGGCTCAAGGGTACCAGCGCTTGCCCCAGGGGACGAGGCCCCAACCCCTCCCCTGCGTCACCACTCGTCTGAATCCATGACCTGACCAGCGCGGCTGACAAAAAAATTCAAACAGAAATTAACATTTATGTCATTTACACCAAAGGCCCTTTGGCTGCAGAATGCTCAAACGTGTGTTTGAACAGAGCGAACAACACGTAAGACAGGGATGACGAGCTGTACCCGAAAGAAGGGTCAATGGACCCACAACAACACTGTTCTGCCGAACTGGAGACCATGATGAATATGGACGTAATCAAGACCTTTACCGAGCAGATGCAAGGCTTTGCCGCCCCCCTCACCCGTTATAACCAGCTGCTGGCCAGCAACATCGAACAGTTGACCCGGCTGCAGCTGGCCTCCGCCAACGCCTATGCCGAGCTGGGGCTGAACCAGCTGCAGGCTGCCGGCAAGGTGCAGGATGCCCAGAGCCTGGCAGCCCTCGGCACCGTCCAGCTGGAGACCGCCAGCCAGCTCTCCCGCCAGATGCTGGACGACATCCAGAAGCTCAACGCCCTCGGCCAGCAGTTCAAGGACGATCTGGACGCCCTGACTGCCGACGGCATCAAAAAGAGCACGGGCAAGGCCTGATATCCCCCTGGCTGCCCGTTGCGGGCAGCCACATCTCCCCATGCTCCGTCACGACAGGCTCGCCCTGCGCCGGGGATGGGTGAAGGAGAGAACATGAGCCAATCATCTTACGGCCCGCTGTTCGAGGCCCTGGCCCACTACAACGACAAGCTGCTGGACATAGCCAAGGCGCAGACCGAGCGTACCGCCCAGGCCCTGCTGCAGACCAATCTCGATGATCTCGGCCAGGTGCTGGAACAGGGCAGCCAGCAGCCCTGGCAACTGATCAATGCCCAGATGAACTGGTGGCAGGATCAGCTCAAGCTGATGCAACACACCCTGCTCAAGAGTGCAGGCCAGCAGAGCGAGCCGGTCATTGCCCCGGAGCGCAGCGATCGCCGCTTCAAGGCCGACGCCTGGAGCGAGCAGCCCATTTATGACTACCTCAAGCAATCCTATCTGCTGACCGCCAGACACCTGCTGGACTCGGTGGATGCCCTCGAGGGGGTGCCCCAGAAGAGCCGGGAGCGGCTGCGTTTCTTTACCCGCCAGTACATCAACGCCATGGCCCCCAGCAACTTTCTGGCTACCAATCCGGAGCTGCTCAAGCTCACCCTGGAGTCAGACGGCCAGAATCTGGTGCGCGGGCTGACCCTGCTGGCCGAAGATCTCGAACGCAGCGCCGATCACCTCAACATCCGCCTGACCGACGAATCCGCCTTCGAGCTGGGCCGAGATCTCGCGCTGACCCCGGGCCGGGTGGTGCAACGCACCGAGCTCTATGAGCTCATCCAGTACAGCCCGACCACGGAGACGGTGGCCAGAACGCCGGTGCTGATCGTGCCGCCCTTCATCAACAAGTACTACATCATGGACATGCGGCCCCAGAACTCCCTGGTGGCCTGGCTGGTTGCCCAGGGCCAGACGGTGTTCATGATCTCCTGGCGCAACCCGGGTCCGGCCCAGGCCGACATCGATCTCGACGACTACGTGGTGGACGGCGTCATCGCCGCACTGGATGGCGTGGAGGCGGCCACCGGCGAGCGGGAAGTGCACGGCATCGGCTACTGTATCGGCGGCACCGCATTGTCACTCGCCATGGGCTGGCTGGCCGCCCGGCGCCAGAAGCAGCGGGTTCGCTCCGCCACCCTGTTCACCACCCTGCTCGACTTCTCCCAGCCGGGGGAGCTTGGCATCTTCATCCACGAGCCCATCATTGCGGCGCTGGAGGCCCAGAACGAGGCCAAAGGCATCATGGACGGGCGCCAGCTGGCGGTCTCCTTCAGCCTGCTGCGGGAGAACAGCCTCTACTGGAATTACTACATCGACAGCTATCTCAAGGGGCAGAGCCCGGTGGCGTTCGATCTGCTGCACTGGAACAGCGACAGCACCAACGTGGCGGGCAAGACCCACAACAGCCTGCTGCGCCGGCTCTATCTGGAAAACCAGCTGGTGAAGGGGGAGCTCAAGATCCGCCACACCCGCATCGATCTCGCCAAGGTGAAGACCCCGGTGCTGCTGGTGTCGGCCATGGACGATCACATCGCCCTCTGGCAGGGCACCTGGCAGGGCATGAAGCTGTTCGGTGGCGAGCAGCGCTTCATCCTGGCCGAATCGGGCCACATCGCCGGTATCATCAATCCGCCGGATGCCAACAAGTACGGCTTCTGGCAGAACGACGCCGAAGCCGCCAGCCCCGAGGCGTGGCTCGCCGGCGCGACCCACACCCCAGGTTCCTGGTGGCCGCAGATGGCAGCCTTCATTCAGAGCCGGGAAGAGGATCCCGCCCCCATCCCCGCCCGCATCCCGAGCGAAGGTCTGGGGGCAGCGCCCGGTGGCTACGTCAAGGTACGGCTCAACCCGGTCTTTGTGCCGACACCCGAGGAGGAGCCCGCATGAGCACGCTCCCCTTCGAGGTGAGCCAAAAGGCCAGCCTGACCAAGCGGTTCGGGGCGGCAGAGGTAGCGGCCTTTGCCGGGCTGTCGGAGGATTTCAATCCTCTGCACCTGGATCCCGCCTTCGCCGCCACCACGCCGTTCGAGCGCCCCATCGTGCACGGCATGCTGCTGGCCAGCCTCTTCTCGGGGCTGCTGGGTCAGCAACTGCCGGGCAAGGGCACCGTCTATCTCGGTCAGAGCCTCGCCTTCAAGCAGCCGGTGTTTGTGGGGGATGAGGTGACGGCAGAGGTGGAGATCATCGCCCTGCGCAGCGACAAGCCCATCATCACCCTGGCCACCCGCATCCTGACGGCAACCGGCGCCATCGCCGTCAGCGGGGAAGCCGTGGTCAAGTTTGGCTAAAAGCGGTTTGCCCCATGATCTCAGTCAGCCCGGCCAGTGCCGGGCTGACTGCTATGGTGTGTGTCCCTAAAATGGTCTTGCAAGCCACAATTGCCCGCAGACAGGCGCCCTTGCCCTTTCCTTGACGACCCGAACTGCCTAGAATAACCGCCCTGCTGTTTCGGCATTCATCCATCTAGAGGATTTCCCATGGAAACGTTTCTGCTCGAAGGTCACCCCTTCGTTGCCTTGTGTGATCTGATCAAGCATCAGGGCTGGGCCGATTGCGGCGGCGCCGCCAAGGCGCTGATCGCCGAAGGTCTGGTGGAAGTGGACGGTCAGGTTGAAACCCGCAAGCGCTGCAAGATAGTGGCCGAGCAGGTGGTTAACTTCAACGGCATGAAGGTGGTGGTCAAAGAGGGAATGAGCCCGCAAATCGGCTGATCCCCACCTTTGATGGAAGAGGCGCGCCCTCTTCCTTGAACTTAGCTGGCCTTGATGGAGAGGGTCAGCACAAAGCGCGCCATCGCCTCATCCCCGTTTAGCGACGGGCAGGTGGCCACCACCTGGATGGGGCGGTTGATGCGCTGACCGCTCGCCAGCGACTCGTCAATCATGGCATCGATCTCCTCCCCCGCGGCGCAGTCAAATTGTACGTCCCCTTCCGGGCGCTTCAAAAACTCCCCCTGTACATCCTTGAAGGCAAAGTGCACCTTCTTGCGCCGCTGCCGCCCCTTCTCCATCACCAGCAGGCCACCCACCAGATCGGCGCCGGTCGCGAGCGCCCCGAAATACATGCTGCCGAGATGGTTGCGGGTACGCCAGCCCAGCGGGATACGAATGCGCAACGCCCGCGCGTCCATCTGTTCGATGACGGGGGCACAAAATCCGATGACGGGAATATAGCGCCAGGCAAACAGCCGCAGCGACAGGTTGGCTTTCAAACGTTGCAAGTCCATATGCAAACTGATCCGATGAGTTGATGTGAACAACATGTTGCCAGCATGGCTCTCCGGATTCAAGGCAGCAGCGGCCACCTGCTATTCGCGGGGCGCTCTCACCGCCACCTGCCGCGGCTTCTGCTCGGGCAGAATACTCGCCATCTCCGCCAGGATGTAGTCGATGAAGAGGCGCGCCGCGTAGGAGAGCCCCTTCTTGCCGGGATAGACCAGCCAGATGTTGTCGAGGGTGGTTTCATATTCCGGCAGCAGATCGATGAGCTCGCCGCTCTCGACGAACGACTTGACGATGATCTCCGGCAAGATGCCGATGCCATCCCCCTGAAAGACCGCATGACGGATGTAATAGGAGCTGTTCGAGATCACCCTGCTGTGGATCACCACCTCGCCCCGATTGAAGATCAGCCGGTTGTCCAGCTGGCCATCCGGCAGGCGCAGGGTCAGCACGTTGTGCTGGTGCAGATCCTCGAGGGACTCGGGCCTGCCGTGCCGCTCTATATAGTGGGGGGTTGCATAGAGCTTGCGGGTGAAGGGCATGATGGGCCTGGCGACGAAGCTGCCATCGTTCACCACGCCGATATGGATGCTGGCATCCAGGCCGTAATTGAAGATATCCCGGTAGCCGACACTGCTCAGATGCAGCTCTATGTTGATCTTGGGGTATTTCTCCAAAAAGCGCTTGAGCAGATCGTGGATGAAGATGTCGGACTCATTGAGCAGGCCAATCTTGATGTTGCCGGTAGGCTCGTGGCTCTGGGTCCGGATCTGCTCGTGAGTATGATCCAGCATGGGAATGATGTTTTGCAGGCTGTTGTAATACTCCAGCCCCACCGAGGTCATGGTCAGCCGGCGGGTTGTTCGGGTCAGCAGCTTCACATTCAGCTCGTCCTCGAGATCCTTTATCCGCCGGCTCACGTTGGAGCGCGGAATATTCAGCGCATCGGCGGCACTGGTAAAGCCCCCCAGCTCCACCACTGACAAAAACAGTTTGAGATCATCGATCTTCATCTCGGCTCCCGCCTCTTCATCCCACTCCGCAACATGTCGTCTGCGTCCCTTATCTCTTCATTGTCACAAAAATTGAGACAGTGATGACAATTTAACCCTGATTATCTCACCAATTGGATTCGATAACATATATCCATCACACCTGAATAACTGGATTTTCCCCATGCAATACCCCCTGTTTTCCCCTCCTTGCCTCTCGGTACTCATACTGGGAAGCCTGCTCGCCGGCTGCGGCACCGACACGGCCACCGAAGTGGTCAAGCCGCCGCGGCCGGTGAATGCCATGCAGCTCTCCGACAGCAAGAGCCTCTACAGCCTGAAGTTCAGCGGCGAGATCAAGTCGCACCAGAGTGCCAGCCTCGCGTTTCGTGTACCGGGCACCCTGGAGCAGATCCTGGTCAAGGAGGGGGACAGGGTGAGCGAGGGACAGGTAATAGCACGCCTCGACCCCCATGATTTCCGGGTTCAGCGAGATGCCATCAAGGCCCAGCTTAGCGAGGCGAAAGCCGCCTACAAGCTGGCAATCGTCGAACTGAGCCGCACCCGCCAGGCCGTGCAGGACAGGGCCATGGCCAGCATCAACCTGGAGCGCGCCACCAGCGCCCAGAATCAGGCCAATGCCCGGGTCCAGATGCTGCAACAATCCCTCAAGCAAGCCGAAGACGCTCTCGCCTACAGCGAGTTGAAGGCGCCGTTTGACGGGATCATCGGCCAGCGCTTTATCGAGGAACATGAGCAAACCTCGCCGGGCCAGCCTGTCTTCTCCCTGCACCAGCCGACCGCGCTCGATGCCGTGGTCGACGTACCGGAACAGCAGATTGGCCAGATGAGAAGCGGGATGCAGGCCAATGTAACCTGGTACCGCCAGGAGGCCAGCGTCAAGGCAGTCAGCACCGAGATCGCCAGCCTGCCGGATCCCCTCAAGCGCACCTACAAGGTGACCTTCAAGCTGCTGGATAACTCGCCCGAGCTGGTGCCCGGCAAATCCATCAACGTCGAGCTGGCCCTGCCCGCGGGCGAGCGCATCTATTGCCTGCCCGCCACGGCCATCAAGAGCCTGGGTGGACAACCCCAGGTGGTGGCCATCAAGGCCGCGGCGGCGAGCCACGTGCCCGTCACCATCGTCAGCCAGCGCCACGACACCCTTTGTGTGGAGGGTGAACTCAACGCAGGCGATCAGATCGTCACCGCCGGCAGCGCCCTGCTCAAAGAGGGTCAGGCCATCGCCGTCATCAACCAGGTGGATGGGCAGTCATGAATCTCTCATTGTTCGCCATCCGGCAAAAGACCTTCGTCATCTTCTTTGCCACCCTCTGCGCCATCGCAGGGGTCTACTCCTATTTCGATCTGGGCAAGCTGGAAGACCCCTCCTTCACGGTAAAGAGCGCCGTCGTCGTCACCCTCTATCCGGGCGCCACCGCCCAGGAGGTCGAACAGCTGGTCACCGACAAGATAGAGACCAAGATCCAGGAGATGGGGTCGCTGTGGAAACTCAGATCCCTCTCCCGTCCCGGCAGTTCGATGATCTTCGTCGATCTGCAGGAGAAATACGGCACCGACCAGCTGCCCCAGCAGTGGGACTTGCTGCGCCGCAAGATCCAGGACGTCAAGCTGGAGCTGCCTGTGCAGGCCCAGGTCAGCATAGTGCAGGACGAGTTCTCCGAGGTGTATGGCATGCTGTTCGCCGTCTATGGCGATGACATTCCCATGCACCAGCTGAAAGATCAGGCCCGTGAACTGCAGCGCAGGATCAAGGCAGTGCCCGGGGTCAAGAAGGTGCAACTGCACGGGGTCAACGAGCAGGTAGTCAACATCGATGTCTCCGATGAGCGCCTGGCGGAGAGCCACATCTCCCTGGCGGAGCTTGTCACCCAGCTCAACAGCCAGAACGTCCCGGTGCAGACCGGCGACTATCACCTCGGTATCGAGAACCTGCGCGTCGCCCAGAGCGGCCAGTACCGTAACGTGGAGGATATCCGCAACCTGATGCTCACCACGGGGCAGCCCGGGGCTGGCACAGGCACATTGCGCCTGGGGGACGTGGCCGATGTCTATCTCTCCTACCAGAGCCCGGCCCTGACCGAGAGTCGCTACAACGGCCAGCAGGCCATCACCCTCGCCGTCAGCCCCCAGGACGGGATCAACGTGGTCAGCATCGGCGACGAACTGACCCGGGTATTGCAGCAATTCGAGGCCGAGCAGCCCCTTGGCACCGGGGTTGGCGTCATCGCCTACCAACCCACCGAGGTGATGAAGTCCATCAACAACTTCGTGCTCAACCTGATCGAGAGCATCGTCATCGTGGTGGTGGTGCTGCTGGTCTTCATGGGCTGGCGCAGCGCCACCATAGTCGGGGCCAGCCTGTTGCTGACCATATTGTTCACCCTGGTCTACATGAACCTCACCGGGGTCGATCTGCAGCGCGTCTCTCTCGGCTCCTTTATCCTGGCGCTCGGCATGCTGGTCGACAATGCCATCGTCATCGTGGATCTGTTTGCTGCCAAGCTGCGCAAGGGAATAGAACGCACCACCGCCGTCAAGGAGTCGGTACAGGAGATGGCGTTGCCGCTCCTGGGGGCGACCGTGATCGCCTCCCTCGGCACCGCCCCCGTGCTGCTCTCCCAGACTGACTCGGCGGAGTTCTCCCTCTCCATCGTCCAGGTGTTGTGCAGCTCCCTGCTGCTCTCCTGGGTGGTCGCCATGGTGGTCACCCCGTTGATGTGCTGGGCCTTCATCAAGGCATCTGACCAGGATGAGAGCAGCGCGCCCAAGAGCAAGGCGGCCCGCCTGTATCACCAGGCTGTCAACTGGACGGTGGAGAACCCCAAGAGCGCCCTTGCCCTGGTGTTGCCCCTGTTGCTGCTCACCGTGCTGAGCGCCCCCCTGCTCAAGGTCAACTTCATGCCGAGCTCGGATCGCAGCATCGTCTTTCTCGACTACTGGCTGCCGAGCGGCGGTCGCATCGACAACGTCTCCCAGGACATGAAGGTGATCGAACAGTGGCTGTTGCAGCAACCCGAGGTGGCAAGCATCTCCAGCTACATGGGCGAGAGCGCCCCCCGTTTCTCGGTGACCATCGAGCCGGAGCCGCTGGATCAGAGCTACGGCCAGATCCTGATCAACACCAAACAGTTTGACGACATAGCACCGCTGGTCGCCCGGGGCGATGCCTGGCTCGCAAGCCGCTTCCCCTATGCCGAACCCAGATTCCGTCCGCTCAAGCTGGCCACCAAGGACAAGTTCAGCATCGAGACCCGCTTTGAAGGGCCGGATCCCAAGGTGCTCAAGCAACTCTCGGCACAGGCGCAAGCCATCCTGCAGGCCCATCCCGACACCAAATACATCCGTGATGACTGGCGTCAGGAGAGCAAGGTGATGACCCCCATCATCAACCAGGCAGCCGCTCGCCAGGCGGGTGTCACCCGAACCGACATCGCCCTGGCCATCAGCCGCGCCACCGAAGGAGTACAGATAGGCACCCTGCGCCATCAGGACGACATGATCCCCATCAAGCTGCGAAGCGCCAACGGTTCCCTGGAAAACCTGGAGAGCCTGCCGGTGCGATCCGTCCTCGGCCAGCACAGCGTGCCGCTTGGACAGGTCATCGACGGCATCGAGATCACCGGGGAAGAGAGCATGATCTGGCGCCGCAACCGGCTCCCGGCCATCACGGTACAGGCTGATGTGAAAGGGGGAACCACCGCCTCCGAGGTACGCAAGGAGCTGGCCCCCCAGCTGGAGGCCATCAAACTGCCCGCCGGTTATGAGATGCACTGGGGCGGCGAGTACTACGACGAAAAGCGCTCCATCGACGATCTGATGGAGCAGAACCCCAAGGCAGCGGTGATGATGCTCATCATACTGGTGGCCCTGTTCAACGCTTATCGTCAGCCCATCATCATCTTTACCACGCTGCCGCTGGCATCGATTGGCATCATCTGGGCCTTGTTGCTCACTGACAAGCCATTCGGCTTCATGGCCATCGTCGGCATGATCTGCCTCTCGGGCATGATCATCAAAAACGGCATAGTGCTGCTCGATCAGATTGAGCTGGAACGGCGTAGTGGCCGCACCATCGCCGAGGCGGTCAAGGAGGCGACCCTCAACCGCACCATGGCGATCTCCATGGCGGCGCTGACCACGGTACTCGGCATGGTGCCGCTGTTGACCGACAGCCTGTTCGATCAGATGGCGGCCACCATCATTGGCGGCTTGGTCGCGGCCTCCGCGCTCTCGCTGTTCATCATGCCTGCGCTCTACATGCTCTTCTTCCGGGCGGAGCAACAAGCAGAAGCCACAGCCCGTCAACAGATCACCGAAGAGGAACACAGCCATGAATAAGCGCAGCATGGGCGCGATTGCGACCCTGATCATGCTGGGGGGATGCGCCATGGCCCCCGATTACCAGCCCCCCGAGAGCCGCCTCAACAGCGTCTATCTCAATCAGGGGGCCCAGGGCACCACAACCGAGGGTGAACCCGGCCACACCTGGTGGGCCCAGTTCCACGACCCCCAACTCAACGATCTGGTGGCGAGAGCACAGCGCCAGAACATCACTCTGAAGATCGCAAGCCAGCGCATTCAGGCGGCCCAGGCCTACCAGAGCGCCGTGGCGTCGTTCAAGGTACCAACCCTGACCCTGGGAGCCGGCTATGCCGACATCCGCCTGAGCGAAAACGAAGCGCTGATGGGACAGGCGGTGAGTGGCATCGCCCTGCCCCCGGCGCTCGGGGGAGGCACGGCCAAGCTGATGGACAGGGATCCCACCGAGACGTTTGTCGGGATCAATGCCGCCTGGGAGCTGGACCTGTTCGGTCGCATCGACAGCCTGAGCCAGGCCGCCGCCATTCGCGCCGAGCAGGCCGAGATCATGCGCCAGGGGCTCAACACCGCCATGACGGCCGATGTGATCAGCAACTACCTGCAATATCGCGGCGCCGAGGAGCGTATCGCCATCGCCACCAAGAACCTGCGCGAGCAGGAGGAGACGCTGGCCATGGTTGAATCCCTGAATCGTACCGGCTACGGCTCGGAGCTCGATGTGGCCAATGCCCGCGCCGGCCTGGCCACCGCCAGGGCCAGCCTTCCCATGCTGGAGACGGCCAGGAGCGTGCACCTGAGCCGGCTTGCCGTGCTGCTGGGGGAGCCCGTCAGCCAGACCCGGGCCCGTTTCTCGCCTGCGCCCCTGCCGAGCATGACGGCGCTGGTGCCGACCGGTTTGCCTGCGTCGCTCTTGACCCGTCGACCCGACATCGCCCTCGCCGAGCGGGCCATCGCCGCCAAGAATCAGGAAGTGGGCGCAGCCATCGCCGACCGCTATCCCAAGGTATTCCTGACCGGTGCCCCCGGTCTGGTCTCCGGCGAGACAGGCTCCCTGTTCGAATCGGGCTCGACCACCTGGGCCCTTGGAGCCGGTGTGTCGTGGAACCTGTTCGACGGCGGCCGCGGCGAGGCCATGGTCAAAATTCAGGAGGCGGGTCTGAAAGAGGCGGCCCTGGCCTACCAGAACCAGGTCAACAGCGCCTTCAACGAGGTGGAAACCACCCTGGTCGCCTACGGCAACAGCCTGCAATACAGCAAGCATCTTGGCGAAGCGAACCAACAGGCGCAAACCGCCCTCACCAAGGCCAAGGCCCTCTACCGGGCTGGTCTGGTCAACCACCTTTCGGTGCTGGACGCAGAGCGCCAGCAAAACAGCGTGCAGGATGCCGAAATCGTGGCCCGGCTTAACAGCGCCACCAATGTGGTCCTGCTGCACAAGGCCCTGGGGGGAGACTGGGAAGTTCCCCAACCTGCACCGAGTCAGGGGTAAGAGCACACCCTAGAAACGGCATCACCGGCCCATGGCCGGTGATGCCGTTTTCACTCCTTGCAATTGACCCGCGCTCAGGCCCGCTTCTCCTCGAGCCAGGCCCCCTGGCTCTGCATCTCGAACAGCTGGGCATAGTGCCCCCCGAGCGCCATCAGCTCGCCATGGGTGCCCCGTTCGCTCACCTGACCGCGAGAGAGCAGCAGGATCTCGTCCGCATCGACGATGGTGGAGAGGCGGTGGGCGATGGCGATGGTGGTGCGGCCACGGCGCGCCGCCGAGAGCGCCTGGGAAAGCGCCAGCTCGGTCTGGGAGTCCACGCTGGCGGTCGCCTCGTCCAGGATGAGGATGCGCGGATCCCCCACCAGGGCACGGGCAAACGAAAGCAGCTGGCGCTGACCGGCAGAGAGGTTCTTGCCCCCCTCCTCCATCAGGGTCTCGAGCCCTGCTGGCAGACGCTTGACAAAATCGGCGAGCTGCACGTCGCGCAGCGCCTGCCAGAGCCTGGCATCATCGATACCGTCGCGCCCGAGGCGCAAATTCTCGGCCAGAGTCCCGACGAAGATAAAGGGATCCTGCTGCACCAGCCCTATGCTGCGGCGCACCGCCGAGAGCGACAGACTCTCCATGGGGTGATCATCGAAGCGAATGGTGCCCTGATCCAGCGGATAGAAGCCCATCAGCAGGCTGATGATGGTGGACTTGCCGCTGCCGGTGTGACCCACCAGCGCCAGCATCTGGCCGGGACGGGCGGCAAAGCTCACCTCATGCAGCACCTGCTGCTCACCGTCGTAGGAGAAGCTCACTCGTTCGAAACTGACCCGTCCCTGCAAGGCCACAGGATCACCAGCCGTGCTCTCGCGCTCTTCATCGAGCAGGGCAAAGACCCGCTCCCCGGCCACCATGGCCTGTTGCAATTGGTTGAGCTGGTTGGTCATCTCGATAAGGGGCTCGATCATCCGCCCCAGATAGCTGATAAAGGCGTAGAGCACCCCCACCTGGATGGCGCCCCCCGCGCTCAACCCTTCATGAGCAAACAGCGCCAGCAGCCCGATCAGCACCATCATGTAGAAGAGATCGATGAGCGGGCGCAACAGGATGCCGTTGATCTTGAGGCTCTTGAGCCTGGCGGCCCAGTGCTCCTGGTTGACCCCGGCAAAGACATTGGCGAAGTGGCGCTCCTGCACCATGGCCTGAATGACCGGCATCCCCTGCAAGGATTCGTTGAGGCGGCTGTTGATATCGGAGAGCAGGCTGCGAGTCGCCCGCACCACGGGCACGCTCAAGCGTTGATAGAGCCACATCACCCCGGCCACCGCCGGCAGCAACATGGCGCACACCAGCATCAGGCGCAGATCCAGCAGCGCCATGGAGATGAGGATGCCGCACAGGAGCACCACCTTCTGCACCAAGAGACCAATCACCTGTACATAGAGGTTCATGATCGCTTCGGTGTCGTTGGTGATGCGGGAGATAAGCGAGCCGGAGCGATGCTTGTCAAAGTAGCTGGCAGGCAGACGGATGGCGGTGGCGAATACCTGCTCACGAAGAGTTTGCACCACCGCCTGGGCGATGCGGTTGAAGCGCAGGGATTGCAGATAAAAACCAGCAGCCGACACCACCTGCAGGCCGAGATAGCCCGCCGCAATGGCGGCGATCATGCCCCACTCCAGCCGGCGCGGCGCCAGATAGTCGTCGATAAAGAGCTTGATAAGCAGAGGGCCCGCCACCTCGGCACCGGTGGCCAGCAGCAGGCAAATACCGGCCTGGGTCAGCCAGGCGGGATAACGGGTGCAATAAGCCAGCAGGCGTTTAATCGTTGGATTCACAGACTCTCCCCACTGCGTGTTTCAGGGGCGCAAGACGGGCGCAACAAGTCATTCAGTAACCGTCCAATAGCCGGGTTCACTGGCTCTCCTCCACGTCTTGTTCGAGGCGCTGGTAACGGACCATATCCGCATACCAGCCATTGTGGGCCATCAGGGCACCGTGGCGGCCCCGCTCACTGACACGTCCCTGCTCCAGCACCAGGATTTCGTCGGCCTGCTCCACCGCCGTCATGCGGTGGCTGACCAGGATCAGGGTGCGGCGATGAGCCTTGAGGGCGTGCAGGATCTGCTGCTCGGTATGGGCATCCACCGCAGACAAGGCATCATCCAGCACCAGAATGGGCGCCTCCAGCAAGAGGGCCCGGGCAATGGCGAGCCGTTGCTTCTGTCCGCCGGAGAGGGTCACCCCCTTCTCCCCCACCTCGGTTTCGTATCCCTTGGGGAAGCGGACGATGTCATCGTGAACGCAGGCGATACGAGCCACCCGCTCTATCTCCTCCTGGCTGGCATCGGGCCTGCCGAGGGCAATGTTGGCGGCGATGGTGGTGGAAAACAGGAATGGCTCCTGCGGCACATAGGCAAACTGGCGGCGCAGCTCGCCAAGCGCCAGCTGCTCGATGGGAACACTCCCCATAGTGAGCTGCCCGGCGCTCGGGTTGGCCAGGCGCATCAAGAGCTTGAGCAGCGAGCTCTTGCCTGCGCCGGTGCGCCCCACCACGCCGAGCATGCCGCCCCGCTGCAAGGTAAAATCGATATCCTGCAACAGGTCGCGCTGCTCCAGCCGGTAGCCTACCCCGCTTGCGCTGAGCGGAAATGTACTGGTGAGCACCTGTGGCTGCGCGGGATCCTCGATGTCGCTGCGCTCGGCAAGCAGACTCTCGATGCGCGAATAGGCGGCGCTGCCCCGCTCTATGATGTTGAACAGCCAGGCGATGGCAAACATGGGCCAGATCAGCTGGCCAAGATACATGGTGAAGCTGGTGAGCTCCCCCAGGGTCAGTTCACCCTGCAGCACCAGGGCGCTGCCCCCTGCCACCGCGAGGAAGTAGGAGCAGCCGATACACAGATAGATGACGGGATCGAATTTGGCGTCGATGCGTGCCACCGCCATGTTGCGCTCCCCCGCCTGACGGGTCAGCTCGGCAAACCCCTGATCCTCCAGGGATTCCACCGCATAGGATTTGAGCACCCGGACACCCGAGAGGGCCTCCTGGGTCTTGTTGTTGAGTCGGGAGAAGGCCCCCTGCGCCGCCTTGAACTCCTTGTAGATCTGCTTGCCAAAGCGGTTCATGAAAAACGCCATCACAGGCAATGGAAGCAGGGAGAGCAGGGTCAACTGCCAGGAGTACTGGCTGCACATGATGGAGAGCACCAGGATGCCGACGATCATGGAGTCCACCAGGGTCAGCACCCCCTCCCCGGCGGTCATCTCCACCGCCTGGATGTCGTTGGTGGCATGAGCCATCAGATCACCGGTACGGTGACGCTGGTAAAAATCGGGGCTCATGCGGGTGAAGTGGCCAAACAGGCGATTGCGCAGCACATAGGCCAGCCGGTAGGAGGCACCAAACAACATCACCCGCCACACGTAACGAAGCAGATAGATGAGCAACCCAAGGCCAAACAGTCCGGCCAGGTAACGCAACAGGGTGTCATTATCCAGCTCCCCCTTGGCGATACCATCCACGACCCAACCCACCACCTTGGGGGGGATCACCGTCAGTATGGCGACCATCATCAGCAGGGTGATGGCGATCAGATACCGCCGCCACTGCTCCTTGAAAAACCAGCCCAATCGTAGAAATACGCTCACACCACCGACCTTTGGCGTCCACCAGCCCGCCCGTCTGGGCAGCGATGGGGATGCCTCGAAATAGGAAGAAAGGAAACAGTCGCCTCCGGCTGGAGGCGACTCGAATGAAGGCTAATCATATCCCGAACCGGAAGGGTTGAGAATAATTACTATTTGATCCCCTGAGACATGCGATCATCTGCCAGGGTATAGGCACCATACGAATTTTCATGCTGTTCGCCCGTGAGCAGAAAGTGGGATACCTCTTCCCGCGTCTGGCTGAAGACAGCCTGCAACTGCTCCAGATCCACATCCTCCAGCACTTCGTTTTGCCGCAGCCGCCACTCCAGCTCTCCTGCCACCATCTGCAAGCGAGATGCCGAAATATTGGCAGAGACTCCCTTGAGTGTGTGCAGCAACTTGCTGGCGATCTCGGGCTGCTGGCGACGCAGGGCGGAGCGGATCTCCCACAGGTCGTCCTTGTGCTCCGACATGAACAGCTTGAACAGGATCTGCAGCGCCTCCTTGTCCTGATCCAGACGCTTGAGCGCGTCCTGCAGATCGAGGATCCCCATCATGTCCGGCGGTTTGACCTCGAGCAGGCCACTCTGCTCGCTCCCCTGGCGTTTCACCCATTGCAGCAGGTTGTTGTAAAGATCCAGCTTGCTCACCGGCTTGGTCACATAACCATTCATCCCGACCCCGAGACAACGCTCCTTGTCACCGGGCATGGCACTGGCGGTCAGGGCTATGATGGGGACGTCATGCTTGTCGACCATCTTGCGGATCTGGCGGGTCGCATCCAATCCGTCGAGCACCGGCATCTGCAAATCCATCAGGATGACGTCAAAGGGTTGCTCGGAGACCCGTTCCACCGCTTCCCGGCCATTGTTGACCACGGTCACTACAGCCTCGACCCGGCGCAGATATTCGATGATGAGTTGCTGGTTGACCCTGTTGTCCTCGGCCAGCAAGACACGGGTCCCCTGCAGCAGGGATTTGAAGTACTGCTGTTCCCCCTGGGCCTCGGCCTGACGGATATGGTGGTCGTAGGCACTGCCGTTGAGCAGCTCATCCACCTTGGCCAGCAAGGCATTTTCGGTCATCGGCTTGGCCAGGAAGTGGGTCAGCCCCAGCCCCTCCATTCGGGCATGCAGTCCCTCCCTGGCCCAGGCACTGATCATCAGGATGGGAATCTGACGCCACTGGGGATGCTGGGACATCTCAAGCGCCAGATCCAGACCATCCTCCTGCCCCATGCGCCAGTCGAGGATGGCGAGTCGCAGACTCGGTCCCTCTTCGCGCAGCACCTGGCGGGCACGGGAAAGGGTGTTGACCGCCAGTACGCGCATGCCGGCACGGCTCAGAATATCCCTGGCCAGCTCCAGCACCAGCTCGTTGTCATCCATCACCATCACCAGCGGCTGGTTCTCGAAGAAGACTCTGTGACCGGCGACACCGTACATGGCCTGGGCCATGGGGATCTCGAACTGGAACAGAGAACCCACACCCGGTTTGCTCTGCACCGTGATCTGCCCCCCCATCAGCTCGACCAGTCGCTGGGAGATATTCAGACCCAGCCCCGAGCCACCATATTTGCGGGTATTGCCCGCCTCCAGCTGGGTAAAGGCCTGGAACAACTGGCTCTGTTTCTCTTCGGCGATGCCGATCCCGGTATCCCGTACACTGAAACGGATCCGCATCGGATGCAGGTTGGCCAGTTCGATGGAGACTTCGACTTCACCACGCTCGGTAAACTTGATGGCGTTGTTGACCAGATTGACCAGCACCTGGCCCAGACGCAGGGGATCGCCACGCAAGAAGAGCGGGACCTCGGGGGATTTGCGAATGATCACCTCGATATGCTTGCGTTCGGCCAGATCGGCAAACATGCCCGCCAGCGAGTCGAGCTGCTCGCTCAGGTCGAAATCGATCTCCTCCAGCGTCAGCTTGCCGGACTCCACCTTGGTCAGATCGAGGATGTCGTTGATAAGGAGCAACAGGGTATCGGAGGAGGATTTTATCTTGCCGAGATAATCCCGCTGC
This sequence comes from Aeromonas enteropelogenes, assembly GCF_000819845.1. Classification (GTDB taxonomy): domain Bacteria; phylum Pseudomonadota; class Gammaproteobacteria; order Enterobacterales; family Aeromonadaceae; genus Aeromonas; species Aeromonas enteropelogenes. The sequence continues at coordinate 88,727 of NZ_CDCG01000043.1, forward strand.
TGCTGATCCAGCTCGGTCTGCAATGCCAGCGAACTGAAGCCGATAATGGCGTTCATGGGGGTGCGGATCTCATGGCTCATGTTGGCCAGAAAATCGCTCTTGGCCTGCGCCAGCAACCCGGTCTGGCGTGATAGCTCGCTCAGCTTCTGGTTGCGGCGCCACAAGGTGGCGGCCACCAGTCCGAAGCAGATGAGCGCCCCCAACAGCACCATCAAATAAAAGTGGCTCATCAGCGCAGAGGCCCGCTCCAGCTTGCCCTGTTTCCAGCGCACCAGGCTGTCGCTCACATGCATGTCGATCAACTGGTAACGCAGCGAGTGATAGCCCACCACCTGACGGGCCATCTCTTCACTGAGTTCGAGCAGATTCATGACCTCGGGGCGGTTGGGATAGCGGGAGGCGAGCTGCTGCTGCAAAGCGAGCAGCTGTTGCTGCTCGTTCTGATCCCAGCTGTGTTGCAGATAACCGTTCAATTGCGCAAGCTCATGCACATCCCGCTGCAATAGGCTGTCGGTCGCACCGAGCTCACGCACTTTTTGCAACTGGCGTTCAAATGGCTGCGCCATGTACCTGATGGACATCTCCATGGCATGCAATCGGGCCAGTTGCATCAGATAGGAGTCCATATCTTGCAACAGCGCCTTGGCGAGGTGGGCGTGGGTCTTGTCCGGATCACTGCGCACCTTGCGCGCGAACCCATCAAGGGTAAAAGAGAGCTGACCAAGCCGCTGCTGAACACTTTCATCGTTGGCCTTTTCCCGCCCCAGCAGATAGACGGTATCCGAATTGATACGGTTGAGTACCACCTCGGCCGCCGTATTCAGCTCCTGAGCCTGCTGCTGCCAGCTGAGCAACTGCCAGCAGTAGCCGGAAAAGGCGAGCAACAAGGCAACAATCAGCCCCAGCACAACACGGTTCTTCCGTGATCCTTTATTCATCCCGTCTCTCATTTCAAGGTCGCAGATACGGCCGTTGTCACTTTTATCCCGAAGTGAATGATCCACACCGGCCAGTCACCATGTTACCGTTATATGTCCCTGACCTGGTGACAATATTTCGCGCAGCATCGAGCACACCGGAGCTTATTATGTCATTTATCACTACTTATTGTAGTCACTGCTTTAAACGAAACCGCCTGCCCCAAGACCGGCTCAGCCTGTCTGCCAACTGTGGTCACTGCAAGTCTCCCCTGTTCAGCCAGACCCCCAGCATCGGACAAGAGGCGCAGTTTGATACCCTGATCCAGTCCGATATCCCGGTGGTTGTCGATTTTTGGGCCAGCTGGTGCGGCCCCTGCCAACAATTTGCCCCCGTCTTCCACGAAGTGGCGCACGAATTTGAACCGGGTTTGCGGTTCGTCAAGGTGGATACCGAACAACAGGCTACCCTGGCCACACGCTACGCCATTCGCAGCATTCCCACCCTGATGGTATTCAGGCAAGGAAAGGTCCTGGCCCAGATCAATGGCTCATTGCCAAAAAGCATGTTCAAACAGTGGCTGGAACAGTTTCAAGATGTTTAATTTATGTTGTGATATAGTTTTTTATTTGTTTTAAACTTTGTTTTCATGTCCGTAATTTGTGAATAGAGGCAGATTTCCAGCACACCCCACTGTTTCAAACAGGTGAATGAATGTAATCTCGGCAACACAACAACAACCATAAATTAACCGAGAGAATGCTATGCACACATCTGCTGTACCCTCAGTACCATCACGCTGGCTGGACATCAAATCAGGGATCGTGATCCTGGATGTCCTGCTGCTTTGTGCCATGCTGGCCTGGCTCCCGTTTGACCCCATGGTCAACAAGGGTCTCGCCATCCTGATCTTCATCGCCATCCTCTGGCTGACCGAAGCGGTGAATATCACCATCACGGCCTTGTCCATTCCTGTACTCGCCACCCTGCTCGGGGTGTTTGACATGAGCAAGTCCCTGACGGACTTCGCCAACCCCGTCCTGTTCCTCTTCTTCGGGGGTTTTGCCCTGGCAGCCGCCCTCTCCAAACAGGGGCTGGACACCCAGATCGCCGCCAAGGTGATGCAGCTCGCCAAGGGGCATCTGGGCTGGGCCTCCATGGTACTCTTCACCATCACGGCGGCCCTCTCCATGTGGATCAGCAACACCGCCACCGCCGCCATGATGATGCCGCTGGCCCTCGGTATGCTAAAAGGCCTCGACATTCACAAGGATCGCCGCACCCTGGTCTTCGTCCTGCTGGGCGTCGCCTACAGCGCCAGTATTGGCGGGATCGGCACCCTGGTCGGCAGCCCCCCCAATGCCATCGCTGCAGCCCAGATGGGTCTTGGCTTTACCGACTGGATGAGATTCGGCATCCCCGTAGTCATCATCTTCATGCCAGTGGGTATCGGCCTGCTCTATCTGGTGACGCGCCCCAATCTCTCCCATCAGGTCAGCACCGAACAGGTGACCATCCAGTGGACGGGCCAGCGCAAGGTGACCCTGTGCATCTTCCTGACCACAGTTCTGCTATGGATTGGCTCACAACCCATCGCCAAGGCGTTGGGAGGCATTCCCCAGTTCGACACCCTGATCGCCATGGGTGCCATCCTGGCTATTGCCATCAGCCGGGTGGCCAGCTGGGATGACATCAACCAGAACACCGACTGGGGTGTGCTGATGCTGTTTGGCGGTGGCCTGACCCTGAGCGCCATCCTGAAGCAAACCGGCGCCAACGCCTTCCTGGCGGAGCACCTCTCCAACGGCCTTGCTGCCATGCCGATCTTCGTCATCCTGCTGTGCCTGACCGCCTTCGTGGTGTTCCTGACCGAGCTGGTGTCCAACACTGCCACCGCCGCCCTGCTGGTGCCCCTGTTTGCCGGCGTTGCGGAAGCCTTGGGGGTGTCGCCCATCGTCGTCTCCGTGCTGATCGCCGTCGGTGCCTCTTGTGCCTTCATGTTGCCTGTCGCCACGCCGCCCAACGCCATCGTATTTGCCAGCGGCCACATCCAGCAGCGTGAAATGATGCGAGCAGGCCTGGTGCTGAACCTGGTCTTCACTGTCATCCTGACCATGCTTGCCTACTTCATGGGCGACATACTCCATTGAGTTAACCCATGTATGCCAAGGCCCCTGACGGGGCCTTTTTTATTGCCTCTCTTGCCTGCCGACTCTCCTGGAGTGCGCACCTTTTTCTCCCGTTCTCAGCCCCGTCATCCGACGTCACTCGCACTCAAATAACAGAACCGCACGCTGGAGATAACAGTTGGGCAGTTGGCCTTTCTCCCGCGCTCGCACCAACCAAAGTCACCCACGCCCAATAAAAAACCCCCGCATGGCGGGGGTTTGGGTTTGCTTTCTTGTCAGCCGATGTTGCAGGGCTTCAGGTTCCAGATCCGATCCACATAGTCCTGAATGGAGCGGTCGGAGTTGAACTTGCCCATGGTGGCCGAGTTGATGATGGCCTTCTTCGCCCACAGCGCCGGATCCCGATACCAGGTATCGATGAGCTTGTGCGCTTCCGAATAGGAGGCGAAATCTGCCAGGGTCAGGTAGGGGTCGCCTCCTTCCAGCAGGGAACGCTTGATGGAGGAGAGCTCCCCCGGGCGACCCGGCGTGAAGTAATCGGTATCGAACCAGTCCAGCACGGCTTTGAGCTCGGAGTTGGCATAGTAGAAGTCATAGGGGTTGTAACCACGCCCCTTCAGGGACTTCACCTCGTCCACATTCAAACCGAAGATGGCGCAGTTTTCGGCACCGGCCTCTTCGGCGATCTCGATGTTGGCCCCATCCAGGGTACCGATGGTGATGGCGCCGTTCAATGCCATCTTCATGTTGCCAGTACCGGATGCCTCGTAACCTGCGGTGGAGATCTGCTCTGAGACATCCGCCGCCGGGATCAGCTTCTCGGCCAGGCTCACGCGGTAGTTCGGCATGAACACCACCTTAAGCTTGCCCTGAATGCGCACATCGTTGTTAACCCGCTCCGCCAACTTGTTGATGGCATAGATGATGTCTTTGGCCAGCTTGTAGCCAGGTGCCGCCTTGGAGCCAAAGATGAACACCCGCGGGTGCATGTCGTAGTCCGGGTTGGCCAGCAGACGACGGTAGAGCGCCATGATGTGGATAAGGTTCAGCTGCTGGCGCTTGTATTCATGCAGACGCTTGATCTGGACGTCGAAGATCGCCTCGGCACTGACGTCGATGCCGGTTTCGGCCTTAATGACCTTGACCAGCTTCTCCTTGTTGTGACGCTTGATGGTCATGAACTGCTTCTGGAATGCCTTATCGTCGGCAAACTTCACCACGCTGCGCAGCTTGTCGAGCTGCAGCGGCCACTCTTTACCCACTACCTCGTTGTAGAGTTCGGCCAGTTCCGGGTTGCAGGCCAGCAGCCAGCGGCGCGGGGTCACACCGTTGGTGACGTTGCACATCTTCTCGGGCCACAACTCGGCATACTCGGGGAAGAGATCTTCCTTCACCAGTTTGGAGTGGATCTCGGCCACGCCATTGACCTTGGAAGAGCCGATCACGCACAGGTTGCCCATCCGCACCTTGCGCACACTCCCCTCTTCAATGATGGAAAGCTTGGCCTTGATGGCGTCGTTGCCCGGCCACTTGGGCTCGACCAGATCATTCAGGAAGCGGGCGTTGATTTCATAGATGATCTCCAGATGGCGCGGCAGCACCTTCTCGAACAGGCTGACAGACCACTTCTCCAGCGCCTCCGGCAGCAAAGTGTGGTTGGTGTAGGAGAAGACCTGATAACTGATATCCCAGGCCGCATTCCAGTCCATCCCCTCTTCATCTACCAGCACCCGCATCAGCTCGGGGATCGCCACTGTGGGGTGGGTATCGTTGAGCTGAATGGCAATCTGGGTGGCAAAGTTGCCAAAGTCGCTGCCGTGCACCCGCTTGTAGCGGCGCATGATGTCCTTGATGGAACAGGCGCAGAAGAAGTACTGCTGGATCAGACGCAGCTCCTTGCCTGCATCCGTATCATCGTTTGGATAGAGCACCTTGGAGATGGTCTCGGCCTGGGCTTTCTCGGCCTGGGAGTCGATGTAACCACCGGCGTTGAACACGTCCCAGTCGAAGAACTCGGAAGCACGGGACTCCCACAAACGCAGGATGTTGACGGTGTGGCCGCCGAAGCCAACCACCGGGATATCCCAGGGCACCCCTTTGATCTTGCGACCGGCGTGCCACACCTTCTTCAGGCCGCCCTTGTCACCAAACACGGTTTCCACGTAGCCGTAGAGCGGGATCTCCTGCACCGATTCCGGGCGGCAGATCTCCCAGGGGTTGCCATATTCACGCCAGGAGTCCGGACGCTCAATCTGGCGACCATCCTGAATTTCCTGACGGAACAGGCCGTGCTCGTAGTGAATGCCGTAGCCAACGGCCGGATAGTTGAGGGTCGCCAGCGAATCGATGAAGCAGGCAGCCAGTCGACCCAGGCCGCCATTGCCAAGGGCCATATCCGGCTCTTGCTCGCAGAGATCGGTCAGTTCCAGACCCAGCTCGCCAAGCGCTTCTTCGCAGATCTTGTACAGGGAGAGGTTATGCAGGTTGTTGGAGGTCAAACGCCCCATCAGGAATTCAGCAGAGAGATAGTGAATCGCACGAGTGTCTTTCTTGAAGTGAGTCTGCTGAGTGCGGGTCAGGCGCTCGTACACCTGTTCGTTGACGGCCGCAGCGGTGGCTTTCCACCACGCTTCGGGAGAGGCTTTCTGTTCGCTTGTACCCAAGGTAGAACGCAGGTGACGCACGATACTCGCCTTGAGCTGATCTTTATCCAGTTGGAGATCCTGGTCTGTCTTCTTCTTGGTAGCCATAAACCATATTCCTTCGTTACAAATAAAATTGTTATCCCGGTTAACGGGTCCGGCGCTGTTGTTATCTCAAATATTTACCGGCGTGAGAATACTAACGAAAGCAGCTGAATTAAAAGTTAACGCAAGTCACACTTTACCCCACGGGAAACGCAATAAAAGTATGAAAACCCTTTCCTTAAAATTCTTTTAAAAATCAATCAAAACCATAAAAATCAATAAGTTAATGCAATCGTAAAAATAATGAAATATGAATAGGTTTTCAGAGGTTGCCAAGTCTTGAAAATCCTTGAAAATAAGCCATGAAATGGCGCATTGAAAGCGATTTCAATGCGCCAAAATGTAATATGAAGCCAACACGATATCCCCCATTGTTCAGGGATGAGCCTTGAACTGGTTGGTCAAGGGATCATAGTGATACCCAATCTGGCCCAACCTGTTCGCCAGTTGCTCCTCACTCATGTCGTAATAAGCCAGCAACTCTTCCAGCCCGTCACACTCCAGTCTCAGCTTTTCGTTGATGATGCCCAACAAGATGTTGGCATCCAGACGCTGCAAAGTACTGATATCCATGACGTCACCTCCCCTGCATTAACCCTGTATAACCATGGGCGGTTCCATTCCATTTGTCCATCGAATAAAAAACGACCACTGCTTTTAAAAAAATTTTCCTGATAAATCAGTATCTTTTTCTCCCATCCTGCCAAGGGCATCACATTTTTTGGCAAAAATGCCTTGTCAGAGTCACAGGACAGAACTACTGTATGCACATACAGCTTGAGTTTTTATACAGGATGCGTAGATGAACCAGCCCCAGCACTCACCTCTCTATGGAATGACCCGTACCATGAGCAATCCCTGGCCAACCAGAACGGCTTGCAAAGCGGGACCGACTCACGCTCGCGCGTCTTTCTTGTCTGATGAACCGCTGCACAAAGAACTGGGTACACAGTCAATTCCTACCAAGGGATGGATCCTGCTGATCGCCCCGCCAGGCCGCCCTGCTTCTCTCCATCTGCAGGAACAGGGACTTGATCCAGCCAGGGTCTTGATTGTGCACAGCACCAAGATCAAGAACTGGCAGCAGACGCTGGAGCGCAGCCTCGGTTCTGGCCATTGTGCTGCCGTGTTCACCTGGTTACCCGAAACGATCGAACTGGATCACGCCAAATTGCAACGGCTGGAACAGCAATCTGGCGTATTCATCCGTTATTTGGGCGACGTGACGCCAAGAGCAGCCAAGCCACAGGTCGCCTATGCAGAACAGGATATCTACCTCAATCACTGACAAAAACCGACTATGGCGAGACTCGGCCAAAGAGATAGGTCATCGCCATAAATGATGGAAGCTGTAAGGATGGAGATGGGGCCCGATGATAACAACTTGCGGATCAGAGCAAGGTTATTTTGAGCCAGCCATTGCCCTTGGAAAACACATGCCACTGGCAATGGGCCGTCATCCTTGAAATGTGAGGTAACAAGAGGTATAACCACGCGTTTTATCAGGTGTATTAAGTGAGCAGTATGATGCAAGCCCCTTTTTGGCAGACCAAGAGTCTGCAACAGATGACCGAGTCAGAATGGGAATCCCTCTGTGACGGCTGTGGCAAGTGCTGCCTCAACAAGCTTATCGATGAAGACACCGAAGAGCTGGTATTCACCAATGTCGCTTGCAACCTGCTCAACACCAAGACCTGCCAGTGTTCTGACTACCTGAATCGCTTCAAAAAAGAGCCTGACTGCCTGCAGATCACTCATGACAAAATCGCCGAGTATGACTGGCTGCCTTCGACCTGCGCCTATCGTCTGCTGGCAGAAGGCAATCCCCTGCCGGCCTGGCATCCCCTTATCACCGGCAGCCGCTCTGCCATGCACCAGGCCGGACAATCGGTACGGGGCAAAGTCATCCATGAGGTCGATGCCGGTGAGTGGGCCGACCATATCATCACCTGGGCAAGCTGAGCCCAAGGCATAGCGCCATACATCAAGCTAGACCAAGGGCTGCCCACGCAGCCCTTTTTGATCTCTCCCGTTTTTCGTCAACCATCCCCTCTGAATCGCCCCTTCTTTCCTGCCACTCTCACCCATCCCTTTATCAGCGCTTGAGATAGCGGTAAGAGGCAAAGGCAAAGGCAAAG
>NZ_CDCG01000043.1:96931-127422 GCF_000819845.1 Aeromonas enteropelogenes
AAGGCAAAGGCAAAGGCAAAAAATCACCCCGCACCCTGAATGACAAGCATAAAAAAACCGGCGCCTTGGCGCCGGTTTTTAATCACGCGTTCTCGATTACAGAGAAGCGGTGAAGGTACGGGTGATGACGTCTTGCTGTTGCTCTTTGGTCAAAGAGTTGAAGCGAACGGCATAACCGGATACACGGATGGTCAACTGCGGATATTTCTCCGGATTTTCCATGGCGTCCAGCAGCATTTCACGGTTCATCACGTTCACGTTCAGGTGCTGACCACCCTCTACGTTGGCTTCGTGGTGGAAGTAACCGTCCATCAGACCAGCCAGGTTGGCCTTCTGGGCTTCCATGTCTTTACCCAGTGCATTCGGCACGATGGAGAAGGTATAGGAGATACCATCTTTGGCGTAAGCAAACGGCAGCTTGGCAACGGAAGTCAGAGAGGCAACAGCACCCTTCTGGTCACGACCGTGCATCGGGTTGGCACCCGGGCCGAACGGCGCACCGGCGCGACGACCATCCGGGGTGTTACCGGTTTTCTTGCCGTACACCACGTTGGAGGTGATGGTCAGCACGGACTGGGTAGCCACGGCGCCACGGTAGGTGTTCAGCTTCTGAATTTTCTTCATGAAGCGCTCAACCAGGTCACAGGCGATGTCATCGACGCGAGCGTCGTTGTTACCGAACTGCGGGTACTCGCCTTCGATTTCGAAGTCGATGGCCACGCCGTCTTCATCACGCACCGGCTTGACCTTGGCGTACTTGATGGCAGACAGGGAGTCGGCAGCAACGGACAGACCGGCGATACCGCAAGCCATGGTGCGATACACGTCACGATCGTGCAGCGCCATCAGAGAGGCTTCGTAGCTGTACTTGTCGTGCATGTAGTGGATGATGTTCAGGGCCGCTACGTACTGCTTGGCCAGCCAGTCCATGAAGTGATCCAGACGATCCATCACTTCGTCGTAGTTCAGGTACTCGGAGGTGATCATCTCGGTCTTCGGACCGACCTGCAGCTTCATCTTCTCGTCCATACCGCCGTTGATGGCGTACAGCATGGTCTTGGCCAGGTTGGCACGAGCACCGAAGAACTGCATTTGCTTGCCCACGATCATCGGGGACACACAGCAAGCGATGGCGTAGTCATCGTTGTTGAAGTCCGGACGCATCAGGTCGTCGTTCTCGTACTGAACGGAAGAGGTCTCGATGGATACCTTGGCACAGTACTTCTTGAAACCGACCGGCAGCTTCTCGGACCACAGGATGGTCAGGTTCGGCTCAGGGGACGGGCCCATGGTGTACAAGGTGTTCAGCATACGGAAGCTGTTCTTGGTGACCAGGGTACGGCCATCAACGCCCATACCGGCCAGGGTCTCGGTGGCCCACATCGGGTCGCCGGAGAACAGTGAATCGTATTCCGGAGTACGCAGGAAGCGAACCATACGCAGCTTCATGACCATGTGGTCCATCAGCTCCTGGGCTTCCTGTTCGGTGATCAGACCCTTCTGCAGGTCACGTTCGATATAGATGTCCAGGAAGCTGGAGGTACGACCGAAGGACATGGCTGCACCGTTCTGGGACTTGACTGCCGCCAGGTAGGCGAAGTAGGTCCACTGTACGGCTTCTTTGGCGTTCTTGGCCGGTACGGAGATGTCGCAACCATACTTGGCAGCCATGACTTTCATCTGGGCCAGAGCTCGGTGCTGCTCGGAGATCTCTTCGCGCAGACGGATGGTGGCTTCCAGGTTGACGCCGTTTTCCAGATCTTCCTGCAGGGACTTGAACTGGGCCAGTTTGTCGGCCATCAGGAAGTCGATACCGTACAGGGCAACACGACGGTAGTCACCGATGATACGGCCGCGACCGTAGGCATCCGGCAGACCGGTGATGACGCCGGACTTGCGGCAGTTCAGGATGTCTTTGGTGTAAACGTCAAACACGCCCTGGTTGTGAGTCTTGCGGTACTCGGTGAAGATCTTCTCGACCATCGGGTCCAGCTGACGACCGTACACTTCGCAAGAAGTCTTGACCATCTTGATACCGCCGTTGGCGATGATGGCGCGCTTCAGCGGCTTGTCAGTCTGCAGGCCAACGATCTGCTCCAGGCTCTGATCGATGTAACCGGCATCGTGTGCGGTAATGGTGGAGGGCAGGTCGGTATCAAAATCAACCGGCGCGTGAGTGCGGTTCTCGATCTTGATGCCTTCCATGACCTTGTCCCACAGCTTGGTGGTCGCTTCGGTCGCGCCAGCCAGGAAGGACTCATCACCTTCATACGGGGTGTAGTTCTTCTGGATGAAGTCACGGGTGTTGACAGAAGTCTGCCATTCACCGGCCGCGAAGCCTTCCCATGCTTTTTGGAACTGTTCGTTAAGTTCTGCCATTTTTCATTACCTCACACGGTATTGATGTAGTATCCCGCAATCATCCTTAATGATGACGACGGAAGATAAACCAGTAAGTCAAACCAACCATGACGCCACCACCGATGATATTGCCAATGGTGACAGGGATGAGGTTGTGTAGGACAAAGTTGGATACGGTCAGATCGGCGAAGCTTGCCGGATCCTGTCCGATAGCCTGCCAGAATTCCGGGCTGGCCACGCTGTGAATCGCGATACCAACCGGAATCATAAACATGTTTGCGATGCTGTGCTCGAAGCCGGAGGCGACGAACATGGCAACCGGCAGCAACATCACCACGACCTTGTCAGTGGCACTGCGGGCACCAAATGCCATCCAGGCGGCAAGGCAGACCATCAGGTTGCACAGGATGCCAAGGGCAACGGCTTCAAAGAAAGTATGGTGGATCTTGTGCTGGGCCACTTTCAGGGCGTTGAGGCCCCACTGGCCATCTGCCGCAGTGTATTCCGCCGACATGATGATAAGCCCCACCATGAGCAGGCCACCAATCAGGTTGCCAAAGTAGACCAGGCCCCAGTTTTTGAACAGCTGTGCCCAGCTGATGCGATTGGCTGCCTTGGCCACCAGGGTCAGGGTGGTGGAGGTGAACAGCTCGGCACCGAGCAGCACACAAAGAATAAGACCAAGGGAGAAGCAGAGACCGCCGACCAGCTTCGCCATGCCCCATGACATAGAAGAGGAGCCTGTGGTCACCGTAATGTAGAAGATAAACGCGATGGCGATGAAAGCGCCTGCGGTAATGGCCAGTGGAATGACCTTGTATGCCGGCTTGGTGGCCTTGGCATAAGTGATGTCTTCAGCCAGTGCTGCGATGGCTTCGGGTTTGAGACAATCGAATGGAGATTCAGTTTTCAATTATTTTGTACCTGAACGTTTTGCCTGCCGAAATCATAACAAAGGGGCAAATGGCCAAAATTGACATTGATCAAATTTATCAGTGTGCGAATGTAATTTTACTACAAAGATTTTAAGGCTGCGGAGCCATAAGTTTACACCAGGTTTCAGCTGAAACAGAAGATTAGTTTTTTTAATGTAATGATTTAAAAGAATTTATTGATATTCACCCCAAAGTATTATCAGCAAGATATCTTTGCGGGACGACCCTGTTCTCCCCTCCTCTTCGTCAACCCCCTTAGGGGTATTTTTTGTTTTTTATTTCATCTTTGAATAACGCATCACACTCTGTCTTTTGCATAAAAAAGGGGCCAAACGGCCCCCTTATAACACGTTATAGCCTTACGCCCACTGGTGGGTGCGTTTGGCTTTCTGCAACTTTTCGTAAGCCGCCAGCAGTTTCTGGTGCAGCGGGAACTGCTCAAGCGACAGATCAGCCGCCTCCAGACCGTGGAAGCGCGCCTCGCCGCTGGCATGGGCCCAGGCCTGCGCCAGCGTCTCTTCGCCATACATGCGGGCAAACACGGCGCGGTACTGCTCGGGATCGCGTTCCTCGTCCAGGAAGAGCTCGACGCAGGCGCGCAGGGCGCGGTAGTAGTTGGCCCGTTCGGCCGAGAACACCGACTGGTTGAATTCCATGGTCCAGTCGATGAGATCGAGTGCCGTCTCCAGCTCGCCTGCGGCCAGCGCCAGCATGGCCTTGAGCTCACCCACCCTCAGGGTATGCAGAGCGGAGCCCTTGGCGGCGGCAATGCCGAGCAGCTCGCGCACCCGGGTGCGTTCGTCGTGCCCCTCTTCATCCAGCTGGTCAAACAGCGCCATGTATTGCTCTGCATCCCACTCCAGCGCCGGCAGCGCCAGAATAGTTTCCCGCAGGTGAGCCCCCATGGTGTTGTTGGCCAGCAACAGATCTTCGGCCGGATAGATGTCGGACATGCCGGGCACCAGGATGCGGCAGGCATAGACGCCCAGGTGCTCGTAGTCGGCGATGTAGACCGGCTGCTCCAGCTCGTGGAAGATGCCGATCAGGTGATCGAACTCCTCTTGCGACGTGCCGCGAAAATCCCAGTCGGCAAACTCGAAGTCCGCATCCTGCTTGAACAGATCCCAGCTGATGAGGCCGGAGGAGTCGATGAAGTGGGTCTCCAGGTTGTGGTGATCCGCTACCTGTTCGTTGTCAAACGAGGGCGGTACGAACACGTCCAGATCCTTGAGGCCACGCCCCTGCAACAGCTCGGTGACGGTGCGCTCGAAGGCCACTTCGAAGCGCGGGTGGGCACCGAAAGAGGCAAAGCAGGTGCCGTTGCTCGGGTTGAGCAACACCACGCAGATGACCGGATAGCGACCACCCAGGGACGCATCGAAGCTGTAGATGGGGAAACCTTCGGCCTCAAGGGCGGCGATGGAGGCCTGGATCCCTGGGTAACGGGCGATCACCTCAGCAGGGATCTCCGGCAGGCTGATGGCCTCGGCGATGATCTTGTTCTTCACGTGACGCTCGAACACCTCGGAGAGCGCCTGGGTGCGGGCCTCGGTCTTGGTGTTGCCGGCACTCATGCCGTTGGAGACATAGAGGTTGCCGATGATGTTCATCGGGATGTAGACGGTCTGATGGTCGGACTGGCGCTCGAACGGCAGGGCGACGATGCCGCGCTCCTCGTTGCCAGACTGCAGATCCACCAGCATGTCGGCGGTCACTTCCCCATCCGGGTTGTAGAACTTGCGGGTGAAAGAATCGAGCAGACCGGCAGGCAGCTGATCCCCCTCGATGGGGAACCACTTCTCGTTCGGGTAGTGGACGAAATCACCGTTCGCTACCTGCTCGCCCAGATAAAAGTCGGCGAAGAAGTAGTTGGTGGAGAGACGCTCGAAGTACTCGCCGAGGGCCGAGGCCAGTGCGGCCTTTTTGCTGGCGCCCTTGCCGTTGGTAAAGCAGAGGGAGCACTCCTTGTCACGGATGTGCACGGACCAAACGTTGGGCACGGGGTTGAGCCAGGAGGCCTCTTCGATATCAAACCCCAGGGCTTGCAGCTTGGTCTGGAAGCGTTCGATGGAGTCTTCCAGCGCCGCGTCCTTGCCGGGAATAAAAGTGTGGTCGGTCATCACAATGTCCTGATTTTATTGGCTCATGTTTGGCCGCAGATAATAGCAGGGGTCAACGGCTTTGGCAGGACAAAAATCAGCGCCGGACGCAAACAGAAGGGAGAAAGAAGAGAGAGGCGATGAGGTCGCCGCATTGATCGGTAAACGGGACCGGGCTGCCGCCCAATCCCGCGCAAGAGGGATCACCGCGATGGTGAGTTAGAGCTGCTTGCCCTGGCTCGCGATGACCGACTGATACCAGTAGAAGCTGTCCTTCTTGAGGCGGCGCAGGGAGCCCCCCTGCTCGTCCCGCTCCACATAAACGAAGCCGTAGCGCTTCTGGTAACCGTTGAGCCAGCTCAGGATGTCGGTGAACGACCAGGCGCAGTAACCCAAGAGCTCCACCCCGTCCTGCAGCGCCTCCTGGCACGCCTTGACGTGGCTGCGCAGATAGTCGATGCGGTAGTCGTCGTGCACCTTGTCTCCTGCCGCCAGCTTGTCGAACTCGCCGAGGCCGTTCTCGGTGATCATCAGCGGCAGGCCGTAGCGGGAGGAGAGTCGGCGCAGGGCGATGCGCATCCCGGTCGGATCGATGGCCCAGTCCCAGTTGCTGGTCTCCAGGTGCGGATTGGGGGCCGTCTTGTAGAGGCCGGGAATGCCGCTCGGCGGCGTAGTGCCCTTCTTGCCCGTGGTGTTGATGCGCTGCATCGTCTGGCCGCCGAGGGGGTTATCGGTATAGGTCAGGGTGTAGTAGTAGTTGACGCCGATGTAGTCGGGGGTCCCTTCACGCAACAGCTCGAGATCGCCCGGCAGGATCTCCGGCGCCTCGCCGTTTTCCCGCAGGTAAGCGAGCGCCGCCTGGGGGTAGCGACCGAAGCAGTAGGCATCCAGCCACCAGAGGTTGGTGAACTCCTCGGCATTCTCGTAAGCCAGCATGTCTTTGGGATCGCACGAGGCCGGATAGGCGGGGGAGTACGCAAAACTTGGGCCGATCAGCCCCCCCGGTACGTGCTGGCGAAACGCCTTGATGACCCGGGCATTGGCCAGAAACGCGATATGGTTGGCTGCAAAGAAGCGCTTGCGGTCTTGCACTGCGGGCGGATGGGTGCCGAGCTGATAGGCGTTGGTCAGGTTGTAGTTCTGTTCGTTGAGCGACACCCAGTACTTCACCTTGCCGGCAAAGCGCTGATAGAGGGTCACGCAGTAGCGCTCGAAATCCTCGATGATGCGCCTGTCTTCCCAGCCGCCGTATTCGTCCTGCAGCGCCTGGGGCAGGTCCCAGTGATAGAGAGTGAGCACCGGCTCAATCTGGTGGGCCAACAGGGTGTCGATGAGTTTTTCATAGAAGGCGAGCCCCGCCTCGTTCACCTCGCCGCGGCCGGTCGGGTAGATGCGCGGCCAGCTCACCGAGAAGCGGTAGGCCTTGAGCCCCATCTCGGCCATCAGCGCCACGTCCTCCTCCATGCGGTGGTAGTGATCCACCGCCACGTCGCCGTTGCTCCCCTCAAAGGTCTTGCCCGGCAGCTTGGTGAACAGATCCCACACCGAGGGCCCCTTGCCATCGGCGTCCCAGCCCCCTTCCACCTGATAGGCGGCGGAGGCGGCGCCCCACAGAAAATCTTTCGGGAAGTCGTTGAACTTGTGGTGATGCATCTGGGGTTGCTCCTTCTACGGCGGTGGGCTGGCCACCTTGATCGCACCGACTGGCGGTGCCCAATGGAATTGGCATTAGCATCGAACAGTTCTAAAATTCCGTCCAATGACAAATTTAACCATTCAACATTCCAAACAGGAATCACAGGAGCTGACATGGAGCTGCGGGATCTGAAGGCCTTCGTCACCCTGGGGGAGGTATTGCACTTCGGTCAGGCGGCGGTGCGCCAGCACGTCACCCAGTCGGCGCTGAGCAAGCAGATCCGCCGGCTGGAAGAGGAGCTGGGCGGCGAGCTGTTCGAGCGTAACGCAAACAGCACCCGTCTCACCGTGCTGGGGCGCGCCCTTTATGAGGATGCCCGCGCTCTGGTGGCTGCCAGCGAGCAACTCGGCCGCAACGCCCGCGACGTGCTGGCCGGCAACAGCGGCACCCTGCGCATCGGCTTTGGCGTCGCCACCAAGCTGCTGGTGCCCGCCGCCATCGCGCAATTTCGGGCCGAACGCCCGCAGGTGACCATAGAGCTCAACGATCTCTCCACCCACCATCAGTTGCTGGCGCTGAGCGAGGGCAAGCTGGATCTCGGCTTCTGCCGCCTGCCCGCCCCCAAGAGGTGGCCGTGCTTGCCAGTGGTGCGGGCCCATTTTGTCGCCGTGCTGCCCGCCAGTTACGCCGGTGTGAGCAAGCTGGCTGATCTGGTGGACAAGCCGCTGGCGATCCTGCGCCGGGACAAGGCCCCCTCGTTTTACGATCACCTAATGCACTACCTGGCCCAGAGCGGGCTGCGTTTTCGCGATATCCAGTACGTCAACGACTTTGCCGCCGGCGTCGCCACCGCCGCTGCGGATATCGCCTGGACCCTGGTGCCCTCCTCCACCACCATAGAGCACCCGGACGTGCTGACCCTGCCGCTGACCGAAGGAGAAGCCTGCTGGACCATAGGCCTTATCCGCCCGCCCCACAGCAAGGGGCCGCTGATCGACGCCTTCTGGCAGACGGTCAGCACTCTAACCACAGGAATAGGCGCAGCACAGTCCGCGCTGCCGGGGTCAGATCCGGTCTTGTCACCATCCTGACTGCCCACAACAACCAAACAGCGGAAAAAACAGAGGGAAGGCCGTGGCCTCCCCTCTCTCTTGCGTCGCTATCAGTGCTGCCGATTCAGACCGACGGCCTGCGTGTGTTGTTTGGCCGACAGGGTACTGTGGCTCAGGCCAGCTCGGCCCGCAGCGCCCGAGTTGCCTCCACCATCACGCTGAGGGCGGCGGTGGTCTCTTCCCAGCCGCGGGTCTTGAGGCCGCAGTCCGGGTTGACCCAGAGCCGCTCGGCCGGGATCTGCTTGGCGGCCTTGCGGATCAGATCCTCAATCCAGCCCTGGCTCGGCACGTTGGGCGAGTGGATGTCATAGACCCCCGGGCCAATTTCGTTGGGGTAGTTGAAGCGCTCGAACGCCCCCAACAGCTGCATCTGGCTGCGGCTGGTCTCGATGGTGATGACGTCCGCGTCGAGCGCGGCCACCGCCTCTATGATGAGGTTGAAGTCGCTGTAGCACATGTGGGTATGGATCTGGGTACTGTCCACCACCGGGCTCGCACTCAGGCGGAAGGCGCGCACCGCCCAGTCGAGGTAGGCCTGATGATCCTGCTTGCGCAGGGGCAGACCCTCGCGGATCGCCGGCTCGTCGATCTGGATGATCTTGATGCCGGCGGCCTCCAGATCCGCCACCTCGTCGCGAATGGCCAGACCGATCTGCAGGGCGGACTGCTCACGGCTCACGTCTTCCCGCGGGAAGGACCAACAGAGGATGGTCACGGGACCGGTCAGCATCCCCTTCACCGGCTTGTCGGTCAGGCTCTGGGCAAACTTGGTCCACTCCAGCGTCATGGGGGTCGGACGGTCGATGTCACGGGTGATCACCGGCGGCTTGACGCAGCGGGAGCCATAGCTCTGCACCCAGCCAAAGCGGGTGATGGCAAAGCCGTCCAGCAGCTCGCCGAAGTATTCCACCATGTCGTTGCGCTCGGCCTCGCCGTGCACCAGTACGTCCAGCCCGATGGCCTCCTGGCGCAGAATGGCATCCTTGATCTGGGCCTGAATGCCCGCCTCGTAGGCGCCATCGTCGATGCGACCGGCCCGCCAATCCTGACGCAGCACGCGGATCTCCGGGGTCTGCGGGAAGGAGCCGATGGTGGTGGTGGGCAACAGCGGCAGCTTGAGCTCGGCGCGCTGAACCTCCGCGCGTACCGGATAGGGGTTGTGGCGATCAAAATCGCTGTTGGTGAGGCTGGCCAGGCGCGACTGCACCGCCTTCTTGTGCACCCGGCTGTCGGACTCCCGAGCGATGATGGGCTGGCTGTAGGCCGTGATCTTGTCCAGATCCCCGCCATCCGGCTCTTTGTTATCCAAATAAGCAGAGAGCAGGCCCAGCTCGTAGCACTTCTGCAGGGCGAAGGCGAACCAGCTACGGGTCTGGGGATCCAGCTCCTGCTCCAGGGTGAGATCCACCGGGCTGTGCAAGAGAGAGCAGGATGATGCCACCCAGAGCTGCTCGCCATATTTATCCTTGAGGGCCTTCAGGGTCGGGGCCAGCTTGAGCAGGTTGGCGCGCCAGACGTTGCGGCCATTGATGACGCCAGCCGAGATGACCCACTGGGCCGGCAGATAGGGCAGCAGAGTCTGCAGTTGCTCGGGGGCCGCCACCAGATCCAGGTGCAGGCCGTCGACCTTGAGGCTGGTGATGATGTCGCGCTGGTGAGCCACAGAGCCGAAATAGGTGGTGAGCAGCAGCTTGCAGGGGCCGGCGAGGCGCTCATACGCCTTGAGATAGGCCAGTCGCCACTCGTCCGGCAGATCCAGCGCCAGCGCCGGCTCGTCTATTTGTACCCACTCCACGCCCTGGGACGCCAGCTTCGCCAGAATTTCCTGGTAGACGATGAGCAGGCGCTCCAGCAGCTCGAGGCGGGAGAAACCGCTCTCCTTCTCCTTACCAAGCCACAGGTAAGAGACGGGGCCCAGCAGCACCGCCTTGACCGGCAGCCCCAGGGCCTTGGCCTCCTCCACCTCGTCAAACAGCTGACTCCAGCCCAGCTTGAAGCGCTGGTCGCGGCTGAACTCGGGCACCAGATAGTGGTAGTTGGTGTTGAACCACTTGGTCATCTCGGCGGCAGCGGCGGCAGGGCCGGTCGGCGCACGGCCACGGGCGACCCGGAACAGGGTATCGAGATCGGTGTCGCCGTGACGGTGACGGGCCGGTACCGCATCCACCAGCAGGCTGGTGCCGAGCACCTGGTCGTACCAAGCAAAATCCCCGACCGGCAGCAGGTTGACCCCGGCGCTGCGTTGGGCCTGCCAGTGACGCTCACGCAGGCTCTTGCCCACGGCGATGAGATCGCTCTGGCTGGTTTCGCCACGCCAGTAGGATTCGAGGGCAAATTTCAGCTCGCGCTTGGCGCCGATGCGGGGGAAACCCAGGGTATGTGCTCGGGTCATAGTTCCAATTCCTTATGCTCGTTCATCTGATGGGAAACTGGATGATTTGGCCATCCAGATGTTTACACATCCAAAATGACAAGATAAGGTGGCGTTGGCTATTGAATCCTTTTCAACAGCTTCTCAAGAAATCCTCAACTGACACGCAAGCGCATCTTCAGCCGATGCCACAAGGAGCCATGTCATGGCGCTGCCAAGCAATTCAAGCATCGAGATCAAACACTTGAAGACGGTGACGGCACTGGCCGAGCAAGGGTCGCTGGCCGGGGCGGCGCTCACTCTCAACCTCACCCAGTCGGCCCTCTCCCACCAGTTGAAGGAGCTGGAGGCCCGCCTCAATCTGGAGCTGTTTTTGCGAAAGAGCCGCCCCCTGGTGCTGACGGCGGCGGGCAACCAGCTGCTGACCCTGGCCCGTCAGGTGCTGCCCGCCCTGGCCCAGACCGAGAAGCAGCTACAGGCCCTGCACAGCGGCGACGCCGGTCGCCTGCACCTAGCGCTCGATTGCCACAGCTGCATCCAGTGGCTGCTGCCGCTGTTGCCTGATTTTCGCCGCCAGTGGCCAGGGGTGGATCTGGAGGTGGAGTCGGTGCCGGGCTTTGATGCCCTGGCCGCCCTGCTCAGCGGCCAACTCGATCTGCTGCTCACCTCGGACGTGCTGGCCCGCGGCGATCTTCATTTCGAGCCGCTGTTTGCCTTCGAACTCACCCTGGTGATGGCACCGGATCACCCGCTCTGTCGGCAAGCGTGCATCGCGCCAGAGGATCTTCGCCAAGAGGTGTTGCTGGTCTACCCGGTGGAGCGCACCCGGATGGATGTGTTCAGCCGCTTCCTGCAACCGGCCGGGGTGGAGCCCGCCCGCTGCAAGCCGGTGGACAACACCTCGGTCATGTTGCAGATGGCTGCCGCCGGGCTGGGTGTCGCCGCCCTGCCGCGCTGGGCCAGCGACGAGTTTGTCCGCCAAGGGCTGCTCGAAACACGGCCACTCGGGGATGGCGTGCGCCGCCATATGTATGGCGCGGTGCGCGCCGCCGATCGGGATCAGGCCTGCCTGCAGAGCCTGTTTGCCCGCATTCGCAGCAAGATGGGCGATCAGAAATAGACATAACAAGGCCGCCATAATGGCGGCCTATATCGGAAACAGGTGTTTGCCAGAGGCAAGGCGAGCCAAGCATCGATGGCTATGGCTCGGCCGGCTCCCCTGTCTTCTTGCTCTCCTGGCGCCGCGGGCAGTTGCCGCAGAGCGCGCCATCGCGGCGCTTATAGTGCAGGCAGCAACGCTGACGCACATAGCCGGGGGACGCATCATCCTGCGGTAACGAGGCCGGACGCCACCCCGCCAGATGGCTATCCGGCAGGGCGCAGGCGGCGAGCCAGAGCGGTGCGTGGGCCGTCACCGTCTCGCGGCTCACCTCGGTAAAAAAGTCCGGCACCCGCACCAGTGCCGCCAGCAGATCATCGGCCAGGAGCGGGCGCACGAAACCGGGCCGCAACCGTTGTACTCCGCCCAGCAGCGCAAGCAGTGCCTGCCAGTGCACCTGCAACCGTTCGCCCGCAGCCTCGATCAGGGTCTCTGTCTCCCCCTTGATCATGGGCGCCACCGGCAGGGTCATGCCACTGACCAGTCCCTCCCGATAGTACAGTTCCAGCTTATCCAGCGCAGGCACGGCCCCCTGGCGATAGACGGCCACCATGGCCAGATAGATGGACTGCCAGCTGAGCATGCTCCAGCTGCGGGTCAGCCAGTAGGCCGGACCCGCCTCCGGATGTGCCTGTTGCCAGTTGGCGTGAAGCTCGGCCGCCACCCGGGCAGGTGCCATCGGCGAGGAGGCCGTCAACAGAGCGCTCCCCTCCGCCTCCCGAATGCGTCCCGTCAGCGACGGGATAAGCTTGGCGGCCGCCGCAAACAGGGACAGATGCTCCGCCGCTATCTCATCCCGAGGCGCTCCCCGCAGTGCTTCCAGAGTAGGCATGGCGAGCACAGTGCGCCCCCCATCAGCCCCGGTCGGATGACGCGGGGCTGATGGGGCATAAGAGGGTGAGCTGGCAAGCCCTGGACGATCTCCGGGGCGCAGGGTCAGAATGCGTATTTGAGTCGCGCCTCCAGGTTGCGCTCGGCCCCGAACCAGCAGTTGTTCCGGTCGTAGCAGGAGTAGTAGGTCTTGTCGAACAGATTGCTGGCGACGAGGGAGGCTTCCACCCCCTTGAAACGTTGGCTGAGGTGCGCCAGATCGTAAGAAGCACTCATGTCCATCAGCAAGTAATCGGGCACGGTGCCGCTGTTGTCGGCATCGAGCTGGGCCTTGCCCACATAACGCAAGCCGGCCCCCAGCCACAGACCCCGCTCGAAGCGATAGTTGCTCCACAAGGAGGCGGTCTGCTCGGGCACCCAGACCGGCGTTTTGCCCTGCAGGCTCGTGGTATCGCGGGTGATCTCCATATCGAGGCGAGTGTAATTGAGCGCCAGATCAAGCTGGCTGGTGAGATCGACCCTCCCCTCCAGCTCGACGCCGCGGGAGACCATCTCCCCGGTCTGCAGCATGGGGCCGTAGAGGTTGTCCGGATCCGTCACCAGCGCGTGCTGCTTGGTGATGTGGAACACCGAGACGGTCGCCGTCTTGCTCATGTCATCGGAGAGGTACTTGACGCCCCCCTCCCACTGCTGGCCGGTGGCCGGCTCAAACGCCTTGCCATGCTTGTCCGCCCCCGATACCGGCTCGAAACTCTCGGCATAGCTCGCATAGGGGGAGAAACCGCCGTCCAGCTCGTACAGGGCGCCTAGACGGAAAGAGAGATTGTTCTGATCCACGGTGGCCAGGGTATGGCTCGCCGCCCCCTGATAGAGGGAGTGGCTGTCGGTGTCCATCCGGTAGCTGTCGTAGCGCGCACCACCAATCACCA
The DNA here is from genome assembly GCF_000819845.1 of Aeromonas enteropelogenes. GTDB lineage: Bacteria > Pseudomonadota > Gammaproteobacteria > Enterobacterales > Aeromonadaceae > Aeromonas > Aeromonas enteropelogenes. Next base: position 110,365 of record NZ_CDCG01000043.1, read on the forward strand.
CCAGTCGTTCGAGGCGCAACTGATCCTGCAGATAGAGACCGCTCTGGTGCTGGCGGATCACCTTCTTGTCCTGATAGTTGAACGTTGGCTGCACCGAGACCAGCTGGTTGTGGTTCGGGGCGAAGATGTCGATGGCGGGCGCCGAATAGTCCAGGGTATCCCGGTAAAGCACATGGGCATCCAGATACTGGTAGTCGACCCCGAGCAGCAGGTTGTGCTGGGCGGCGCCGGTTTGTACCCTGCCCGCCAGCTGGTTGTCGATGACAAAGCCGCGGGAGTCTTCATCCGTCAGATAGGCGTTGCGGGTCAGGGTGCGGTGATCCGCCTCCAGCGCCCCGTTGTAGGTGTTGCGCTGATCGGCCGAGGCATCCATATAGCGGGCATTTTGCAGCAGCTGCCAGCGGTCGTTGAAGTCGTGGCTCAGCTTGTAGCCCAGCAGGGTCACCTCCCGACTGTAGTGGTTCCACTGCTCGTCCCCCAGGAAGGTGTCACTGCCAAGCTGGCCCAGGGGATTGGCCTCCACCGAGCCGCTGGCCGGTACCGTCGTGTAGATGCCCGCCGCCGGGTCCCGCTGGTAGTAGAGATTCAGGTTGAGCAGGGTGCGCTCGCCCAGCTGCCAGTCCAGCGATGGCGCAAAGACGTAGCGCTCCTCCTGTGAGGTCACCGCCTGCCCCTCTTTCTGGCGGGCCAGCCCTACCATACGGTAGGCGAGGGTCTCGCTGATGGCCCCCGTGCTGTCGAAGCTCATCTCCTTGAGATTGCCCGTGCCTGTGGCGACGTTCACGCTGTGTCTTGCCTCGCGCTGGGGGCGCTTGGCGATAAGGTTGACCATGCCGCCGGGGGGCATACTGCCATAAAGCACCGAGGTTGGCCCCTTGAACACCTCCAGCTGCTCGATGGCCACCGGATCTATCTGGGGTTGCAGGTTCCACTCGTTGTACTGCAGCAGCAGGCCATCGTAAAAATTCTGGTAGTTGTCAAAACCGCGGATGTTGAACAGATCCAGCCGGTTGACGGCACCCCCGCGCAGCTCGGTGTTGACGCCGGGCACATAGCGCAGCGCCTCGCTCACCGAACTGACACCTCGCTGTTCCAGTGTCTCGCCGTCCACCACCGAGATGGCCTGGGGCGTCTCGATAGGGTCGAGCCGGGTCTTGGTCGCTGTGTTGCGATAAGTCTGACCGAGCACGGTCAGGGTCTCATCGGCCTGCGTCTCCTGCGAACGCTGGGCAGGGGCGGCCAGCACGGAACCGGTCAACAGGGTGGAAATGGTCGCGGCGACCACGGTCAATGTAGGGCGAACAAATTGCATCTGATCCTCGACTGCCTAATGCGCGTTAATAGTAACAAATCTCATTTGCATTTTATTGCGCTAATTGGTCCCGAAATTAACAATTTGGGGCATGTTGGCAGGCAAGGCGGTGAAAAACCGACAAAAAAGCCTCAACCGACAACCCTTCGTGTCGAGTGAAAATGGCTTTGAATTCAAATGACTATCTAGTCAGGCAGGGGGCAATGGACAGATGATCTGTGCCCACCAGGACGGCTGCTCGCTCCCAGACAGCCTCCTCGAGCACTTTGGGATCAGCGCGGTGAGATGGGCAACCAGTACTCCATGCTGGCATCCGGCTGCTGGCCGTCGAACCCGACGCCATAGCGCTCCAGCTCGAACCCGTCCAACCCGCGATAACTGGAAGATGGCAGCCAGTGCAGAATAAACCAGTTGAGACTCTCTCCCAGCTGGCTGATGGGGCCCACGTGGGTGAGTACCGCATAGGTCTGGGCTGGGATGGTCAAGGACGCAAGTCCCGGTGTGACCTCGTCACCTTCCTCCGCCACACAGGCCCAGTAGGGCAAAATGGCGCCCGCCGCCGAGACATCCACGACACCGATCAGCTCCCTTGCCCTCTCCAGCGCACCGGTATCACGCAAGGCCCGCCAGATGGCGGGCACCGTCTGCTGAAAATCGGGCGCCTCGGCAAACAGACCGCTGATCTGCCCCCTGATCCCATGCAGGGTGAAACCAGGCCTGCTCTCTATTCGCAACTGCACCAGCTTGGGGGGACTTGCAACCGCCATCGCTGCCCTCACCAGCGGGGTACGCAACCCCTGTCTCAGTCCCCGCTTGCGATAGGCCAGCGGTGAACAGCCAAACTGCTGCTTGAAGGCGCGGCTAAAACTCACCTCGGAGCCAAAACCGTAGCAGAGCGCCAGATCCAGCACTCGTTGCCGTCCCGACAACAGCGCCTCCGCCGCCAGGCTCAACTTGAGCTCGCGCACATAGCTGGCCACCGTCAGCCCGGTTTCGTGCAAAAACATCCGCTGCAGTTGCCAGCGCGACCAGCAGCTCTGTTCCGCCAGCTGTTCCAGCGACAAGGGTTCATCCAGATGGGAGTGGATGTAGTCGAGCACCCGTTCAATTCGGGTGAAGTGGTACGGGACGGGGTGTGGCGAGGACATGATGCTGGAAACTCACTCCGTGATGGCAGCATGAGGGTCATTTACGGGGGACTCCCGGCAGGGCGCCAGTGTGGCACAAGGTATGCCACAAGGCACCCACCCCATCGGGATAGATGGTATTCGCTTGCCAGCCGTAAAAAGCGCAGCGCTCTGCCCGGCTGGCAATCTTGCTCACGATTCCACGGGGTAAGGCTAATTACGCCCGGGAGAAATAATCGGCGGGAACGAGCATCACGGCGCCGGTGGCCACCTCTTCGGCGATCACTTCGGCCAGGGAGCGCAGGTGGAATTTGATCTGCCCCGACGGCAGCATCAGGCCTATGTCCGGGTTGCGCTCATCCATCATATTGCCGGTCTTGAACGGCAGGCTCGGATACTGCGCCACCAAAGCCGCCAGCGAAGGCACCACCAGTTCGATATGTTCAAGCCCCGCCTGGTGGCTACGCCCCGATTTGGGGGCTGCCAGCTCGATGCAAGGCACTTCGACGTCCCCTACCTTGACAGGCTGGTGCAAGCGATAGGTCGCGATGGGGCGCCCACCAATCATCCCCTCCACCAGCAGCGCCCCCGCTCCTGCCAGTACCTCGCACAGAGACTGGTATTCGGACAAATTGGCGGCACGGTAGCAGAGGTGATCGATATGGGGAGCTGTCATGTTGACGCCAAGGGCGGCCAGTTCGGTCAACAGCTGAGAAACAAATGGGGCCATTGGCCCCAGTGTGGAATCGAGTGGGTGAGACATGGTTACCATTTCTTCTTGGGCTGGAACAGGACATCGAGCTCGTCGGTCTCCCTGTCCTTGATGTTTTGCAGATCCTGGGCGCTGTTTTGCTGCTGCAACTCATCCAGAGCCATGAGCCCCTGACGCATATCCTCTTCCCGCGCCAGCAGATAAGGATCCTTGTCGCTAACCCCCGCCATCACGGACAGTCCCTTGGTATAGAGCTGGCGACAGGTACCGTACTGGCCCTGGATCTGGGCATCCATCGCCCGCTTGACCAGGTTGGAGATATTGATCTTGAGCTGCATCAGCTCAAGGCGGCGATCTTCCTGGGCAAATCCTTGCGGATCTATCTTGCCCTTGTTGTGTTCGACCCGCAGCAGGGCGCGCATCTTCTTGACCAGTTGCAGCATCTGGATCGCCTGGCGATCCGACTCCGGTGTCTTGAAGTGCCCTTCATCCTGACTGCTGTAATTCTCCTGCACGTTCTTGATCTGGGTCTGCACATCGGCAATCCGCTGCTTGACCTGGGTATTGGGCATCAACAGGGCAATGGCGCGGTAGGCGTCGAGAATGCGGTGTTGCAGCAGCAGCACCATGTTTTTGGAAAAAGGCACCAGATTGACGTTGAGCAGGACCTCTTCGGTCTCGTCGGCCACCGTCTTGTGTCTGGCAACAGCGTGGCGCTTGTCGGCCTCCGCCTTCTGCTTATATTGCTGCACCACGTTATAGGCGATGACCAAAAACAGGAGCGCGCCAATAGACAGCAATACCAAAGTGATAATCATAGGATGTCCAAACCCCTGTCCCAATCCAATTGCGTGATCCTACAACAGCTTACCTACTTAAGGTAGCCTGCAGAGCCCCCGTGTCCACGATTTGTCATCAAGCTGTGTCCCCGGTCTCAGGGCAGGATCTGGGGGCTGGCCGAAATGGCCACCCCCTTAGTATCGCCCAGCGGGATGATTACTTGAGATTAAAGCCCCGGGATTGCAGGAACCCCAGCATGAAAGGGCGGGACTCCTTGCCCAGAATGGCGCGGATCTGGCTGCTCCAGGTCTGCTGCTTGTTATTGCTGCTGCGCGCCTGGTAATAGACCAGGATCTGCTCGTCGTATTGCGCCAGCAAATCGCGATCCAGCGTCTGTTGGTAGCGATCCTGATGCACCACCAGCGCCTTTGGCAAACGGGGCTTCTGCTCCGGCTGCTGGGCAGGATGGCCCAGACAGAGACCAAACAGCGGGATCACCTGATGAGGCAACCCCAGGAGTTCGCTCACCTCGACCGGATGGTTGCGAATACCGCCGATATAGACACCGCCCAAGCCCAGGGACTGGGCAGCCAGCAGGGCATTTTGCGCCATCAGGGCACCGTCGATGGCACCGATGAGCAACTGCTCCGCGTAGCCGGTTCTGGCATCGGGCACGATCTGGGTATGGCGATAGTAGTCGGCGCAGAACACCAGAAACTCGGCGGCCTGGGCCACATAAGGCTGGTTGCCGGCAAGCTCAACCAACCGGGTGCGCGCCTGCGGCTCTGTCACCCGGATAATGCTGGTCACCTGCAGAAAACTCGAGCTGGCGGCTGATTGCGCGGCGGCGAGGATGGCATCCAGCTGCTCGGGCACTATCGGCTCGGCGCTGAACTGGCGAATGGAACGATGGGACAGGATGAGATCGATGGTCGGATTCATGGCACCTCCAAAATGAGGTAACACCATAACCAAAAAAACGAGGGAGCCCAAGGCTCCCTCGCACTCACCCCATCAAGGGGCCGGATAGACATAGGGGGCCTGCAACCCGAGAGGGAAGCCCAGCGCCCAGTAGACCAGCAGGAAGATGGTCCAGCTCACCAGGAAGGCCAGCGAGTATGGCAGCATCATGGAGACCAGGGTCCCGATACCTGTGCTCTTCACATAGCGCTGGCAATAGACAACCACCAGCGGGAAGAAGACCATCAGGGGTGTGATGATGTTGGAGGCTGAATCCCCCACCCGGTACGCCGCCTGAGTCAGCTCGGGGGAGATCCCGACAGCCATCAGCATGGGCACCAGGATCGGGCTGATCAGCGCCCATTTGGCGGAAGCCGAGCCCACCACCAGATTGACGGTGGCAGTAAGCAGGATCATCCCGACGATGGTCACTTCACCCGGCAGCGCCAGAGCGTGCAGCACTTCAGCACCGGAGAGGGCCAGCAGAGTGCCCAGGTTGGAATCACCAAACGCCTTGATGAAGAGCGCACAGAAGAAGGCCATCACCATGTAGGAGCCCATCTTGTTCATGGTGGCCGACATGGCATCGATTACGTCCTTGCCGCTCTTGAAGGTACCGGCCACGAAGCCGTAGACGATACCGGGCAGGATGAAGAGCAGGAAGATGAGCGGCACGATGGACTTCATCACGGGGGCGGCGAAGGTGGTCAGCGAGCCGTCTGCGGCACGCAGGGGGGAATCCGCTGGCGAGAGCGCCAGGGCCAGCAGCGCGATGGCCGCCAGCATGGCAAATCCGGCCCAGTTGAAGGCGCGGCTCTCTTGCGCACTGTATCGCCCCATCTCGTCGGCACTCTCCAGATCGTCGTTGAGGGGCACATGCTTGAGGCGCGGCTCCACGATCTTCTCGGTGACAAACCAGCCGACACAGATGATCAGCAGGGAGGAGGCCCCGGTAAAGATGATGTTGCACAGGGTGTTGACCATGTACTCGGGGTCAAGCAGCTGGGCGGCTGACTGGGTGAACCCCTGCAGCAGGGCGTCACCACCGGAGGGCAGGAAGTTGGCAGCAAAGCCACCGGACACGCCGGCAAACGCCGCCGCAATCCCCGCCAGCGGATGACGACCGGCAGCGTGGAAAATGATGCCGCCGATAGGGATCACCAGCACATAACCCGCATCAGCAGCGGTATGGCTGACGATGGCCACCAGGATCAGCATGGGGGTCAGGAAACGGGCCGGTGTCACTTTCAGCAGTTTTTTCAGGCCGGTATTGATGAAGCCGGATTGCTCGGCAACCCCGACCCCCAGCATGGCGACCAGCACGATGCCAAGGGGGGCAAACCCGGTGAAGGTGGTGACCATGCTGGAGAGGAACTCGGCAAGGCCAGCACCGGTCAGCAGGTTGTTGACGACCACGGCTTCGCCGGTGCGGGGATTGACCAGATCAAACTGGAATTGCGACAACACCCAGGAGCCGACCCAGACGATCAGCAGGGCATAAAGAAACAGCATGGCGGGGTCGGGTAATTTGTTCCCGGCTTTCTCGACACCATTCAGGAAGCGGTTCAACCAGCCGTTGGATTGATTGCCCGGACTGGCATGGACTTCGGCTTGACTCATTATTGCGGTACTCCTTTCCCATGAAATGAGGCCGCATGCTAGCAATCTCTGCTAAAAAGTCCTATGACGCACAGCAAAAAAGTGCACTAAATTGCGAAAAACTTAACATTATAAACTGCAAAAACACGATTCACAGCACATTAATCAATCAACGAGGCAATTCCCACCAGTGGGTAGCTTCCCATTTGACACTCAACCGTGAAGTCGCTCGCTTCCACTTCGGCCACCGTCTGGGGCTTGCTGAACAGATAGCCCTGGAAGGCATGACACCCCTGTGCCTTCAAGGCTGCCAGTTCGTGCGGCTCTTCCACCCCTTCGGCCATGATCCCCAGTCCCAGGCTGGTGGCCATGGCGGTGGTGGCCCGGATCACCGGCAAATTGAGGCCCACCACAAAGGAGCGATCCAGCTTGATGGTGTCGATGGGAAGCCGGTTCAGGTAGGCAAGGGACGAGTAGCCTGTGCCAAAGTCATCGATGGCGATCTTGATCCCCTGCTCGCTCAAGGCATCCAGGATGTCGAGGCATCCTTTCATGTCGAGCATCAGTACCGTCTCCGTCAGCTCCAGCGTCAATAGCGAAGGCTCGACCCCGTGCAGTGCGAGCTGCTGGGCCACCTGTTCCGGCAAGGCGGCGGAGAGCTGGAAACCCGAAAGATTGACCGAGACAGGCACCCGCTTGTGGAATTGTCGCTGCCAAGATGCCATCTGTGCCAGCGCCGTGGTGAGCACCCAGCTGCCAATCTCGCGGATCAGCCCCATCTCCTCGGCCAGGGGGATGAACTCAATGGGAGAGACATGGCCCAGTACCGGGCTGTGCCAGCGCAGCAGCGCCTCATAACCGGTCAGACGACCTTTCGCCACATCGACCTGAGGCTGGTAACTGAGGCTCAGCTCCTGGCGGCCGATGGCCTTGGCCAGAAACTGCTTGAGATTGAGCTTGCGTTGCAGGGTCTGCTGCATGCTGGGAGTAAAGCGCTGCCAGCGCAGCCGCCCCATCTGCTTGGCCTGATACATGGCCATGTCGGCCCGGGTGATGAGATTGTCGCCATCGTCGGCATCATCCGGATAGATGGCGATGCCGATGCTCCCCCCTATGGTCACCTCGGGCAAACCGTTGAGCTGCAGGGGCCTTGTCATCTGGGAGAGCATCAGATCGGCTACCTCCTGGGCCCGATCGGCCTGACCGCCCAGAGGCACCAGCGCGGTAAACTCGTCCCCGCCGAGACGGGCCAGCTCCACATCCCGCGGGCAGATCTGCCTGAGCCTGCCCGCCACCCGTTCCAGCAAGCGATCGCCGGCCTTGTGGCCATAGTTGTCGTTGACCAGCTTGAAGTTGTCCAGATCCATGAACACCAGCGCGAAACGCTCCCCCAGCCCGCAGTAGGCCTCCAGGGACTTCATCAGCCCATAGCGATTGAGCAGGCCGGTCAGGGAGTCATGCCAGGCCAGGTGGCGATGTTCCAGCTCCTCAAGCTTGCGGTCGGTAATATCCCGCATGGTGAGCAGGATCCGCGCTCCCTGCTGGATATAGCGGAATTGAAACTGGAACCAGCGCATCCCCTTGAGGGTGCGGCACTCCCCTTCCGTGACCACTTCATCAAGGCGGGAGAGCTTCTGGTAAAAGCTGTCATCGTTGCCGGGAAAGATCTGGGCAAGCTGTTCGATGCTGCGGCCAAAGCACATCTCGAAGTGATAGTTGCCGCTCTCGAAGCTGCCCTGGCTGTCAAACAGGCAGGCCAGCGTATCCCCGGTCGCGAGGGAAGACTCCTGATAGAGGGAATCGGAGTCCAGTACCGCCTCGGTCATCATCATCAGACGACCCGCCAGCCGGATACCGGAAAGACGCAGATAGATCTGCTTTTTGACCCCCTTGGGAGAGAGGGTCCACCACTCGTTGTAGCTGCGCCCCTGCTTGAAATCCCCCAGGTAGCGCTGCAACAGGAGATCGATGGCGGTAGCCATGTCGGCAGAAAAATCGCGAGCGCGAAGCTCATCCAGGGAAGTTGCTTCCCAGACCGGCAGCGCGGCGTTGTTGGCCCAGAAAATATGGTGATGCTCGATGTCATAGACCCAGATGGGGGTATGCAGAACATCCATCGTTTTCAGTAACCGTTCGTCAAGGGTATTCATCTGGTCAAGGTCATTCATACTGGATGATCACTGGTTAACCGAACAACAGACAACGCACACTGCCATCTGTCGAATGCCGGGTGCACATAATTTGTGCCCACATTTGATCAAGATGGCCTCGAGCAGAAAATACCATTTCAGATATCGGCAACGGATGGCGATATGCTGAAACGACAATAGGACTCAGCCAAGAACCTAGTTATTACAGGTTAATTGCAATATCGATTTTTATCTTTTTTTATCAGCAAAAACAACCACTAAGAGTGAGCCAGCTGACACTGTTTGAAACAATTTGGTACTTTTTTCAGGATATTTTCAATTGACAAACTGTTGAATTCAAAAATTTCCTGTCAATTTATGCCGCCAACTTTCCATTAATTAACCAATTGGCTGGACAAAGCGGCAAAAAAAACGGCAATACGGTTAATATCCGTTCCTTAAGCAGTTTCTGATATACCACTCTGCTACTTTGCGACCAGTTACCAGCCAAACTTGAAATATATGATCAGCATCACACATATGGTGCTCATAAAACCATCGCATTAGAACAAATACTCACGGTGTTGAGTGCCATCAAGATCCCGTGCAGGTGCGAATACCAGCGACGTTGAAACCAGACACCTCCTCGCTGTTCCGGTTAAACAAGTGGCCAAAAAGTGTCTCGAACAAGTCTGCGTGCAGGTGCAGCACTGTTATAAAAGAGGTTTCAGTAGAAATAGAACCCAGATCAATTAAACGCTGAATTGCGCTTGCCAAGGGCAAAGGCTCTTTCTATGGTGACCCCCTTGTTACACCCAGAACAGCGTTTATGAAACACATCGAAGAGTTCTACCTGTTCGTCAAGGTGGTGCAAGAAGGGGGATTCTCCCACGCGGCAGCCGCACTGGACATGCCAACAGGCACCATCAGTCGACGCATCTCCCAACTGGAAGAGCACCTTGGTTACCCCCTGCTCCATCGCTCTACCCGCAAGCTTCGGCTCACTGACGAAGGGCTCAGGTACTATGAGCGCCTGTGCACTCCCCTCGCCCAGATCGAGCAGGCCACCAGCGAGATCCAGGGCAAGGAGGAAGAGATCACCGGCCAGATCCGGGTGGCGGCCCCCGTGGCCATCTCCAATACCATACTGGTCGACATGCTGGCCGAATTCGGGCTGCGTTACCCCGAGGTGCAGTTCGAGATCACCCAGACCAATGATCACCAGCACCTGTTCGACAACGATCGGGATCTGGTGTTCTTCAACGGCGAACTGCCCCAATCCTTGCCCAACGCCCTCTGCCTCGGTCATATCGAGTACGGCCTGTTTGCCTCCCCCCTCTATCTGGCCAAGAAGGGCACCCCCGCCCATCCCAACCAGCTGGAAGAGCACGATCTCATCTACTGCTGGCCCCACCAGCACTGGCAGTTGACCGACAAGGATGGCCAGCACGTTTGCATCAAGCGTCCTGCCAGGTTGACGGTCAACCAGACCCAGGCAGCCGTCAGGGCGGCCAGACGGCATCTTGGGATCGTCAATGCTCCACTGCACTACGTGGCCAGTTTTCTCCACGATGAGCAGCTGGTGCCGGTACTGCCCGACTGGCAAACCGGCAACCGGCCCCTCTACATGCTGCACTGCCAACATCAGTTCGCCCCGCTGCGTGTTAACATGTTTGCAGAATTTGTTGAAAAATACTCGGCACGCTATCGCAACCGGCAGTGGGACAATCAATTTTCACAGGCAAATGCCCTCCCCCATTGCATCTGAGCGTTAGCGGGCAACACTAATAGCAATACTTGCCAACAGAGCCTGCCACGCACCATGAATGTATTGATATGTGATGACTCGGGGTTTGCCCGCAAACAGCTGGCGCGGGCACTCCCCGCCGACTGGAACGTCAACCTGCACTACGCCGCCAACGGTCTTGAAGGGATAGAGCAGGTATTGATGGGACATGGAGATCTCATCTTCCTCGATCTCACCATGCCGGAGATGGATGGCTATGGCGTGCTGGAGACCCTTCAACGGGAGGGGCTTCGCAGCAAGGTGTTCGTGGTCTCCGGTGATATCCAGCCCGAAGCCTACCAGAAGGTCATGGGTCTGGGTGCCCTCGATTTCATCAAAAAGCCCGCATCGCCGGAAACCCTGTGCGCCCTGCTCAAGCAACATGGCTTCTGGCATAGCGCCCCCGGCGGTCAGCCCGTCGCAGCAACACAGCCCGAGAGCGAGCTGGCCGATGCCGGCGTCAAGATTACCCCGGAGATCCGCGACGTCTATCAGGAGCTCGCCAACGTATCCATGGGCCAGGCCGCCGATCTGCTGGCCCGGCTGCTCAACGCCTTCGTGGTGCTGCCCATTCCCAACGTCAACGTGCTGGAGGTCTCCGAGCTGCACATGGCCCTCTCGGCCGCAGCCGATTCGGATACTCTCTCCGCCGTCTGCCAGGGCTTTATCGGGGCCGGGATCGCCGGTGAAGCCCTGCTCCTGTTCCACGACTCCAGCTTCAAGGATCTGGCGCGCCTGATGAATCACCAGGGTGCGCTGGATCGCACCGCCGAGCTGGAGCTCTTGATGGATACCGCCAACGTGCTGATCGGCGCCTTTCTGCGCGGTTACGCCAGCCAGCTCGATACCCCCTTCAGCCAGGGCCACCCCGTGGTACTCGGCCAGCACAGGCCCATCAACGAGCTCATCAACACCAACAAGAGCCGCTGGCGCCGCACCCTGGCCATCGAGATCAACTACCGGATCCAGGACTACGCGGTGCAGTGTGATCTGCTGCTGCTGTTTACCGAAGATTCCATCGCCACCATGAACAACAAAATCATGCACATGCTCTAGGAGTGACCATGGAGATCCGTGAATTTCATTGGCTGATGAACATAGTCCAGAACCTGGACGTCGGCCTGGTAGTGCTCGACAAGGAGTACAAGGTACAGGTGTGGAACGGCTTCATGGAGAGCCACAGCGGCCGGTTGGCGGGTGAGGTGCGCGATGGCGTGTTGTTCAACCTCTTCCCCGATGTGGACAGAGCCTGGTTCGAGCGCAAGGCCAACATGGTATTCAAGCTCAACAACCGGGCCTTCAGCACCTGGGAGCAGAAGCCCTATCTGCTGCGCTTCTCCAACTACCGCCCCATCACGGGCTCGGCCCCCCATATGTTCCAGAACCTGACCCTGGTGCCGCTGGCGGATTTTGGCGGCCAGGTGACCCATATCGCCGTGATGATCTACGACGCCACCGACGAAGCCATGCTGATGACAGGGCAGCGCCAGGGCTGATGCCACCTCAATCGACATACAAAACAATCAGGGCGCCGCGGCGCCCTGATTGTTTATCCATGTTTCTCACGCCCCCAGATACTCGGTAAAGGCGTCGATCACCTCTTCGATATCGTCATCATTGATCTGCAGATGGGTCACCAACCGCAGCTCGCCGTAGCCGGAGAAGAGGATCCCACGCTCCTTCATAAAGGCAAGGAGCGCCTGAGACTCCCCGTTTTTCAGGCGCAGGAACACCATGTTGCTCTGCACCTGGGCAAGATCCAGCTCGATACCGGGCAAGACGGCCAGCCCTTCGGCCAGACGACGGGCACGGCGGTGATCGTCAGCCAGCCGGTGCACATGCTGCTCCAGGGCGAACAGGCCGGCCTGAGCCAGGATCCCCGCCTGGCGCATGCCGCCCCCCAGCATCTTGCGCAGCCGTCTGGCGCGGGCGATAAACTCCTGCTCTCCGACCAGCAAGGAGCCCACCGGCGCCCCCAGCCCCTTGGAGAGGCAGATCGAAATGCTGTCAAACGGCGCGGCCAGCGTGTCGACCAGGGTCTCGCTGGCGATGGCGGCATTGAACAGGCGGGCTCCGTCCAGATGGAGCTTCAATCCCCGCTCGGCGACGAAGGCGCCCATCTGCTGCAGATAGGAAAGCGGCAAGACCTTGCCATTGTGGGTATTTTCGAGGCAGATGAGCCGGGTCTGGACAAAATGGGCATCGTCGGGTACCAGCGCTCCCTCGATATCCGCCAGCGCCAGGGTACCATCCGGCTGCATGGGCAGAGGTTGCAACGCGACCGACCCCAGCACGGCGCTCCCCTGAGCCTCGTAACGATAGATATGGGCTGCGCTCCCCAAGATGGCCCCTTCGCCGCGCTGGCAATGGCTCATCACCGCCAGCAGGTTGGACATGGTGCCGGAGGGCACAAACAGCGCCGCCTGCTTACCCAGCAAACGGGCACCATAGGCCTCCAGTGCATTGACGCTCGGATCCTCACCATAGACATCATCGCCAACGTCGGCATGAAGCATGACCTGGCGCATGGCGTCGGTGGGCTGGGTAACCGTATCACTTCGTAAATCGATATAGCGCATGAGATCCCTCCTAGGCAGAGGGATGACGGTAGCCATGCCACCCCTCCTTGGCAAGGATGACATGATCATATTGTGAAGCGTATGGAGGTCTGCCGCACCGCTACCAGGGCAGCGGCTGTCCATCGAGATCGATCAGCTGGCCGGACTGGCTCAACGCAAGTTTATCGATAAGAACCAGCAACTTGCCCGCCACCTCGGCAGGGGCTTGCAGCGATGTGTCTGGCAGCTCGTCCAGGAAGGGGTTGTTCATCGGGGAGTCCATCAGGCCGGGGGCCACGGCGATCACCCCGGCCTGCGGGAAGCGTCTTGCCCACTCCAGTGCCAGGTTCTTCACCCCCATGTCGAGGGCCGCCTTGCTCATCCGGTAGCTATAGCGCGCCCCCTGTTCGTTGGCACCGATGGAGCCTGCGATATCGGAGATGGCGCAGAGCCACAATGGATGTTGCGGGTTCATCATACGGCTGAAATGGGCCGCCAGGGCCAGGGTCGGCCAAGCATTGGCCAGCAGGCTGTCACACAGCCATTTGGGATGAACCTGCTCCACCCGCTGCTCCGGCATGAAATCGAGACCATGCAGCAAGCCAATGGTGTTGATGACCACCCGGGGGAGCGGCTCGGTGTCGTAGAGGGTAAAGAGGGCGTTGAACGAAAGCTCGTCCACTTCCAGCATGGGGAAGCAGGCCCCGGGGTCGATCCCGGCCGGGCAGCTGCGACCCGCCAGCAGAAAGGATTCCCCCCTGTTCATCAGCTCTCTTGCCAGCGCAGAGCCCAGCGCACCACTCCCGAGGATCAAGTAACTCATTGCCCGTTCCCTGGACCGTTCACTTGCTTAGAGCGTATCAGAATAATCAGACCGTGGTGACCCGACTAAATGGTAATACGCGCGCCGTCAGGCCTCCCCCAGATGGCGGCCAAACTCCCGCGCCAGCGCCAGATCGAGATAACCGTCCGCCTTTTTATGGGTACGTAAAAACTGGTAGTAGGCGAGCAGGATCACCAGCGCCTCCTCGTCGGGCAAAGTCAGCCCGCTGCGCTGCTCCTCGAGCAGCAGCTGCGCCGCCCCCAAGGCTTCCCTGTCCACCACCTCCGCCTGACGGTAGAGGTATCCGCACCCGGTGGCCAGCCACTCCAGCGAACAGTTGGCCCCCATCGCTATCTGGTTGGCCCGCGCCAGCCCGGGCTCGGCCCCTTTCAGGTATTTGCGGATCAGCGCCTCGCTCAACCCCACCTTGCGGGCAAAGGCGCTCACGCTCATCTCCCCGATCAGACTCTGCAACCGTTCGGCAAACCCTTCCACCTGAGCTATCCCCCTGTCAGAACCAAAGTTCGAATCTTGCCTGGCGCCATTATTGCTTTGTCCCTCTCATCAGGCCAAGATGCCGGCAGCCCCTTTTTTACTTCCTGTTTTGCCAAGGAGTCATGCATGTCTGTATCCCGCGTTGCCCTGCATCCGCAAGGCCCCACTTTCTCACGCCTCATCATGGGTTACTGGCGCCTGATGGAGTGGCAGCTCTCCCCCACCGCCCTGCTCGATCTGATGAAATACCATCTGGATCTGGGGGTGAGCACCATAGATCACGCCGACATCTACGGCGGCTACCAGTGCGAGGCGGCCTTCGGCGAGGCCCTGCGCCTTGAGCCTTCCTTGCGCGATCGGATGGAAATCGTCAGCAAGTGCGGCATCGCCCTCACTGCCAACCCTGAGCACGCTCTCAATCATTACAACACCGGCAAGGGGCACATCATCGCCAGCGCCGAGGCTTCGCTGCAAAAGCTCGGCACCGACCATCTGGATCTGCTGCTGATCCACCGCCCTGATCCCCTGATGAACGCAGACGAAGTGGCGGATGCCTTTATCACCCTCAAGCAGGCGGGCAAGATCAAGCATGCCGGGGTCTCCAACTTCACAGCCCGCCAGTTCGAGCTGCTGCAATCCCGTCTGCCCTTCCCGCTGGTCACCAATCAGCTGGAGATCTCGCCGCTCCATCAGGAGGGAACGCTGGATGGCTCTCTGGATCAGTGCCAGCTGCTCGGGATCAAGCCGATGGCCTGGTCCTGCCTCGGTGGCGGCCGACTGTTCAGCGATCCGGCCTGCGAGGGTCTGCGGGGCGAGCTCGAGCAGATCCGCCAGGAGGTGGGCGCCCAGACCATCGAGCAGGTGGTCTACGCCTGGGTGATGATGCTGCCAAGCCAGCCGTTGCCGCTGATAGGCTCCGGCAAGCGGGAGCGGATTGCCGCCGCCGTGGCCTCGGAGTCCATCACCCTCAACCGCCAGCAGTGGTTCCGCATTCGCAAGGCGGCGCTGGGCTACGACGTGCCCTGAGTGGGCAGACCGACGCCAACTAGCGCAGAAACAAAAACGGCATGGGAGATCCCATGCCGTTTTGCGTTATTGAAACACCTTAGCGATGGCGTTGCTGCGGCCGACGGGGGGCATCTGTCTTCGGCTTGGCCTGGTTGACTGTGATGGTACGGCCAGCGACTTCAGTGCCGTGCAGGTCGGCGATGGCCTTCTCGGCCTCTCCGTTAACCGGCATTTCAATAAAGCCAAACCCCTTTGACTGGCCGGTATCGCGGTCGATGATGATATCAACCTTGTCGACCTGCCCAAACTGGCTGAACAGGGTCTTCAGTTCGTCGGCCGTCATCCGGTACGACAGATTACCTACGTAAATCTTCATGCCATCCACTCTCGATTCAAGGTGCCTTCTCTATGCAATTCCCGGCATAACGGTAAGGGCACAACCCCTATGCCGGACCTGCCAGGGCTTCATGCCATGGCCTTCCCCGCACAGTGGCCCAAGTGATTGATCTCTTGGGCGAACATGCAGACAAGATCAATTCGAGTCACTGGCAGTATCCGAGCTTTGTCCGGGATTGTCGAGAAAATAGTCGATTCAGCCCGGCTGCAGCGTCGCCAGTTGTCGGGCCAGAGCGCGCCGGCCGTGCCATGCGCGTTTGAACCCGAAACGGTAGACACCATGGCTCACCAGATGGAGCGACTCCTGCCTGAGATCCAGCAGCGCCATGGCCTCGGCCAGCTCCTGCTCGCTCAACAGTAGATCCAGACTGAAGTCGAGCCACTGGCCATCATGGCCGACCCGCCGCTCCCGCTCGAAGGCCACCAGCCGATCGCGAGGCAGCGCCAGCGCCTTGTCCTTCGGGCCGTTGAGCAGATAGAGATGAGCGTCGTCCCAGCCCAGTTCCGCCATGCGCCAGGGCTGCCAGCTGCGGGGCAGCGACACCATGAGGCCCGTGATACCGCCAAAGATCAGTCCCACCCAGTGGATCAGGGCCATGGCCTCCCGGCCATACCATACAGAGGCGGCCACCACGCCCCAGCTCACCAGCCACAGCAACAGGATAACGAGGCGATAACGGGCCACCGGCGGCATCAAGAGGTGTAGCCCCGGCGAGGCCAGCAAGGATGTAATACGCATGAGAGACTCCTGCCATCGAAAAATGGCGCCATTGTGAACAGCCATCAGGGCGCTGACAAGGGGGTTTTCTTTGTCATGTCCCCACAAAATCAATACCATGGCATCAACGACTCTCAATGGAACCGATTCATTGACCAGCACGCCCCCTTGCGTCCGTTTTTGTGGCGTCAACAAACGCTATGGCGATTTTCAGGCCCTCCACCAGATCGATCTCACCATTGAACGGGGTGAGAAGTGGGTGATCTGCGGCCCGTCTGGCTCCGGCAAATCAACCTTGATCCGCACCATCAACGGCCTGGAGAAGATCGACGGCGGCCAGCTGTTCCTGTTTGGCGAGCCCGTTACCCCCGCCTATCTGCGCCGGCTGCAAGGACGGGTCGGCATGGTGTTCCAGCAGTTCAACCTCTTTCCCCACATGACGGTGCTGGAAAACCTGATGGTGGCGCCGGTGCACACCCTGGGGCTGCGCCCGGCCGAGGCCAAGGCGCGGGCCCTGACGCTGCTGGAGCGGGTGCGCATCCAGGCCCAGGCCGACAAGTATCCCCACCAGCTCTCGGGCGGCCAGCAGCAGCGGGTAGCCATTGCCCGTTCCCTCTGCATGCAGCCCGAGCTGATGCTGTTTGACGAGCCCACC
>NZ_CDCG01000044.1 GCF_000819845.1 Aeromonas enteropelogenes
CCAGATAGGGAAGGCTTTTTTGCTTTCTGGCATTTGCGAACGGGAATAAGGAAAGAAGAGAAAACTGCAGGACTGCGATTTGCCACTGGCAACACCCTCCCGGCTTGCAGTCTCTTATGCTTGAGCCGGACGGTGTCCGTCCAGTCAGAGAGTTGCTTGCTGCTGGCTTCTCAAACCCTGGCCTCAGGGAAGCATCGACTTTTCCCTATTCCTCTGCAGCCGTAAAAAAGCCTTCCCGATGGAAGGCTTTTTATCTTCATTTTGTACTGGTTAATACAGATATTCGGTTCTTTCAGGCTTTCTCTTTCTTGCCAAAACTCAGGCCCAGCTTGATGGAAAGGGCGGCCAATAGCAGCAACATCATGATCAGAGAGAAGAAATTACTGCCCATATCCGGGTATTGCACCTTGAGCAGGGCGGAATGACCAAATACACCGATAAAGAAGCAAAGCAGGGTACATATCGGGGTATTGCCCACCATGGGCTCCTGTCGATAGTGCAAAAACAGTTGATAGGCTGCCAGCACAAAAGCGATGAGAGGATAGAGGGAGAAGGGAACTTGCGAGTTGGTCAGCACAGCCAGCGATGCATCTCCGCAGATGCCAGTTAGCAGTGCCAGTATGAGAGGCTTTTTCGGGATCATGAGCTGTTCATGCATATCGTTCTCCATCCAATGGTTATGAGTGAGGGGCATGGCGTTTCTGGTTTTGAACCTCGGCACCCATGGCGATCATTCGCAGCTGGCGAATCGTACGCTCGGAGAGCGCACGGCACTCCTCGCTGGTCATGTCGAGGGCATCTGCCCCGGCGCTGAATACGATGGTGACCATGGCTTCGGCCTGAATATAGGCGTCTTCTCGCGGGGCCTGAGTGGTGGCCTCAAGGTAGTCGGTCAGCTCGGCAATGAAGTGCTGGATCTCGCGTGCCACGGCTTGGCGGAATGCGGCCGAGGTGCCTGAGCGTTCCCGCAACAGTAGCCGGAAAATGTTGGGGTTGTTCTCGACGAACTCCATAAAGGTCTGCACCGAGGTGCTGATGACGCTGCCGCCACCGGCAATGCGTTGACGGGCCTGGCGCATCAGCTGACGCAGAGTCAGGCCGCCTTCGTCCACCAGGGTCAATCCCAGCTCCTCCATATCGCGGAAGTGGCGATAAAAGGAGGTCGGGGCTATGCCGGCCTCTCGGGCGACCTCCCGCAGGCTGAGATTGGAGAAACTACGGTTGGCGCACAGTTGGCTGAATGCAGCATCGATCAATGTACGCCGGGTCTTTTCTTTTTGTTGAGCGCGAATACCCACGAAATCTGTCACCTTCAGCTTGTCGAGGCCAGATGATAACCCGAAGGCGTCTCAGGATCAGGTTTGTATCCTATTTTTTTGCCAGCGAGCGCGTCCTCTTGTTGGCGTCGGGGACTATGAGTCATGGTCCTCGCGATGAGGGATTCGGTGCGGCATTTTCTGGCGAAACTTGCCCTTGAGCCTGATATGTCCGTTCTGGAAGGGCTTGGTTGCAAGAGGCAATCAGTAAAAGAGAAAGCCACCAGTTAGGCGGCTTTTTCTTTACGTGATATGTGCCGTTTACCTTGCCTGAAGGTGGATTATTCCGGCATATCCTGCTCTTGCAGTGCACTTAGGGTCTGTTGTTCCAGCTGGCTGAGGCCCAGTTGCTCACAAGCCTGCTCAAAACTGATCCCCAAATGGCACATCATGATATCGATCGCAGGCAGATAGTTTTTCATAGCTTCTTCCATGGTGATCCTCCGAACCCGTCTCTTATGCCCTGAGTGACTCGGGGCTGCAATTAGACTTTAGGCTTAGTCCGCTCGTTTGATAACCCCCTGCCACAGCGGACGACTATTTGTTAATCTACTCAATGAGATAGAATGGTTTCCGTATGGCAGCGAGCATCAGGTAAGGGGCAGGGCATGTTATTGAGTTTCTTGATCATCGCATCCGGTTGGTGGCATATCCGCGCCGCCTATGGTGCTGATTATCGCCAGTTTTATCTCAGCAAGCCGCTGACCATGCTGTTTATCATCGCGCTGGCATTCGGTTACCAGGGTTATGATCACGATGGATCCCACGCCTGGATCCTGCTTGGGCTCTGTCTCTCGCTGGCGGGTGATGTGTTGCTGATGCTGCCGGCAGATCGTTTCGTTGCGGGGTTGGCGGCATTTCTTGTCGCGCATCTCTGTTACATCGTCGGTTTTGCCCAAGGTCCCTTGTTGCTCAATCTGGTGGATGGGCTTTTGCTGTTGCTGGTCGCCGGCATGGTGTTTGGTGTCTTGTGGAGCAAGCTGGGGGAGATGCGGATCCCTGTCTTCTGCTACATGTTGGTGATCATCTGCATGGCCTGGGTGGCAGCCGGTGCCTGGCATGCTTCTCTGACCGCAGGCAGTGCCGCAGCTCTTGTGGGGGCACTGATGTTCCTCTTCTCAGATACTATGCTGGCACTCGATCGCTTCCGCCGCCCCTTCCCCCAGGCTCGGGCTTGGATCATGAGCAGCTATTTTGCGGCGCAATTCCTGATAGCCGGGTCGCTGGCGGGCTGAGTATTACCGCTAACACAAAACGGGCCCAAGGGCCCGTTTCTGATTAGGGCATCATGCTTCTATCGGTTCGGCATCAGCTGCCCTGGGGGCTGGTTGCTTGAGCAGCAACATCAGGCCGCTGGCGATCAGCAGGAAGATGCCCATCACATAGAACACCTGGTTGTAGGCCATGATGGCCGCCTCGCGGCTGATGGTATTCGACAGCATGGTCTGGGCTTGTTGCCTGGCCAGCTCCGGGCCAGAACCTTGTGCCATCATGCTCTGGGTCAGCTGCAGCAGATAGTTCTGTCCCTCTATGCTGCTGGCGGCCAGGGTACTGCTGATCTGGCTGACATGGACCCGGGTATCGTTGTCGATCATGGTCGCTATGATGGCGATGCCAAAGGCGCCCCCCAGGTTGCGCAATACGTTGAGCAGGGTAGAAGAGGAGGGGATTTCGTCATGGGTCAGGCTGGCGGTCGCCACCAGCGAGAGCGGCACCATGATGAAGGGCTGGCCCAGCGCCCGCACGATGAGCGACTGGATCAGCTGGGGGCCGGCATAGTCGGCGCTCATGTTGACGTTCATAAAGCAACTGGCGGCGAACACCAGAAAGCCGAAGCTCACCAGATAGCGCGGATCTATCTTGTGGGTCAGCCTGGGCACCAGCGGCAGCACCAGCAATTGTGGCAGGCCCATCCACATCAACACTTCCCCTATCTCCAGCGCGTTGTAGTTGTGGATCTGGGTCATGTAGAGCGGTAGCACATAGATGGAGCCCATCAGTGCCATGCCAAGCACCAGATAGGCAAAGCAGGCCAGGGCGAAACGCGGGTTGTGCAGCAGTCTCAGATTGACCAGTGGATGGCGTCTGAGCAGTTGACTGATGACGAAGAACACCAGCGCGACCACAGAGATGGCGGTGAGTCGCACGATGAAGCTGGAACCGAACCAGTCCTCCCTGTTGCCCTCTTCCAGCACCACTTCCAGCAGACCCAGCCCCACCGCCATGGTGACGATGCCGACGAGATCCACTCGCTTGATCACCCCCCAGTCCACCGGCTGCTTGTCCAGTCCGTGGGCCAGCATCGCCAGCACCAGCAGACCGGGTGGCACATTGAGGTAGAAGATGTAGTGCCAGGACATCTGTTCGGTCAGCCAGCCACCCAGGGTCGGGCCGATGGCGGGGGCGAAGGTGGCGCACAGGCCGAACAGCGCCATGCCGGTGGCTCTCTTCTGCAGGGGCAGCAGAGTCACGATGAGCGAGAAGGCCATGGGGATCAGCGCCCCTCCGGTGAAGCCCTGCAGCGCACGGAAGATGATCATGCTGGTGAGGTTCCAGCTGAACGAGCAGAGCACGGAGGCGATGATGAAGGCCCCAGTGGTCCACAGCAGGTAGCGCCGCACGCTCAGCCCCCGGCTCAACCAGCCGCTCAGCGGGATGGCGATCATCTCCGCCACCAGATAGGAGGTGGAGATCCAGGAGCTCTCGCTCAGGGTCGCCGACAGGGCCCCCTGAATGTCTTTCAAAGAGGCATTGGTGATCTGGATGTCGAGGATGGCCATGAAGGCACCGATAAGGCCCCCCATGACCGCGATCCAGTTGCGGCGTGGAATAGGTTCCATCAGTTGGCCGCAACCAGAGGTTCGGGAGTGCGGGTGTCCACTATCACTTCGGTGGAGAGGCCTGGGCGCAGCTTGCCTGTCAGGGGACCCGGCTCGGGGATGCGGATCTTGACCGGCACTCGTTGCACGATTTTGGTGAAGTTACCGGTGGCGTTTTCCGGCGGCAGCAGCGCGAACTTGGCGCCGGTAGCGGGTGCCAGGCTATCGATGATCCCCTCGATTGGCTGATCCGGATAGGCATCCAGGATCACTTCCACTTTTTGTCCGGGTTGCATGTGAGCGAGCTGGGTCTCCTTGAAGTTGGCCTCGACCCACACCTGCTGCAGCGGCACCAGGCTGGCCACCTGCATGCCGGACTGGACGTAGAGCCCTTCCCGCAGGCTGCGTTTGCCGATGATGCCGTCGGCAGGGGCACGCAGTTCGGTGTAGCCAAGCTCCAGCTTGGCCTGTTCAAGCTGGGCGGAGCTCAATGCCAGCTTGGCCTGATTCTGTTTCGCTTCAGCATCCAGCACCAGCAGCCGTTCACGAGCGGCCTGCAGGGCGGCCTTGGCTTCCTGCATCTGTGCCTGCGTGACCTGCAGGCTGGCGCGCACTTCGTCCAGACTATCTTGCGAGCTGTAGTGGCGCTGGTTGAGCTGGCCTATTCGCTGCACCTGCTGCCGGGCACGCAGTTGCTCGGCTTCGGCGGAGGCGACCCTGGCTTCGGCCTGCTGGATCAGGCTCAACTGCTGGACACGGGTCGCGGCCAGGTTCTCGATAGTGGCCTGAATAAGGTGAAGATCGGCCTGTGCCTCTGCTACCTGGCTTTGGAACTCGCGATCATCGAGGCGGGCGATCAGCTGACCCGCCTTGACCGACTGGTTATCGGTCACCAGCATCTCGCTGATATAACCGGACAGCTTGGAGCTGATCCCGGTCACTTCACTTTGCAAATAGGCGTTGTCGGTGCTTTCGAAATAGCGGCCATGAAGATACCAGTAACCGGCAAACAGCAGGCCAAGCAGGGCCAGCACCATGGCGGCCAGCAGGGGAATTTTCTTGTGTTGACTCATCGGGGGGATTCCTGAACTTAAGAGACGCAGGCTAACACCGGCCAACTGTTTCGATTAGTATCAGGTTATGAGAATAACTGTCTCATTGGTGAAACAATGGATCTCAATGCCGCATTAATCCTGGTTCGTATCGTCGACAAGGGATCTTTTACCGCCGCCGCCCAGGAGCTGGGGATGACCAAGGCGATGGTAAGCCGACGCATTGCCGAGCTGGAGCGTCGGCTCGGCGTGCGCTTGCTCTATCGCTCCACCCGCCAGCTCACGCTGACGGAAGAGGGAGAGCAATATTACCAGCGCTGCAGCAAGGCGGTGGATGCCCTGACGGAGGCCGAGCTGATGCTGAGCGCCCGCCAGCAGGAGGTGACCGGCACCCTCAAGCTGGCCGTACCTATCGAGACCGGGCAACTGGTAGTCGGTCGCATGGTCGCCAAATTTCTGCAGCGCTATCCCGCCATGCAGGTGGAGCTGGAGTTGACCAACCGGATCCTGGACCCCATCAGCGAGGGACTCGACGCCGTGGTGCGGGTGGGGGACATGAGCAATTCCAATCTGGCGGCGCGTCGGCTCTGGAGTACCGAGCGGCTGCTCTGTGCCAGTCCGGACTATCTGGCTCGCAGTCCGGCGATCGCCCGGCCGGAGGACTTGCTCCGCCATGAGCGGGTGGCGGTCAGCAGCGGTTTTCTGGCGTCCCACTGGTGTTTTGAACGGGATAGCAGAGAGGTTCTGGTTGACCCCCCATCCCGTTTTCGGGTTAATAATATTACCTGCGCCAGGGAGGCCGCAAAGGCGGGGCTGGGGCTTGCTTCGTTACCCGCTATGCTCTGTCTGGAGGAGCTGGAACGCGGTGAACTGGTCTCCCTGCTGCCTGAGTGGCAACAGCCGAGAGTACCCATCTATCTGTTGTTTCCGGAGCGGCGCCTGATGCCGCGCAAGTTGCGGGCGTTTATCGATTTCATGGTGGAGAACGGTGTCGAGTTCGGCATCGACAAGCTGCTGTAAGGGGGACCTATGGAAAACTGGATCAACCTCTATCGCGCCTCCCACTCTCTTGAAGCCCACGCGCTCAAGGGGGCGCTGGAAGTGGAAGGGGTCATGGTGCGCCTCAGTGGCGAGGGGCTGTCAGGCGCATTGGGCGAGCTGCCAGTCGATCTGCTTCAGGTCACCCTGATGGTGCGAGCCGAGGATCGCAGCAAGGCCGGCAGAGTCATCGAGCGTTACCAGCAACGTCAGGGCAACGGCTGGCTCTGTGGTCAATGCGGGGAGGAAAATGGCGCCAACTTTGATGTCTGCTGGCGCTGTCATCACGATCCCCATGACGGTTGAACGGGCTAGCGCAGGGGGAAGTCGATATCTTCCCCTGCGTGTTCGTCATGATAGGTCGCCATATCCAGTTCGTTCTCGCTGCGCGCAATCAGCACTGAAACCAGTATATCCCCCGAGACGTTGACGGCGGTGCGCGCCATGTCGAGGATCCGGTCGATCCCGGCGATGAGCGCCACTCCCTCCAGCGGCAGGCCGACGGCAGTCAGGGTCAGGGTCAGCAGCATCAGACCGGTGCCCGGGGTGCCGGCGGTGCCGATGCTGGCCAGGGTCGCGATGCTGATGATGGTCAGGTAATCCACTACGTGCAGATCGACACCAAAGGCCTGGGCCACGAACAGGGCGGTGACGCCCTGATAGAGGGCCGTACCATCCATGTTGATGGTGGCACCGATGGGCAGCACCTTGGCAGTGATGGCGGAAGAGACCCCCAACCGTTTCTCGGCACAGGCCAGGCTGATGGGCAGGGTGCTTGAGCTGGAGCTGCTGGTGAAGGCCACGGCCTGGGCATCGACGATGCTCTTGAAGTAGTGCAGCGGATTGAGGTGCGCCAGCAGGAGCAGCAGGGCGCTGTAAACTCCCAGCACATGCAACAGGCAGCCGAGGTAGACGGCACCGATCACCTTGAACAGCGGCAACAGCAGGTCGATGCCATATTTGCCGATCATCCAGGCCATCAGGGCACAGACGCCGTAGGGCGCCAGCGCCATCACCATCTGGGTCAGTTTGAACATCCCCTCCGACAACGAACTAAAGAAGCGGATGGCGGGGCGACCGCGGCGGCCGCTGGCGTTGAGCGCCACGGCGAGGGCCAGGGCGAAGACAAGCACCTGAAGGATCTTGCCATCAACCATGGCCTGGATGGGATTGCTGGGGACCAGCTGGCTGAGCACTGTGCCCAGAGTCGGTTGCTGCACCATCCCGACCCGTTCATAAGGGCCCATGTCGGCACCCATGCCGGGTTCCAGCAGCCAGCCCATCATCAGGCCGATGCAGATGGCGATGGCAGTGGAGCCCAGATAGAGGCCGATGGCCTTGCTGCTGATGACATCCAGTTTCTTGCCCTTGAGCAGGGCGGTGAGGCCGGCGATGACAGAGCAGAAGATGAGGGGCACCATCAGCATCTGGATGGTGTTGACGAACAGCACGCCGATGGGTTTGAGCAGCAGGGCCTGCTCTTTGAAACCGACTCCGAGGGTGACCCCCAACAGCATGCCGATCAGGGTCTTGAGCCAGAGTGGGCGGCGGGTCCAGATCTGCCAGGGCTTGAAAGCCTCTCCATGGAACAGCATGACGCCAATATCCTTATTAATTTGTCTGCAATGGCAAAAGGGGCGCCAGTGTAGCGATCCCCGATGCGGGTTGCCACATTATCGACAAAGGAGTCGCCACGACCAGTCTCTTGACCGGGTAATGCGTGATTTATTGGTCTACATCAAGATCCCCG
Organism: Aeromonas enteropelogenes; assembly: GCF_000819845.1. GTDB lineage: Bacteria > Pseudomonadota > Gammaproteobacteria > Enterobacterales > Aeromonadaceae > Aeromonas > Aeromonas enteropelogenes. The sequence continues at coordinate 7,976 of NZ_CDCG01000044.1, forward strand.
GCGCCCTGACAGGATTTAATGAGCATTAAATATGTTCATTAATGAGGTGCAAAATGTCGCAATCGGTACATGGTCACGAAGTGATGGAGATGATGCTGGAGCAGGGCGGACAGTTTACCCGTGCCAGCCTCAAGCAGGCGATGGCCGAGCGTTTTGGCGAACAGGCGCGTTTTCATACCTGCAGCGCCAGCGAGATGGATGCCGAGGCCCTGATTGACTTCCTGGCTGCCCGCGGCAAGTTCATCGAGTCCGCCGACGGCTTCCAGACCCACGCCGACAAGATCTGCAACCACGGTTGACCCTCTGCGAGCGCATCATGGCGCTCGCTGAATACCTCCCATTTTGCTATATTTCGCCCCTTCTCTTTTTGCTATTCAAGGCGTAGCCAGGGCGTTGTATGGATACCTTCTCTGCCGCAGTCATGCTGTTTCTGATCATGGACCCGCTGGGTAACCTGCCGGTCTTCCTCTCCATTCTGCGTCACATCGATCCCAAGCGGCGACGCAAGGTGATGATCCGCGAGCTGCTTTTCTCTCTGGCGATCATGATGCTGTTCCTGTTCGTCGGCCAGCAGATCCTGAGCTTCCTCAACCTGCGTCAGGAGGCGGTGAGCATTGCCGGCGGTATCATCCTCTTCCTCATCGCCATCAAGATGATCTTCCCGGGAGAGGGCGGTGTGACCGGGCTTGCTGCGGGTGAAGAACCCTTCCTGGTGCCGATGGCGATCCCGATGATCGCCGGCCCCTCCATCCTCGCCTCCCTGCTGCTGCTCGCCAACCAGGAGCCGACCCGGATGGTCGACTGGTCGCTGGCCCTCTTCATGGCCTGGGGCGCCAGCGCAGTGATCCTGATGTTCTACGAGGTGTTCAACAAGCTGCTGGGTGAGCGTGGACTCACTGCGGTGGAGCGGCTGATGGGCATGCTGCTGGTGATGATCTCGGTGCAGATGCTGCTCGATGGCGTGCACCACTACTTGCAGGTGACGGCCCAGTCCTGATCGTCAGTATGGGCGTGAGGCTCAAGTTGGCTCATGATCTGGGTCAGCAGGGTCTCGCGCAACCAGCGATGGCCCGGATCCTCGTCATGGCGCTGATGCCAGATCAGCAGGTGGGAGATGCTGTCCAGCTCGATGGGCAGAGGTAGCTGCATCAGGGGATAGACCTGGGTCGCATGGCGGGCATAGAGACTTGAGAGCGTCACTATCATGTCGGAGTGCATCCCCATCCGCAGCGCCGCCTCGAACGAGGGGACGGTTGCCTCGATCCGCCGGTAGAGATCCTGTTCCGCCAGCTTGTAGTCCAGCATCCAGCGATCCCGTCCCTCGCAGTAGGTCTGTACATGGGGGTAGCGCAGATAGTGGTCCAGATCCCAGCCTGGTTCCCGCAACGCGGGGTGATGCTTTTGCACCAGGCAGGTCAATCCGTCGATGGCCAGCAGCCGCTGGCAGATGCTGCTTGGCAGGGTATCGAGCCGGTAATCCGAGTTGATGCAGTTCTCCCGCACCGTGAAGGCGATATCCACCTGCCCCTGGCTCATCTCGGTCAGGCTGTTCTCGGTCCACTCTTCATAGCGCAGGCGGATCCGTGGCGCTTGGCGCTTCAGTTCGCTCAGGTAGAGCGGGGCAAACAGGGTGAAGGCACTGTCCATGCTGGCGATGACGAACTCCCGCTCCGAACTGGCGGGATCGAACGCGGGGGGCTGGATCAGGTTGTCCAGCGACAGCAGTATGGGTTGCAACTGCTGTTGCAGCGTCTGGGCTCGGGCGGTGGGTTCCAGCCCGTAGGCGGAACGGATGAAGAGCGGGTCGTCGAAAGTCTCGCGTAGCCGTCCCAGGGCCTTGCTGACGGCAGACTGGCTCAGGTGAAGGCGACGGGCCGCCTTGCTGCCGTTGCGCTCTTCCAGCAGCACCTGCAGGATGATGAGCAGATTGAGGTCAATGCGGGCCAGTTGTTCCAGTAGCATGATATGAATCCTGTTCAATACAAGGATGAATTTATACCATTAGTATTCATATCTTGGCGATCTTATCCTCTAGAGGTCTCGGGCCCGCCAGGGCCGCTGGTACAGGATGTAGCGGTTGAGGGGACAAAGTAGCACAAGCAATATGGCGGCCCCGGGCCGCCATATTTTTTGGGCGATTTATTTGCCAACTTGCACCCGTCTTGATTTTACCCAACAATCCTTGCGCGTTAATTTGATACAACCAGCAGATATCTCTGGATGAGAGGTTTCCCTATGGGACTCGGTGGAATTCATATCTGGCATTTGTTGATCCTCTTGCTGGTGGTCGTGCTGGTGTTTGGCAGCAAACGCCTGACCAGCGCCGGCGAGGATCTGGGTACCGCCATCAGGGATTTTCGTAAAGCCTTGCGTGACGATGCAAATCATCCGAAATGAGTAGGAGTGGAAGTATGTCTGTAGACGATAAAGTTGAATTGAACGAAACCTGCGACAGCTGTGGTTGCTTTGCCGAGATTGGCACCATTATCGGCGAAGGTGATGACGTGATGGATCTGGTGATCGAGGCCGCTGAAGAGGGTGCTGCCCGCGCCAAACTGGCCGCCTATGAGGCGCTGGCCAAGCAGGTCACCGAAGAGGCCAAGGTGAGCAGCGAGCTGACCCAGGGCGCCGATGGGGTGATCCTGAAAGCCCGCCTGCAGTTCACCTGCACCGCCGAAAAACTGATTTTCGAGATGCGGGCTCGCGCCATCTGAGCACTGTAATGATGCGGCAGGTACGCCTGCCGCGTTGACCCTTCTGCCGTGGGTCGAGTTCTATAGTTAGTCTATTCCACCGTCGGTATTGACCGGCGCGAGTGGCCAACAAAAGGCGAACACATGCGGCAATGGATCTGGGGCCTGCTGGCTCTCTGGTGTCTTCCTCTGCTGGCGGCCGATCTCAAGCCGCAGCGTCTTCCCCAGCCCGGGGACCTCGACAGTATCCTGCAAAAGCGTGAACTCAGGGCCCTGGTGGTCTATGAGCGCGGCTTCTACTTCCTCGACAAGGGGGCCCAATACGGCATCCTGGTCAACCAGCTGCAAGGGTTCGAACGCTGGTTGAACAAGACTTATCTCGCCAAGGAGAAGGTCAAGCTCAAGGTGGTTTACATCCCGGTCAGGCAGGACAAGCTGCTGGATTATCTGACGGAGGGGCGTGGCGATCTGGTGGCGGCCACCATGACGGTCACCCCGACCCGAAGGGAGCAGGTCAGCTTCTCCAGGCCGCTCATCTCTTCCATTGAGGAGTGGGTGGTAAGCCAAAATAGCCTGCCCTCCTTTAACCGCATCACCCAGCTCTCCGGCCGGCGGGTCTGGGTGCGGGCCAGCTCCAGTTACTACGAGAGCCTGCGCCAGCTCAACTGGCTGTTCCGCGAACTGGGACTGCCCCCCGTCTACATAGAGACGGTGCCCGAATATCTGCAGGATGGCGATTTGCTGGAGATGGTGGCGGCCGGGATTATCCCCCTCACGGTGACTGACAGCTACAAGGGGCGGATCTGGCTCGGGATGATCGATGGTCTCAAGGCGCACAAGCTGGTGCCCCTGCGCAGCAATGGCACCAGTGCCTGGGCGCTGCGCAAAAACAGCCCCGAGCTGCTCAAGGCGGTCAACGGTTATCTGGCCAGCGTCAGCCAGCACAGCCTGTTCAGCGATCTGACCCTGCGGCGCTTGCTGGCCCACAGCGAGCGGATGAGCAACATATTGGCTCCGGATCCCTTGGGGCGACTGGCAAAGATCCGTAAGGTGCTTGAAAAATATGCGGAAAAATATGACATCGACTGGTTGATGCTGGCAGCGCTGGGATACAAGGAGTCTGGTCTCAATCCCAACGTGCGCTCCCCAAAAGGGGCGGTTGGCATCATGCAGCTGCTGCCTGCCACCGGGCGGGAAGTGGGGATCACGGGGGCCAGGCTGGCGAGTCTGGAGGGCAACGTGGAGGCCGCCTGCCGTTATATGCGGTTGATCCTCGACACCTATTTCAACGATCCCGGTCTGGATCGGCTCAATCGTCACCTGTTTGCCCTAGCTGCTTACAATGCAGGGCCCAACCGGGTGCAGGCATTGCGCAACAAGGCCCGCTCACTGGGGCTGGATCCCGATGTCTGGTTTGGCAACGTGGATCAGCTGGTGGCCAACGAGGTGGGGCAGGGGCCGATCAACTATGTGGGGACCATCTACAAGTACTATGTCGCCTACCGTTTCAGCCTGCTCCAGATTGAAGGCAAGGCTGCCGCAATCGAGGCGGTGCAGCCCTGAGCTCCTGGCCGGATTGGGCCGGCAGGGTCACCGGAAGCTGCCAGCCGCCATCCCTGTGCTGCAAAAACCAGTGCACGGGGTCGGTGGTCGGGACGACATCTGGCTGGCCTGACTGGTCGAGATAGCGCACCATCGGGGTATCGTGCAGTTCCATCAGCAGCTCCTTGCTTGCTATTCAGAGAGGCTTGCCAGCGTTATGACACTCCCCGATGACAACAGGATGACAGCATGATCCCGGGATCCTTCGCCCTGATCGCGGATCCCCTGCTGGCACTCAAGGTGCGCTGTCAGTGGATCCGCACTGCTCGCGAGCGGATCCAGGCCCAGTACTACAGCTGGGAAGAGGACAGCAGCGGCAAGCTGCTGCTCAGCGAACTGCTCCATGCCGCCAGGCGCGGGGTCAGGGTCGAGCTGCTGGTGGATGATCTCTATGCTGGCGACAACCGCTTTCTGGAGATGGTGGCCCACGAGCCGGGGATCGAGGTGCGCCTGTTCAACCCCTTCTGGTTGCGGGGCTGGCGACCCCTGGCACTGCTACTGGAGGGGCTATTCAGCTTTCGCCGCATCAATCACCGCATGCACAACAAGCTGCTGCTGGTGGATGGCAGGCTGGCGCTGATCGGCGGTCGCAACATCGGTGATCGCTACTTCCATCTCGACGATCAACCCCCCTTTGTGGATCTGGATCTCGCCTGCCGGGGAGCGCTGTGTCAGGAGATGGCGCAGGGATTTGCCCAGTTCTGGCACAGCCGCTGGAGCCATCCCATTCGCCACCTGTTGCGACGCTCCCCGCTGCCCGCCGAGGCCCGGGTGGTCAATGACTTCCTGCTCACCATGACGGATCCGGCCATTGCCGCCGTCTATTCATTGCCGGCCAACCTGTTTGTCGATGAACCCCTGGCGCTGCAGTGGCACGACGGTGTGGCGGAGGTGTGGTTCGACCGGCCCGGAAAGGGATTGATCTCGCGACCCGCCACGGCCCGCCAGCTGTGGCAGCGACTGGCAGACAATCCGCACTCATTGTCGTTGGTGACCCCTTACCTCATCCTGACCCGTGGCTTTCGCCGCCGCCTGTTGCAGTTGCGTCAGCGGGGCGTGACCATCGATATCCTCACCAACTCCCTGGCCAGCACGGATGTGCCTCTGGTCTATGGCGCCTACCGACGCTATCGCGGCTGGCTGTTGCGGCAGGGGATCCAGGTGCACGAGTTTGGCGATGACAGCCACAGCCTGCATGCCAAGCTGATCCTGCTGGGGCGGGAACGGGCACTGTTTGGCAGCCTTAACCTCGATCCCCGCTCGCTGTTTCTCAACACCGAGCTGATGCTGCACCTGCGTTGCCCGACCTTGTGCGAGCAGCTGAGGTCGTGGCTGATGCACTGGCAGGAGCAGGCCAGTAGCGCACCCCGCAAAATCGATGGCTGGCCCCGGCGACTGGTGGCCCGACTCAGTGACTGGTTGCCCCTGAAGCGCTGGCTGTGAGGCGGGTGTTTTTTGTGCGAGATCTCGCAAAGCCTTGTACGCCTTTGCTTATCCTCCGTGCGGGTGAATAGCTATTCATTTCCTTATCTTGCTGTTTTTAAATGAATTATTGTTAATGTGAAGGCGGTTTTTTGTATCAACACGGGAACTTCAGGGCATAAAAACGTTTTTTTATTTTATTTGTCTGCGTAATATTTCACTTGCAAGGACAAACACGGCGGCCCGTCTGCCGTGTGGATGAAGGCAACAAAGGGTGACCGGTCGACTGCATCGCTGCAATCGACACTGACTTCGGATGGGTAGCGGACTCTGGGGAAGTGGGGCAAGGCATCCGGCGTGGCCGGACTCCAATATGGAACATGCTATTTGCGAGGGGGTGACATGGAAATGTCACCCCACTTTTTTTGGGGGCCGTTTTTCCTCTTGGGCCACCTTCGCCGCCATGGTCTATGCCGGACAAAAAAACAGGGCCGCATCACGCGGCCCTGTCAGGGATCAAGCAGGTTGTGGTGCCAGGCGTCGGCGTTGCAGCCAGACGATGACCCCGAACAGCAGGAAACCCGGGAGCCACATCAGCTCCTTGTTCCAGCGATCGGTCGGAGCCTTGACGGCGAGGATCTCTTGGTCAAACTCCAGCCCCATGCCGGCGGCAGGGCTGCCGAAGGCCACGTTGTCGATCAGGGTCTTGCCATCCTGTTCATAGAGGCTCAGGCCCAGATTGGCCAGACGCTCTTCACCGTTGGCACCATCTGGCACGGCAACCAGCAGGGTGAACTTGCGGGGTTTGCCCACCGCATCTTCCCCTTGGACCCGCAGCCGCAAGGTGCTCTCCACCTCCAGTTCACCCATAGTCTGGGCCAGCTGGGCGGGTGGCGTCTCGCGATAGGGATCGTGCACCATGTCCATCCAGAAGCCGGGGCGGAACAGGGTAAAGGCGACCAGCAGCAACAACACGCTCTCGTACCAGCGGCTCTTCACCAGGAAGTAGCCCTGGGTTGCGGCGGCGAAGATCAGCATGGCGATGGTAGCCACGATGAAGATCATCACCCCGTGGGCAAAGTCCACGTCGATCAGCAGCAGATCCGTGTTGAAGATGAACAGGAACGGCAGTGCCGCGGTACGCAGGCTGTAGTAGAACGCCGTGATACCGGTCTTGATGGGATCACCCTTGGAGACGGCGGCCGCGGCGAACGAAGCCAGCCCCACCGGCGGGGTCACGTCCGCCATGATGCCGAAATAGAACACGAACAGGTGCACGGCGATGAGCGGCACAATGAGGCCGTTCTGCTGACCCAGAGTGACCACCACGGGCGCCAGCAGGCTGGATACCACTATGTAGTTGGCGGTGGTGGGCAGCCCCATACCTAGGATGAGGCTGAGCAGGGCAGTCAGCAGCAGCATCAGCAGCAGATTGCCCATGGAGAGCATCTCCACCAGATCGGCCAGCACCAAGCCAACCCCGGTCTGGGAGACGGCGCCGACTATGATGCCGGCAGTGGCAGTGGCGATACCGATGCCGATCATGTTGCGGGCACCGGCCACCAGACCTTCGCGCAGGTCGATGACGCCGTCCCGTACGGTGCCGTAGTCATGTTTGCCGTCGGTGCGCAGCCAGTTGAGCAGCGGACGCTGGGTCAGCAGGATGATGACCAGCATGACGGTGCCCCAGAAGGCGGACAGGCCGGGGGAGAGGCGCTCGATCATCAGACACCATACCAGTACCACCACCGGCAACAGGAAGTGCAGGCCGGAGAGCAGCACGGTGCGGGTGTCGGGCAGCTCGGTGAGCGGCTTGTCGGGATCTTCGGCTGCTAGCGGTTCATTGCTGGCGGCGATCTTCAGCAGGCCCACATAGGTGGCGGCCAGCAGCAGGGATATCCCCGGCAGGGCATAGTCGCCCAAGGCCGGCTTGAGCCAGCCCAGACCGTAGTAGACCGCCATCGAGAGGCCGCTGATGAGGGCGGCGCCGAAGGCAAAGCCGGTCAGGCGACGCAGCCAGGGCTTGGGCTGATGGCCACCGATGGGTTGCATGCCGAGCTTGAGCGCTTCCAGATGGACGATGTAGAGCAGGGCGATGTAGGAGATGGCCGCCGGCAGGAAGGCGTGCTTGATGATCTCCACGTAGGGAATGCCGACGTACTCCACCATCAGGAAGGCCGCAGCCCCCATCACGGGCGGCATGATCTGGCCGTTGACCGAGGAGGCCACTTCCACCGCCCCGGCTTTCTCGGAGCTGAAACCCACCTTTTTCATCATGGGGATGGTGAAGGTGCCCGTGGTGACCACGTTGGCGATAGAGGAGCCGGAGATGAGGCCGGTGAGGCCGGAGGCGACCACCGCCGCCTTGGCCGGGCCGCCACGCAGGTGGCCGAGCAGGCTGAAGGCGAGCTGGATGAAGTAGTGACCGGCGCCGGCCCGCTCGAGCAGGGCGCCAAACAGCACGAACAGGAACACGAAGCTGGTGGAGACCCCGAGGGCGATGCCGAACACCCCTTCGGTGGTGATCCACTGGTGATTGGCCAGCGCGGTAAAGCTGACCCCGCGGTGTGCCAGCAGACCCGGCATCCAGGGGCCGGCCAGGCTGTAGACCAGGAAGACGATGGCGATCACCGCCAGAGCCGGGCCGAGGGCGCGGCGTGCCGCTTCCAGCAGCAGGGGAATGCCGATGCAGGCGGTGACCAGATCCGAGGTGGTCAGGTTGCCGGGACGCTGGGCCAGCGCCTCGTACATCACGAACAGATAGGATGCGGCACCGGCGGCGATCAGTCCCAGCGCGATATCGCTGAGGGGGACTCGATCCCGCGGGGAGGAGCGAAACGCGGGAAACACCAGATAGGCCAGCAACAGGGCGAAGGTGAGATGAATGGCGCGCGTTTCGGTGTCATTGAGTACGCCAACCCCGAAAATGAAGGGGAGCGGCGAGGCGATCCAGAGCTGGAACAGGGACCAGGCCAGTGCCAGGGCGGTAATGAGCCAGCCCATGGCTCCCAGCGGCAGGCGGGCGCCTACATCCTGGGCGATCAGTTCCTCGGTAGAGAGTTGTTTGTCTTGCATAGGGTCAACTTGTGCCATCGAGTACAACAAAAACGACACCCGCCGCCGCAAACCGCGCAGCCAACGGGTGTCGAAGGAGTGACAAAGGCCCTGGGGCCTTCAATCAGAGCCAGCCGCGCTCTTTGTAGTAGCGAGCAGCGCCTTCATGCAGCGGAGCGGAGAGCCCCACCTTGATCATGTCGGCTTCCTTCAGGTCGGCGAAGGCCGGGTGCAGGCGCTTGAAGCGGTCCAGGTTGTCAAACACGGATTTGACCAGCTGGTAGACCACTTCCGGATCGGTTTTGGCGCTGGTAGAGAGCACCGCCTTGCCACCGATGGACGGGGTCGGCTTGTCGCTGCCCTTGTAGAGGCCACCCGGGATCTCGGCCTTGGTGTAGTAGCTCTTCTCGGCCAGCAGCTTGTCGATGTCAGCGCCGGTGACCGGTACCAGTACCGCATCCGTGGTGGTGGAGGCTTCCTGGATGGCACCGTTCGGGTGACCGACGAAGTAGCTCATGGCGTCGATGTTGTTGTCACCCAGCGCGGAAGCCTGCTCGGCCGGTTTCAGCTCGGAGACCAGACCGAAGTCGCTCTTCTTCCAGCCCTTGACCGCCATGATCTCTTCCATGGTGTCACGCTGGCCGGAGCCCGGGTTGCCGATGTTGACGCGCTTGCCTTTCAGATCGTCGAAGCCGGCGATCTTGGCGTCCTTGCGGGCCAGGATGGTGAACACTTCGCTCTGCAGGGAGAAGACGGCACGGATGTCGTCCATGGCACCTTCGGCCTGGAACGGGGGCAGCCCTTTCATCGCCTTGTACTGGTGGTCGGACTGCATGATGCCGAAGTTGAATTCGCCGCTGCGAATGCCGTTGACGTTGGCGACACCGCCGCCGCTGGCCGGGGCGTTGCACTTGATCTCATGCTCGGTGGAACCACGATTGAGGAAGCGGCAGATAGACTGACCTGCCACATAATAGACGCCGGTTTGACCGCCGGTGCCGATGGTCACGAAGCGCTCCTGCGCCTGTACCGGACCACCAAATGATACGCCGACCAGAGCAGCCGACAGTGCGCACGCCAAGGATAATCCTTTCATTTTTTCTCCCTTTTCTTGGATTTGGTTTACCCGATCCGCGGGTAAATTGATGGTAAGCCCGTTCTGCGCCGGGTTTGCCATTACTTCATGTGTGCTGCATGACAAGGGCGGGATCCTGGGTGCCCTTGCCTGCGGTCATCGCGTCCTGCGGTGACTGTCGTGGCGTCCTGCCACCGGGGGTATTTGGCCAATAGCAGGCCGGATAAAAAGTTGTAAGCACTCCGATTAAGCACATTTTGCCAACATAAATCAAACTAAATGGCAAACTAACGGAGTTAAATCTCGAGAAACATGACCGCGATCATTCATTTCCCTGTTGCAGATTAAGGGGAGTCGACGCGAAATGGAAGAGAGAAAAAGAGAGTCTGGATTCTTTTGTAGCCCTTGCGTGGCAAGGGCTACCGTGAAATGGACTCAGGGGGCCGGGTTGGCCAGATCCAGAATAAAGGCGTACTCCAGGGCTATATCCTCATAGGCCTTGAAGCGGCCGGACTTGCCACCGTGGCCGGCATCCATGTCGGTATTCAGCAACAACTTGTTATCATCCGTCTTCAGCTCCCGCAGCTTGGCCACCCACTTGGCAGGCTCCCAATACTGCACCTGGGAGTCATGCAGCCCGGTGGTGATCAGCAGATTGGGGTAGGTCTGGGCCTTGACCTGATCGTAGGGGCTGTAGGACTTCATGTAGTCGTAGTAGCGCTTCTGGTTCGGGTTGCCCCACTCGTCGTACTCGCCAGTGGTGAGGGGGATGGACTCGTCCAGCATGGTGGTGACCACGTCGACGAACGGCACCTGGGCCACTACGCCGCGATAGAGCTGGGGCGCCTGATTGATCACTGCCCCCATCAGCAGGCCGCCGGCGCTGCCTCCCATGGCATAGACCTGATCTTTGGCGCTATAGCCCTGTGCCACCAGTGACTCGGTGACGTCGATGAAGTCGTTGAAGGTATTCTGTTTTTTCAACAGCTTGCCATCTTCGTACCAGTGGCGGCCCAGCTCCTCACCGCCACGGATGTGGGCGATGGCGTAGACGAAGCCCCGATCCAGCAGGCTCAGGCGGGAGCTGCTGAAGTCGGGATCCATGCTGGCACCGTAGGAACCATAGCCGTAGACCAGCAAGGGGGTCTGGCCATTTTTCTTGAACTTGTCCTTGCGATAGACCAGCGAGACCGGCACGGCCACGCCGTCCCGGGCGGTCACCCAGAGCCGCTCACTGGCGTACTGCTCCGCCTTGAAGCCCGCCACCGGTTGCTGCTTGAGCAGGGTGCGCTTGCCGCTGGCCATGTCGAGCTCATAGGTGGATGAGGGCGTGGTCATGGAGGAGTAGCCATAGCGCAGGGCGCTGGTCTCCGGCTCCGGGTTGTAGGCGAGCCAGGTGACGTAGGCCGGGTCGTCGAAGGCGATCTCTTTCTGCTCGCCGCTCTGCCAGTTGATCTGGCGCAGCCGGGTCAGCCCCTGGTTGCGCTCTTCCACCACCAGCCAGTCCCGGAACAGGGCGTAGCTCTCCAGCAGCACGTCGGGATTGGGGGCGATCACCGGCTTCCAGCGATCCACCGGGCTCTCTTTGGTCTCGTACAGGCCGAAGTTCTTGCCGTCCTTGTTGGAGCGCACATAGAAGCGGCCACGGTAGTGATCCAGGGTGTATTCGTGATCTACCTTGCGCGGCAGGAACAGACGGGGTGCCTGCTCCGGCACGTTGGCATCGATGAGGCGCGCCTCGCCGGTGGTGGTGCTGGAGAGATTGATGACGATGAAGTCTTCCGAGGTAGTGGCGTAGAGGCTGACGTAGAAGCTGTCGTCCTTCTCCTCATAGACCAGCTCATCCCTGGCCGGATCCGTGCCCAGGGTGTGGCGATAGACCTGATAGGGCAGCAGGGTCTTGGGGTGCTTGCGTACGTAGAACACCGTTTTGCTGTCGTTGGCCCACACCAGGTTGCCCGAGGTGTTCTCCAGGGTATCCGCGGCCCACTTGCCGCTCTCCAGATCGAGGAACTGGATCCGGTACTGGCGGCGGGAGAGGTAATCTTCCGCCACCGCCAGCCAGCGGTTGTTGCGGCTCACTTCCAGCGCCCCAAGGGCGTAAAATTCGTGCCCTTCGGCCCGCTGGTTGCTGTCGAGCAGCAGCTTGGAATCCTGCTCTCCCAGCTTGGTGCGCGAATAGATGCCGTACTCCTTGCCCGGCTCGTAACGGGTCTGGTAGCGGTAGCCGTTCTTCACGTAGGGGACGGATTCGTCTTGCTGGGGAATACGGGCCACCATCTCCTTATAGAGGGTTTCACGCAGCGCCTTGGTCGGCTGGAGCATGGCCTCGGTGTAGGCATTTTCGGCCTTGAGGTAGGCCAGCACCTCGGGATCCTGACGATCGTCATCGCGCAGCCAGTAGTAGTTATCGACCCGGGTATCCCCGTGTTTCTTCAGCGTATGCGGGTGTTTGGCGGCAACGGGGGGTTGGACAGGGATTTCGCTTCTCGGCATGGCAGACTCTTGGTTGGCATAGGAACAGGGAACGGCTGTCAGACAGGCTAGCAGCAGAATCCCTCGAGAAAAGGGGAACATGTCGCATCCTTTGCGCGTTAACAGGGTTGGCGAACCGGCGTATCGGCTCCTTGAACTGGCCAACAATCTGCCCCTTGTCGCCGGTGGTTGCAAGCAGTCCCTTGTTATCGCAGGAAAAACCATCAAAAAAGGCCGCTATCTCGCGATAGCGGCCTCTTCTCTGGCCATGAGCGACAAGGGTCCGCTCAGGTGTGCCTCACATGATGGGGGAGTGCCGGTTCATGGCCAGTATCCGTCAGCCGGGATAGCTCGACCAGACTCTGGTCGTGCCCTCGTTGCTGATGCTCAGCACCTGGTAGGGTTGGCCCGGAATGTCCATGCCGGGGGCGCTCTGTGGCATACCCGGAATGGTCAGGCCGCGGATCGCCGGCTTCTCTTTGAGCAGCTTCTTCACATCGGCGGCGGGCACGTGTCCCTCGATCACATAGCCGTTGACCACCCCGGTGTGGCAGGAGGCCAGTTGCGGGGCGATGCCGTATTTCTGTTTGACCGGTTCAAGCTGTTCGGTTTCGATGACCTCGAGTTCGAAGCCATTCTCTTCCATGTGCTTGTTCCAGGCCTGGCAGCAGCCGCAATATTTGGATTTGTAGACGGTCATTTTCTCGGCCGCGAGAGCGGAAAAGCTGACGGTGCCGGCCAGCAGGGCCAGCAGCAGGGATTTGTACATAACTCACCTCAGATTGAATAAAACATGCCCAAAAACAGGGATTTTGACTCAAGTCCGGGTGCGGGGAGGGCGCTCCAGCCGTTCTGCCGGAGCGTCCGGCATGAACAGGGAAGGGGGGAGGAAATCCGGGGTATCGGGTTCCAGCATGGCCACCGTCAGGCTGTCATTGCCGAGCACCGTCATCGAGAGCGCCGAAGTAAAGCTGCCGCACGGCATGGCTTTCTCCAGGGTGCGCTCGCTCTGGCTGCAGTGGCTGCTCAGGGTACAGAGGTCGGTCGCGGCCCGGCTGCCAAACGACATCAATACCAGCACCAGACTCCACAGGGGGAGCCAGCGACGGGCATGAGCGAGTTGGCGACGAGTGAGAACCATGGAACGACTCTGACGAAATTGGGGCGTTATGGTAACCCTGTGCCAGGGGGGAGGGTCAAGCCCTCCCCGCCGTTCCGGTCAGGCTGGATTAAGGTTGCTGACGAGTTGCCGCCAGCACGATTTCACGCACGCAGACGTTGGCAGGCTGGTTCCAGGCATAGAGCACAGCCTCGGCGATCACCTCGGGTGCGATCACGCCACCCATCTGCTCTTTCCAGTCGTGGTAACCGGCCTTGATGCTCTCGTCCGTGGTGTGGCTGAGCAGCTCGGTCTCCACCGCTCCCGGGGCGATAGTCACCATCCGCACCCCCAGATCGGCCACCTCTTCCCGGATGTTCTCGGTCAGGGCGTGAACCGCGAACTTGGTGGCGCAGTAGGCGGCATGGTTCGGGAAGGTCTTGCGACCGGCGATGGAGCTGATGTTGATGATGGTGCCGCTGCGGCGTTCCTTCATCCCGGCCAGCACCCCATGGATGCCGTTCAGCACGCCCATTACGTTGATGTTGAGCATCTGCTGCCATTCGGCGGGATCCTGCACGTCGGCCTGACCCAGCAACATGACACCGGCGTTGTTGACCAGGCAGCCCACCGGGCCGAATTGCGCCTCGGCCTGCTGAATGGCCGCCTTCATGGCGTTTGTATCGGTGACGTCGACCCCGATGCAGAGCGTATCGGGCAGGCCCAGGGCCTGCATGGGCTCGACCCGGCGGGCCAGCAGCAGTAGCGGGTGGCCGGCGGCGGAGAAGGCGCGGGCGATGGCGGCACCGATCCCGGCGGAGGCACCGGTGATCACGACGAGGGACTTGGACATGATGTTTCCTTCTGATTCGATGGTCGGTTTGGGCAAACAGACGGCTGGCCAGCACGCAGTGGAGTCACTATAGTCTCCGCATCCATCAGTGATAAATATTGTTTTCCGCTGGTTATCATCTGAAAAAACTATGGTTGGGCTTATGCTGGATCTGAGATTGCTGCGTTTCTTCATCGCCATCTATGAAGAGAAGAACATCACGGCGGCGGCGGAGCGTTGCCACGTTAGCCAGCCCTCCCTCTCGGCGGGGTTGCGCCAGCTGGAAGAGGTGCTCGGTGACAGCCTCTTTATCCGGGGCAAGAAGGGGGTGGAGGCGAAGGAGCCGGCCCACTATCTCTATCCCCACGCGGTCAAGCTGGTGGAGGAGGCGCGCCGCCTGCCCGAGCTGTTTCGCCAGAAAGCGACGCGGGCGAGACTCAATATTGCCATCATGCCGGATCTGAGCCGACGTCGGGTGGCGGCTCTGCTACAGCGGGTGCAGGGGGTCTTGCCGGAGCTGGATCTCACCCTCTCCGACCAGGATAGCCCCGCCGATTGTCGTCTGACCCTGGATGCCCTGCGCCGGGAAGACGAGATCTTCTTGCCGCTGTGGGAAGAGGATTATGTACTGTGTGTACCCACCGGCCACCCGCTGGCCAGTCGTCCGCGCATCGAGCTGGCAGAGCTGCAACACCATGATTTTATTGAGTGCCCGCCCTGCGAGGCCCATCAGCAGACCATAGGCCTGCTGGCCTGTGACCGGCTCACCCTCAACCTGGTGGCCAAGGCCGAGAGCAAGGGGCTGGTGATGGCGTTGGTGCTGGCGGGAGTGGGGATCAGTTTTCTGCCCGATGGCTTGGTGGAGGATGAACCCGGATTGCAGACCCTGCCGGTGAATGGGCCGCGGATGTTTCGCCGGATCGGGCTCTGTTATCCTGCCCACCAGACCCTGAACCCGGCGATGCGTGAACTGATCCCCGAGTTGGCAGGGTATGGCGCTTCCTGATAAGGTCGCTTTCCCATGCATCTTCAGGATGTACCTTGTCGTCGCGCCCCTTTTTATCGATCGCGCCATGCGCAGTGAGGCTTCTGTCCCGGTGGGCTTGTCATGAAACGCATTCTGGTCATTTTTTCACATCCGGCCCTGCAGAGTTCCAGGGCCAACAAGCAGTTGCTGCAGGCCGTCGACGGTCTGGAAGGCGTGACCCTGCACGACCTCTATCACCACTATCCCGACATGTTCATCAATGTGAAACGGGAGCAGGCACTGCTATCGGAGCACGACATCATCGTCTTCCAGCACCCCTTCTACTGGTACTCCTGCCCGGCCATCATGAAGGAGTGGATGGATCTGGTGCTGGAGTATGGCTACGCCTACGGCCCCGAGGCTCACGCCCTCAAGGGCAAGCAGTGGCTCAGCGCCATCACCACGGGCGGTGCCCCCGAATCCTACTGCAGCGAGGGCTACAACAGCCGTCCGCTGCTCGATTTCCTGCTGCCCTTTCAGCAGACCGCCACCCTGTGCGGCATGCACTGGCTGCCCCCCTTCGTACTCCACTCTTTTCACAAGATCCGGGATCCGGAGGCGTTGCGCCGCTGCGGCCAGGATTATCGTCAGCTCTTGTGCGCCCTGCGCGATGAGCAGCTGACCCCGGGGCAGCTGGCCGGGCGGCCCTATCTGCGGGATCTGCTGGAGGAGCTCTCATGACAGGTATGCGATCCGGTCGTTGCCCCGGTATGCCCTCCCAGGGATCTGCCATCGCGTGGAGGATCCGCTGATGGGACATGGTTTGCTGTTTGATGCCTTCATCTATCTCTCTGCTGCGGTGATCGCCGTGCCGCTGGCCAAGCGCTGGGGGTTGGGGTCCGTGCTCGGCTACCTGCTGGCGGGGATCATCATAGGCCCCTTCCTGCTGGGGTTGGTGGGTGAGCAAAAAGACGTGATGCACTTCGCCGAGTTTGGCGTAGTGCTGATGTTGTTTCTGGTCGGGCTGGAGCTGCGCCCGGCCCTCTTGTGGCAGCTGAAGGGGCCGATCCTCGGTACCGGTGGCCTGCAGGTGCTGCTCACTACCGGCGCCCTGACCGGCGTGGCTTATCTTATCGGTCTGCCGCTGCAGCAGGGGCTAGCTATTGGTCTCATACTGGCGCTCTCTTCCACCGCCATCGTGCTGCAGAGCCTGCAGGAGCGAAAACTGATGCAGAGCGAGAGCGGCCGCTCCGCTTTTGCTGTATTGCTGTTCCAGGATATCGCCGTCATTCCCATCCTGGCGATTTTGCCGCTGCTGGCCATCGCGCCTGTGGTCAGCAATGGTGGCACCGAGCTGGCTGGCTGGCAGCATGGCCTGCTGGTAGTGGCCGCTATCTCCGGCATAGTGCTGGGTGGCCACTACCTGATGCGGCCGGTATTTCGCGCCATCGCCCAGTCCCATATGCGGGAGATCTTCGTCGCCGCGGCCCTGTTGCTGGTGATCGCCATCGCCGTGCTGATGGAGTCGGTGGGGCTTTCGCCTGCGCTGGGCTCCTTCCTCGCCGGCGTAGTATTGGCGGACAGCGAATATCGCCACGAGCTGGAGGCGGATATTGAGCCCTTCAAAGGCTTGCTGCTTGGCCTCTTCTTCATGTCGGTGGGGGCGGGGATCGACTTCGGTCTGTTTGCCGAACACCCCTTCCTGATCCCGACCCTGGTGATCGGGCTGATGGTGCTCAAATGGCTGGTGCTGATGGCCCTTGGTTTTGCCATCCGCATCTCGCCGGGTCAGCGCTGGACCTTCGCGCTGGCACTGGCCCAGGGCGGGGAATTTGCCTTCGTGCTGTTTTCGTTCGCGGCCCAGAACAGGGTACTGCCCGGTGACACCATCTCATTGCTGACCCTGGTGGTGGCGCTCTCCATGGCACTGACTCCGCTGCTGTTGATCCTCAACGATCGGGTGATCCAGCCCTGGTTCGACTATCGCAACCAGGGGGATGTGCCGCAACACGAGCAGCCCGAGCTGGTGGAGCACCCGGTGATCATCGCGGGCTTCGGTCGCTTCGGCCAGATAGTGGGGCGCCTGCTGCACGGTCACGGCATAGGCACCACCATCCTCGAGCAGGATGCCAGCCAGATCGAGATGCTGCGAAAATATGGCTATCAGGTCTTCTATGGCGACGCCAGCCGGATCGATTTGCTCCATGCCGCCGGCGCCCACAAGGCGAAGCTGCTGGTGCTCTCCATCAACGATACCGCCACCTCGCTGGCGGTGATCGAGATGGCCAGGAAACACTTCCCGCACCTCAAGATCCTCGCTCGTGCCCAGGATCGTCCCCATGCCCACGAGATCCTGCGCCACGGGGTCGACAGCGTCTATCGGGAAACTCTGGGATCTGCGGTGGATCTGGGGGTGGAAGCTCTTACCCAGCTCGGCTTTCGGGCCAACCAGGCCTGGCGGGCGGGGCAGACCTTCAAGCAGCATGACAACTGGTTGCTGCGGGAGCAGGTGAACTACCTGGACGATGAACACACCTATATCAACAAGAGCCTGCAATACCGGGAGATCCTCTCCGATCTGTTGCAAGACGACGAGGAGGGGCAGGAGCGCATCCATGCCCACAACTGGAACAGCGGGCTACCCAACGACGACAAGGAAGCAAGATGATTGCCTATTACCCCATGCTCAAACACCTGCATATGACGCTGGCGCTGGTCAGCCTGCTGCTGTTCCTCTACCGCTGGGGCCTGGCCCTGGCGGGCAGTGCGCGGCTGCAACAGAAGTGGCTCAAGGTGCTGCCCCATATCAACGACACCTTTCTGCTGCTGTTCGGGGTGTTGCTGGCGGTTGCCCTGCAGATGAGCCCGGGCCAGCAGCCTTGGCTGATGGCCAAGCTGGTGGCGCTGGTGGTCTACATCGGGCTCGGTGTCATGGCGCTCAAACGGCCGGCGCAGGGCCAGAAGCTGGTGGCCGGTGTCGCCGCCCTGGCGGTATTTGGTTATATGGTCGGTGCCGCCATCACCAAGTCCCCCTGGTCCTGGCTGTTTTGATCGGAGAAATGGAGGGGAGGCAGGCCTCCTCTCCATGTAATCTGCTTTAAAAATCGATAATTTCTCTCTTTTATCCTTCCTGCGACCTTGTTCGTGACATGTCAAATTTATCTTTTTTATTATCAAAAAAGCCTCAATTGCCACCTTTCCGGTTTGTTTTTTTCTTATAAATCATGTTGATAAGCCTGACTGTATGAAAATGGAGACAGTTGTCTCGGCAAAACTTGCGTCATAGACTGTCGCAGGTCACGACTAGCATTCAGTCAACACTAACCCAGTGAAGGCATGCACCATGAGTAAGAAGCTGTTACGACAACTGACCTTGGCGCGTTGCATCCCGCACCGCCCTTACAAGCTGACCGCCAGCCAACTCCAGGTAAAACTGGAAGAGGAAGGCATTCATGTCAGTCTGCGTACCGTGCAACGGGACCTGGAAGAGATGTCCGGCATGGGACTGTTCGACCTCACCTCGGACGAGCGCAGCAAGCCCCATGGCTGGTGCTTCGAGCGCCACGGGCTTAACGATTTTGCCAATATCATGCCGCTCTCCCTGGCGGTGGCCCTGAAAACCTGGAGTGATCAGGCGAGCCAACTGTTGCCGGCGAGCGTGCTGACCGAACTGAACCCGCTGGTCGACAAGGCCAGCCAGGTGATCCGCGACAGCCAGAGCGAACTGGCCGAGCGCTGGCTCGAGAGCGTGCATCAGTCGCCGCGTCCGTTTGCCGGCAACCCGGAGATCCGCCGCAGCACCCTGATCCGCGACGCTCTGTGGCGTGGTCGCAAGTTCAGCGCCGAGATCCAGCGGGTGATCAAAGAGCGAACCGTGTGGCTCTGCTATGATCGCATCAATCCGCTCGGGATCCTCAACCAGCCGGAAGGGCCGGTTCTGCTCTGCACCCTGTCCGAGCTGGATCCCAAGGTGTATGGCATCCCGTTCGATCACATCAAGAGCGTCGAGCTGACCAATTTCAGCGCGACCCAGCCGAAGGATTTCAATATCCAGAAGCTGATCCGCGATCAGGGCTATCAGGATGTGAGCGGTCCGATCCGCTTTGTCGGTCGCATCGATGCCAACAGCCAGTCGCTGGTGGACAACCAGATCCCCGGCAACAACCCCCGCATGACGCGTTATGACAAGCGCAGCGTGGTAGTCGAGACCGAGGTGCAGGATACCCCCGAGTTTCGCAGCTGGCTGAACAACATTGGTGGCGAGCTGGAAGTGCTGGCGCCGGAATCCTTGCGCAAGGCCTACCTCAACCCGTCCAACCGGGTGAGTTGATGGTACAAGGCTGATAACAGCAAACGGATAGCATCACAAAGAGTCGAGCCTGGTCTCGACTCTTTTTTTGTCTCTTTTTTGAGCATATTTATTCAACAAATTTTTAAGCTTTATTCGCTGGATTGAACCGTTTTCGCGGGCCGTTTCGGGGCGGGGAAAGCATGTAAGAGATCTGCCATAGGGTGTGTGCGACGCTAACGCTTTAAGCCGTACGCGAAGCCATGCCAGAAAAGGTGACCTTTCTAGTGAAACTAACTAATTGCTTGTTTTTAAAGGAATAGTTTTTAAGGTTGTTTTTTGTCATCTATATGGCAGCGGATATTTCTCCACGGATGGCCCTTGCTCGGAGAGTCCATTGCCTTAGTATGGGTCTCACAAGGACGAAGCTGGTTCCGCAGGATGCAGAGCAGCGAATAAAGATGGAATAGTCCACAGGATGTGGGCAAGGACACCTCAGGATGAGCACGGTAGTCAGGATGATTATCGTCATGGATGAACAGGGAACACCGCGGGATGCGGCAGGACACTCTCGGGACGAGAGCAGAACGAACCGGATATCGTTCTTCAGGATGAACAGGACCTCGCGGGATGCGAGAAGGACGCTTCAGGACGAAGCGAGATAACCCGGATGGTTATCGGTCAGGAAGACGCAAGGACCCCCACAGGACGTGGTAATGGACACCTCCAGGATGGAGACAGTGAAGCGGTTCAGGATGAATTGCCAAGCCAGGAAGGCTGCTGGACACGCCAATGGATTGGAAAGGGGATATTCCAAGGGATTAGGATAACGTCAGGGATTGCAGGGAGCATTGCAGTTCTAGGGACAGGACGACATGACTCTAGGGGACGGCCACCGCCGTCCCCTTTTCTTTTATTGCTTGTCCGGATTGTTTGCGCGTTGGGCTGCTTCAACGATCCCTTGCAGGCGCTGGCGAATGTCTACCATGCCAAAGACGCCGAAGATGAGCACACCGATGAACTCACCCCGG
The DNA here is from genome assembly GCF_000819845.1 of Aeromonas enteropelogenes. Taxonomy (GTDB): domain Bacteria; phylum Pseudomonadota; class Gammaproteobacteria; order Enterobacterales; family Aeromonadaceae; genus Aeromonas; species Aeromonas enteropelogenes. The sequence continues at coordinate 28,514 of NZ_CDCG01000044.1, forward strand.
GTCACCTCAAAGTAGCGTTTGCAGGCTGCCTTGATCATGCTGGCTTGCACCCAGTGCAGCAGGGCGACTATCACGCCACAGACCGGCAAAAAGCCGTTCAGTTTGCCTGGCAGGGGCAGGATCAGGCTCATCAGTACGCCGAACCAGAAGAACAGAATGAGCCCCATCGCCAACAGATTAAATATCCGCTTCATCGTTTACCTCCCGCACATAGAGTTGATAGCAGACCTGACCGGCCTGCTTGTCCTTGAGTAATTGCCAGCTGGCAGGCAGTGGAAGATCTGCCATCTCCTTCTCCCGCTCCAGATAGATGAGGGCATCCGGAGCCAGCCAGCCTCGCTGCTCCAGCAGATCGCACACCTGGGGCAGCAGTTCGCGGCGAAAGGGGGGATCGAGGAACACCAGATCGAACGGGGTAGCCGGGCCTTGCAGCCAGTTCACCGCATCGGCCTGGATCACCTGGCCCTGGCTGCTGCCGAGGGTGGTCAGGTTCTGTCTGATCTGCTCGGCGGCGCCTCTGTCCATCTCGATCAGAGTGACCTGTTCGGCGTAGCGCGACAGCGCTTCCAGACCCAGACCACCGCTGCCGGCGAACAGATCGAGGCAGCGGGTACCGCGGATGTGGGGGGCCAGCCAGTTGAAGATGGTCTCCTTGACGCGATCCGTGGTAGGCCTGAGCCCTTCTACATCCCTGACCGGCAATTTACGGCCGCGCCACTGGCCGCTGATGATTCTTACAAAGCCCGATTTTCCTTGCTGGGCTGGGCGTTTATTGGGGTTGCTACGGCTGGATTTCACTCTGGGCATCGCGTTTCATCGTCAGAAAATAAAGTGGTAGTATAAGGCAGTTCATTTTTATGCCGGCCCTCCCGGGACGGCTATCTTAGCAGTCAGCCAACGATGTGAGTATTTTTTAGATGGCAAAAGGTTTGTTTTCCTGGCTGGGTTTCGGCCGCAAGAAAGAAGAGGCTGAGGCTGTCCAACCACAGACACCGCAAGCCACCCCTGTTACCGCTGAACCTGAGGTTCCTGCTACCCCAGCCGCCGACACAGTGCCGGCTGTTTCTCCCGAGGTGCCCGCCAGCGAGCCTTCCTCTGCCGGGCATGATGAATGCTGCCAACCCGCAGAACCCGATGCCAAAGGACCGCTGGTGGTGGAGGAGTGCGCCTCCGATTTGGAGCCGGTGATCGTCAATGAATCACTGATGACAGATGAAGCCCGGGCGGCCGAAGAGGCCCGCATCGCCGCCGAAGCGAAGGCAGCGGAGGAGACCCGCATCGCCGCCGAGGCGCAGGCTGCGGAAGAGGCCCGTATCGCCGTCGAAGCGCAGGCTGCGGAAGAAGCCCGCATCGCCGCCGAAGCGAAGGCTGCGGAAGAAGCCCGCATCGCCGCCGAAGCGAAGGCTGCAGAAGAGGCTCGCATTGCCGCCGAAGCGAAGGCAGCGGAAGAAGCCCGCATTGCCGCCGAAGCGCAGGCTGCGGAAGAGGCCCGTATCGCCGCCGAGGCAAAGGCTGCGGAAGAGGCGCGCATCGCCGCCGAAGCGCAGGCTGCAGAAGAGGCGCGTATCGCCGCTGAGGCACAGGCAGCGGAAGAGGCCCGTATCGCCGCCGAGGCGCAGGCAGCGGAAGAGGCTCGTATTGCCGCCGAGGCTGAAGCCGCCGCGCTGGCAGCCTTGCCACTGGCCGCAGCCGTAGAGGATGACACCCAGGAAAAACCGCAGCGCGAGGGCTTCTTTGCCCGTCTCAAGCGCAGCCTGGTGCGCACCAAGGAAAACATTGGTTCCGGCTTCTTCAGCCTGTTCCGTGGCAAGAAGATCGATGATGATCTGTTTGAAGAGCTGGAGACCCAGCTGCTGACCGCCGATCTTGGCGTAGATACCACGACCCGTATTATCGAAGGGCTGGTGCAGCATGCGGATCGCAAGCAGTTGAAGGATGCCGAGGCGCTCTACGGTCTGCTCAAGCAGGACATGGGCGCCATGCTGGCCAAGGTCGAGCAGCCGCTGGTGATCGATACCGGCAAGAAGCCCTACGTCATCCTGATGGTTGGTGTGAATGGGGTGGGCAAGACCACTACCATCGGCAAACTGGCCAAGCAGTTCCAGGCCGAGGGCAAGAGCGTCATGCTGGCCGCCGGTGATACCTTCCGGGCCGCTGCCGTCGAGCAGCTGCAGGTGTGGGGTCAGCGCAACAATATCCCGGTGATCGCCCAGCATACCGGTGCCGATTCTGCCTCCGTCATCTTTGATGCCATCGAGGCCGCGCGCTCCCGTGGTGCCGACGTGTTGATCGCCGATACTGCCGGTCGCCTGCAAAACAAGAGCAACCTGATGGAAGAGCTCAAGAAGGTGGTGCGGGTGATGAAGAAGCTCGACGAGGAGGCCCCTCACGAGATCATGCTGACCCTGGACGCAGGCACCGGCCAGAATGCCCTGAGCCAGGCCAAGCTGTTCAGCGAGGCGGTGGGCCTGACCGGTATCACCCTCACCAAGCTTGACGGCACCGCCAAAGGGGGCGTCATCTTCGCGGTGGCGGACAAATTCCAGATCCCGATCCGCTATATCGGGGTCGGCGAAGGGATTGACGACCTGCGCCCCTTCGTGGCCAACGATTTTATCGAGGCGCTCTTCAGTCGCGATGAGTAACCGCAGCATGCCCCGGCCCAGGTCGGGGCTTGTCAATGTCAGGGAACCGTTATGATTCGTTTTGACAAGGTCAGCAAGGTATACAGCGGCGGTCATCAGGCGCTGCAGAAGGTCAGCTTTCACCTGCGCAAGGGGGAGATGGCTTTCCTGACCGGGCACTCGGGAGCGGGCAAGAGCACCCTCCTGAAACTGATCAGTGTGATGGAGCGACCGACCGATGGTCGCGTTTTCTTTCATGGCGACGATGTCAGCCACATCCAGCGCAGCCAGATCCCCTATGTGCGCCGCCAGATCGGCATGATCTTCCAGGATCACCGCCTGCTGATGGACAGAACCGTGTTCGACAACGTGGCCCTGCCGCTGGTGATCGATGGCTACAGCCACGCCGATATCAACAAGCGGGTCGCTGCAGCCCTCGACAAGGTGGGGCTGCTCGGCAAGGAGCGTTACCAGCCGCGCATGCTGTCCGGTGGTGAGCAGCAGCGGGTGGGGATCGCCCGCGCCATCGTCAACAAGCCACCACTGCTGCTGGCGGACGAGCCGACCGGCAACCTGGATCCCCAGCTCTCCATGGACATCATGCGGCTGTTCGAGGAGTTCAACCGCTTCGGGGTGTCGGTGCTGATTGCCACTCACGATCTCGGCCTCATCGCCCGCATGCGCTACCGCACCCTGACCCTCAAGGCGGGTCGCATGTATTCGCAAGGGGAGGAGCTCTGATATGGCTATCGTTCGTCATAAACAGCCACCGCTGCGCCGCCTGATGATGTATGGCGTGGATCATGTGCGCCAGGCTTTCGCCAGCCTGGGGGAGCTGTGGCGCAATCCGCTCGCTTCCCTGATGACGCTGGCAGTGCTGGGGGTCAGCCTGGCGCTGCCTTCCTGCTTCCACGTGCTGCTGAAAAACGCCGAGATAGTAGAGGGAAGCTGGCAGAACAGCTCCCAGATCTCCCTCTATTTGCGCAAGGACCTGCCTGAGCAGAGCATCCTCGATCTGCAGCAGCGGATCCTGCTCTATCCCGAGGTGGACTCGGTGACCTATCTGAGCCGGGACGATGCGCTCAGGGAGTTTCGCGAGATCTCCGGTTTCGGCGATGCGCTTGATTACCTCGACAGCAACCCGCTGCCGCCGGTGCTGAGCGTGATCCCGGATCCCCGCTGGCAGAATCCGGAAGGGGCCGCCGAGCTACTCGGCAAGCTCAACAACGAAAACGGGGTGGAGCAGGGCAAGCTGGATCTGCAGTGGCTGACCCGGCTACAGGGGATCATGAACCTGCTGCGCCACACCATCACCGGCATTGCCGTGCTGCTGCTCTCAGCCGTGCTGCTGATCGTCGGCAACACCCTGCGCCTCAATATCCTCAACCAGCGATCCGAGATCGAGGTGCTCAAGCTGGTGGGGGCGACTGACTCCTTTATTCATCGTCCCTTCCTTTATACCGGCATCTGGTTTGGCGTCATCGGTGGCATGCTGGCCTGGTGGCTGACCGAGGTGATGGTGATCTGGAGCGAAGGGGTGGTGAAGGAGCTGGCGGGGCTTTACAACAGCAACTTCCGGCTGGTGGGAATGGGGGCGTTTGACGGTTTCAACCTCATACTGCTCGGGGCTTTGCTGGGGCTGATCGCCTCCTGGTTTTCGGTTCATCGCCACATTCGCGACATAGAACCGTCCTGATTAATTTATCATCAAAGTAAATCACTGGATTTTGCGAACTGGATCAAGTAAAAGAGTGGCCTTTTCTAGCTCGGACCGCATTGTCAGAGTATTCTGGGTAATAATGATCCCCGGGATCTTCGCGGGATCCAGTGAACCTTCTGCACTATAAACGGTCTATCAAGCTGAAGCATTTATACGGGTATGGCCCCTATGCCTTGCTCGTCTGACTTGGCAAGCATGTGAAGGTTGCGAGCTCCGCAACAATGGACTTAGCATGCTACTTTTCGGGGGTCCTTGATTGTGACCCCCTTTTTTTGACTGTTCATTCATGATTCATCCTGCCGGCCTAAGATAACCCAGTCTGAAACTGGGTTTGATGTATGATGCAAGCCGCAGAATGACGTCCGGTCAGTAGACAGACCCTCTCAGGGTGTTAGACTGATTTGATTGAAAAGTAAGAGGTAACAGATGGGAACTTCATTGCAGCGCACTATGGCTTTGATTCCGCAAGGTAGTCTGGAAGGCTATATCCAGGCAGTTAACTCGATTCCGGTGCTGAGCGCAGAGGAAGAGCGTGAGCTGGCTGAGCGTTTGCAGCAGGATGGCGATCTCGAGGCTGCTCGTCAGCTGGTTATGTCGCACCTGCGTTTTGTCGTTCACGTGGCCAAGAGTTATGCCGGTTACGGCCTGCCCCAGGCTGACCTGGTTCAGGAAGGCAATATCGGTCTGATGAAGGCGGTCAAGCGCTTCGACCCGAGCGTGGGTGTGCGTCTGGTCTCCTTCGCCGTGCACTGGATCAAGGCCGAAATTCACGAGTATGTTCTGCGCAACTGGCGCATGGTCAAGGTGGCTACCACCAAGGCCCAGCGCAAGCTCTTCTTCAACCTGCGCAAGTCCAAGAAACGTCTGGGCTGGCTGAACCACGAAGAGGTGCAGGCCGTGGCCGCCGATCTTGGCGTCTCCGCCAGCGACGTGACCGAGATGGAAGCGCGCATGAGCAACTATGATCAGGCGTTCGATCTGGTCGGCGATGATGACGAAGAGGGTGGCTTCGCTCCCGTCCACTATCTGGAGGACAAATCCTCCGATCTGGCCGCCACCATCGAGAACGACAACTGGGACGATCACGCGATCCGTCGCCTGAGTTCCGCCCTCGCCACTCTGGACGAGCGCAGCCAGCACATCATCCGCGCCCGCTGGCTGGACGACGAGAGCAAAACCACGCTGCAGGAGCTGGCCGATACCTACGGCGTCTCCGCCGAGCGCGTGCGTCAGCTTGAGAAGAACGCCCTCAAGAAATTGAAGGATGCCATGGAGGCCTGATGCCTCCGTCATTGAAAACAGGGCCTAATGGCCCTGTTTTTGTATCAGGCCGGATCTGTTGAGGCTTGCCCAGGTTACCCATGGGTGTGTTATGTTGCCGCCACTGCCAAATAATGGAGAGCAGAAGTGAAACTGTTGAACGATCTGTTTACCAATAACCGCGAGTGGGCCGAGCGGATCAAGGCCGAAGATCCCGATTTCTTCGCCACACTCTCCGCCCAGCAGGCGCCGGAATACCTCTGGATCGGCTGCTCCGACAGCCGGGTGCCGGCGAACCAGCTGATGGGACTGTTGCCGGGGGATGTGTTCGTCCATCGCAACGTCGCCAACCTGGTGGTGCACACCGACTTCAACTGTCTGTCCGTGCTGCAATATGCGGTCGAGGTGCTCAAGGTGAAGCACATCATCGTCTGCGGCCACTACGGCTGTGGTGGCGTCAAGGCGGCGATGCAGAACCAGGAGTTGGGGCTCATCGACAACTGGCTGCGCAACATCAAGGACGTCTACTTCAAATACAGCGAACAGCTCGATGCCATCGACGACGAGCATGAGCGCTTCGACTATCTGTGCGAGCTGAACGTGGCCGAGCAGGTGGCCAACGTCTGCCATACCACCATCATCCAGAACGCCTGGCGCAAGGGTCAGGAGCTGGCGGTACATGGCTGGATCTACGGCATCAAGGACGGTTTGCTGCACGATCTCGATCTCTGCATCAGCGGTCCCGAGCAGATCCCGGACGTCTACCGCGCCTGGCCGGACATGCGTCCGCCGCACCGCCGCCGCTGAGGATCCGACCTTGGCTCCAGCCCTCTACCTGCAGATAAAGCAACATATCCTGGACGGGATCCGCGAACGCCACTATCAGGCGGGAGACAAGATCCCGACCGAGGCGGCCTTGTGCGATCAGTTCGGCGTCAGCCGGATGACGGTCAACAAGGCCCTGCGCGAGCTGACGGCCGAGGGGTGGCTGGTGCGCACCGCGGGATCCGGCAGCTTTGTGGCGGACAGGCGCACCGAGTCGCCACTGCTCGAGATCCGCAACATCGCGGACGAGATCACCGAGCGTGGTGCCCGCCACGGCAGCCGGGTGATCCGGCTGGAGCGGCAGAAGGCGGATGAGAAGGTGGCGGTGCAGCTTGGCCTTCGGGTCGGCGCCCCCATCTTCCACAGCCTGATCGTCCATCAGGCCGACGACGAGCCGCTGCAGCTCGAGGAGCGCTTCGTCGACGCCGAACGCCTGCCGGGCTACGGGGAGCAGGACTTCACCACCCTGACCCCCAACCATTACCTGATGCAGGTCTGCCCCCTCTCCGAGATGGAGCACGTAGTCGAGGCGGTGCAGCCGAGCGCCGGCGAGGCCGCCCTGTTGCAGGTGCGGGTCGATACTCCCTGCCTGCTGCTGCACCGGCGCACCTGGTCGGACGGCGTGCTGGTCTCCTATGCCCGCCTGCTGTCGCCGGGATCCCGCTACAAACTGAGATCCAAGACACGGATCGAATAGAAGTTGTAACACAAAGGTAACTTTTCATTTCCTTCCTGCCATCGGGCGCTATAAATGTATATACATTTTGGCGTCCGGAGGACGCCCGTTCACTCAGGGAGGAAATCATGGAACCGGAACACACTCTCGACTCGACCGCGCGTGGCGGCGCCGGTCTCAAGCTGTTGCTCACCAGCGTGCTCGGCATCGGCGCTTTCTTCGTGCCGTTCGAGCTGGCGGGGCGCAGCACCATACTGGTGGATCACCTGGCCGGCGCCCTGATGGGGCAGCGACCCCTGGCCGTCGGTCTGATCCTGGCGTTGATCGCCTATGGCGCCGCTCGCCCCTTTTTTGACGGCCGCTGGCGTGGCCGCTTCATCGACCGGCTGCTGACCCTGTTCAAGCTGCTCGGTCTTGCGTTGGCGCTGCTCTACGTGACAGGCACGGGGCCCGTCTGGCTGATGACGCCGGATCGTCTGCCCTTCCTGTTTGACAAGCTGGCCCTGTCGGTTGGCCTCATAGTCCCGCTCGGCGCCATGTTGCTCACCTTCCTGCTCGGTTTCGGCCTGCTCGAGTTCATCGGAGTGCTGATGCAGCCGGTAATGCGCCCTCTATGGCGCACCCCGGGCCACTCGGCCATTGACGCGGTGGCCTCCTTCGTCGGCAGCTACTCGGTGGGCCTGCTCATCACGGATCGGGTGTTTGCCGCCGGCAAGTACTCGGTGCGCGAGGCGGCCATCATCGCCACCGGTTTCTCCACCGTTTCGGCCGCCTTCATGATCATAGTGGCCAAGACGCTCGGCCTGATGGAACACTGGAACTTCTACTTCTGGTCGACCCTGATCATAACCTTCCTCATCACCGCCATCCTGGCCCGGGTGCCGCCCATCAGCCGGCTGGACGACGCGGGGGAGGCCGAGGCGCCCCTGCCCGACGGCGTCAATCGCTGGCAGATGGCGCTGGCCACCGGGCTGGCCCAGACCCGCGGTGCCGACCCCATCGGCCGCCAGCTGCTCGACAACCTGCGCGACGGCATCCGGATGGCGGCGGCCGTGGTGCCCACCATCCTCTCGGTGGGGCTGTTTGGCCTGCTGCTCGCCAAGTACACCCCCCTGTTCGACGTCATCGGCTGGCTGCTCTGGCCGCTGACCTGGCTGCTGCAGCTGGGGGAGCCCCTGGAGACGGCGCGGGCCCTCGCCGCCGGCCTGGCCGAGATGTTCCTGCCGGCCATCCTGCTCAAGGAGGCGGATCTGCTGACCCGCTATGTGGCCGCCGTGGTGTCGGTGAGCACTGTGTTGTTCTTCTCCGCCTCCATCCCCTGCATCCTGGCCACCCGCATCCCAATCGGAGTGGGGCAGCTGCTGGTCATTTGGTTGCAGCGCACTCTGCTCGGCATCCTGCTGGCTGCGCTGGCTGGTCGCCTTGGCCTTGCTCTGGGCTGGATAGGTTAATTGTATATACAAAATAGCACGCTCGTTTTGCCCGCCTTGTGCGGGCTTTTTTCTTTTCGGCCCTTGTGTTAAGCCTGTTACAGAAATGTGATGAAGGATCTTCCCTTTTCACCCACGATCGACTATACATATTTGTATATACATTTGGAGTCTGGCATGAACAAGGAACTGTTGGCCTGCGATCGGGTCTGGATCAACCTCATCCCCGCCACCATGAGCAATGGCTATGACCTTCTGGGCCCCCACGCCCTCGGCGTGAAAGCGGGCCGGATCCACGCCCTGATCCCCATGAGCGAGCTGACCGGGCCCTTCCCCGAGAGCTGGCAGGATATGAAGGGCCGCCTGGCGACCCCGGGTCTTATCGACTGCCACACCCATCTTATCTATGCCGGCAGCCGCGCCGCCGAGTTCGAGCAGCGGCTGCAGGGGGTCCCCTACAGCGAGATTGCCCGCCAGGGTGGCGGCATCCTCAGCACGGTGCGTGCCACCCGTGCGGCCAGCGAGGAGGAGCTGTTCACGCTTGCTGCCACCCGGCTCAAGAGCCTGCTGCGCGAAGGGGTCACCACGGTCGAGATCAAGTCCGGCTATGGTCTGACCCTGGAAGACGAGCTCAAGATGTTGCGAGTCGCGCGCCGCCTTGGCCGCGCCCTGCCGGTGCGGGTACGCACCACCTTGCTGGCGGCCCACGCCGTGCCGCCCGAGTTCGACGCGGATGGCTGGGTGGATCTCATCTGCGACCAGCTGATCCCGATCGCTGCCGCCGAGGGGCTGGCCGACGCGGTCGACGTCTTCTGCGAGGGGATCGCCTTCAACTTGGCCCAGTGCGAGCGAGTCTTCGCCGCCGCCCGTGCCCACGGCCTGCCGGTCAAGGGGCACATGGAGCAGCTCTCCAACTTGGGCGGCAGCGCGCTCGCCGCCCGCTACCGCGCCCTCTCGGTGGATCACCTGGAACACCTGGATGCCGCCGGCATCGCCGCCCTGGCCGAGAGCGGCACGGTGGCGGTGCTGCTGCCCGGCGCCTTCTACTTCCTGCGCGACACCACCTTGCCGCCGGTGCAGGCGCTGCACGAGGCCGGCGTGCCCATCGCGGTCGCCTCCGACATCAACCCCGGCACTTCGCCGCTGGTCTCCCTGCGTCTGGCCATGAACATGGCCTGCACCCTGTTTCGTCTCACCCCGGAGGAGGCGCTGTGTGGCGTCACCCGTCACGGCGCCACGGCGCTTGGCGAAGCAGGGCTGGGTCAGCTCCAGGTAGGCATGGAGGCCGACTTCCTGGTTTGGTCGTGCGCCCACCCGGCCGAGCTGGCCTATCAGGTCGGCGTCGACCAGCTGGTGGCACGGGTCGTGAAAGGACAGGAAACCCTGGGAGGTCTGGCATGAGCGAGATGCAGGTATGGCAGGGTCGTCAGGACCCGGAAGACGGCGCCCTGGCCCTGCGTTGGCACGACAAAGTTCTGCCTTGGCAAGAGGCGCAGCCCTGGCAGGCGCAGGACGAGGCGCCCGGCGTGGTGCTGCTCGGCTTTGCCTGTGACGAGGGGGTGCGCCGCAACAAGGGGCGGGTCGGCGCCGCCGGCGCGCCGCTGGCGATCCGCAAGCTGCTCGCCAGCACCGCCTGGCACCTGAGTCAGCCCGTCTACGACGGTGGCGACGTGCGCTGCGAGGACGGGGATCTCGATGCCGCCCACGGCCGGCTGGCCGAGCGGGTCGCCGCGGCCCTGGAGCAGGGCCACTTCCCGCTGGTGCTGGGGGGCGGCCACGAGGTGGCCTTCGGCAGCTGGAGTGGCCTCAACCGCCATCTTGATGGCAAGGGCAGTATGGGCATCATCAACCTGGACGCCCACTTCGACCTGCGCATGAAACAGGAACAGGCGAGTTCCGGCACCCCCTTCTTCCAGATCGCCGAGCAGTGCGCGGCGCAAGGCTCGCCCTTTATCTATGCCTGCCTCGGGGTGGCCGAGACGGCCAATACCGCGGCTCTTTTTGCCAGAGCGCAAACGTTGGGGGTGTGGCACGTGCTGGATGAGGCCATGACCCAGAGCGAGCTGCCTGTCCTGCTGGCGGGGCTGGATGCCTTTATCGCCCGCTGCGATCACCTCTATCTCACCATCGATCTCGACGTGCTGCCCGCCGCCGTCATGCCGGGGGTGAGCGCCCCTGCCGCCCGCGGCGTGGAGTTGGCGGTCATCGAACCGCTCATCGCCCATATCCGGGCCAGCGGCAAGCTCAGGCTCGCCGATCTGGCCGAGTACAACCCGAACCTGGATCTCGACAGCTGCAGCGCCCGCGTGGCGGCCCGTCTGGTCCACCAGTTAACCAAGTAGTGACCGAATCCATACACAAGGAGTGTCTATGTCCCTGCAACACCAGGATCCCCGCTCTGATTCCAGAACGGACCCGAGCCGCGTGATCCGCGCCCCGCACGGCAGCAAACTGACCGCCAAGAGCTGGCTCACCGAAGCGCCCCTGCGCATGTTGATGAACAACCTGGATCCGGACGTGGCGGAGCATCCCCAGTCTCTGGTGGTGTACGGTGGCATCGGCCGCGCCGCTCGCAACTGGGCCTGCTACGACAAGATCGTCGAGGTGCTGACTCGCCTCGAGGACGACCAGACCCTGCTGGTGCAGTCGGGCAAGCCGGCGGGGGTGTTCCAGACCCACAAGGACGCCCCGCGGGTGCTGATCGCCAACTCCAACCTGGTACCGCACTGGGCCAACTGGGAGCACTTCAACGAGCTCGATAAGAAGGGCTTGATGATGTACGGCCAGATGACCGCCGGCTCCTGGATCTACATCGGCACCCAGGGCATAGTGCAGGGCACCTACGAGACCTTCTTCGCGGTGGCCAACCAGCACTTCAACGGCGAGCCGAAGGGGCGCTGGATCCTGACCGGGGGCCTCGGCGGCATGGGCGGCGCCCAGCCCCTGGCGGCCACCATGGCCGGCTTCTCCATGATCGCCGTGGAGTGCGACGAGACTCGCATCGATTTCCGCCTGCGCACCCGCTACGTCGACAAGAAGGCCCACACCCTGGATGAGGCGCTGGCCATGGTCGAAGAGGCGAAGCAGAGCGGCAGCGCTGTCTCGGTCGGCCTGCTCGGCAACGCCGCCGACGTGTTCGCAGAATTGGTGGCCCGTGGCATCACCCCGGACGTGGTGACCGACCAGACCTCCGCCCACGACCCGATCCACGGCTACCTGCCCCAGGGCTGGAGCGTGGCCCAGTGGCGCGACCTGCAACAGAGCGCGCCGCAAGAGGTTAACGTGGCCGCTCGCCGCTCCATGGCGCGCCAGGTCGAGGCCATGCTGGCCCTGCAGGCCCGCGGCGCCGCCACGCTCGACTATGGGAATAACATCCGCCAGATGGCGCTGGAGGAGGGGGTCGAGCACGCCTTCGACTTCCCCGGCTTCGTCCCGGCCTATATCCGTCCGCTGTTCTGCCAGGGAATCGGCCCGTTCCGCTGGGTGGCCCTCTCCGGCGATCCGGAAGATATCTACAAGACCGATCAGAAGGTCAAGGAGCTGATCCCGGACGATCCCCACCTGCACAACTGGCTCGACATGGCCCGTGAGCGCATCGCCTTCCAGGGCCTGCCGGCACGGATCTGCTGGGTCGGCCTGAAAGATCGGGTACGTCTGGGACTGGCCTTCAACGAGATGGTGAGAAACGGTGAACTGAAAGCCCCCATCGTCATCGGCCGCGACCACCTGGATTCGGGCTCGGTGGCGAGCCCGAACCGCGAGACCGAGTCCATGATGGACGGCTCCGACGCCGTCTCCGACTGGCCGCTGCTCAACGCCCTGCTCAACACAGCAGGCGGCGCGACCTGGGTGTCGCTGCACCACGGTGGCGGGGTCGGCATGGGCTTCTCCCAGCACTCCGGTGTGGTGATCGTCTGTGACGGTAGCGATGATGCGGCTCGCCGCGTCGGCCGGGTGCTGCGCAACGACCCGGGTACCGGGGTGATGCGTCACGCCGACGCCGGTTACGAGATTGCCATCGAATGTGCCCGCGAGCAGGGGCTGGATCTGCCGATGATCGACGGCGCCGACGGCGTCAAGAAGGTGAACCAAGATGTTTGAACTGACCATTACCCCGGGCGAGCTGGATCTCGCCACCCTGCGCCGCGTCAGCCGTGAGCCGGTCCACCTCTCCCTGAACCCGGCCGCCCTGCCGGCGATCCAGGCTTCCGCCGACACCGTCTCCCGGGTGATCGAACAGGGCCGCGTGGTGTACGGCATCAACACCGGCTTTGGTCTTCTGGCCAACACCCGGATCCCGGTGGATCAGCTCGACGAGCTGCAGCGCTCCATCGTGCTCTCCCATGCCGCCGGCATCGGCGAGTACATGTCCGACGCCACCGTGCGCCTGATGATGGTGCTCAAACTCAACTCGCTCGCCCGTGGCTTCTCCGGCATCCGCCCCCTGGTGCTCGAGGCCCTGATGAAGCTGGTCAACGCCGGCGTCTATCCCCTGGTGCCGAAGAAGGGCTCCGTCGGTGCCTCCGGCGACCTGGCTCCCCTGGCCCATATGAGCTGCCTGTTGATCGGTGAAGGCAAGGCCCGCCACGACGGGCGCGAGATCGCCGCGGCAGAGGCCCTGCGCATCGCCGGGCTTGAGCCCATCGCCCTGGCGCCGAAAGAGGGACTGGCCCTGCTTAACGGCACCCAGGCGAGCACCGCCTTTGCCCTGGAGGGGCTGTTCCACGCCGAGGATCTGTTCGCCGGTGCCACCGTCATCGGCGCCATGAGCGTCGAGGCGGCGCTGGGCAGCCGCCGTCCGTTCGATGCCCGCATCCACGCGGTGCGCGGCCAGCGCGGGCAAGAAGACGCGGCCACCTGCTACCGCCACCTGCTCGGGGATCTCAGCGAGATCGGCATGTCCCACCACAACTGCGAGAAGGTGCAGGATCCCTACTCCCTGCGCTGCCAGCCCCAGGTGATGGGCGCCTGCCTGACCCAGATCCGCCAGGCCGCCGAGGTACTGGTGTGCGAGGCCAACTCGGTCTCCGACAACCCCTTGGTGTTTGCCGATGACGAGGAGATCATTTCCGGTGGCAACTTCCACGCAGAACCCGTGGCTTTCGCCGCCGACAACCTGGCGCTGGCCATCGCCGAGATCGGCTCCCTGTCCGAGCGTCGCATGGCCCTGCTCATCGACTCGCGCATGTCGGGCCTCCCCCCCTTCCTGGTCAACAATGGGGGCGTGAATTCCGGCTTTATGATCGCCCAGGTCACCTCGGCGGCGCTCGCCTCCGAGAACAAGACCCTGGCCCACCCGGCCTCGGTGGACAGCCTGCCCACCTCCGCCAACCAGGAAGACCACGTCTCCATGGCCACCTTCGCCGGTCGCCGGCTGGCGGACATGGCCGAGAATACCCGCGGCATCCTGGCGGTCGAGCTGCTGGCTGCCGCCCAGGGGCTGGATTTCCGTGCCCCGCTGCGCGCCAGTGAAGGGGTGGAAGCGGCCAAGGGACGCCTGCGCGCCCACGTGCCCTTCTACGACAAGGACAGGTACTTCGCCCCGGACATCGAGGCGGCGGCGAGCCTGCTTGGCACCGCCAGCTACAACGATCTGCTGCCGGCCGGCATGTTGCCCAGCCTCTAAGCGGTCACTCCGCTCATAACAAAAGACCGCCTATCGGGCGGTCTTTTTCATATCCGGGGCACGGTGTCAGCTGTGCTCGAACATCAGAAACAGATAAACCACGAACAGCACCAGGTGGGTAGCCCCGTGCAGGGCGTGGGTGCGGCCGCTGCTGAAGGTGACCTTGCACACCATCAGGGTGGTGACCAGCAGCACCATATCGGCAGGGGCGAGCCCCAGGCGCACCTCCTGTCCCATCAGGGAACCAATAAAGAGCACGGCCGGCACTGTGAGGGCGATGGTGGCCAGCACGGAACCGAAATAGAGGTTCATGGCCCGTTGCAGTTGGTTGTTGAAGGCCGCCTTGATGGCGCCCACCGCCTCGGGGGCCAGCACGATACAGGCGACGATGAAGCCGCCCAATGCCGCCGGGGCCTCCATCACCTGTACCCCGTGGTTGATGGGGATGGCCAGCGTCTTGGCCAGCAGGATCACCACCACCAGGTAGGCCAGCAGCAGCAGGGTGTGGTAGACGTTGCTCTTCAGCGGGCCATGGTGCTCCTCGTGATCCGCGTGGTCGCCATCGACGAAGAAGTGGCTGTGGCTGCGGGTCTGGATCAGCAGAAAGACCCCGTAGAGCAGCACGGAGACGATGATCAGCATCCAGGACATGGCGCGTGACAGACTGCCGGCGTTGCCTCCCTCGGTGAAGTTGGGCAGCACCAGGCAGAGCAGGGCCAGAGGAATGATGGCCACCAGATAGGATTTGATTCCGTCCAGATTGAAGTTCTGGGTGTGGTAGCGCCAGCCGCCAAACAGCAGGGTGAAGCCCACCAGACCGTTGGTCACCAGCATCACCACCGCAAACATGGTGTCGCGGGCCATGGTGGGGTTGGGTTCACCGGTCAGCATCACCGAGGAGATCATCACCACCTCCAGCGATATGACCGACAGAGTCAGGATCAGGGTACCGAAGGGCTCGCCAAGCTTGATGGCGAGGGCATCGGAGTGGCGCACCACGGAGAAGATGGCCCAGGTGACGACGGCCAGCAGCCCCAGTGACACCGGCAGATAGAGCCCGAGCGGCGTTGTCTCTGTCAGCAGGTCGCTGCCTGCCGTCTTGAAAAAGAGCAGGGTCAGCAGGCCGACGGGCAGGGCAATCTCTTGCCGGATAAATGACTTCATGGGCAAGGGTCCTCTTGCGGGGGGTCGTATGACCGGGGAAACAGGCGCGCAACGGCCGGTTGCGCGTGAGTTGGCCCGGTATGATAAAGGCTGTCCGTCACTGGAGCGGGATCATTTTGTTGCGAAATGTAACTGTGTGGAGTGAAGAGGGAAGAGTGGCTCGCGGTGCGGAGGCCACGAGCCGACGAAGAAGGATCAGGCTGCATGTTCCCCTCCCTGGGGATGATCAAGCAGCCACTCCTCCTGCCAGCGCAGCAGGGCCGACAGGGGAATGGGTTTGGCGAACAGATATCCCTGCAGCAGATAGACGCCTCTCTGGCTCAGGTAATCGGCCTGAAGCTGGGTTTCCACCCCTTCCGCAATCATCTCCATGCCAGACTCCCGGCCCGAGGCGATGATGGCATCCAGCACGCTGCGCTTGAGGTCGTGGGTGCCTATGGTATCGACGAACATCTTGTCGATCTTGATCTGGCGGATCCCCAGCCGCTGCAGATAGGCAAAGCCGCCGTAGCCGGTACCGAAGTCGTCCAGCTTGAAGCGATAACCCATCTGATGCAGCGCGGTGATCTCGTGAGTCGCCGCCTGGATATTGGTGATGGGTTTGCGTTCGGTCAGCTCGAAGAGCAGGCGGTCGGGAAAGGGGGTATCGTGCTGTAGCAGCAGGTTGCGCAGCAGGGGGCGTTCGATATGGGCCGCCACCAGGTTGACGCTGACCCACTGCCCCTCGGCCAGCTGTGGCAGATCGCGGAGCACCTGCTCCAGCAGTTGTTCGGTCATCGGCAGGATCAGCCCCTGGGCCTCCGCATAGTCGATGAAGGTACCCGGTGGCAGCAACTCTCCCCTGTGTTGCCAGCGCAGCAGCGCCTCGAAGCCGACCACCTGCTGGCTGCGACTGTCCACTATGGGTTGGTAGAAGGGGATGAACTCCCGCCGTGTCACACCATTTTGCAACATTCCCTTCAGAGAGTGGCGGTAGCTGCGCAGCAACCAGTAGGTGGCGTTGAACAGGAGGCCCAGTGCGCAGCCGAGCCAGAGGGCATATTGCCGGGTCTGGAGCAGGGCGTAGTGGGCGAGGGTTTTTCCAGCCCAGACGGTCTGCTTGGTGAGAGCGCCCGTTTCCTGGAAGCTCAGGCAGCGGTTGTCCGGTTCCGCCTTGATGGACTTGTCGCCGCGGGGGAGGATCATGGGGGGTGCGGCGGGGTCTCGCTGGCTGAACTCGAGGTAGAAACACTGGGGGCAGGGGTGTTGCAGCAGATCGTGGCTCCAGCTGTTGTCCAGCACCCAGTAAACGATGTTGTCTTTGACATGGTAATAGGCGATCAGCTCCTGTTCCGTGTCGTCATAGGCCGCAGTGACGGTCAGGCCCGCTTTGCCTGGCAGCTTGCCGCTGCGCTTTGCCTCGCTGATGAGGGAGAGGCCAGGCCCCAGGCTGGAGCAGCTGATACCGGACGCCAGCTCCAGTCCCTGCAGGCGCAGGTGGGTACTGTAAAAGCGGGGATCCCGCAGCAGGGCCATGTCTTGCTTGCCGCAATCGAAGTGGAATTGCTGCAACTGGGCACTGAGCGCAGTATCCAGAATCTGGTGGCGTGCCCTTATCGCCTCCCTGATCTCCCCGGCTTTTTGCTCGAGCAGGTGGCGTGCCACGAGATCGCTGAACCAGGGGCTGAGGGGTTGGCTGATCATGAGGGGGGTGGCAAACAGCAGCAAGCTGATCCAGAGGGGAGAAATGCGTAACACGGGTTACCTGCCAGATTGGACGAGACGCAAATGGGTTGCGTCATCTTAGCGCATTAGCAGAATCAACTTGAGACTGATGTATCAGATTTGAGGTTGCCGTTTGTAACTCACTGTAAGAAAACGATTTTTAGGACTTGATTGAGTTTGATTTAATCGATGACCTGTCATAAGTGACAATTGCCTGGCTTATCCGAAACGCATTAAAGTAGCCCTGCGGTTTGACTCACCGTGTGTTCAATACTCCTGTATCTGTTTTTTGTCAGTAGCACAGAGTGTTAGTTTTGATATTTTGATATGAGTGTTCCTTTTGGTCCCTTTTCAGGGACCATTTTTCTCTCTGTCACTTCTCCTTTCTCCGGGCCTGCAGCCCACCATCTTTGGTATTCTTCCGGCACCTTGGTTATGCTCCCTGCGGCGTAAATTGCAGAAGCGGGATCTTCATCCATAGCTGCGGCGTGATCCCCACTGCTACCATGAGGCCACAAGGATGGTCCGGGCATACGGAAAAGCACATGAAACTGACTACACAGCTTGTCTCATTCATCACCCTGTGCGTGATCGCCGCCATGGCGACCGTGCTCATCGGCGGGGTCTTCAGCTTTCGTGAACTGGGCATGGAGCTGCAACAGAAGAAGGTCGACGCCCTGGTCGAGGTGATCGACGAGCAGCTGGATGTCAGCCAGAACGTGGATGCGATGAGCAACTGGCTGCCCACCCTGCTGCGGGCCGCCCATGTGGTCGAGCTGGAAGTGCGCCAGAACGATCAGCGGGTCTACTGGTTTCGCGATGTGCAACGCCCGGTCGATGAACAGCTACTGCTCTCCTATAGTCATTCGCTTCCTCACCAGGCCGGCATGCAGGCCAATTTCCGGCTCGAACGTCCCTTCAAGGAGGTGGAGTACTCCATCGAGGCGATGTCGGGCATCTCGTTTGGCATCTTCATCGTGGTGTTCGGTCTCTGGTACTCCATCCGCTGGCTGCGCCAGCAGTTGCGGGGGGCCGAGTTGCTGGGGATTCGTGCCCAGCTGATCCTGGATGACAAGCTCTCCAAGCTGGCTCACGACCCGTCCGAGGAGTGGCCGGTGGCCGCCAGCCAGGCCCTCGATCATCTGCTGGCCGAGCTGGCCGATGCCCGCAAGGAGCGCAGCCGTTTCGACAACTTCATTCGCAGCAACGCCTTTGTCGACAAGATGACCGGCATCGGCAATCGCCTGTTTTTCGACAACCGGCTGGAGAGCGCCATCATGGAGGCGAGCGTGATGAGCGGCGGCGTGCTGCTTATCGATCTCGCCTGTCTGGAGGAGCTGGAGGCCGAACAGTACGAGCAGCTTGGCCCCGACCTGCTGGCTCAGGCGAGCGCAACCATAGGCGCCTTCGTGCGCAAGCACAGCGGCGCCCTGCAGGCGCGTTACGCCGGCCAGGTGTTTGCCGTGCTGCTGCCCAACATGTCCGAGAGCGAGATGGTGGATAGCGCCAGCCAGCTGCTCAAGAGCCTGCAGCGCCTGCATTGGCCGGACGAGGTCAACCCCGAGACCGCCGTCTATCTCGGCGCCGTTTGCTACCATTCCCAGGACAGCCTGCTCAAAGTGCAGGAGGAGGCCGAGCTGGCCCTCAAGAGCGCCCGCCTGCAGGGGCACAACGGCTGGTTCCTCTACGAGAAGCAACTGGAGGAGGAGCAGAGCAGCAAGGGCTCGGTGCGCTGGCGCACCCTGATTGGTCGTCGCCTCGAGGAACATGGCATCGACTTCTACACCCAGGCAATCCAGCAGGATCGCGGCCAGGTGGTATTGCAGCAGGAGCTGCTCACCTATCTCCACGATGAGCAGGGGCGCGCCCTGCCAGCCGGAGTCTTCATGCCGATGGCGGAGAAGGTGGGGATGCTGCTGCAACTGGATCGGCTGGTGGCGGAGCAGACCCTGCAGCTGCTGCGCCAGCGCGCCGAGCACAGCTGCCCCATCAGCCTGACCCTGAGCGCCCAGAGCCTGCTCCATCGCGAATTCCAGCGCTGGCTCTTCTTCGCCCTGTTCCAGCTGCCCCGCAGCACCAATGAACGGCTGGTGCTGCAGCTGTCGGAAGCTCAGGTCACCCGTCACTACGAGGCGCTCAAGCGGCCGCTGCGCTCCCTGCGCATGCTCGGCTGCCGCCTGGCCATCGACCACGCCGGCCAGGATGTGGTGAGCACCCAGTACATCAAGGAGTTCGAGATCAACTTCCTCAAGCTGCATCCCAGCCTGGTGCGGGAGATCCACACCCGCCAGGTCAACCAGATGGCGGTACGCAGCCTGGTGGGGGGCTGCGCCAACACCCCGACCCGGGTGCTGGCGGTGGGGGTGGAGAGCGAAGAGGAGTGGAAGATGCTGCGCCACCTCGGGGTGCACGCCGGTCAGGGGCCCTGGTTTGCCGCGCCGGAGCGGCTGCTGATAGAACCGGTCGGCGTCTGAGTCGGGCGGCGCGAGCCGCCGTCAGAGACGCCCCTGCTCCTTGAGCCCCGCCAGCCCCTGCAGGCCGCCGGTGTGGATGAAGACGATCCGGCAGCCGGCCGGGATACGGCCCGCTGCCAACTCGCGAAACAGTCCCCACATCGCCTTGCCGCTGTAGATGGGCTCGAGCGGCAGGCCGGTCTCGGCGCTGAAGGCCTGCACCCACTGCCAGAGCGCAGGGCTGAATCTGGCGTAGCCGCCGTCATGGTGATCCAGCGCGATCCGCCAGCCGGGCATCATGGCCGCGGCCGGGTAGAGCCGGCACACCTCGTCGGCGATGAAGCTGCCCCCCTTGAGCACGGCGATGGCAAGGATCTGTTCCGGATCCCGCTTGCCCGCGATGAGGCCGGCCAGGGTGCCACCGCTGGCACAGGGCAGCACCCAGAGATCCGGCGAGAAGGGGACTTCGTCGACCAGTTCGGCAACCCCCGGGATGGCTAGCGGGCTGCTGCCACCCTCCGGCACTATCAGGGTGTCTGCGGCCGCAAACCGGGCCAGCCACTCGGGGTCATGTCGCCTGCGGTAGGTCTGCCGGTCGACAAAGCGCAGGGCCATGCCCCAGCGGCTGGCATCCGTCAGGGTCGGGTTGCCGATGGCCTCCGGTTCGCCCCGGATGATACCGGTGGTGCGCAGCCCGTAGTGGTGGCCCGCCGCCGCCAGGGCATGGATGTGGTTGGAGTAGGCGCCGCCAAAGGAAAGCAGGTGCTGCTTGCCCTGTTCGCTGGCATGCTGCAGGTGATATTTCAGCTTGCGCCACTTGTTGCCCGAGATGGTCGGGTGGATCAGATCGTCCCGCTTGCACCAGAGTTCCACCCCGTAGTGGGCGAGCAGGGGATGCCGGATGGGGTGCAGTGACGATGGCTGGGGGCTGTCCCCCTCAGTTGCCAGGGGTGTAAGGCTGTCTTGCAAGGGTGAGTCCGTCTTTTGCTGGAGGCTAATTCTCTGTTTATGTTAAGATTTCATGCTTTTTGCCAATTAATGACGGGGCGGCTTACATGAAACAACTGTTCAAACGGTCAACGCCAAGTCGCCAGGTGGGGCTCCTGCTGGCCAATGACAGGATCATGCTGGCTGCCGTCGCCAATCCCCCCGTCTTCGCCACCCGGACCATCAACGGACCGCACGAGTGGGGCCAGGCCGTCAATGAACTGTTCAGTCGTCATGGCCTCGCCAAGTCTAAAGTGCGTGTCGCCCTGGCCGCCAGCCTTTATCAGCAGATCCAGATCGACAAGCCCGCCGTGCCCGAGGCCGAGATGGCCGGCGCCCTGCCCTGGGCCATCAAGGATTATGTCAGCGAACCCGTGCTGCAGCTCGCCATGGATTATGTCGACCTGCCCACGCCCCCTGCCGGTCAGCCGCGGATCAATGTGATCTGCCTGCCCAAGGGCCGGGTACAGCAGGTGGCGGAAGCCATCAACGGCGTCGCCACTCTGGATGCCATCGTCAGCGACGAGCTGGCACTCACCTCCCTCTACGAGGCCGACAAAGCGGTGCGCATGCTGCTGTGGCAACCCAGGGGGCAGGATCTGCAGCTGCTGGTGTTCCATCAGGGCGGACTCTGCTTCTCCCGCCAGCTGCGCGGCTTTGGGGCGCTGACCGGAGAACAGGAGGAGCCGGATGCCCTGCTGCTCGATACCCTGGCGCTGGAAATCCAGCGTTCCCTCGACTATCTGACCGGTCAGCTCAAGCTGCCGGAGCTGGGCCAGATGCAGCTGGCCATCGCCTCCTCCTTCATCGGTACCTTGGTGCGCCACATGGAACAGACCTTCGGCATGGCTGTCTCTGCCATGGCCAACAAGGCGGTGCTGGCGGGGGTCGAGTATTTGTCTGCCTATGCCGCCGCCATCGGGGAGGATGCGTGATGAAACGCCAGATCAACCTCTACGGCGCCGAGTTTCGTCCCAAACGCCAGTGGGCCAGCCTCAACCAGATGGCGCTGGCCTGGGGCGCCGGCCTGCTGCTGATCCTGCTGATGGCTGCCGTCTATGGCTGGCAGCAACAACAGGTCAGTCGGGCGTTGGCACAGGTCAATACCGAGCTGGCGCACAAACGTAGCGAGGCTCAGAGGCTCGATGCCGAGCTGGCACGCCATCAGGCCGATCCCCGCTTGCAACAGCGGCTCACCGGTCTGCAGGAGGAGTTGACTGCCAAGCAGGAGCTGATGCGCCAGCTGGGCAGCCTGAGCCTGCAAAAATCCCTGGGGTATGCCAGCGTGATGGCGGATCTGTCGCGGATCCGCAGCAGCAACCTCTCGCTGCAACGCATCGAAATCAACGAAGGGCGGTTCAATCTCTCCGGTTTTGCCGGGCGCAGCCAGGATGTGCCCGCCTGGGTCAATCGCTTCAAGCAGACTCCCAGTCTGGCGGGCCAGGAGTTTGGTGAACTGACCCTGAGCCGTGACAAGCAGGGTCGCCTGACCTTTCAGCTGAGCGGCATAGCGCGGGAGAAACCCTGATGACTCTGAAAGAACAGTGGCAGGCCTGGGGCCAGCGCATTGCCGCCCTGAGCCAGCGTGAACGGGTGCTGATCCTGCTGACCGGGCTGGTGGTGCTGGGGGCGGTTGGCTTCTATGGTTGGCTCGATGGCGCCGCGACCCGATTGCAGCAAGACCGCATGGCGCTGAATGCCGCCGAACGGGATCGCGAGATCATGGATCTGGAGAATCTCGGCAAGCAGGCTCGCCTCAAGCGGGATCCCGATCAGAGCGTTCGGGAACAGCTGGCGCGCACCGAGGATGAGCTGGCCCGGCTCGACGAGCGGCTCAAGGCCCAGACCGTGGATCTGATCCCGGCCCGCGAGATGCCGCAGGTGCTGGAGGCGCTGCTCTCCCGCTCTGCCAACCTGCACATGCTGGCCCTTAGTTCCTTGGAGCCGACCCCATTGATGGCTGGCGAGCAGAAGATCAATCTCTACAAGCACGGCATCCGGCTGCAGCTGGAAGGGGGCTATTTCGACGTGTATCAGTATCTCAAGGCACTCGAGGCCCTGCCGCGCCACTTTTACTGGAAGCGGTTCGACTACCAGGTGAAAGATTACCCGGGGGCCCTGGTGGAGATGGAGATCTACACCCTGAGCACCAGCAAGGAGTTCATTCGTGGCTAGATGGTTCCCATTGTGTTGTTGCCTGTTCGGAGCCCAGATCATGGCGCAGCCGACCGAGGTGTTGCAGGATCCCACGGCGCCGCTGGCGGAGATGGCCGGTGGCTCCGCGGCCAGCGGTCAGGGGAGTACCGGGTTGCCGAAATTGCAGAGCATAGTGCTGGGCAACGGTCCGGCGCTGGCGGTGCTCAACGGCAAGAGTTACCGGATAGGACAGCAGATCGAAGGATATACGCTGGTGGCCATCCAGGCCGATGGTGTCGTGCTCGAGAAGGCGGGAAAACGCCACGCGCTGACACTGTTTGCCAGCAAGGTTCGGGTTTAATCCTGGCGGCCCCACAGGGGCGCCGGGTTTATCGCATTTAATTGCAAGTCAGGGTGCATTGATTACATGAAAACACACCGTCTCTGTCTGATCGCCGTGGCCATGATGGCCGCCGGCTGTACCACGTATCGACACCCTGAGCCCACCCAGGCCAAGGACGCCCTCAAGCAGGCCATGAGCGAACAGCAGAAGCAGGCCGCCCCCCTGACCACCCTGCCCGAATCGGTGCAAAGCGAATTGCTGCAGCTGAACCGGCCGCAGACCCCCGTGCCCATGCCGGAAAAACGGCTGCGCATCGCCGCCCACGACGTGGAGGCAGTCGAGTTTTTCGGCTCCCTGTTCAAGGGATCCCGCTACAGTGTGGCGGTGCACCCCGGAGTCTCCGGGCTGGTCTCCGTTGAGCTCAAGGACGTCACCCTGCAGGAGGTGCTGGCGGTGGTGGGGGACATGTACGGCTTCGACGTGCAGCGCAAGGGCAACGTGTTTCACATCTACCCGGCCGGCCTGCGGACCGAGACCATTCCGGTCAACTATCTGATGATGTCCCGGCGCGGCCTCTCCCGTACCTCGGTCAGTACCGGCGGGGTCACCTCCAACGACAATAACAACAGCAATAACAACAGTTTCGACAGCGCCAACAGCAACAACACCAGCACCAGCAACTCGTCCGGCAGCAACGGCAACTCGGACAACAGCAACGGCACCCGTATCGAGACCGACACCAACAGTGACTACTGGACCGATCTGCGCACCTCTCTGGAGATGCTGATCGGCACCGGCGACGGCCGCGCCGTCATCACCAGCCCGCAGGCGGGTCTGGTGACCATTCGCGCCTATCCGAAGGAGCTCAAGGCGGTGCGCGAGTTCCTCAACCAGTCCGAGAGCCACCTCAAGCGCCAGGTGGTGCTGGAGGCGCGGATCCTGGAAGTAGCCCTCAGCGAGGGTTATGAACAGGGGGTGGACTGGAGCGGTCTGACCGCCAGCTGGGGTGGCAACAAGGGCATTCCGACGGTGGCCCAGCCTATCCTGACTGCGCCGGGTAGTACCCCTGCTTACAACTTGCTGAATGGTGCCGGTTCGCTGGGAACCAGCCTGGTTGGCGCGGCGAACCCCATATTCAAGGCGATTGGCGGTGGCGCCGGTTTCACCATCACGGATGGCAACTTCAACGTGGCGGTCAACCTGCTCAAGACCCAGGGGGATGTGAATACCCTCTCGAGCCCGCGGGTGACGGCGACCAACAACCAGAAGGCGGTGATCAAGGTGGGGACGGATGAGTATTTCGTCACCAACGCCTCGACCACCATCACCACCAACTCCTCCGGCGTCTCTGACAAGACTCCAAACGTGGAGCTGACCCCCTTCTTTTCTGGTATCGCGCTGGACGTGACGCCTCAGATCGACGAAGAGGGCAAGGTGTTGTTGCACATCCACCCCTCCGTCATCGACACCGAGGAGCAGAACAAGGTGATCGACATGGGGACCACGGGTGGCAAGCTGGAGCTGCCGCTGGCCAGAAGCTCCATTCGGGAGTCCGATACCGTGGTGCAGGCCAACAACGGCGACATCATCGTCATCGGCGGCTTGATGAAGACCGACAAGCAGGAGATCGTCAGCAAGGTGCCCCTGCTCGGCGACATTCCCTGGGTCGGCGAGGCCTTTACCAACCGCCGCGAGAGTACCAAGAAGGTGGAACTGGTGATCCTGCTCAAGCCGACCGTGGTGGAGAAGGAGACCTGGCAGAACGAGCTGCAGCGTTCCGCCGATCTGCTCGACAAATGGTATCCCCCCAAGGGTTGATGGCATGAGCGCGGATCCGGCTCTGTCCCATGGTCTGGTGCTGGCGGGTGGTCTGTTGCAGGCCGCCCGGCCCGGGCGCGGGAGCTGACGGCATGTACCTGGAATATTTCGGGCTGCAGGAGGCGCCGTTCGGCCTCACCCCCAATACCGGTTTTTACTACGGCCTGCCCCCACACGAGGAGGCGTTGCAGGTGCTCAACTGGGCGCTGTCGCAGGGGGAGGGCTTCATCAAGGTGACTGGCGAGGTGGGCACCGGCAAGACACTGCTGTGCCGCAAGTTGCTGGGGGAGCTGGGTTCGGAGGCGCATCCGGTGCGCATCGCCTGGTTGCCCAACCCACATCTCTCTCCGGCCGAGCTGCGCATCGCCCTGGCGCTGGAGCTGGGTCTGTCGGTGCACGATGGCAGCGAGCTGGATATCACGGATCGCATCCATCGCCACCTCATCGCCCTGCATCAGCAGGGGAGCCGGGTGGTGGTGCTGATCGACGAGGCCCAGGCCCTGCCGGACGAGACCCTGGAGGCGATCCGGCTGTTTGGCAACCTCGAGACCGAATCGAGCAAGCTGTTGCAGATAGTGCTGTTTGGCCAACCCGAGCTGGATAGCCGGCTCGGCAAGCCCCATCTGCGCCAGCTGCGCCAGCGGATCGGTTTCTCTTACTGCCTGCGGCCCCTGAGCCGGGATGAGACCCGCGCCTATCTGGAACACAGGTTGCAAGTCTCCGGCTATCGCGGCGCGCCGCTGTTCAGTCGCCGAGCACTGACGCTATTGTGGCGCGCTTCGCGCGGCGTGCCCCGACTTATCAACGTACTGGCGCAGAAGTGCCTGATGCTGGCCTATGGTCAGGGGGCGCGGCAGATAGCGCCGCGTCTGGTGCGCCTCGCTATCCGCGATACCGATGATGCGCGCAAGGGCGCCCCGGGTCGCTGGTGGCCCCTGTTACTGCTGCTGGGGTGCGCCCTGGCTTATGGAGTCTGGCAATGAGCGTGATCAACCAGATGCTCAAGGATCTGGAACAGCGCCAGCAAGGATCCGCGGGAGCTGCCGTCTATGTCGCACCGGCCCGCAAACAGGGCTGGTGGATGCTGCTATTGACCCTGCTCTGTGGCCTGGCCCTCGGGATCCTCGGTTGGCGCACCTGGATCTACTGGCAGCAGACCCGGGCTATGAGTGTGGTCAGTGAATCCGTGGCGGCGGATGTGGTGGCCCGGGTGGCACCGTTGCCAATGCTCGCGCCCGTCGAGCCGGAGCCCGCCGAGGTGGCGGCGACGCTGCCGTTGCCGCGTTCGGTCGCCGATGAGAATAGGGATGAAGAGCCGTATACCTTGTCCGAGCCCGCGTTTGATGAGGCTGATGAGGCCGGGGAAGGCGATGAACCTATGCTGAGCGATGAGGAGCTGCAGCCGGATCTGCATGCCGAGCTGGCCGCGGAACAGCAGGCGCTCATCAAGCCACCGCGTAAACCGGGCGTGCTGAAGATCGAAACCGTCGAGCTCTCCCCGCAGGAGCTGGCGGTGCTGGCCGAGCGCAAGGCGACTGTCGCCATGGCCAAGGGCAACCTGAGGGATGCCCAGGACAATTACTATCAGGTGCTGGAACACGATCCCCACAACCAGGGGGCGCGGGAGCAGCTGGCGGGTCTCCTCTATGGCGAGGGTCGGCTGGCCGAAGCCCGCCAGTTGCTGGAGGAGGGGCTCAGGTTTGAGCCCCAGCAGGCGGATTTTCGGCTCCTGCTAGCCCGCCTTGCCATCAGCGAGGGACAAAGGCAACAGGCGCTTGGCTGGCTCGCCGGTTATCAGCCGGAGCTGGCCGCCAATCTCGATTATTACGCCACCTGGGCCGGGCTGACCCAGGAGCTGGGACGCAACGCCGAGGCAGCAGAGCTCTATGTGAAGCTGCTGCGCCAGCAGCCGGATCAGGGGCGCTGGTGGCTCGGGCTGGGCGTGGCCGAGGATGGCCAGGGCCACAGCCAGCGGGCGCTGGACGCCTATCGCAACGCCCTGCTCCATGGCAATCTGGGTGAGGCTTCCACCAGCTGGCTGGAACAGCGCGTCGCCCAGCTCGCCCCCTGACGGGCGACACGGTCAATCAACTTCGGAGTTTCAATGGCACAACCCAGACTGAAAATGCGCCTCGGCGACCTGCTGGTTCAGGAGCAGATCATCTCGGATGATCAGTTGCAGCTCGCCCTGCAGCAGCAGCGTCAGACCGGCCGCAAGCTGGGCACTACCCTGATCGATCTCGGCTTCATCAGCGAAATGCAGTTGCTGCAGTTTCTCGCCCGCCAGCTGGATGTGCCCTTCTTCGATCTCAATAACCTCACCATAGACGCGGCGGCGGTGGCCCTGCTGCCGGAGGTGCAGGCTCGCCGCTATCGGGCGCTAGCGGTCAATCTCAGGGATGACAGGGTGACGGTGGCCATGTCGGATCCGGCGGATCTGAGCGCCATGGATGCCATCGCCGCCCTGCTCAGCCCCCGCGAGATGGTGCTGGCGGTGGCGCGGGAAGGCCAGCTGCTGGAGTATTTCGACCGCCTCTATCGCCGCACCCGCGAGATCGAGAGCTTCGCCGAGCAGTTGCAGGAGGAGTATCAGGACACCGGCTTCGAGCTGGGGGCCAGCAACCTGGGGGCGGCGGATGAGGGGGAGGCGACGGTAGCCAAGCTGCTGCGTTCCCTGTTTGAGGACGCGGTGCAGGTGGGGGCATCGGATATCCATATCGAGCCGGACGAGAAGGTGCTGCGTATCCGCCAGCGGATCGACGGCATCCTCCACGAAAACATCCTCAACGAGGTGCGCATCGCTCAGGCGCTGGTGCTGCGCCTCAAGCTGGTGGCGGGGCTCGACATCTCCGAGAAGCGCCTGCCCCAGGATGGCCGCTTCAACATGAAGGTGCGTGGCCGCGATGTGGACGTGCGGATCTCCACCATGCCTGTGCAATACGGTGAGTCGGTGGTGATGCGTCTGCTGGATCAATCCTCCGGCATCCTGTCGCTGACCGAGACCGGCATGCCGCCGGAGATCCTGACCCGCTTTCGCCGCCAGCTCAAACGTCCCCACGGCATGATCCTGGTGACGGGCCCGACCGGGAGCGGCAAGACCACCACCCTCTACGGCGCCCTCTCCGAACTCAATCAGGCGAGCCAGAAGATCATCACGGTGGAAGACCCGGTGGAGTATCGCCTGCCGAGGATCAGTCAGGTGCAGGTCAATCCCAAGATAGGGCTCACCTTCTCCCATGTGTTGCGCTCCACCCTGCGTCAGGATCCGGACATCCTGCTGGTGGGGGAGATGCGGGACAACGAGACGGTGGAGATAGGTCTGCGCGGCGCCATCACGGGTCACCTGGTGCTGACCACGTTGCACACCAACGATGCGGTCACCAGCGCCTTGCGCCTCATCGACATGGGGGCTCCCGGCTATCTGGTTGCGAGCGCGCTGCGGGCCGTGGTGGCCCAGCGCCTGGTGCGGCGGGTGTGCGAACACTGCGTCGAGGAGAAGGCGCCGGACGAGGGGCAGGCCACCTGGCTTACCGTGCTCTCCGGCGAAGCGCCCGGCCAGCACCGCTATCACAAGGGGCGTGGCTGCCAGAGCTGCAACTTCACCGGCTATTCCGGCCGGATCGGGGTCTACGAGCTGCTGGAGCTGGATCAGCCCATGATGGATGCCCTGCGCCGCAACGATGCGGAAGGATTCGCCAAAGCTGCCCGCGAACACGAACACTATCGGCCGCTGGCCCTGACCGCGCTCGATTATGCCCGCAAGGGGATCACCTCGGTGGATGAGGTGTTGAGGTTGGCCGAGGATCTGGGGTAAGCGATGGCCAACTTTGCCTACAAGGGACGCGACAGCCAGGGCAATGCCACCAGCGGCGTGGTGGAGGCCGCCAACGAGATGGCGGCAGCCGAGCAGCTGATGCGCCGCGGGGTGATGCCCACCGAGCTGAAAGCCAGCAAGGCCAAATCGGCGTCCATCGACTGGTCACTGTTGCTGGAGGGGGGCGTGCGGCTCGAGGAGCTGGTGATCTTCAGCCGCCAGATGTATGCCCTGACCCGGGCGGGGATCCCGATCCTGCGCGCCATCGCCGGGCTGGAGGAGAGCACCCACAGCAAGCCCCTCAAGCGGGCACTCCACGCGCTGGGGGAGGATCTGGGCAACGGCCGGCCGCTGTCGAGCTCGATGCAGGCCCATCCCAAGGTATTCAGCAGCCTGTTTGTCGCCATCATCCATGTGGGGGAGAACACGGGTCAGCTGGAGGAGGCCTTCCTCCAGCTCGCCACCTATTTCGAGCTGGAGCTGGAGACCCGCAAGCGGATCAAGACCGCCATGCGCTATCCCAGCTTCGTGCTGATCGCCATCGGTATTGCCATGGTGATCCTCAATGTCATGGTGATCCCGGTGTTTGCCGGCATGTTCGCCAAGTTCGGGGTGGAGCTGCCGCTGGCGACCCGGATCCTGCTCGCCACCTCCCACTTCTTCGTCCACTACTGGTGGCTGCTGCTCGCCATCCTCAGTGCCATGGTATTCGGCTGGCGGCGCTGGACCGCCAGTGAGCAGGGCAAGCTGACCTGGCACAGATGGCAGCTGAAACTGCCCATCGTCGGCACCATCATAGAGCGCTCCCTGCTGGCCCGTTTTGCCCGCAGCTTTTCCATGATGCTCAAGGCCGGGGTGCCGCTGAACACGGCGCTGACCCTGGTGGCCGACGCGGTGGACAACGCTTACATGGCGGGGCGGATCCGCGATATGCGGGCCGGCATTGAGCGGGGCGAAAGCCTGCTGCGCACCGCCGGTGGCAGCGGCCTGTTCACCCCGCTGGTGATGCAGATGATCGCCGTGGGGGAGGAGACAGGTCAGGTGGACGATCTGCTGCACGAGGCGGCCGAGTATTACGAGCGGGAGGTGGATTACGACCTCAAGAGCCTCACCGCCCGCATCGAGCCCATCCTGATCGGGATAGTGGCGGTCATGGTGTTGATCCTGGCGCTCGGTATCTTTACGCCCATGTGGGACATGATGCGGGCCGTTCGAGGTCAATAGGCTGCATCTTTACGGTCATATGGTGGGACATGATGGGCGCCGTTCGCGGTAAATAGACGCATCTTCACAGCCATAGGATGGGATATGTATTGCAAGTGGTGATGGAGTCGTCGCGGCAATGGATGGCCGGGGAGTGCGGGACGAGATGAGCAGGCAGTCACAACAGGATGAACGCTGGTTGAGCGGCTATCGGCTGGGGATCACCCTGATCCTGCTGATGATCATCGTCGCTAACCTGGTGCAGAACTATCAGGGCAACCGGGAGGAGGCGCAGCGGGTCACCCTCACCCTGCTCGGGGAGCAGTTTGCCGAGCGGGTACAGCGCTTGCACGGTCTCTGGCTCGACGAGCGACGGCCGTCACTGCTCCATGCCGGTGAGCTGACGTGGCAGTTTGATGAACGGGGTTGGCCGCTTGCGGTGATGCCGCCGCAATCTCCCTCCGGCAACTGCCGTCAGCTTTGGTTGACACTGGTCGGGGAGGCGGAGAGCGGCATGCCACCTCTGCAGTTTCTGGCCCGTCCGGATGGCAGCGGATGCGAAATTGGTTGGGACGGTTATTGGCTGATGTATCAATTTTCTGACGGGCGTGTGACGAAGCGCTCTGAATGAGGCCTGATAAATGGGTCAACTACATGATTTTTTTGAACTCACATGAAATAATAACGTCCATTTCGGAGGGAGTATGGCAATGAAATCAAGGGCATCAACAATCCCGCACAGAGGGATGGTGAAGCTGGCTGCCGGCTTCTCCCTGATCGAACTGGTGATCGTCATCGTGATCCTGGGGATCCTGGCGGTGACGGCGTTGCCACGCTTTCTCGACGTGACCGACGAGGCCAAGAAGGCGAGCGTGGAAGGGGTTTCTGGCGGCTTTGCCACCGGCGTGTCGCTGGTGCGGGCCCAGTGGGAGGCCGAGGGGCGTGCCAAGCAGGACGGGCTCAATACCGTGCTCTATGACGGTTCCCGCTTCTACCTGACCACGCCGACCGAGACCCAGATCAGCAATGGCGAGCTCTCGCCAGGCTATCCCATGGATACGTCCGCTGAGGGTGGCATCGATGTGGATCCGGCCAACCTGAGCGCCCAGCGCTGCCTCAAAATTTGGGAGGGGTTGTTGCAAAACCCGCCCAAGGCGACGGCAAGTTTCAGTGAAGTGCGCAGTAGTGGCAATGACCTGAAATATTATGTCAGCGTGACCAATAACGGTCTGGATTCGGTCTGCCGTTACTATCTGGTCAACAGCCTGAGCAAGGGCAGCGATGGCAAGTATCAGGATCCGCAGGGCAGCACGGATGCCTTTATGAGTTTCAGTTACCGTCCGGCCTCCGGCCAGGTGACCACCAACATCAATTAACAGAGGAAAATGAAATGAAAAAACAGGCGGGTTTTACCCTGATCGAGCTGGTCATCGTGATCATCATTCTGGGCATTCTAGCGGTGACTGCTGCACCCAAGTTCCTGAATCTGCAGGATGATGCCAAGAAAGCCGCAGCAGATGGCGTCCTGGCTGCAGTACAGAGCTCAGCTCAACTGGTCTATAGCAAGTCTGCGCTGGAAGGTGAAGAACGCTCTGATGATGCGGCAGTGTCAAGCTCTGATGGCACTTCTATCAAGACAGCTTATGGTTATCCCAAGGCTTCTGATGACGGTATCAAGCTTGCGGTAACTATTGATGGTTCTTGGAACGGCAGTGTGGTTGCAAATGCAACACCGGCTCAGTACCAGTTCAAAGCAGACAATGATTTGAAAAAAGATGCCAAGTGTGTGTTGTATACCGAAGCGAGTAGCACGGCTACAGCAACCTCTAAAATTGGTAAACTAGCAGCCGATAAAGGCGATTGCCAGTAACCTCTTGAATTAGCGAGGCTTCGGCCTCGCTTTCTCTTTCACCTGATGAGAAGACCCATGGCTGCAACCAAGGGCTTTACCCTGATTGAACTGGTCGTGGTGATCCTGCTGCTCGGGATTCTGGCCGCCTTTGCCGTGCCCAAATGGCTGGGCAAAGGCGGCGTTGAAACCCAAAGCCTGCGCGATGAACTGCTGACCCGGCTGCGGCTGGTACAGACAGTTAATATGCATGAACCCGCCGACCGCTGTACCCAGCTGGTGGTTGTCTCCCCCCGTTTTGCCCATCGTACCTATGCTAGCTGTCCTGCCAGCGATAACTTGAGCGGCTGGAGCGACAACATGTTGACTCGTGGCCGGCTGGTGAGCGCCTCGCAGGGCTTGCAATTTTCCTTGAACGGTAGCGGCAGTTTTGTGTTGCGCTTCGATCGGATGGGGCGCCCGCTGGGGGTTTGCAGCAATGGGTGCATAGTGCAGGTCAGTGATGGGCGGGAAACCGGTCGTATCCAGATCGAATCCGAGGGGTATATCCATGAGATCCCCTGAGCGCGGCTTTACCCTGATTGAGCTGATCGTTGGCATAGTGCTGCTGGCGGTGGCGCTGACCGGCATACTCGGGTTGCTTATCAACCAGGCCCCCAGGGCGGTGGATCCGGTACAGCAGGTGCGCGCCGCCCAACTGGCCCAGCGTCTTGCCGGCGAGATCCTGCAAAAGTCCTTCGATGAGCAGT
Organism: Aeromonas enteropelogenes; assembly: GCF_000819845.1. Taxonomy (GTDB): domain Bacteria; phylum Pseudomonadota; class Gammaproteobacteria; order Enterobacterales; family Aeromonadaceae; genus Aeromonas; species Aeromonas enteropelogenes. The sequence goes on from NZ_CDCG01000044.1 coordinate 60,895, forward strand.
CGGATCACAACGGTGGCCGCTACCGCTGTGGCGAGACGGTCACCGGTGTCACCATCCCGGCCTGCTCGACCAGCTATGGCCCGGACGGTGAACCGGCTCCCTACGCCTACAACGATGTGGATGACTTCGATACGGCAGGCAACTGGGTCGATGCCAATCGCTTCACCCAGACCTCGGCGGGCGTCAGTGGCGACGAGTACCCCAACTATCAGGTAAAGATCGCGGTGAGCGGCGTCGATTTCAGCGATGGCAGCTTTCAAAGCTGTAGCGAACCCTGCTCGGTGGGCAAACGTATCGAGCTGCAGGTACGGCTGCCCGATCGCAGCGTACTCGACTTCTCCCTCTATCGGGGGAACTACTGATGGGCAATCCGATATTCACGAGACACTCCGCAACCGGGTCGTGCAGACTTGGCGCCCCCCGGCAGTCCGTGCGCGGGTTTACCCTGGTCGAGCTGGTGATGGTGATCCTGCTGCTTGGCATCATGGCGACCTTCAGCAGCCAGTTTATCGGTATCGGCAGCCAGATCTACGGCGAGGCCAGCAGTCGCGAGCAGCTGATGAGCGATGCCCGCTTTGCCATGGAGCGACTCAATCGCGAGGTGCGCGATGCCGTGCCCGGTTCGGTGCGTATTGAAACGGCGACAGGTGACTGGGTGGATAGCGGCACCTGCCTGCGTTTTTGGCCCATCAGTGCCACCAGTCGTTATCTCATCCTGAACCGTGCCGTCTCCGGCAGTGCCGGCACCCTGGAACTCTTGATGCAGACCCCGGCCTCGGCGGCCAATCCGTTGCAGGATGATGGCGATGCCGTGGCGGCAAACCGTGATCTGCTGGTCGTGTTTCCCATCCCCCGCAGCGATGGTGACTCCCTCACACAGGGATGCGTCTATGGCAACTGCGTAGCCAGGGTGAACGCAGTACAGGCACCGGTGACCGGCGTACAAGCGGTTCATTATGCCGCTTCCGAGCTGCTGGATGGCCTCTCCCCCGCCAACCGGGTCTACTTCGCGCGCCAGCAGGTGCGTTATTGCGTGGAAGGGGGTCGATTGCTTCGCAGCAGCGGGCCGATTGACGGGGTTCTCTCCTCTCCGGCTAGCCTGATGGCGGAGTGGATCCGTACCGGCAGCTTCTATCGGGAACCGGCCGCCTTCAATGCCTCGGGGGAGGTTGGTATCCGGTTCGTGTTCGAGCGCAAGGGGGAGTCGGTTACCTTCAACCACAAGATAGGGGTGAGCAATGTGCCCTGACGTGAGAAGGCCGACCCGCGCAAGAGGCAGCGCCCTGATGATCGCTCTGTTCGTCATCGTGGTGATGGCCCTGCTGGCGGCGGCGCTCGGTCGCATGCTGACGGACAGCAGCGAGAAAAATACCGTGGAGGTGCGCAGTGTGCGTGCCTTGCTGGCGGCCCAGAGCGGGCTGGAGATGGCCTTGTCTCAACTATTTCCCAAGCTCCCAGCCGCACCAGCCCCGGCCAACCTCTGCGATCTGGTCAATGTGCCCCCGACCTTTGGCAACGATCAGGGCCTGGCCAGCTGTCAGGTGCGGGTCGAGTGTGTGCAACTCCCCATCACCTATCAGGGAGAGACAGTAAACGGCTATCGTCTGCTCAGCACGGGGATCTGCGGCCAGGATGATCTGGCCAGTGCCAACCCGGATTTTGCCGTCAGTCGCACCTTGGTTATCGAAGTTTTTGATGGAGTATCCCCATGACAATAAAAGGGATGGCGCTGGCCTGCCTGGCGATGTTGGCCTCAGGATGGGCGGTCGCTTTCGATGCGGTGGATATCGGCACCTATTTTCCCGATGTGGTTCAGGGGCATCATGGTGACAACAGCAACCTCTGCCATCAGATCAACTCTCCCCAGTTCAAGCAATACAACAGCAGCCGGATCAATGGCACCCTGGGTAGGGATCTGAAATTTTGCGGCATCAACTCCACTTATGAGCGCCCCGCCACCGGCTGTGATACGGCCTTGGGGGGAAACCGCTATTGCTCCGATACCAACTACGATATTCGTGGCTTGAAAGTCGATGGTTACAACTATTTTCTGGGGAGCAGTGGTGCTGCCGGCAGCGTCTGGAGTTGCAGCAATGGCGACACGCTATCGCTGGGCAGCAACGGCAATCAGTATGGTACAGTGCAGCTCTATGCTCGCTGCACGGCCTCGGTCAGCGCCCGCTACTCGGAGTATCGCTTCAACACTCTGGAGCTTGGTAACGGTGCCCGCTTGGTCCTGACTCAGGGGGATTACTGGGTTGATCGGCTCTCCATCACTGACGGGGGAGAACTCATCCTGCAGGGGGATGCGCGGCTCTTTATCAACAAAAATGCCGTCATCAGCAGTGGCTTGATGAATATGGATGGCAAACGCAGCCTGCTGTTGGTTGCTTATGGCGATCTGACCATGACAGGCAACAGCCAGATCAACGGCTATGTCTACTCCGACAACAAGCTTGCCATGAACAACAATTCCTTGATCAACGGTCGTGTGACCAGCCGCTACCTGTTTATGGAAGGGCAATCGCAGATCAACAAGAAGGACTATGTTGGCGACAGCTTGGATCATTACGAGCTTTACTACCCTTCGCAGTCATTGACCTGCGAAGGGGCATCAATCCAGCTGTTGGCCTGCCAGAACAATAATTGCAGCCAGCGTTACGTCAACGGAGCCCAGGTGACCCTGTCTCCAGCCAGTGGCTGGAGCAGTAATCCGGTGACTATTGGGGCGTCTGGCCTGGCGGCGCTGACTCTCTCCCGCCTGACCAGCGGGAATGTCACCCTGGGACTGACGAGCAGCGCCCCGAGCGCACCATTGCGCTGCTATCGGGACGGAGTGTTTGATAACAGTTGTTCCATGAGTTTTACCGATGCGGCCTTGCGCTTTGATTTCTCTACCTTTTATGCCGGTGACACGGCCAGCACGACGATCCGGGCTATCCGTTCCAACGATGCCGGATCAACCCGGGTCTGCGTCCCCCTGCTGACGGGTAACCAGACCCTTCAGTTTGGCCACGCCAAGCTGGTGTCCGAGCCGACCAGCAGTTCAGTCCCGTCGATCAATGACAGTGCGTTGACGCCAACTGGCAGCGTAAGCGTGCTGTTCGATGGCAACGGGGTGGGCCAGCTGGCGCTGAAGTATCCGGATGCCGGCGTGTTGCGGCTGGATGCCACTTTTCAGAAGAGCGATACCACCGGTACCCTGACCCTGACCGGCAGCGATACGGTGGCCGTGTTGCCAAGTGCCATTCTCTTGCGCGGTCAGGATCAACCGGCCTGTAGTGGTTCGGATGATGCCAGCTATATGGGGAATTGTGGCGTATATCGCAAGGCGGGGGAAACCTACACACTACTGGCTCAGGCGATCAATCGACAGGGCGTGACCACGGTCGGCTTCGGGGCGACAAACTTGCCTTTGCAGTGGGCGACCTTGGCTCCGAGCTCAGGGGGTAGTGGCACACCGTCACCGACATCTCTATCTGTCGCTAACGGTATGAGTCTTACCGCTGCGCAATGGGATGAGGTGGGGGTGCTCAAAGCGGGGGTCAGCAATTTTATCCCCTATCCCGGTTATCAGACCGAGTCACCACAACTGGAGGTGCCTCTGCGCTGGAGCAGTCCCATTGGGCGCTTTGTGCCCTGGGATTTTAATCTGGTTCGCGGGGATATCATCCCGGCCTGTGGCCAGTTCAGCTATATGGGTCAGCCTTTTGGTGTCCAGCTGGAGATCATGGCGCGCAATCGGGCCGGGGGGCAGACTCAAAACTACAAGGATGCCTTTGCCAAGGGCAGTGCTTATCTGACCACGGCCAATGACAGGGATGGTCACTCCCTTTCAACCCGGCTGCGCAGCTTGCCATCCCTTTCCTGGGAAAACGGGTTGGCCCGGCTGGATGATGTGAGCGAGTTTGTGCGCCTCTCCGATACCCAGCCGGATGGGCCCTACCGCTCCTTGTTATTCGGCCTCTATATGCACGATCACGATGGTGACCATACCCTGATTGCCGATCCGGATTTCAACGAGGCGCTGCAGGGAGCGTGCAGCAGCGGCCAGTGCAATGCCAGATTGATCGATTCTGCCGCCATGATCGCCTATTTTGGTCGCGTGAGTGCGGGTACGGAGGCGGGGCTTGCCTCGGCCCCCCTCGCCATTGTCCAGCAGATGCAATATTACCAAGCCGGTAACTGGCAGTTGAACACGCAGGATCAATGTACCGCACTCTCGCTGGCCAATGGGGGATTCAGCTTCCCTGGCGCGGGCCAGCACTTCGATGAAGTCAGCCGGGATCTCGATTTGGGTGATAACCGCAAGATCAGGCTGGGGCTGGGGCGCTCGGCCCCAGGTGGCGTATCTGCCATCGCCAGCGATGGCGAGCTTCTGTTCCACTTCGCCCCGCCCGGGATAGCGGTGCGCATTCCCTACCGGATCGATCTGGCCAGGCAACCTGCGGCACCCCTCTGGCTGAGCGATCCCGATTCCCTGCAGGGGGAGGCCATTTTTGGCTCGGCGCGGGGCAATGACCGGATTATTTATCGACGCGAGGTTTTGAACTGACAGAATCCGACAGGGGGGGACAGGTGAGTACCTTTACCCTGATTTTCGGTTTATGAGCGTTTATAAGCCCGGGACAGTGAGTGACGACTCGCATTTTTGTCGTGTGTGATTGATTGGCGACAGTTTGAGCGCTTGCCCATTGGGGTGGGCATTGGTAAAGTTAGCCGATTTTCTGCACCTCCCAATTCTTAGGATTTCCCGTAGCCATGTTCAAAAAGCTCAGAGGCGTTTTTTCCAACGATCTGTCGATCGACCTGGGAACTGCCAACACCCTGATCTATGTAAAAGATCAAGGGATCGTCCTTAACGAACCCTCAGTTGTCGCCATTCGCCAAGAGCGCGGGAACGCCAAATCGGTCGCTGCCGTTGGCCATGCCGCCAAGCAGATGCTGGGCCGTACCCCGGGCAATATTTCCGCGATTCGCCCGATGAAAGACGGCGTGATCGCCGATTTCTACGTGACCGAGAAGATGTTGCAACACTTCATCAAGCAGGTTCACGACAACAACTATTTCCGCCCCAGCCCGCGCGTGCTGGTGTGCGTACCGTGCGGCTCCACCCAGGTGGAACGTCGCGCCATCAAGGAATCCGCACTGGGCGCCGGCGCCCGTGAGGTTTACCTCATCGACGAACCCATGGCTGCCGCCATCGGTGCCGGCCTGCCGGTCTCCGAAGCGACCGGTTCCATGGTGGTGGATATCGGTGGTGGTACCACCGAAGTGGCCATCATCTCCCTGAACGGTGTGGTCTACTCCCAGTCCGTACGCATCGGTGGCGACAAGTTCGACGAAGCCATCATCAGCTATGTCCGTCGCAACTACGGCAGCCTGATCGGTGAAGCCACCGCCGAGCGTATCAAGCACGAGATCGGCTCCGCCTATCCGGGTGAAGAGGTGCGCGAGATCGAAGTCCGTGGCCGCAACCTGGCCGAAGGGGTACCGCGCAGCTTCACCCTGAACTCCAACGAAATCCTGGAAGCGCTGCAAGAGCCGCTCTCCGGCATCGTCGCGGCCGTCATGGTAGCGCTGGAGCAGTCTCCGCCCGAGCTGGCCTCCGACATCTCCGAGCGCGGCATGGTGCTGACCGGTGGCGGTGCCCTGCTTAAAGACATCGACCGCCTGCTGATGGAAGAGACCGGCATCCCAGTGGTCGTCGCCGAAGATCCCCTCACCTGTGTGGCCCGTGGTGGCGGCAAGGCGCTGGAGCTGATCGATATGCACGGTGGCGATCTGTTCCACTACGAATAAGACCCAAAGCCGGCCAGCGTGCCGGCTCTTTTTTGACGACCCATGAAACCCATTTTTGGTAGAGGCCCTTCGCTTCAGTTACGGTTGTTTCTCGCCGTCATCATCTCTATTGCAGCCATCGTCGCGGACTCACGCTTCGGTGTGTTCACCCATGTCCGCGTCTATCTGAGTTCACTCGTCAGTCCGTTGCAATACATGGCCAATGCCCCCGGAACCCTGCTCGACACCATGTCGACCCAGGTGCAGACCCGGGCCGATCTCATCGAGCAGACCAAGCAGCAGGAGCAGCAGCTGTTCACCCTGCGCTCGCGCCTGCTGAAGATGGATCATCTGGAGCATGAGAACCAGCGCCTGCGCGAGCTGCTCGGTTCTCCGGTGCACAAGGATTCCCGCAAGATGGTGGCCGAGCTGCTGTCGGTGGATTCCGACCCCTTCAGCCACCAGGTGCTGATCAACAAGGGGGCGCTGGATGGCGTCTACAACGGCCAGGCGGTGATCAATGATCAGGGGGTTATCGGTCAGGTGCTGCATGTGGGTTCTACAACCAGCCGGGTGCTGCTCATCACCGACTCCAGCCACGGCATTCCGGTGCGGGTGCTGCGCAACGATCTGCGCGCCATCGCCTCCGGCAGTGGTGAGCTGGACAAGCTGGAGCTGCGCAACCTGCCGCGCAATACCGACGTGCAGGTCGGCGATCTGCTGGTTACCTCCGGCCTTGGCGGACGCTTCCCGGAAGGCTACCCGGTGGCCACAGTGACCCGCTCCGACTATGTGGAGGGTAAGCCCTTCGCCCAGGTCGAGGCCAAGCCGCTGGTGGAGCTTGATCGCCTGCGCTACCTGCTGTTGCTGTGGACTGACAAGAAACCTGACGTACGAGATGATGAGGAAGGCGAACGGGCCGCATCGGCAGCGTCCGCCGCAGGAGCCACCCGCTGATGTTACAACCCGCCAGCGGCAGGGTCTGGATCTGGATTTCCATCCTGCTGGCCTTGAGCCTGTCGATCCTGCCGCTTCCTTTCGAATTTGATCCTTTCCGCCCCGACTGGTTGGCCATGGTGCTGATCTACTGGGCGCTGGCGCTGCCGCACCGAACCAACGTCGGCACCGCCTGGGTGGCCGGCCTGCTGCTGGACGTGCTGCTGGGCAGCACGCTCGGGGTGCGGGCCATGGCGATGGCCATCACCACCTATCTGGCGGCCTTCCAGTTCCAGAAGATCCGCAACTTTTCTCTGTGGCAACAGGCGCTGATCATCGGCGGCCTGTCACTGGTGGGCAAGGTGACGGTATTCTGGGCAGAACACCTGTTCAGCCGGGCCAGCCTCAACTTCGCCTATTTTTGGTCGACGTTGACGACGATGCTAATATGGCCCTGGGTGTTTCTGGTGCTGCGCAAGGTGCGGCGCCGTTTCAATATCAGGTAAATATGAACAAGAACAACGAACCGCAACTCTATCTCGCCTCGGGCTCGCCCCGCCGTCATGAACTGCTGACCCAGCTGGGCTACCGCTTTGAGGTACTCAGGCTGGACGTGCCGGAACAGCGCGAGGAGGGGGAAAAGGCGCAGGATTACGTCTGCCGCCTCGCCCGTGACAAGGCGATGGCCGGGCTGGCGTGTGCGCCGACGGCGTTGCCGGTGCTGGGGGCCGACACCATAGTGGTGCTGGGCGACCGGGTGCTGGAGAAACCGTCCGATCTGCTGGATGCCAAAGACATGCTGGAGGCGCTCTCCGGCAAGGTGCACCAGGTGATGACGGCGGTGGCGCTGGCCACCCCGGAGCGCTGCGACGTGCGGCTGGTCACCACCAACGTGGCCTTTCGCAAGCTGGATGAGGCCGAGATCGAGGCCTATTGGCAAACCGGTGAGCCCTGTGACAAGGCCGGGGCTTACGGCATTCAGGGTATTGCGGGCAAGTTCGTCAGCCGCATCGAGGGGAGCTACAGCGCCGTAGTCGGCCTGCCCCTGCTGGAGACGGATCTGCTGATCAAACACCATCTGGAACAGCTCAAATAATTTCCCGTCAGCTGGGCTCTGCTGCGTCTTCCTTGCGCGAGTTGTGCCGGATTGGCTTCATAGAATTCAAAACTGGAACAGGCAAGGTTACTTATGTCGGTAGAACTACTGGTTAACGTTACCCCCTCCGAAACCCGGGTCGCTCTGGTCGAAAACGGCCAACTGCAGGAAGTGCACGTCGAACGTCAGGCCAAGCGCGGCATCGTCGGCAATATCTATAAAGGCAAGATCAGCCGGGTGCTGCCCGGCATGCAGGCGGCCTTCGTTGATATCGGCATGGACAAGGCGGCCTTCCTGCACGCCTCCGACATAGTCCCGCACACCGAATGCGTGGCGGTGAAGGAGAAGGAGCAGTTCCAGGTCGGCAATATCGCCGAGCTGGTGCGCCAGGGGCAGGATATCATGGTGCAGGTGGTCAAAGACCCGCTGGGCACCAAGGGGGCGCGCCTCACCACCGATATCACATTGCCTTCCCGCTACCTGGTGTTTATGCCGGGCAGCGCTCACGTGGGGGTTTCCCAGCGCATCGAGTCCGAAGCGGAACGGGAGCGACTCAAGCGCACCGTGGCTGGCTATGTGGACGAGCTGGGTGGCTACATCATCCGCACCGCCGCCGAAGGGGTGGGGGAGCAGGAGCTGGAGCAGGATGCCGCCTTTTTGAAGCGCCTGTGGCGCAAGATCCTCGAGCGCAAGCAGAAGTATCCCCCCTGCAAGATCCTCTATGAGGATCCCAGCCTCGCCTTTCGGGTGGTGCGCGACTTCGTCGGCACCGAGCTCGACAAGATCCGGGTCGATTCGCGCCAGAGCTTCGAGCAGCTCAAGCGCTTCACCGAGGAGTACGTGCCCGAGCTCGCCGGCAAGCTGGAATACTACCCCGGCGAGTCTCCCATCTTCGATCTCTACGACGTGGAGAACGAGATCCAGCGCGCTCTGGAGCGCAAGGTGGAGCTCAAATCCGGCGGCTACCTCATCATCGACCAGACCGAGGCGATGACCACGGTGGACATCAACACCGGTGCCTTCGTCGGCCATCGCAACCTGGAAGAGACCATCTTCAACACCAACGTCGAGGCGACGGCGGCCATCGCCCGTCACCTGCGGCTGCGCAATCTCGGCGGCATCATCATCATCGACTTCATCGACATGCAGTCGGAAGATCATCGTCGCCGGGTGCTGCACAGCCTGGAGCAGGCGCTGGCCAAGGACAGAGCCAAGACCAACGTCAACGGCTTCTCCCAGCTCGGCCTGGTGGAGATGACCCGCAAGCGCACCCGCGAGAGCCTGGAGCACGTGCTCTGCTCCGAGTGTCCCGAGTGCAAGGGGCGCGGCCGGGTCAAAACGGTGGAGTCGGTCTGCTTCGAGATCCTGCGGGAGATCATCCGGGTCAACCGCGCCTACGATGCGGATCAGTTCACCGTCTATGCTGCCCCGGCGGTGGCCGACTATCTTCACGGCGAAGAGTCCCACAGCCTCGCGGAGCTGGAAGTCTTCATCGGCAAGCAGGTACGGGTGGTGAGCGAACCTCTCTGTGGTCAGGAGCAGTTTGACGTGGTGATGATGTAATTGGTCTATCGCTGGCTGAGTCGGGGCTGGCTGGCCCTGGGGATCCTGTTCGTACTGCTGGCCATGATGGTCACGCTGGTACGGGTTGGGGGTCCTTTGCTCAATCAGCACCGTCAGGCACTGCTCGATACCCTGCTGGCCGACAGCCAGCTGAAGGTAAGTGTGGGAGAGGTAGGGCTGGATTGGACCCGTGCCGGCCCTGCCCTCGAACTGCAGCAACTCTCCATCGCCCCGGACTCGGGGCGTTTTGCCGTCAAACTGGGCAAGGTCTGGGCCCATCTCGACTTCTGGCGCTCCCTCAACGAACTCAAGCCGGTCTTTGGCGAGTTGATTCTGGGGGATGGGGAGATCACCCTCGATTTCAGCCAGCCGGCCGATAAGACCCCATCCAGCCACGATCCCCAGCAGCGGGCGCTGTTGCGCTTCCTGCTGACCCAGCTCTCCACCTTCGATGTGCTCAATACCCGCCTCAACGTCACCACCGCTCTCGGCGAGCTGCGTGCGCTGGATATCGCCCAGCTGCGCTGGCAGAACCGGGGCAAGCGTCATCAGGGGGTCGGCAAGGCCTATCTCATCAACGGGGTAGGCGAGAGCACCCTCGATCTTATCCTGGATGTGGATGCGTCGAGTACCCGGCTCGATACCCTCAAGGGGCGGCTCTATCTGGGGGCCAGCCAGCTCGACATCACCCCCCTGCTGGCGCGGATCCATGCCGGTGAGCCCAAGATTGCGGGCCAGCTCGACTTCCAGCTCTGGAGCGAGTTTGCCGATGGTCAGCTGGGGGATAGCCTGCTGGCCTTTGGCAACAACTACCTGATCTGGAAAGATCCCAAGAAGCGCAAACTGCATCGCCTCGCCCTCGACGGCGGCAAGATCCAGCTGCGCCGGGATGGCGAGGATTGGCAACTGGCCAGCCACAACGTGACCTTCAAGCTCGATGACAAGCCCTGGCTGCGCAGCCGGTTGCAGCTCGAACGGGTCGGTTCGCGGATCCGCGGCTATGTGCCGCAGATCGATCTCGATCAGGTTACCAACCTGAGCCAGCTGGTCTCCGGCCTCTATCCCGAGCTGGCCGAGACCCTCAAACGCACCAGCCCGAGCGGCAAGATCCAGGATCTCGTCCTGCAGGCAAAGGCCGACTGGCAGGAGCTGTCGCTGAGCGGAAACCTCTCGCACATCAGGGTCAATGCCTGGCAGGATGTGCCCGGGGTGCAGGACCTCAACGGCGAGTTCTGGCTCACCCCGAGCGGCGGCAGCGCCAGGCTGGCGCTGGGCAAGGACAAGCTGGATCCGGCCCGTCACTTCAAGGAAGTGATCCCCATCGACAGCTTCTCGGCCCGCCTCGACTGGTGGCGCGAGTCCCAGGGCTGGGTGCTCTATGGCCAGGACATAGCGCTGGACAACCCGGATCTGCGCCTCGCCAGCCGTTTTCGGCTCGATCTGTTCGAGCACCCCTTTCTCGCCCTGACCGGTCGCATCGACGTCAAGAATGCGGGCAACGCCGATCGCTACTTCCCGCTGCAGGCGATGGACAAGGAGCTGGTGGACTACCTGAGCGGTGCCATCAAGGGGGGCAAGGCGAAGGGGGCCGACCTGCTCTGGTACGGCGAGTTCCGGGATTTCCCCTACAGCAAGGGCGAGGGGATTTTCCAGGTGGCGGTGCCGCTGGAGAAGGCCACCTACGAGTTCTTTCCCGGTTGGCAACCGCTCACCGACCTGCAGATAGATCTCCTGTTCCAGAACGCCAGCCTGGACATGCGCAGCCGTTCCACCCGCCTCGGCAAGGCCAGCTCCGACTCGGTCCATGCCTGGATCCCGGATCTCTATCCGGGGGCCCATCTCTATGTGGATGCCAGGGTGGCGGGCGAGGGCAAGGCCATCAGCGACTACCTGCAGGACTCCCCGCTGGGGGGGACCGTGGGGCAGGCGCTGCGGGAGGTCGAGGTGCGCGGCCCCTTGAAGGGGACAGTCAAGCTGGATATCCCCCTCGATGGCGAGAGCGAGGTGAAGGCGAGCGGCGATGCCACCTTCAACAACAACAAGGTACGGGTTGCCAGCCTGGATCTGCCGCTGGAGCAGGTGCAGGGCAAGCTTGAGTATGACAACGAACAGACCCGTTTCAGCAATCTCAAGGCGACCCTGTGGAACCAGCCGCTGACCCTCAACTATCAGGGCCGTCAGCACCCGGATCGCTATCAGGTCGACCTCGGCTTCAAGGGGGAGTGGGACAGCCGTCGCCAGCCCCCCGCCATCGCCTCGTACGGCATCCTCGCCGGCCGCAGCAACTGGAGTGGAAAGCTCGATCTGGCCCTGCCCGATGACAAGCCATTCAGCTTCCATCTGGCGCTCGACTCCAACCTGCAGGGGATGGGGCTGGACTTGCCCAAACCGCTAAACAAGGCGGCGCCGGACCGGTTGCCGCTCAAGGTGACCGCGCGGGGCCGCGACGGCAGTGCCGACATTCGCGCCGTGCTGGGAGCCGATGTGGATATGCAGACCCGGTTGGTGTACGGCGAGGGGGAACCTCATCTCAGCCGGGTGCGGGTCGATGTGGGGCAGCCCGGTGCCAGGATATTGCGGGATGTGCCCATGTTGCTGGCCATCAACCAGCAGGAGGCCGATGTGGGAGGCTGGCTGGCCCGCCTCAAGCAGTGGCTGCCAGCCCAAGGCAAGGGCGGCAACGCCGTGGTCGGTCCCTCCTTCCTGCCGCAGGATTGGTGGGTGGATGGCCAGCTGGCCCGAGCCAATATCGGCAGCGCCACTCTCAAGGCGACCCGTTTCACCGTGGGGCCGGTCAAGCAGGCCACCGAGGTGATGATCGACAGCCCCGACGTGATGGGGGTGATCCGCCTGCCGGTTGTCCCCAATCAGCCGGTCGATGCCAAGTTTGCCCGCATCTATTGGTCAGGCAAGAGTTCGGATCTGCGCCCCGAGCCCGATGCGAAGCAGGACAAGGCCATCATGGACGCCATCCCCTGGCTCACCTTCAGCTGCGTGGATTGCCGTTTCGGCGAGTTGCCGCTGGGCGAGGTCAAGGGGGAGCTGCTGCCCGGTGCCGACAGGCTGACCCTCAAGGGACTGGACATGCGACTGGCGGGCAGCCAGCTGACCGGCAGCGTCGATTGGCGCAACGATGGCGGGCGGATGCAGACCCGGGCCCGTGGCAAGCTGACCAGCAACAACAGCGAGCTGCTGGTCAAGCGCCTTGGCTATACCTCCCCCATCAGCGACGCGCCGGGCTCACTATCGTTCGATGTGAACTGGCAGGATGCTCCCTATCGTCTGAGCCTGCCCACCCTGGCGGGCAGCGCCAACTACCAGCTGGAGGGGGGGACAGTGCGGGAGGTCAGCGACAAGGGGGCACGGCTGCTCTCATTGCTGAGTCTGGACTCCCTGATCCGCAAGCTGCGCCTCGATTTTCGCGATGTGTTCGACAAGGGCTTCTACTTTGAATCCATGTCGGCCTCGGTCAACATCAAGCAGGGGCAGGTGAGCAACGACGATTTCTACATGAAGGGCGCCGCAGGCAACCTGCGCGGGGAAGGGGTGGCTGATCTGGTGCGCTGGCGGCTCGACTACGAGCTGAGCTTCTCCCCCAATCTGGGGGGAACCCTGCCGGTGGTGGCGGCCTTCTCCCTCACCCCGGTGACCGGCCTCTATGTGCTGGCTCTCTCCAAGTTGCTGGAGCCCGTGGTGGATGTGGTGACCCGCATCGATTTCTGGATCTCCGGTCCCCTCGACGCTCCCAAACTGGTCGAGGCGGGGCGTGACAGGGCCAGGATCAAGCTCAACCAGCAGCAGAAAGAGGCGGTGGAAGAGGTCGCGCCCACCCTGCCTGCCAACGAGGTCAGCCCCTTCCTGCTGACCCCCAAACACAGCGGGCCGGACCAGCGTTGATGGTGCCCCCAATCTCAAGGAGTGAGTCATGTGGTTAGCCGCAATACAGCTGGTGTCTGGCCGTCACTGGCAGGATAACCGGGCGCAGATTGCCGCCGAGCTGGCGGCATTGCCGGCCGAACGGCCGCTGCTGGTGCTGTTGCCTGAGAATTTTGCCCTGTTTGGCGAGCGCCAGGGCTATCTGGACGGGGCCGAGACGATCGGCCCCGATCTGAGCGGAGCAGCGCCGATCCAGCAACAGCTTGCCGCGTGGGCCCGCGAACATGGCATCTGGCTGGTAGCCGGGGCCATGCCGACCAGGATCCCGGGATCGGATCACATCCACACCAGCTCGCTGGTGTTTGATCCGGCTGGCGTGCTCAAGGGGCATTACCACAAGATCCACCTGTTCGACGTGGATGTGGCCGACAATCAGGGGCGTTATCGGGAGTCGGAGACGTTCAGCCCGGGGGATGCTGCCGTTACGGTGGACTCCCCCTTTGGTCCCCTCGGCCTCTCCATCTGTTATGATTTGCGCTTTCCCGAGCTCTATCGCCAGCTGGCCCGTGCCGGTGCCCGGGTGCTGCTGGTGCCCGCTGCCTTCACCGCCGTGACCGGTGAGGCGCACTGGGAGCCGCTGCTGCGGGCCCGTGCCATCGAAAACCAGTGTTATGTGGTGGCCGCCAACCAGGGGGGCACCCATGAGACGGGACGCCGGACCTGGGGTCACAGCATGGTGATCGACCCCTGGGGTCGGGTGCTGGCCTGCCAGAGCGCGGGGCGCGCCACCGTGCTGGCGCAGATGGATGGCGGGCTTGTCGATGAATTGAAACGCACCATGCCCGTGATGGAGCACGCCCGTTTGCTCTGATGCTGTGGTGAAGAATTGAAACGCAGTCGTTTGCCGGTGCTGCAACACACCCGTTTGCTCTGATGGTGTGGTGAAGAACTGAAACGCAGCCGTTTGCCAGTGCTGTAACACGCCCGTTTGCTCTGATGGTGTGGTGAAGAACTGAAACGCAGCCGTTTGCCAGTGCTGTAACACGCCCGTTTGCTCTGATGCTGTGGTGAAGAATTGAAACGCAGCCGTTTGTCGGTGCTGCAACACGCCTAGTGGCTGTGAACATGCGCAGGTTCGATCCGCCCTGTGGCGGGGGGAGCGGATGCTCGCGAACCCGATGGTGTCTTTGACGTCCGATTACGCTTCGCCAATCGACCCTCTGGTCGATTCGCACGAATTAACTGTTACGACATCTCGCATCGAGATTGGAGAGAAAGATTTGAGTCTATTGAGCCAGGTTAGTGCCTCCCTGTTGGCCCCGAACGATCTCGACGAAGGACGCCTGCAACAGCTGCTCGGCAGCCTGATGAGCCATCAGGTGGAGTTCGGCGACCTCTATTTCCAGCGCAGCTGGCATGAGTCCTGGATGCTGGAAGATGGCATCGTGAAAGATGGCAGCTACAACATCGATCAGGGGGTCGGGGTGCGCGCCGTCTGCGGCGAGAAGACCGGCTTCGCCTACTCGGACGAGCTGAGCCTGCTGGCGCTGCAGCAGTCGGTGACCGCTGCTCGTGGCATCGCGGCTGCCGGTGCGCAGGGCAAGGTGAAGGCGTGGGCCAGAACCTCGGCAAACCTGCTCTACCCGGCGCTGGATCCGCTGCAGACACTCGACAAGCAGCAGAAGATCGCCCTGCTGGAGCAGATGGACAAGTTTGCCAGAAGTCTGGAGCCCGCCATCAATCAGGTGATGGCCTCCATCAGCGGTGTCTATGAAGAGGTGCTGGTGGCCGCCACCGATGGCACCCTGGCCGCCGACGTGCGTCCGCTGGTACGCCTCTCGGTGACCGTCATCGCCGAGAAGGGTGAGCGCCGTGAACGCGGCAGCGCCGGCGGTGGTGGCCGTTTCGGCTACGACTACTTCCTCGAGCTGGACGGGCTGGAGAGCCGGGCGTTTGGCTATGTGCGCGAAGCGGTGCGCCAGGCGCTGGTCAATCTGGAGGCCATCGACGCACCGGCCGGCACCATGCCGGTGGTGCTGGGCTCCGGCTGGCCCGGCGTGCTGCTGCACGAGGCGGTGGGCCACGGTCTGGAGGGGGATTTCAACCGCAAGGGCTCCTCTGCCTTTGCCGGTCGCATCGGCGAGCAGGTCGCCTCCAAACACTGCACCATCGTCGATGACGGCACCCTGCAGGGTCGGCGCGGCTCCGTCTCCATCGACGACGAGGGGACACCGGGCGGCTACAACGTGCTGATCGAGAACGGCATTCTCAAGGGCTATCTGCAGGACAAGCAGAACGCCCGTCTGATGGGCGTGCCGCTGACCGGCAACGGCCGCCGCGAATCCTACGCGGCCCTGCCGATGCCGCGCATGACCAACACCTACATGCTGGCGGGTCAGTACGATCCGGCGGAGATCATCGCCTCGGTGAAGAAGGGGATCTATGCCCCCAACTTCGGCGGCGGTCAGGTGGACATCACCTCCGGCAAGTTTGTCTTCTCCGCCTCCGAGGCCTACCTCATCGAGGATGGCAAGATCACTGCGCCCATCAAGGGGGCGACCCTGATCGGCAACGGCCCCGAGGCCATGAGCCAGGTCTCCATGGTAGGTTGCGATCTGGCGATCGATCGCGGGGTGGGTGTCTGCGGCAAGGAGGGGCAGAGCGTGCCGGTCGGAGTGGGTCAGCCCACCCTCAAGCTGGATCAGCTCACCGTGGGCGGCACGTCGTAAGTCGGCTTGGCCAGCTCACAGCGTCAATCGATGCGGTGAGCGCAAACTCAAACCCCGGCCTTGTGCCGGGGTTTTTGCTGGCGGGTTGGCGGCGGGCAACAAAAAGCCCCGGTCAGCTGGCCGGGGCGGATCCAATCATTGGCATCAATTGACCGAGATGGCGCGGGCGTCGATGAAGTAGCGGGCATTGCCCTGCTTGTCGATCTGGATCTTGGCGACCAGGTGCTCCTGATCCTTGTACTCCCAGCGCTGCTCGATCTTGGCAAGGGAAGGGCTAGTGATCCCAACTACATTCAGGTACTCGTGAAACAGGCTATGGCTCCCTATTTCGGTCAGCATCTTGTCCATCAGCATACTCTCCTGAAATTGAATGGGTATTCACCAACAAACCTACCAGCGTCCTTCTGAATAGAGTCTGTATGAAAAACAGACTAACTCATTTGTGTGTCAATAACATGATCAGGGACAAGATCAATGCAGATCGTCAGCCTGTTCTGACAACGCTTTCACTCAGTGCTAGCGGGCACCCGGCAGTTGCTCGAGATTGACGGGAGCCGGCGCGGGAGCCGTGATCGCCTGGGTAGCCGGCACTTCATGGAATACCGGGTCCTGCGCTACCTCCTTGATTCCATTGATACAAAATTGCATACCCATGCACACCAGCAGAAAACCCATGATCCGGGTCATGGCGTCGATGCCGGTGGCGCCCAGGATCTTGCAGACCGGATCCGCCAGCTTCAGCACGCCCCAGCTGAGCAGGCTCATCAGGGCGAAGGCGGTGACCATGGCGGCATAGATGGTCATGCGGTTGTAGTCATCGGGCAGTTCCGCGATCTGGGCGGCGCCGCTGATCACCAGCGCCATGGTTCCCGGCCCGCACATGCTGGGCATGGTGAGCGGCACGAAGGCGATGCTCTGGTTGATATCTACCCCGTCGGCCTGGCTCGGTGCCGGGAACAACATGCGAAAACCGATGAAGCCGATGATGAGACCTCCCGCCAGCCGCAGACCCGGGATGGAGATCCCGAACAGATCCAGGATGGAAGAGCCGATAAAGAAGGTGATGCAGAGGGTGCAGAACAGGTAGATGGCGGCCAGATTGATCTGGCGGCGGACATGTTCTCGCGACATTCCCTTGCTCAGCCCCAGCAACAGGGTGGCCGTGGTGGGCGGATTGACCATGGGCAGCAACGCCAGTAAGGCGAGCAGAACGACCTGAAAGTACATGTATTGCCTCGGATGAACAGGGGTAGATGGATGAAGCCGGCACCAGGCCGATTTCGAAAGGGTGGTTATATTATGCCCTGCAAACTGAACCCAGGCCGTATAAAAAGCCCCGACCTGGGTCGGGGCTGAACTGAGAGTGGTATCAGGCCGCCTGGGGCAGCGTCTGGCGCTGGTTGCGCTGCTGGACCCAGAGCCAGAGGCCGATGACAAAGCCGAGGGCCGACAGGCTCATCACATAGTGGGAGGGGGCCAGCACGTCGCTCTTCATCCACAGGGTGACCAGCATGGGGGTCAGGCCGCCGAAGATGGCGTAGGCCACGTTGTAGGAGAAGGAGAGGCCGGAGAAGCGCACCACCGCCGGGAAGGCGTTGACCATTACATAGGGGACAGCGCCGACGATGCCGACCGCAAATCCTGCCAGCATGTAGAGGGGCACCAGCTGGGCCGTGCCCGCCACCAGACCGTGGTAGAAGGCATAAGTGGAACCCGCCAGCAGCAGGGAGCCCAGCATGAAGGTCAGACCGCTGCCGAGGCTGTCGATGAGGCGACCATAGGCGATGCAGCCCAGGGTGAGCGCGACTATGGCCAGGGAGTTGGCGGTCAGCGCCTCGGCGGGAGTGATGCCATACACCTTCTGCAGGTAGGTGGGGGTCATCAGGATCACCACCACGATCCCGGCGGAGAGCAGCCAGGTCAGCAGCATGGAGACGACGACGCTGCCCTTGTGCTCGCGCAGCACCGTCTTGAGCGGCAGCTCCTCGGCCAGGGACTTGTTGGCCTGCATCTCGGCAAAGACCGGGGTCTCGTGCAGCCAGCGGCGCAGGTACATGGCGACGATGCCGAATACCCCGCCGAGGATGAAGGCCAGGCGCCAGCCCCACTCGCTCACATCGCTCGGGCTCATGCTGCGGTTGATGGCGGTGGCGACCAGGGAGCCGAGCAGAATGCCGGCCGTCAGCCCGGCGGTCAGGGTGCCGCAGGCGAGGCCAATCCGGCGGGTGGGCACGTGTTCGGCCACAAATACCCAGGCCCCTGGCACTTCACCACCGATGGCGGCCCCTTGCAGGATCCGCAACAGCAGCAGCAGCAGCGGGGCGGCGATGCCGAGGGCCGCATAGGTGGGCAGCAGGCCAATCAACAGGGTTGGCAGCGCCATCATGATGATGCTCAGGGTGAACATGCGCTTGCGGCCGATGAGATCGCCGAAGTGGGCCATGATGATGCCCCCCAGCGGGCGGGCCAGATAGCCGGCGGCGAAGATGCCGAAGGTCTGGAACTGGCGCAACCATTCGGGAATATCGGCCGGGAAGAAGAGCTCGCCGATGACCACGGCGAAGAAGACGAAGATGATGAAGTCATAAAATTCCAGCGCGCCGCCCAGCGCCGCCAGGCTCAGGGTCTTGTAATCCTGTCGGTTGAGGGGGCGACTGTGATCGTAGTGTTGTGTGGCTGTCGTCATATCCTTATGTTTCCCATCGCTTTTTTTAGTTATTGTTCCCCATCCTTGCCGGGGACACGCTCCTCTTCGAGGGTATGCTTTTGCATCCCGGTATGTAAATCGCGCAATTCGCAACACTGTCTTGCATCTTTTTGGGGCATATTGACGCCCGTCAGGGGGAAGAATCATGGAAAAGAAACGGGTATTGCTCTCATGGAGCAGCGGCAAGGATTGCGCCTGGGCGCTGCATCGCCTGCGCCAGGATCCGGCCATCGAGGTGGTGGGGCTGTTCACCACCCTCAATCAGGCCTTTGAGCGGGTTGCGATGCACGGTGTGCGCAAGCAACTGTTGTTGCAGCAGGCCGAGTGCGTGGGGCTGCCCATCATCTGCATCGATCTGCCCTGGCCCTGTAGCAACGAGGATTATGCGCGCATCATGGAAGGCTTCATCGCCGATGTGCTGGCGCAGGGGATCCGTCACATGGCGTTTGGTGATCTCTTCCTTGAGGATGTGCGGGCCTATCGCGAGCGGCAGCTGGCGGGAACCGGTATAGAGCCGCTATTTCCGCTGTGGGGCAGCAAGACGCCCGAGCTGGCGCGGGAGATGATGGCGGCAGGCATGAAGGCCAGGATCAGCACGCTGGATCCGAAGAAGCTGGATGCCGGTCTGGGTGGCCACGATTTCGATCCGGCCCTGCTCGCCGCCTTGCCCGAGGGAGTGGATCCGTGTGGCGAAAACGGCGAGTTTCACACCCTGGCCTACGACGGGCCCATGTTCCGGCGCCCGCTGGCGATCCGGGTGGGGGAAACCGTGGAGCGGGACGGTTTCATCTTCACCGACCTGCTGCCAGTCACCGATTGATTATTGGGCGTCAAACGCTCCCTTCTGTAGGGTAACTCACAGTTTGGACAAGGGGATGGGGGCACCATGAGCCCCCTCTTTTGTTTGAAGAAGAAGACGTGCGATGAAATTTGTTTCCCGTCCCGTGCTGCTCGCCTCTCTGCTGGCAGCCGTCCTTTCTCTCCCGGCTGTTGCCGACGTTACCGCCACACCCCAACCGGCCCCTGCCGGCGTGACCACCGCCTCGCTGGCCGAGCAGGCGCCCGTTCACTGGGTGTCGCTGGCCCAGATTGCCGCCAGTCTGGATGGTCTGCCGCCGATGGCGGTGGGCTTTGACATCGATGACACCCTGCTCTTCTCGAGTCCCGGCTTCTATCGCGGCAAGCAGGAGTTCTCCCCGAAAGACGAGAGTTATCTCAAAAACCCCGCCTTCTGGGAGAAGATGAACAATGGCTGGGATGCGTTCAGTGTGCCAAAACAGGTGGGTAAGGCGCTGATCGCCATGCACCTCAAGCGGGGCGACAGCATCTACTTTGTCACCGGGCGCTCGGCCACCCGCACCGAGACGGTGACCCAAACCATGCAGCAGACCATGGGGATCCCGGCCGATCGGCTCAATCCGGTGATCTTTGCCGGTGACCAGCCTGGGCAGAACACCAAGGTGCAGTGGCTCAAGGATAAAAAGATGAAGGTCTTCTACGGCGATGCCGACGGGGACATCAAGGCGGCGCAGGCGGCGGGCATTCGCGGCATCCGCCTGCTGCGGGCGGCCAACTCCACTTACCGGCCACTGCCGCTGGCGGGGGCGCTGGGGGAAGAGGTGATCATCAACTCCCAGTATTGATCGGTCAAAAGCTGATGCATGAAAGAAGGGCGGGGCCATCGGCACCCGCCCTTCTGTTTGCTCGTCGTACGGAGACGTGGTTCAGTCGGCCCAGGGCATCTCGGGCAGGCTGTCGAGAAACTCGCCGTAACGGGTCAGGTTGAAGGGGCCCTGTTCGGCTTCCATCGCCATCAGCTCGGCGCCGAGGGCGCAGGCGATGTATTGCAACGCCTCTTCTCGCGGGGTGCCCGTCATCACCAGCCGCATCAGGGTCGCCTTCACCTGGGGCGGCTGGCCGTCGGCGAGCTGGTTGTCCACCAGCTCCAGCAGGGCGGCTTCGTCGAAAAATTCCTGAGAGTCGTCGTTCATGGGATATCCGCAACAGTGAATGTGGCGGCCAGTATAGCCCGAATGCTAGCTAACACCTTGAGTCATGGGCAAATAAAGAATCCGTTATAGCGCTGGCTTGTTACTCATAATTAGTAGGCGTTTGCCCCGCAAACAGGTTTGCACACATACCAGATGGATGGATAAGCCTATGCCTACGATAGATGCCCTGCTGGCACAGCCACACAACCTGCCCCAGATCCCCGAAGTGATGCGTGAACTGATCCAGACCTTCAACGAGAAGGAGCCGGATCTGAGCAAGATCAGCAAGCAGATAGCCAAGGATCCGGTCATTTCGGCCAAGTTGCTGCGCCTGGCCAACTCAGCAAAATTCGGCGGCAGTCGACAGGTTGCCACAGTCAACGAAGCCACGGTACGGCTTGGGTTGGCCATGGTGCGCAACATGGTGCTGGCCTGCGGCCTGACCGAGTCGGTCAAGGCAGTGCCCGGCCTCGACCTCAGGCACTTCTGGGGTTGCGTCTTCAACGTGGCCGAATTGGCGCGCCGTTTGGCGGTGCGAAAAGGGATGAAAGGAGAGGAGGTCTTCACCTGCGCCCTGCTGCACGATCTCGGGCGCCTCATCATGCATGTGGGGCTGCCGGAAAATACCGTGCTGCACATCAAGGATCTGGAGCTGCACAAGGGGCGGGCCAAGGCTGAGGAGCTGGTGGTCGGCTTCAACTATGCCCAGGTGGGAGCGGCCATGGCCAAGTTGTGGAAGTTTCCCGACACCATCTGCAGCGCGGTGGAGTACCACTACAACCCCATGCTGGCCAAGGAGTTTTCTACCGAGGCAGGGCTTATTCACCTGGCCATAGTGCTCGCGGCCCAGTCGGATGTGGGGGAGGCGGCGCCCCCCGAGTGGCCTGACAAGGTGGCCGACAAGCTGGGGCTGCCCTGGGCTGACTGCGCAGCCGAGTTCACCGCACTGCGCGAGCAGGGCAATGGCTATGCCGGATTGCTGGCGGCCTGACGCCACCGGGTTGCAAAGGGGGCCGAGAACGGCCCCTTTTTCATGCCAGCAGCCGCGCGGGCTTGCCAGTACGGGATGAGGGGAGCACTCTTTGCTCTCTATCTCCTTGTTTTGAGAGCCGTTGTCATGATCTTCACACCCCGTCTGACCCTGCGTGAGATGCATCTCGCCGATGCCCCCTTTATCCTCGAATTGCTCAACGATGCCGATTTTTATCGCTTCATCGGCGATCGGGGAGTTCGTACCCTGGAGCAGGCGCAGGAGTATATCCAGCAGGGGCCCGCGGTCAGCTATGCCCGTCACGGTCACGGCCTCTATCTGGTGGAACGCAGGGAGGATGGCGCCAGGCTCGGCATGTGCGGCCTTATCAGACGCGACAGCCTGCCCTGCGAGGATATCGGCTATGCCTTTTTGCCTGCTTATCGCGGGCAGGGCTATGCCATCGAAGCCGCACATGCCGCCTTGCAGGATGGCCGCGAGCGGCTCGGGATCGAGCGGGTCATCGCCATCGTCACCCCGGGCAACGAGCGTTCAATTGGCCTGCTGGCCAAGCTGGGGCTGGTGCGCAGCCGTCTGGTTAAGCTCGCAGAAGATGCCGACGAGTGCCTGCTACTGGAGGCGGCGGACGTCGAGCCGTGCCGGATCTGAGAGCGGTTCTCTGATCGGAGAGGCTGATTATTCGGTTGTAAGGGAGATGGCTGTCGCAAAGAGGCCGCCGTGAGTTGCGGCCTGTCTGCATCGGGCGCTGCCGTGTGGCAGGCAGGATCAGTGGAGGTCTTCGATGGAAAACTCGCCAGCGATGCCATCACAGGAGATGGCGAAACCGCCGCTGAAGCGGGTGCTGAACTGGATCAGAAACCCATCGTCATCGTGCTCTTGCACAGGCAGGTTGATGGGTTTGCTGCGACGCAGGGGCTTGTGTGTTTTTACTGCTTTCATCATGGTATTTCTCTATATAAATTAAATGTTTGCTCCTTGTGTTGGCAAATGACAGGTCAATGGGCGCGGTCAGCCCAGATGGCTGACAGGCGCGCAGGAATACCCAGCCCGTCTCACGGGCGTCTGCACTTTCAAGGAATATGCCAAGGAATATGCGGATGCATGGTTCACATGGGTGGGCAGATCGGGTCTGCGCCGTGAGAGCCGGGCAACGCAGGCGGACAGCCTGACGGTTCTCGAGGCGAGTAAATCAGAAGAAGGTTATGCGGGTACTGACAGGATTCATCGTGAGGTGAAGCATTGCAGGGTAAACATAAACAGGGCTGATTAACTAGCCGGCGCGCATTCTGGCCGTGAAATGAATAAAAAGCAAACAATTATTTTGTTGTGGCGTAAATAAGTGCCCGCACTTCCTCCTCATCGAATGACGAAAGGTGCTTGAATGGCCGCCACGACGCATTTCCCCTCCTGATCGCAAGGGCTTGTTTTTCATGCCTTGGCGCGGACTTTTCGGTAGAATCGTCGCTCATTTTGACGTCAGATAGAGATGAGGCGCGGTATGACGGTTCAGTTCCAGGCATTTCACAGCATCAAGGCGATCGACAATCGGGAGGTGCTGTTCAACTGGTCTAGAACCAATCCGCTCGGGGCGCTGGAGCAGGTGTGGCGCCCTAAGAATCGCGACGAGCTGCAGGCGCTGCTGCGCGAATTTCCGGAGCGCAAGCTGCGGCTCATCGGCTCCGGTCTCTCCTTCGAACCCATCCACAGTGTCTATGCCGAGGGCAATCAGGCGCTGCTGGTGGACCTGCACCATTTGCGCGGCCAGCTGGCACAGACCGCCGATACGGTGACCTACCAGGCAGGCACACCGCTCGACACCGTCTACGCCGAACTGATTGCCATGGAGCGGATGCTGCCCGCCTCCCCCGGCGTCATCGGCATACAGACCCTGGGCGGTGCGCTCAGCACCGGCACCCATGGCCAGGGGCTGCACCAGTCAGCCCTGTGTGACGCGGTGGAGGCGCTGACCGTGATGCTGGCCAGTGGCGACATCATCCGGGTGGATCGCACCGACCCGCGCTTCGGCGCCTTCGTGATGGGGATGGGGATGCTCGGCATCCTGCTCGACGTCACCCTGCGCACAGTGCCGAACCGCATCATGCGCTGCACCAAGTTCACCACCGACTACTCCTTCCTGCTGGAGCACAACGAGCGGCTGAACCGCGAACACGGTTTCGTGAAGAGCTGGTGGTTCGCCTGGACCGGCGAGAGCCACATCTGGCTGGTGGATCCCGCCAGTGAGGAGGAGGTGGCCCGCTACCGGGCCGCGGGCAGCGAGCCGCTGCTGCTGGATGGCGACATCGACGCCCGCATGAATGCCACCATCGACGCTACCCTGCAGAAGATGGCGAAGGACACCAAGGACGAGGCGCTGGCGGGGGAGCACTTCGAGACGGTGCGTCGCTTCAAGGATGCTTCGGACCTGGTGGGCAACGTCTACCAGATCCTCTGCAAGGGGATCCCGGCGCCCCAGATCAACTGCGAGGTGGCGGTGCCGCTGCATCGCATGCAGGAGGCGCTGGAGATATTGCAGGCGTGGCAAGAGGCCAACCCCGGCGTGCTGCACTACCCCTTTATCCTGCGCTGCACCGGCCCCTCCGAGGCCTGGCTCAGCGCCGCCTATGGCCAGTCGGTGTGCTGGATTGGTTTCCTGGTCTATCTGGCGGCGGACGGCACCTTCGTCAACGGCTCCATGGAGCAGATGCGCGAGTTGCAGCAACTGCTGGAGCCCCTCGGCGGCATCCCGCATTTTGGCAAGCACCTGGCGATGGATCTTTATGACTTCCCGGCTTTGCTGCCGCGCTGGCACGACTTCCTGGCCCTCAAGGGCGAGCTCGACCCCCATGGCCGCTTCGAAAACCGCTGGCTTGCGGATCTGTTTGCCAACAAGTGAGCGTGGTTGGCCCTCTCATCACGCCAGGTTTTAAGGATTTGACATGACCGATATGCAAGATACCCGCATCCCTGTGACCCTGCTGACCGGCTTTCTCGGCAGCGGCAAGACCACGTTGCTCAACCACTGGGTGAAGCAGCCCGAGCTCGGCGAGTGTGCCGTGCTGATCAACGAATTCGGCTCGGTGGGGCTGGATCATCATCTGGTACAGCAGGTGGACGAACAGGTGGTGCTGCTCGATTCCGGCTGTATCTGCTGCTCGGTGCAGGGCTCCCTGGTAGAAGCGCTGCAAGGGCTCTTTATGAAGGCCATCCAGCGCAAGATTAAACCCTTCAAGCGACTCATCATCGAGACCACGGGGCTGGCGGATCCGGCCCCCGTGCTGTTTACCCTGCGCGAAGAGGGCTTTATCGCCCAGCGCTATCGCTTCGACGGCACAGTCACAGTCGTCGATGCAGGTCATATCGAGCAGCAGCTTATCCAACAGTATGAAGCGGTGAAGCAGGTGGCGCTGGCGGATCTGCTGGTGGTGAGCAAGGGGGATTTGGTGGATGAGGAGACCCTGACACGGATCGAGAGCCAGCTGGCGGCCCTCAATCCGGCGGCGCCCATCGAGTGGGTGATCAATGGCGAATTGTCACCGATCGTGCTGGAAAAATTGGGCGCCTACAACGAGGCGGCGGGGCGCGACGTGCGCCAATTGCTGGCCTGGCTGCGCACCGAGTCCCCCAAACAGGGGCTGGCCTCGCCGATGCAACCCAAGATGAAACCATTCGCCGCCAAGGTGGGGACGGCTGTGCCGACCCATTTCGAGCATGGCAACATAGAGAGTTTTTCCCTGCGTATCGGCGAGCCGCTCAAGCCCTCTCGCCTGCTGGCGGCCATCGATGCGGTGCAGGCGCAGTACGGCGATGCCCTGCTGCGGCTCAAGGGGATCTTGCAACTGGAAGGGGAGAGCCAGCCGGTGGTGATCCACGGCGTGCACGGTCAGCTCTATCCACTGCAAGCGCTGGGGGAGTGGCCGGAGGGCAAGGCCCAGTCGCGGCTGGTGTTCATCGTGAAGAGCCAGGACAAGGCGGGGATAGAGCGGTTGTTTCTGGACACCCTCAAGGCGCCCGAACCCAGTCTGGAAGAGCAGCTCAGAGCCATGCTCGGCCAGCCGGATGCCTGATAGTCTGATGTGACCCGCTTTCGTGCGGGTCTTTTTTTGTCTGAAGAGGAGGTGGCTGCTCATGCCCGATAGCACACACATGGTTACCCCGGCCCAGCGCAAGTGGCTGCCTCTGCTGACGGCGGTCGGTTTCTTTATGCAGACACTGGATGGCACCATCCTCAATACGGCTCTGCCCAGCATGGCCGAGGCGCTGGGGGAGAGCCCGCTGCAGATGCAGTCCGTGGTCATCGCCTACATGCTGACGGTGGCGCTGCTCATCCCTGCCTCCGGCTGGCTGGCGGACAGGTTCGGCACCCGTCGCATCTATCTGACGGCCATCCTGCTGTTTACCTTGGGATCTTTGGCCTGTGCTGCCGCCAATACCCTGCCCGTGTTGGTGGCGGCCAGGGTGTTGCAGGGGATAGGCGGTGCCCTGCTGATGCCGGTGGGCAGGCTGGCGGTGCTGCGGGTCTACAGCAAGCACGAACTGCTGCGGGTGATGTCGTTCGTCACCATTCCGGGGCTGCTTGGCCCCTTGATGGGGCCGGCACTCGGGGGCTGGCTGGTAGAGGTGGCGAGCTGGCACTGGGTGTTTCTCATCAACCTGCCGGTGGGGGTACTCGGTTTTCTCGCCAGTTGGCACTTCATGCCGGATCTGCGCCAGGAGACGGCGAAATTCGACTGGCAGGGGTTCGTGATGTTCAGCATCGGCATGGTGCTGGTGTCGGTAGGTTTGCAGGGATTGGGGGAGCACAGCATCTCCACCGGCTGGGCGCTGTTTGCCCTCATCTTCGGGTTGGCGGCCATGGCGAGCTACTGGCTCTACGCGGCCAATGCGCAGGAACCGCTGTTCAGCCTGGCGCTGTTCAAGACCAACACCTTCGCCATCGGCATCTGGGGCAACCTGTTTGCTCGCCTCGGCAGTGGTGCCATGCCGTTTCTCACGCCACTGTTTTTGCAACTGGGACTGGGATTCTCGCCGAGCAAGGCGGGGATGACCATGATCCCCACTGTGCTGGGGGCCATGCTGACCAAGACGCTGGTGAACAAGCTCATTCCGCGCATCGGCTATCGCCGCATTCTGATCGGCAACACCCTGGCGCTGGGGGCCATGATCGCCAGCTTCTACTTTATCGACAACCAGCTGCCTTACGAAGTGCTGCTGGGCTGGCTGGCCCTCTTTGGCGCGCTCAACTCCTTGCAGTTTTCTGCCATGAATACCCTGACCCTGCAGGATCTCGGCCCGACCCACGCCAGCAGTGGCAACGGCCTGCTGTCGGTGGTGATGCAGCTCTCCATGAGCCTGGGGGTAGCCATCGCCGCCAGCCTGCTGGGGCTCTTCTCCGCCGGGGCTGACGCCGCCGGCGGGCAGTGGCTGGCGGGTTTTCACCTCACCTATCTCTGTGTCGGGCTGCTCTCCATGCTGGCGGCGCTCATCTTTGCCCAGCTGGAGCGGCCTCAGACCTTGAATTGATCGATGGCGCTGGCCAGCTCGCTGGCCTGTTGCTCTACCTGCAGGGTAGCGGACAAGGACTCCTCGGCCTGGCCACGCACCTGGTTGGCGATGTCGCGGATCATCACGGCGTTGCGGTTGATCTCGGCGGCGACCGAGCTCTGCTCTTCCACGGCGGTGGCGATCTGGGTATTCATGTCGAGCACTGCCTCCATCCGCTCCGTGATGAGATTGAGTTGCTCTCCGGCCAGCTGGGCCGCCGAGACGCTTTGCTCGCCATTGTCGCGGCACTCACCGATCTGCGCCACCATGCTGGCGGTGCGTGACTGCAGGCTGCCTATGATGGTGGCGATCTCCGTGGTGCTCTGCTGGGTGCGCATCGCCAGGCTGCGAACCTCGTCAGCCACGACGGCGAAGCCTCGCCCCTGATCCCCGGCCCGAGCCGCCTCGATGGCGGCGTTGAGGGCCAGCAGGTTGGTCTGTTCGGCGATGGCCCGGATCACGTCCAGCACGCTGCTGATGGTCTGGCTCTCCTGTGACAGGGCTTCACCCTCATGGCCGGTTTCATCCAGCCGCTCCGAGAGCTGACGTATGGTCTGGCCGGTCTGCTGCACGCTGTCACGGCCCTGTTCGGCGGCGCTGTGGGTGTCGCGGGCGCTGGCGGCGGCGGTTTCTGTGTTGTCTGCAATATTGGCGATGGTGGATTCCATCTCGGTGGCGGCGCTGGCCACCAGATCGCTCTCCTCAAGCTGTTTTGACAAGGCCTGCTGGGTCAGCTCTGCCTGTTGGCTCAGCAGCCGGGTCTGGGACTCCAGGTGCCCGACCGAGCCTTTCACCCGTTCGATAAGGGCGTGAAAGTGATCCAGCATGGTATCGAAGTCACGGCCCATGGCGGCCAGTTCGTCCTTGCCGGTCAATCTGGCACGCAGGGTGAGATCGTTGTTGCTGGTGACCCGACGCATCACGTCGGCCAGCTTGTCGAGGCCACTCATGATGCTGCGACCGATGGCAAGGTTGAGCAGCAGGGCGGTGATGATGCCAACAGCACACAACATGATCAGCATCCAGGTCTGGCGATCATGCTGGGCATTGACGTAAGTGGTCAGCTCCTTGAGCAGGGTGGCACTTGCCGAGGCCATCTTCTGCTCTTTCTGGATCAGGCTTGCGCGCAGGCCATCCTTGCCGGTCAGGCCCAGTTGCTGTTCAGCGCTAACCAGCTCCTTGAAGTACTGGCGGTAGCGCTGGAGCAGCTCGGCCTGTTCCGGATTGGCGGCCAGCGCCTCGGCCAGCGGCGTTGCGTTGGCTTCCAGCTGATCTAGGTAGCGTGCATCCCGGCGCAGCATGAAGTCCTTCTCGTTGCGGCGAAGCTGCAACAAGATGACTTCAAGGCGGGGATCGTCGCGCTCCTTGAGGGCCGACTCAAGCGCATGGGTAGCAGCTCTGAGCTTGCCGTAGAGGCCTGCTTCCGGCGTGAGGCCGATCCGTTCCTGCTCGCTCTGCAGTCGTTTGAATTCAGCCTGGTAGTCATCGAGTGCACCACCGAGCACGGTCAGGTGCGCATCCATCTCCGCAGGCAGGTAGCCTTGGAGCAGCTGGATGGTCTCCCGGATCCGCTGGCTCTGGGCGGCGAACTCGGTGATCAGGGAGGGATCCTTGCGCAGCAGGTATAGCTTCTCGTCGAGCGCCAGCTGGGTGCGTTCGGAGTCAAGCTGCTGGGTCAGTCGCTGTGCCATGGCAAGCTGCTCGTTTCGCTCCGAGAAGTAGGATAGGCCTCCGACCAGCAGCAGCTGGATCAGGGTGATGAGGAAGGCGGACCAAAGTAACTTCTGTTTGACGCTCATTACTGCCTCACAGCAACAGGGGAAGTACCCGTCATTATCGTTCAGTCGAGCAAAAACTTTAATATTATGTTTATTGTCAATAAGTTGTCGCTTTGTCTGTCACCTGACAGCTTGTGAGGAAGCCAGACAATTCCGTTCGGGATCAGGCAGTTGTTTTGTTGGTGGCTGGCTGACCTCAAAGTGAGGAAGTACTTCCTCATGGCAGCAGGGAAGACAGTCCTCAGGGGGATGGTTGTCGTGAACGTGGCATAAGGCGCATCCGGAGCGGTGACGCAGCTCTTGGGCCCATAGAAGTGGACGGATTCAGGTCATGGCCACGGGCAGATAGCTGACCTGGCAGGGCAGCTGTGCCAGCACCCGGGGCAGGTGGGCGGTTTCCAGCAGAAAGGTTTGTTCCGGGTGACCCGGGGTCCAGGTAAAGGCGTGATGGGCGAGCAGCTGCGGGTCTATCAGCAGCGGGATGTCGGCGCGCGGCAGAAAGGGGCAGACGGCTCCCGGCAGGCAGCCGATCTGCGCCTGCATCTCCTCGGCCGTGCAGATGGAGGGCTTGGCCCCCAGGGTGGCCTTGACGGCCTTGTTGTCCAGCCGCCCGTCCCTGTGGGTCAGCAACAGGGCGAAACGGCCATCCTTGAACTTGAGAAACAGGGTCTTGCTGAACTCCGCCTGCCAGCCAAGGCGTGCCTTGACCTGCTCGTCGGTGGCGTAATCGAGGATGGGCTCGTGTTGATAACGCTGATGGGGCAGATCGGCGAGCAGCTGGCAGTTGAAGTGATGGATGGTATCGAGTGGCATCTATTCCTCCTTATTCATGGGAATTATCCTGCCAGCAGTACAGGGCAAGGGCCAATCATGCTTTCTAATCTGTCATAAGCGACAAGGGCACCGAGGTGCCCTTGTCGATCAGCTGTGCTGCAATGCCGGTGCTTCCCAGTGAAAGGGAATGGGGCAGAGCCGCTGGGAGGCCTTGTCATAGGCGTGCCACAGTTCGTCCATAGTGCGGCCATCGAGCGGATGACGCAGGGCCGGTGCCAGCTCGGCCAGTGGCCACAACACGAAGGCGTTGGTGAGGATCTCGCCGCGGGGCAAGGTGATCGGTGTGTCACAAACCAGATCGCCATAGAGCAGCAGGTCGAGATCCAGGGTGCGGGGTGCGAACTTCTTGGCATCCGGTTCGCGGCCGTGGGCAAACTCCATGGCGCGCAGGCGCTGGCAGACGGTCGCCAGTGGAAGAACGGTCTGCGCCGCCACCACCAGGTTGTAGAAGGGGCGACCATTGAAGCCCACCGCCTCGCTCTCGAATACCCGTGACA
This sequence comes from Aeromonas enteropelogenes, assembly GCF_000819845.1. Classification (GTDB taxonomy): domain Bacteria; phylum Pseudomonadota; class Gammaproteobacteria; order Enterobacterales; family Aeromonadaceae; genus Aeromonas; species Aeromonas enteropelogenes. The sequence goes on from NZ_CDCG01000044.1 coordinate 91,215, forward strand.
CCAGCAGCTCGCCAAACTCGCCGTACAGGGCATCAAGACCGGCACGGATATGGCGCTCCCGCTCTATGTTCGAGCCCAGGCTGATATAGAGGGTGGTCATCAGTTGGCGCTCGCTACCGGTGTGCGATGGCGCAGGATCTCGACGCCGACGCCTTCGGCATTGGGTACGGCACCTGGCTTGGTGAGAGTCACTTTGACCCACTGTACCCGCTCATCGGCAAGCACCAGGGTGGCGACCTGCTCAGCCATAGTTTCGACCAGTTCGACTACCTTGCCGCTGACATGTTCACAGATCCGGTTGGAGAGGTCGGCATAATCCAGTGCCAGCTTGATATCATCGGTTGCGGCGGCGGGGCGGTTGTCGAACCCCATCTCAAGGTCAAACCGGAGTTTCTGGCGAATGCCCTTCTCCCACTCATATACACCTATGGTGGTCAAAACCTCGAGTCCGCGAATAAACACCTTGTCCATGACTGTACTTCTTCTTTACTCTTGATGGGCTGTGATGACAGCGCAGGGATGCTGGCCGGGCGACATGCTTGCCGAGGCTGTCTGGTTGGGCAAAGGGTCCAAGCCAGCGTATGTGGCCCGCATCATACCCCATTCATATCGTGGTAAAAACGACCAAGATGACGGCCCTGACGATTTTGATGATTATTCTGGCCTACCTGGGTGGTTCACTATCCAGTGCTGTGCTGGTCTCCCGCTTCACCGGTCTGCCTGACCCGCGGGATCACGGATCCCACAATCCGGGGGCGACCAATGTGCTGCGCCTCGGTGGCCGGATGGCGGCTCTGGTGGTCTTGCTGCTCGATGTGATCAAGGGAATGGCCCCCGTCTATCTCGCCTGGTTTCTGCAAATCAAACCCGTCTATCTCGGCTTTATCGGCGTGGCGGCATGTCTGGGCCACATGTATCCCCTCTTCTTCCATTTCCGGGGAGGCAAGGGGGTAGCAACGGCGCTGGGCACCATGCTGCCCATCGGTTATGGCATGGGGGGCGCCGTGATAGGCACCTGGCTGCTGGTACTGCTGGTGAGTGGCTACTCCTCCTTGGCTTCCATCATTACCGTACTGTTGACGCCGCTCTTTACCTACCTGCTCAAACCCGAATATACCTTGCCGGTTTCGCTGCTCTCCTGCCTCATCCTGATCCGCCATCACGAGAACATTGCCCGTTTGCTCAAGGGGGAAGAACCCAGGGTGTGGGGGCGCAAGCGCAGGGCCAGTGAGGGTGAAGTGAAGGAAATGGAGCGCGTTGAGCAAAAAAGAGACGAACGAGACAAAAAGTGAAATTTCCCGTTGACCACCAGCCTTAAAATCCGTTTAATAGCGCCCACGCCCAGATAGCTCAGTCGGTAGAGCAGGGGATTGAAAATCCCCGTGTCGGCGGTTCGATTCCGTCTCTGGGCACCAAATTTTGGTGTCATGAAGTAAAAATTCGTTCATGCGCAATGGTTTGAAGTGTGCCGGCTTAGCTCAGTAGGTAGAGCAACTGACTTGTAATCAGTAGGTCACCAGTTCGATTCCGGTAGCCGGCACCATTTGCCCAGATAGCTCAGTCGGTAGAGCAGGGGATTGAAAATCCCCGTGTCGGCGGTTCGATTCCGTCTCTGGGCACCACTTACAATTCCTCCTTAGTTCAGTCGGTAGAACGGCGGACTGTTAATCCGTATGTCACTGGTTCAAGTCCAGTAGGAGGAGCCAATACAAAAGCCCAGCTGAAAAGCTGGGCTTTTTTTTATCCGTTTCGTCATGGTGACGAGCGGCTCGCCTGTTGCTGTCGTCGGCCGTCACCATCTGTCGCCGGGCGTTGACTGTTTGTTGCCAAGCCATCTCATCCGCAAATAGGGTTCCACTTTGATCCATTATGGGGATACGGGGCCAGGATGGCCGGAGAATATCGCTTCCTCATTATTAATCTGCACATGACTGGCTATAGTAAATAATAAAGTTAATTACTTTATAATCGACATTTACAATGCGGTTTATCTGTTCTATATTTATTTGAATGGTTGTTTTGTTATGCAGTTGAAGTTCATTTTATAGCTGATAGAACAATTAAATGCAGTCTATTTGATGAGATATATGGGGAATGTTATGCATAATGAACGTTATCTTGATACAGCCGAACTGGATAAATTAAATTCCGGCGGTGATATAACCATGCCAGTATCATTTATCCTTGATATATCTCGTTCCAAATCACTGCAAGATGTATTGAATGTGGTGGCAAACTGGATTCACCATTTATTTAAAGCCGAACGAGTCAGTATTACAATTAAAGAAAATGAACATTTCCTGAAGCTTTATTCCATTTCCGGTAATCGGGCCATTCCTCTTGATTTTCTTATGCCCATTAAAGATACCTTTGTCGGTGGTGTATTTTCATCGGGTCGTTTGGCCATCTGTGATGATTTGAGCATGTCTGACAAGCTGGACTGCCAGATGTTGTATCACAAGGGGATGGGCTGTTGCATGGATGCCCCCATGCTGCAAGGTGACAACTGTATCGGCACCCTGAATGTGGCGCATCAGGATAAATTTTTTTACTCAACGAGAGACGCTGTCATTTTACAGTGTCTGGCCCATTGGCTTGCCCTCAATATCCAGCTCTATCTGCAAGTCGATGAAATGAAAGTGCTGGCTTCTACCGATTATCTTACCGGCATATACAACCGCAGGGCATTCATGGCAGAAGGGCAGAGCCGGGTCGCCCATTCGTTATTGACGGGGGTTCCCTGTACCGTGGCGATTCTTGATATCGACAATTTCAAGGAGTTGAATGATCGCTATGGTCATGAGGCGGGAGACCTCGTGCTCAGGCAGTTGGCTGCTGCCGTTTGCACCGTCGTCCGGGAGCATGATGTATTTGCCCGCATTGGCGGGGAAGAGTTTGCATTGATTATTGCCGGGGGCTCCCATGATGACAGCGATGATATTTTTGAAAAAATAAGAGCCTTGATTGAAGAGTTGCTTATCGAATATGGCGAATACACCATTCAAGTCACGACCAGCATAGGGGCGTCAGTCTCCACCCCTGCGGATGTCGAGATCGGACATCTTCTGCGAAGAGCGGACATGGCGCTCTATCAAGCCAAGAGTGCCGGCAAGAACAGGGTAATCTTCGAGTTGTAACTGACTTCTGTACTGGCCTGCGAAGGCGGACGGATCGCTGGGGCAGCCCCTGTCGCCCGCAATGCTGCGGGCATCGATCTTCCCCGAAAATTTACCTAGCATGGAAACTTTGGCGAGCCAAACATGCCGCCGTTACCTTACTGTCGAGAGAATCCACAAGATGAAAATGCGTCCCCTGTTGTTGCTGAGTGTCCTGCTGCTGGGCGGGTGTAGCGTCAATCCCTATCGTTGGCCCGGCAGTGAGCCCCAGACGCCTGCGCCGAGCGAGCCAGTCACCCAGCCTCCCGTGACTCAACCCGAGGTGAAACCACCGGTACAAAAACCGGTGGCACCGACCGCGCTGGCCGTGGCCATGGCGGATGCCTTCGTCCAGGCCCCCGAGGTGCGGGAGCTGGCCAATGGCAACCCTGTGCTGCTGCTCACGCCACCCCAGAATGGAACGGGGGAATCTCTCGACACGCGCCCCATGGCGGCGGCCATGATCAAGCGGATCCAGTCCAAAAGCGAGTTTCGCTTCGTCGACCCGGGCCAGGTCGCGGCCATCACCAGCCAGCTCGAATATCAGCAAGGGGGGGTCAATCCAGCCTCTTTGGTCCGCCTGGGGCGACAGACCGGTGCGGGTTACATGCTCTACGGGGATCTGGTGCAACAGGGGGGACGTTATCGGCTTGCCATGAGCCTGATGGATCTGCGCAGTGGCGAACTGCTCTGGAATGCGAGCCGCTTCGCCAGCCGATAGTTTGGACTTTGTCGGGGTCACCACGGCACCAGGCCAGAGGTGACCCTTGCGGGACGGTGGGGGGATGGCAGCCCCCTTCAGTAGATACCGGCTGTCGCGTTCCTTTCCCCTGCCCATACGCTATGGCCAGCGAGGCCGATAGTGATTGCTCGCTTGCCATCATCAACAATTCCTCACACCAGAGCCGCCATGGCAGTCGGTGGCACGCCACCTTGTCTCAGAGCATCGGGAAGTAGCAGGCGGTGATATCGACGGGCTGATCCGCGCAACCCGGTTGATAAAACTGCCAACCGGCGTCCGAGAAGGCGCGCAGCTCGCTCTCGACAAATGCCAGCGCCAGGCTCAGGGCCTGCAAGGCATCAATACCATGGATAAAGGTCTTGTCACGCAGGCCGGCAAGCTTCACCTTGCAGCGATGGTCACCGTTGGCGGATCTGGTGTCAGGTCTGGGCCTGTGGATGGCAATCTTCAGGCGAAGTTGCTCACCCTCTGGGCTGACGACATCGAACCTGGCGGTGACTAGGGTCTTCTTCATCCGGATATTCCTTTTCCGTTGGTGGGTACAGGCTTGATGAGCCCTGGCCGGGGACCAGAAGGCGCTCTGGGGTATCAGCCTAATGGAACCTGGAGACTCAAACAATCTGCTGTCAGCTCATGGCTGATGCCAAAATGAATCAGAGCCTCTCATGCTAGTGCTGCTGAATATCGGCAAAGAGCTCGGTTGATTACCAGGTTGAACATTATTTGCGCATTAAGATTCATCACTGATTGAATTTGATGTTCGCTCCGGGTCCGGCACGGTACGATATTTTGACAGTCAGCCAGCCTTTCGCTGCCTGAGGCTCGCAGGAGGAGACGGAATGGAGCTTTCGGTCAAGCAACTCTATGAAGTGATGGCCCAACTGCCGGATCCTCTCTTTATCCTGAGCGAAGATGGCTACTACATCGAATACCTGGGCGGGATGGAGGAGCAGTCCTATCAGGACGGCAACCCCCTGACGGGAAAGAGACTGTTCGACGTACTGCCTGCGGTGATGGCGCAATGGGTGATGGAACAGGTGATGCTGGCACTGGATAGTGGCCAGATCCAGGTGGTGGAATATGATCTTGCGGCCACTGAGGTGGCGGGGATCGATGCAGCCGTCGGGCCGCAAGGGATGCAGCGATTCGAGGGCAAGATTGCCCCCTTGCCCTCTCTGTATGAGGGGAAGCGAGCGGTCGTCTGGGTAACCCGCAATATTACCTGCCAGCACGAGCTGCAACAGCGACTGAAATTGCAAAGCGAAACCGATCAGCTCACCGGTCTCTACAACCGGCGATTCTTCTTCGATCACTGGGCCCGGTTGCAGCAGGGAGAGGGTCATGGCCTCATCATGCTGGACATCGACCACTTCAAGCAGGTCAACGATCGTTTCGGCCATCAGGAAGGGGATCGGACGTTGCAACGCTTCTGCGAGTGTGTGGCGACCCAGTTGCGCAGCGAGGATCTCTTTGTACGCAGCGGCGGCGAGGAGTTTCTGGTACTGCTGCCGCGACTGGACGAACTGACGCTATTGCGCATTGCGGAGCGGATCCGTGCGGCCGTGGCAGCCCTGGCCGCCGACCCTGTTACGCTGACCGTCAGTCTGGGTACGACGCTGGTGCGACCGGGTGAGGATATCAATCTGGCGTTGGCGCGCGCCGACGAGTGGCTCTATCGTGCCAAGCGGGCAGGGCGCAACCGGGTGGCTCACTGCCCATCGCGCTGACGGCTGGCCATCAGCGATTAATAATATCGTCCACCTTCGCTATTATTTCATTGAGGTGGAATTAAGCTCATTTTATTTATTGAAGGTTTTTTACGCCATCATGTTAATATTAATAGGTCGGCCTGGTCTCATTAATCTTGTTGAGAAAAAAGCCGTGGTTTTACCATTATGTTATCAGGACGCTGTCGCACAGCTCTGACAAGACTGGAATGATACATTTTATTGTTTTTTGAAACATCTCGGTTTAAACGGTCATGAATTATTAACCTTGACCTTGATGATGATTTCAATGATGGTAAAACGGCATTTTCGTATTGCCCCGGCGTGCATTATTGAATGTCGGTGGATTTATTATGGTACGAAGTATTCGATATTTTATTGAATATCGCTTGCCAGTTATTTCTGGCCAATAAAAATAATGATGACAGAACAATAAGGTATGTATCGCAATGAGTCTTGCTATTACAGAAAAGAGTAATACTGTTTCAAAGTTGAAATGGGAGAAAAGTGATTCGGTATGGACCATGGGGCTATATGCCACAGCAGTGGGTGCCGGCACTTTATTTCTCCCGATTACCGTAGGCAGTAACTCCCCGGTTATCTTGCTGTTTATTTTATTATTGGCGTTTCCACTTTCTTATTATTCTCACCGGGCGCTGAGCCGGTTTGTGCTCTCCAGCTCCCATCGGGAGGGAGACATCACCCATGTGGTGGTGGAGCACTTTGGCGCCAGAGCCGGCCAGTTGCTGATGCTGGTCTACCTGATGGCCTTTTACCCCATCATTCTGGTCTACAGCATCTCCATCACCAATGCGATCCAGAGCTTCCTGGTGAACCAGCTGGGGAGTGCCGCGTTCCCTCGTGGCTGGCTGGTACTCGGGGTCATGCTGGGTCTGCACCTGATCCTGCTGGCGGGCAAGCATATAGTGGTATCGGCCATCAGCGTGCTGGCACTGCCCATGGTGGCGTTTCTGCTTGGCCTCTCCTTCTATCTGCTGCCCCAGTGGAGCCTCTCCTATTTTACCGAGAGCCAGGCGGTGGATTGGCATGATCCCGCCTTCTGGAAATCCCTCTGGCTTATCGTGCCTGTGATGGTGTTCTCCTTCAGTCATGCTCCCATCATCTCCTCATTCAGCGCCGCCCAGAAGAAGCGGGATCATCAGCATGCAGACCAGCTCAGCAGACGCATCATCAAGTGCAGCAGCCTGCTGATCTGCGGCAGCGTGATGTTTTTTGTCGTGAGCTGCGTGATGAGCCTGAGCCAGGCCGAGATGGCGCTGGCCCGTACCGACAATATCTCCGTGCTGTCGGCGCTCGCGAACAAGTTCTCCAACCCGTTGATTGCCTATGTGGGGCCGCTTATCGCCATCCTGGCCATGTCGAAATCCTTCCTCGGCACCTCCATGGGGGTGAGCGAAGGAACGGTGAGCATGGTGAGTGGCGCCTGTCAGGGGCTCGGGCTCTCCCTCAAGGAGTCGACCATTACCCGGGTTTCCTCCCTCATTCTGTTCGTCGTGACCGGGGTCATCACTTACCTCAATCCCAACGTGCTCGACATCATAGAGCGCATCAGCGGGCCGCTCATCGCCGTGATCCTGTTTCTGCTGCCCGCCTGTTCCATCTATCGCTTGCCCGCGCTCAGGCGCTATCGCGGAGCGAGCACCCTGTTTGTGCTGGTGATGGGGCTGCTTGCCATCTCGGCCCTTATCTACGATCTGTTCTGACGAACCGGATCCGGCACAAAGCAAAAAGGGCGGCCCATGGCCGCCCTTTTCATATTTCTGGCTGTCAGCCAAACAGGGTCGAGATATTTTGTCCCGCCATCAGCAGGCCGATGGCCAGGGCGCTGAACCAGACCAGGGTCGCCGTGACCAGCAAATAACCGCCAGCGACGAACAGGCCATCGCGCTGCAGCATGCCGGTGCTTAGCAGCAAAATGGCCCAGGCCGGCATGGCGTTGGTGAAGGGGATGGCACCCAGAGGCAGCATCAGCAGCAGGGCCGCCAGCATGATCAGCAGGCCATTGCAGCGGTTGATGGTGGTGCTGCCCGTCAGCAACAGCAGGCGTGGGCGGATGAAGCGATCGATGCGGGCCAGCAGATCCGCCCCCTTGTGCAGGGTCGGCTTGAGCTGATCCGCAGCGAAGCGGCGTTCCATCAGAAAAGCAGGCAACCAGGGCACCCGGTTGAGAGTGATGCCGATGCCGATAAACAGGATCAGCAGACCAAACGGAGTACTGACGCCCGGAATGGAGACCGGCAGCAGGAAGGGCACGGTGAGCAGCACGCAAAACAGCAGCATGCCCTGTTCCCCCACCAGGGTCAGCATCTGGCGCAGGCTGATGTGGCTCTCGTCGATGGCGTGTGCCGTGGATCGCAGGGTATCCGAGAGCGTGCTTTGTGGATCTTTGAGTTGCGCGGCAACCATGCCTGATGTCCTTCTGATGAGTGCTGAGGGTCACCATGACCCGGTTGCGCGTCAGAATACGGGGGCAAGGTTAATAGCGGATGAATAGGGGGAGCAGATAGCGAAGCGCCGCCCCGATCGGGCGGCGGGGCGAGCGGATCACTTGATGCCGAATGTGATGCGGCTGAGGGGCTCGTTGACGTCGAACAGCTTGTATTGCACGTCGCTGGCGCCCATGGCAAGCACTCGCTGTTCGTGCATCTGCACGTATTGCCGTGCGCTCGCCTCATCCTCGAACAGATAGATGCCACCCGCTTCGCCGGTGCGCGGGTTCTCCGTCCATATCTTGGAGATAAACCCGGGCTCGCGGGTGATGGATTCGGCCAGCGGCACGGCGGCCTCGGTCAGTGCCGGCCCCATCTGCTCGGCGGGAAAGGTGAAATGGATTTGCAGCAAACTGGGCATGACGGCTCTTCCTGTTGAATGATACGACTCGTCGCATCATAGGAAGCCGGCATTTTGGCTGCAAGAAGGCACATTTTCGTGGCATAGTTACCCTGAAGTAACCATTAGCGAGGCACGCCTTGAACCCGCCCCTCTGTCCTGCCTACGAGGTATTGCGACTGCTGAACGGAAAATGGAAACCGGCCATCCTGTTTCATCTGCAAAGCCAGACTCTGCGTTTTGGCGATCTGCGTCGCCGTTTGCCCGCCGTCAGCCAGAAGGTGCTCACCGCCCAGCTCAAGGAGCTGGAGAGTGACGGTGTCATCAGCCGGACCCTCTACCCCAGCGTGCCTCCCCGTGTGGAGTATGCCCTGACACAATTGGGTACGGCTTTGCTGCCCCTGTTGCAACAGATGCATGACTTTGCTCTTGCCAACGCCGGGTTGCTGGCACAGCAGCAGGATGTGACTTAGGCCTCCTGGGGCCGGCCATGTCTCATATCCGCAGATGATCAGGGGAGGGATGCCCTTCGCCAGGGGATGAGCCTGACCCGATACCCGGTGTCAGTGAGCTCTCGCTGCACTCTTTCCTTGCGCCAGTTCCCGAATGCCTGCGCTCATATCCAGCCAGATCTGTCCTGTTCGTGGGTCACGCCCGTTTTCCTGCCATATCGCAGCCAGATCATTCCTGGTGATGACGGATTTTCCCGATGTTGGCTCGCGCGTGGTCAAGAGGCGCCCCTGATTTGGCTGCGCCGTTCTGGTGCGCCCGCCATGACCTGCCCTGTCACGGGGCGGTCGAGGGCTGGATGGCGCATCTCGTGCGCCAACTTGGTGCGTCAAGTGCTAGGTTGTAAGTTAATCACTTGATTTTATTGGGTTTTAATTTTTGGCTCACTTTATGCTTTTTATCTGTCAGGTGGTGTCTGCGGCCATCGGTGACAGCAGTCATGATGGCGCTCCTGTGCAGACCCCTCCCCGTGCCGGGCACGGGCGTGATTTTGGCAAGCCGTGAACAGTGCTGCGGCCGCCACGGATTCAATCAAGGAAACGGAGCCGGTCATGGACCGGCACGACAGGGAAGGAGAGTGCTCTATGGTCAAAAAATGGATGATGGCGGGTTTGCCAATACTGTCTGCCTTGCTGGTTACCCCAAGTTGGGCCGAAGAGGTCGCTCAGGTGCAGGCTGCGGCCACTATCACCATCAACAAGGGGGACAATACCTGGATGCTGCTGTCGGCAGCGCTGGTGATCCTGATGTCGATCCCCGGTCTGGCGCTCTTCTACGGCGGCCTGGTTCGCGCCAAGAACATGCTGAGCGTATTGATGCAGGTATTCACTCTGTTTGCCCTCATCTGCGTGCTGTGGGTGATATACGGTTATTCGCTGGCCTTCACCGAAGGAGGCAGCTTCTACGGATCCTTCAGCAAGGTGCTGCTCGCGGGGGTCACGCCTGATTCTATCGCCGCCACCTTCAGCAAGGGGGTCGGCATCAGCGAATTCATCTACGTGGTGTTCCAGGGGGCATTTGCCGCCATCACCTGCGGCCTGATCGTGGGAGCCTTTGCCGAGCGCATCAAGTTCTCCGCCGTGCTGCTGTTTTCGGTGATCTGGTTTACCTTCGCCTATATCCCGCTGGCCCACATGGTGTGGTACTGGGCGGGCCCCGATGCCTACACGGACGCCGCCGCAGCTGATGCTGCAAACGCCACCGCGGGCTATCTGTTCCAGCATGGGGCCCTCGACTTTGCCGGTGGCACAGTGGTGCATATCAACGCCGCCGTGGCCGGTCTGGTCGGCGCCTATCTGGTGGGTAAACGCCTGGGTTACGGTCGCGATCCCATGACTCCCCACAGCCTCACCATGACCATGATCGGGGCCTCCCTGCTCTGGTTTGGCTGGTTCGGTTTCAACGCGGGGTCGGCTCTGGAGGCCAATGGCACGGCGGCGCTGGCCTTCGTGAACACCTGGGTGGCCCCAGCGGGTGCGGCCCTTTCCTGGACCTTGGCCGAGTGGGTGATGAAGGGACGTCCTTCCCTGCTGGGCGCCGCTTCCGGTGCCGTCTCCGGTCTGGTGGTGATCACGCCGGCGGCCGGTTTCGTCGGGGTCGGTGGCGGTCTGGTGATGGGCCTCATAAGTGGCGTAGCCGGCCTGTGGGGGGTGCACGGTCTCAAGCGCTGGCTGGGCGCTGACGACAGCCTGGACGTGTTCGGGGTGCACGGGGTGTGCGGCATCCTGGGGGCCCTGCTGACCGGTGTCTTTGCCAGCCCGGACCTGGGCGGTACCGGGGTGTGGGACTATGTCTCCAACCAGGTGGCCGATGGTTACTCCATCCTGGCCCAGGTGAAGGTTCAGGCCATCGGGGTGGGGGTCACCATCCTCTGGTCCGGCGCCGTGGCTGCGGTGGCCTACAAGGTGATCGACATGGTGATCGGATTGCGGGTGAAGGACGATGCAGAGCGGGAGGGGCTGGATGTCACCACCCACGGCGAGAAGGCCTACAGCATGTGATCCTGGTTATGCCAGAACACAAAAAACCGCCGGGAGACCGGCGGTTTTTCATTGTTATCGAGAGAGGGGGAGCTGCTTAGTTGACCACGGCGACGTTGATGGTGCCGTTGCCCTGGGTCATGCGAACCCGGGCGCCCGGGACGAAGGTCGGGCTGGCTTTCTGGACCACCACGATGGATTCCCCGGTCTCTTTCTTGATCTCGAGCTCGACGCCATCAACCTGGTTGAACTTGTCTCCGGCGGCCTTGCCTGCGGCTGCACCGGCGATGGCGCCCCCGGCTGCAGCCAGGTCACGGCCGGTACCGCCGCCAATGGTGCTGCCCAGCAGGCCGCCGACCACGGCGCCACCTATGGTGCCGAGCAGGGCGTTCTCTTCGGCCTGGATCTTGACCGGGCGGGTCGAGATGATGGTGCCGTAGCTGACGGTTTGTACCTGTTTGGCGCGATCCTTGGTGTAGACATCGCCGGAGTAAACATCGCTATTGGCGCAGCCAGTGATGGTGGTGGCGGCAAGCATGGCAATGATGGTCATACGTTTAAACATGGTGGTTCTCCTGCACTGCACACAATTTGAACAATCTGGTTGGTGAGTCGCACTCTACTCCAACCCGGTTGCACATGAAATTGGCAAAATGTAACCAATTATGTGTCCTGAGGGTGGCTTTGTCCTTGAATCCAGCCTGTACCAGAGAGTTTTTTCGCCAGCACCAGACGATCTTCTCCCGGGCCGAAGTAGCCTGCGACTTCCTCCATCAACTGGTAGCCGAGGCGGTAGTAGAGACGCTGGGCCGGGTTGGCGGGATCGACGGTGAGGCGCAGCTCGTCGACGTTCAGGGCGCGCTGGTTGACCTCCATCTGGCGCATCATCCGCTCGGCCAGACCGAATCCGCGTGCCTCTGGCAGCACCGCCAGCGACAGCACCCAGCCTTGCGCGCGATCCTGGCCAAATCCCCCCAGCACATAGCCCACCAGATGCCCTTCATGCTCTGCCACCAGCAGCAGCTGTGGCCACAGATCCATGGCCTGGCGGAAGAAAAAGGCCGGATAGAGATCCTCGCCAAAGACCTTGGCATCGATCTGCCAGATCCCGTGCATGTCGGCATGGGTGGCGGTGCGCAAAACGGGCGGGGTGTGGTGCATCAGGACTCCATGGTTGCAGCAGTTCGCCGTTGAGCGGGAGGTCAACGGCAATAAAGGAGTCATAGGGTACTGGCCATCCCTTGCCCGATGCAAGGGGGCATTCAGGGGGGCAGCGGGCGACTGTGGGGCAGTTTGGGGGCCTTGCGCAAGCGGTCGAGCAGGTGGCGCAGGGTTAGCCAGGGGTGATGCCACAACATGCGCGGGCCGCTCCATTTCATGACCTGGAGGATCTGCTTGCGCATCGCGGAGGCGTAACAGTGAATGCTGCAGTTGGCGCAGGTCGGTTTGTGATCGTGGCCATAGCGACAGCGATTGAGCCTTTGGTAGGCAAAATCCCTGAGCTGGTGGCAGCGTTGGCAATGGGGATCCTGGTGATGATGCTGGCAGTAGAGGCGGATCATGGCGCTGACCGTCTTTTGCTCGCGCATCAGTCTGGGGTGGTCACTCGTCTCGCTGTGGGTAGCAGCGTGTGAGCCCCCGGCTGGGCTGGCATGATGACTTTTCATGAGCGCCATTTTCCTGACCCGCCCGCCGAGGGTGTTGATACAGGTCAAAAGGGGGGGCAAAAAAACAGGGCCCGTGGGCCCTGTGTCATCAGATGAGGCTGGTTGCCTGCTCAAGCCAGGCGAGATCGTCCCCGTCGAGCAGCGGGCTCAGGCGGCGGAACACCTCGGCATGGTATTCGTTGATCCAGCGGAACTCGTCCTGGCTCAGCAGGCTGCGATCGATGAGGCGGATATCGAACGGCACATAGGTCAGGCGCTCGAAGCCCAGCATCGGCAGCTCGCCGACCTGCTCCTGCTCGGTCACCACCACCAGATTCTCACAGCGGATGCCGAAGGCATCTTCCCGGTAGTAACCCGGTTCGTTGGAGAGCACCATGCCCGGTTGCAGGGGGACCATGCTCCCTTTTGGAGAGATGCGCTGCGGACCTTCGTGCACGCTGAGGAAGTGGCCGACCCCGTGACCGGTACCATGGTCATAGTTGTAGCCGGCTTGCCACAGCGGCATGCGGGCCAGCACGTCGAGCTGGATACCGGCGGTGCCGCGCGGGAAGCGGGCCTGATCCAGGGCGATGTGGCCCTGCAGCACCCGGGTGAACATGGCCTTATGTTCGTCGGTCACCTCGCCCACCTTGATGGTGCGGGTGATATCGGTGGTGCCGTCCAGATACTGACCGCCGGAGTCCACCAGATAGAGGCTGTCCTGACCGAAGGGGCGCGGTGTGCCGTTGCCATGGTGGTAGTGGCACATGGCGGCGTTGGGGCCCAGCGCCGAGATGGTATCGAAGCTCGGCTCGATATAGTGTTCCTGCTCGCGGCGGAAGGCTTCCAGCTGGTCGGCCAGGGTGCCTTCGTCCATGCCCTCGAAGGAGCCTGCGGCGATCTGCCGATCCAGCCAGGCGAGGAAGCGGGTCACGGCCACGCCGTCGCGCAGGTGGGCGGCGCGCATGCCCGCCAGCTCCACCTCGTTCTTGCAGGCTTTCGGCAGCATGGTGGGGTCCTGGCCGGCCACCAGGATGGCGCCCGCCTCTTCCATCACCAGCTGGGTCCAGGCATTGGCGCTGTCCGGGTCGGCCAGCACCTTCTGCTGATCCTCACCGATGCGTACCAGCACGTCACCCAGCTTGTCGATGGGGTAGACGGAGACGTCCTGACCCACGTGCTGGCTGAAGGCGAAGCAGTCGATCTTGTCGGTATCGACGAAGAAATCCACAGTGGTGTTGGCGTACAGCACCGCAAAGCCCAGCACCACCGGCAAGCGCTCGATGTCGCGGCCACGCAGGTTGAGCAGCCAGTTGATGGGCTCGGCCTGGGTCAGCAGCACCGCATCCAGACCGCGCTTGCGCAGATCCGCCGCCAGCAGCTCACGCTTGGACTGGCTGGATTGGCCGGCCAGCTCCTCGCTGTAGAGAATGACCGGGCTCTTGGTCGGCGCGGGGCGATCGGTCCAGTGCAGGTCGATGGGGTTTTGCTCGACGCGCACCAGCTCGATGCCGCGCTCGGCCAGCAGCGCCTTGGCTTGCTTGTACCAGGTCAGGCTGTGCAGACGGGCGTCGAAACCGACCCGGGCGCCGGACGGCAGCTGTTCGGCCAGCCACTGCACGTGGGGGTTGTCATTCAGGTGAAGAAACTCGAACAGCTCGGCAGGGGTCTGCATGCGGGCCTGCACCGTATAGCGGCCATCGACAAACAGGGCGGCGCGCTGGGCCATGATGATGGCGACGCCGGCGGAACCGTTGAAACCCGTGATCCAGTCCAGTCGCTCGGCGTAGGCGGGGATGTACTCACCCAGGTGCTCATCATCGTGGGGGATGATAAAGGCGTCCAGCTCCTGCATGGCCAGCTCGGCCCTGACCTGGGCGACGCGGGTTTCAATCAACTCGAAATTATTCATATCGTTATGCCAGATGGTTGCTATATGAGTGTTCAGTTGTTGTGGCTGCTGTCCAGGATCCGCTTGATCGACTGGCCTGCGGCCTCGATATGCTGCTTGAGCAGCACCACCGCCTCGTGCTTGCGCCGGGCGCGGCACAGCTCCAGCAGCTGGGCGTGTTCACGCTCCGCCTTGTCCACGCCATCGCTGGCAAACAGCAGCTCGAAGCGGACATAACGGTCACAGCTCAGGTTGATCTGGGCGATGAGATCCAGTGCCTGGGGGCGGCCGGCAGCCTGATAGAGGGTGGCGTGAAAGCTGTGGTTCAACTCGGCCCAGTGTTCGATCTGGGTGCCTGACTCCAGGGCGTGATCGAACTGGGCTAGGATCGCCTCCGCTTGTGCGAAGGTGGCTTCGGTCATCTTGTCGACGGCATGAAACAGGGTATCGGCTTCCAGCAACGCTCGCAAATAAAACAGTTCCTCGATGGCCGAGGTGTCCAGCATGGTGACCACGGCACCGCGATGGGCTTCGAACTTCACCAGCCCCTGGGCCTCCAGCTGCATCAGGGCTTCCCGCACCGGGATGCGGCTCACCGCCAGCTCCTTGGCGATGGCATCCTGGCGCAAGGGGGCGCCGGCGGGAATTTCCCCACGGAGGATCCGGCCACGGAGGTTTTCCATCACCATCTGGGTTCGGGTCTTGTAGGGTGGGGTCATGGCAGGGTCACGATAGCGCGTTACGAAATTGTATATTGTATAAAGTTTGGCTGAATCTACCCCGTTGGGGCGAGCAAGGCAAGGTTTACGGGCGTCCAGCCCAATGCCAGCAGCGTTCGGAGCTTGTGTAAAAAACAAAAATGCCGGTCAGCAAGGCTGACCGGCATGATTCACTCGTCGCGAGGAGTTATTACAGCTGCGGACCTGCCGCCACCAGGCGCTTGCCCTCGTCGTTGTCAGTGAAGCGCTCGAAGTTCTTGATAAAGCGCTGGGCCAGATCCTGAGCCTTGGCATCCCACTCGGCCTTGTCGGCGTAAGTGTCGCGCGGGTCGAGGATCGCCGGGTTCACGTCGTGCAGCTCGGTCGGCACTTCCAGGTTGAAGATCGGCAGCACCTTGGTCGGCGCCTTCTCGATGGAGCCATCCAGGATGGCGTCGATGATGGCGCGGGTGTCCTTGATGGAGATGCGCTTGCCGGTACCGTTCCAGCCGGTGTTGACCAGGTAGGCCTCGGCGCCCGCCGCTTCCATCCGCTTCACCAGCTCCTGGCCGTACTTGGTCGGGTGCAGGGAGAGGAAGGCCGCGCCAAAGCAGGAGGAGAAGGTCGGAGTCGGCTCTGTGATGCCGCGCTCGGTACCGCCAGCTTGGCGGTGAAGCCTGACAGGAAGTGGTACTTGGTCTGCTCCTTGGTCAGCTTGGCGACCGGCGGCAGCACACCGAAAGCATCGGCGGTCAGGAAGATCACCTTGGTGGCATGACCCGCCTTGGAGACCGGCTTGACGATGTTTTCGATGTGGTAGATGGGGTAGGAGACGCGGGTGTTCTCGGTACGGGAGCCATCGTCGAAGTCGATGGTGCCGTCGGCGGCCACGGTCACGTTCTCCAGCAGCGCATCGCGGCGGATGGCGTGGTAGATGTCCGGCTCGGCCTCTTCGGAGAGCTTGATGGTCTTGGCGTAGCAGCCCCCTTCGAAGTTGAACACGCCGTGGTCGTCCCAGCCGTGCTCGTCGTCACCGATCAGCTGGCGCTTGGGATCGGTGGAGAGGGTGGTTTTGCCGGTGCCGGAGAGGCCGAAGAAGATGGCCACGTCGCCGTCCTGACCCACGTTGGCGGAGCAGTGCATGGAGGCGATGCCGCGTAGGGGCAGGAAGTAGTTCATCATGGAGAACATGCCCTTCTTCATCTCGCCACCGTACCAGGTGCCGCCGATGAGTTGCATCTTCTCGGTCATGTTGAAGGCGACGAAGTTCTCGGAGTTGAGGCCCTGCTCCTTCCAGTTCGGGTTGGTGCACTTGGCACCGTTCATCACCACGAAGTCCGGCTTGAAGGTCTTGAGCTCTTCTTCGCTCGGGCGGATGAACATGTTCTTCACGAAGTGTGCCTGCCAGGCCACCTCGGTGATGATGCGCACGGCCAGGCGGGTGTCCGGGTTGGCGCCGCAGAAGCCGTCGACCACGAACAGGCGCTTGCCGGAGAGCTGTTTGGTTACCAGGGATTTCAGATGTGACCACACTTCCGGGGTGATGGCCTTGTTATCGTTCTTGCCTTGGTCAGACCACCACACAGTATCCTGGGTAGTTGCGTCTTTGACGATATATTTATCTTTCGGGGAGCGGCCGGTGAAGATACCGGTGTTGACGTTGACGGCGCCCAGCTCGGTCACTACGCCGCGCTCGAATCCTTCCAGGTCGGGGCGAGTCTCTTCTTCGAACAGCTGCTCGTAAGAGGGGTTGCGTACAATTTCCTGGCTGTTTTTGATGCCGTACTGGTCCAGACCTAATTGTTGGGCCAGGGTGGGTTCTGCCACGATTGTCATTGTATTCTCCTGGGGTCAGAGGTTGTAGGGTTCTATCTGGCGTCCATCCTATCACTTAGGTGGTAGAGTTTAGCGATCGCCATCAAACTTTATAAAATAGGGTATTTTTTTGTTATTAAAGTTAAAGGCGGGTTTTGCCCGCCTTTAATTAGTGTAACTTGTTTGCATCATTGCCGGGAGCCCTGCTGAACAGGGTTTCGACGTCGATCCCATTAAATTGGTACTGGGCGCCGCAGTAATCACAGTGCATGTCGATCTTGCCGAGCTCCTGCACCATATCCATCACCTCTTCCTTCTCGATCTGCAGCAGAGCCCCTTCGCAACGCTCGCGGGAGCAGGTGCAGCGGAACTCGACCGCCTGCGGATCGAATACCCGCACCTTGTCCTGGTGGTAGAGGCGGTAGAGGATCTCTTCTGCTTCCAGACCGAACAGCTCTTCATCCTTGATGGTGCTGGTGAGCTGGGTCAGGTGGTCAAAGTCATTGCTGTGATCCTCGCTCTGGGCGGGCAGCTCCTGCAGCATGATGCCGGCCGCGCGCGGGGCACCTTCATGGTAACCGGTGCGGATCCACAGCTTGGTCGCCAGCTGTTCGGATTGGGCGAAGTAGTGCTCCAGGCAACCGGCCAGGGTGTCGGCGTCCAGCGCAATGATGCCCTGATAGCGCTCGCCCTGCTCCGGGGTGATGGTGATCACCAGCTGGCCGTTGCCGATCAGGCTCTGCAGCTTGTCGTCGTTTGGCAGCTCGCCCTCGTAGCGGGCCACGCCACGCAACTGCTGATTGTTGTCGCCGTTGATGACGGCCAGACGGACCGGGCCGTCCCCCTGCAGTTGCACCGTGATGGAGCCTTCGAACTTGAGGGTGGCGGTCAGCAGGCTGGTGGCCACCAGCAGCTCACCCAGCAGCTTTTGTACCTGCACCGGGTAGTTCTGGGCTTCCACCACATGGCGATAGGTGTGATCCAGCTGGACCAGCTCGCCACGTACTTCGTACTCTTCAAACAGATAGCGATACAGCAGATCTTGGTTGCTCATCATGTATTCCTGGGTTGTTCGGTGAGGTAAATCGGTCGGGTTGGCTCCTGCCTCGCGGTGGCCAGCCCGTCGTTAAATGGGTCGGGTCAGTATTGCTTGACCTTGAGCAACTGGCGCCGCTCCTGTTTGTCGGGGCGACGCTCCGGGCTCGGGGCAAACTGGCTGTTGAAACGGCGGGCTTCGCTGTTCTCGGCCCGTTTCTTCAGGCTGTCAGCCGTCTCTTCATAGAGTTGCTGGGCCAGCGGTGCCGACTTGCGCTGCTCGCTGAGGGCCAGCACTCGCACTTCCCGTTCATCCTGGCCCTGCCAGAAGCGGATTAGTGCCCCTACTTCCACATGTTTGCCCGGTTTGCTGCGCTGACCATTGTAGTGCACCTTGCCCCCGTCAATCTGATCCCGCGCCAGCGAGCGGGTCTTGTAGAAGCGTGCCGCCCACAACCACTTGTCGAGACGAACCTCGAGGGTGCTTTCTGCATGTTTGGACATGAACGGGCTCCATAACGGGGAAAAGAGGCGGTCGATTATACCAGAGGCGATGGCCGGGATAGAAACCGGGCGACAGGGGAGCCGGCATTGGCGGGCATCCGTGTCACCATCATGTTGGCAGCCTGCTGATTGGAAAGGAGAAATATTGCCGGGCTGGATAAACGTCAGGGCTTGGCGCAACACGGTGTCGAAGGCATAAAAATGCCGCCTGGTGGGGCGGCATCGAGGGGCGGCGGGGCCGGGATCAGAAACGATCCTGTTGTTCCGGCTTGTTGCCCTGCTCTTTTTCGCTGTGTTCGATGGCGGTACGGATGAGATCCACCCCGGCGCGGATGATCAGCACCCCCATGTTGACCAGCTTGACGCAGACCCACATGAAGGCGATCAGCAGGATCAGCTTGAGCACTGTCTGGAACGCCTCCAGGAAGTTCTGCTCCAGATTGGCGGTCAGGCCGCTGGCGCTGCTCATCAGCCAGGTGTAGACCTCGCGCACGAAGGGGATGCGGCTCGGCATCTCCAGCACGTCGAGGGCGGCGGGCAGGGCCTGGAAGATGACGATGCTGCCAAACAGGATCAGGATGACACCGAGGGAGATGCCAAGGAAAAAGCCGAACTGTCTCATTAAGGGCTCCAGCATTTGCTGTGTGACATTGAGGTTAGCCCTCAATAGTAGGGAGTCACTCCTCTGACCGCAATCGTGGCGGCGCAGGAGTGAGGGGCAAGCCCGGGCTGGCAAGGGGCGACCGGTGCGATGGCATTGCCCGTTTGACGGATTTCTGGGAGGCTTGTCACCCAGCTTGTCTGAGTGACGGATCATGTTGAAAATCCTGTTGTTACTGTTGATTGCCCTGGGGGCCGGCCTGTCGGTTCAGGGGGCCGAATTGCCGCCGCAAACGGCGCCAAGTGCTGCCGTTTGCGCGATTCGGCACCAGGGCGATGTCTTGCTGGTGCAGGATCGCATCTCTTCCCGCTATAGCCTCAGTGGCGGCTATATCGACGAAGGGGAAACGCTGGTCCAGGCGGCGCTGCGAGAGCTTTATGAAGAGACCGGACTCTCGGGCGAGGTGATTAAACCACTGGGGCGCTGGCAGCGGGCGGAGATCTTCGCCTGCCGCACCCAGGAGCCGATAGTGGCGCAGCAAGGCTCGGGATTTGTCTCCCTCCTGCAGGCCCCTAATCTGGGTGGAGAGATCCTCAACGCCCGTCTGATTGCCATCGATAAGCTGCCCGCAGCAGAGCGCCGCTTTCCGGATCAGCTCGACTGGTTGCAGGGGCGGCTGGACGAGGTGCCCGAGAGCGAGGTGAGCTGGCAAGCGGACTTCGTGGCGCAGGGCAGTGCCCTGCACCGGGCCGAAATCCCTCTGATGGTGCGGTTGCAGCAGTGGCTGGGGCCTGATGTATGGTGGCTCTCGGTCAGCAACCTGTTTGGTTCAGGAGGCTTTCAGCTGGCCCTGATACCTTTGCTGCTGCCTCTGCTGGGCTGGCCACGGTTGCGCCAACTGCTGTTTGCCATGCTCTGGCTCGGTCTGCTGGTGCAGGTGGGCAAGGAGAGTATCGGCTGGCCACGTCCCTTCCATTTGTTGCCGGAGCTTGCGGCCAGCAGTGCTCAGGGATTCGGCATGCCGAGCGGCCACACCGCCTCGGTCATGGTGTTCTGGGGGGCGCTGCTCGGCTGCTTGTGGCCGGCACACCGCTGGCGTGCCACCCTGCTGGCGCTGGTGCTGGCTCTCACCACAGGGTTGGCGCGAGTCTGGCTCGGTGTGCACTTTATTTCGGACGTGGTCGTCGGGCTGCTGCTTGGCGCCCTGGTGCTGGCGATGCGAAGCGCCTGGCGCCATGACGCCCGAACCGCTGGCTGGCTGGTGCTGACCACGTTTGCCTTGATTGGTGCTGGTTGGGCCCAGTCGACTCATTTGGCTGGGATTGGCGTGGTTGCCCTCGGGCTTTGGCTGGGGGGAACCGCTTCGCTGGCACGAGATGGCCACCCTCCCGTGCTGACCGGTGTCGTCACGCTGGCAGGTGGAGCACTTTTGGGAACCGGCCTGTGGGCCCTGCCGCTGCTTACCAGCAGTTCGCTGGGGATCCTGCTCGGCCAGCTGTCGCTCTTTTTCGGACTGGGGCTCTGGTTGAGCGCCGGTCTCTGGTGGATACTGTCTCTCCTGAATACTGACTCTCTACCCCGGGGAATGGGCCCCGATAAGGGAACGCTATGAATATGAAAAAAGTGGATCTGGCCAAGATAACCCTGGGGGTGCTGTTTATCAGCATCCTCATCATCTCCTGTTTCATGGTGCTGCGCCCCTTTCTGCCCGCGCTGGTGTGGGCCACCATGATCACCATCGCGACCTGGCCGCTGATGCTGATGGTGCAGCGCCTGCTGTGGGGCAAGCGCACGCTGGCGGCGCTGACCATGACGCTGGGATTGTTGCTGATGTTCGTCATTCCGTTGTTCATGACTCTGGCGAACGTGGCGGAGAAGGCGCCCATGCTGATCGAGCTGGGCACCAGTATCAGCCACTCGCCGCCGCCCGAGTTGCTCTGGCTGCAACAGATCCCGCTGGTGGGCGCCAAACTCTATGACTTCTGGCAGCAGATCCTGGCCAGCGGTGGTCAGGTGCTGTTTGCCAAGCTGGCCCCCTATTTTGGCCAGACCGCCCGTTGGCTCGCCTCCCAGGCCGGCAATCTGGGCCTGTTGTTTGTCCACTTCCTGTTGACCGTGGGGATCTGCGGTGTGCTCTATCACTCGGGGGAAATGGTCGCGACCGGCATCCGCCGCTTTGCCCATCGTCTGGCGGGGGAGCGCGGCGACAATGCCACCGTGCTGGCCTCCCAGGCGATCCGCGCCGTGGCCATGGGGGTGGTGGTGACCGCCATCGTACAATCCTCGGTGGCAGGTCTGGGTCTGTGGATCGCCGGCATTCCCTACACCATGGTGCTGGTGGTGGTGATGTTCATCCTGATCGTTGCCCAGATCGGCCCCTTCCCGGTGCTGTTGGCCTGTATCGGCTATCTCTACTGGAGTGGTGATACCACCTGGGGCACCTTCCTGCTGGTGTGGTCGCTGATCGCGGGCACCATGGACAACTTCCTGCGCCCCTTCCTTATCAAGCGCGGTGCCGACCTGCCCCTTATCCTCATTCTGGTGGGGGTTATCGGCGGCCTGCTGACCATGGGGATCATCGGTCTCTTTATCGGCCCCGTGGTGTTGGCGGTGGGTTACACCTTGCTGGATGCCTGGATAAAGGAAGGAGATCACCTGCCAGAGGCGACCGCTGTGGTTGAACCGCCCAAGGCTGAGTGAAAGTTCAACAATAAATAGCTGATGCAAAGAGCCGCTCATTGGGCGGCTCTTCTGTTTATGGCGATAGCGTCAGGCCGGTTGGTACAGGGTGATGCCGCGGCAAAGAAGCATCCATCTTGGCTGTGCTGGCTACGCGGCGTTTTGCTCAGAACGATGGGTGTCCCAATTTCCGTTGCCATAAACGGCACGAGGAACGAGCGTCCGGCGACCGTAGGGAGCGAATTTCATGGTCTTGTTAGATACTCTGCCTATATTGGAAGTTGTGAGGCTCGATCAGATAAATCATCCAACTCAGTAACTATATCTTGTATATCTTCAATTTCTTTTTGCGCAACTCCATCCCACAACTTGAGATGACGATCAAAAGCAACCCATTTAAGTGCATGAAAACCATTCCAAGCCAGCCCCATCCATGAAGCATAATTCGCATCCAAAATATTTTTTGTGACATAAACCTTTCCGGCATTAACTGAACTGCTAGTTCCATAAGCTAAAGCAAGCATTATTCTGAAGCGTGGATTCATTTTTAATGGAATTGTATCAATAAGTGATTCACCAAAAGGTTTATCATACAATTTCATTTGTTTTATAGCATAAAAAGCTCGCAGTATTACTTCCATTATCGCCATTGGAATGCTGGTCACAACAAATTGTCTAAAGTCATATCCATTTACATACATCCACTCTATTTGTTTCCCGAAGTTTGAATCGCCGACAGGTATTCCTTCAAACATGCGTAGGATACCCATGAAAGGCGCTGGCAAACCCATTCCACGATTGCCATTCGCAGAAGGTGCATTAACATCCGAAAGCAAATGGCCTAGCATTCTTCCCAGAAGCTGAAAAATACTTCCCTCTGTAGCTGGCTTTGTGCTAGGAAAACTCTTTATAGTACCATTAACCACAATGGTGCAAGTCCCATTTAACATATCCATTACGCCAAATATGAATCCCAAAATTGGGTCATGTGCTAAAGATCTTAGCCTATGATTTGTTGGATTGATTGATTTTGGCGGTGCACCAACAAGGTCGGCAATAGTAGAGGAGTCTGGCGCACCAGTCGGATTGGCCTTGCTAAGAGCCTCACTTAAATCAGGAGGAAGAATCTTGTTGAAAGCTTGTTGAACCCATTTATTGAAGACGCCATCAACTTCCTTCTCCCATTTTACTGTAGGCTTAGGTGGAGCTTTAACGAATAGGATATCCAACATTGCAGCAAAAAGACCACATGACCCTGCGATAGCATAATCCCATCCATCTAATCCATATTGGTCATTGAATGCTTTTACTCTTAGATTAATTTTATTGCTAACTTCCACTGAATCCTGCACAGTCAACACATCACTCAATAAAACACTGTCTTTAAAAGCATTTTCAGCCGCATTATAAATCTGCTCTAAACTCGACTCTACCAACTGGCTAGGCCGAGACATAGACTCTAAATACTTCTCCTTACTCTTAATAAAATCTGAGGAATTTAGTTCTTTTTCATTATCTATCAGTCCTGACAGTGCAGCCTTTATTGAATCTAAATCAGTATTTATTGATTCATGAGCTATAGATATTTTAGATGACCTTTCCTGCAAAAGTTTTATTGCTTTCAAATCTTTCTGATACGGGTCTTTTTTCATTTTGGTTTTTTCTTTGTAAGGAGGTCTATTGTTGCTTTAATACTTGCTATTTCTTCTTTGAAGAATTCAGCATTTTTCAAAAGCCTCTCTTGCACATCATACAGTTTTCGAATTGCGGTGCCCAAAGCCACTGCCAGCTTTGCATTTTTCTTCTTCTTAGCAATGGCATATGCCCCAACGCCAAGGATTGCAACAGGCGCAGCAAGAACGCCTATTCCAGCAGCCATCCCACCACCAACAAGTGCGCCTGCTGCGGATAAGCCTGATGTTATGCCTGCAGCAGACAGCCCGACGACTTTGCCGCCAAAATAAAGAGCCCCCAATGATCCTAGGGCTCCTGTACCAGAACCCAATACAGTAGCCAATCCCTCAGTAATGCCCGGATAATCATTCTCTAAAGAATTAAGGACGGACGAAACCTCTTCTGTTGCTTGCTTCCTGATTTTTTCAATTTGCTCTTGTGTCATGTTTTCCATCATCATCTCCAGATTTAGCTAGCTCTTGATTAATTATCTAACGCCCTGTTAAGGGATGAGCAACGCAATACCAAAGCCGCCGCATACTCCTTAATTACTAAAATCAACGCATAGTAAAAATGCCATGCGTTGCGAATCCCTCTTGAACAGTTTGTTAGGCGATATTATCAACCTGCTTTTCGATCTTTTTCTTGTACATATCAAAAGGGAACAAACCATCAAATATCATATTTCTCATATCTGGTAAACTTTCAATTGAAGCATGAACTGCAACAGGAGAATATTTAAACTTGGTATCACCAATAGTTACTAGCTGTGCCGGAAAAGAACTTTGCACAGTCTTAAGCTCTGATGCTCCAAGAATCAACATACTACTATGAGGAACTCCTTGGCTTAGCATTTGAAATCTGACCTCAGGGCTAATTATATCCTCTATTTCAGAAATAGCTTGTTCTGCTTCTTTAACAAGAATTATCTCGGGTATAAATTTCTTCTTATTACCTGAGTACGGTTGTTGTTTTAACGATATATCGACGATTGAAAATGGAGGAGCATAAACCCAAGCATGACCAGCAGTGAAGCTGCCGTTGTCAGCAGACCAATAATATGTTGTCTCTTCGCCAGAGTTTTCAGGAAATTCAATTGTTGTAGAGCCTTTAATACAAGCACACCAGACACCCTTGCGTTCAAGTATTCGGGCTAGTATCCCAGTAATATCAACACAAGCTCCCTCGCGTCCATTTTCCTTTAACTCATAACTCAATATTTTCACGATTTCCTGAATTATTGCTTCGGCTTTTTCAAGGTATTCATGTGAATACGGTTGCGAGTCAACAAACTTAGCGAATTTGATTAAATAACTAGGATCTCTTTGTTCTGCTTTTAAAAAATTAGGGTGATCATAAAAATCAGTTTTATCAACGGGAATTCCTTTATTTTGAAACTCTGTTTTTAATTGTTCATACATATTCTAAATGATCTCCATATCGCCTAACAGTGATTAGATGGAAGGCGGTACTAATCCGTTGATAGAGCCTTCCATATAACTCCGGTTTACCCTGACCGCCGCCACGAAAAAACATTTTAAATCACAGCATTGTCGACAAATCTCTGGTGCTGAACGCATTCGCCAAACATTTCCCTTTGGCTCCATTTTTCGCTACTGAGCAAAAATACACTTAAGGGGCGGCAATGGAAAGTGCCATCTGGCCTCCTCTTCATAAACAAGCCAGTAGTGTGATCGGGACGATATATCAAGAGAGCGAAGGAGTACCGCGCCTTCTGCCACTGGCTCGGTCAGCAATGTGTCGACGGTGAACCCGCCCGGAATAAGGACGGGGTTACCACCCTCTGAGACAGGTCACTGAATCTGGCCGGCAAGGGTGGTTAAATGAAGGTTTCTCCTTTTGCCGGATCTTGCCGTGAGCCTTTCGTCTCTTTCCCAGTCGCACCAACCCTGGCCGGAATATCTGCAGGCCTCCTGGCTGCGCTGTGCCCACCAGACCAGCGCGACACTCTGGCACCCGCCTCACTGCGCCAGGGGGCAGACTTTGCAAAGCCTGCGTCAGCGCAAGCGGGAGCTGCTCACCACCGGCGAGATGGCCCTCGAAGATCTCTACGAATTTATGGAAGAACGCCCCTGCGCCCTGCTGCTCACCGACGAGAGCGGCTGCCTGCTGGCCCGCACCGGCCACGGCGAGACCCTGAAGGCGCTCGATGCGCTGGGTTTTGGCCCCGGCGCCTTCTTCAGCGAGGGGCGCATCGGCACCAACGCCATCAATCTGGCGGCGCTGGAGGGGATGCCGCTCTGCGTCAGCGGCTCCCAGCATTTCAACCACACCCTGCATCCCTGGCACTGCTGCGCCAGCCCGGTTTACAACAGCAATGGCCGCCAGGTCGCCATCGTTGCCCTGATCTGCAAGGTGGAGGCGGCGACGGCGGGGGATCTGGCGCTCACCGTCAGTGCCGGCCGCGAACTGGCCCATCTGCTGCAGGCGGAGCGCCTGATGCAGGAGTCCCAGCACCATCTGAGCGAGCTTTACGCCCTGCTTGATGGCATGGATGACGGCGTGCTGGCCTGGGATCCCCAGGGCCGGCTGCGCTACCTCAACGCTCTGGCGGCCAGGCGGTTGCGGCTCGAGCCGGATCTCTGCCTCGGCCAGCCGCTTGAGCAGCACCTGCTGCTGCCCCAGCGACTGCAACTCGCCATCAAGGGGCAGACGCCGCTCAGCCACGTGGAGGTGACGTTGGAGCGCACGGGCACAGGGGAGTTCATCAATGCGCTGGTGAGCCTCAAGCCGTTGCCCGGGCCGGATGGGATCAGCTTTATCGTCCTGCTCCATCCTGTCGACAGGCTGCGGGCCATCCATCAGTTGCGCCAGACGGTGCCTGAGCTGTCGGCGCTGGTGGGGGAGTCGAGCGCCATGCGCAAGCTGCTGCGCTACGCCCGTCAGGCGGCTCAGGGGCAGGGGCCAGTCCTGCTGCGCGGCGAGGAGGAGGTGGGCAAGGCCCAGCTGGCAGAGGCCATCCATTTCGGCAGCGATCGGGCCGCCGGCCCCCTCGTCACCCTCAATTGTCAGGCATTGCCGAGCGAGCGGATGGCGCTGGAGTTGATGGGTTCCGACGAGGCAGGGCAGGAGCGGGCCGGCAAGTTCGAGCTGGCCCACGGCGGCACGCTAGTGCTGGAACAGATCGAGTTTCTGCCAGCCCCCATGCAGGCAGCCCTGCTGCAGCTGCTCAAGACAGGTCGCCTCCAGCGCTTCGACTCGGCTCGCGTGTTGCCGCTCAAGGTGCGGATCATCGCCACCAGCAGCGCCCCGTTGGAGCAGAAGGTGCAGGAGGGACGTTTCGGCCGTCAGCTGCTCTATGCCCTGCAGGCGTGCGAGCTCTGGTTGCCGAGCCTGCGGGAGCGCACGGCGGATCTGCCCGGGCTTATCAGCCAGCAGCTGGCGGCGCAGGGGCGTGAGCCGGTGCGCCACTTCAGCCCGGCGGCCCTCGACTGTCTGCTGGCCTATTCCTGGCCCGGCAATCTGGGAGAGCTGCGCAGCGCCATCGAGCATGCTTTGCTTCACTCCAGCCAGGCGCAGATCCCGCCGGAGGCGCTGCCGGCCGCCATTCGTCATGGCTATCGGCTGGTTGAAGACGAGGTGGTCGGGCAGCCGCTGCTCACCCTGGCCGAGCTGGAGCGCCAGGCCATCCTGCGCACCGCTCACGCCTGCAAGGGGCAGGTCAGTCTGATGGCCAGGCAGCTTGGCATAGGCCGCACCACCCTCTGGCGGCGGCTGAAAACCCTGGGTATCGATCCCGCCGACTACCACGGGTAACGGCTGTGCATTGGTCTGTGCCACCGGAAAGTCGCAAAACAACAAGGCCCCGCAATGGCGGGGCCTCTTCATATGGCCAGCGTGTCGTTACAGCCCCAGTTGGTGGGCGGTGACGATGGCCGCCAGCACATCTTCCGCAGTGACCTTGAACGGCATGTTGTGGATGGTCTCGCCCTCGGCGGTGGAGGCCCTGGCTACGTCCATCAGGCGTGCCATATCCAGCTCCTTGACCCCCATCATGTGCAGGTTGGTCGGCAGGCCCACCGAGCGGCAGAAACCCAGCACCGTCTCGATCTCCGCCATGGGGGCATTCTCCAGCACCAGTTGCACCAGAGTACCGAACGCCACCTTCTCGCCGTGGTAGAGGTGATGGCACTCATCAAGCTGGGTCAGGCCGTTGTGGATGGCGTGGGCGGCGGCCAGACCACTGCTCTCGAAGCCGATGCCGCTGAGATAAGTGTTGGCCTCAATGATGTTCTCCACCGCTCTGGTGCAGAGCCCCTGTTCCACCGCCAGCTTGGCCTTGTAACCATCGGCCAGCAGGGTCTGGTAGCAGAGCTCGGCGATGGCCTGAGCCGCCAGGGTGGAGGCGCCACCGGCCATGGTTTGGCAGCCGGAGAGCTTGTTGGCGCGCGCCTCGAAGTAGGTGGAGAGCGCATCCCCCATGCCGGAGACCAACAGCCGCACCGGCGCGCGGGAGACGACACCGGTATCCATGATGACCATGTCGGGGTTGGTCGGGATCATCAGGTATTCGCTGAACTGCCCCTGTGGGGTGTAGATGACGGCCAGCGCGCTGGTGGGGGCATCGGTGGAGGCGATGGTCGGCACTATGACCACTGGCAGTTTCTGGTAGAAGGCGACAGCCTTGGCGGTATCGAGCGTCTTGCCGCCGCCGATGCCGATGATGATGTCAAAGGGCGTCTGGCTGCAGCGGGCCAGCAGCCGGTCGATCTCGGGGCGGGAGCACTCGCCGTTGAAGCAGTCGAACTCGGGCTGGATCCCGGCCCCGTGGCAGCTGGTGGCGACCGTGTCACCCACCAGTCTGGTGACGAAGGCATCGGCCAGGATCAACGGCCTGCTGCCGAGCGCCTTGACGTAGTTGCCGAGATTGGCGAGGGCCCCGTTGCCTTGTACATATTTGCTGGGGCTGATGATGATGCGATCCATTTTCTATCCCTCTTTCTGTGAGAATCGGGGCGAAGTGTCCGGGGATAGCCCCGGAGCACCTCGTCTTGAAAAGGCGCCAAATGTGCGGCGAATCGGGCCGATACGGCGCCTGAAACAGCAGACCGGTGAGCGGCGGTCAGTCGCCGAAACGCTCATCGGCAAGCTGCCGGAAGCAGGCCAGTACGGCCTCGGCATCCTCTCCGCGGGCCAGCAGGGTCAGGCGATCCCCCTGGCGCACGTCGAGCATGGCGAGCCGGGTCAGGCTGCGGGGATTGGCCTCTTTCTCCCCCTTTTGCAGTTTCAACTCGGCGGTGAAGGGCTTGAGGCTGGCTACCAGACGGGCGGCGGGGCGCACGTGCAGACCGTGGGCATTCTCCACCACCACTTCGCAGCGCAGCCAGCCCTGCTCGGCTGCCGGGGTTGGGTCGGTAGTGTCTTGGGGCGCGCTGGTCGGCAGCATGGCCTGTTTCGGGCCCAGGGCCCCCAGTGCCTCGGCGGCCACCTCGTCCAGGCTGAGGCCGGAGCCGGCTGCCACCACGGCGGCCAGGGTGCCCTCGACCAGCGGGGCAGGGCAGAGTCGCACCCGGGCGCCCAGCTCGGGAGGCAGCAGCTCGAGGGCGGTCTCGGCGCTCAAGAGAGCGCTGCCAAGATCCATCAGCACCAGCACGCCGCTGCCGTCATCTGCTTCTTCGATCGCTCTCATCACGGCGATGGCATCGGTGCCGATGGGGTGGTCGGGGTCATTGACCCCGGCCGCCAGCCGCAACCGGGCCGGGCTACCCAGCTGACCGGCCAGTTCCTGCAGACCGGCCGCCAGGGTGGCGCTGTGAGAGACAACTACGATTCCTATCATGTTTACAACCTCGCTCTGTCACGCAGGGCGGTCAACAGCAACAGGGTCGAGGTGGCCCCGGCATCCTGATGGCCTATGCTGCGCTCGCCGAGATAACTGGCGCGCCCCTTGCGGGCCTGCATCTGTATGGTGGCCTCGGTGCCGGCGGTAGCGGCTGCCACCGCCTTGTCCAGTGCCTCGGGCAGCGGCAGATCCTGCTGCTCGGCCTGCTGCAGTGCAGCCAGGGCGGGCCACCAGGCGTCGCACATGGTCTTGTCGCCCGGCTCGGCGCGACCGCGGGAGACGATCCCCTCCACCCCGTCGCTCAACATCTTGCAAAGCTGGTTCAGGTTCAGGCTCTGGCAGGCATCGCTGCTGGCCGCGGCACGGATGAAGAAGGTGCCGTAGAGGGGGCCGCTGGCGCCCCCCACGGAGGAGAGCAGGGTCATGCCGGTGGTTTTCAGCACCTGGCCGATGTCCTTGTCCGCCACTGCTGGCAGCTTTTCGGCCACCTTGACAAAGCCGCGCTGCATGTTGAGGCCGTGATCCCCGTCGCCGATGTCGGTATCAAGCGCGGTGAGATAGTCACGCTGATCGGTGAAGATGTGCTCGCAGTCGAGCAGCCAGTTGACGATTTGATGCTTGCTTAACATGGACATTCCTTAGCAGCCGCGACGCAGGGCGGGGGTGTTAACGGGGGCATCCCACAGGGTCATCAGCTCATCATCCACCTTGAGCAGGGTGATGGAGATGCCGGTCATGTCGAGAGAGGTGCAGTAGGGACCGATCAGGTTGCGCACCAGATGAATGCCCGCCTCTTCACACAGGGCGGCGAGTCGGCCATAGACGCCGTAGAGCTCGGAGATGGGGGTTCCCCCCAGGCTGTTGACCAGCGCGATGACCCGGTCGCCCTTGTTGAGCGGCTCGATAAAGGTGTGCTCCTCCTGCCAGCTGCCACTGGCGCGATCCAAGTGACGCAGGGTACGGCCATAGGGACGGTTGTCAGTCAGCTCCTTGAACATGTCGTCCACCAGGGCGTTGAGGTCGGTGAAGGGGCGGCGCTCGATGCCCGGCTCGCCATGGATGCCGACCCCGAACTCCACCTCGTTGTCGGCCAGGGTGAAGGAGGGCTTGCCGGCGGCCGGCACTGTGCAGGCGTGCATGGCCACCCCAATGGTGCGGCTCTGATTGTTGACGCGGCGGGCCAGGGCCTCGCAGCGCGCCAGGTCATAGCCCGCCTCGGCGGCGGCCCCGACCAGTTTCTCGCACAGCACGGTCGTGGCGACGCCGCGACGGCCCGCGGTGTAGAGACTGTCTTTGACCGCAACGTCGTCATCGATGAGGGCGAAGCCCACCTTGACCCCGTCACCGTGCAGCAGTTCGACAGCGGTCTCGAAGTTGAGCACATCGCCGGTGTAGTTCTTCACCAGAAACAACACGCCGGCACCACCGTCGACCGCCTGGCCACACTCGTACATCTGATCCGGGGTGGGAGAGGTAAAGATCTCGCCGGGACAGGCACCATCCAGCATGCCCTTGCCCACCAGACCGCCGTGCATCGGCTCGTGGCCGCTGCCACCGCCGGAGACCAGCGCCACTTTGCCCTGTACGGGGGCATCGGCGCGGGTGATGTAGTGGGGTTCGATACGGACCTTGAGCTCGGGATGGGCGGCAGCCATCCCCATCAGTTGTTCACGGACCACGGCATCGACGGCATTGATCAGTTTCTTCATGGCTCACTCCTTGGCTTGCCACCGCATGGTGGGCAAATGGTTGGTGGAGCCAGTCTAGCGAGAGAAAGCGGGAGAAAAATGACGGCCGTTCCGGTTCGGATCTGAAACAGCCTGAGGACGCTGGTTGTTTCAAACTGAAACGCCGACGGGGGGAATGGAAGGGAAATGTTAGCCGGGTCACAACCACGAAAAAGGGCCCCCGCAGGAGCCCTTTTCGATAACCGGAGGTATTAGATGGCCCAGCCACCGGCGTAGAAGATCACCAGCGCCACGGCGATGATGACGGTGCCGATGTTGAGCTTTTTCCACTCGGCGGCAAACAGGCGGCCGATCACCAGCGCCACGAAGCCCAGCATGATGCCGGTGACTATGTTGCAGGTCAGCACGATAAAGACGGCGCACAGCATGCCGGAGAGAGCATCGACCGAATCGCTGAAGTCCAGCTTGGTGACGTTGCCCAGCATCAGCAGACCCACGTACATCAGGGCCGGTGCGGTGGCGTAGGCCGGCACCAGATAGCTCAGTGGAGAGAGGAAGATCATCAGCAGGAACAGCACGCCAACCAGGGTGGCGGTCAGGCCGGTCTTGCCACCGGCGGCGGTGCCTGCGGCCGATTCGATGTAGACCGCGGCCGGTGCACCACCGACGGCGCCCGCCACCATGCTGCTGACGGAGTCGGCGGTCAGGGCCTTGCCGCCACTGATGATGTGGCCACGCTCGTTGATAAGGCCGGCCTGGCCAGCTACGGCACGGATGGTGCCGGTGGCGTCAAACACGGCTGTCATCACCAGCGCCAGCACGGTGGGGATGACCACCGGGTTGAGGGCGCCCAGCAGATCCATGCTGCCTACCAGAGAGCCTTTCTCGCCGGTCAGGCTCGGCATGGCGAAGAAGCCCTGCCAGGTCACTTTCGGGTCGAATATGAGGCCGAGGATGGAGATGGCGATGATCACCATCAGGATGCCGCCCGGCACCTTGCGGCGCTCCAGGCCGAAGATGGCGGCCAGACCCAGTACCGTCATGATGACGGGGAAGGCGGTCACTTCACCGAGCTGGACCGGCAAACCGGCCCCTTCGTTCTTGATCACCATGCCGACGCCGTTGGTGGCGATCAGCAGCAGGAACAGGCCGATCCCGATGCCGGTACCATGGGCGATGCCGGAGGGGAGGTTGTCCAGGATCCATTGACGCACGCCGGTGACGCTGATCAGAGTGAACAGCACCCCCATCAGGAAGATGGCGCCGAGGGCGACCGGGATGCTCAGCCCTTGCCCCAGCACCAGGCTGAAGGCAGTAAAGGCGGTGAGGGAGATGGCACAACCGATGGCCATGGGCAGCTTGGCCCACAGACCCATCAGCAGGGAGCCGAAGGCGGCGATCAAGCAGGTAGCCACGAAGACGGGACCCTGCTCGAAGCCGGCGGCACCCAGCATGTTCGGCACCACTATGATGCTGTAGACCATGGCCAGGAAGGTGGTAAGCCCCGCAACCAGCTCCTGACGCACGCTACTGCCGCGCGCAGAAATGGAAAAATAAGAGTCCAGAAAGCCGCCGTTCCCTGCTTGGGCGGCCATATCTTGCTTTGCCATAACTAATCCTGAAAGTGTGAAGGAAATCGTTTGCGTTGGTGGCGCGCAAAATAGCAAGAAATCGCGACAAAAGCAGCGGATAACCCGAAATTTTCGTCAAGATCTCCACATAAGGAGCCATTCGGGGTTTTTTTCGAGCCAAAGCGACTCGAGCAGGAGAGGCATGTGTGATGCTGGTTGTCTGGTGGGAGGTTAAAGGAGTGACATATGGATAACAAAAAACCCGCCAAGGCGGGTTTTTTCAATGCTTGCAGTGTACTCAGCCAATGGCATGAGTCATCGCCAGACGGTTTGACCTGAATTACAGGGCAACGACGTTGGCAGCTGCCGGGCCTTTCTGGCCTTGTTCGATGGTGAACTCTACGCGCTGACCTTCTTCCAGGGTTTTGAAACCGTTGGACTGGATGGCGGAGAAGTGAACGAACACGTCCTTGCTGCCGTCAACCGGGGAGATGAAACCAAAACCTTTCTCGGCGTTGAAGAACTTAACGGTACCAGTCACTTTGTTAGACATAATAATTTCTCTTTAAATAGTGTTTGAAATGCCATTACGGCAGTCGGTGATTATTCGTCAGCAATACGTATGGGGAGCACTAAAGAAGGAGAATTATTTGACAGGAATTATAAAGATAACGCCTATTGTAATCACTGCTTTACTAAAATGTCTGCCTAACATAAACAGGTCTGAACTGCCGAACCATCGTGAAGGATTAAAACACTCTCCCATTTCTAAAGCAAACTTTATCTTGAAATCGCACATATGTAACAGCAAGTTTTCCTTGGTCGCGTCACAAAGATGATATTTTTCAATCGCATAGAGACAATGGATAATGTTCTTGCATTTTCGAGAAATGCCATCACATCTCATTTTTCCTGTCAAAGGGAGTGGCGGATCATTTGCGCAGAAATGAAGTGGAAGGGCGAACAGGCGGGAGCAGGCAGCGAGAAACCCAGCTCCGCCTGATAGGACCATCAGCAGGGGGTTGCCGCGAGAGCCCCGCTCTGTTCATCAGGTTCGACGTGGATCAACACGATGGCGTGCGGCAGCTGCTGCATGATGGCCTCCTCTATCCGGTCACAGATGGTGTGGGCTTCGCCGATGCTCATGGTGGTCGGCAGGGTGAGGTGAAAATCGATATGGCGACGACGACCCGCTCGGCGGCTGCGCAGATCGTGAAAATCGGCACCCGGTGGGCAGCAGTCGGTGATGATGCGGCTGGTCATCGCCAGTTCCTCGGGACTCATGCTGCGATCGATCAGGGGGTGAAAGGCTTCCATCAGCATGGCGATGGCTTCCTTGACGATAAACAGCGCGACACCGATGGCCACCAGGGGATCCAGGATGGCAAGAGAGTAGCCAAACAGGCTGGCCAGCCAGATACCGCCAAGCCCGGCAGCCACGCCGGCCGAGGTGAGCACGTCGGCCTTGAGATGAAGGGCATCGGCAGCCAGGGCGACGGACTCCTCTTCTCTGGCCACCTTGTAGAGGTACGCCGAGACGACACTGTTGACCAGAGCCGAGATCACCATCACCAGCACACCCCAGCCGATGCTCTCTATGGGGGAGGGGTTGAGCAGCTTGCCGATGGCTTCAACCATGATCCAGCCTGCGGCCAGCAGGATCAGCAGCGCTTCAATGACGCCGGAGACATTTTCAATCTTGTCATGACCATAGGGGTGGTGCTCGTCGGGGGGCAGATCCGATTTCTTCACCGCAAACAGGGCGATCAGGGCGGCGACCAGATCCATAGCCGAGTGAATGGCTTCCGAGATGATGCTGACCGACCCGCTGATGAGACCGGCCACCAGCTTCATGATGATCAGGCTGATATTGGAACAGACGGAGACCAGGGCTGCGCGAGATTTTCGGGACATGATTCGGGTTCCTGACTCAATAACGGCATTTGCAAAGTGGTGCATTATATATTTCAGCCACCAAATAATCCGTGCCACTTTGTAATATTATGTTTCCGGTGATAGTGAGAATGCTTATTAAAATATTGTTCTTTGCAGTCACATATATTTCATCTGGCAAATGCATATAAATTATTTGGCGGTGTCATATCAAAATGACGATCGTTAATCGCGTTTTTTTATTGCCAGAACAGATCGATCGGAAAATTGTCGCAGCGGCAAGTTTGCGCGGAAACCGGGCTGGATCCCGGGGCATGGCGGGGGTATGCTGGCTCTGGTGATGGCCTTGCGCCATCGCACCAAACGTACTGATGTTGATGATTCGGATGACATGCTGGCGCCCTCACGGGACCAACTGTCTGGGTAACATTTTTGGAGTTTGATGATGAGTAACAAAGAACATCACAACGGCAAAGATGCCAAGAAAAAACCGCAGATGTCACTGAAGGAAAAACGCGAAGCCAAGCGGCAAAAAGCCGAGCTGAAAAATGGCAGCGCAATGAAGTAACGCTCCTCTTGCTGTTGTTCCTCCGGAGCCAGTACAAAGCCAGCCTGTGATGGGCTGGCTTTTATGTTTGTGCGTCAGGGCGTGGCGCCGTATGTCTCGAATACTTTCAGATAGCGACCATCCTGCTTCATGGCTGCGAGCTGGCGGTCAAACAATTCCCGTGTGTCGGGTGAGCGAAACGCAAAGTGATAGATGGTGGGAGGGAACAGATCCGCCTGATTGATCTGGGCTCGTTGATAGCGTTCGCCGGAATGGGGATGGGTGATCAGCTGGTCCAGATAGTAGTAGAACACCCGCTCTTCCAGCACGATGGCATCGACTCTGCCACGCAGCAGCTGGTGTACCTGGCCTTGCTGCTTGGCAACCTCTTCATAGCGGGGATTCTGGCTGACCATGGTGGCAAAGTCTTCTCCCAAGATGACTTTTGCGCGCTGAAAAGAGGTGACTCTCAGGTGTCGCAGCTCATCCAGGGTGGTGACGGGGTGGTCGTACAGGGTAAAGACCCGGTTATGAAAGGTGATGACAGGCTGGGTCAGGAAGCGGCTATCCATCATGCCTGGTTTGACGTTGATGATGGCATCCAGTTTGCCGGACTTGAACATGCGAAAGGTGCGCTCCAGCGGCAGAAATTCGAACTGAAGCTGGTATCGGGTGCCGGTAAAGGCTTGCGTCAGCAGATCCAGTTCTATGCCTCGCTTTTCCCCTTCGATGACATAGGGAGGAATGGCAAAACTGACTCCGACCCTGAGAGGTTTTGCCAGCAGGCATCCGGGGGCAAGGGCGATCAGCAACAGCAGGACATGGATAATCAGCTTCATCGCACCTCGTACGAACGATCCTGTCGATACATCAATCTGGTTGGAGTGCCTTAAACTGGCAAAATTCTGCTTACTGGCAGCTCAAAAAAAGCCCTGGCTAGGCAGGGCTTTGCATTGCTTCATTTTAGAACGGAATATCGTCGTCGAAATCCATCGGCGGCTCGTTATAGACCGGCGGAGCTGACTGGGGCTGCTGAGCCGGACGGCCGTAACCACCCTGCTGCTGCATGTTCTGCTGCGGAGCGGGACGCTGCTGGTTCATCGGCTGCTGCATGGCCTGCTGCGGCTGGCCCCAGCCACCCTGGTTCTGGCCACCCATACCCTGACCGGCACCTTGCGGACGGCCACCCAGCATCTGCATCACGCCGCTGAAGCTGTCGACCAGCACTTCGGTGGTGTAGCGTTCCTGGCCACTCTGATCCTGCCATTTGCGGGTTTGCAGCTTGCCTTCCACATAGACCTGGGAACCCTTTTTCAGGTATTCGCCGGCGACTTCGGCCAGCTTGCCCATGAAGACGACACGGTGCCATTCGGTGCGCTCTTTCTGCTCGCCGGTTTGCTTGTCGCGCCAGGTTTCAGAGGTGGCCAGGGTAATGTTGGTCACAGCACCGCCACTCGGCATGTAGCGTACTTCCGGGTCTTGCCCGAGGTTACCGATCAGAATGACTTTATTGATGCCTCGACTGGCCATAATCTCTCTTCCACCTTTATATTCCGGCCAGGCAGCAAGCCTGGGCCAACCAAATGAGTTCCGCGATTTTTATCTGTGCCATGCTGTTATCGCATTGAACAACATGGTTTTCTATAACCCTTGTAGCAGTCAGGCTGATGATCGCTGATTACCTGGCACAGGTTTAGCGCACAATAGTAACAGCTGATGCGCCCCTGCGCATCCTCCAGCGAGCGTACTCGCAGGTCAGGCGGCGGGTGAAGGGTCTCTGTTGACAACCCGCTCCGGCGTGGCCGCTTATCGTCAAAAAGGATAACCGCGATAGATAATGCCTGTCTATTCATCCAGTAGTCTCTGTGCCATACTGGCTCGCTCTGGTCTGTGTATCGAGCGTGCAACAAGATGGAAAAGATCGTGGTCCGGGGTGCCCGCACCCACAACCTTAAGAACATCAACCTGACCCTGCCCCGCGACAAGCTGATCGTGGTCACCGGCCTCTCCGGCTCGGGCAAATCCTCCCTGGCGTTCGATACCCTCTATGCCGAGGGACAGCGCCGCTATGTGGAGTCGCTCTCCGCTTATGCCCGCCAGTTCCTCTCCCTGATGGAGAAGCCGGACGTGGACCACATTGAGGGGCTCTCACCGGCTATCTCCATCGAACAGAAGTCCACCTCCCACAACCCGCGCTCCACTGTCGGCACCATCACCGAGATTTACGACTACCTGCGTCTGCTGTTTGCCCGGGTCGGCGAGCCGCGCTGCCCGACCCACGGCATCCCGCTTACCGCCCAGACCATCAGCCAGATGGTGGACCAGGTGCTGGCCCAGCCGGAAGGCGCCAAGCTGATGCTGCTCGCCCCCGTGGTGCGTAACCGCAAGGGGGAACACGTCAAGCTGCTGGAGAACCTGGCGGCCCAAGGTTATATCCGCGCCCGCATCGACGGGGAGGTGTGCGATCTCTCGGATCCCCCGACCCTGGAGCTGCAAAAGAAGCACACCATCGAGGTGGTGGTGGACCGCTTCAAGGTGCGTGACGATCTGCAGCAACGCCTCGCCGAGTCGTTCGAGACGGCGCTGACTCTCTCCGGCGGCATCGTCCTGGTGGCGCCCATGGACGGGGAGGAGGGGGAGACCCTGACTTTCTCGGCCAACTTCGCCTGCCCCGAGTGTGGCCACTCGGTCTCGGAGCTGGAGCCGCGCATCTTCTCCTTCAATAACCCGGCCGGCGCCTGCCCCACCTGCGACGGTCTCGGGGTGCAGCAGTACTTCGATCCGGACAAGGTGATCCACGATCCGGGCCAGAGCCTGGCCGGTGGTGCCATCCGCGGTTGGGACAAGCGCAGCTTCTACTACTTCCAGATGCTCAAATCCCTGGCCGAGCACTACGACTTCGATCTGGAGGCGCCCTGGGAGGATCTGCCACCCAAGGTGCAGGAGGTGATCCTGCGTGGCTCCGGGCGCGGCGACGTGGAGTTCCGCTACATGAACGACCGCGGCGATGTTGTGGTGCGCAAGCACCCGTTCGAGGGGATCCTGCACAACATGGAGCGGCGCTACCGGGAGACCGAGTCCAACGCGGTGCGTGAAGAGCTCTCCAAATACATCGCCAACAAGCCCTGCGCCAGCTGCGGCGGTAGCCGGCTGCGGGAAGAGGCGCGCCACGTCTTCATCGAGAACCGCAACCTGCCGGCCATTGCCGAGGACTCCATCGGCGATGCCCTCACCTTCTTCGCCGGCCTGACCCTGACCGGCCAGCGCGCCCAGATCGCCGAGAAGATTTTGAAAGAGATCGTCGAGCGGCTCGGCTTCCTGGTGAACGTCGGCCTCAACTATTTGAGCCTGTCGCGCAGCGCCGAGACCCTCTCCGGTGGCGAGGCCCAGCGGATCCGGCTGGCCAGCCAGATCGGTGCCGGCCTGGTGGGGGTCATGTATGTGCTGGATGAACCTTCCATCGGCCTGCACCAGCGCGACAACGAACGGTTGCTCAAGACGCTCACTCACCTGCGGGATCTCGGCAACACGGTGATCGTGGTGGAGCACGACGAGGACGCCATTCGCCTCGCCGACCACGTGCTCGACATCGGCCCGGGGGCCGGGGTGCACGGCGGCGCCATCGTCGCCCAGGGCACACCGGCGGAGATCATTGCGAACCCCGAGTCCCTCACCGGTGACTACCTCTCCGGTCGCAAGCAGATCGCCATCCCGGCCGAGCGCACGCCGCTCACCGGCAAGTGGTTGAAATTGAAAGGGGCGAGCGGCAACAACCTGCGTAACGTCAACCTGGATCTGCCCATCGGGGTGATGACCTGCGTTACCGGGGTCTCCGGCTCCGGCAAGTCGACCCTGATCAACGACACCCTGTTTCGCATCGCCCACCGTGAACTGAACAAGGCGACCGAGTCGACCCCGGCTCCCTATCGCAGCATCGAGGGGCTGGAGCACCTGGACAAGGTAGTGGACATCGACCAGAGCCCCATCGGCCGTACCCCGCGCTCCAACCCGGCCACCTACACCGGCCTGTTCACCCCGATCCGCGAGCTGCTCTCCGGCACCCAGGAGGCGCGCTCGCGCGGCTACCAGCCTGGCCGCTTCTCCTTCAACGTGAAGGGGGGCCGCTGCGAGGCGTGCCAGGGGGACGGGGTCATCAAGGTGGAGATGCACTTCCTGCCGGACGTCTACGTGCCGTGCGATGTCTGCAAGGGCAAGCGCTACAACCGCGAGACCCTGGAGGTGAAGTACAAGGGCAAGAACATCCACGAGATCCTCGAGATGACGGTGGAGGACGCGCGCGCCTTCTTCGATCCGGTGCCGGCGGTGGCGCGCAAGCTGCAAACCCTGATGGACGTGGGCCTCTCCTACATCCGCCTCGGCCAGTCGGCCACCACGCTCTCGGGGGGCGAGGCGCAGCGGGTCAAGCTGGCGCGCGAGCTCTCCAAGCGGGATACCGGCCAGACCCTCTACATCCTGGACGAGCCGACCACAGGGCTGCACTTCCACGATATCCAGCAGCTGCTCAAGGTGCTGCACCAGCTGCGGGATCGCGGCAACACCATCGTCATCATCGAGCACAACCTGGACGTCATCAAAACCGCCGACTGGATTGTCGATCTGGGCCCGGAAGGGGGCTCGGGGGGCGGCCGCATCCTGGTCACCGGCACGCCGGAGGCGATCTGCGCCAACAAGGAATCCCACACGGCGCGTTTTTTAGGGCCGATGCTGGCGAAATAAACTGCGTAATGAGAGAGGGGCCATCGGCTCCTCTCTGCTATCAAATCCACTAGATTGAAAGAGGCATTTCAATGTCGACAAGCTACTGAACTGCCATTGGCAACTACATGGTGACGTATGACCAGATCTCCCCGCTCCCTCGATCATCTGCTGGCATATTCCATGATCCCCATCTGGGTCGGGGCCATCTTGATGTTGCTGGTGTTGATCGCGCTGACGCAGGTACCGGCTGCCACCCGTATCGAAGAGCAGCGGGTGAAAGAGCATCTGGTGCGAGTGCTCAAGGCGATTCAACTCGATATCAGAGCGGTGGATGCCTTTACCCGGGATTGGGGGATCTGGGATGACAGTTACTACTTCATCACTCATCACAACCGTGGCTATATCGAGGCCAATCTGCTCAGCGACATGCCGATGCGGGATTTCGGTCTCAACCTGATCAGCTACATGGACCTTCAGGGGAACGAGATCTGGCCCCACACCCAGTTGCCGGAAAATAACGACTCCGGTACCACGGCCACCGAGTTGCCCAATTTCCTCGATGATCTGAAACGTCAGCTGCGTCAGGACTCCCTGGCGCAAGGCACGGTCAATCTGCACGGGATCCGGAATTCCCTGTGGGGGCCCCTCATCTTCTCCTGGCAGCCTATCCGCCTCAGCGATGGCAGCGGTACGCCCAACGGTTTTTTGCTGGCATTGCGCTGGCTGGATCGTCCCTACATCGAGCAGATTTCCGAACGTACCGCACTGCCGATCATGATTGCCCCCGCTCGCCAGGGTGAGGGGGAGACGGGTTTTCAGCCACTGCAGGCGCAGATGACCTATCGCCTCATCGATCTTGGCCTGCAACGGGTTCGTGGTGAGGGGCGTCTGCTCAACAATGCTGGCCAGCCGGTGGTGACCCTGGTGCTGGAAGAGGAGCGGAAG
Organism: Aeromonas enteropelogenes; assembly: GCF_000819845.1. Taxonomy (GTDB): domain Bacteria; phylum Pseudomonadota; class Gammaproteobacteria; order Enterobacterales; family Aeromonadaceae; genus Aeromonas; species Aeromonas enteropelogenes. The sequence continues at coordinate 131,887 of NZ_CDCG01000044.1, forward strand.
GTGCTGCAAGCTACCCTGGAGGGGGCCTTGCTGACGTTTGCCGGCATGCTGGTCGTGAGTGCGCTGTGCATGCTGCTCGCCATGCACAGGTTGAAGAGCATAGTGCTGACTCCCCTGCATCAGTTGATGACGGCGTTGCAGCGTTTTGGCGACAAGCCGGATGTGGCGCTGATCCCCCATATCGACAGCAGTACCGAGTTGGCGACTCTCAGCAGCAAGATGCGTGAAATGGCTGGCAAGGTGAGTCAGCAACACGATGAGTTGTTGGCCAGATCCAACCTTATGGAGATGGCGGCCTTTACGGATCCCCTGACCCGCTGTTTCAACCGCCGTTACCTTGAGGGGTGGTTACAGGATCACAGGGCTGAACCCTGTACGCTGTTGCTGCTGGATCTCGATCACTTCAAGCGGATCAACGACAAATTTGGTCACGACGTCGGGGATCTGGTGCTGCAACAGTTGGCTGAGCTGCTCAGAAAGCTGGTGACAACCGATGTCGGGCCGATCGTCCGGCTGGGGGGAGAAGAGTTTCTGCTGTTGTTGCAAGTCGAAGACGAATGCGAGATTGCGCTGTGGGTGGAACGGCTCAGGCTGCGCGTCGCCAGTCATCGTTTCGGCAGGGAAGAGACACCGCTCTGGCTGACGGTTTCCTTGGGATATTGCCGTTATCCGTTACACCCTTCGATGCTCGACAGCTTCTGGAGCCATAGCTTCAAGTTGGCGGATATGGCTCTCTATCGTGCCAAGCAGGAAGGGCGCAACCAGTGGCAGGGTTACATGGGAACCTTGCCACCAGATGCGATCGCGCTGACTCCCGAGCAGATTGTCGATGGTGATCATCTGCAGCTGAACAGGCTGGAGTTCCGGGATCAGCCCTGTCGCACCAGTACCAGATAAGCCATGGCGACGATAAAACCGATCAGGATAAAGAGAAAGGATCCTATCCCCCACACGGCGGCGAGAAATGCCCCCACCTTTTGCCATCTCGACTCATTCTTCATAAATAAATAATTACTTTCCAGTAACTTGCGTGCCACAAAAATACGCTCGTCAGGCCTTGCACACAACTGTTAATTGTTTATCCCGCAAAATGGATAAGATGCCTTAATTCGGCATATTTAGTCGCAATCAGACGGGCGAAATAAAGTCGTGTGAGTGATGGCTGGTGTGTCGCAAATAGTGTGACGGCAACGAAAATTTGCCAATAAAGATGCCATGCCAATCAATCTATTTCTGCTTAACATTTGTCCCAAATCAATAACCATGCACTTACAAGCTTTTATAGTCAGCACGCTTACAGCATCGAATGACAACAAAAAAAGGACTTAGTGATGAAAAAGATTCTTCCTCTGATGATTGCAGCAGCCCTGACCTCTCCCTTCGCCATGGCACACCAGGCTGGCGATATTCTGGTGCGTGGTGGTGTCGCGGTAGTTTCTCCTCAAGAGAGCAGCGATGACGTATTGGGCACAGGTGAATTCGACATCAAGAATGACACGCAGCTGGGACTGACTCTGAGCTACATGATCACTGACAACTGGGGCGTCGAGTTGCTGGCTGCTACTCCTTTCTCCCACAAGGTCAGCACTCCTGGCCTGGGTGAGATAGCCAAGGTTAAACATCTCCCTCCGACACTGATGGGCCAATACTACTTTGGCGATGCCCAGAGCAAAGTTCGTCCATACATCGGGGTTGGTGTGAACTACACCACCTTCTTTGATGAGAAAGGAGTAGGGGCTCTCGATGGCGCCAATATCAACCTTGACGATTCCTGGGGCCTGGCTGGTCAAATCGGCATTGATATGGCGATTACCGACCGCTGGTTTGTAAACGGTTCGGCTTGGATCATGGATATTGATACTGATGTCAATGTTGAAGGTGTCGGCACCTTCAAGACCAATATCGATCCCATGGTCTTTATGGTCGGCGTCGGCTACCGCTTCTAATAACCGGATTCTGATGGCGTAATGCCGCAGATATATAGCTAAGCACGTCTCCTTTCAGCCCGGCTCGGTCCGGGCTTTTTTATGTCTGCCATTAATTACAAAGTGATTAATTAGCCTCGGCAGATCAATAAAATAGCTCCTCTCCTCCCTCTATAATGCGCCGTTTCTGCCGATAGTGACTATGTTCACTTTACCTTTCCCCACGAGCGAGGATGTCTCCATGGGTTTATCTATTGTGCAGCGGATCATCGCCGGATTTGTGTTGATGCTGCTGTTGCTGATCCTGCTTGGTGTGATCAGCACCTTTAAAATCAAGGGTATCAATGACGGTCTCTCCGCCGTCTCCGATCGGGCGACCCCCCTGGTGGTGGCGGTAGCCAATCTCAAGGGGGCATTGCAAGAGAGCAATCGCTGGGTGCTGGTTTATCGCACCAGTGAAGATGCCGCCCAACTGCCGCAGTTCGCCAACCAGTTCAAGGAGCAGCAAGCCCGTTTCACCCAGCTGAGCCAGGAGATGGGCAAGTTTACCGAAGTGGCGGAGGCGCGTGCTCGCTTCCGGCAGGTAGAGAGTGCGACCGGCCAGTTTTATAGCCTGGCGGAACAGGTACTGGCCCAGCATGGCAAGTGGGTCGATGCCCTGGCGCAGCGGCACAAATTGCAGCTGGAGTTTATCCGGCTCGAGGACACCTATCAGTGGGCCGCCGATCTGCTGTTGCAGCAGAGTGCCAGCAAGCGTTCCATGCGCAACAAAGCCGAGCTCATCACCTCGGGGATCGCACGGGATCTGAAGAATATTCGCCGAGCCGATGCCAAGACGGATCTCAATGAGCTGGAAAAGGTGCTCAGCAAGGACATAGAGATGGCCCGCAAGCGCCTGGAGCGCGTGCTGGTGCCGGATGATGTGAAGCAGCGTTTCGTGACCAATCTGGATCGGATGCAGGAGCTGGCGCTGGGCCCGCAAGGCTTGCTGGCCACCATGCGCCAGGCACAACAGCTGGAACTGGCACTGGTCAGCCTGAACCAGCAGTTGGATGCCAACCTGGCCAGCAGCCTGAGCCTGCTGGACGAGATGGGTCAGTCGGCCGGTTCCATTGCCAGCGAGAGCCGCGTCAATGCCGATGCCGCCGTCAGCAGCGCCAGTGTCTGGATCCTGATCGTGGCCACCGTCTCGGCGGCTGCGGCGCTGCTTATCGGTTACACCACGGCACGCAGCATTCAGCGTCCATTGCAGATGATCAACCGGGAGCTGGAGTATATGGCGGCCGGGGACATGACTCGCCGCATCAATTACCACAGCAGTTGCGAGTTTGGCAGCCTTTCCCGCTCCATCGATACACTGGCGGGCAAGACCGGAGAGCTGCTCTCCCAGATCAATGCGGGTTCCCGTCATCTGGTGGAGGAGGCGAGCCGCGCCGCCGAGATCAGCGAACGGGCCATGTCCCGGGTACAGGATCAGAAGAGCCAGACCGATCAGGTGGCGGCTGCCATCACCGAGCTGGAGGTGAGTGCCACTGAGGTGGCCCGTTCCACCGATGGCACCAAACATGAGGTGGATCTGGCCGATGAGGAGGCCAGAAGCGGCCGTCAGAAAGTGGCGACCACCCGTCGCATCACAGAACAGCTGGCCAGCGCCATGGAGGAGGCGGTCGGTATCACCTACAAGCTGGGGGAATTCAGCAACAACATCGGCAGCATTCTCGACGTGATCCGCAGCATCGCCGAGCAGACCAACCTGCTGGCGTTGAACGCGGCCATTGAGGCGGCCCGGGCTGGCGATGCCGGTCGCGGTTTTGCCGTGGTGGCCGACGAGGTACGGGCACTGGCCAACCGGACCCAGACCTCGACCGAGGAGATCCAGAGCATGATCGAAAACTTGCAGAGCTCCAGCAAGCATGTGGTGGAGGTGATGGGGCGCAGCCAGGAGCAGACCCATAGCTGTGTTGAGCAGACCCGCGAGATGGATGCGGCACTGCAATCCATCGCCGATCGGATGAGCGCCATCAAATCGATGGCGGATCAGGTAGCCAATGCCGCCCAGGAGCAGATCTCCGTCAGCCAGGGGGTGGCTCGCCATATCGCCGGCATTGCCGATGTGGCCTACGAGACGGAACGGGAGGCCCGGGAGTCAGCCAGCAGCAGTGAAGTGCTGGCGGATCTGATCGCCAAGCAGCAACAACTTATCGCACATTTCAAGGTCTAGGAGGGCTTATGGCTAACAAGTGGATTGGAGCCCTGAGTCTCCTGTTGTGTGGCCAGCTGATGGCCAGCGAGCTGGTGATCGAGAGCTGGCGTGCCGATGACAAGGCGCTGTGGGAGCAAAAGATCATCCCGGCGTTCGAGGCGACGCATCCGGGGATCAAGGTGACGTTTCATCCGGTGCAAAACGTCAACTATATGCCTACCTTGTTGGAGAACCTGAAGGCCGGCAAGGCGGGGGATCTCATCACTTGCCGCCCGTTTGATGACTCCCTCGCGCTGTTCAAGGCCGGTCATCTGGCCGAGCTGACCGAGATGGCGGGGATGGAGAACTTCCCGAGCTTCGCCCAGTCGCCCTGGCAGACCGACTCCGGTGCCCAGACGTTTTGCGTACCCATGGCGTCCGTTATTCACGGCTTTTTCTACAACAAGAAGATCTTCAGTGAATTGGGGCTGACCCTGCCGCAGACCCGCGACGAGTTCTTCGCCGCGCTCGACAAGGTGAAGGCCGATGGCCGTTATGTGCCGCTGGCCATGAGCGGCGGCGAGAGCTGGGTCTCCTCTGAACTGGGTTTCCAGAACATTGGTCCCAACTACTGGAAAGGGGAAGACGGGCGCCTGGCGCTGATCGGCGGAAACGAGCGGTTCGACAACCCGCATTATGTGAAGGTGTTCGAGGAGTTGTCCCGCTGGCGCCCCTATCTGGGTGAAGGGGGTGAGAGTCGGGATTATGCTGCCACCAACGAGCTGTTCACCTCGGGCAAGGCCGCCTTCTATGTGGCCGGTTCCTGGGAGATAGCACCCTTCACCGGCAAGGTCGATTTTGGTGTCATGCGCCCGCCGGTCGCCAAGCAGGGAGCTGGCTGTTTCTTCACCGATCACACCGACATCGGCATGGGGATGAACCCGGCGAGCAAAAACAAGGAGGCCGCCATGGCCTTCCTGCAGTGGCTGACTACGCCCCAGTTTGCCGAGCTCTACACCAACGCGTTGCCGGGCTTTTTCTCCCTCTCCAACCACTTCTTCGACGTCACCAATCCGGCGGCCAGAGAGATGATGGAGTGGCGGGATCAGTGCGATTCCACCATACGAGTGGCCACCCAGATCCTCTCTCGCGGCACTCCCAAGCTGGGGGATGAGCTGGCCGAAGTGAGTCAGGCGGTATTGCTGGGCAAAATGGAGCCCAAAGCGGCGGCCGAGCGACTGGAACAAGGGCTTAAAGGCTGGTATGCCCCCCATCAGGGCAGCAAGGTCACAGGGCAGGAGTGCCAGTGTGATACCGGCGTGACTCAGACAAGTGCCGTTACTGCGACGCAAACAGCGCCGCAACCTGCCGCGCAGGATGCCGTCGAGCAGGCGCTTTCCAGCGAGTTGGAAACACCGCAACAGTAGAGCATGACCAGTAGATTCTTATTGTGCAGAAAACGGGAGGCATCAGCCTCCCGTTTTTATTGGCGAGTCTGACGGTTCAGGTATCGGAGGGCCAGCGGCAGAGGCTGCCGATACGGGCCACGGGAGTGAATCCGAGCGAGCGATAAATCCGCTGGGCGTGGTAGTGCTCATCGGCCACTATGATCAGCCGTTCTACCCGCTTCAGCCCTTGTCGTGCCACATGGCTGAGCAGCCGGCGGCATAGCCCCCTGTTGCGCCATGCCCTGTGGGTGCGTACCAGCTGGAAACGCCCCATGGTATCGGTAAAGAAGAGGCCACAACTGGCGATCAACTGGCCCTCCTGCCAGATCCCCCACCAATCGCCGAGTCCATCGGCGATCATGGCTTGGTAAAGCCGTTGCCGTGAGTGCAGATAGGCGAGATAGCTGGCCTCGTTATGACTCATGTCTCGCTCATGGAGTTCGAAGTCGAGCCACGTCTGCCAGTCGCTTGCCTGAAATGCACGAAGTTCCTGACCCGGATGAGAAAGCATCACTGGTTGCCAGCTCTGCTCGTCGAGCGCCAGCACCACACACTCCAGATACTGATAACCCGTTGTTACAAATCCGGCTATTCGGCTGTTTTGTCCTTCCGCCAGCGGCCATTGGAAAGTGCGGTGACGGATCCTGGGATCCTGGCCGATCAGTTGATCAAAGGTGGCTTCGAGCCAGCCCTTGTCTCTGTCACTGGGAGGGGTCGGGAGCAGCAGATAGTTGCCGAAGTAGTAGTCGGGGGCATCCGGAGTACGCACGGCCCAGAACTCGTCATGCCGGGTGACTTCGCCCTGATAGCGGTCGAACAGCAGATCCGTGGCAAAGCCGGGGTGGGTGTCCATGGTGATACTCCTGCAAAGATTCAATCTGTTATCGGCAAGAGCGGGGGGAAGAAAAGGGGCCGGAGAAATCTCCGGCCAAACAATCACACGCAGATTCAGAACGTCCAGGACGATCCGGCTTCATCATAACTCGACCTTGGTGATTTTGGGATGGGGTCAGGGGGTTACTTACCGTTAATTTTGTAAATATGGGACGGCCCGAGTGGAAGAGTGACAAATCAGAGTTGACTTTGGGACGCTTTGCTCATAAAAATAGAGACGTTTAGACGTCCAAACATCCGTTTTGACGTACACAGATGGATTGCAGGACAGGGAGAAGAGCAGATGGGATTTCACAGTGCACGTCAGGTTGAGGCGCTCAACCAGAGTCTGGCGGATTTGAATGGCGATATATCGGTCAGCTTCGAGTTTTTTCCGCCCAATAGCGAAGGAATGGAAAATACCTTGTGGCAATCCATCGAACGCCTGAAAGTGCTGGAACCCAAGTTCGTCTCCGTGACCTATGGCGCCAACTCCGGCACTCGGGATCGCACCCACAAAGTGATCAAGGACATCAAGGAGCGCACCGGCCTCATCGCGGCGCCGCATCTGACCTGTATCGATGCCAGCCGTGATGAGTTGCGTTCCATCGCTCGTGATTACTGGAATAGCGGCATCCGGCACATAGTGGCGCTGCGTGGAGACCTGCCTCAGGGGGTCGACAAGCCGGACATGTATGCCACCGACCTGGTTGCCCTGCTCAAATCTGAGGCCGATTTCGATATCTCGGTAGCGGCTTATCCGGAAGGGCACCCGGAAGCGAGAAGTGCGCAGTCGGATCTGCTCAACCTCAAACGCAAGATAGATGCGGGGGCCAACCGTGCCATCACCCAGTTCTTCTTCGATGTGGAGACCTACCTGCGTTTTCGCGATCGCTGTGCGGCCATCGGTATCGACGCCGAAATCGTGCCGGGGATCCTGCCGGTCTCCAACTACCAGACGTTGGCCAAGTTTGCCGGTTTCACCAACGTGAAGATCCCGCGCTGGATGCATCAGCGCTTCGAGGGGCTGGAGCATGACCAGATGACCCGTAACATGGTCGGGGCCAGCATCGCCATCGACCAGGTCAGGGTGTTGAGTCAGGAAGGAGTGAAAGATTTCCACTTCTATACCCTGAACCGCTCCGAACTGACCTATGCCATCTGCCATACCCTGGGGGTCAGGCCGAAAGGACAAGCCTGATACAACAGATGCAAGATCAAAACAGCCAATGAGTTTCTCATTGGCTGTTTTTGTTATGGCGGCCGGCCATCATCCGGCAGGGGCTATGAAGAGATGATCTGGACTCCTGAGATCAACCCGGCTGGTTGGTGTTACCAGGTGTGTCCGTGTTCTTTGCCTGGTTTACTGCTTTGCGCGACCCCGCGGCCGTGGTTGGAGCAGGTGCAGGCCAAACCCGATGAGCAGTCCCCAACAGGCGGCGCCGACACCGAGCAGGCTGATGCCGGATGCCGTGATGATGAAAGTGAGCAGGGCCGCTTCTCGCGCCTCATCGTGTTGCAACGCCGTGTGCAGGCTGCTGCCTATAGTGCCAAGCAGCGCCAAGCCAGCCACGCAGGTGATGAGTGTCGCAGGGAAGGCGGTAAACAGAGCCGCGACCGTGGCGCCGAAGCAACCGGTCAGCAGATAGAAGCAGCCCGCCCAGACGGCTGCCGGCCAGCGGCGGTTGGCATCCGGATCCACCTCTTTTCCCATGCAAATTGCGGCGGTGATGGCTGCCAGGTTGAAAGCGTAACCCCCGAAGGGGGCGAGCAGCAGGCCGGTCAGGCCGGTCCAGCTGATAAGAGAAGAGGTCGCTGGTTGATAGCCATGAGCCCGCAAGATAGTTATCCCGGGCATGTTCTGGGAGGTCATGGTGACGATAAACAGCGGCAGAGCGATGCCAAGCAGGGCATCGAGGGAGAAAGTCGGCGAGATCCAGACCGGAGTGGCCAGTTGCCAGTGCACGCCGCCAAGTTGCAGCTCTCCTCGCAAAGCACAGATCGCTATCCCGCTCGTCAGTACCAGTACCATAGTGTAACGGGGCCAAAGATGGCGGCCCAGCAAAAAGGCCAGCAACAATGAGCCAAGCAGCAAGGGATCCTGCGGAGCAACCTTGAACAGATCCAGGCCGAATCTGAGCAATACCCCGGCCAGCATGGCGGCGGCCAGTGGGGCTGGAATATGGCGCATCAGCCGATCGAACCAGCCACTGATGCCGCACAGGGTGATCAACAGAGAGGAAATGATAAAGGCACCGATGGCCTCAGCCAGAGTAAAGTTGCCGAGACTGGTGATCAGCAGGGCTGCCCCCGGGGTGGACCAAGCTGTGAGCGCGGGGATGCGGTAATAAAGAGAGAGACCGATACAGCTAATCCCCATGCCGATACCGAGCGTCCATAGCCAGGAGGAGACCTGAGCCGCATCCGCCCCGGCTGCCGTTGCCGCTTGAATGATCAGGATGACGGAGCTGGTATAGCCGACCATCACGGCAATAAAGCCTGCCACTATATGGGGAAGCGCGAAGGGCATGGGTGACTCCTGTCGGTTTGTGCGTTATAGCGTACAATATGTCGCCAACTATATCGTTGTGCGTTATAGCGCACAATCGAATTACGCAGGATCTATAGAGGGGTAACCATGCAAGAGATAAATCAGCATCTGGCCCATCGCCTGAGGGGGTTGCGCAGTGAGCTGGGTTGGAGCCTGGATGTAGCGGCGCGGGAGACCGGAGTCAGCAAGGCTATGCTGGGGCAGATCGAGCGGGGAGAGTCCAGCCCCACGGTGGCGACCCTGTGGAAGATTGCCACCGGTTTTCGGGTTTCCTTCTCCAGTTTTATCGAACCCGCTCCGGTTACTCAGGGAGAGGCGCTTTATCGTACTGCCGATGCCATCCGTCAGCAGCCGGCGGGGGAGGGAATGCAGGTTGCTCCTCTCTTTCCCTATGAGAGCCGGTTTGGTTTCGAGTTGCTTGAATTGACTCTGTTACCTGGCTATCAGCGTGAATCCGACCCCCATGAGCCAGGGGTGACCGAGCATGTCATCGTCATCAGTGGCGTGATGGAGGTGCTGGTGGAAGGGGAGTGGCGCTCGCTGACCCAGGGGGAGGCGGTTCGGTTTGCGGCCGACTCCCCCCACGGTTATCGTAATCTAGGGGTGGCTCCCGCCATCTTTCATAACCTGATCCACTATCCGGTGAATCGGTCATGAAAAATTTTCCGGGCGATTACCCCGGGCGGCCATCCGCTCTGGGGCTGGTCAGGATGGGGGCATACACCCAGACAAACAGGCCATAAGCCAGGCTCCAGGCTAGGCCGCTCAAGTTCCAGCCATGCAGGGTGTAAGCAGGCCAAAGCAGCGGAACGAGCACCCGCAACAGCGCTGCCGCAATGATCAGGACAAAAGCACTGCGGATATGGCGTCCCACCTGCAAGGCGCGACCACTATGGCCGAGAGAAACCCGTGCGATCATGCCCAGGATCATGGTGCCCAGACAGCCTGCGCTAAGCAGGTGGCTGGCCAAGGAAAGGGTTATGGACATCCCGGCAGCTTGAGCCGCGAGCGCGAGCAAGCCCAGAGGGATGAATAGATAGGCGAGGTGCAACGACCATAGCAGGGGATGACCCAAGGTTGTAGGTAACCGCCAGCGCAGCTGGCGCCACAGGTGCAAGCTTGCCGCCACTATATATAGAGGCATCATATAAACGCTGGTCGTCCATTGATTTGGAAAGAGTAGCCAGATCAACAAGAGCAACCACAAAGAGGCGAGCGCGCCACGTTCCAGCCATACCAGCGGAACCGCTTTATCCAAACCAGTGGCTCTGGCGGTAAAGAAGGGAATGACCCTTCCTCCCATCACGGCAATCAGGGTGGTAAACAACAATACCGTGGTGATCAACAAATGTTCTAGGGTGGCCCACTCGCCGTGCCATATCCAGCTTGTTCCATTGAGCAGCGTCAATACCAGCAGTAATGGAACAAAGAAGAGGTTGCGCCATTGCCGGGTGATGATGATGGGCTTGGCGAGGAACCAGGCGCAAAGTGGCAGCCAGGCAAGATCCGCCACCATCAAAAAGGTATTTTCTTCTCCAAACCAGGGTAGTAGTAGCCGGGGCAATGCCCACAGACTCACAACCAGAGCCAGTGGCCAGCTTCGCACGCCTGGATGGGCCGTCCAGTTTTGTACCGCGGTCAGCAGAAATCCTGCGACGATGGCTGCACCGAACCCAAACAGCATCTCATGGGCATGCCACCAGACAGGGTTGCTGATTCCAGGCATCGACAGCCAACCATTGAGTTGCCCTATCCAACCCAGCATGGCCAGAGTGGAAAACAGGGCGCCCAACAGGAAGAAAGGCCGAAACCCCAAACGAAACAGGGGGAGTATCCGCTCTTCCTTGCGGCTATCCAGAATCTGATGCATGACGACAACCTCAAACAAACATTTCAAAAGTTAATTATAAAATGACTTTTGAAATGTTCAATTTAAATCAGTGCTGATGATGCCTTGGTGTAAAAACCATCGAAAAACGCATGGTTTGATTGGTATTTGAGCGGTTGAGTCGATATTCGCAATAATCTTCAAAAAACGCCTTGCCAAGCTGATTCACGGCCCTATAATGCGCCTCCATCGACACGGCAAGCGGCAACGCAAAGCCCGAGTCGATAACCTCGAAAAGCCTTTGAAAATAAGGCTTGACTCGAGAAGGCGGTTGAGTAGAATGCCACTCCCGCAGCAGCCAAAAGCTGCGTCGCTCTTTAACAATTTGAATCAAGCAATCTGTGTGGGCACTCACAGCATCGAGCATCAAAAACAATTTTTGAT
>NZ_CDCG01000045.1:0-133 GCF_000819845.1 Aeromonas enteropelogenes
CTGTTTGTCCCGCATCGCCCAGGGGGCGAAGGTGGACATGCCGACTCGCAGGGTGCCGCTTTGCTCGATCTGGGCCTGGGTGGCGGAGGGCTGGGTGTCGGCCAGGGCGGGGGCAAACAGAGTGGTGGTCAGC
>NZ_CDCG01000045.1:451-1377 GCF_000819845.1 Aeromonas enteropelogenes
CAAACAGAGTGGTGGTCAGCAGCAGGGCTGCGCCCGACAGGGCGGTTTTGATGAATGGTGTCATGGTTAACGTCCTTGTTGGTCCGGAGCAAGATGACGGGCCAGGGCCCGCGAACAGGCTGACAGGGTCAGCGTCAACAGCAGGTAGAGGGCGGCCACGGTAAACCACACCTCGAAGGTGAGAAAGGTGTCGGCCACCAGGGTGCGTCCCTCGTTGGTGAGATCGAAGATGGCGATGACGCTCACCAGGGCCGAGTGTTTGATGAGCGACACCAGCTCGTTGGTCAGCGGTGGCAATATGATGGTCATGAGCTGTGGCAGGATCACCTTGCGCAGGGTCACGGCTCTGGGCAGGCCGAGGGCGTGCGCGGCCTCCCACTGCCCCCTGGGTATGGCCAGCACACCTGCTCGCAACACCTCGGCGGTAAAGGCGCCCTGATAGAGGGAGAGGCTCAGCACGGCGCAGGCCAGCGGCGCCAGCCCCAGCATGGGGCCCAGCAGGAAGTAGAGAATATAGAGTTGCACCAATTGCGGCGTGGTGCGCACCAGCGCGAGATAGGCGAGGGCGAGCCAGGGACCCAGGCGCGAGGGAAGCAGGCGCAGGCTCGCCACGCAGAGACTGACGACCAGGGTACCCACCAGGCTGAGCAGGGCTACCTGCAGGGTGACCAGCAGACCATTTAGCAGCGGGCCAGCATAGAATTCTCCCTCATCCCACTCCCCGAGAAATGGCAACACCCGTGGCCATTGCCACTCATAGCCCATCTGGCGGGCACCGCTGTAGAGGGCCCAGCCCAGCAGCAGGAGCAGGGCCAGGGTGCCGAGCAGCCAGCCGAGCGGGGAGAGGCGGTGCGCGCTAGCCATGGTAGCTGAGCACCTGTTCGAGAAAGGCCCGGGTGCGCGGGTGGGAGGGGGCGCCAAAGAGC
>NZ_CDCG01000046.1 GCF_000819845.1 Aeromonas enteropelogenes
TCCCCCGCCAGACCCACCCTGGCCAACAGCCGCTGCCCGAGCCAGCGCAGCATGCGCCCGTAGGGGGGCTGCTCCGGATTGTCCCAGCGCCCCGCCAGCGCCGCCGACCAGAGCTCGCTCACCTTCTCCACATAACGCCGGACAGTGAACAGCTGGTTAGCCCGCGTCTGCCCTGCCCGCCCCAACCGGCTGCGCAGGGCGGGATCGCCCAATCGCTGCCAATGAGCCGCCATCTGGCGCCAGTCGCCGGGGTCGGCCAGAAGGCCCGTCACCGTGTGTTCCACTACCTCGGGGATCCCCCCCACCCGATAGGCGCTGACCGGCAGCCCCAGCATACCCGCCTCGGCCAGGGTCAACCCGAACACCTCCTCGCGGGCGCCGGAAACCAGCAGATCCACCCCGCCGCGCAGGATGGCGGCGCTGTCAGGCCGCTCCCCGAGAAAGTGCACCCGCCCGGCCACTCCCAGCTCAGCGGCCAATGCAGTTAGCGCTGCCAGCTCGGGGCCGCTGCCAATCACCAGCAGCTGTGCCTCCTCCCCCTGTCGGGTCAGCTCGGCCAGGGAGCGGATCAGCAGATCCACCCCCTTGCGCTTGATCAGCGACCCTATGGTGGCCAGGATCAGCTCCCCCGGCGGCAAATCCAGCATGCCGAGCACGGGCCAGTGGCGCCCCTCGCTCAGGCGCGCGCTGTCCACCCCGTTGGCGATATGAACGAGACGGCCATGCTCGCAGCCATCCTCCCGCCAGGGGGCCAGCACCGGCTGGCTCACCCCGATCAGCACGTTGGCCTGATGCACCCGCAGGCTGAACCTGTCTCTGGGCTGATAACGGGCGTGCAGATGGCACACCAGCGGCACCTTCATCTTGCGGCACACCCCGGCCAGCCACTGGCAGGGGGCGGCGCTGTTGGCGTGCACCAGAGTGATGCCATGCTCCTCGATCAGCGCCTGCGCCCGCTGGCACAGGGCCCGATGGGCGGCCAGATCGAAGCGGGGGGCCTGCCACCCCAGCAGCAGAGAGAAGGGCTCAACCACCGCCTTCACCCCGAGCAGGGCGGCCTCCTCTGCCAACTGCTGGCTGTTGCACCAGAGCAGGGGGGCAAAGCGGCTGCGATCCAGGTGGGCCAGCAGATCCAGCAGGCAGCGCTCGCTGCCGCGGATCCAGTTCTCGCCGTAATGCACCAGCAAAATGGGGGTTGCGCTCATGACTCAGCTCCCTTGTTTGGTTTATCCCGCTCCGCCCCGGCCATGGCCATTTCCGTTTCTCTGGCCTGCCGGACATATTTGATGGCTGCCACCGCCAGCGACAGCTCCAGATAGATGGGCCAGGTAAAGCCCTGGGTCAGGAAGGATCCCGAGATGACGAACCCCACCATGCTCGCCATCACCCCCTGCATGGCAGTCACTACTGCAGGAGGCATGCCATCCAGTGAGCAGCGCCAGGTCCGGTAGAGGGTGACCACCACCATGCCGATGAAGATGAACAGCCCCACGAAGCCGGTTTCCGCCAGCACCCCGAACCAGGTGGAGTGCACCGCGTGGTTGAGGCCGTCCCAGTGGGGGCTGAAGAAGAAGTAGTTGTAGTAGAAGTTGGAGAGCCCCACCCCGATGAGCGGATGGGCCAGCGCCATGCCCCAGGCGGCCTGCCAGGCATAAAGCCGCCCCATGGCCGAGGCGTCCACCCCGCTCTCTGCCGCCCCGCCGGAGGCCCGATCGCTTATCCCGGCGGCGGCAAAGAGCACCAGCAGCGCCAGCGAGCCGCACAGGATCAACACGGTTTTCGACTGCACCCGCTGCCAGGCAAAAATGCCGCTCACCGCGCAGATCCCGAGCAGACCGCCGCGACTCTGGGTGGCGATGATGGCGGCAGCCACCAGCACGAACCCCACCGCCCCCAGGATGCGCCCTCCCAGGCCATTACCCCGGTTGAGCAGCAGACTCAGGGAGAAGCCGGCGGGAAACAGCAGCACCAGCGCCAGATCGTTGGGATCCCCCAGCACCGAACCGAGCTCGCGCCCTATGGTGACCCGGGTCCCCTCCACCAGCCCGATGCCGCTGCTCTTGTTGTAGAGCGCCACCAGGGCCACCATGCAGCCGGCCACCACGAAGGCCCGCACCGCCAGGGCGAAGTCCTCTGGCCTGCGCACCAGCCAGGCGGTGGCCAGCGTCATCAGGTAGATCTTGCTGTAGCTGCCGGTCCAGGTGGCGATCGCCTCCCCCCGGTTGCTGGCAAACAGCACCCCGATGGAGACGACGATGAAAAAAGCGGTCAACCAGCTGAGGGGCTGGCTCCAGTAGGGCTTGATGCGACCGGTCAGCAGGGTGTGCCAAACCAGGGCGCCGATCGCCGCCAGCGAGAAGAGCAGCGGGATCTTGAGGGGATAGAGCTGGGGAAACACCTCGTGCAGGCGGAAAAACGAGAAGGTGACGAACCCCAGCACCATCAGAAACGGCCAGCGCAGGGCAAACCAGATGGCGGGAATGGCCAGCCCCAGCACCGGTAGCAGCAGCGGGTGCGGCAGCCGCCACCAGAGTCCGGCCACCACCAGGGTGGCAGTCAGCCCCCAGAGGGCGTGGCTCAGGCGGCCCATTGCCCTGCCCACCACTGGCCGAGCCACATCATGGCAAGGGAGCCGGCACCGCTCGCCCACAGCGCCGAGAGGCGGTAAGGCAATGGCAGCAACCGCTGGCTCACCAGATAGAAGGCGAGCGCCCGCACCAGATAGACCAGCAGCAGGGTCCAGATCACCCCGGCCACCCCGAAACGCGGAATGGCGAGCAAAAAGCCAAGGACGCCGAGCAAACTGCATCCCAGATTGATAACCATCTGGGCCTTGCTCTCCTCCCCGCTGAAGCAGCCGACATTGAGCAGGTCAGAGACGTTGCGCACCGCCATCCCCAGCACCAGCAGCGGGATATAGGCGATGGCCCCGTGATAGCTCTCCGGGGTGAGCCAGCGAATGAGCAGGGGGGCGGTGAGCCCCACCACCCCGGCGGTGGCAAACCCCAGCACGGAGCCCAGCACGCTGTAGTGGGCGTTGAGGCGCAGGCCGTCCGGCTCCTTGAGCAGCATGAAGCGGCGCGGATACCACCAGAGGGCGAAGGGTTGCAGCAAGAGTCCCACCGCCAGCGCCAGCTTGCCCGCCACCGCATAGTAGGCCAGCAGGGCCTCGCCGACGTGTTCGGCCAGCAGCCAGCGATCCAGCCCGCTCAGGGCAAAGCCCGCCAGCCCGCTCACCACCAGCGGCATGCCGTAGCGCAGCAGGGGGCGATAGTATTGCCAGTCAAAGCGAATGCCACCATCGCGCCACTGCCAGAGGCTCAGCAGCAGCGCCAATCCGACACAGGTAAGGGTGCCGGAGGCGAGCACTCCGCTCACTCCCCAGCCAAGCCAGAGCCACCAGGCGGTCAGCAGGGACTGGATCACCGCCTTGCCGGCGGTGGCCACGAAGAAGAGGCGGGCCTGATTGCGCATCCGCAGCCAGGCCAGCGGCACCCCGATCACCCCCTCGAACGGCAAGGCGCTGAGCACCCAACGCACATCGGCAAGGCGGGTTTCGGTTGGCAGCAGCCGCTGCACCAGGGGCGCCAGCCACCAGAGCAGCACCAGGCTGGCCAGGGCGATGATCCAGACCAGGCCGAACACCCGCGCCACCACCTGCTTACGCTCGCCTTCATCTGCCGCCATCCCGGCGAAGCGATAGAGGGCGTCCACCAGCCCGAACCCCAGGATGAGGGAGCCCAGGTTGATGATGGTCAAGAGCACCTCCAGCTGGCCATACTCCCGGGGCGCCAGCAGGTGGGTCAGCACCGGCAGCATCAGCAGGGAGATCCCCTTCATCAGCAAGAGGCCGGCGGCGTAATAGATCATGGCTATCTGGTTTACTCCGAGTCTCATAGGGCCTCCCAGCCACCAGGCAACGGATCTTGGGTCATCTGTGATCAGCCAATGCAAGGGGCACGCCAGCCGGTGCAATTCCCCGTGCTGCCCTATATGCCGCGCTCTCGACCCTCACAGCAACGCACATCAGGCCCAAAATGAATCTGATTTTTGCGTTTTGCAGCCCGGCCGGCGCAATTTGCACAGCGCCTTGCCATCCAACCCCCTGGCAGGCGGCCGGCGCGAGCCAGCAGCGTGCTGAGCGTCAGTTGGCCCGATCCCTGCTAGTGCCTGACTGGTCGGCCATGACGGCAGCAGAGCCAAGGGAGAGCACACCATGAACAGCATCAGCCTGTACCGGATGAAAACCTGGGCCAAGCAGGGAGAGACGCCGCTGGCCCGCCTGCTGTGGCGCCTCGCCAAGGGGGCCCGCAGCTGGAGCTGTCCGCTCATCCCGCCCCTGCACGGCCTGCTCTATCGCCTCTATCGGCTGACAAGCCAGACTCTCGCGACCCTGGCCCGCACCCTCTGGTGGACGCCGCTGTTCCAGTCTCGCCTGCGCGCCCCCGCCCCCCGCCTCTATCTCTATGGCGGCATCCCCTTTATCAGCGGCCCCGTGTCGATCGACATCGGGACGGATTGTCGCCTCAGCGCCGCCATGACCATCAGCGGCCGCCCCTCGAGCAAGGGGCCCGCTCTCAGGATTGGCAACAACGTCGGCATCGGCTGGCAGACCACCATCGCCGTGGGCAGCAAAGTTGTGCTCGGCGATAACGTACGCATCGCCGGGCGTGCCTTCCTCGCGGGCTATCCTGGCCACCCGCTGGATGCCCAGGAGCGGGCCCGGGGACTGCCGGATCGGGACGAGCAGGTCGGCGACATCGTGCTCGAAAACGATGTCTGGCTCGGCACCGGCGCCATGGTGATGGCGGGGGTGACCATAGGAGCCGGTACCGTGGTCGCCGCCGGCAGTATCGTGACCCACAGCCTGCCTGCCGGGGTGCTGGCCGCCGGGGTGCCGGCCCGGGTGCTGCGCCCCCTCGATGCACAAGATTGCCGCGACGCGCTGGCAGAGAGTGCCGCCAGCCGCCCGAGTGAGGAGAAACAGCCATGAAACCGTCGAGCGCACAGCCCCAACTGGTGGTACTGGGGGAAGACTGGGGTCAGCACCCCTCCAGCACCCAGCACCTGATCAAGCGCCTGCTGCCGGACTATCGGGTGCTCTGGGTCAACTCCATCGGCCTGCGCCGCCCCCGCCTCAATGTGCGAGATCTCGGCCGCCTAGGGCGCAAGCTGGGGGCCGTGCTGCGCCGCCCGGACAAAGGCGAGGTGCAGTCAGCCGCCATCCAGAGCGGGCCGACGCCCCAGGTGATGCCGCCGCTGGCGCTGCCCCTGCCCGGCAGCCGACTGGCGGGGCGGATCAACGGCCACTGGCTGGCGGCCCAGATCCGCCGCCATCTGCCCGAGCTCGACAGGCCCCTGCTCTGGATCTCCTTGCCAAGCGCCGTGGATCTGGTGGGCAAGCTCGGTGAGCGGGCGGTGATCTACTACTGCGGCGACGACTTCTCGGCCCTGGCGGGGGTAGATCACGCCGCCATTGCCCGCTGCGAGGCCAGGCTGGTAGAAAAAGCGGACCTTATCCTGGCCGCCAGTCCGGCGCTGGCCAGCCGCTTTCCCCCCCACAAGACCCGGCTGCTGAGCCACGGGGTGGATCTCGGCCTCTTTATGCCACCCCAACCCAGGCCGGCGGATCTGCCGAGCGGGCGCCCCATCACCGGTTTTTACGGCAGCCTGAGCGACTGGATAGACGTTCCCCTGTTGGCGGAGACCGCTCGCGCCCTGCCCCACTGGGATCTGGTGCTGATAGGGCCCAGGCAGACTGACCTGAGCCCGCTGGCCGGACTGCCCAATGTGCACCTGCTCGGCCCCAGACCTCACCACACCCTGGCCGCCTACGCCCAACACTGGCAAGTGAGCCTGCTCCCCTTCGTCGACAATGCCCAGATCAGGGCCTGCAATCCGTTGAAGCTGCGCGAGTATCTGGCGACTGGCCGGCCCGTCGTCAGCACCGACTTTCCGGCGCTGGACGGCTATCGGGAGCTGGTACACCTGCCCCGCCCGGGCGACACCCTGGCCCAGGCCATCCAGCGCGCCGCCCTCGACGCCCCCGGGCAGGACTGGTTTCAGCGCTACGAGTGGGAGGCGCTGACCCGGCACGAGGGAAAAGCGCAGCGCCAGCAGGCGGTGGCGCAGCAGAGCTGGGATCACAGGGCCGATGAGCTGAAAAACTGGTTGGCGGGGCTGCTCTGATGATCTGGCTGGCGGCGCGTTTGCACAGAGCATGCTGGCTGCAGGTACTCGGCCTGATAACTCTCTGCCTGATAACAGGGAGCCCGGTGAGGGCGGCGAGCCGCCTTGATGGCCCCACCCCCTTGCCACTGAGCGGCGAGCAGACGCCCCAGCGGCTCCCCTTCGAACGCCTGCCCTGGCCCATCGGGGCGGATGACGAACTGGTGATCGAGGGTCACAATCCCGCGGCAGGCCCCCAGACCCTGATCCTGCGGGTCGATGACGCCGCCTCGGTCAACTACCGCAGCCGGGTCAATCTGGAGCGGATCATCCCCCCGGGTCCCTTCACCCTGCGCTTTTCGTTAAGCGACTGGCGCACCGCCCAGCCCAGGGCCCTGGCCCTCGACCAGCTCACCAAGCTCTATCTCTTTATGGCTGACGGGGCGACGCCGCTCACCCTGACACGCTGGTACTGGTCCCCCGGGCTGACCCTGCCCACCGGCACCATAGCCCTCGACCTGGGGGCGAGCGACTCGCCCCGCTTCACCGGTTTCGAGACCCTGGCACCGGGGGATCCGCGTCTGCTGGGCCACCCCAGCCCCATATTGCGCCCCTCCGGCGATGCGCTGATCCGCGACGGGCTGCGCAACCTCGACGGCGTCAGGCTGGAGGTTCCCAAGGGGCGCTACCAGCTCACCCTCTGGCTCGACGATCCGGGCGAGTGGGAGTACCTGCCCCACCCCCTCGAGCGCAGCGTGTTGATCGATGGCGAGCCGGTCTGGGCCGAGCGGTTGCAGCCGGGCGAGTGGCTGGCCCAGCGCTATCTCGCCGGCCAGCAGCAGGAGGCGCTGCCCAATCCCGACCCCTGGCAGCTGTTTGGTGCCCGCCAGGGGGGGCCGGTCAGCCTGGTGCTCGAGCACCCGGGCGGCCCGCTCACCCTCACCCTGGGGGGCAATTCGCCGGATGCGAAATTCCTCGCCGGCCTGCTGCTTGCTCCCTATCCGGCGGCGGACAAGCAGGCTGATGCCAAGGCTAACCCGCTGGCCGAAGCCACCCGGCGGGTGCTGGCCAAGCAGCGTCAGCTCTTTACGGAGAAGTGGGCCCTGGCTCCCTATTCGCTGCCAGAATCCCCCGCTCGCCTCACCCTGACCCCCATCGCGCCGGGGCAGCCGACCTTGAGTGCCAGGGCCAGCCCGGCCCCCCCCGCCACTCCCGTACTGGCCGCCCAAGGCAGCCAGCTGCTGCTGGAGTTTGTCATCGAGACGCCCGAGGATGACGCCGCCCCCCTGCTGGTGATCCAGCCGCCGGCGGCCAACGGCGTCACCCTGCCGCTGACCCCCTACCACGGCCAGTGGCATCTGGTGCGCCCCCAGGCGAGCGGCACCCTGCTGCTCCCCTCGGATCAGGAGCTGGTGGAGGGAGTGGCGGGGCTCACCCTCAAACGCCAAGTGCCGAGGCGCCTGGTGCTGCATATCCCCATTTCGCGAGATGCGCCGGCAGGGCGCTATCAGGGCAATATCCAGCTGCTCAGCCACCAGCAGCTGGTGCAGCTCCCGTTGGCCATCGAGGTGCAGCCCCTGACCCTGCCCGCCGCCAGCAAGCCGGTCGGCATCTACCTCGACACGCCCCCCTACCTTGGCTGGTTCGGCCAGGGCCCGGATCTGGCCAGCGCCCAGCTGGCCGCCAGTCGCTGCGATCTGGCGCGGCTTGCCGGGCTTGGGATAAGTGGCGTGGCCCCCGCCCTGCCCCAGGATGAGGCCGGGATGCGCACCACCCAGGAGGAGGCCATCGGCCTTGGTTTTCACATGCCGCTGCTGGCCTACGCTTCGCTTAAGCGCTGGGGCAGCGACACCAACAGCCGGCTCGATGCCTGGCAGCAGCGCCAGGCGGCCTTTCGCGCCCAGGGACTGCCCCCCCTGGCCTGGAGCCTGTTTGACGAGCCGGATCTCGGCGCCCTGCCCGCCATCCTGGCCATGGCCCGCGAGATGAAACAGCGGGATCCTGCCGTGGTGCGGGCCGGTCACTTCAACCATCCCGCCCAGGCGCCCTTGCTTGCCGAGGTGGAGATAGCCCTGGTCAACGCAGGCTTTGGCGCCGACAAGGCCGATGTGGAACGGGTCAGGGCCGCCGGGGCTGCCCCCTGGTTTTACAACCTCGGCACCCCGCGCGCCGCCGGCTTCTACCTCTGGCAGAGCGGGGCCGAGGGTTACCTGCAGTGGCACGGGCGCATGCCCACCGCCCTGCCCTACGACCCCACCGACGGGCGCGAGAGCGATTTTCTGCTGCTGGGCCCGCAGGCCTGCGAGGCCCATCGCCTCTCCTACGATCTGCTGCTGCTGCAACAGGGCATCGAGGATCTGCGCTGGCTCACCTGGCTCGAGCAGGCGGCGCGCCAACAGGTGGATGCAGCCCTGCTGCTGCAGCGGCTGCGCGAGGCGGTGCCCACCCGCTGGCAGCAGGCCGAAGCGCTCCCCACCAGCCGCTGGGCCAGCTTTCGCGGCGAGATTGAACAACTGGCCAAGCGCTTGAAAACATTGCAAACTGGAGCCAATTCATCCCCCTGACTGGCCAGCTTATGCCGCATCAGAACGTCACCAACATAAAGGCTTTTGGGCGCCAGAGTACCGGGCGTCGTCCCCGTCACATCAAGCTTGCCGCAGGCTTGCTGCTCTCCTTGCTGCCCTCTTTGCTACCCTCTTTGCTACTCACAGGCTGTGCCCGCCAGACACCCACCGAGGATCCCTTCCCCATGCTGGCGCAGTTGCGCCAGCAGCAGCTGGCCGAGCAGGCCCAGCTGTCGCTGACCTATCAGGAAGAAGCGGTGATGTTGGCGGCGGATCAGGAGCAGCAGTTGCACCAGTTTCTCGGCCAGCGGGATCCGGCGAAGATAGCCCTTATCAGCGGCCCCGGGCCGCAGACCGACATGCTGGAAAGTGCGCGCCTTGCCAGCAGCCGCCTTGGCAAACTGGCCAGCTTGCTCAGTGCCCGCGCCATCGAGCTTGAACCACGCTACGACCCCATGCTGGCCCCGAACAGCCTGCTGATCCGGGTGCTGCCGGCCAATGCGGCCAGCCCCCTCAGCGAAGCTGGCCAGGCGCAATAAGGGCAAGACAGGTCGCAGGCAGCGCGACCCGATAGAGGGGCGCCGGCGCATCGCCCCACAGCTTGTGCCAACCCTGATTGAATCGATAGGCCAGCAGTGGCGGCTCCGGGTGCCACTGCCCCCGAAACATTACCCCCTGCAGCTGGCTAGCGCCTGCAAGCCGCACCGACATGGCCTCCCGATCCGGGGCCACCGCCATCGCCTGCAAGACCCCGTCACAATCTGGGTGGCGCAGCCGGTAGCCGACATAGGTGCCCCCCAGCAAGGGGCTGGCCCCCTGCCGCTGCCAGCCGAGCTGGCGGAGCTCCTGCAGCATCTGGCGCGCGCCATCCACCGGCTGGCGGTGCTGATAGCGCCACCCCATGGCGCCGGTGGAGGCCAGTGCCAGCAGCAACAGCCAGAGATATCCCCTAATCGGTGGTGACATGGCGCCCCCTGTTAAACAGCAGAGTCATCAGCAGCAGCAGCACCAGCCACTGGTAGAGCTGGGCGAGCGTGCCGGTATGCAGCCAGCCGTACCAGCGCAGATCCAGGCTCATCAGCACCAGCCGCAGCTGGTTGCTGCCGATGTAGAGCAGCAAGACCAGCCCCAGCAGGGGCAGCTGACGGTGCAGCGCCCGCCCCGGAGCCAGCCAGCAGGAGGAGACCAGCCAGGCCAGCGCCACCAGATAGAGCTGGGAGAACGAGGAGCAGCCCTTGAGCACGATCAGGGCATGCCCCCCCACCCGCTCGATGCGATTGCCGCTTTGCACCGTCTCCCACCCCAGCAGTTGCAGCCACTGGCCCACTCCCCAGGCATCGAGCGCCAGCACGGGGCCGGAGCAGAGGGCAAAGAGTTGCTGCCCCCACAGCACAGCCAGGGTGAAGGCCACCACTATGTGCAGCGCGGCGCGCTCGTCCCAAGGCTGCTGGCGCCGCCACAGGCTCGCGGCCAGCAGCAGGCAGGCCAGCGCCTTGCAACTGGCGCTCGGGATCAATAGCAGCAGCGAGAAGAGCAGCAGAGCGGCGCGGCCAGGTTGCCAGGCTGGCGCAACCCGCGATGCAATTTGCCACCAGATGGCAATCAGCAACACCACCAGCAGGTTGAAATGGCTCGTGTTGAGCCACACCATGGCCCACTGATTGAGCAGGCCCAACAGCAACCAGTTGGGCGCCCACTGCCAGGGACGGATCTCCATCGCCTCACCCCGCACTTGTTCGTTTTCATCCTGTGCGAAGACCGCAAATTTCATGCCTGCTGCTGATACCTGCAAAGTGGCACGCTTTATTCATTCTCCCCATCGGCACTGAGGATCAGGGCCAGGCCCCAAGGAGAAGGAGTGAGTTATGAGACTAAAACCGTTGGCAGGGCTGGTGGGGATGCTGCTGGTCAGCGCCCCCGCCTACGCTTTGACCGAAGTGGATACCGAACTGCAACTGCTGATGGATGTGTCGGGCAGCGTCAGCGCGTCCGAATTCAACCTGCAGTTGCAGGGCTATGTGGACGCTTTTTACAGTCAAGCGGTGCAAGACGCCATCCTGGATACCAGCGACGGCAAGCTGGGCACCATCGCCGTGCAGATGGTGATGTGGAGCGGCTCGACCCAGCAGGCGGTGATGACCGACTGGTTCTACCTCTATGACATGACCTCCATCAACGAGTTTGCCGCCACCCTGGACGCCCTGACACGCCCCTACTCGGGGATGACGGCGCCGGGCTCGGCCATGCAATTTGGCGCCCTGCAGTTCGATACCAACGACTTCACCGCCACGCGCCAGGTGATGGATGTCTCCGGTGACGGGATCCAGAATGCCGGGCTCGACACCGCCACGGTGCGGGATCAGCTGCTCGCCTCCGGCATCGACACCATCAACGGCATCACCATAGGCCAGGACTACCCCGATGGGGTGCTGCAGGATTGGTATCTGAACAATATCGCCGGCGGCGAGGATGCTTTTGTCATCAACGCCACCACCTTCGCCGATTTTGGCAGCGCCCTGGAGCTGAAACTCGCGGCCGAGATTGAGGGGGGTATTATCCCGGAGGGTGCACTGGCGGCCCCCATCGAAGAGATCCCGCTGGCGGCCCAGCTGCTGCTTGGCATGCCCTTGCTGCTGGCCTGGCGTTATCAGCGCCGTACTCAAGGTCACAACCAGCAGAACGCCGAATGGCAACGGATGCCGGTCATCGGCTAGCAGTTACACCGTCTGTAACTTTTGTTATGAGTAGGGAGCCATAGCTCCCTGTTTTGTTAACGAACTTACTGATTTCTTTGTGCGGCCATACGCTCCCTAACCTCTGGCGGTACGTGATCTAACCACTCAATAACCCCGGTTTCTGGATTTACATGAACTAATATTATCCCTCCGGGTGAACCGCTTTTTTCAATTTCGAGAGATGCTGCCGAATGGCCATTAACATGATACTCTGCAATAAACTCCATAAACTTGACCACTATATTTTCATAGTCGATGTCTGGTGAAAACTTTGGAATCAACAGCTTGAAGTTATATCCATCCTTTCCTTCTGCCATAATGGAGTAAGCCATGGAATATGGGTTGTTTTGGCGAACTTTCCCTTTAGTTCCCATTAACACAGGTTCAAAACGGGGCTGACTAATTGTTTTTTTGGTTAGTTTTGCCAGTGACGATTTCAGTGCTTTATAATGATCGCTACCCATATCTTTGAGAAATTCTTGAAAATAGGCTTTGGCAACAAATGCAATAATTGCTGTTGGAAGAAACCACTCAACTGCAGCATAAGGCCCAGGCTCAGGCCTCTCATGTATTTTCAATTCTAATTTATCGTGCTCAACTTCCGTTTCAAAATCACCAAAAAAAGTTCGGTCTATACTATCAAGATATATTATTGACACATGAGGTTTCTGCTGCATATTTTCTCCTATACATAAACAGCTCGTTCAGCCTGAAAAAAACGTACCTTTACTTGTTATATATTTCATACCTTTGGAATCATTTTCAGAGCTCTTAGCCGCTCATCATTGGCGGCCTCTGCACCAATACATGTTTGGCTGATGAAGGTTGACACCGCTGGGCCAGCGTGAATTTTATTTATTCTTTCTTTAGCTGCATAAACATGTTTTAGCCGAGAAAAAACATCTTCCCACCATTCACGACTATATTTTTTGATCAGGCTATCTTTTATCTTGTACATTCTTTCCTTACTATTGGAACTTTCATCAGAACCTATAACACTGGCCCATATCATTCTTTTCTGTAAATCATTAGGAACCCAGCATTGCTTTTCAAGCTTCATTATAACGTCAGGGTGTAGATAGAGTTTATGTTCTCGGAGCATCCTATGAACCCATAATGGCTGTGCCTCTTTATATGCTTGAGCCACTTCTAATCTAGAAGCCCCTTGAACGTGATCTTTCCATGTTTCTAGTTGATCTATATTGCTCAATTTCGTGGATAATTTTTCCATAGGTCTCTTACATCTAATGCTGGATAATAACCTGACAATAACTCACCACCAAGCTCAACCACAACAACCGTGGTTCATAGGAAATTGAAATTATACGTATTGACACCCACTCTTGAACCATTTGTTATAACCACCCTAAAGCAACAACTCTGCAGCTTCAAGTACATGCTGCTGTGCACCTTTATCATTACTTAACAAAGCTAACTGTCCCGCTGCTAAAAGCCCATAATTATTAGCAAAGGAAATAAGATCCCTAACAAAACCATCTGTATAGTTTGGTTCAATATTTGAGCCAGATATTCGTTTGGCGATTTGTGCCGGGCCTGAATGCGTATAATTATTTAGACTTTCCCAAATGTGTTTCTTAGCATCTGACAAACCAGTGACATTACCATTTCGACTACTCTCAAGATCAATTACCAAGGAACTAAATTTTTTGTTGAACTTATCTTTTCTTAGTTTCTCGATGTCTTGTGGTAATGCACAATATTGAAACCAAAGTCCTTTCACATAACTCTCAAATAAGCATCTAAGTAAGGAACTAGCAGAACCATAAAGTTTTAATTCTATGAGTGTCAAAATAGACCTCTGGTGTTCCATACAGATTGAGAAGTAAGACGATGCAATCATCACCTTTTCGGATTTAGGCAATTTAATTTCATTTAAACCGGACTCTAGCTTAATCAAAATCTCTCTCGAATGTTGCATTCTTTACCCCCAGGTTATAACAGTAATGAGCTGAAAGGTGCTATTAATACACTATCATCACCCTCAATATGACTCCCCCCATCACTTTTCAGCACAACCAATATATAACTTTAAAATCAATATTTTATAAACCAGCACATGATTTATGAGTATATTATCAACGTTTTATGTCGGCTCCACTTGTATCACTATGTAAAACCACAGTCAATAAGCGAAATAAGAAACTGCCACCAGACCTTAGCTTTGCAATCACATCCTAATTCGACGCAAACCATAGTCGTTGGTCAAGGCGCTATCTGAGTGACATAAAAAAGGCCTCATTACGAGGCCTTATCAGAAATATTCAGGTTCAACGTGGTGGCCTGCCTTGACGGCATGGGCAAATATCAACCCGGCACCTCCACCAGTGGCGGCTGGGCATGGGCCGTCTGGCCGCTGTGAGCATGCACCGGTTCGCAATAGGGAATGCGGCTGAGCACCGGCGCCTTGATAAGCGCTGCCAGCTGATCGGTGCGGCGCAGGCTGGTGTCCGCCAGTTCAATCAGCAACGCCAGGCCGCAGCCGAGCCCGAAGCCCCCCACCATGCCGGCAATCAGAAACAGCCAGAGCGGGTAGTTGCTGGGTTTGCTCGGAGCGAAGGGTCTGTCGATCACCTTGATCCGCTCGCCGGGCTCAAAACTGCCAAGCGCCCCGGTCACCTTGGCCTTCTCGTAGCGCAGCAGCAGATCTTGGTAGAGGGAGCGCTTGACCTCAAGATCGCGCTCCAGCTCCGCCAGCTGGCTCTCCGTTTCGCCCTGGGAGGCCACCACCTTGTTCAGATCGTCTAGCTGGACCTGCAGCGCGGCGGTATTCTGCTCGGCCTCGGCCAGCTGTGCCCTGGCCTGATCCCACTCGGGCCCAACCGCCACGCCGGGTTTGTTCTTCTGCTGTTCCAGCTCCTGCTGCAACTGCTCAATCTGGTAGCGCAGGCTCTGCACCTCGCTGTGCTGATCGCTGTAACGCACCCGCAGCAGGGCCAGCTCGGTCTGCATCTGTTGCAGCTTCTCCTCCAGGCTGCGGGCCGTCGTCCCCTCCTGGCCGTGGGAGAGCTGCTCGACCCGGGTCTTGGCCTGCTGCAACTGGAGCAGGCTCTCGGCGTGGCGATCTTTCAGGCCGTAGAGCCGGGCGGCGTTGGCATTTTGCTGATCCGGCAGGGCGCTGGCATGTTCGCGCTTGAAATCCGCCAGCAGCTGTTCGGCCCCCTGCAGTTCGCTGCGCCGGCTGTCGAGCTGGCTTTGCAGAAAGCGCTCGGACGACTCGGCCGACTGGCGCCCCTTGTTCAGGAGGTTGAAGAAGAAGCGGCGCGAGACGGCCTCCAGCAGGCCGGCACTGCTCTCTGCCGAGTCTGCCTTTACCTTCAGCTCGATCACCTCGTCCCCGATGAGGCGGATGGAGACGGACGCCGAGAGCCAGTCCATGATGGCGTCGCGCTTGGCCGGCGGGGTGTTGTCATCCACCAGCTTGCGGTCCCGCGCCACCCCGTCCATCACGTAGCGGCTGCGCAGCATGGCCTCCAGCACCGCAAAGCGATCCTTGAGGCTCTCCTGGGTGATCAGATCCTTGAGGGTCGGCATCTGGTTGGAATCCTGCGGCACCATGAAGGTGGTGCGGCTCTCGTACACCTTGGGGCTCAAGAGGCCAATCCCCACCCCCACCAGCGGCATGACCAGGGCCGGCATCAGAATGAGATAACGGCGCCGCCAGGCGGCGAAGAGGATGATGTAGAGGTTGTAGTAGAACTGAACCGGCATGGCGTCACTCCCCTCAAGGCAGGTATGGCATTCCACGAATGGATGGGGAAATGCAAGGGTAATGCCAGCAAGCGGGCCAACATGGCAGACGTTGTGGTACAGGATTCGCATAGTCATCACCAAGGGGGCCCGGGAAGGGCCGACAACAGTGAGGAGAGCGCCATGCCCACCACCGCCAGGTCAGCCAGCACCGCCATCGTGCAAATCGTCCAGCACCTGCAGCCTGGGGGGCTGGAGACCATGGTGCTCAACCTCAGCCAGGCCAACGAGTGCCACCAGCCCATGCACATCGTCTCGCTGGAGGGGAGCAAGGAGGCGCTGCTCGCCGCCTGGCCCGCCCTGAGGCCGTTCGCCGGGCGGATCCACTGTCTGGACAAGCCCGCCGGCTGGTCGCTGACCACCCTCTATCGCCTGATCCGCCTGCTGCGCCAGCTGCAACCGGCGGCGGTGCACACCCACCATCTGGGCCCGCTGCTCTATGGCGGGCTGGCCGCCCGGCTGGCCCGGGTGGCGAGCCTTATCCACACCGAACACGACGCCTGGTATCTCGACGATCCCCGCCAGCGCAAACTGGCGGGGCTGGGACTGCGCACCTTCAAACCGACTCTGGTGGCAGACGCCACCCCGGTGGCGCACCAGCTGCAGGTGAGGCTCGGCGCCCTCTCGGCCAAAGTGATCCCCAATGGCATCGACGAGGGGCGCTTTGTCCCCGGCCCCAGCGAGCTGGCGCGCCAGGCGCTGGGCTTGCCCCTTGGGGTGAGGATCATCGGCTGCGCCGCACGCCTTGAGGCAGTCAAGGGGCACAGCCTGTTGCTGGAGGCCATGGCGCGCCTCTCCCCCGGGGTGCATCTTGCACTGGCCGGGGTAGGCAATTTGCAAAATGCGTTGCAGCAGCAATGCCAGCAGCTGGGGATTGCCCATCGGGTCCACTTTCTCGGTCTGGTGGAGCAGATGCCCCGCTTCTATCAGGGGCTGGATCTCTTCTGCCTGCCGTCACTGGCGGAGGGGATGCCATTGTGCGTGCTGGAGGCCCAGGCCTGCGGCGTGCCCGTGGTGATGAGCGCCGTGGGTGCCGCTGCCGAGATCGTCTGTCCGGCCAGCGGCCAGTTGCTTGAGGAGCGGGATCCCGCCCTCCTGGCGACACTTCTGGCACAGGGGTTGCTCAAGTCTCATGGCCTGCGCACCGTCACCCGTGCCTTTGTCTGCAAGCAGGGCAGCCTGAGCCAGATGGCTCAAGCCTATCAGGCGCTGTACGCCCGCTGAGGCGATGCCACCAACACGCGAAGAGACAGCAAAAAGGAGCCTCCCATGGAATGGATCATGATCGTGTTCTGGTTGTGCGCAGCCCTGGTGGTGTACCACCATGTCGGCTATCCCCTGCTGCTCAAGTACTTCGGCAAACGGGTACGCGCACAGCTTCACCAGCCGGCGCCGCGCCAGCGCGGGTTTCGGGAGGAGGCCGGCGACGTCCAGCTTCCCACCATCACCCTGGTGATGCCCATCTACAACGAGGCGGCGACCCTGGCAGCCAAGCTGCAGAATCTGGCCAGTCTCGACTACCCGGCTGACCGGCTGGCGGTGCATCTCCATTTCGATGGCTGCACCGATGACAGCTACCCCATTGCGCTGTGCCAACTGGGGGATCCGGCCCTGCAACAACTGCAGATCCAGCTGTTCGACCACCCGCGCAATCGCGGCAAGGTGGCGGTGCTCAACGAGGCGATGGCCCGTGTCGAGAGCGATCTGGTGGCCCTGACCGATGTCTCCGCCCTGCTGCCCATCGACAGCCTGCTGCTGGCCGTGGCCCACTTTCAGGATCCCGAAGTCGGCGTGGTGGGCGAAGCCTATCGCTTCTGGCAAGCGGGCTCCCAGGGTGAGGCCAGCTACTGGCACTACCAGAGCCAGATCAAGCTGTGCGAATCCGCCCTTGGCAGCATGCTGGGGGCCCATGGCGCCTTCTACGTGATGCGCCGCGACTGCCTGGCGCCGCTGCCATCAGACACCATCAACGATGACTTCATCCTGCCGATGCAGGCCATCGCCAGGGGCTACAAGGCTGTCTATGACAACCGCTGCGCCGCGCTGGAACTGGAAGTCTCCGATGCCCTGCTGGAAGCGAAGCGCCGCCAGCGCATCGGCGCGGGCAACACCCAGCAGCTGCTGCGTCTGCTGCCCCTGCTCCATCCCAAATTTGGCTGGGTGGCGTTCAACTTTGCCAGTGGCAAGGGCTTGAGGGTACTGATGCCCCTCTGCCTGACCCTGCTCTGGCTGTGCGCCATTCCGCTGGCCATCCACTCGCCCCTGTTCGTGGCGCTGCTGGCCGGTCAACTGCTGGGCTATGCCCTGGTGATGCTGATCCAGCTCACCCCTGTGCATCCCTGGCCCTCGTTGTTTCGCAAGATCCACTATCTGGTCCTCGGACACTGGTACAACGGCATCGGCACCCTGCGCTACGGCCTGCGGATGCTGGCGCGCCCCACCGCACAGGAGAGAGCAGCATGAAACACCCCATCCCCAAAGCAACCCTGGTGATCAAACGCACCATGGATCTGGTCGGCGCCAGCCTCGGCCTGCTGCTGACCCTGCCCCTGTGGCCACTCATCATGCTGGCCATACGGCTCGACAGTCCGGGCCCGGTGTTCTTTCGCCAGCTGCGCATTGGCCGCAGCCACGCCAGCCACACTGAGCTCTTCTTCATGATCAAGTTTCGCACCATGCGATCCGATGCCGAGGCGGGTACCGGGCCTGTCTGGTGCGGCAAGGCCGACAGCCGGATCACCCGCTGCGGCAACTTTTTGCGCAAGACCCGGCTCGACGAGCTGCCCCAGTTCCTCAATGTACTGAAGGGGGAGATGTCGCTCATCGGGCCGCGGCCGGAGCGCCCCGGCATCGCCAACCGGCTGGAGGATGCGGTGCCCTTCTTTATCGAGCGCACCTATGAGATTGCCCCCGGCATCACAGGGCTGGCCCAGGTCAATCAGGGCTACGACGAGTCGCTTGACGATGTACGCAGCAAGCTTGCCTTCGATCTGGCCTACTCGGTCGCCCTGCTCCACCCCTGGCGCTGGCTGCTGCAGGACGTGCACATCATCGGCAAGACGGTCGCCATCATGGTGGGCAAGAAGGGACGCTGATCTTCCCCCTCCGCCTTCTCTCGGGCCACTGCCAGGGCAGTGGCCCGATGCTTTTCACCCCTCATGCTGATCCTGCCTGCAAAGCCGGCATCCCCTTGTGGCCATTGCCGCTTATGAGCCGCCGACAATGGCTGACCAGCAGGGGGCCTTGCTGACATGTCCACCTCACCAAGCCGCCGTCTATATCAGGGCACTGCTGATATCAGCAGATAGGCAAGCTCTGTTTGCCCCAGACCAAGCAGATAGCAACGCTTCGCAAACCCCTTCTTTTCCAAGACTCTCTTCTGTGATCCTTTCGCGGCTGCCCGATACGGCCACAAACCGTCAGGCCCATCACGGACAAGACGGAGCATATCCGGCAGCCTGACTGTTCAGACTATTGCCAAATACCGGGGACGAGGGTGAGCCGCAGCAGGGATTGCACTTGAATGACAACCCCAAGGCCATAAAAAAGCGAGTGGCCTGGCCACTCGCTTGCTTGCTTGCTTGCTTGCTTGCTTGCTTGCTTGCTTGCTTGCTTGGCGGAGGATAGAGATTCAGGCGGTATAAACCGCCAGGATATCGCTCACCCTGTGGTTGACGCTGTAGCCCCGGGCGATGGTCTGGCGGGCCGCCCGGCTCATGGCCCCGCGCACCCGCTCGTCACTGCGCAGCCAGTAATTGACGATATCCGCCATGTCGTGCACCTGGCCAGGTGCCACCAGCCAGCCGTTGGACTTGTTGTCGATAAGGGAGACCAGCCCCCCTACCGCGAAAGTGCAGACCGGGATGCCGTGAGCCATGGCCTCAAGGGCCACCAGGGGCAAGCCTTCGAAGCGGGAGGTGATGCAGAGCAGATCGATCTGCTGCCACTCATCGGCCATCTTGCGAAAGCCGTGAAACGCCACCCTGTCCCCGTATTGCATGCTGAGATCCCCCATGAGTGGGCCTTCGCCATAGAGGTGAAAATCCCCCCCGGGGCAGAAGGCAGCAAGCTGACAGAACGCCTGCGGCCCCTTCTCGGGAGAGAGACGGCCGACGAAGGCGATGCGGTTGCCCGCCACCGCCGCGGGGGCGGCGGGCAGGGGCACAAAGTTGCTGATGACGGTGCTCGGCACAGGCAATCTGCGAGCGATGGGCTCGCTCACTGCAATGCACTTCGCAAAGCGCGCCGTGATCCGGTCGAGCCAGCTGTAGAACTTCAGCCACCCCTCCCCCTCGTCACCGCTATGAAAGGTCGAGACCACCGGCTTGCCGCTGCACCAGGCGGTGAGGCGCCCCAGGATCCCGGCCTTGTAGCCGTGGGTGTGCAGCAGCACGAAGCCGGGCTGGCGGGCCAGCACTTGCACAAAGTCCCGGCTGTTGCGACAGACCCGGTATGGCAATCCTTGTTGCCTTAGCAGGGCGACAAAGGGAGTCATGCCGTGATCGGCCACCAGCACTATGGTGACCTCCAGCCCCCTTGCCAGCAGATCGCTGGC
Organism: Aeromonas enteropelogenes; assembly: GCF_000819845.1. Lineage (GTDB taxonomy): Bacteria > Pseudomonadota > Gammaproteobacteria > Enterobacterales > Aeromonadaceae > Aeromonas > Aeromonas enteropelogenes. The sequence continues at coordinate 19,791 of NZ_CDCG01000046.1, forward strand.
GAGGTGGGTGATGTGAACCTCGATCCCGCCGACCTGGCGGGCATCGATGGCGAGCCAGACCTGATGTGTGGGCAACATGGGCAACCTCCTCTCGTGGCACCAGACCAGGTGCAGCGGGATGTTGCATAGAGCGGGCCAGACAGGCCGTGGTGACGAGCTTTCAGTCGGCGGGAAAGGCCACCAGCAACAGGGTCATGTCGTCCGGAGCGCTGTCGGCCCTGTCATCAAACCAGTTGGCGATGCGCTGGGCCAGCCGGGCAAGGTCGGGCTCGGGGGCAAGACAGATCTGCTGCAATTGCGCCTCCCACAACTGGCGCTCGGCACTATCCCGGCTCTCCAGCAGGCCATCGGTCCAGAACAGCAGGCGCTCACCCGGTTGGAGCAGATGCTCGCAGGTTTCGAATTGGGGATCCGGTCGCAGGCCGGGCAAGGGCCCGGTGACGCCGAGCTGGCGCATACCGTCCGCCCCGATCAGCCAGGGCGCCGGATGCCCCGCGCTGGCCCAGCGGATCCATCCGCCCTCCCCCAGCTCGATGCAGAGGGTGGTGAGCAGGGTCGCCCCCAGCAGAGGGTCGCTGTGGACGGCGGTGGAGAGGGTGGTCAGCAGGCTGGCAGGCGATCGCTGCTCGCTCTGGGCGGTCAGCAGGCCGCGCAGATACCCCGCGTAGGCATGGGCGAAGAACTTGGCCTCGGCGTCGTGCCCCATCACATCCCCCAGCCAGAGCACCCGATCCCTGGCCAGCAGAAAATCCCCCCCGCCCACGGCGGCGGCACGGGTCTGCAACGCCAGCTGATAGCCGTGCAACTGGTCGGCCGGCAGCAGGGGGCGCAGGGCCGAGGTCATCCGCTGATCCAGCTGATCCCCCCACTGGGCCTTGAGCTGGGCCGAGCGTTGCAGCACCCGGGAGACCGCCAGCTGCAGCGCCTGCTTGGTGATGGGCTTGACCAGAAAATCATCGATGCCGAGGGCGCCGGCCCGGCTCTGGGTCCATTGATCCTGATGGCCGGTCAGGAAGATAAAGGGCACGCCGCGCATTTTGGGATCCTTCATCAGCTGCTGGCGCAGGGCGAAGCCGTCGATCCCCTCCATCTCGATATCGGAAAGCACCAGGGCCGGCGGCTGGCGGCCGAGCGCCTGCAGGGCGGCGCAGGGGTCGGCATAGCTCTCGACCCGATAGTTGTCGTGCAGATAGCCGGTGAGCAGGGTACGCATCACCTTGTCATCGTCGATCACCGCCACCACGGGCGCCTGCCTGACACAGCCGCGGGCCCGCAGCATCACCCGGTTGCGATCCCCCTCCCGGCTGAAGTTCACCTCATCAAACAGCTGGTGCACCAGCGCCAGACCATAGCCCCCCTCCTGCGGCTCGTCCGGCAGGGGGGTCGCCGCCAGTGCAGGCTGGGGCCCGCCATCGTCATCAAGCAGCAGGCTCAGACCGGACTCGTCCTGCTGCAGGGTGAGCCAGAGGTGGCTCGCCGGCGGCGAGCCATGGCGCACAATATTGGTGGCCAGCTCGCTGAAACAGAGCAGCCAGTTGGCCTGCTCACGGGAAGGCACCTGAAACAGCGCCAACCCCTGGGCCAGGCGGGCGCGCAGGTCGCGCACCGACTGCAGGGTGGCGGGGGCAGATCGCAGCCACTCTTCCATCGCGTCTCCTTCAGATCCGGAAATTGAGCAGGGCGCTGCGCCGGCACCAGCGCTTGAGCCACTCGGTCAACCGGTTGCTCGGCAGCCGGTTGAGTTCGCGCAGGATCTCGCTGGCCAGCCCCGGATTGACTCTGTCGTTGAACACGGCTCCCAGCAGGTTGGCCTCGGCCCGGGTCAGCTTCTCCACCGCGCTTTGCACCATGGTGGTCGGCGTCACCCCGGCCAGCACCACCAGCAGAGCGCCCTCACAGGCGGCGCACACCAGATCCGCCGGGATATTGCCCCGGTTGAGGGCATTGAGGGGGGAGGTATCGAACAGCACCACATCATAGTGTTCGAGCCAGCGCACCAGTAGCTGGCGCAGGGTCTCCTTGTTGCGAAAGGCCATCAGATCCTTGCCCGGTGCCGGCAGCACCGCCAGGGCCTGACCCTGGCTCAGGGGTTCGGGCACATCGTTCGGGCCCCAGGCCTGCGCGGCGGGCCGGCCCGGGTGGTAGAGATTGAGATCCACCAGCAGGGTCTTGAGGCCGTCCGCCTCGGCGCGCCTGGCCAGCGCCTCGCAGATGGTGCTGACCCCCTCGCCCCCCTCGGCCGAGGTCACCGCCAGGGAGCGGATCCCCCGCGCCAGGGTCGAGGCGTAGAGCGACTCCAGTTCCAGGTACTGGATTGGGATGCTCATCTCACAGGGTTCCTATCAGGGCGACGACCGAGATGGTGGTGAGAATGTCCCGCATCCCGTCCATGAAGATGGCCCAGTTGCTGCTCTTGCTGTCGGGGATAAAGACGGTGTCCCCTGCCCTGAGCACCGGCAACTGGCTGAAATCGGGCTCCTTGGCAAAGCCGTCGAGATCGAAGGTGCGCGCCTGATCCCCCTGCCCGCTGGCCGCCATGTTAATCACCACGATTTTCTTGATGTAGGCCGAACTGGTCGGCCCGCCGGCTTCTGCCAGCAGATCCAGCAACGTCATGGAGGAGTTGAAGCGATAGCGCCCCGGCCGGGCGATGGCGCCCAGCACCCGTATGGTGTTCTCCTTGGGCTCGTCGAGCCAGGGGCGGTTCTTCTCCGGCAGGTAGATGGAGTCCCCCGGCAACACTTTTGGCAAGAGTGTCTCGTCGCCGGTCTCGAAGTAGAGGGCCAGATCCAGCTTGCTCACCCGCGCCGTGCTGCCGTTGCGATGGGCGATGCGCACGTTGCGCAAATCCGCCGCGGCGGTGGGGCCATCGGCGGCGGAGAGGATGTCGATAAAACCCATCTGATCGTTGAAGGCGTAGCGGCCGGGGGCACCGACCTGGCCGAAGATGTAGATGGAGCTCTCCGGCGACTGGCGTACCCACTGGGATTTGTTGTCGCTGGGATCGGTAGGCAGCTCGGGGATCATGATGGTGAAACCGGCGTGAATCTTCGGCAGGCTGCCAAGCGCCCCCCCCTGATGGAGGAACTTGTCGAGATCGAAGAGTGTGGGCGTCGCCATTCCCCCGTCCGAGGTCAGGATCTGCACCTTAGCGATATCGGCCCGTTCGCTCGGGCCGCCGGCGTGGGCGATGAGATCGAGCAGGGACATCTCGTCAGACCATTCATAGCGCCCGGGAATGCGCACCGCCCCCATCACCATCACCGCCCGCCCCGGGGCGACCTTCAGCCAGGACTTTTCGTTGATGTCGGTCTTCTCGGGGATAAAGATGGCATCCCCCGGCCTTATCTGGGGCAGCGCTTTGTGCATCCCCTCGGTGTAGGCCTGTAGATCGATGGGTTCGACGGTGCCATCGGTGCGCAGCAAGCGGATCTGGCGGCTCTCGGCATAACGGGTCGGACCGCCGGCGTTGGCCAGGATGTCGAGGAAGGAGTCCCCCTCCCGCCCCTCATAGGCGCCGGGTTTGAACACTTCCCCCATGATGTAGATGGTGCGCGCCCCCCGCTTGATCTGCTCCTCATCCTTGGGCACGAAGATGGTGGCGCCGGGAGCCAGGGTGGGCAGCAGCTTGTTGTTGCCCGAATCCAGATAGGCCTTGAGATCGAACAGCTCGGGGGCATCCCCGTTGATCACCCGGATCCGCTCCACCCCGGCAAAGCGGGTCACGCCACCGGCCCGCATCAGCAGATCCACGATGGAGTTGCCACTCTTGAAGCTGAAGGCGCCCGGGCTGTTCACCTCGCCAAACACCTTGATCGCCTTGCCGGTGTCGCCATCGCCCCCGGCCGCCAAAGTGGCCGCATCGAAATCAATCTGGACGTTGCCGATGAGGGGGGATGCGGGCACGAACACCACATCAAGGGATTGCAGCGGGGGCAGCAGGCTGGCGTCGCCGGTATCGAGATAGCGCTTGTAGTCGAAGCTGGAAACGCGGTCGCCACGGCGCACCTGCATGTTGTTGAGCTGGGCCCCCGGCACCAGGCCGCCGGCGGCATCGAGCGCCATCTGGATGTTGCCGTCGGGCGCCAGATCATAGCTGCCGGGCTTTTTCACATACCCCATGACGCTGATGAGCAGGCGTTTTTCCAGGAGCGTGACAGTCAGTTGGGAGAGGTTGTTGTAGACGGGTTTGAGGGCGGTACGGATGATGGCGTCAGCCTGTGGGAGCGTCTTGCCCCCGACCACCACGTCCCCCACCTCGGGCAGTTTGATCTCCCCCTGCTTGTTGATCTGGAAGGGCTGATCGAACGCCGCCTCCCCCGGTTGCACTATCGCCAGTCGATCCCCGGGCGCCAGCAGGGTACTGGCCAGCAGAGGGCAGGTAAACAGCAAGAAAACAAGACCAATCAATCCTTTGATAGCGCCCCGATTCATAGAGATCCTTTTTGTTCGCTACGTTTGCCCCCACTGGCGCAAGGGGAGTCCCGACCAGTCGGCGCGACAGCCCTCACGGCTTGTCTGCTCCAGCTGCAAACGTACCTGTTGTAATGATTGTGCCAGCATGGCCTGACGCCAGGCGACCTCTGACCAGAGCCGGCCATGCATATCCCGTACGATGTCAACTCGTTGAGATTGTAGTAGTTTCAGCCCGGCAGGCATACAGTCGCGCAAATGGGCTTGCTGCAGGGTGGCCAGTTGCTGATCGAGCTCCTGTTGACGCTCATCATACCCTGACCAGAGGCGACGTTCATCCTCGTTCACCGGCAAACGGGTCGGCCTGACCTCGGCCAGCCCGCCATACCCTTGTGGCGGCCACTGGGTACAACCGGCGAGCAGCAGGCAGGTCAACAACAGGCCCCACCCTTTCATGATGCGGCCGCCATCATGCCGCGGGTGCGCATATAGGCTTTCACGCTATCATGGCAGGGGATCACCTTGTCTATATGTAACATTTCCAGCAGATCATGGGGTTGACCCGGCCCACAAATCAGCGCCAGCTGATGCCCATTCATGATCAGTCGCTTGTAGAGAAAGACCAGCGCCCCGATCCCGGACGAATCGATGAAGTGGACATCGCTGATGTCGGCGAGCACATTGCCCCCGTGCAGCGACAGTTTCTCGAACAGGGGACGCAGTTCGGTGACGGCCATCGCATCGAGTTCACTCTCCAGAACGACGACCTGGGTATCGTTGATGGTGTAGGTCATGCTTTCCATGGTTACGCTCCTTGTCTCTGCCAGATATGCCGGGACGGCTCACTTTTCACGACAGTGGGGACAATGCAAGGGCCATGCCTGGACAAATCGGCCCCATAAGATTCCCTGTTATCCCTCGTTAGCCTCTCCATTTGAAGCACCTTGCACCCGATTTCGTTGCCAATTTGCAACTTGACCCGACCGGCCCATTGCAAAGTGCAATGAAAATGGGTTTGATGAGCGCCCTTTTCGCTCGCAAGGCCCGCCAATAGGGGATCTGACCGTTCGGCCCGCTTCTTGCTTTACCCTCTCTGCCGGTGCTTGCCGTTGCCCTGGTGTCAGCTTCGAACGGATTCATGGAGGAAGGTATGAGATTCACTTTGTATGTGGCACCACTTCTGGTCGCCCTTTGCGGGGCCGCGCAGGCCACCCCGACTCCCGACAGCGCCCTGCTCAAGGTGGAAGGCGCCATCACCCAACCCAACTACCAGCAGCTGGCCCTGTGGGACAGCGCCATGCTGGATCAACTGCCCGAATACGAGATCAAGACCCACACCCCCTGGTATGACGAAGAGAAGACCTTCCGCGGCCCGCGCCTGAGCGATCTGCTGGCCAAAGTCGGCGCCAGCGGCAAGCAGCTGACCATCACCGCCCTCAATGACTATTCGGTCCAGGTCCCCACCAGCGATGCCAGGCAATACGAGGTGATCCTGGCCCGCAGCATAGATGGCAAACCGCTCTCGGTGCGTGACAAGGGGCCGCTGTTTCTGATCTATCCGTTCGATCAGTACCCGGAGCTTCGCAACAAGCTCTATTACGGCCGGGCCATCTGGCAGATCAGCCAGATCAAGGTGGAGTAACCCCATGCGATCCATGGCTGCGAGCCAGCGCTCCCTGTTCGTGGTGCTCTGCGTCCTGCTGTTGGCGTTTGCCGGTATCGGTACCATCCAGTACCGGCAATTCCAGGATCTGCAGCGCAGCACCAGCCAGGGTGAAGACAACGTCATGTGGAACTATTTCCAGCTCTACAACGAGGCGCTGCGCTTTCAAAACGCGCTGCGCCATGACTCGCAAGCCAAGTTCCAGCTCAGATACGACATCCTGGTCAGCCGGATGGAGCTGGTGCTGGAGAGCAAGGATCGCAACCTGTTGCAGCAGACCCCGATTTACCAGCAGGCCAGCAAGGGGATCCGCCGTTATATCGCCCTGGCCGATCTCTGGCTCGGGCCGGGTCAGGACAAACCGCTGGATCAGGCCGCACGTCTGCAGCTGAACCAGCAACTGGAGCAGCTGATCCCGCAGCTCCATCAGCTGACCCTGGAGGTCAACGAGCAGGCGACCCTGTTCGACGTTGCCCGTCGCGATGGGGTTCGCAAGCAGATCATCACCACCACCCTGATCGCCACCCTGCAGTTTGCCTTATTGTTCGTGCTGGCCCTGCTCATCTGGCGGCAGATGAATATTTCGTTCCTGCAGCACAAGATGATGCAGCAGCTCAACGAGAAGCTGATCCGGGCCAACCGCGAGGCCGAAGCGGGCAAGCGGGCGAAAAGCAGCTTTTTGGCCAACATGAGCCACGAGATCCGCACCCCGATGAACGGCATCCTCGGCATGCTCTCCCTGCTGGCCGATCGCGAGATGGATCCCAGGGAGCGGGACTACCTGGACACGGCCCGTGAATCGGCCAACCACCTGCTGGGGCTGCTCAACGACATTCTGGATATCTCCAAGCTCGAAGAGGGACGAATTGAGCTGTTGCTCGCCCCCCACCATCTACCCCAACTGCTGGAAGACAGCCGGGCACTGATGCAGAGCAGTTGTGACGAGAAAGGGATCCGCCTCAATCTGACCCTGGCCCCGGATACACCGGAGTGGCTGATGATAGATCCCCTGCGGGTGCGCCAGATCCTGTTCAACTTGCTGAGCAATGCCATCAAGTTCACCCATCAGGGCGAGGTCACGATCAGGGTGGACAGCCAGCCGATGGACAAGGATCGCCACGCCATCCGTATCGCCATTCAGGACACCGGGATCGGCATGAGCCAGCACCAGATAGACAATCTGTTTCAACGCTTCTCCCAGGCCGATGTCTCCATCACTCGCCAATATGGCGGCTCGGGCCTGGGCCTCGAGATCTCCCGCAACCTCGCCCGCCTGATGGGAGGGGACATCTCGGTCGAGAGCCGGGAGGGATGCGGCAGTACCTTTACCTATACCTGGCCGGCCCAGGCCACTACCCCGTCCATCGTCTGCCTCCCCGCCAAACCCGTGGTGCAGGAGAGCTATCGCATCTTGCTGGTGGATGACAACGCCACTAATCGCAAGGTGATCGGCGCCATGCTCAACTCCGTCGGCCATCAGGTCACCCTGGCGGTTCAGGGGGAAGAGGCCCTGACCAAACTGGCGCAAGCCACCTTCGATCTGGTGCTGATGGATGTGCAGATGCCGGTCATGGACGGGCTGGCGGCCACCACCCATATTCGCGCCTCACGCCAGCACTGGGCCAACATTCCCATCATCGCCCTGACCGCTGACGCCATGCCCGAATCGAAGCAGTACTATTTGTCCCACGGGATGAACGGCTATATCACCAAGCCCATCAACAAAGAGACGCTGCTCGGCGAGATAAACAAATATGTGGCGCGCGACCAGCGCCAGCGCGCCATGTCCATCGGCAACCCGGCCTGAGGAAGCGCCACTGCGCCAGGTTCAGCGCCTGAATGCAGCGGCTCGATGGTTCAGTATTTGGTTCGACAATACGGGCGCCTTGCTGGGGCGCCCGTTTTCATCCTTGAGCCAGACCATGGCTCACTCCCGCCACCAAGTGCTGCCACCATGGGGAGACAGAAAGGACAGAGACTCGCCCATCATGGGGGTGGTCAGCGGGATCTGCTGCTCGGCCGCCAGCCGGGTGATGTGCTCCAGCGGCTCATCCCATGGGTGCATGGCGAGATCAAAGGTGCCGTTGTGGATGGGATAGAGCCAGGCGGCGCGAAGATCGTGAAACGCCTGTGTGGTCTGGGCCGGAAACATGTGCACATGGGCCCAGCGCTCGTTGTAGGCACCCGTCTCGAGGAAGGCCATGTCAAACGGGCCATGGCGCTGCCCTATCTCCTTGAAGCCGGCGAAATAGCCGCTGTCACCGCTGAAGAACAGTTTGAAATCGTCGCTGCGAATGACCCAGGAGGCCCACAGGGTCTGGTTGCCATCACCCAGGCCCCGGCCGGAGAAGTGCTGGGCCGGTGTGGCGATGAGTTCAATGCCATCAACTCGGGTCTGCTGCCACCAGTCCAGCTCCCTGATCTTGTGCGCAGGTACGCCCCAGGCACGGAGCCGGGCCCCGACGCCGAGCGGGGTGATGAAGTGCGCCACCCTATCCTGCAGCGCCACTATGGTGGCGTGATCAAGGTGGTCATAGTGATCGTGGGAGAGGATCACCCCTTCAAGAGGCGGCAGATCGGCCAAGGCAATGGGCGGTGCGTGCCAACGCCTGGGGCCGAGCCATGAGAGCGGTGAGGCGCGCTCGCTGAAGACGGGATCGGTCAACCAGAACTTGCCGCGCAATTTGAGCAGCAGGCTGGAGTGACCCAGCCGCCAGACGCTGAAATCTGGAGCCGCCATGACATCCGCAAGGGTCATGGCCTGCACCGGAATAGCGCGATCCGGCAGGGTGCCGGCGGGCTTGCCAAAGAGGAAGTCACGCCAGATCCCGACCTCTTCCCAGACACTGCGTGCGGGGGGCGCCACCAGATTGTGAAACCGGCCCGCCCGATACTGGGTTGACTCCTGGTGTTCGGGCAGACCCGATTGCAATACAGACGAGATAATACCGGCCATCGCGGCTCCTGTGAGTCATAACAACATAAGGGCCCCGGCGAACCGGGGCGACGCGAGCGTTGCCCAGACACGCGGCAGTGGCCGGGTGCCTTGCAGGGCTCGCTTTCAAACAGGGCGCCTCAGCGCCCCACCAGTTTTCCCAGGTGCGCCGGGTAGCGCCCCCCTTCCAGCTCGATGCCTGCCACGGCGGCGTCAATGTCGGCCAGCTCGTGGCTGCCGAGCCTGATGGCGGCGGCCCCCAGGTTCTCTTCCAGCCGGTGCAGCTTGGTGGTGCCCGGAATGGGCACGATCCAGGGCCGCTGGGCCAGCAGCCAGGCAAGCGCAATCTGCGCCGGCGTCACCCCCCTGCTGGCGGCCTGATCCCCCAGCACCTCCACCAGGCGCAGATTGGCCACGCGGGCCCCCTCGGCAAAACGCGGCACTATGCTGCGAAAATCGTTCGCCTCAAAGCGGGTATCGGCCTTGATGGCCCCCGTCAGAAAGCCTTTACCGAGCGGGCTGAACGGCACGAAACCTATCCCCAGCTCGTCGAGCAGCGGCAGGATCGCCTGCTCGGGCTCACGCCACCAGAGGGAATATTCGCTCTGCAGCGCCGCCACCGGCTGCACCTTGTGGGCACGGCGGATGGAATCGACGCCGGCCTCGGACAGACCGAAGTGGCGCACTTTCCCCTCGCGGATCAGGTCCTGTACGGTGCCGGCCACCTCTTCCATCGGCACCTCGGGATCGACGCGGTGTTGATAGAAGAGATCGATGACATCGGTGTTGAGCCGGCGCAGGGATGCCTCGGCCACGGCGCGGATATTCTCCGGCCGGCTGTCCAGCCCATCGGGTACCTTGCCATTCTTGAAGCCGAACTTGGTGGCGATCACCACCTTGTCGCGAAACGGGGCCAGCGCCTCCCCCAGCAGCAACTCGTTGTCGCCCGGGCCATAGGCTTCGGCGGTATCGAAGAAAGTGACCCCGAGCTCATGGGCGCGCCGGATCAGGGCGATCGCCTCCGCCTTGTCGGTGGCGGGGCCATAGCCAAAGCTCAAGCCCATGCAGCCCAGACCGATGGCGGATACCGTCAGCCCGCTGTTACCCAATTGACGTGTTTGCATGCTTGCTCCTTTTCTCACAATGCAGCCGGAACTGCCCTGGTAACCATGGATGCACAGCCCCTTGTCTCAACCAACCCGAAGGGGAGTCAAGCGCTAAAGGCTGGCGCGGTCGATGGACGCACTATAGAGATGGGATAAACATCGAACTAGACGGTAAATGACGGAATCAGTTACAACCAAATGATGTAAATCCATGAGCCAGACCATGATCAACGAATTGCGCTCCATCACCACCTTCGTACACACGGCCGAGCTGGGCAGCCTCAGCAAGGCGGCCGAGGCCCAGCAGATCTCTCCCCAGGCCGCCAGCAAGGCGCTCGGGCAGTTGGAAAGCTATCTGGGGGTACGCCTGTTTCATCGCACCACCCGCAGCATGTCGCTGACCGAAGAGGGACAACGATTTCTGGAGGCGGCGCAGCCCGCCCTGCTCGGCCTGCAGCAGGCCCTGACGGCGGCGCGCCAGACCCGTGAGGAGTTCGCCGGCCCGCTGCGAATAGTGGGCCCGCGCTCCGTGGTGCAGACGGTCATAGGTCCGCTGCTGGAGCAGTACTGCCGGCGCTATCCCGATGTACAGCCGGATATCCAGCTCGATGACAGGGTCGGCAACTGGGTGGAGGAGCGGGTCGATGTGGGGCTGCGCATCGGCATCTCGCCCCAGGAGGGGCTGATCGCGCGCCGCCTGTTCCCCATGCAGCTCATCATCTGCGCCGCCCCCGCGTATCTGCGCAAATATGGCGTGCCCCTCACCCTGCACGATCTTGCCCTGCATCGCTGCAGTGCCTTTCGCCACGCGGGCAACGGTCGCCTGATCCCCTGGTACGTCAAGATGGGAGACGAGCTGCAGGAGCATCCGGTGCGCCCGGCACTCTCCACCAACGACGAGATGGTGGAGCTGGGGGCCGTGCTGGCCGGCGATGTCATCGGCCAGCTGGCCGGGCCAACGGCGGCGGCGCATATCCGCGCCGGCCGCCTGGTGCCTTTGTTGCTCGAGCACATGACCCAGATGCACGGCCTGTTTCTCTACTACGGCAGTCGCGCCGCCCAGCCCGCCCGGGTACGCCATTTCATCGATCTCGCAATAGCCTGTCTTGCGGACAACCGGGAATATGTGCTCGACATGGATGAACTGGAGCAGGCCCACCGGGTCGGCACGGCCTTGCCATACGAAGAGTCGCCGACAGGGGATTGACGAGATGACCGGTGCTTCGATGGCTGCGGTGGATAACCGTGGTCCCCTTCCTCCACAACACACGGCTTTTGTGCCCTCGAGAACAGGATCTATCCCACCTCCTTAGTCCCCCTTTCAGGAGGGCTGAAATCAAACAGCTCCGTTTCCTGCCAGCTACGGGCTCTCTCCAGCTTGCTGATAGATAGAGCAGTTAATGCTTTGTTGACGGCATTCACCAAATTGCAAAAAACCGTTGAAAGCTCAAATGATAATTAATATCATTTGTTCGTTTGCAAGAGAATGAGAAAGAGGATGGATCCTGATAGCAACCGGCTCGACTTGGATCATGTACCCACGTGGTTAGCTCCGCCTTATCTGTGATTGCACCTGCTCTCCATTTTAGTTATGGAGCGCCAGTCGGCACCGGTTATGCGCAGCAATGATGACAGTCACTTTTATCCATGTGTGTTTGCCGAGCGCTCGAGATATTCATATTCCGCCGAGTAGCTGTCCGGTATTTGGCACTCATGAAGACTCTTCATATGCATTAGTGCTCACTCGAAATCAGTTTGATGTGCTTGCTTTGAATCACCTACAAATGACATGGAAGGATATTTATAAAACACGTATTTGTGAATAATCACTTTGCAAAACAGGCGGGTATCCATTGCCCATATAGAGTCTGTTATTTACCTAACGCCTGAACTTAAAAATACAACCGAATGGGTAATTTAAACGGCTCTGAGTTGGCACTGCCAAAAATTATTTTTAGATAAGCACACTGCTTATCATCATTGTAAAACTGATTTTTACGGATTTATTACTATAAAATAGGGAAGGAAATGAAAATCAATAATGAAAAATTGCGCTTGTCCACAGCCGCATTAGCGGTAGCAAGTGCACTCCTAACGACTCCTGCTCTAGCATCAGAGTCCACCTCGTTCGATGAAATGGTTGTCGTCTCAAGTCGCACGCCAAAAGCCATCAGCGATATTCCCGGTACAGTCTGGTATATCGATTCAGAGCGCATCGAACAGGAGTACCGTGGTGGTAAATCCTTAGGAGAAATTCTGGCATCATCGATTCCTTCCCTGGATATCAGCAGCGGAGCACGAACCAATTACGGCCAAAACCTGCGCGGGCGCAAGATGCTGGTGATGATTGATGGCATTTCCCTGCAATCATCCCGTCAAATCAGCCGTTATATGGACTCTATTGATCCATTCAACATTGAGCGCATTGAAGTGTTGTCAGGAGCCACCTCTATCTATGGTGCCGGCGCGTCTGGCGGGGTGATCAACATCGTCACTAAAAAAGCAACGAATGAAGAACTCGAGTTTGAATCCTATGTCGGCACCACCTCCGGATTTAACTCGGGTGAAGACCTTGACTACAAGCTCGCCCAATCTATTTCTGGAGGAAATGACAAGGTAAAAGCACGCACCTCTGTCGTTTACTCGGAATCACAAGGCTTTTTTGATGCCGATGGCGAGATCATTACGCCGGATATTTCGCAAGGTTCACTGCAGTTCAATCAGACCGTTGATTTCTTGACCACTGTGGGTATCAACCTGTCAGATACCAAACACCTCAACCTGCTGGCCCAATACTATGACAGCCAACAGGACTCCCCTTATGGCCTATATATTGAAAATGGCGACTTTATTGACGTAAGAAAAGGCTTCGACTCGGATCGCGAACATGGCACGACGCGGGTAATGCTCAGCACATCTTATATTGATGATAAGTTTTTGGGTCACCAGCTGATCACCGAAGCGTCCTATCGCAAGGAAGATCAGACCTACACCCCTTATTTCAGCTCATCGGGCCAGCAAATTAGCGACGTTTTTTCGGTAAAGGCTGCACTGGCGAAAAAATTTGACAAACTCAACCTGGTATATGGCCTTGATGCATACCAGGACAAACTGGAAAGCAATCAGGCGCTCTATGACCCTGTTCTTGCAAATAACACGGGGAGCCTTCTCAACCGCACCTACGCACAAGTCGGCCGCTATCCGGGCATTGAAGTGGGCTCGGTGGCCGGGTTTGTGCAGGCAGACTACGCCATCACTGATGACTGGATCGTGGAAGGCGGCTTTCGCTATCAATACATGACCAATAAAATCGATGATTTTGTCGGTTATCAGCAGCAGCAGAGGATCGCCGCAGGTAAAGGCTCTTCCGCAGACGCCGTGCCCGGGGGCGAGACAGACTACAGTGTTGGCTTGTTCAACCTCGGCACCATTTATCATCTGAACGATAGCTCGCAGGTATGGGCAAACTTCTCGCAAGGTTTCGATCTTGCCGATCCGGCCAAGTACTATGGTCAGGGGGAATATACCCGGGTCGGCGATCACTGGAAGCTCAACAAGAGCATCAACGTCAACGACTCCAAAATGTCCGGCATAAAGACCAATAGCGTTGAACTTGGCTATCGCCTTGATCAGGGTGGTTTCAATTTCCAGACTGCTGCTTACTACTCTCACTCGGACAAGTCAGTGGAGTACAACAAAAAGACCCTGCTTATCGAAGAGCTGGAAGACAAGAAACGCGTGTATGGCCTGGAAGGCATGGCTTCCTACTGGGTTCATGACAACATCCAGCTAGGGACAGCTGGCCACTATGTTGTCTCTGAAATCAAGGGAGATAACGGCTGGCAAGATATGACCGCCGGTGAAGCCAGTACCTCAAAAGCCAGCGCCTGGGCAGGCTGGTATGGTTCAGCCCTCTCGCTCAAGGTGCAGAGCCAAACCATGTTTGACTACGAAGACAGCGAACAGAATAAGTTGAATGGTTACACTGTGTTTGACTTGTTGGGCAGTTACCAACTTCCGATCGGGAGCCTGGGTTTTGGCGTCCAGAACCTGTTTGACCGGGACTACACCACCATCTGGGGACAACGCGCCCAGATTGTCTACTCGGCTCACTATGAACCGGCCGCCTACGACTACAAGGGTCGTGGCCGAACATACACATTGAACTATCAAGTGAAGTTCTAAACCTCACACATATAAAACCGCCCAAATGGGCGGTTTTATTCTTTTGCATCTTCACATGCCATTCAATCCGGATACTTTACCAAGTCGATGGCTTTTTTGATTGCCCAGTGCTTTCCCCTGAGCAACGCTTTCTCGTTCAACCAAGGATCGCTGAGTTCTGACTACTATCCAGGTTGAGCGAATGCCACTGACCGCTGCAATGGGCAATGGGGAGAATGACGGCTGGATAAGTACAAATTCGCACCACGACGAGCACAATGAAGCCACTGGATCAGCTTGCGGTAGTTGCCAGAGATCATGCAAAGGGAACGGTAGAGTCGCCAGGAAGCGTGCTTAACTATCCACACAAAGTGGATGACCAAGAGGTCTGAAGGGGTGCTGGGAGCTAACTTATTGAATGGCAGAAACAAGTGGTGGCCCTACCAGCCACATCCCGGCACTCGAGTCCCCCGCCTTGGCTGCTACCTTCCGGTCCTGACCAGGTCGACGGGTTATCAATGCGAGAGGACCAATAGGACCACCGGCGAGGAGAATAGGCAAACTGGCGTATCAATGCAACGGCTTTCTGCACCACGGCTGTTCGTTTGCCTTATTTTTCAACAATCTGCCGAACAGATCAGCTAAACAGCATAAATTTCGCCCCCACCAGCAGCATCAACAGGGCAAATGCCTGCTTGAGGCGCTGGGGCGAGAGGCGGTGCGCCAACCTGGCCCCCACCCGGGCAAACTGGGTGCTGGTGAGCACGATGCCGACGAGGGCCGGCAGATAGATGTAACCCAGACTCCACTCGGGCAGATCGGGGTTGCCCCAACCGGCATAGAGATAACTGAGACTGCCTGCAAAGGCGATGGGCATGCTGCAAGCCGCAGACGCTGCCACCGCGTTGCGCATCGGCACCGAGTTCCAGCTCAGATAAGGCACGGTGAGCGAGCCGCCACCGATGCCAAACAGCGCTGACATCCAGCCGATGATGGAGCCCGCGATGCCAGTGCCCACCGGCCCCGGCATTTGACGCTCCGCTTTGGGCTTTAGATTGAGCCCCATCTGTAGCGCCATAGTCCAGGCGAAGCAGCCGATGATGATGTTGAGGGTGCTGGCGCTCAGCAGATTGGCGGTCATGCCGCCAAGCCAGGCCCCCAGCAGCATGCCGACAGCGAGGCGGCGGATCATCACCCAGTCCACTGCGCCCGCTTCCTGATGCGCCCGAAGCGAACTGAAGCCGGTGAAAATCATGGTGGGCAGCGAGGTACCGAGTGCCAGGTGGGTCACGATGTCGGGCGCCACCCCCTGGGCATGAAAACTGAGTACCAGCACGGGCACTATGATGAGACCGCCGCCGATGCCGAACAGCCCCGCCAGCATGCCAGCAAACGCCCCCAGCAACAGATAACCCATAAACAGCATAACGATTCCTTACGAGACGGCGCAGCCACACACTGGCTCATGCTGCGCATAAAAAAAGAGATGGCCATCAGGCCATCTCTTCATTGTGCCGTTTAATTGAGGGGAATGGTACCGTCCATCACCTTGTAGAAGGCCAGCACGGCAAACCCGAGCAGGGCCGCCGTCATGCCCTGCTCCAGCCGGTTGAGGCTGCGCAGGGCATGGTGCTGACGGGCTTTCCAGTAGATGAAGATACCCGGGCTGTAGAGCAGCGCTACCAGCAGCAGGTACTCCACCCCGGCGGCATAGACCAGCCAGCAGCCGTATACGGTAGCGACCAGGGCCAGCAGCATGTCACGATTGCGCTGATGAGGCTGGCCCTCGTAGGTCTCGCCCTTGAGTGCCAGCTTGAGACCATAGGCACCGGAGAAGACATAAGGCACCAGGGCGGCCGACGTGGCGATGTTGACCAGCGCCAGATAGGTACTGCTCTGGAAGTAGATGATGATGAGGAAAATCTGCACCAGACAGGTGGAGCACCAGAGCGACACCTGGGGCGAGCCGTTCTTGTTCTCCTTGGCGAACCAGGCCGGGAACACGCCGGTCTTGCCCGCGATGTAGGGCACTTCGGCCGCCAGCACGGTCCAGCTCAGCAGCGCCCCCATCACGGAGATCACCAAGCCGATATTGATGAGCCAGGCACCCCAGGGACCGACGACCGCTTCCAGGATCATGGCGGTGGACGGGTTCTTGAGCTGGGCCAGTTGGGGCTGGTTCATCACCCCCAGGGAGAACAGGGTCACCATCACGTAGAGCGCCAAGGCACCAAGCAGCGCCAGCACGGTGGCGCGCCCCACATCCTTGCGATGACGGGCTCGAGCGGAAACCACCACGGCCCCCTCGATCCCGATGAAGACCCAGAGGGTGACCTTCATGGTCGACTTGACCTGTTCCATCACGGAGCCCAGCTCGGGATTACCCTGCCCCCAGATATCCAGGTTGAAGGTATCCAGATTGAAAGCCAGCAAAATGGCGACGCAGAACACGATGAGGGGCACCATCTTGGCGATGGTGGTCACGATATTGACCAGCGCGGCAACCTGGATCCCGCGCAGCACCAGAGCATGCACCGACCAGATGAGCAGCGAAGCCAGGGTGATGGCCAGCGGTGTGTTGCCGTCACCGAAGATGACGTTGTCAGGCGTATCGAAGAAGTAGCCGAGCGCACTGAATACCACGATGGCGTAGGAGACGTTGGCCAGCAGCTGGCAGAGCCAGTAGCCCCAGGCTGCGTTGAAGCCGATGAAATCACCGAAACCCGCCTTGGCGTAGCTGAAGATACCGCCATCGAGATCCGGGCGGCGCATGGAGAGGTTCTGATAGACCAGCGCAAGACAGATCATGCCGATGCCCGTGATGGTCCACCCCAGGGCGACGGCCCCGGCACTGGCGTGGGCGGCGATGTTTTGTGGCAGACTGAAAACCCCGGCGCCGACCATGGAGCCGATCACCAGCGAAATGAGGGCGCCCAGCCCTAGTTTCTTGTCCATCTCAATCCTGTTTAATTAGGCGGCGGCAGAGCGTCCCTATTCATACTGCACGCGATATGGGAGGGGCGAGAAATCCATACCCCGTGAAAAAGGCGGCAACTATATTGCATGATTATTCCGGCCGCAATCCTTCGTGCCATCAATCATGCGCCACCTTGACCGCGCGCAATTTTACAGCACTGACCATGAGTGCCTGTGAGCTGAGTCAAATTAAGCAAGACCCATTGATATTTATGATAATTTGGCAAAACAAAAGGGACTCGAACTTATCTATTCAGCGGTATGCAGTCGCCTCGGTTTCGACCTGGCTGCATAAAAAATCCCCGGCTACCAGACCGGGGATTTTTCTGCTCGCCGTTACAAACGCAGGCCGCCGTCGAGCTCAATCATCCGCCCCGACAAGTAGTCATTGGCGAGGATGAACTGCACCGTCTCGGCCAGCTGGCGCGCCTCCCCCAGCACACCAACCGGTATGGCCTGCTGCATGCGGGCCATCGCCTCCGGTTTCATCGCAGCCGTCATGTCGGTGGCAAATACCCCGGGGGCGATCCCCATCACCCGGATGCCGTGACGGGAGAGTTCCCGTGCCCAGGTCACCACCAGCGAGGCCACCCCCGCCTTGCTGGCGGCATAGTTGCTCTGGCCGATATTGCCGGCGCGGGCGATGGACGAGACGTTGATGATGACGCCCCCCTGCCCTCCTTGCGCCATCAGGGCGGCCCCCTCACGCCCGCACAGGAAGGTGCCGGTCAGGTTGACGTCGATGACACTCTGCCACTGGCTCAAGCTCATCTTCTCCTGCAGTGCTCCCTCTTTTACCTTGATCAACATGCCATCCCGCAGGATGCCGGCGCAGTTGATGAGGCCATGCAAGGCGCCGTATTGCTCCTTGATCGCGGCAAAGGTCGCCTCTACCTCGGGTTCGCTCGCCACGTTGCAGACGAACAGGCCACACTGGCCATCTCGGCTGCGCAGTTCGGCCTCGGTCACCTCCAGATCGGCGCGGTTGACGTCGATAAGCGCCAACTGGGCACCTTGCTCTGCCAGACTCAGGGCGATGGCCCGACCAAGTCCCCGTCCTGCCCCCGTGATGGCGATGACCTTCTGCTTGATGTCCATGCATGCTCCTTGTGTTGTCACTGGGTTATTCGGGTGATGGCAACGGCGCCGCTAGCTGTCTTGTTTTTTATCCAGATAAAGCTCGACGATGCTGGAAAAATCTCGCGTATCCTGCCCCTGCGTCGCATGCAGGTTGAACAGGTTGCGAGCGAGCGCTCCCATGGGCACGGCGCTATGGGCATGTTCGGCCAGGGCCATGGCCAGCCCCAGGTCCTTCACCATCAGCCGGGTCATAAAGCCCCCCTGATAGTTGCGGGAGGCCGGTGCGTTCTCCATCACCCCGGGCCAGGGGTTGTAGCGCTCCAGACTCCAGTTGTTGCCAGAACTCTTGCCCATGATGGTGGAGAGCACGCTCGGATCCAGCCCCTCCTTCACCCCGAGGGCCAGCGCTTCTGCGGTGCCCGCCATGTGGATGGCGAGCAGCATGTTGTTGCACATCTTGGCGATCTGCCCCGCCCCGAGGGCACCGGCATGGAACAGGTTCTGCCCCATGTGGGCGAGCACGAATTTGGCGGCCTCAAAATCGGCAAACTCGCCCCCCACGATAAAGGTCAGCGTTCCGGCCGCCGCCCCAGCCACGCCCCCCGATACAGGGGCATCGATAAAGCGGATGCCGCGCGCCCTGGCCGCCTCCCCAACCTGGCGGGCCGAGGCCACGTCTATGGTGGAGCAGTCGATGACCAGGGTGCCTGCCGGCAAGGCCGCCAGCAGATCCTGACCGCCCCTCTTTCCGGCATCTTCGCCAAGCCAGAGGGCCCGCACATGTTCCCCTGCGGGCAGCATGCTGATCACCACCTCACAGTCGCTCACCGCCTCCCTGGCATCTGCGGCGGCGATGCAACCGGCGGCGATCGCCCGGTTTACGCTCTCATCCACCAGATCAAACACCTGCACCCTGTGACCCGCCCGGGCCAGGTTGGCAGCCATGGGGCCTCCCATGTTGCCAAGCCCGATAAATCCTATTCTTGTCATCCTTTGCTCCTTGCGTTGTCCCTTGTCCGGCGCACCTTCCCACTCTCTTAAGGCAGCAGGGGATTGGTCCCATCTGGCCAGCGATAGAAGGCATCCAGCCATACCTCCCCCGTTTGGGCTGGCTGCCAGCGGGGAGACTTGTCCTTGTCGATAAGCAGCGCCCGCACCCCTTCCACAAAATCCCCCTTGAGCACGCAGTTGACCGAGAGGATCAACTCATCGGCAAACACCTCGGCGAGCGACTGGCGGCGGGCCTGCCAATATTGGCGCCACAGGATGGCGCGACTGATGGGGCTGCCGCTGCGACAGGTATCGCGGGCCTTCGCCAGGCTCCCCTCACCGGACTCGAGATCGAAGCGGGCATCGAACAGGCGATCCAGTACCCCTTGCAGGGAGCGCCCAGCCAGCAGGGCATCAATTCTGGCTTGATGGGGCAAAACCACTGGCTCAGGCAGTGCGGCAAGCACCTCGCGATGCAGCCCTTGCAGCAGTTGATCGATCTGCTCGCGGGGATCCCTGGCTTGGGACCAGTCGAGGGCCGCGAGCCGGGGCAGTAGCGCCTCCCGCTCACGGCTGGCGATGGCGTGATCCGCGAGCCCCAGAGCAATGGCATCCTGGCCATTGAAGCGGGCGCCGGTGAGGCCGAGCCAGAGCCCGAGGCGCCCCGGCATCCGGCTCAAGAACCAGCTGGCCCCCACATCCGGATAGAGGCCGATGGTCACCTCCGGCATGGCGAACAGGCTCTTCTCGGTCACCACCCGAAAATCGGCGCCGGCAAAGAGGCCAATGCCGCCCCCCATGCAGATGCCATCCGCCACGCAGACAAGTGGCTTGTCATAGCAGTGGATCAGGTGATCGAGCCGGTATTCCTGCTCAAAAAAATCGCGGGCATAGCCAAACAGTGCCGACTCGCTCGCCTCCTGCTTGCGGTAATAAAAAGAGCGGATATCGCCGCCGGCGCAGAAGGCCTTCTCACCTGCCCCCTGCAGTAAGACGCAGACGATGGCGGGATCCTGCTGCCACTCTACGAGAGTGCGCTGCAGGATCTGGATCATCTCAAGGCTTAACGCATTGAGCGAGGCGGGACTGTCGAGGGTCAACACACCAATCTGCCGACCATCGCTAGTGGGATAACAACTGACCTTGACCGGTTCACTCATGAGGGGCTCCATCTTGGGCATTGGATGAAACGCTGGTAGAGGCACCGTAGTGCCAACGGGGCGGCCGTTTCTCCAGGAAGGCAACGACCCCCTCACGCTGGTTGGCGTCGGCAAACAGCTCGAGAAACAGGCTGCGCTCAAGGGGCAGGGCGGCATCCCGGGGGCCGCTGCGCCCCTGATTGATGAGGGTCTTGCAGGCGCGCAGGGCGCTCGGGCTCTGACGTTCCACCAGCTGCGCCATCTGGTGGGCGGCTTCCCAGGCGTGGCCGGTTTTCACCACCTCCTCCACCAGCCCCATCTCGTAGGCCAGGGTGGCATTGACCTTTTCGCCGCACAGGATCATCCGCTTGGCCCAGCCCGGCCTCACCAGCTCGGTGAGCCTCTGAGTACCGCCGGCGCAGGGCAACAAGCCCACCGAGGCCTCTGGCAACCCCAGCAGGACCTGCTGCTCGGCGATGCGGATGTCGCAGGCCAGCGCCACCTCCAGCCCGCCTCCCATGGCATAGCCATTGATGGCGGCGATGCTGACGCCGTGGAACCGGGTCAGTGCCTCAAACGCCTGGCCAAACGCCTCGGCCACCT
Source organism: Aeromonas enteropelogenes (assembly GCF_000819845.1). Lineage (GTDB taxonomy): Bacteria > Pseudomonadota > Gammaproteobacteria > Enterobacterales > Aeromonadaceae > Aeromonas > Aeromonas enteropelogenes. The sequence continues at coordinate 40,860 of NZ_CDCG01000046.1, forward strand.
CACGGGCATGCTCCACATTGCCGTCGGCAAACATCTTGAGATCGGCGCCGGCGCAGAAAAACTTGTCTCCCGCCCCTCGGATCACCAGGGCCACCACATCGGGGCGGCTGTCGAGCTCCACCATCATCTGCAAGAAGGCCTGCAGGCTGGCGAGGGTCCAGGTGTTGGCGGGGGGGTGATCCAGGGTGATGTAGGCGACGTGGCCATGATATTCGAGCCTGATCCTTGTCATTGCGTTGTCCTTGTCAAAAAACCTGTCCCATGATGACAGGGTTGCATGGCACCAAACCGGGTCTGGTTCACAAAGCGATCCCGCACGCCGGGAGCATGCCCGTCACCCCAGCGCCAGACCGGCGTCCGCCAGCAGACGGCGGGCGATGATGAGCCGCATCACCTCGTTGGTCCCTTCCAGAATGCGGTGTACCCGGGTATCACGCAGGTAGCGTTCCAGCGGATACTCGCGGATATAACCATAGCCGCCAAAGAGTTGCAGAGCCTCGTCGCAGACCCGGTAGCCCACATCGGTGGCAAAGCGCTTGGCCATGGCGCACCAAGCGCTCTTGTCCGGACTGCCCCGATCCAGCTTGTCGGCGGCCTGGCGCACCATCAAGCGGGCGGCGGCCAGCTCGGTGGCCATGTCGGCCAGACGAAACTGCACGCTCTGAAATTCGCTGATCGGACGCCCGAATTGCTGGCGCTGCTGGACATAGGCCAGCGCGTCATCAAGTGCCTGCTGGGCGGTGCCCACCGAACAGGTGGCGATATTGATGCGTCCGCCATCGAGGGCCTGCATGGCGAACTTGAAGCCTTCCCCCTCTTGGCCCAGCCGGTAGCTGGCGGGGATGCGCACGCCGTTGAAGGCCACCTCACGGGTCGGCTGGCTGTTCCAGCCCATCTTCTCCTCCGCCTTGCCATAACTCACGCCCTGAGTATCCGCCGGCACCATAAAGGCGGAGATCCCCCCCGCCCCCTCGCCGCCGGTGCGCGCCATCACCACCAGTACATCCGTGCTGCCCGCCCCCGAGATAAACACCTTGTTGCCCTCAATGAGATAGCTATCCCCATCGCGCACGGCCCGGGTCTTGAGGGCCGCGGCATCGGAGCCCGCCCCCGGTTCGGTGAGACAATAAGAGCCCAGCAACTCGCCGCTGGCGAGCCTGGGTACCCACACCTCGGCGACATCGGCTGGTAGCCAGCTGCCCAGCATCCAGCTCACCATGTTGTGGATGGTGAGATAAGCCGTGGTGGAGGTGCACCCCATGGCGAGACGCTCGAAAATAAGGCTGGCATCGAGCCGTGAGAGCGCGAGACCGCCATATTGCTCCTGGGTGTAGAGGCCGCAAAAACCCAGCTCCGCCGCCTGCTTGATGGTGGGGATGGGGAATTCGTGCTGCCGATCCCAGCGGGCGGCATGGGGTTTGAGCGCCTCGTTGGCAAAGGCGGTCGCCGCCTCGACATAAGCCTGCTGATCGTCTGTCAGGGTAAAGTCCATCTGCTGTTTGCACTCCCTTTCACGTTCTTGATGGGCACGACCGGCTTGGCCCGCCACTATCCGTTCATCCATCCGGCACGCGCTCCCGACCAGAAAGGCCAGCAGGTTTGCCGTCGCCCGGATTGGATTTTACCTTAGACTAACAATTGATTTACGTTTACGCTAACGTAAACTTAAACGCAAATGGACTGACCAGTCTGGCGCTGCCACTCCCGGGGAGCCACACCAGCAGGCCAGTTTACCCACCGAAGGAGAGCAAGGATGCATGCAGTGATGGATGAGACCCTCTGCGCCCTGACCGAGCAGGTCGCGGCCTTCTGCCAGAAAGTGATCGCGCCGCGGGCCGGCGAGATCGATCAGAGCAACGCCTTTCCGCGCGATCTCTGGCCCCTGATGGGGGAGCTGGGGCTGCACGGCATCACGGTGGCAGAGGAGTATGACGGGGTGAACCTCGGCTATCTCGCCCATGTGCTGGTGATGGAGCAGGTGAGCCGCGCCAGCGCCTCGGTCGGTCTCTCCTACGGCGCTCACTCCAACCTCTGCATCAACCAGATCCACCGCCACGGCACCCCTGATCAGAAGGCGCGCTACCTGCCTGATCTGGTCAGCGGCAAGCATGTGGGGGCACTCGCCATGAGCGAGCCGGGAGCCGGTTCCGACGTGGTCAGCATGCGCCTCACGGCCGAGCGCGATGGCGATCACTTCGTGCTCAATGGCAACAAGATGTGGATCACCAACGGCCCGGATGCCGATACCTTCGTCATCTATGCCAAAACGGATGCCAGCGCCGGGCCCAAGGGCATCTCCGCCTTTATCGTCGAGGCGGGCACAAAGGGCTTCACCACTGCCCAGAAACTCGACAAGCTCGGCATGCGCGGCTCCAGCACTTGTGAGCTGGTGTTCGACAACTGCCGTATTCCGAAAGAGAGCCTGCTCGGCCCATTACACGGCGGCGTCAAAGTGCTGATGAGCGGTCTCGATTACGAGCGGGTGGTGCTGGCGGCCGGCCCCCTTGGCATCATGCAGGCCTGCATGGACGTGGTACTGCCTTATGTGCGCGAGCGCAAGCAGTTCGGCCAGGCCATCGGCGAGTTCCAGCTGGTGCAGGGAAAATTGGCCGACATGTATACCCGCCTCGCCAGCAGCCGGGCCCTGGTCTACTCGGTGGCGAGCGCCTGCGACGCCGGTCACACCAGTCGCAGGGATTGCGCCGCCGCCATCCTGTTTGCCGCTGAAAACGCCACCCAGATGGCGCTCGATGCCATCCAGCTGCTGGGGGGCAACGGCTACATCAACGAATACCCCACCGGCCGCCTGCTGCGGGATGCCAAGCTCTATGAAATTGGCGCCGGCACCTCGGAAATTCGCCGTTGGCTCATTGGTCGCGAGCTGATGGGAGACAACGCATGAACCGCCTCGCTCCAGCCACAGCCACAGCCATCGGCAGTCATTTGCAACTGGGAACAGACGCATGAGCAGACTTCACTCCCGCCTCGATACCGCAAGCCCGGAATATGCGGCCAATCGAGCTGCCATGCAGGCGCTGGTCGACGACCTCAATGCCCGTCTGGACGAGATATCCCAGGGTGGCGGCGCCACCAACAATGCCCGTCATCAGGCCCGCGGCAAGCTGCTGCCCCGCGAGCGCATCAACCAATTGCTGGACCCGGGCTCCCCCTTCCTCGAGCTCTCGGCGCTGGCTGGCTGGCAGGTCTATGACGAGCCGGTGCCCGCCGCCGGCATCATCACCGGCATCGGGCTCATCTCGGGCAGGCTCTGCATGCTGGTAGTGAACGATGCCACCGTGAAGGGGGGCACCTACTACCCGCTCACGGTGAAAAAGCACCTGAGGGCCCAGGCGATCGCCGAAAGGCTGCGCCTACCCTGCCTCTATCTGGTGGATTCCGGCGGCGCCTTTCTGCCGATGCAGGACGAGGTGTTTCCCGACCGCGATCATTTTGGTCGCATCTTCTACAACCAGGCCCGCATGTCGGCCCAGAACATCCCCCAGCTGGCGGTGGTGATGGGGCTCTGCACCGCAGGCGGCGCCTATGTACCCGCCATGGCGGACGAGTCCATCATGGTCAAGGAACAGGCCACCATCTTTCTGGCTGGCCCGCCGCTGGTCAAGGCAGCGACCGGCGAGGAGATCAGCGCAGAAGCCCTCGGCGGCGCCGAGGTGCACTGCGCCCACTCAGGCGTCGCCGATCACCTGGCCCGTGATGATGCCCATGCCTTGGCCATCGCCCGCACCCTGGTTCGCAACCTGGGGGCGAGCGATCCGGGCGAAGACCCGTTTCCGATATCAGATGTCGCTTCGCGCTCCCCGACCTTTGAAGAACCCGGCTATCCGGTTGAGGAGCTATACGGCCTGGTGGGCACCAGCCTCAAGCGTCCTTACGATGCCCGCGAGCTCATCGCCCGCCTGGTGGATGGCTCCGAGTTTGACGAGTTCAAGGCACTGTTCGGCACTACCCTGGTGACCGGCTTCGCCCGGATTGCGGGCATGAAGGTGGGGATCCTCGCCAATAACGGCGTGTTGCACAGCGATAGCGCCCAGAAAGGAGCCCACTTCATCCAGCTTTGCAACCGACGCACCATCCCGCTGCTCTTCCTGCAGAACATCACCGGGTTTATGGTAGGGAGCACAGCGGAAAAAGAGGGGATCGCCAAGCATGGTGCCAAGCTGGTTACCGCCGTCGCCTGCAGTCGGGTGCCCAAAATTACCCTGATCGTTGGCGGCAGCTTTGGCGCCGGCAACTATGGCATGTGTGGTCGCGCCTATGAGCCAGACTTTCTCTTTAGCTGGCCCAACAGTCGCATCTCGGTGATGGGGGGCGAGCAGGCCGCCGGGGTGCTGGTGCAAGTGCGCCGGGACAAGCTGGCCGCGGAAGGAAAAACCCTGGGCGAGCAGGAGGCTGCCGCCATCCGCGCCCCAGTGATCGACCAGTATGAACGACAGGGCCATCCCTATTACGCCAGCGCCCGCCTGTGGGATGACGGCATCATCGACCCCGCCCAGAGCCGCACCGTGCTGGCGCTGGCACTGGCTGCCTGCCAGGGGGCCGGGACGGGCCCGGAACAGTACGGCATCTTCCGGATGTAAGGAGTTCGACATGTCCGACCCAATCTGCAATGACCCCCTGGCCGGTTTTCGCCTGGAGCGGCACGGCCCGCTGATCGAGCTGATCCTGGCGCGTCCGGCCCGCCACAACGCCTTCGATGACGATCTCATGCTGGGTCTGCTCGATTGCCTCGACGATCTGGCCCATCGCCACGGGCAATCCCTCGCCGAGCGACCTCACGCCCTGATCCTGCGGGCGGAGGGCAAACATTTTTGCGCCGGCGCCGATCTCAACTGGATGCGCAATCTGGCCCACGCGGATTTCGAGCACAACCGAGAGGATGCCCGGGTGCTGGCGCGGCTGATGCAAACCCTGGACGAGCTCCCCTTCCCCACCATCGCCCTGGTGCAGGGCGCCGCCTACGGTGGGGCGCTCGGCCTTATCTGCGCCTGTGATCTGGTGCTGGCGAGCGACGATGCCCGCTTCTGCCTCTCCGAGGTAAGCCTGGGGCTGGTGCCTGCGGTGATCAGCCCCTACGTGGTACGCGCCATGGGGATGCGCCAAGCCCGCGCCTACATGCTGAGCGCCGAACCGTTCGATGCCATCACCGCCTGCCGGCTCAATGTGGTACATCGGCTCAGCAAACCGGAACAACTGCTGCACGACGGGCGGGCCCTGGCCCTGCGGCTGTGTCGCAACGGTCCGGAGGCGATGAAGGAGACCAAGCGACTGCTGGCCGCCATCGAACACCACGCGCCTGCGCTTCATGAAGAGAGAACCGTCGAGACCATCGCCCGGGTGCGGGTCGGTCTCGAAGCCCAGGAGGGGATGCAAGCCTTCTTCGACAAACGCCCCCCCGCCTGGCGTCCCCGTTTCAAGGATGAAACATGACTCATATCAGCCCCATCAAACGACTGCTCATCGCCAATCGCGGTGAAATCGCGGTGCGCATCATCAAGACCGCCCGCCGGATCGGCATCCATACCATCGCCCTCTACTCGGATGCGGACGCCCGCGCCATGCATGTGCGCGAAGCCGACGAAGCCTGGCATCTGGGGCCCGCCCCCGCGCGCGAAAGCTACCTCGACACCGCCAAGGTGCTGCGCATCGCCAAAGAGGCCAACGCTGATGCCATTCATCCGGGCTACGGTTTTTTGTCGGAGAATAGCGACTTTGCCCACGCCTGCGAACAGCAAAACCTGCGCTTTATCGGGCCAAGCGGCGACGCCATCCTCGCCATGGGGGACAAATCGGGCGCCAAGGCGCTGATGCAGGCGGCAGGGGTGCCCGTGTTGCCGGGCTACCACGGCGCGGACCAGTCACCCGAGGTGTTGCGCGAGCAGGCGCGACTGACCGGTTTTCCGCTCCTTATCAAGGCGGCCAGCGGCGGCGGTGGCAAGGGGATGCGTCGGGTCGAGCAGATAGAGACCTTCGACGAGTCGCTGGCGGCGGTGAAACGGGAAGCATTGGCCGCCTTCGGCGATGATACCGTGCTCGTTGAGCGCTATCTGGCCAGGGCTCGCCATGTGGAGGTGCAGGTATTTGCCGACAGCCTTGGCAATACCATCTATCTGGGGGACAGGGACTGCTCCTTGCAGCGCCGCCACCAGAAAGTCATTGAAGAGGCACCCGCCCCCGACATCTCCCCTTCCCTGCGCCGCGCCATGGGCGAAGCGGCCGTCGCTGCCGCCCGGGCCATCGATTACCGGGGCGCTGGCACCATCGAGTTTCTGCTGTGCGGGGAGGAGTTCTTCTTTATGGAGATGAACACCCGATTGCAGGTAGAGCATCCGGTGACCGAGTGCATCACCGGCCAGGATCTGGTGGCCTGGCAACTGGTGGTAGCCGAGGGAAAAGCGCTGCCGCTCACCCAGGAGGAGGTGCGCTTGCAAGGCCACGCGGTGGAAGCGCGCCTCTACGCCGAGGATGTGGCTGCCGGTTTTTTGCCCGCCAGCGGCCCCATCGAGTGGCTCAACTGGCCGAACGGGGTACGCATCGATACCGGCGTTGCCGCCGGCGATGCGGTGAGTCCCTATTACGACCCCATGATCGCCAAGCTGATCGCCCACGGCCAGAGCCGCGTCGAGGCTTTTGCCAGCCTGGCCGACGCCCTGGCGGCGCTGGAGCTGGGCCCTCTGGTGCACAATGGCTCTCTGCTGCTGCGCCTGTGTGAAGAGCCCGATGTGCTGGCGATGCGCCACCACACCCAGTGGCCCATTCCGACCGAGTCACGAGTCATTCCAGAGCTCGCCTGGCCGCTCGCAACTCTCTGGCTTGCCAGTCGCCCCACCGGCCCCTCGCCCTGGCAACAGGCCGTCGGCTTTCGTCTGGGACAGACCAAAAGCTTTGCGGCGGCGGTGCGAATTGGCGAGAAGGCCAAGGTCGTGACCCTGCATGAGCGTGCGGGCACCTTGTTCTGGCAAGAGGAACCACACGCCTATGAGCTGGGCGCCGATCATATCCGTCTTCAGCAAGGGGGGAGCTGGCAGCGCTACCCCATCCACTCGCTGACCGGGGGCGATTATGTGCTGCAGCTGGCCGGTCAACGCATTCACTTCTCGGCCGATGATCAACGCCATCAGCACCACCATGATCAGGGTGTGGACGCCGCCAGGGGCGCGATTGCCCCCATGCACGGCATCGTGGTTGCGTTGCAAGTCGAGGCTGGCCAGCACGTCAATAAGGGGCAACCCCTGCTGGTGCTGGAGGCGATGAAGATGGAGCATGTCTTGCGGGCAGATAGAGACGGGATGATCGAGGCCCTGCAGTGCAGGCAGGGGGAGCAGGTGAGCCAGGGAGCCATGCTGGTGCGATTTGCCGGGGATCAGTCAACAGACAGTCAGGAGAGCAGTCGATGACGAGGGAACATGACGTGAGGGACGACAGGGTCAGCCTGGTGGAGATGGGGCCGCGGGACGGTCTGCAGAATGAAGCCAATACCCTGTCCCTGGTGCAGCGGCTGGAACTTATCCAGCGGCTGGCCGAGAGCGGCCTGCAACGGATCGAGGTGGGGGCCTTCGTCTCCCCGAAGAAGGTACCCCAGATGGCGGATTCCGCCGCCCTGTTTGCGGCGCTGCCCCGCAAGGGCCCGACCCGCTATGGCGCCCTGGTGCCCAACCTGCAGGGATTGCAGGCGGCCCTTGCCGCCCGCGCCGACGAGATTGGCCTCTTCACTGCCTGCTCGGATGGATTTACCCGAGCCAATATCGGCATCAGCGTCGAGGAGTCGCTGGTGCGCTTCGCGCCCCTGGTGCAGGAGGCGCGCCAACTTGGCATCAAGGTGCGCGGTTATCTCTCCACCGTGATCGCCTGCCCGTTCGACGGCCCCACTCGACCAAAGCGAGTCTCGGCCATGGCCGAACGCCTGCTGGATCTCGGCTGTCACGAGATATCCCTGGGCGACACCATAGGAGTCGGCACCCCGGGCACGGTTGCCCCCATGCTGGATGCGGTACTGCACGAGATCCCGGCTGGCCGGCTCGCGGTGCATTTTCACGACACCTATGGTCAGGGGCTGGCCAACCTGCTGCCAGCGCTGGAGCGCGGCATCCGCACCATCGACTGCTCGGTAGCCGGGCTCGGCGGTTGCCCCTATGCACCGGGGGCCTCCGGCAATGTCGCCTCGGAGGAGGTGGTCTATCTGCTGCACGGCCTTGGCATGAGTACCGGGGTGGATCTCGACAAGCTGGCCGCCACCGGTCAGTGGGTGAGCGAGCGGCTCGGTCGCCCCAACGGCTCCCGGGTCGGTCAGGCCCTCCATGCCAATGCCGAGCGGTTGCGAGCACGGCTTTGCCAGCCATCCCCTCACTAACTGGAGTCCATCACCATGGCCAATGCCCTGCCCGGCAAGGAGATCACCTACAGCATCTCCGAGCTGGCCCACGAATTTGACATTACGCCGCGCACCATCCGCTACTACGAAGATGAAGGGCTGCTCACCCCGACCCGGGAGGGACAAGCCCGCATCTACCGCCACAAGGACAAGATCCGCCTGAAGCTTACCCTGCGTGGCAAGCGGCTGGGCTTTACGCTGGCGGAGATCCGCGAGCTGTTCGACATGTATGACACCGACCGCTCGAGCAAAAACCAGCTCCACTCCATGATCCAGCTGATCGATTCCAGGCGCCAGGTACTGCGCCAGCAGCTCGAAGATATCCAGATGGTGATGGCCGAGCTGGACGCGGCCGAGCAGCGCTGCGTTAATTCCCTTAACGGCTTGAAAACCAGCGCAGATTAACCGAATCTGGGATCATTTCCCCCTTTCGGGACATCCCATGACACGCTGGTGCTGGTTACTGCTGTTGCTCTGCTCTACGGCGTGGGGCCATCCCCTGATCCGGGTCGGTGGCTACCCCTACGCGCCCTTCGTGGTCAAGGAGGGAGACAACCGCTACAGCGGACTGACGCTGGATCTCATCGCACTGCTCAACAAGGCCCAGCAGGAAGTGCATTTCGTCTTCGTCCCCACCTCCGCCATCCACCGCAGCCGGGCCATGGCCCTTGGTCGCTACTCCCTCATCCTGTTTGAAGAGATCCGCTGGGGTTGGGATGCCGGCGCAGTGCGCATGACCCGGCCACTGCTGCTGGGCGGCGAGAAGTATGTCGCCCTGAGGGAACCCAACCGGGATCAATCCTTTTTCAAGGATATCGCCAGGCGCCAGCTGATCGGCGTCAGCGGTTATCACTACGGCATCGCCGATTGGAATGCCTCGCCGGAAGAGCTCAAACGCCGCTTCAACATCACCCTGGTCAAGGACAACATCAGCGCCCTGCAAGGGCTCTTCAAGGGGCGCGGTGAGGTGGTCATTCTCAATTTCTCCTACCTGAACCAGTTCCGTATCCAGTACCCGGAGCAGGCGGCGCAGCTTTTCTATTCCGACAAATGGGATCAGCACTACCTGCTCAGGGCCCTGCTGAGCCCCACGGCGATCATCACTACGGATCAACTGGAAACCTGGCTGAACAAACTCGAGAAAAATGGACAATTGACCCAACTCTGGACAAAGTACGGCGTACAGCATCAAGTGGCACCATGATTGTGCCCCGACAATTTGTTATCCTGTGCGCATCAATTGGAGACCCCCATGCCCAAGCCCCTGCGCACCCGCCTTCTACGCTACGCCCTCTATCTGTGCGCCGCCCTGTTCATCGCCCTTGGCATCCTGCTTTGGCAGGCGCCGACCCTCACCCAGCGTTACTTGCCTGACTGGCTGGCCACCCACTACGGCCTGAAGCTCACCCTGGGGGAGATTGACGTCACCCTGCGCTCCCCGTCACTCACCATAGGCCCCTCGGCCCTGCTCGATGACAAGCAGCAACCCATCGTCGCCTTCGAGCGATTGCAGGTCATACCGGCCTTCGGCGAAAGCTGGCGCCAGCGCGCCATCATCCTGAGCGATGCCACCCTCACCAAGCCAACCATCACCCTGGTGCGCCTTGCCGACAACAAAGAGGGAGTCCGCTTAAACCTGACCGATGCCCTCGCCCGGGTCCTGAGTCCCAGCGAAACGACCGCTGACAGCGGCGACACTCCGCTCGTCCTGCAGATAACCAAGCTGGCGGCGCACGAGGGACATGTCATTTACCAGGACAATCGCAAGTCCAGCGCGCCAGGCTGGGTGCCCACCCTTGCGCTTGGTGGCATTGACTTGCAGTTGCCAGGCTTCACGACGGCAACGGGGGGCTCCAACCACTTTCAGCTGGGCGCTACCCTCAACAAACAGAGCCCGCTCAAGGCGAGCGGCCAGTTCGATCTCTTGACCGGGGCCGGCAAAGGCAGCGTCAGCCTCGGCAAGCTGGCGCTGGCCCCCTTCGCCCCGCTCTGGGCTCCCTACCTCAAGGTCAATCTGGCCAAAGGGAGCGCCAGTGCCGAATTTGACTACCGCCTCGACCAGAGCAAACAGGGGCTGGGCTGGCAGCTGAGCAAGGGCAAGCTGCAGCTGGACAACTGGCAGTTGCAACACCCGAAAGGGGCCAAATTTGCCCGCTTCAAGCGGCTGGCCCTGAGCGGGATCGCGCTGGATGGCACCAGGCAGTCGTTCAAGGCCGAGCGGCTTGCCTTGAGCGCCCCGTCCCTCACCGCCAATCTCAATGCCAAACAGGAGCTGGATCTGGCCGCGTTGCTGATCCCGCAGCCTGCCGCCAAACCGGCAGGCAAAAAGGCAAGCAAGCAGGCCGAAGGTGGCAAGCCCTGGCAGTGGACGCTCAAACAGAGCAAGATCACCCAGGGCAACTTCAAGCTGACCGAATCGAGCAGCGGCAAGCCCTTGCAGCGGGAGCTCGCAAACCTTGATCTCACCTTGGGCCCGCTGGGCAGCGAGCGTGCTCAGCGCAGCCCCCTCACCCTGCAGGCAACCCTCAATAGCCAGGGCACCAAAAACCCGAGTTCGCTGGGGTTTAACGGCGCCCTGGTCCTTGACCCCTTCAGCCTCGACGGGGAGCTCAAGCAACAAGGAGTGCCCCTCAAATGGGCCCAGCCTTATCTGCAGGATCTGCTGCGCATCAGCGTGCGTGACGGCCTGCTCGCCAGTCGTACCAAGCTTGCCCTGGCCACCGATGCCAAGGGAGATCTCAGCAAGCTTGAGGTGAGCGGCGGGCTCGACATCGAGAGGCTCAACGTGCTGGATCGGGCCGACAACCAGCGCCTGCTGCAGATTGAGCGCCTGCAACTGAGCGGCCTGCACTATGACGGCATCCGCCAGCAGGTGAATATTGAGGATATCCTGCTGCGCAAGCCCTTCGCTCGCATCGAGATCAACGAGGATCGCGTCACCAACCTCCAGCAACTGTTGCTGCCACAGCCTGCCGGCGACAAGCCCGCCAGCGGCCCGGCCCCCCGCGTCACCATAGGCCAGATCCGCACCGAGCAGGGCAACCTGCGCTTTGCCGATCGCAGCCTGAGCTCGGATTTTGTGGCAGATATTGCCTCCCTCAATGGCCAGAGCCGCCATATCAGCAATATCCCGGGTCAGCGCTCGGAGCTCTCTTTCAACGGCAAGGTGGATCGCTACGCACCTGTTACCATTCGCGGGGGCACCAACCTGCTCATCGAGCACCCGGTACTGGATGTGGCCGTCACCTTCACCAATCTGGAGCTCACCACCTTCAGCCCCTACTCCACCACCTATGCCGGTTACGCCATCGACAAGGGTCAACTCTCCATGAAGCTCAACTACAAGTTGCAGGGCAGCAAGCTGGAGGGTGACAACGACATTACCATCAAGAAGCTGCAACTGGGTGAAAAGGTGAAAAGCGAGCAGGCCAAGGATCTGCCGCTGGGGCTGGCCGTCGCCCTGCTGAGCGACGCCAACGGCGTCATTCAGATGAACCTGAAAGTCAAAGGGGATCTGGATCAGCCCGACTTCAGCCTCGGCAACATCTTCTGGAACGTGCTCGGCAATACCCTGAGCAAGGCCATTACCTCCCCCTTCTCCCTGCTGGCTTCCCTGGCGGGGGGCACGAAAGATCTGGACGAGCTTCCCTTCCTGCCCGGCAGCCCCGAGCTGACCCCCACCCAGCAAGCGAAGCTGGCCAAACTGGCCCAGGCCCTCAAGGAGCGTCCCAAGCTCAGCCTGAACATTCGTGGCAGGGTCAATTTCAATGAAGAGCGTCCCATATTGCAGCGCCAGAAGCTGGAGCGGGTGCTGGCCAAGATCACCGGCAACCCGGTCGACCTCAATCTGCTGGAGCAAGACCCCGCAATGCAGGCCGCGCTGGCCGATGCCTACGAGGCGCGCTTTGACGAAGATCTGGGGGAGCTGGCCGATCGCCTCCATATGGACGAAGAGAGTGCCCCCCTGCGGGCCCAGGCGGTGATCCTGCTGCGGGATCAGCAACTGATCACCGCCAAATCCCTGCGCAATCTGGCCATGCGCCGCGCCCAGAATACCAAGGAGTTTCTGGTCGATAACCAGGGCATAGCACCGGAGCGGTTGTTCGTGCTCGACAGCCAGGTCAAGGAGGAGGACAAGGAGGCCAAGGTGGTGCTGACCCTGGATGAGTGACATTGGTATGCCAGGAACGAGTAACGAGTGCGTAAGAAAAATACAGCCAATCAACTATTTTGACACCTTTTGCTCACAAAACGGGCTATTCTGGTGAGCAATTGTGCCGGCATGCAAAAAAACACGTAATTTTTTTACTGTTTATCTTCTTTTCCCCCTTGCGATGGGCTGCCAGCCTGCCTAAAATCGCGCGTCTTTTGTTAACCCCCACCTCTATTTTTTGGAGAACGCTACGTGAGCGAAAAATTGGCCAACCCTGCCCCCCTGGGTCTGATGGGTTTCGGTATGACCACCATTCTGCTGAACATCCATAACGCAGGTTTCTTCCCCATAAGTGCCATGATCCTGGCCATGGGCCTGTGCTATGGCGGCCTGGCCCAGATCATTGCCGGCATCATGGAGTACAAGCGTGGCAACACCTTCGGTGTCACCGCTTTCATCTCCTACGGCACCTTCTGGTGGAGCCTGGTGTTCCTGATGGTGATGCCGACCATGGGTCTGGCCGAAGCCACTCCGCACGCCTACATGGGCTGGTACCTGCTGATGTGGGGTGTGTTCACCCTGTTCATGCTGATCGGCACCGTCAACTACCCGCGCGTGAAGCAGTTCGTGTTCGCCTCCCTGACCGTGCTGTTCTTCCTGCTGGCCGCCCGTGACTTCACCGGCAGCGAGCTGATCGGCACCATCGCCGGTTTCGAAGGTATCATCTGCGGCGCCAGCGCCATCTACCTGGCCATGGCCACCGTACTGAACGAACAGTATGGCCGCACCATCCTGCCCATCGGCGATCACAAGAAAGCCGCTGCCGTGCAGCTCAAAGCCGCCGCCTGATTGTGCGCAACTTGAAATGAAAAAGGCACCTTCGGGTGCCTTTTTGCTATCTGTACATTCTCGTATTTGCCTGGCTCAGACGGACGATTCCCCTTCGTGATCCCCCGCCAACAGGCGCGTGGCCGGAAAACGCGCCGCGGGATCCTGACCAAAGAGCTGTTCCAGCTGTTGATAGACGGCCGGATAGACGCTGCGCAAGCGCAGTGGATCGGTAAAGAAGCTCTCGCAGCAGACGGCGAAAAATTCGGCCGGATGCTCGGCGGCATAGGGATCGATGGCCGCCTCTTCCCCCGCCTCCAGCTGCCTATTCAATGCATCAAACGCCCCCTGAAAGGCCTGCTGCCACTGCTGATGACTCATCTTGCCCGGCAATGGCGGCGCCCCGTCGGCCTCCCCACCCAGCATGTCGATTTTGTGGGCCAGCTCGTGAATAACGAGGTTGAAGCCATCCCAGTCCCCATCCTGCTGCAGCTCGCTCCAGGCCAGTACCAGCGGCCCCTGGGGCCAGGACTCGCCAGCGTTCTCTTCTTCCACCTCACTCACCAGACCAAACTCGTCCTGCACCTCCTGGCGGCGGGTGACCGGTTCCGGGATCAGGATGATTTCGTGAAAGCCGCGATACCAGTCAAGGCCCAGATGCAGGATGGGCAGCACCGCCTGCAGCGCCAGCACCGCCTGCTGGCGCGCCGTGAGCTCAACCCCGAGCTGGGTCAGGGTCTTGCGCTTGAGTAACTGGCGCCCCAGCCTGATGAGCCTCGCCTGCTCCTCATCACGTAACCCTTGCAAGATGGGGACGGCTGCCAGCGCCTGCTCCCAGATCTCCGCATCTTCATGGTGTTGCGTCCCTGCCGGGCGACGCAACCATTTGAACAATCCCAGCACGCCTGCTCCTTCTCTTTGCGTTACAACTGCTTGACGAACCGCTTGGGTCGTTCCTGATAATTTTGCGCCAGATAGAAACGGTGGGCCCCCTCCCGTTTCAGACTGCTGGATAGCTCCAGCTGGCTGCATCCCGCCACCCGGGCCTGGGCCTCGGCGTACGCCAGCAAGCCGGCCCCAACCCCCTCTCCCCTTGCCCTCTCTTCGACAACCAGCGCCGAGATCAGGCCCCATGCTGGTGCAACATGCAGGGGTTGCAGCCGGTGCCATACCAACACACCGACCACACTGTCTGCCAGGATGGCCAACAGGACAGAAGTGGCCGAGTCCGGATGCAGCAGACGCACCACCAGCTGATCACCGTCGGCAGGATACCCCAATTGCACGAACAAGGGGGCAAGGGTTGCGCCATCAGCAGGCTGCGCCGAGCGAAATTGCAGGTTTTCAACATGATTTGTCATGGTTGGCCTTATGTTTGCTTATGTCTGACTCTCACTACACATATCAACAAGGAGAGCGTCATCTTTACTCACATAAATCACTGCCTGCCATCATCCGGCCACTGGTGTCAATTCACAAATTTGCAACAAGGCGGATTTTTTTGCTGGGCAGAAATGCGACAAATAGATATGTTACATCCCACGCAGACCGTGGTTTTTCCACCGTCTGACAGAGTGTCACTCTATCCCGTTTGCTAACTAGCTTGTTAACAAACTGGACATAATAACGACAGGGAGCGAGGCAGAGACCTCGCCAAGACAGCGCAACAAAGGAGTTGTTGTACATGAATGAAATCGTCAATGCCATCAATGGCGTAATCTGGAGCCCTGCGCTCATCTATCTGTGTCTCGGGGTCGGCCTCTACTTCTCCCTGCGCAGCCGTTTTTTGCAAGTGCGTCACATCAAAGGCATGATCCGCCTGATGTTCCAGGGCAAGGGCAACGAAGCGGGCGTCTCCTCCTTCCAGGCGCTCTCCATGACCCTGGCAGGCCGGGTCGGTACCGGTAACATCGCCGGTGTCGCCACCGCCATCACCTTCGGTGGTCCGGGTGCCCTGTTCTGGATGTGGATGGTGGCCTTCCTCGGCGCCAGCTCCGCCTTCGTGGAGTCCACCCTGGGTCAGGTCTACAAAGAGAAGCTCAACGGCGAGTATCGCGGTGGTCCGGCCTTCTACATCGATAAAGGGCTTGGCATGAGCTGGTTCGCCTGGATCTTTGCCATCGCCACCATCTTCGCCTGCGGTGTCCTGCTGCCGGGTGTACAGGCCAACTCCATCGGCTCCAGCCTGCAGACCGCCTTCGCCATCGATCCGAACGTGACGGCTGCCGCGCTGGCGCTGCTGCTCGGTTTCATCATCTTTGGCGGCGTGAAGCGGATCGCCAACTTTGCCAGTACCGTGGTGCCCTTCATGGCGCTCGGCTACATCATCGTTGCCTGCGTCATCATCGCCCTCAACATCGGCCAACTGCCCTCCATCATCCTGCTGATCTGGAAGAGCGCCTTCGGTCTGGACGCCGGCTTCGGCGCCATCCTGGGTCTGGCCATCATGTGGGGGGTAAAACGTGGCGTCTACTCCAACGAAGCCGCCCAAGGAACAGGCCCGCACGCCTCCTCCGCCGCCGCGGTGAGCCACCCGGCCAAGCAGGGCCTGGTGCAGGCGTTCTCCGTCTACATCGACACCCTGTTCGTCTGCTCCGCCACCGGCTTCATGCTGCTCATCACCGGCCTGTACAACGTACAGGGTCCGGAAGGTGCCGCCCTCTACACCGGGATCGCCGGCGTGGCCGCTGGCCCGGGTTACGTGCAGACCGCCATGGAGAGCATGATGCCGGGCTTTGGCAACTACTTTGTCGCCATCGCACTGTTCTTCTTTGCCTTTACCACCATCGTCGCCTACTACTACATCGCCGAGACCAACATCGCGTTCGTCAATCGCAAGATTAACCGTCCCTGGCTCACCTTCCTGTTGAAGATCGGCCTGATGGCGGCGACCGTCTACGGCACCGTCAAGACGGCGGATCTCGCCTGGGGTCTGGGTGATATCGGTGTGGGTCTGATGGCCTGGCTCAACATCATCGCCATCCTGCTGCTGCAAAAACCGCCTTCATCTGCCTGAAGGACTATGAAGCCCAGCTGGCACAAGGGATCGACCCGGTATTCCACCCCGAAAAACTGGGGATCAAGAATGCAGACTACTGGATCGACAACCGCGCCGAAGTCAACCTGATGCGCGAGAATACCGGCCACCCGTTCGAAGCGGACGTGGATACCGTCGCCAAGTAAGCGCAGACATGACACAACAAAATGGCAGCCCAGGCTGCCATTTTTCTTTTGTACTTTTTCCTATTTGAAAGTCGCTGCGTCACAGGGCATTGCGTCTGGGCCCGAACGGCAAGCGCCAGCGAAACAGGCTGTTGAGGGTGGCGCGCCACTGGTTGGGGCGCCCCAGGATCTGCTTTTGCAAGCGGGTCTCCTCCTTGAGCATCGCCTCGTCGCTGCGCGCCCACGCCTGACTGTAGAGCTGCTTGATCCCCGCGAGCGCATCGGGGGACTTGGTGATGAGCGTTCTGGCAAACTCTCGCGCCTCCCCCAGCGGATCCGGGCAAACCCGGCTGACCAGACCGAGGCCTTTCGCCTCCGGGGCTAGCAGCTCGCGGCCCGTCATGGCCAGCTCCATGGCGGTATCCACTCCCATCAGGTTACGCATGGTGACGCTGCCGCTCATGTCGGGGATGATGCCCCACTTGATCTCCATCACCGAGAAGCGGCAATCCGGCGTGCTGAAGCGAAAATCGGCACCGAGCGCGATCTGCAGGCCGCCACCGAAACAGACCCCTTGAGTCACCGCGATGACAGGCACAGGTAACTGATGCCAGCCATAGGCCACCCGCTGGGCCAGGTTGGTGGCTTCGTCCGCCTCGCGCCTGAGGATCTCGAGGGCCGCCACCGGCTGCTTGAGCATGGACTTCACATCAAGCCCGGCACAAAATGCCCGCCCCTCGCCATGGAGGATCACCGCCCGCAAGCCCTTGTGCCGCTGCAACTGGCCGAGCGTCTCGTCGATGGCACTGAACATGGCCCTGTCCAGCGCATTGAGTTTGTCTCCTCGCGTCAGCATCACCTCGGCGATGCCGTCCCGGATCTCGCACTTGACCCTTGGTTTATCCATTTTCCTCTGCCTCTCCTGAGTATCAACTGGTCATACCACAACGTTATCAGAGTGTTACCGGCAGGTACAGGGAGCCCACCATTTTCCTGCTCGGGAGTACGTGCGAGCGCCCAGTGCGACTAAAGTCGGCTGGCTGCCCCCCGGTCACTTTGTCAGACTGAGTCCATATCACTGGCCAGGGATCGCCATGACCACACTCTTCAACTTCACCCGCCCACCGTTTGACAATCTGGCCGCCGACGCCCGTCAGCGGCTCGAGCAGAGCCTCTCAATCTGTTACTTTCGCGCCGGCGAGACGGTACTCAGCGCAGGCGACACGCCCCCCGGCCTCTATCTCATCATCAAGGGCGCGGTGGAAGAGTCCGCCCCCCATCATCAATTTGGTGACTATGGTTGCGATGATCTGTTCGATGTGCGGGCCCAGTTTGATGGCCACTGCCGCCACACCTTCACCGCTCTGGAAGATACCCTCTGCCAGCTGATCCCCAGGCAAACCTTTCTGGCGCTGTGCGAGCAAGATCCCGCCTTTGCCGGCTACTTCACCGCCAACCTGGCAGAGCGTCAGCGCCAGCAGGAGCAGCGTGAACAACTGGGCCAGAAGAACCTGGCGGAGTTTATCCTGACCCGGATCGCCCCCGAACACCTGCAGCCGCCCCTTGTCGTCGACAATCGCCTATCGCTGCTGGCGGCCACCGAAGCCATGGTGGCCAAGGGCACCGACTGCCTCATCTATCCCGCCCGGGACGGCAGCCTGAGCCTTGCCACCCGCAAGACCCTGTTACATGCCCTGACGCTCAAAGGGCTGCCCCTGACGGCGCCACTCTCCCTGCTGACACCAGCCCCTCTGATCGGCCTGCCGCAGGAGAGTTATCTGTTCGATGCGCTGCTGCTGATGACCCGTCATCGCATCAAGCGGCTGGTGATCTGGCATCAAGGAGAGGTCGCCGGGATCCTGCAGCTCACGCAAGTACTGGGGCTCTTCTCCACCCACTCCCATGTACTGACCCTGCGCATCGCCCGTGCCGATACACTCCCTGCGCTGGAGGCGGTGGCCCGCGAGCAGCTGCAACTGACCCGTTCCCTGTTTGCTCAGGGCATTCACACCGCCTTTTTGATGAGGCTCATCGCCACCGTCAACGAGCAGCTGATCGCCAAGGCGTTCGCCCTGGTGATCCCGCCCGAAGTGCAGGAGAAGGTGTGCCTGCTGATGCTGGGCTCGGAGGGGCGCGGCGAGCAGATCCTCAAGACCGATCAGGACAATGCCCTGATCCTGCCTACCGATCTGCACTGGCCCGGCCAAGAAGCAGATCTGGCCGCCTTCAGCGCCCTGCTGGAGCGCCTCGGCTATCCTCTCTGCCCCGGCCAGGTGATGGTCAACAACCCGGAGTGGGTCAAAACGGGGGAGCAGTGGCAAAGCGCCATCACCCGCGCCTGCACCATGGCCAGTGAGGCAGAGCTGCTCTGGCTTGCCACCCTGGCCGATGCCCATCCCATTGCCGGGGATCGCACTCTGCTCTCCCCCATTGCCCGCACCTTGCGGGAGCAACTGGGAGACAGGCGGGATCTGTTGGCGGAGATGGTGAGGCCGGCGGTGGCCTTTCATGCTCCCCTCACCCTGTTTGGCAGGCTGGAACGTTCGGCCGAGGGGTTGGATCTCAAGCGGGGCGGACTCTTCCCGCTGGTGCACGGGATCCGCATGCTGGCGCTGGAGGCCGGCATACTGGAAACCGCCACCCTGGCTCGCATCGATGCCCTGGTGGCGGCCGAGCGCATCAGCGCCGAGTATGGCAGCAATCTGGCGGAGGCATTCCGGCTGTTTATCCGCCTGCGCTTGCGCAACCAGCTCAAAAATGGCGACAGCCGGGTACAGGTCAATGAGCTCAGCCACAGCGAGCGGGATCTGCTGCGCCATGCCCTGCATCAGGTGAAAAAATTCCAGCAGTGGCTCACCTTGCACTTTCGTCTGAGGCAATGAGCATGCTGGACTGCCTGCGACGCTACTGGTATGGCCGCCCCTTTCGAAATGGGGAGTTTGCCCCGCTCTTTGCCGCGCCGCCGCAAGATGAGCGGGTTGCCCTCGATTTCGAGACCACCAGCCTGGATCCCGCCCGCGCCGAGATCGTTGCCATTGGAGCAGTACGGCTCCAGGGTAACCGGCTGCTGACCGGCGAGGCGCTCGCCATCAAGGTGCTTCCCCCCGCCAGCCTGACCGCCCAGTCCGTGACCATCCACGGCTTGCGCCACCAGGATCTGCAGCAGGGCATGCCGCTGGAAGCCGCGCTGCGCCAGCTGCTGGCCTTTATCGGGCCACGCGAACTGGTGGGTTATCACATCGCCTATGATCTGCGCATCCTCAACCTGGCCTGCCAGAAACAATGGGGCTTGACCCTGCCCCAACGGGGCATAGAGGTGAGCCGTCTCTATCACGACAGCCTATATCGGCATTACCCGGATGCAGTCATCGATCTGCACCTAGCCGCCATCTGCCACCATCTGGCTCTGCCTACCCTGCCCGCCCACGATGCCCTTGCCGACGCCATCACGGCGGCGCTCATCTACCTGCGCCTCACCCGGGGCGGGCCACTGGCTTATCCCAAAGTCTAATTGTCCACAAATAACATTTAATTCACATTTTGATTACATGGGCAGCCAAGCTGCTCGTCAGGGCAACCCCCTTTATCCACCGCTGACACTCATGTCATGGAGAACTGCAATGGAACAGCAAAGCTATCTGAGGATCCAGCAAGATCCCAACTTCCAGGAGCTGGTCGCCAAACGCCAGCGTTTTGCCTGGGCCCTCTCGGCCTTGATGCTGGGGCTCTACCTGGCGTTTATCCTGCTCATCGCCTTTGACCCTGCCTGGCTCGGCACCCCGCTGAGCGAAGGCTCCAATATTACCCGCGGCATCCCGGTCGGGGTGGGGCTGATCCTCGCCTCCTTCCTGCTGACCGGCATCTATGTGTTCCGTGCCAACGGCGAGTTTGACGAGCTGAACCAGAAGATCCTCAAGGGAGTGCAATCATGAAAGGCAAGTCTTTGCTGCTGTTGGCCTCTCTGGCCTCTTCCCCCCTGCTGGCAGCCGATGCGCTGACTGGCGACGTCCAGCGCCAGCCCCTCAACATCCCGGCCATCGTGATGTTTGTGGCGTTCGTGGCGGCGACCCTGTTCATTACCTACTGGGCCTCCAAGCGCAACCGCTCGGCCTCCGACTACTATGCGGCAGGCGGGCGTATCACCGGCTTCCAGAACGGTCTGGCCATCGCCGGTGACTATATGTCCGCCGCCTCCTTCCTCGGCATCTCCGCCCTGGTTTATACCTCGGGCTATGACGGCCTCATTTACTCCATCGGCTTCCTGGTGGGCTGGCCCATCATCCTGTTCCTGATCGCGGAGCGGCTGCGCAACCTTGGCAAGTACACCTTTGCCGATGTGGCCTCCTACCGCCTCAAGCAGACCGAGGTGCGTACCCTCTCCGCCTGCGGCTCTCTGGTGGTGGTCTCCCTCTACCTGATCGCCCAGATGGTGGGTGCCGGCAAGCTCATCGAACTGTTGTTCGGCCTGCAATACCACATCGCCGTGGTGCTGGTCGGCATCCTGATGGTGCTCTACGTGCTGTTTGGCGGCATGCTGGCCACCACCTGGGTACAGATCATCAAGGCAGTGATGCTGCTCTCCGGTGCCAGCTTCATGGCGCTGATGGTGATGAAGTCGGTCAACTTCGATTTCGGCACCCTGTTCTCCGAGGCGGTCAAGGTGCACGCCAATGGCGCCGCCATCATGAGCCCGGGTGGTCTGGTCTCCGACCCCGTCTCCGCCATCTCGCTCGGATTGGCATTGATGTTCGGTACCGCCGGTTTGCCCCATATCCTGATGCGTTTCTTCACCGTGAGCGACGCCAAGGAAGCGCGTAAATCCGTGTTCTACGCCACCGGCTTCATCGGCTACTTCTACATCCTGACCTTCATCATCGGCTTTGGTGCCATCCTGCTGGTCAGCACCAACCCGGCCTTCAAGGACGCCACCGGCGCCCTGCTCGGCGGCACCAACATGGCCGCAGTCCACCTGGCCGACGCCGTGGGTGGCAGCCTGTTCCTGGGCTTTATCTCCGCCGTCGCCTTTGCCACCATCCTGGCGGTTGTGGCAGGCCTGACTCTGGCGGGTGCCTCTGCGGTCTCCCATGACCTCTATGCCAGCGTGCTGAAGAAGGGCAAGGCCAACGAAGCCGACGAGTTGCGCGTCTCCAAGATGACTACCCTGGTGCTGGGCGTGGTCGCCATCGGTCTTGGCATCCTGTTCGAGAAGCAGAACATCGCCTTCATGGTGGGTCTGGCCTTCTCCATCGCGGCGAGTTGCAACTTCCCGGTGCTGTTCCTCTCCATGTTCTGGTCCCGTCTGACCACCCGTGGCGCCGTCTACGGTGGCTGGCTGGGTCTGGCGAGCGCAGTCACCCTGATGGTGTTGGGCCCGACCGTGTGGGTGAAGGTGTTGGGTCATGCCCAGGCCATCTTCCCCTACGAGTACCCGGCGCTCTTCTCCATGGGGCTGGCATTTGTCGGGATCTGGTTCTTCTCTATCACCGACAAGTCCCAGGCTGCCGCCGACGAACACGCCAAGTTCCTGCCGCAGTTCGTCCGCTCCCAGACCGGGCTCGGCGCCTCCGGTGCGACCTCCCACTAACAGTTAAGGTCTTGAGACAAGCCGGCCCAGTGCCGGCTTTTTCTTTCCCTCTTGTCATTGCCGTTCATAAACTCGTTTTCCCAACCCTCACTGACGCCTAGTCGGCAACCCAGGCTGGATTTTGCGTGCAAATATTATCAACCGTCATGCCGCTCATGACCTGATAGGCCGCATGGATCAGCGAATACTCAGGTTTCGCCGCATCGAGAGGCGCCTCCCAAAACATGACACCACCCAGTTTCGTTGATAATGCAAGCTCGGTTTTCTTAATAATAAGGGGGAGTCCATTATAATAATTGGTTTTGGTTTCTGCTGGCTCGGCCACATCAGGTATAAATTTAAAGCTATTTCTGCACGCATTCACGACGCTGTAGCCCTGCGGAGAGACAAGCTCGCCAAATTCATTCTGGTTCCAGCTCGACGTATCTTCATTTTCCTGGTCCGGATGTTGTAAAGTGATGTAGCTCCAATCTTGCCAGTTGTTTCGGCTATAGACGGGCAACCCCAACATCACTTTCTGCGGTGGTACTTCTCTTTTGTTCACCCAGTAATCAATACTGTCTATCGCATGTTGAAAAGTACTGTGGTTTTCAAATTCCATGTCGTATGCCATGAGATTGATACTATCAAAATCTCTTAACGTTGAATCCAGATATGCGTCGGCATTCCCGCTATCTGTCATCTTATCTCTGGTACCAATGACTGCTGACGACAAATACTTACTCCGTCTATGTAATTCATTGGCAAGTTCTCTGACAAATAAAGCGTATTCGTCTGCAAATTGAACCCTAGGGTATTCCCAGTCAATATCAATACCATCAACACCATACTCTTTAACCAGTGCCATTATGGCAGAGATAAATAATGTTCGTTTTTCAAAATTGCGCGCTATCTCTTCAAATACCAGATCGAAACCGTCATCATCTCCTCTCCAACCGCCTATCGCGATATATATCCTGGCATTCGGATTGGATTCCTCTCTATAGGAAACCAGCTTATCCAGATCTTGTTTCTGGGCTGGCGTCAATGACTCCAATTCACCCGTAGCGGCATCTCGTGGATTGACAAAGGCGACCACATAATCAGTTATCTCTTTTCCTCTGGCCTGTACATTCTGCATAAATGTCTTTTCATAACGACCAATTGACAGGTACACAATATTACGCGGTGTTGTTATCACATCAGGCCCGGCAACAGCCTCAGGTAATACTACCGAGCCTGGTTTCTCATCGACATATCTAGAGTCTGTCTTGCAACCAGAAAACATCGTTATAATGACCATGATAAATAGAAATATTTTTGACATACCACTCTTCTCTCTCTATCGCGAGCTTTCATCATTCGTCAACATTAGCCATCGCCAGTTAAAACGCCATAATAGCAGGACGTATCACATCCGTTTCCCATGCAGAGGCAGATGAATATATCAACTGGCTATTAGCCGTATAGCTCATATACCCCCCAAAAAATTCACTTGACTTGATTTCGAGCAACCATATGTTCGAGATAAGAATAGTCAAAGAGAGAACGCACAATCCTGTGACTCGAATAGCATTATTTGATTTTGCAATACGCTGAAAAAAACATGATTTGAGACGCGACAACTTTTGACTATTTTCAAATGAGTATTACCCCCCCCCTGAAGCAGGATGCATTTGCTTCTCGGTAGGGTATCTGCGTTAAACATGCGTACGCGGGCGTTGTCATTAATAATCCGGCCATGAGGGGAAGTCCCTGGCGACACAATATGTGTGGCCATCTGCATCTGTCCAAGACCGACAGCGGCGTTATGCTGACATCATGTCGCCTCGCCCCTCTCCAGACCGATCAAGATCACAGTTCCTGCTAAAACTTTCGAGGGATTTGTGCCATAATGCGCGCCATTTGACAGACCAACCGGGACACCTACCTTGTTAAGCAGCAATAACATCACCATGCAGTTCGGCGCCAAGCCGCTGTTTGAGAACATCAACGTCAAGTTTGGCGGCGGCAACCGCTATGGCCTTATCGGCGCCAACGGCTGTGGCAAGTCCACCTTTATGAAGATCCTCGGCGGCGATCTGGAGCCCAGCGGCGGTAATGTGAGCCTGGACGTCAACGAGCGTATCGGTAAGCTGCGTCAGGATCAGTTCGCTTACGAAGAGATGCGCGTACTGGACGTGGTCATGATGGGCCACACCGAGCTGTGGGCCGCCATCGCCGAGCGCGATGCCATCTACGCCAACCTAGAAGCCACCGACGAAGATTACATGAAGGCTGCCGAGCTGGAAGGGCTGGTCGCCGAATATGACGGCTACACCGCCGAAGCCCGCGCCGGCGAGCTGTTGCTGGGTGTCGGCATTCCGCTGGAGCAGCACAACGGCCCCATGAGCGCCGTGGCGCCGGGCTGGAAGCTGCGGGTGCTGCTGGCCCAGGCCCTCTTCTCCAACCCTGATATCCTGCTGCTGGACGAACCGACCAACAACCTGGACATCAACACCATTCGCTGGCTGGAGCAGGTACTGAACGAGCGCGAGAGCACCATGATCATCATCTCTCACGACCGTCACTTCCTGAACTCCGTCTGCACCCACATGGCGGATCTGGACTACGGCGAGCTGCGGGTCTACCCGGGCAACTATGACGACTACATGCTGGCCGCCACCCAGGCGCGCGAGCGTCTGCTGGCCGACAACGCCAAGAAGAAGGCCCAGATCGCCGATCTGCAGTCCTTCGTTTCCCGTTTCAGCGCCAACGCCTCCAAGTCCCGTCAGGCCACCTCCCGTCTCAAGCAGATCGACAAGATCAAGATTGAGGACGTCAAGGTCTCCAGCCGCCAGAACCCCTTTATCCGCTTCGAGCAGGACAAAAAGCTCTATCGCAATATTCTGGAAGTGGAAGGCGTCTCCAAAGGTTATGGCGAGGGACCCCTGTTCAAGGGCCTCAACATGATGCTGGAAGTGGGCGAGAAGGTCGCCATCCTGGGTACCAACGGTATCGGTAAATCCACCCTGATCAAAACCCTGGTAGGCGATTTGGCACCGGACAGCGGCACCGTCAAATGGTCTGAAAACGCCCAGATCGGTTACTACGCCCAGGATCACGCCGAAGACTTCGACACCGATCTCAACGTGTTCGACTGGATGGCCCAGTGGAAACAGGAGAATGAAGACGAGCAAGCGGTGCGCTCCGTGCTCGGTCGTCTGCTGTTCTCCCAGGACGACATCAAGAAGCCGGTCAAGGTACTCTCCGGTGGTGAGCAGGGCCGCATGCTGTTCGGCAAGCTGATGATGCAGCGCCCCAACATCCTGATCATGGATGAGCCGACCAACCACCTGGACATGGAATCCATCGAATCGCTGAACATGGCGCTGGAGCTCTATCAAGGGACTCTCATCTTCGTCTCCCACGACCGTGAGTTCGTATCCTCCCTGGCGACTCGCATCCTGGAGCTGACCGAGAACGGCATCCGCGACTTCGGCGGTACCTATGAGGATTACCTGCGCACTCAGGGCGTACAATAATCCCCTCCTCTGCTCGGCAGATAAAAGTCAAAACCGGCACTCGATGCCGGTTTTTTTTTATGCTGGCCTGTAGGCCGATTGCATCAATTGGCGAATGGCAGATAACAAAACGGCTCCATCAAGGAGCCGTTTGCAATATGGGGAGTATCTTGTCGATTACTCGACGGTCGCTTCCACGCTGGTGAAGTACTCGATCTTGGCTGATTTGCGCAGCTCTTCGATCAGGGACTTGTAATCGGCCTGTGCCCGACCCTGACCCAGCTGGCCTTGCAGCAGACTGACCATCTGGGACGGCGCCGCCGGGACATTCACCTTGTCCAGTGCGACGACCACGCGATCGCCGTTGGTCTCGGTAACCAGCTCCACGCTCGGCTTGCCATCTTTCGGATGGGGCAGCATGAACACCTGGGCAACCAGGTTCTGATCCAGCTGGCGATCGAAGCGGGCAATCCCCTTGTGGGTCTCGACCTTCAGATCCAGCGCCGCCAGATCAGCCTTGATGTCGTCGCCGGCTTTCAGTTTCTCCAGCAGGCTCTGTGCCTTGCCGCGAGCCACTTCGCTCGCCTTGTCGTGCTTGATGGCAGCAATCACCTGATCTTTCACCTCGGCCAGCGGCTTGGCCGCTTTCGGCTGGTAACCGGTGATGTGCAGCACCAGCGCCTTGCCATCGGAAAGCTCGATCACGTCGGAGTTGGTGTTGTCATCGCGCAGCTGTTCAGAGAAGGCCACGGAGAGCACCTTGGGATCGTTCAACGGAGCCGGGGCATTGGCCTGGCTGAAGTAGTCGGAAGACACCACCTTCATGCCCATGGCGTCGGCGGTCAGATCCAGCGAGTCCGGGTTCTCGAAGCTGCTGTCAGCCATCTTCTGCTGCTCGGCGAAGAACTGCTCCTTGGCCTTGTCGGTTTGCAGACGGGCGATGGTCTCTTCTTTCACATCGGCAAACGGCTTGGTCTGGGCCGGTTCAACCGCCAGCAGCTTGATGATGTGGAAACCGAACGGGCTCTTCACCACGCCAGAGAGATCGCCTGCCTTGGTCAGCGCAAAAGCAGCCTGTTCAAACGCCGGATCCATCACCCCTTTCTCGAACCAATCCAGTTCACCGCCCTTCTTGGCGGAGAAGGTGTCGGAGGAGTTGGCCTTGGCCAGCTCGGCAAAGTCTGCTCCACTCTTGGCCTTGGCCAGGAGCTCGTCGGCCTGCTTCTCGGCCGCCTTCTCATCCTTGCCAAACGGGATCAGGATGTGGGCAACCTGGCGACGCTCGGGACGCTGAAAAAGATCCTGGTGCTGATCGTAGTAATCCTGGGCATCCTGCTCGGACACGTTGATGTTTTTACCGAGGTTGGCAGCATCTAGCAGCAGATAGTCCACCTTGACCTGCTCGTCGTTCATGAAACGGGCGCTATTGGTCTTGTAGAACTGTTCCAGCTCGTTGTCGGAGACCTGGACATCGCCCATGTAGTTAGCAGCAGCCAAGCGTACCAGACGCAGATCACGGGTCTGGTTGTAGAGCTTGTCGATCTGCTCGGCTTCCCCCTTGAGGGTAAATTCGGTCCCGACCAGGGCCCCCATCAACTGTTGGCGAACCATGTCCTGGCGCAGGGACTCGCTGAACATCTCCGGGGTCATGCCAGCGCGGCGGATGAGCTGCAGGTAGCGGTCGTTGTTGAACTTGCCATCTTCGGCAAACTCGGGCATGGCGACGATCGCCTGCTTGATTTGCTCGTCACTGACCCGCAGACCCAGTTCATGGGCCTTGCTGTCCAGCAGCGCCTGATCGATCAGTCGGTCCAGCACGCCGCGGCGGAACTGTTTCATGTACTCGGGGTTGGCGGCCAGCTGGCTGAAGGCTTCTCCCATCTGGGATTCCATGCGGGCGCGCTCGTTGCGGTAGGCATTTTCCAGTGCGGCAGCACTGATATCCGTGCCATTGACGGTAGCGGGGGCGGTACGGGCCGGGCCGTTCAGGTAGCTGCCTACACCAGCCAAGGCAAAGGAGAGAATGATCAGGCCCAAGATAACCTTGGCTACCTTGCCCTGCGCCCCTTCGCGTAGTTTATCCAACATCATGTTTGTACTTATGCTCCCGAACTCGATGGGCGTAAATAATAAAAAGGCGCACCGATTGCGATGCGCCTTGGTCAATCAGTATGAGAGAAGACTCTCTAACTTGTCTGGTCTGCGACCAAGGACGGTAGCCGACGTATATCAGCGTCCGGCTTAGTTAACAGCGTCTTTCAGTGCCTTACCGGCTTTGAAGGCAGGAACTTTACCAGCAGCGATTTCGATGGTCGCGCCAGTTTGCGGGTTACGGCCGGAACGGGCAGCACGCTCGCGAACAGCAAAAGTACCGAAGCCAACCAGGGCAACCTGGTCACCCTCTTTCAGGGCTTCACCAACAGCATCAATGAAGGCATCCAACGCACGGCCAGCAGCAGCTTTGGAGATATCGGCACCGTCTGCAATCTTGTCAATCAGTTGAGATTTATTCACTCTTATTTTCCCCTATTATCGAACACCGCTGCGGCGCTGATTTCCCTGGCCACAACAAGTGGAGGTTTTATAGCAAGCCTCCTGACCAGTTGCAAGTGACAATCTGGCGCAAACCCGCGCCACATAACGCATTGCGACTCATCACGAGTACCCGATCGGTGGTCAAGGCTACTTCCGTTGCCGGACGCATGCAAGCCTTAACCACCGCCTGAATGCGCCAAATTTGCGGCGCATCAACATTTACAGGGTAGAAACCCGTTCAAACCCTTGCGGATTGTCCTGCAATGCCAGTTCCAACACCTCGTCAATCCAGCGAACCGGATAAATTTCAAGGTCTTGTTTGACGTTTGCCGGGATCTCCTCGAGGTCCCGTTCGTTCTCTTTGGGGATCAGCACGCGCTTGATGCCACCACGATGGGCCGCCAGCAGCTTCTCCTTGAGACCACCGATAGGCAGTACCTCACCCCGCAGGGTGATCTCCCCAGTCATGGCCACATCAGCACGAACCGGATTGCCGGTCAAGCTGGAGACCAGGGCGGTACACATGGCGATACCTGCGCTCGGGCCATCTTTCGGGGTCGCCCCTTCCGGCACGTGCACGTGAATGTCGCGCTTCTCGTAGAAGTCTGCATTGATGCGAAGCTTCTCGGCGCGAGCCCGCACCACCGTCATGGCCGCCTGGATGGACTCCTGCATCACGTCCCCAAGAGATCCCGTGTAGGTGAGCTTGCCCTTGCCCGGCATATTGGTGGTTTCAATGGTGAGCAGATCGCCCCCCACTTCAGTCCACGCCAAGCCACAGACTTGACCAATCTGGTTCTGATCGGTCGCCTTGCCGTAGTCAAAGCGCTGAACCCCGAGGAACTCCTTGAGGTTCTCCTGGTTGACCAGAACATGTTTGATGCTCTTGTCCAGCAGGATGCGTTTGACCGCCTTGCGACAGATCTTGGAGATTTCGCGCTCCAGGCTACGTACCCCCGCCTCGCGGGTGTAATAACGAATAACGCCAATCAGGGCGGAATCCTCGATGGTGATCTCGGACTCTTTCAGGCCGTTGCGCTGGATCTGCTTGGCCACCAGGTGCTGCTTGGCGATGTTGAGCTTCTCGTCTTCGGTGTAACCGGACAGACGGATCACCTCCATCCGGTCCAACAGCGGACCCGGGATGTTCATGGAGTTGGAGGTGGCCACGAACATCACGTCCGACAGGTCATAATCCACTTCCAGATAGTGATCGTTGAAGCTGTTGTTCTGCTCCGGATCCAGCACTTCCAGCAGCGCAGAGGCGGGATCGCCGCGCATGTCCGAGCTCATCTTGTCGATCTCGTCGAGCAGGAACAGCGGGTTCTTCACGCCAACTTTTGCCATTTTCTGGATGAGCTTGCCGGGCATGGAGCCGATGTAGGTACGACGGTGACCGCGGATCTCCGCCTCGTCACGCACGCCCCCTAAGGCCATACGTACGTATTTGCGACCGGTCGCCTTGGCGATGGACTGCCCCAGGGAGGTCTTGCCGACACCGGGAGGGCCAACCAGACAGAGGATCGGGCCCTTGAGCTTGTTCACCCGCGCCTGTACCGCCAGATACTCGAGGATCCGATCCTTGACCTTCTCAAGGCCATAGTGATCGGCGTCCAGCACCTCTTGCGCCTTGCCAAGATCTTTTTTGACCTTGGAGCGCGCCTTCCAGGGCACCTGCACCATCCAGTCGACGTAGCTACGCACGACGGTGGCTTCCGCCGACATGGGTGACATCATCTTCAGCTTGGCAAGCTCGGCCTGAGCCTTCTCGCGGGCGTCGGCGGGCATGCCGGCCTCTTCAATCTTGCGATTGAGGGCTTCGAATTCATCCGGGCTGTCTTCCAGCTCACCCAGCTCTTTCTGGATGGCCTTCATCTGCTCGTTGAGATAGTACTCTCGCTGGCTCTTCTCCATCTGCTTCTTGACGCGGGTACGGATGCGTTTCTCGACCTGCAAGAGGTCAATCTCCGACTCCATCATCGCCATCAGGAATTCGATTCGCTCGGAGACGGAGACGATTTCCAGCACCTTCTGCTTGTCTTCGAGTTTGAGCGGCATGTGGGCGGCCATGGTATCGGCCAGGCGCGCCGCATCGTCGATCGCCGAAATCGAGGTGAGCACCTCGGGCGGGATCTTCTTGTTGAGCTTGATGTAACCTTCAAACTGACCGATGGCCGAGCGAACCAGGACTTCCTGATCCTTGTCGTCAATGGCTTTTGAGGGAATGTACTGGGCCTCGCAGACAAAGAAATCCTTGTCGTCGATCATCCGCTCCAGGCGAGCACGCTGGCCCCCCTCTACCAGCACCTTGACGGTGCCGTCGGGCAGCTTGAGCATCTGCAGAATATTGGCCACTGTCCCGACAGAGAAGATCTCCTCCACCGTCGGCTCATCGGTTGACGCATCCTTCTGGGCCACCAGCAGGACTTTCTTGTCCTGCTCCATGGCCGCTTCCAGACAGCGAATGGATTTTTCCCGCCCCACAAAGAGTGGAATGACCATGTGGGGGTAAACCACCACGTCACGAAGAGGCAGGACGGGAATCTCGATGCGTTCTGAACGCTCTAGGTTCATATATGTCCTCTCGGCTTGTTATACCGTTGGCAAAGCGCTTGGCTGAGTATATGGGGGCGCTTAGACGAGATTCAATCGCCGAAACCGTAAAAAGCATGAAAGGGGCAAAAAGCCCCTTTCATTTGATTAAAAATCAGACAGTTATTCTGATGCGGCTGCCTGGGTCTCGGGATTTTCGTAAATCATCAGGGGCGCAGAATCCCCCTTGATCACGGTCTCGTCGATGACCACCTTGCTGACCCCTTCCAGAGAAGGCAGGTCATACATGGTATCGAGCAGCACGGCTTCCACGATGGAACGCAGACCACGGGCACCGGTTTTGCGCTCCATCGCCTTGCGGGCAATGGCGTGGAGTGCATCTTCACGGAACTCGAGTTCGACCCCTTCCAGATCGAACAGGGCTGCGTACTGCTTGGTCAGCGCGTTCTTCGGCTCTTGCAGAATCTGGATGAGGGCAGCCTCGTCCAGCTCGGTCAGGGTCGCGACCACCGGCAGACGACCGATGAACTCGGGGATCAGACCATATTTGATCAGATCTTCCGGTTCCACCTTGGCAAAGGTCTCGCTCAGGGTAGCCTTGGCATCCTTGGATTTGACCTCGGCACCAAAACCGATCCCGGTTCCCTTGACGGAGCGCTGCTCGATCACCTTGTCCAGACCGGCAAAGGCACCGCCGCAGATGAAGAGGATCTTGGAGGTATCGACCTGCAAGAACTCCTGCTGCGGATGCTTGCGACCACCCTGGGGCGGCACGGAAGCGATGGTCCCTTCGATCAGCTTGAGCAGGGCCTGCTGTACCCCTTCCCCGGACACGTCGCGGGTAATGGAGGGGTTGTCTGACTTGCGGGAGATCTTGTCGATCTCGTCGATGTAGACGATACCACGCTGGGCTTTTTCCACATCGTAGTCGCACTTTTGCAGCAGCTTCTGGATGATGTTCTCCACGTCCTCACCCACGTAACCGGCTTCGGTCAAGGTGGTGGCATCGGCCATGGTGAAGGGGACATCCAGCAGACGAGCCAGGGTTTCGGCCAGCAGGGTCTTGCCGCTGCCGGTCGGGCCGATCAGCAGGATGTTGGACTTGCCAAGCTCCACACCACTGTTCTCGCCGCTGTTGCGCAGACGCTTGTAGTGGTTGTAGACGGCAACGGCCAACACCTTCTTGGCGTACTCCTGCCCGATCACATAGTCATCGAGATGAGCACGGATCTGATGAGGGGTCGGCAGCTCGTTACCATCGCGCTTGGGAGAGATCTCGCGGATCTCCTCGCGGATGATGTCGTTGCACAGCTCGACACACTCATCACATATATAGACGGAAGGGCCAGCGATCAGCTTGCGCACTTCATGCTGGCTTTTGCCGCAAAAAGAGCAGTAGAGCAGCTTATCACCCTCACCCTTGCGTTTCTCTGTCATTCAGCAACCTCGTTTTATCAATAGAGGACGGCCTGTTGAGTTTACAACATACCGGAATTCCCTGCTCAGCCGCGCTGGCTCAGGACACCGTCAACCAGACCGTAGGCCACCGCCTGCTCGGCAGACATGAAGTTGTCACGATCGGTGTCACGTTCGATGGTAGCCATGTCCTGACCGGTATGGAAGGCCAGTCGTTCGTTCAGGGTATTCTTGATCTTCAGGATCTCCTGGGCATGGATCTGAATGTCAGACGCCTGGCCCTGGAAGCCGCCGAGCGGTTGGTGGATCATCACGCGGGCGTTGGGCAGACAGAAGCGTTTGCCCTTGGCACCACCGGCCAGCAGGAAGGCCCCCATGGAGCAGGCCTGGCCCATGCAGACGGTGCTGACGTCCGGTTTGATGAACTGCATGGTGTCATAGATGGACATGCCGGCAGTCACCGAGCCACCCGGAGAGTTGATGTAGATGTAGATATCCTTGTCCGGATTTTCGGACTCAAGGAACAACAACTGCGCCACCACCAGATTGGCCATCTGATCTTCGACCTGACCGGTCAGGAAGATCACCCGCTCTTTCAACAGACGGGAGTAAATATCGTAGGAACGTTCACCCTTGGCGGTCTGTTCGACCACGATGGGCACCAGCGCATTGCTGGGAGAATCGGTCACATCGTTATAGTTCTTGTACATAAGGCATTGTCCCTAAAATAAAATGGCCCGAGTGGAGATCACACGAGCCATTATACTTAACAGTCTTGACCTTAAGTCAAATGTTCTTAGGCAGCGGCACCAGACTTGTTGATCACTTCGTCAAAGGCAACTTCTTTCTCGGTCACTTGCGCTTTGGACAGGATCAGGTCGATGGCTTGATCTTCGATAGCCAGGTTACGAACGCCGTTCAGCATCTGCTCGTTCTTCTGGTAGTACTCGATCACTTCCTTCGGATCTTCGTAGGCGGTCGCCATGGATTCGATGATGCTGTTGACGCGTGCGTCATCAGCCTTGATCTCG
Organism: Aeromonas enteropelogenes; assembly: GCF_000819845.1. GTDB lineage: Bacteria > Pseudomonadota > Gammaproteobacteria > Enterobacterales > Aeromonadaceae > Aeromonas > Aeromonas enteropelogenes. Next base: position 73,993 of record NZ_CDCG01000046.1, read on the forward strand.
TTGGTGCGGATCACGTCACCCAGCAGCAGACCTACGCGTACACGACGCTCGGCCTGAGCCTGGAACAGCTCAGCCGGCAGTTCCGGCGCGTTGCCGCCCTGGAAACCACCGAAACGCTGCAGAGCTTGTTGACGCAGGGTGTCGATTTCCTGGGCAACGGCAGCTTTCGGCAGATCGATTTGGTTGGCTTCAACCAGACCGTTCAGTACCTGCTCTTTCACGCTGTTTTTCAGAGCCTGAGCCAGTTCGCGCTCCATGTTCTTGCGCACTTCGGCTTTCAGCTCTTCAACGTTGCCGCTTTCGATGCCAAAACGCTTCACGAACTCTTCGGTCAGCTCGGGCAGGATCTGCTCTTCAACCTTGTGCAGCTTGGACGCGAACTTGGCGGCCTTGCCTTTCAGGTTTTCGGCGTGGTAATCAGCCGGGAAGGTCACGTCGATGGTGAACTCGTCGCCCGCTTTCTTGCCCATGATGGCGTCTTCGAAGCCAGGGATCATACGACCGGCGCCCAGTACCAGGTTGAAGCCTTCGGCCTTGCCGCCGTCGAACTCTTCACCGTCGATAGAGCCCACGAAGTCCATGGTGACACGCATGCCGTTGGCGGCAGCGGCATCAACGTCGGACCAGGTAGCGTGCTGCTTGCGCAGGGTATCGATCATGTTGGCCAGATCTTCATCCTTCACGGAGGCAACCGGCTTCTCTACCTTGATGGACTCGAGGCCTGCAACTTCAAACTCCGGGTACACTTCGAAAGTGGCGGTGAACTCGAAATCCTGACCTTCTTTGATCTCTTTCGGATCCATGGTCGGGGCACCGGCCGGGCTCAGTTTGTTCTCGATGATGGCCTTGATGAAGTTGCTCTGCATCATTTCATCGGCAACGCGGGCGTTGGCCATGGCGCCGAACATCTTCTTGATGATGGCAACCGGAGCCTTGCCAGGACGGAAACCGTCGATGCGACGGGTTTTGGCCAGGCCATTCAATTCTTTGCGCACGGCGGCGTCAACGGTAGCGGCCGGTACGGTGATGGTAAGACGGCGTTCCAGACCCTGGGTTGTCTCTACAGAAACTTGCATTCTTCTACCTCGTTCAACTCAGCACTGTGTGCTGACCCTTTATTGCCCCTGGGCAAAGCCCGGAGTCTTCCTGTTTATAAAGACAACGATATGTCTTTGTGATGAGAAAATATGACGCGGCATTATAGCGGCGCACTTTGGTCGAGTCGAGCCACACATCCCCCGGATTGGGCTGAGTGCAAGCACAATTCGTGCAAAACTGCCCTTTATATGGGGAGACGCTGGCCCGACTTCAACCGGCAAGGCGCAATAATTTTGCGTTTGCTCACCTTTTTTCATTCGAATGCCGATTTGTTGCTCATTTTCCAAGAAATAGAAGACCGCCAACCGATGATTGTCACGGTCACGACCCGGATTGTCCGGTCAAATAAGGGTGAAACCAATCAATGATTGCGTCCCCTGCCCTCCCTCGCTATGGTGGCTGCCAAATCGATGTATCTGGAGTTACCACATGGCCTTTTTCCGCTTCTTGTTCAATCTGCTCTGGTTTGTACTGGGGGGCATCTTTATGGGACTGGCCTGGTGGCTGGCCGGATTGCTCTGTTTCGTGTCCCTCATCGGTATCCCCTGGGGACGCGCCTGTTTCGTCATCGGCACCTTCACCTTCTTCCCGTTTGGCAAGCAGGCGGTCAACCGCAAGACCATGACGGGACTAAGTGACATCGGTACCGGGACCATGGGCCTGATTGGCAACATCCTCTGGTTCGTGCTGATCGGTGTCTGGTTGGCCATCGGCCACATCGCCTCGGCGCTGGCCTGTTTCGTCACCATCATCGGCATCCCGTTCGGGATCCAGCACCTCAAGCTGGCCCTGATCAGCCTGGCCCCCATCGGCCAGATGATAGTGACCAACCAGGAGGCCGAATCGGGCCGTTATATCCGCTGAAGCTGGTAAAAAGCGGGAGCAGGCGATGCCTGCCAGCGAAAAAAAGGGCAGACTAGGGTCTGCCCTTTTTCATTGTCCGTTGCCGAGGCTCATCATGTTACCCAGCCATTTTTTCGCCAATCTCGCCCGCATGAAGCTCATCTACCGCTGGCCATTGATGCGCAATATCCAGTCCGAAAACATCGCCGAGCACAGCCTGCAGGTGGCCATGGTGGCCCACGCCCTGGGGCTCATCAAAAACCGCCTGTTTGGCGGCCAAGTGGATGCGGATCGCGCCGCCGTGATGGCGCTCTATCACGATAGCAGCGAGGTGTTGACCGGTGATCTGCCCACCCCGGTCAAATATTTCAATCCCGAGATCGCCCGCGAATACAAGAAGATAGAACTGGCCGCCGAACAGCGCCTGCTCGCCATGCTGCCCCCGGAACTGGTGGAGGATTTTCGCCCCCTGCTGGACTCGGGTGCCCAGGACGGCGAACTGGCCAGACTGGTGAAAGATGCCGATACCCTCTGCGCCTATACCAAGTGTCTGGAGGAGATCAACGCTGGCAACCGGGAGTTCGAGCCGGCCAGAAAACGCCTCGAGGCCATGCTGGAGGCGCGGATGAGCGAGGAGATGCGCTACTTTATCGACACCTTCGTGGCCAGCTTTTCCCTGCCGCTCGATGAGCTGAACGCCCACTGAGCATCAAACACCCCGATAGACAAAGGGCCCGCCGGTTTGCACCAGCGGGCCCTTCTCTTTTCACTTTCGCTTACACAGGCTGGGGATCAGTGGCCCAGCTCGCGGGACGGCACCAGTCCGCTCGCCCGCCAGGCGGGATAGAGGGTCGCTACCAGGCTCATCAGGATGGCGGCACTGGTCACGATCACCAGATCCTGCATATGCAGCTCGGTGGGCAGGAAGTCGATGAAGTAGATGTCGGGGTTGAGGAAACGATGACCGATCACGCTCTCGATGACCCTCATGATCTGGGTCAGCTTGCTGGAGAGCAGGCCGCCAAGCAGTGCCCCCAGCAAGGCCCCCGCCACCCCATTGACCATGCCCTGAATCACGAAGGTGAGCCGGATCTGACCGGGACTTGCCCCCATGGTCTTCAGGATGGCGATTTCGCTGCGCTTCTCGTTCACCGCCATCACCAGGGTGGAGACGATATTGAAGCAGGCCACTGCCACTACCATCAGCATCACCACATACATGACGGTGCGCACCATCTGGATGTCCTGATAGAGGTAACCCTGGCTGTTCATCCAGCTGCGAATGTAGACGTGGTAGGGGAACTGCTGGGCTGCAGCCACCGTGATGGACTGCGCCTTGAGCACGTCGCTCACCCGCAGGCTGAACCCCTCCACACCGCTCCCCATGCCGGTGATGGCCTGGGCATCTGCCAGATGCATGAAACCGAGCAGGCCATCGAGCTGGCCGCCGATTTCGAGCAGTCCCACCACCGTCAGGGCTTCCCTTCTGGGATTCTTGATGCCCGCATCATCCCCGCCCTGGGGCAACAGCAGGGCAACCGAGTCACCAATGTTAACTCCCAGCTTGTCGGCGATGGTCTTGCCGAGAATGACCCCTCGCTCGCCGGGCTGCAGATCGCGAAGGCCTCGTCCCGTCATGTATTTGCCCGCATCCGACAAATTGGCCTCAAGCTCCGGCAGCACGGCGCGCAGTTGCACCCCTTTAAGGGCTGTGCCGTGCTCCAACAGGCCGTTAAGGCGGATCACCGGTGCCGCAGCCTCGACGCCTGGCTGAGCCAGCAGGTAATCGCGCAGACGGGGCCAGTCCGGCAGCGGCCGTTCGACGGCATCCAGCTCCCCTTGCGGCACCACGGAAAGCACCCGGTTCTTGAGCTCGCGCTCGAAACCGTTCATGGCGGAAAGCCCCAGGATCAGCGCCATTACCCCTAGGGCGATACCGATGAGAGACGAGGCCGAAATAAAGGCGATAAACCCGTTGCGACGACGGGAGCGACTGTAGCGCAGGCCCAGAAAGAGGGGCAGCGGTTTGAACATCAGGCAACCTCCGCCATCACGCCGCTCACCAGGGTCACCCGGCGATGGAGTTTGGCCGCCAGGCTCAAATCGTGGGTCACCACCACAAACGCGGTGCCAAGCTCGCGGTTGAGTTCGCAGAGCAACTCATAAACGGCGGTGGCACTGGCGTGATCCAGGTTGCCGGTGGGCTCGTCCGCCAACACCAGGCTCGGCTCGTTGACCAGGGCGCGGGCGATGGCCACCCGCTGGCGCTCGCCGCCGGAGAGCTCGGAGGGGCGATGGTGCAGGCGGTGGGAGAGCCCCACCCGACCCAGCATGCGGGTCGCTTTTTCGGTGGCCACCGCCACCGATTCGCCGGCGATGAGCAGTGGCATGGCGGCATTTTCCAGCGCGCTGAATTCGGAGAGCAGGTGGTGGAACTGATAGACGAACCCCAACTCGCGGTTGCGAAATCTCGCCTGGGTACGGCTGTCCCAGCGGTGGATATCCTCCCCCTTGAACAACACGGCACCGCTGGAGGGATTGTCGAGCGCGCCCATCAGATGCAGCAAGGTGGTCTTGCCCGACCCCGAGCTGCCCACCACCGCCAGCATCTCGCCGGGGGCAACACAGAGATCAATCCCCTTGAGAACCTGGGTCTCCAGCTCGCCCTCTTTATAGACATGGTTGAGGGCCTGGCAACGCAGCAGAGGCTCACAGGACAGGGCTTCATTCATAAACGGGGCTCCACTTACACCAGTGACCACACCGGCAATAACAACAGAAGATGAATCATTCATAACGCAGCGCCTCGGCCGGCTTCACTCTGGCCGCACGGGCTGCAGGATAGAGGGTGGCGCTGAAACTGAGCAGTACAGCCCCAAGCAAAATGGTGATGACCTGGGCAGGCTCCACGATCACCGGCAGGCCACTGCCGCCCGCCGCCATATAGAGGTTGAGCCCGAGGGCATTGAGCAGCGGGTTGAGTCCTAGGGTCAGGGCCAATCCAGCCAGCGCGCCGAACAGGGCGCCGATCACCCCGCTGGAGGCGCCAAGCACCATGAAGATCTTGACTATCCCTGCCTCACTCATGCCCATGGTGCGCAAAATGGCTACCTCCCCTTCCTTGTCGGTGACCACCATCACCAGGGCGGAGAGGATGTTGAAGGTGGCGACCGCGATGATCAGCACCAGCATCAGCCCCATCATCCGTTTTTCCATAGCGACTGCCTGGAACAGCTCGCCTCGCTCACGGCGCCAATCCTGCCACTGCAGACCGTCGGGCAGCGGGGTCTTGATCACCTGATCGGCGGCGAAAGGATCATCGAGCCAAAGGCGAATGCCACCGACCGTTTCTGTCGGCAGCCGCAGCAGGCGCTGGGCATCCCCCAGCGCGATCAGAGCGATCTGGTTGTCCACGTCGGCCCCGACCCCGAAGATCCCGGAGACGGTGAAGAGGCGTTGGGCCGGGACACGACCGAACGGGGTGAAGCGGGTTCCCTCGGTCAGGATCAGGCGAACCTGGTCCCCTATGGAGACGTTGAGGCGACGAGCCACCCCCTGCCCCAGCACGATCCGGTATTGACCGGCCTGCAGGGTATCGAGGCGCCCCCCCAGCATCTGGCTGTGGAGGATATCCCCCTTGGGCCAGCGGGCGGGATCGATCCCCTGCACGCTCACCCCGGTCAACTGGCCGGGGCTTTGCAGCATCCCCTCGCTGTCGAGCATGGGGGCCGTGGCCACCACATGGGGCAGCTTGGCGAGATCCGGTAGGCCCTGGGGCGCTGCATCGATGCGGCCGGCCTGATTGGTCACCACCACGTGAGGGATCACCCCGAGGATGCGCCCCTTGAGCTGGCCTTCGAAACCGTTCATCACCGAAATAACCACCATCAGAGCCGCGACTCCGATGGCGATGCCAAAGGTGGAAAACAGGGAGATAAATGAGACGAAGCGGTTGCTGCGCTTCGAGCCTGCATAACGCAGGCCGATGGCCAGCGAAAGGGGCTGAAAAAGTCCGGTCTTCAAGGATATGTACGTTGCCAACAAAATAAGATACCGGATAATAAAGGGAAACCGTCTATGACAACAAGGGATAGCCTCCATGCAGGAACAGTTCTTCAGCGTCACTCATGCCACGCCGGTCAATGTGATCCCCATGCCGGCCGACTTTCAGCTGCCTTCACTGGAGGAGCTGGACGCTGAGCTGCCGGAGCCCTTTCGGATCGCCTCGGCCATTACCTCCATCGATCTGGTGACCACCCGCTTGCTGCGCAACCAGAATGATTCGATGCACGACCTCCTCGAGATCGTCAATCAGCAATCCCGCAAGATCGACATGATCATGAGCTATGTGCTCTCCTTGCAGGATCATCCCGAGCAGCGCTTCCACACCTTGCGTTTCGGTGCCGGTCAGCTTACCTATCTGCATCCCTATCACGGCCATGGCGATGTCCCTCAGCCGCACCAGATAGTGCGCCTCAAGATCTTCTTGCGCGACGAGGCGGCCGCCATCTACTGCTATGGCCAGGTCAAGCAGGTCGAGGGTGGCGAGCACGGCAACCATGTGGTGCTCGACTATGTGCGGATCCGTGAAGATGACCGTGAACTGCTGGTACGCGCCAGCCTGCATGTGCAATCAAAACAACTCAAGCTGCGCGCCCAGGAGCGTCAGCGTTAACCACAACGAACGTCAGCGCTAACAACCGCCAACGTTAAAAGAATCGAATGATGCCAATGACTCTCCCCGCCTTGCCCGCCAAAGCGGGCCAAAAAATCACGCTTGGCCAGCTGGTCGGCAGCAGCCTCTCGCTGTTCGCCGCCCGCCTCACGGGGGCGGCAGACCGTCCCGTCCTGCTGGTCACCGCCGATACCCCGAGTGCCCTGCGCCTCGAACAGGAACTGCAATACCTGCTGGCAGATGAGGGATGTCCCGTGCTGCTGTTTCCCGACTGGGAAACCCTGCCCTACGACACCTTCTCTCCCCATCAGGACATCATCTCCCAGCGCCTCGAGACCCTCTACAAGCTGCCGCAGATGAGCAAGGGGGTGCTGATCGTGCCCATCTCGACCCTGATGCTGCGCTGCGCCCCTCGCGCCTATCTCGACAAGTACAGCCTGATGGTGAAAAGCGGCCAGCGCCTCAACCTGCAGCAACTGCGCGGACGTCTTGCCGAGGCGGGCTACGTGGCGGTGGATCAGGTGCTGGAACACGGCGAGTTTGCCGCCCGCGGCTCCTTGCTCGATCTCTTCCCCATGGGCAGCAACACCCCCTATCGCATCGACTTTTTCGATGACGAAGTGGACTCCATCCGCCCGTTTGATCCCGAGACCCAGCGCTCCAGCGAGCCGGTCAAATCGGTCAGCCTGTTGCCGGCCCGGGAGTTCCCCACCGACGAGAGCGCCATCGAGCTCTTTCGCGGCCACTATCGCGAACAGTTCGAGATCTCCCGCGCCGAGGGCTCCGTCTATCAGGAGGTGAGCAAAGGACGCTGGCCCGCCGGCATCGAATACTATCTGCCGCTCTTTTTCCAGGAAACCGCCAGCCTGTTCGATTACCTGCCACAGAGCACCTTGCTGCTCACCGTGGGGGATATTTACCCCGCCGCCCAGCGCTTCTGGAACGACATCGGCCAGCGTTATGAGGAGCGGCGCTGGGACAACACCCGGCCCCTGTTGCCCCCCCAGCAGATCTATCTGCCGGTGGAGCAGCTGTTCGCCGAGCTGGGGCAATATGGCGCGGTGCGGCTGCAGGAGGCCGCCACCGGCGGCGAAGCCGGCCAGCGGGATCTGCCCATCGCCCCCCTGCCCGACCTGCAACTCGATCACAGCAAGGAGCAGCCCCTGCTGGCGCTCAGCCAGTTCCTGCAAGGGTTTGCCGGGCGCACCCTGTTTGCGGTGGAGTCCGAGGGACGGCGTGAGGTGCTGGGGGACTTGCTGGCCCGCATCGCGCTGCAGCCCAAGGAGTTCGACTCGCTCGATGCCTTCATCACCAGCAAGGCCCGCCACGGCCTGCTGGTGGCACCGCTCGAGCGCGGCTTCTTGCTGCGAGAGCCGGGGCAAGAGGAGCTGGCCCTTATCACCGAGAGCGAGCTGCTGGGCGGCAAGATCCGCAGCAAACGGCAACGGGAAAAGAGCAAGAACTTAAGCTCCGATGCGGTGATCCGAAACCTGGGTGAGCTGACCCAGGGCCAACCGGTGGTGCATCTTGATCACGGTGTCGGCCGCTATCTGGGGCTGGAAACCATCGATGCCGGCGGTCTGCCCACCGAGTTTTTGACCCTGGAATACGCCGGCGGCGACAAGCTGTTCGTGCCGGTCACCAGCCTGCACCTTATCAGCCGTTATACCGGATCGGATAACCCACCCAGCCATAAATTGGGTGGCGAGGCCTGGAGCAAGGCGCGGCGCAAGGCAGCCGAAAAAGTACGTGACGTCGCCGCCGAACTACTCGACGTCTATGCCCATCGCGCCGCGCGCGCCGGTTTTGCCTTCAAGCACGACAAGGAGGCCTACCGCCAGTTTGCCGCCGGCTTCCCGTTCGAGGAGACCGACGATCAGCTCAATGCCATCAATGCGGTGCTTGGCGACATGTGCCAGGCCAAGAGCATGGACCGACTGGTGTGCGGCGATGTGGGCTTTGGCAAGACCGAGGTGGCGATGCGGGCCGCCTTTGTCGCCGTGCACGGTGGCAAGCAGGTGGCGGTGCTGGTGCCCACCACCCTCCTGGCCCAGCAGCACTACGACAACTTCCGCGATCGCTTCGCCAACTGGCCGGTGCGGGTCGAGGTGCTGAGCCGCTTTCGCTCCGCCAAGGAGCAAAACGCCGTCATGAAGGAGCTGGCCGAGGGCAAGGTGGACATCATCATCGGCACTCACAAGCTCTTGGGCTCCGATCTCACCTTCAAGGATCTGGGGCTGCTTATCGTCGACGAGGAGCACAGATTCGGGGTACGCCAGAAGGAGAAGATCAAGGCGCTGCGCGCGGACGTGGATATCCTGACCCTCACCGCCACCCCCATTCCGCGCACCCTCAACATGGCCATGTCCGGCATGCGGGATCTCTCCATCATCGCCACCCCGCCCGCCAAGCGCCTCGCCATCAAGACCTTCGTGCGCCAGCACGAGCCGACGGTGGTGCGCGAAGCGGTACTGCGGGAACTCAAACGCGGCGGTCAGGTCTACTACCTGCACAACGACGTGGAGAGCATCGAGAAGTGCGCGGCGGATCTTGCCGAGCTGGTGCCGGAGGCGCGCATCGGCATCGCCCACGGCCAGATGCGCGAGCGCGAGCTCGAGCGGATCATGTCGGATTTCTACCACCAGCGCTTCAACCTGCTGGTGTGTACCACCATTATCGAGACCGGCATCGACGTACCGAGCGCCAACACCATCATCATGGACAGAGCCGACCATCTGGGGCTTGCCCAGTTGCACCAGCTGCGCGGCCGGGTCGGGCGTTCCCACCACCAGGCTTATGCCTATCTGCTCACCCCTCATCCCAAGCTGATGACCAAGGATGCGGCCAAGCGGCTCGAAGCCATCGCGTCTCTTGAAGATCTCGGCGCCGGCTTTGCCCTGGCCACCCACGATCTGGAGATCCGCGGCGCAGGCGAGCTCTTGGGGGACGATCAGAGCGGCCAGATCGAATCGGTGGGCTTTACCCTCTATATGGAGATACTGGAGCAGGCGGTCGAGGCACTGAAAAATGGCAAGGAGCCGTCGCTCGAACAGCTGATGAGCCAGCACACCGAGGTGGAGCTGCGCCTGCCCGCGCTTTTACCGGACGATTACATCCCGGACGTCAACATGCGCCTCTCCATGTACAAGCGCATCGCCAGCGCGGCGGACGAACAGGAACTGCGAGAGTTGAAGGTAGAGCTCATCGACCGCTTCGGCCTGTTGCCGGAGGCGACCAAAACCCTGATGGAGCTGGCGGCCTTCCGCCAGCGCGCCACCGCCCTTGGCATTCGCCGGGTGGAGATGAGCGAGCGCGGTGGTTATCTCGACTTCACCCAGGACACTAAGGTCAACCCGACCTATCTGGTGAAGCTTCTCTCCGAGCAACCACGCATCTACAAAATGGATGGGCCGACCCGGCTGCGCTTCCAGGTGCCGACCCAAGATCGCGCCATGCGGCTCAAACTGGTGGATGGCTTGCTAGCGGATCTCGCCAGCCACAGCCAGTAACCTGGCCACTCGGCCAATAAAAACGGGAGCCCTTGCGGCTCCCGTTTTTATTATTTGCAGTTGGCTGCGCTTTGCCTCGCATCAGCCCTGATTGACCGGATCCTCGTGGGCGGAAAACTCCCGCATGAAGGCCTCGGCCCGCTCAACCATCTTGGTGGATCCGACGAAATAAGGGGTGCGCTGGTGCAGCTCGGTAGGCTTGATGTCCATGATCCGGCCAAAACCGTCGGAGGCCTTGCCACCGGCCTGCTCCACCAGAAACGCCATGGGGTTGCACTCATAGAGCAGGCGCAGCTTGCCGTTCGGAGAGTTGGTGCCGGACGGATAGATGTAGATGCCGCCCTTGAGCAGGTTGCGATGAAAATCGGAAACCAGGGAACCGATATAGCGGGAGGTGTAGGGTCTGTGGGTCGCCTCGTCCCGTTCCTGGCAATATTTGAGGTACTTCTTCACCCCGTCCGGGAACTTGATGTAGTTGCCCTCGTTGATGGAGTAGATCTTGCCTTCCTGCGGAATGCGAATGTTCTCGTGGGAGAGGCAGAAGCAACCGATGGATGGGTCATAGGTAAAGCCGTTGACGCCAAAACCGGTGGTGTAGACCAGCATGGTGGAGGAGCCGTAGACTACGTAACCGGCAGCGACTTGACGGTTGCCCGGCTGCAGGAAATCTTCCAGGGTCACCGGGCCGCCTTGCGGGCTGACACGACGGTAGATGGAGAAGATGGTCCCGACCGAGACGTTGACATCGATGTTGGAAGAGCCGTCGAGCGGGTCGATCAGCACCACATATTTGGAGTTCCTGGAGAGCGGCGAATCGAAGGCGACGAAGTCCTCTTCTTCTTCCGACGCCATGCCGCACACCTCGCCACGGGCTTCGAGGGCCGCCTTGAAGCGCTCGTTGGCATACACGTCCAGCTTCTGCTGCACCTCGCCCTGCACGTTCTCGGAACCCACGGAGCCGATGATATCCGCCAGCCCCGCCTTGTTGATCTCCCGGTTCACCACCTTGGCCGCCAGGCGGATGGAGCTGAGCAATGACGTCAGCTCGCCGGTTGCGGTTGGGTAATCCGCCTGCTTTTTGACGATGAACTCGCCCATGGTGATCATGTTTCGCATTGTTGGTCCTTTAAGGTCGTTCCCGTTGGCGTTGAAAACGTTTGCAAAGATCGAAAAAAAAGAAGCCGATCCTCGGCCGTGTTGTTTTGTAACCTAATGTAACGTCTGTTTTTTGTTTTTGCAGCGAATTAAGCGGGCTATTAAAACGCCAGCACTTGACAGAAAGTGGTGTCGCGAGTGCGAAAAAGCCAGGTCAACTAACCAATTTCGGCCTCTTAATTCGTGATAGAAAACCGTCAGTGTGCGCGCCACAGGCGCGATAAAGCAGGGCTCTTTTGACTCACTCCCATCATGGCGCCTCGTATCGGCCTGCCTCTTGAGATCCCGTCTTCAATCCCGCACACTGGCTGCGCTTTGGAAGCAAAAAAACATAAGGATATTCAATGAAAAGGACTCTCATTGCCGGCATGGTTGCCGGTTTGTTCACCCTGGCTGCCCAGCCTGTGCTGGCTGCGCACGTCCCGGCCGGCACCAAACTGCTGCCCGATGCCCAGCAGATCTACGTGACCAATATCGGCACCGAACCCACCACCATCGACCCCCAACTAGTGGAAGAGAGTGCGGGCAGTGCCATCGTCAACGATCTGTTCGAGGGGCTCTACACCCTGGATGGCGACGGTAAACCCCAGCCTGCGGGTGCACTAGGCTACGAGCTCGACAGCACGGGGACTGTCTACACCTTCAAGCTAAGGCCCGAGGCCAAGTGGTCAAACGGTGAGACCGTCACTGCGGCCGACTATGTCTATGGCTGGCAACGGGCGGCGGATCCCAAGACCGCCTCCAACTACGCCTGGTTTATCGAGCTGACCGGTGTCACCAACGCCAGCGAGGTGATCCAGGGCAAGAAGACGCCAGACGCCCTGGGGATCAAGGCCCTCGATCCCCATACCCTGCAAATTACCCTGAAAAATCCGGTCCCCTTCTTCCTGAAGACCCTCTCCCACTACACCACCTTCCCGGCCCCCAGGGCCACCATCGACAAATATGGCAAGGAGTGGGTCAAACCGGGCAATATCGTCTCCAATGGCGCCTTCGTGCTCAAGGAGTGGACCCCCAACGAGCGCCTGACCGCCGAGCGCAATCCTTACTACTGGGACAACCAGCACACCGTCCTGAACAAGGTGATCTATCTGGAGATCGTCTCGGAGACCGCCGCTTACAACCGCTATCGCACCGGCGAGCTGCACTACACCACCTACCCGCTGGAGCAGTACAAGCACATCAAGAGCCAAAGCCCAGAGGAGCTGGTCAACGTCCCGATCCTCGCGACCTATTACTATGTGTTCAATACCCAGCGCAAACCGTTTGATAACCCCAAAGTACGCAAGGCGCTGTCCCTTGCCATCGATCGGGAGACTATCACCGACAAGATCCTGGGTCAGGGCCAGCTGCCGGCTTTTAGCCTGACGCCCCCCATCGTCGATGGCTTCGAGCTGAAAAAACCGGCCAGCGAGCTGATGAGCAAGGAAGAGCGGATCAAGCAGGCCAAGACACTGCTGACCGAAGCGGGTTATGGACCGGACAAACCGCTGGAGGTGGATATCCTCTACAACACCAACGAGGGCCACAAAAAGATTGCCCTGGCCATCTCCTCCATGTGGAAACACAACCTGGGGGTCACGGCCAAGCTCAATAACATGGAGTGGAAGACCATGGTGTCGGTGCTCAATGAGGGGGATTTCGGGGTCAGCCGCTATTCGTGGAACGGGGATTACAACGATGCCTCAACCTTCCTCGACATCATGACGTCCAGCAGCAGTGCCAACAGCGGCAAGTGGGTCAACAAGGAGTATGACGCCCTGCTGGCCAAGGCGCACGACTCCCAGGATGGCGCCGAGCGTAACCGTCTCTATCAGCAGGCAGAAGCCCTGATCGAGGCAGAGGCCCCCTTGGCGCCCGTCTACTTCTACGTCAAATCCCGGCTGCTCAAGCCGTTCGTCAAGGGCTACCCCTACCAGAACCCGCAAGATATCGTCTACAGCAAGGATATCTACCTGGTAGCCCAGTAATCTCTCTTCTGACAAAAACGCCTGCAGCTGTGCAGGCGTTTCGCTTTTCGTCTGTGTTTGCCCTGGCGCTCAATCTTCCTGACAGGCCGCCATGGCCAGCGGAGCACGTCGCCTCAGCATCACGGGTTTGAGCAAGAGCTGCGCCAGCAAGACACCGAGCAGGGTGAGACCACCGCCGATCAGGTGATAACTGGTCAGGCGCTCCCCCAGCAGAGTGATGGCAAGCCCCGCTGTCATCACGGGCAACAAGTTCATGAAGATGGCGGTACGGCTGGCCCCCAGCAGGGAGATCCCCTGCATCCAGAGCCAGGGCGAGAGTGCCGAAGTGGGGATACCGGCGTAGAGAATGAGCCACAGGGCTTGACTGTCCGGCCACTGGCCATCCACCAGCAGATAGAAAGGCGTCAGGAGCGCCACGCTGCAGAGCACCTGGCCGTAAAGCATGGACCAGTTGTCGAGTCCCAGATCCCACTTCTTCAGCAGCACGCTGTAAAGGGCATAAGTGCCCGCCGAGAGCAACATATAGAGGGAACCGATATGGATGCCCTGGGTAAACAGCCGGGCAGGATCCCCGTGTCCCAGCAGGATCGCCAGGCCCAGGAGGGAGAGCACTCCCCCCAGCACCGCGCCCCAGGTTGGACGCTCGCGCAGCAGCCAGATGCTAAGCAATACGGTGAGCAAGGGGGTCAGTCCCATCATCAGGCCGATCTCGGTGGCCCCCAGGGTCTGCGCCGCGTAGTAGCCGAAGGTCTGGTTGAGCACCATGCCAAGCAGCGCCAGCGTCGCCAGTTGCAGCCAACCAGCGCGCAGGCGGTCCCGTACACGCCACACCCGACGCGCCAGAAAAGGCGTCAAAATGCAGGCGGCCACCACCCAGCGGGACCAGGCAAGTGCAGCCGGCGAGAGCACGCCAACCGCCAGTTTGCTGACAATGCCATTGCCAGCCCAGATGGCAATGCAGGAGAACGGAAACACAAAGGCAAGGGGCATCACAATATCCAGAAATGGCGGGATGGAGATGATAAGTCGGGTGTGGAGTATAGGGTGCGACAGGGGATAAGCAAGGCCCGAAAACGAACATGCCCGCAGGAGTGCGGGCATGGGATCACAGAAACCTATTCAGAAGCGGGTCACGCCGCATCCATGTGAAGTCTGGAGATGAGCTCGTTGACTTCAGTCACCGTCTGGCGATGGGGAATGTCAGCCTGGCTCGGCATCAACAACAACCCCGACTGGAAATCAAACCGCCCCCGACCATGGATGTAAATCCGACCTTTAAAGAAGGTTTTGACGTGCTTTGCCACCATCAGTGGCAGGTACTTCTTGAACACTCTCATCGTTTGCAACCTCTTGCAGTTGTATCCGTATGACAGCAGCTTCTGCGAAATAATTCCGTTAACTAACTATAAAAATCCGGAAAAATCGCTTCTCTCTTCCCTAAAAATTCATTCGTTAATTATTTGTTAACTTTTAGCGTATTGTATGCGGCCCTTCGAGCCAGAGCAAGTTTCCTTTGCCCTCGCGCCATTCGATACAGGCAATGCCCGAGGTGGCAAACATGGGCGCCCCCGCAGCCGGACAAAGACTCTGCACCAGATACCCCACCAGCGGCAGGTGGCTGACCAGCAAGATCTGCTCATGCTGTTCGGCCAGCGCGGTCAGGTAGCTGGCGACGAAAGCGGGATCCCCGTAGGGAGTGATATCGCCACTCTCTTCCACCTCCTTGGCGTCTGGTAATTCACTGCATATGGTCTGCCAAGTTTGACGAGCACGCAGGTAGTTGCTGTGGATCACCCGATCGAACGGACCGGCCAGCTGAGGCGACAACCAACGAGCCATCTGAAGTGACTCTTCGATCCCCTGCTCGGTCAATGGACGCTGTTCATCTGTTTTCGCATTCATGCCAGCCTGGCCATGACGCATGATATAGATCTTCATTACTACCTCGCCCAACGGGCCTGTTTTAATAGCCGGAGGATCTTACCCCGCCGTGCCGGGGGAAACAATTGCGCGACCTCTCAGAAAAGGGTTTGCCTGACGGGATAGCGAGGTCGATAATCATGTTTAAATTCAAATAAATCCTACAAGAGTCGACCCCAATGAGCCCATATGCCAGTCCCAACGACCACCGGCAATACCACTATCTGGAGCTGGAAAACCGGCTCAGGGTCTTGTTGATTTGCGATCCCGAAACCGACAAATCGGCGGCATCGCTGGCGGTCAACACCGGTCATTTTGACGATCCGGTGGACCGGCAGGGGATGGCTCACTTTCTCGAACACATGCTGTTCCTTGGCACCTGCACCTACCCAAGACCCGGTGAGTACCAGCAGTTCATGAGCCGTCACGGCGGCAGCAACAACGCCTGGACCGGCACCGAATTCACCAACTTCTTCTTCGAGATCGACAACGGTTTCTTTGAAGCCGGGCTGGATCGCTTCTCCCAGTTTTTCATCTGCCCCACCTTCGATCCCGAATGGGTGGACAAGGAGCGCAACGCGGTCGACTCCGAATACCGGCTCAAGCTGCAAGACGATATCAGGCGCAGCTACCAGGTTCACAAGGAGACAGTCAACCAAGCGCACCCCTTCTCCAAATTCTCGGTGGGCAATCTGGATACCCTGGCGGATCTGCCCGGCCGGGATCTGCGATCCGACCTTATCCAGTTCTACGAAAGCCATTACAGTGCAGATCGCATGGCTCTGGTCATGATGTCGCCCGAATCCATCGAGACCCAACTGGCCTGGTGCCGTCGCTATTTCGCTCCCATTTTGAATCGCAATCTGGGAACACCGACCCTGGAGGCCCCCCTCTACCGGCTCGACGATCTGGGGATCCGCATCCGCATCAAGCCGGTCAAGGAGACGCGCAAACTGGCGCTCACCTTCCCCTTGCCCAATGTGGACGAGTTCTACGACAAAAAGCCCCTCACCTTCCTGAGCCACCTCATCGGTTATGAGGGGAATGGCAGCCTGCTCTCCCTGCTCAAGGGCAAGGGCTGGGTCAATCAGCTCTCCGCCGGCGGTGGCATCAGTGGCGCCAACTTCAAGGATTTCGGGGTCAACTTCGGCCTGACGCCTCTCGGGCTGGCCCATGTGGACGAGATAGTCGCCGCCCTGTTTGGCTACCTCAAGCTGATCGCACGGGAGGGGCTGGAGGCCTGGCGCTACGACGAGAAGCGCACAGTGCTCGAATCGGCGTTTCGCTTTCAGGAGCGAGGCCGGGCGCTCGATACCGTCTCCGGGCTGGTGTTGAACCTGTTCAGTTATGCCCCGGAGGATCTGCTCTACGGCGATTACATGATGCGCGAGTATGACGAGGGGCTGATCCGCCGTCTGCTGGCCAAGCTCACCCCCCACAATCTGCGCATCACCATCACGGCGCCGGAGCAGTCCACCGATCGGCTGGCCCGCTGGTACCAGACCCCTTACAGCGTCGCCACCATTACGGAATCAGAAAAAGTGCACTGGCAGCAGAGCGAGCCGGATCCGGCCCTGGCCCTGCCCAAACCGAACCCCTTTATCACAGAGCGGCTCGATCCCCGCACGCCCGAACTTGCCGCTGACATGCCGGCCTGCCTCATCGATCGGCCGGGTTTTCGCCTCTGGCACCTGCATGAGCACCAGTTCAGTGTGCCCAAGGGCAACATCTATATCTCCATCGACAGCGAACATGCAGTGAAAAACCCGCGCAACATCGCCATGGCGCGCCTCGCGGTAGAGCTGCTCACGGATCACCTCAATGCCCTCACCTACCCCGCAGAGCTGGCGGGGCTCGGTTATCAGATTTATGCCCATCAGGGGGGCTTTACCATCAACCTGAGCGGCTTTGCCGACAAGCAGCCCCTGTTGCTCGATATGATCCTCGGCAACCGCACCCTGGGGTACCCGGATCCGCGCCGCTTTGCCGAGATAAAAGAGCAGCTCATCCGCAACTGGGAGAACCAGTCCAAGGCGCGCCCCATCTCCCAGCTGTTCAACCAGCTCACCAGCTTGCTGCAGCCCAACAACCCGCCGTTCGAGCAGCTACTGCGCCATCTGCGCACGGTGGAGCTCACCGAGATGCCGGATTTCGTGGCCCGGCTGTTTGGCGAAGTCCATGTGGAGACCTTGGTACACGGTGACTGGACTGCGGCCGAAGCCTTGGCGCTGGCAGCGCTGCTGGAACGCCACCTGGCGCCCCACAGCCAGCCCGGCAGCGAGACCCGCCGCCCGCTTATCTCCATCCAGGACAGGGGCACCCTCATTCGCGAGCAGGGGTGTGAACACGAAGACTCGGCGCTGCTGGTTTACTACCAGTCCCGCACCACCCGGGCGCAGGATCTCGCCTGCTTTACCCTGGCCAACCACATCATGTCCTCCACCTTCTTCCACGAGCTGCGCACCCGCCAGCAGCTGGGCTACGTGGTGGGCGCCGGCAACCTGCCCCTCAACCGTCATCCCGGCCTCATCTTCTATATCCAGTCGCCGGTGGCGGGGCCGCAGATCCTGCTCGATGCGGTGGAGGAGTTTATCGATCTCTTCCCGCTCGCCATGCTCGAACTCACCGAGCAGCAGTGGCAGGACAGCAAGGCGGGGCTGCAGGCCCAACTCAGCGAGCGGGATGCCAATCTGCGCAGCCGCGGCCAGCGGCTCTGGGTCAGCATCGGCAACAAGGATCTCGGCTTTGATCAGCGGGAGCGGGTCTGTCAGGAGGTGGGAAGGTTAAGCCGCGCCGATCTGGTGCGTTTTATCACCCAGTTGCGCTCTCGTACCTCGGATCGGCTGATCCTCTGCAGCTATGGCCAGGGGCACGAGCATGATGAGCGCATCACGGGCCAGTTTATCGACGACCCCAAGGCATTTCGCCTCAATGCCGCCACCTTCGAGGCCTGAGCAGGCCTGAGCAGGCCTCCTCCCCCACCTACAGATAAAATATCGCGGGCAATAAAAAGCCGACCCATCAGGGTCGGCTGGAAAAACCATAACAATTGCGACCAAAGCCGCCAAAAGTGAACATGAGCGTGAAAATCAGACACTGAGTTGATGGTCGGCAAGCGGGATCAACCTCGGCTCGCCTTGCAATGCCAACAGTGATTGAGAAACAGCCTCATATTAGGCACTCCCCCTCATGCTCACGTTGATCTACGTCAAAGGAGGTATCAAAGAGTCCAACTCAGTCTCCCTTGTTGGCGCACATCCCCTCTTTATTACCCTCAATCGCGACGGATCAACCGGTAAGCCACCTCATCGAAATAAGAGAGCTGGCCACTGAGCACCCGCGGGTGATCCGGCTCGGCAGCCCGCCCCAGCACCTCTACCCTGAAGTCCCGCTCAAAGAGGGAGCGCACTTCCAACTCCCCCACCGAGAAGGGTGGCTGCACCTGCTGCTCGGGCTGATACTCCAGGGTCACCAGCAGGATCTGGCCCCCTGCCTCCACCAGTCGGCTCATCAGGGCCGCATATTGGCGGCGCATGGCCGTCGGCAGGGCGATCAGCGCCGCCCTATCATAGACCAGCCGATAACGGCGACCGAGCTCCGGAGCGGCGAAAAAATCCCCCTGATAGATGCGCAGGTTATCGTGCTGATGGCACTGATAGGGCCCCACCTCACTCACCGTTTCGGCGAGCCCGTTTTCGCTGAAAAACTGGCTGATGGCGAGCTCCGAGAGCTCGAAACCATCGACCGGGTGCCCCTGCCCCTTGAGCCAGAGCATGTCGCGGGACTTGCCGCACAAAGGAACCAGCACGGGCTCATCCAGTTGCTGGGCCGACCACCAGGATTGCAGCCAGCGGTTGAAATCTGCCTGATGAAAGCCAATCCGGTTCTCTTCCCAACGTTGATGCCAAAACGCAGCTTCCATCGTCATTACCCTTGTTACTTAAAGATGCTTCAATATCACAACTTAACCGGCGCGGTGCAAGCCCGGGCACGGTTGCCCGCCCCCTTTTTGCCTGATAACCGGCCGCCAAACAAAAAGAGGCAACAAGGCCTCTTTTTCAACGTTTTCATGATGTTTGGCGGCGCCGGAATACAAACCCGGGAGAAGATGACAAACACAGCGCTTGGGGCGATATTCCCGTCGGCGCAGCGCTTATTCTCTCGCCTTTTCCCGTTAGAGCTCGACCTCATCCAGCACGGTGCAGATGTGGGCAAAATCCGGCCTGGTCTCGGGCAGCTCTGCCAAACAGGCAGCCTTGAGGCGATGCAGGGAGGCGAGCCCCGCCTCATCGGCTTCACAATGTGCGAGCAGCTCTTCAAGCAGGCAGCCAAAGGCCCGCACCTCGAGCCGCTCCAGCCCGAAGGCCCGCGTCTGATCGGCACGCTCATAAAAAGAGGCCGCGCCAAAATCGGAGAGCAACACCCGCACCTCCTCACATGGCCCTGTGGCATAAAGCATATTGTGGCCATAGAGGTCCCCGTGCATGATGCCGGCGCCGTGCAGATGGCGCGCCACCGAAGCGATCCCCCGTGCCAGTGCCATCATCCCGGGCAAGGTAAAGCGCAAGTCGGCGGCATAGATATCGCGAGTACAGGATTCCAGGCTCGGCGGCCCCGCCAGATTGGCAAACGCGGGATCTATCAGCCCCATTACCAGCGCCGGAATGCCGGAGGGGTGATCCGCCACCCGCCCCACCACCTCGACCAGGTTGGGATGATTGCCTGCCGCCAGGGATGCCGTCATCTCACAGCGCGGCAAACCATCGCTGGTCACGGCCCCCTTGAAGAGCTTGACCGCCACCGCCTGACGCTCGCTCCGGTTCCAGCTCGCACTATGGATGACGCCGGAGGCGCCCTGCCCCAATGGCTCACCCAGCGCCAGCTCATGCCAGCGGATATCTGCCACCTGCGCACTCGCCGCCATGCGCGACTCCAGCGCATCGCTAAAGGGGTTGCCGGAATAGGCGAGCCAGGTGAGGCGCGGTAGCGACAGCAGCCATTCGGGAAACGCCTCTAGCCGATTGGCTGCGATACGCAGCAGCTCCAGACGGCGGCAATTGGCGAGGGTCTCGGGCAGCTCGCGCAGGCGATTGCCCGCCAGCATCAGCTTTTGCAGGCCGTCACATTGGCCCAGCTCATCGGGCAGGCTTTCAATTGCGTTATCAGTCAGGATCAACCAGCGCAAACCCGCGGGCAGCGACTTGGCCGACACGCGTGCAATCCGGTTGGCCTTGAAGCCCACCATAGTGAGCGCCGGGCAGCGCCCAAGCACCTCGGGCAACTCGGTAAAGCGGTTCTCTGAGCAGAAAATGATGCGCAGCTTGCTGAACCCGGCCAGCTCGTTCGGAAGTGTACTTAGCTGGTTGCCGGTCAGATCCAGCACCTCCAGCGTCTCTTTGATAGCCAGGATCTCGGGCGGGAACTCCGTCAGGTTTTCGGCGAGTTTGAGGTGGCGGGCGCCGCAGAGTTCACCTGCGCGCAGCTGTTCCAGGGTATGCATGACATCGTCTCTATCGGGGTGGCCGACTCGCGGCCAACGGCGCTGCCGGTGGTTGGCCCAGCAGTCAAACCGGCAGTCAAAAAAAGAGGGGGCATTATAGAGAATGACGGCCGAAGATCCCCTGTTTTGTTGCCGCAAGGGCCGCTATCTGCGCGCAGCAAAGCGGCATGGGGGCAAAGAGAGCAAGATCCGGGGCGTGTCTACGAGGGCCGGTTGCCATAGTGGGTTCAAACCCGAGTGGGTCGAGCCCGTTGAGGGCCCAACCCACTGCCAACCCTGTGCGCCTGCACAACACACCTGCGAGGGAACTGCCATGTCATTACTGTCCAACAAGGTCGCCATCATCACCGGCGCCAGCTCCGGCATCGGCCGCGCCAGCGCCATTCTGTTTGCCCGGGAAGGGGCCAGCGTCGTCGTCGGCGCCCGCCGCCAACCCGAGCTGGATCTACTGGTGGAGGAGATCCGCCATGAGGGGGGCCAGGCGGTGAGCCTGGCGGGAGACGTGAAAAGCGAATCTTACGCCCGCGCCCTGGTGGATCTCGCGCTGACCCGTTTTGGCGGTCTCGATATCGCATTCAACAACGCCGGCAGCACGGGGACACCGGGCAGCGTGCCGGCGCTTGGACTGGCGCAGTGGCAGGAAACCCTGGATACCAACCTCACCAGCGCCTTTGTGGGGGCCAAGTACCAGATCCCCGCCATGCAGGCGCGCGGGGGCGGCTCGCTGATCTTTACCTCCACCTTCGTCGGCCATACCCTGGGGCTGCCCGGCATGGCGGCCTATGCCGCAAGCAAGGCGGGCCTCATCGGCCTGACCCAGGTGCTGGCTGCCGAATATGGGGCACAAGGGGTGCGGGTCAACGCCCTGCTGCCGGGGGGCACCGACACCCCCATGGGACGGGCCTTTACCGATACCCCGGAGAGCCTTGCCTTTGTGCAGAATATGCATGCCCTCAAACGGCTGGCCCAACCGGAGGAGATCGCCCGCTCGGCCCTCTATCTCGCGTCAGATGCCTCCAGCTTTACCACCGGCATTGCCCTGCTGGCCGATGGTGGGGTATCTATTTGTCGCACATGACCTTGTCGCACCCAAGATACTGCGGCTGCAAACCTATCGTGAGAGCGCCTTATGTCTGATTACGCCCGCATCGCCGATGCCATCCGTTTTATCGCAAGCCAGGTGGCGCGCCAGCCCACTCTGGACGAGATAGCGGCGCACGTGCACTTAAGCCCCTTTCACTTCCAGCGGCTGTTCAGCCGCTGGGCCGGGGTGACGCCCAAACGCTATCTGCAGGTGCTGACCCTGGAGCGGGCCAAGGCACTATTGCAGGAGTCACGCCCGCTGCTGGAGGTAGCCGATACCCTGGGCCTGAGCAGCGGCTCGCGGCTCTACGATCACTTCGTGCAGCTCGAAGCGGTGACGCCGGGCGAGTACAAGCAGCGCGGGGCCGGGCTGGTTATCGATCACGGGGTGCACGACACCCCCTTCGGCCAGGCGTTCGTCGCCCTGACCCCGCGAGGGGTGTGCAACTTCTCGTTTCTCGATGACCAGGCCCCACAAGCGCCGCTGAGTGCCCTCGCCCAGAGCTGGCCAGAGGCAGAACTTAGGGAGGCGCCATCGCGTACCCGGGGGGTCATCCACACAATGTTTGACAGCAGCAAGGCGCCGGATCGCCCCATCTCCTTGCACGTGAGCGGCACCAACTTTCAGATCAGCGTCTGGCGGGCGCTGCTGCAGATCCCGCCCGCCAAGGTAGTGAGCTACGCCCAGGTGGCAAGTGCCGTCGGCAATCCCAAGGCCGCCCGCGCCGTGGGGTTGGCGGTGGGCGCCAACCCCGTCGCCTTGATGATCCCCTGCCACAGAGTCATCCAGCAAAACGGCAAGCTCGGCGGCTATCACTGGGGTGAGACCCGCAAACAGGCCATACACGCCTGGGAAGCAGCGAGGTATGAGTGAACCTGGCCTTTTCTGCTCGCCCTGATGGGAGGAAAAACAGGAGTGTTGGTGGTGAGTCAGCAGACTATCAAACCATGCCGGACGAGCAGGCAGTGATATAAAGCGGGGGCATTAGAAGAGTCGGGGCGCAGATCGCCCCTTTTGTTGCTTTGGCGAGACTCAGCGCTCAGCCGCCTCACCCCAGCAGATTGACGAAAAGACGTAGGGTTCAATAAGCGCAGCGCATTGCACCGTTTTCAGAGCGACTTTTTGGAAAACTAGAAG
The DNA here is from genome assembly GCF_000819845.1 of Aeromonas enteropelogenes. Taxonomy (GTDB): domain Bacteria; phylum Pseudomonadota; class Gammaproteobacteria; order Enterobacterales; family Aeromonadaceae; genus Aeromonas; species Aeromonas enteropelogenes. The sequence continues at coordinate 96,884 of NZ_CDCG01000046.1, forward strand.
GAACAAAAGTAGAGGTGCTATTTCATTGCACCCTACGACACTCTAAATAGCAGAGGAATACCCCAGCCAGATTAACATTTCTCTGGTGAAGTAAGAGTTTCAATACGATCTTGATTTGATAGACAAACGTCAACTCCGTACTCAGTTAACTTGTAGCTAAAATACTCATTACCATTGAAATCAGAGCTATTTAATTTTTCGATCATGCCTAAACGGGTGAGTTTTATTATAGCTAAGTTGATTTTAGCCGAACTTAAATCATATTTAATGAAACGGTTATACAAATCCCAACTAACGCAACCATCAACATCTGAGTTTACAGACTCAAGCAACACTGACAATGCGATCATATCTGTGTCGGTGAGTGTTGCTAATTGAGCATTTACATCAATACGTGGTTTTTCCTGAACAGAATCGAGTTCAAGCAAACCTTGTAGTTTGAAAGCTCGTTTTATTTGTGTAGCGGAGTAATTGAGAGATGACGCTAAGTCTTCATCACTTCTGTTTGCATCAAAATCAGTTGGAGTAATACCTAGAAGATCACTTGGGAAATGCAAGTCAACGCCACGTGGCTTTACAATAAAACACCGGTTCTTTCCAATTGCACCAATAAACAAACCAAGTTCAAAAACTACGTTATCCCTTACAACATACTTTTCTCTAGATCTAATAATTGTCAGATCATCAGGAGAGAAAATGAAAATAGAGAAATCCACAGACTTAGCTTTTGAAATCAAGTCATCAAGAGCGTTACTCGAAATATTAAATGTACCATTCCGCCATATTGTAACTTCTGCATCAAATTCTAAGTTTTCAGCAATTGCATCTGCTATAGGTAGGCTTTCAACAGATGAACCGATAAATACTCTTGGCTTTCTCATAGTCTCTCCAATTTTTTTTAAAAATTCGCAAAGCCGTGAACGAAGTGAATAATATATTAAGTGTCATTTATTGAAATATGTCTCTAATACATTACCTGATGCCTCATCAACTCTGCAGTTGAATCCAGCAAAATTCCCCACCCATAATGGAGATTCACTTGTAATGTAGGTGTAGGCATCAACCGCACCTTGACCAATATCTGATGCCCGCCAAATAAAACTCCCCGCACGAGCATAGCAAAATAGGTTTCTAGCCGGGCTATTTCTCTCAAAGGCCATCCAGTCATATATGACCAAAACGTGTTCGTGAATCAGTGATGCGCTGAGGACTGGATATTCGCCTTTAAAGCGAACACCATCACCTTCAATCCAGTTTTCATGCACTGTAAGCTGCATGTGACCTCTAATGGCGATTAGATGGGAGCGGTACAGGTCAGTTTACTGAGCTTGCCATATAACTCTGCGGCTGCTCTAGCTTGACGAAAAAAGGCTGTTACCGAGCCAGTATGCTAGCGAGCAAGGAAGATAATAAAAAGTGTGAGATGGTAGTTTCCTGAGCAAGATCAACAAATTAAATAAGAAGTACCAATGCTGGCCACATATCAACGGTGCCGGATCCTAGATAAAGAAAAGACGCCCTAAAGCGTCTTTCTTATTTTCAGGGTTTAGAGCAAACAGGTTGGAGGCCATTCCCCTCCCCGCCTTGCCCGCAACCCAATCAGATCGGGGTAATGGAGGTGATATGGGCATCTCCGTCCAGTGATTTGAAAATCTGCACCACGGCTTCGCCATGGATCGGTTTGGTAAGCGGCACAGTACTCTTGCACTTGAAGCGGTAGTTGGTGCCAGCCACCACCTGGGTGGAGACTTCAAAGGGTACGTACTGCACCCCGACAAATCCTTTCAGCGCCTGGTCAAATACCACCTGATCCTCGGCGGTCAGCTTGTGATATGCGGTCCATCCACCCACCAACACTGCTTGTTCTGACATATCAAACTCTCCGTGCTCTATGGTCCCGACTCGTTTGGCTGTTCGGGCTGCGCCCCGTTGATTCAAGTGGTTTCCGGTCTCCACCGGGGCAGCAGCCGGTTGGCACGCTGATTCCCCTTTGCCGAATCGCGGCCCTGTTGAGGCCCGCATTGTCTGATAAGGCTTGCTAGCGCTTTATCACTTAGAGGCCGGTCGCAATGGGCATGAAAGAGCCTAGTGCCGATGCCAGAAATCGCCTCCTGTTAGATGTGACAGGAGCGAGCCCGGCCAAAGCTGCTAGCGGCAGAAAATTGCAGCGCAAACGATTAAAAAAAGAAAAGACGCCGCAAGGGCGTCTTTTTTTCATTTTTATGCTTGAAGGGCGCAAGGGCGTTAGCAGCTTATTCCCATTCGATGGTTGCAGGCGGCTTGCCGGAGACGTCGTACACCACGCGGGAGATACCGTTGATCTCGTTAATGATGCGATTCGACACGTGGCCGAGGAAGTCATACGGCAGATGGGCCCAGTGGGCGGTCATAAAGTCGATGGTTTCGACGGCGCGCAGCGCAATGACCCAGTCATATTTGCGACCATCGCCCATCACGCCGACGGAGCGCACCGGCAGGAAGACGGCGAATGCCTGGCTGACCTGGTTGTAGAGATCGGCCTTGCGCAGCTCTTCAATAAAGATGGCATCAGCCTTGCGCAGCAGATCGCAGTACTCTTTCTTCACTTCGCCAAGCACGCGCACACCCAGACCCGGGCCCGGGAACGGGTGACGGTAGAGCATGTCGTAGGGCAGACCCAGCTCGAGGCCAACGCGGCGCACTTCGTCTTTGAACAGTTCGCGCAGCGGCTCGACCAGACCCATCTTCATCTCTTCCGGCAGGCCGCCGACGTTGTGGTGGGACTTGATGACGTGGGCCTTGCCGGTCTTGCTGGCGGCAGATTCGATCACATCCGGGTAGATGGTGCCTTGCGCCAGCCACTTGGCGTTTTTCAGCTTCTTGGCTTCATCGTCAAACACCTCGACGAAGACACGGCCGATGATCTTGCGCTTGGCTTCCGGCTCGTCTTCACCGGCCAGGGCGGAGAGGAAGCGCTCTTCGGCATCCACCTTGATGATGTTCAGACCAAAGTGATCGCCAAACATCTCCATCACCTGCTCGCCTTCGTTCAGGCGCAGCAGGCCGTTGTCAACGAAGACGCAGGTCAGGCGATCGCCGATGGCGCGGTGGACCAGCATGGCCACCACGGAGGAGTCGACACCGCCGGAGAGGCCCAGGATCACCTCGTCGTCACCTACCTGCTCGCGGATGCGGGCAACGGCGTCGTCGATGATGGTGGCCGGGGTCCACAGGCACTCGCAGCCGCAGATGTCTTTGACGAAGTGCTCCAGCATGCGGGCACCCTGACGGGTGTGGGTCACTTCCGGGTGGAACTGGACGCCGTAGAAACGCTTGGCCTCGTTGGCCATGGCGGCGTGGGGGCAGGTCGCGGTCTGGGCGATGGTAACGAAATCCGCCGGGATCTCGCTGACCTTGTCGCCGTGGCTCATCCAGACATCCAGCAGGGCGTTGCCGTTGTCGGCAATGGCATCTTCAATGTTGCGCAGCAGGGCGCTGGTCTTGCCGGCGTTGCCCAGCACTTCCACCTTGGCATAACCGAATTCACGCAGGTTGGAGGATTGCACCTTGCCACCCAGTTGCTCGGCCATGGTCTGCATGCCGTAGCAGATACCGAATACCGGCACGCCGGCATTGAACACGTACTCGGGGGCGCGCGGGCTGCCCGCTTCGGTCACGGACTCGGGACCGCCGGAGAGGATGATGCCGTTCGGATTGAATTCGCGGATCTGCTCTTCGGTCACATCCCAGGCCCACAGTTCGCAGTAGACACCGATCTCGCGCACGCGGCGGGCGATCAGCTGGGTGTACTGGGAACCGAAATCCAGGATAAGGATACGGTGAGCGTGAATATTTTTAGTCATTTTATTCCTGCATCATGCTGGTGTGGGGATAAAAAACGGTGACAAAACGGGGCCGCAGCCCCGTCTTTTATCAGCCCATCCGGTAGTTGGGGGCTTCTTTGGTAATGGTCACGTCGTGGACGTGGGACTCTTTCATTCCGGCGCCGGAGATGCGCACGAATTCGGCCTTGGTGCGCATATCGTCGATGGTGGCGCTGCCGGTCAGGCCCATGGAGGAGCGCAGACCGCCCATCTGCTGGTGAATGATCTCTTTGAGGCGGCCCTTGTAAGGTACGCGCCCTTCGATCCCTTCCGGCACCAGCTTGTCGGCAGCGTTGTCGGTCTGGAAGTAACGATCGCTGGAGCCCTTGGACATGGCGCCCAAAGAGCCCATGCCACGGTAGGATTTGAAAGAGCGGCCCTGATAGAGCTCGATCTCGCCCGGCGCCTCTTCGGTACCGGCGAACATGGAGCCCACCATGACGCAGCTGGCGCCGGCGGCGATGGCCTTGGCGATGTCGCCGGAGAAGCGGATGCCGCCATCGGCAATCACCGGAACGCCAGTGCCTTCCAGCGCGTCAACGGCGTCGGAGATGGCAGTGATCTGGGGCACACCCACACCGGTCACGATACGGGTAGTACAGATGGAGCCCGGGCCGATACCGACCTTGACGGCGTTGACGCCGGCGGCGACAAGCGCCTTGGCGCCAGCGGCGGTCGCTACGTTGCCACCGATGATTTGCAGATCAGGATAGGCTTCACGGGTCGCCTTGATGCGCTCAAGCACACCCTGGGAGTGACCGTGGGAGGAGTCGATCAGCAGCACGTCGACACCGGCTTCCACCAGAGCGGCGACGCGCTCTTCGTTGCCGGCACCGGCGCCGACGGCGGCACCGACCCGCAGGCGACCCTTGTCGTCTTTACAGGCGTTGGGCTTGCGCTCGGCTTTCTGGAAGTCTTTGACGGTGATCATGCCCTTGAGTTTGAAATCAGCGTTGACCACCAGCACCTTCTCGATACGATGCTTTTGCATCAGGGCAACCACCTCTTCGCGAGGGGCTCCTTCACGCACGGTCACCAGGCGCTCTTTCTGGGTCATGATCTGTTCGACGGTCAGGGAGAGATCGGTGACAAAACGCACGTCACGACCTGTGATGATACCCACCAGCTGGTTGCCGTCAGTCACCACGGGGTAACCGGCGAAACCGTTCTTGTGGCTCAGCTCCTTGATCTGGGCGATGGTCATGTCGGGGCGCACGGTCACGGGGTCGGAGACCACACCGCTCTCGTATTTCTTGACCTTGCGCACTTCGGCAGCCTGCTGCTCGATGGACATGTTCTTGTGGATAAAGCCGATACCGCCTTCCTGGGCCAGTGCGATAGCCAAACGGGCTTCGGTCACTGTGTCCATGGCAGCGGAGATCATGGGAATGTTCAAGCTGATGGAAGAGGTCAGCTTGGTACGCAGATCGGCAGTATTGGGAAGAACTTCGGAGTGGGCGGGAACCAACAATACATCGTCGAAGGTTAACGCTTCTTTGGCAATCCTGAGCATGGCAATATCTCACCGTTAGGGAAGTGGGGGTGTAAAATATTGCCGACGAAGTTTACTCACGGATTGGTCACTGGTAAAGAAGTTTTTTGAATTTTTTATGGCGTAGCCCTCTTTTGGTACGCCAAGAGGCCAAAAAACCAAGATTATCACTCTGGAAATGACCATTCTGGGACAAAAGAGCGATCAGTTTGCTGTTTTATGCAAATTGCCATTGTTGCCCCTCCCCTCCTTCCCAACCTCAATGACACAACATCACTTCATTCAACGAGATGGCTCTCGTCAGGCAGTAAATAGGCGACGACGCTATATGATAATAAACATAATAATGATGGGTTTGATGGCCTTTAAGCCTCGTTGGACCAACATAAACATGCGGTAAAAAGTGTTACGTTACGGCGGTTCCACTCTCTCTTCGCCCGGCATCACATTCACAGGAAAAATTCGCTGCCGGGCGATGATCCAACGTGATACAACTAGGTCTGTGATGACAGCTGTGCCATCTCGTTTTGGCTCGATTACCAGGAAGGTTATGTATGTCGCGATTCACGTCTGTCTGGATATGCCTTGGACTCTTGCTCACCCCGGTCCTGCTCGTATTGCTACTCAATCCCCTGTTGACCTCCTTCGTCTCCTATCATCTGCTGAAGACCAAGAGCCAGGAGCTATTGGAATACCAGCTGGAGCGCAACAAGAACCTGGAGCAGAACATTCTGGCCCAGCTTTCCCACTTCAAGTTCGACTGCGGACCAGAAGATGTCGCCCTGCTGCGCAATCCCGATTATTACAGTCGCCATATCCGCCTCGCCGGCCTGCATCCGAGCCAGGGAGGTGGCTGTTCGACCCTGGGGTTTGATTTGCCCGTGCTGACCGACGTCCAGGAGAGTGATCAGGCTGCAACGCTTCATTTTGCAACGACACAACATTCTGCCAACAGTGAACCCGAGGTGCTGATCTATTCCAGGCAGGCCGGCAATCTGGCTTATTGGGTACTGAACAACAGCTGGGCCAATGAATTATTGGCAATCCCCTGCGAAGATTGCTTCTATGTGGAATTTCGCCGCGATAATGACACGATAATGGAACAGCTGTTATTGCCTCGCGGTAATAAAGCCATCACCCAGCAGCCCAATCCGCTCTCGCTGACCGATTACGACGAATACAACAAAGTCAAACAGACTATCTGGGGGGGCAACGAACTTCGTTATTATGCCAGCCAGCAGGTTTACTATTATGGCCTGATATTTTCGTTGCTCTTTGGCCTTCTGCTGGTAGGTGGCTACTGGACCCTGAGAAATTATCGAAACTCTCTCGATGGATTGCTGAAAATGGGGCTGACCAGAGGGGAATTTATTCCTTTCTATCAACCCATTGTCGATAGCCGGAATAATGGAGTTGTGGGTTATGAGGCATTATTGCGCTGGCGCCGGGGCGATACCTTTATTTCCCCCGGGATGTTTATCGAATATTCGGAAAACCAGGGGCTGATCCTGCCGATGACGACCCAGATGGTGCGCCAGATCGTGGAGGATCTCAAAAAGCTGCCCGACTCCCACTGGGTCAGCGTCAATCTGGTTGCCGCCCATGTCGAGCAGCAGACCCATCTGCAGGACATGCTCACCCAATTGAGCTGGCCCGATCCCGACCGCCTGACCTTCGAGCTCACCGAACGTCTGCCCATTTCGGACGTCAAGCATGCGGCTCGTGAAATGGCCAATCTGGGGCTGCGGGGTTATCACTTCAAGATCGATGATTTCGGCACCGGTTATGGCGGCTTTGCCTATTTGCAGCAACTGGGGATCCGCAGCATCAAGATAGACAAGATGTTTATCGATACCATCGGCACCTCGGATCTCAAGCGCAATGTGCTCGACGCCATCATCGCCTTTGGCCATCAATCCAAAATGGAGATGATCGCCGAGGGGGTCGAGAATCAGGCGCAACTGGACTATCTCACCGAGCATGGAGTCTATCTGATCCAGGGTTATGTGTTTGCCAAGCCCATGTCGCTGGATGAGGTGCTGAAATGGCGCGTACCAGACTATCAGGGTGAAACAGTAGAGGCGATATAAGGGCCACCAGACCCGGCGGCGTGGCCAGCCTCTGCTGACACGCCGCACCTGCTCTTCTCCCTCCCCCACAGGGGTAAACCCTGATCCCACCTTCCGCAGCGCCGCGTTTACCAATATGGTTCGTGATGCCCCTTGCTCAACAAGTGGCAAACAGGCTACCAATCCCCTTCGATTTGCACGGCACCAGGCCCCTCTTGCTCCTCCCGGTGGCCATTTCAGGTTAAGATAGCCACCATTGTTTTCCCTCTGGCCCGGCCTGAGACAATCACAGGATCCCCCTTGAACCGATTTAGCCCATCCAGTGCGGCCAATGGCCGCGAGCAACAGGTCTTTACCGTTACCCGCCTCAACAGCGCCGTGCGCATGATCCTGGAGCAGGATCTGGGGCTGGTGTGGCTGACCGGGGAGCTCTCCAACCTGGCGATGCCAAGCTCGGGCCACTGGTATTTTTCGTTGAAGGATCTCAGCGCACAGGTGCGCTGCGCCATGTTCAAGGGCAACAACCGCCGGGTGGCGTTTCGTCCGCAAGACGGCATGCAGGTGCTGGTGCAGGCGCGGGTCTCCCTCTATGAGCCGCGCGGCGACTACCAGCTCATCATCGAATCGATGCAACCCGCCGGGGACGGCGTGCTGGCCCTGCGCTTTGAGGAGCTCAAACGCCGCCTTGGCGCCGAGGGGCTGTTTGACGAGGGCCGCAAACGGCCGCTCCCCCGCGAGCCGCGCGCCGTGGGGCTGGTCACCTCCGCCACCGGCGCCGCCCTGCACGACATGCTGACGGTCTTGAAGCGCCGCGCGCCGGATCTGCCTGTCTTTATCTACCCGACCCAGGTTCAGGGGAGCGCCGCCACCAGCCAGATCGTCTCTGCGATTGCCCTGGCCAATCGCCGCGCCGAGGTGGATGTGCTGATCGTCGGTCGCGGCGGCGGCTCCCTTGAAGATCTCTGGTGCTTCAACGAAGAAGCCGTCGCCCGGGCGATCGCCCGCTCCGCCATTCCCGTTATCAGCGCTGTGGGTCATGAGGTGGATGTGACCATCAGCGACTTTGCAGCCGACCTGCGCGCCCCCACTCCGTCGGCCGCCGCCGAACTGGTGGCGCCCGACCAAAGTGCCCGCGCCCAGCGCCTCGTTCATCTCAGGCAACGGCTGGTGCAGGCCATGAACCGCCATCAGACTGCGGCCCGCCACGGTTTTGTGTTGCTGCAAAAGCGGCTCGACCATCAGGATCCCAAGCGGCGGCTGGAGCTGCAATCCCAACGCCTCGACGAGCTCTCCGCCCGTTTGCAACAACTGCTGCGCCAGCGCCTGCATCAGGGGGAGCGGCGCCTCGCCAGCCTCGAGCTGCGCCTGCAGGGCAAGAGTCCGGAGCGGCTGCTGGCCGCCGGCAAACGCCGCCACCTGTTGGCCGAGGAGCGCCTCCATGCGCTGATCGCCAAGCGCCAGGATCTGGCGAGCCATCGCCTCGCCATGCTCACTGCCCGTCTCGACGGGGTGAGCCCGCTCGCCACCCTGGGGCGCGGCTACTCCATCACACGCACCCCACGCGGCGAGGTGATTAGCAACGCCGCCCAGGTGAGCGCAGGGGATAGCCTGGTCACCACCCTGGCACAAGGCAGCCTGCAGGTGCGGGTCGAGAAGATAGAGGGATAATCCCTGCCACTGACGAGATTTATGCGCGAAGCTTGCGCCGTCAGTTATCAGATAAAAAAATCCCCGCCGGTTGGCGGGGATTTTTATTTTGGTAAAGCGTGGCGTTTACCTTAGCTGGCCTTGCGCAGGATCTGCTCAAGGTAGTGGGCAAAGTTGTGACCGTGATGCTCCAGCAGTTTCGGGAACATGGAGATGGAGGTCATGCCCGGGAAGGTGTTGATCTCGTTGAGCAGGATCTCCCCCTCTTCGGTCAGGAAGAAGTCGACGCGAGAGAGGTGGGTCAGGTTGAGCTGACGGAATGCCTTGAGGGCGTACTCGTGGATGGCGTCAGCCTGCGCCTGGGTCAACCCTTCGGCACGCAGGGCCGTTTCGGTGTGGCTCGCGTTGCTGTACTTCTCTTCATAGGTGTAGAACTTGTCCTGCGGCACGCAGATCTCGCCAGGATAGGTGGCCACCAACTCGTCACCGTACTGGTACACCGCCACTTCCAGCTCCCGCGGCTTGACCGCTTTTTCGATCAATACCTGCTCGGAGTAACCGAAGGCGTCCTTGATGCCCTGCACCAGGTCGGCCTCGTTGCTGGCGGAGTAGCACCCCACGGAAGAGCCTTGGGAAGCGGCCTTGATAAAGACCTTGCCCCACTTGGCCAGGGCTGCCTTGGCCTCGGCCAGGCTCGCCTCGTTCTGTTCGGTCAGGAACAGATAGGGGGTATTGGGGATACCGAGAGCGGAGAGCCACAGCTTGGTGCTGATCTTGTTGAAGCAGATCTTGCTCGCCTCGGCATCGCAACCCAGATAAGGGAGGCCAGCCAGCTCCAGGAAGGATTGCAGATCACCGGTCTCGCCCGGGTAGCCGTGAATGCAGGGCACCACGTAGTCCACCGGACGGGCCACGCTGTCAAACGAGAGCAGCTTGTCCAGCCCCAGCTTGCACTCGCGACCATCGGCGCTGAGCCAGCGGTCGGCAAACATCTCGACCCGGGTCACTTCGACACCGGGCAACAGGCCGAGTTGTTTTTCGAGGAAATTGGCGCTGCGCAGAGAGACTTCGTGCTCTGAGCCACCGCCGCCGCACAGCAGCAAGACATGCATGTTCTTCATTAGATGTGATCCCTTGGGAAAAGCGGCTTCGCCATCACCATTTAAAATCCAGTCGCATTAAAAAACGGACGAAGCCAGATACGAACATAAGTGCGCGCCAGTGTAGCAAGGGAGACAAAGCCTTGTCAGCTGATGGGGCCACCACGGCCTCCTTTCTGGCCGCAAAAAAGCGACCATGTGTCAAAAATGGGGAAAAAGAGCTCAGCGCGGCGGGTCGACCCGGCCCACGCCGTTGCCATTGACCCGAAACCAGCCGGCGATGCTGAAGCGCTCGCGATTGGCGGGCAACACCTCGTGGGGGAACTCTTCGGATAAAAACAGCACCAGCCGCCCCCCCTTGGGCGAGACATCCATCAGCAACTGCTCGTCGTTGTCATACATTCGCAGCATCCCGCCCGCCTCTGGCTGCCAGTCGTTGTTGAGATAGAAGACGGAGGTGAGCCGCCGGTTGGAGCGGCCGGCAAAGGCGTCGCGATGGGTGGCATAGAAATCGCCGCTGCGATAGCGGGCAAAGTGGGCCTCGTAATCGAATAGCCCCAGCATCAGCATGCGATTGGCAGCCAGACGCAAGGACTCCATCCGGGCGAGGTAATCGGCCACGGGCGCGCCAAGGGAAGACTCCAGCCAGTGGATCTGATCCCGGCGAATGTCCCGGTTGCCCTGATGCAGCGCCTCGCGCCCTATGCCCGCCGGTTGCCACTCGTCTGGCAGACAGGCCTTGAGGGCATCCACCTCGGCGGCGGTTAAAAAATCATCCACTATCACCCACCCCCGGGTGTAAATGGCATCCATGACGGCTTGATAGTCCAAGATTGACTCGCAACAAGTGGAAAAGAGAGCGCTTTTTAGCGACTTCCCGGCTGGCGCACAAACCGGTTTGCTTATCTTGAGAAGTCCCATCATCAATACGTGTTCTGCCGGATTTCGCGCGCCTTTTTCGCGCCGGTTGTGATCCCGCCCCGCATCGACTCAAGGCCAGTGCCAAAAATGTGATGACGGCCGCATGCCTCGGCGCCGCCCGGTGCAGCCACTTGCCCCAGACAGAGCCGCCCGATACCGTAATCCCCATTCCGGTTTGCAATCCACACAAGGAAGACGTCATGCCCCTGCCCGACCTTACTCTGCAACGCCTCGACGGCAGCCCCTACCCGCTGGCACAGCTGGCGGGCAAGGTGATCCTGGTGGTCAATGTCGCCAGTCGCTGCGGCTTTACCCCCCAGTACACCGGGCTCGAGGCCCTCTATCTGGATCTGGGCCCGGCCGGGCTGGAGATCCTGGGCTTTCCCTGCAACCAGTTTGGCCAGCAGGAGCCAGGGGATGCCGAGGAGATCGCCCGCTTCTGTTCCCTCGACTATCCGGTCACCTTCCCCATCATGGCCAAGTGCGAGGTCAACGGCGAGCAGGCCCACCCCTTCTACCAGTGGTTAAAGAAAGAAAAGCCGGGCTTGCTCGGGCTGGAAAACATCAAGTGGAACTTCACCAAGTTTCTGATCGACCGGGATGGAAACGTGGTGGACCGATTCGCCCCCACCACCAAGCCGGAGAGCCTGACCGAGCAAATCCGCGCTCTGCTCTGACGCCTACCTGCCTGCTTGGCATGACGGCCGGTGCGACAGCTACTGCGCAGCGGCTGCACTTCTGCTATATTGCGCCCCCGTTATCGTTTCTATCTTGTGGCGGGTGCCAAGGCACCGGCCATCCGTTGAGCCAGGTGCTCACCAGAGGAGTTTCTCTCGAACATGTCATTCAATGAACTGGGTCTGTCTCCGCACATCCTGCGGGCCGTCAAGGAGCTGGGTTACGAACAGCCAACCCCCATCCAGCAGCAAGCCATTCCGGCCATTCTGGCCGGTCAGGATGTGCTCGGCGGCGCCCAGACAGGCACAGGCAAAACGGCCGGCTTCACCCTGCCCATGCTCCAGCGTCTGCTGGCCAATCATGGTCGCGGTCGCCGTCAGGTACGCGCCCTGGTGCTGACCCCGACTCGCGAGCTCGCCGCCCAGGTGGGCGAGAGCATCATCAAATATGCCCATCACCTGCCGTTTCGTACTCTGATCGCCTACGGCGGCGTCAGCATCAAACCCAATCTGGACGCCATCAAGCTTGGCATCGATATCCTGGTGGCGACCCCGGGCCGTTTGCTGGATCTGCTGACCCAGGGCGCTCTGACCCTGAACGAGCTGGAAGTGCTGGTGCTGGATGAGGCGGATCGCATGCTCGATATGGGCTTTATCCACGACATCCGCCGCATCATGAAGGCACTGCCCGCCGAGCGGCAGACCCTGCTCTTCTCCGCCACCTTCTCGGATGAGATCAAGGCGCTGGCAGACGATCTGCTGAACGACCCGACCCTGATCGAGGTCGACCCCAGCAACACCGCCGCCGAGCAGGTGACCCAGCGCATTATCCAGGTCGACCGGGAACGGCGCCGCGAGCTGCTCTCCCACATGATCGGTCGTGGCAACTGGCAGCGGGTGCTGGTGTTCGTGCGCACCAAGCAGATCGCCGATCGCCTGGCCCACCAGATGCAAAAAGATGGCCTGGATACGGTCGCCATCCACGGCGACAAGAGCCAGGGGGCCCGTAACCGGGCACTGGCCGATTTTCGTGAAGGCAAGGTGCGGGTGCTGGTCGCCACCGACATCGCCGCCCGTGGCCTCGACATCGATCAACTGCCCCATGTGATCAACTTTGAACTGCCCCAGATGGCGGAGGACTACATCCACCGCATCGGTCGCACCGGCCGTGCCGGTCGCGGCGGCGAGGCCATCTCTCTGGTGAGCCAGGACGAGCTGGGCCAGCTCAAGGCCATCGAATCCCTGATTGGCCAGTCCCTGCCGGTAGAAATCCTCGACGGGTATGAGCCGAGCGGCAAGCCGAGCCGCCAGACTCTGCCCGGCAGCAAGCCGGTACAAAACCCGCCGCGTGCCCGTAGCGGCGCCAATGCCAAGGGTGGCAAGGGCAAACCCGCCGCTGGCAAAGCCAAGGGCGATGGCAGCAAGAAGCCGGCTCAGTCTCCTCAAAACAAGTCTCGCAAGCGGGAAGTGGTGGGCGAGGACGTCGGGTTCACCCCCATGCGCCGCCTGCCCAAGGCCCAGCGGGACAGCTATCAGGAGAGCGACGACGAGTAATTCGTCCCGCGTTGCCATGCTGCTGAGTCAAACAAAGGGAGCCAGTTAGGCTCCCTTTGTGCTTTCTAGCGATCGGGTAAAGGCCCCTACACCAGCGAATGGCGCACGCCGCCGGGATGCTTGCCCGGGTGCTTGCCAGGATGAAATGCAGGCTGGCCGCCATCGAGCGGGCGATGCTGCAAAAACTCGAACAGCCCCGCCTGCAAATTGACGTTCCAGAAGCGCCCGGCCAGGGTCAGCGCCAGCCGCTCGTCCGTCAAGCTGGCCAGCCCGTTTCGCTGCCACCCCTCAAACAACGGCTGCAGATGTGCACGCAGCGGCGCAGGCAGGCTCGCCAGGGCCAGCCAACCGCGATCGAGGGCTCCTCGCAACAGTCCGTCTATCCGGGCGTCGGGGTTGCGGCTCATCACCATGCCTGGGGCCCGCTCACCCTTGGCCAGTGCGTCGTGCCAACCGTCAAGATCGCGGCCATTCATCACCCCGTGACCATGAATGCTGCCCCCCGCACCCGCGCCAAAGGGGAGGATTTCGGCCCCGCGCTTGGCCATCTGGTTGTAGCGGCTCTGCTCTGCGTTACTGCGTCGCCAGTGGCTGCAGGAGAGGCGCTCCCACCCCTGTTGCTCCAGCTGGCTGGCACCATAGGCGTACATGGCGGCTCGCTGCTGACCATCGGCCGACCAGCCCAGCTTGCCTTTCGCCTCGGCCCGCTCGAGATTGGTGCCTGTCATGGCGATGAGCTGGTAGAGATCCACCCCGTGCACCCCGCTTGCCATCACGTCGCTGATGTCCTGGCGCCATACCTCGTCATCCTGCCCGGGCAGACCGAAGATAAGGTCGGCCACGATCACGGCCGCATCGTCCCGGGTCAGCTCGCCGAGTCGGCGCAGCAGGGTCTCCCTGTCATCAAAACGGGCCGCCTGCTGGCGCACGCCGGTATCAAAACTCTGTACGCCAAACGAGAAACGGTTGAAGCCCCCTGCCAGGGCGGTCTGCCACTTGGCCTCGTCAAACCCGTTGAGACGCCCCTCCAGGGTCACCTCCACATCCGGGGTCAACGGAAAGCGCCCAATGGCATTGGTCAGCCTGGCCAGATCCTCGACCGCCATATCGGTGGGGGTGCCCCCGCCCACATAGACGGCAGAGAAAGGTTTACTTTGGCCCAACGGGGTCTCGGCAGCCGCGATCAGGCTGGCACACAGGGCCGCCATGTAACGGCTCATGCGCGCCGGATTGGCGCCATTTTCAAAGAAATTGCAGAAGCTGCAGCGCTTGCGGCAAAAGGGGATGTGGATGTAAAGGGCTCGCTCGTCGGCTTCACTCTCTTGCTGCCACCAGGCTTGCCAGGCGGCTTCGTCGAGGGACACGGGGCGCACACCGCCCCGGCTGGCATGGGCCGAGGTTTTGCCACTGAAGGCAAATTTAAGGGGATCGGGAGTCGCCATGCCGATCATGGTCGGCGTCAGATCGCTTGTCATCGTTGCAGGATTACCATCTGAAATAACGTAAATGATAACCACTATCAATTAACTTCAAGTTTGTGCTGGATCAACTCAGGGTCAGAGAGCCCTGATTTGCTACCTGTCATTAACTGCTAATGTCGATCTAATTAACAGATAAGTTACTCAAGATGAGGTAGGGTGTGCCGATAGAAAGTCATCTCCCCCTCTCGACCATGATTCATCGGGGAAAGATGCCAATCATTGACGATCGCTTACCTGTGCATGGACTCTGCCAACGATGCAAAACCTGTCTCTCAACTGGAAAATGTTCCTCCCCCTCACCCTGGTCATCGGCTGCACATTTGCCCTCAGTTTTGAACTCTCCGCCTGGTTGCAGCGGGATCTCGCCATCCGGCTGGCGGGCGAAAAGGTGGAGAGCGCCGCCAACACCTACATGGATCAGCTCAACGTCCTGATGATGACGGGAGGCATGGCCAATCGGCAAATAGTGCAGACCAAGCTCAAGAGCGAACAGGGCATCGTCGAGGCCAGGGTTATTCGCGCCCCCGCCGTGAGCGATCTGTTCGGGGCGGGTCATCCGGATCAGAAAATCGCGGATGCGCTGGATGAACGCGCCATCAAACAGGGCGAGGTCATCTTCGAGCAACAGGGCAACCAGCTCACCCTGATAAAACCCTTCAAGGCCTACAAGGAGTATCGCGGTACCCAGTGCACCACCTGCCACCAGGTGGCGGAGGGAACCGTCATGGGGGCGGTGCGGATCAGTTACGATCTCAGTCATACCTTCAGTGAAATCCATCGCAACAACCTGATCCTGAGCGGCAGCCTGGCCGCCGTGTTCAGCCTCGGCTTCGGCCTGCTCTGGTGGGTGCTGCAGCGCTACATCAAGCGCCCGGTTCGTCATCTACAGCTCAATATGACCCGCATGGCCAAGGAGCGAGATCTCTCCCTCCCCCTCATCAATCGCAGCCAGGATGAGCTGGGCCAGATGACCCGTGCCGTCCGCGACATGGTGCAGGGGTTTCGCCACAGCCTGCAATCCGTCGAGAGTGCCACCCATCAGCTCTATCAGGAGTCAAACCAGATAAGTGAGGTCGCGACCCGCACCGAAGGAGCGGCACGTCAGCAGGAGAGCATGACCACCCAGGTGGCCGCCGCCGTGAGTGAGCTGGCCGCCAGCTCCCACGAGGTACGAGAACATGCCCGCAAGAGCGCCGAGCTCTCCGCCCTCACCAATCAGGATGCCGCCGAGACCAGCCGCCTCGCCCAGCGCTCCATCACCGATATGGACGAGATGTCGGAGGAGATAGAGCGGGTCGACAAAGTGATCCAGCAGCTCGACAACCGCTGCCTCGCCGTCGACGGCGTGCTGGAGGTGATCAAGGGCATAGCCGATCAGACCAATCTGCTGGCCCTCAACGCCGCCATTGAGGCGGCCCGTGCCGGCGAGCAGGGACGCGGCTTTGCGGTGGTGGCGGACGAGGTGCGGGCCCTCTCCAACCGCAGCCGCGCCGCTAGCGAGGAGATCTCCCAGATGATCGCCGCCCTGCAAAAAGAGGCGCAGAGCGCCGTTGTGGTGATCGGGGATGCAAAAGCCAAGGCCGACGAGAGCATTCACAAGACCGAGGCCACCCTGGCGGCCATGCAAAACATCATTGGACGCATCGCCAGTATCAATGATCTCAATGCCCAGATGGCGCAATCCGCCGAAGAGCAGGACAGGGTCTGCAGCGAGGTCGATCGCTCGGTGAGCGACATTCGCAACAGCGCCAACGATACCCTGGGCCAGGCCCATGCCGCCAACCTGGCCAGCCGCCAGCTGGTCGAGCAGTGCAAGACGCTGGAGCAGTTACTCAAGACCTACCGCTGGTAGCCCGATGGCAGGCAGCAAAAAGCGCGACCCGGGTCGCGCTTTTTTATTGCCTTGGTGCTTGTCAGGATAGAGCCGGCAAGCGTCAGAGGTACAGATCAACCTGCATTTCGGGTGGCTACCGCATCGGCCAAGTTGCGCAGCAGGCTCTCGGTGTCGGCCCAGCCGATACAGGCGTCCGTGATGCTCTGGCCGAAGGTGAGCTCGCACCCGTCCACCAGATCCTGGCGCCCTTCCACCAAATGGCTCTCCACCATGACGCCAAACACCGCCTTACTGCCGGCACGCAGCTGACCGGCCACGTCCTCGGCCACCAGCATCTGGTTCTTGAACTGCTTGCTGCTGTTGGCGTGGCTGAAATCGATCATCACCTTCTGCGGCAGACCGGCCTTCTCCAGCCCCTTCACCACCTCGCTGACGTGGGCGGCGCTGTAGTTTGGCTCGCGGCCACCGCGCAGAATGATGTGGCAATCCGGGTTACCCGCGGTCGCCACAATGGCGGAGTGGCCGTACTTGGTCACCGACAGGAAGTGGTGCGGCGCGCTGGCGGCGCCGATGGCGTCGATAGCCACCTTGATGGTGCCGTCGGTACCGTTCTTGAAGCCCACCGGGCAGGAGAGGCCGGAGGCCAGCTCGCGGTGCACCTGAGATTCGGTGGTGCGCGCCCCGATGGCGCCCCAGCTCATCAGATCCGCCACGTATTGCGGGGTGATCATATCGAGGAATTCGGAGGCGGTCGGCAGCCCCATGTCGTTGAGATCCAGCAGCAGCTTGCGCCCCAGGCGCAGGCCGTCGTTGATCTGGCAGCTGTTGTCGAGGTAGGGGTCGTTGATCAGCCCCTTCCAGCCCACAGTGGTGCGCGGCTTCTCGAAATAGACCCGCATCACGATCTCGAGCTGATCTTTGAGCTCGTCACGCAGCGCCTTGAGGCGCTTGCCGTATTCCAGCGCCGCGACCGGATCGTGGATGGAGCAGGGACCGATCACCACCAGCAGGCGATCATCGTCACCGGTCAGAATGCGGTGAATGGCCTGGCGGGATTCAAACACCGTATTTGATGCGGTCTCGGTGGCCGGAAACTTCTCAAGCACCGCAACCGGGGGCAATAACTCTTTGATTTCACTGATACGAACGTCGTCGGTTTGATGCTGCATGACAAGGCTTCCTGCTAGATGACTGCGATAATGAAACTTCAATCTAGCCCTCGACAGAGGCGGTGTAAATAGAAAATTACATTAACAGCAAAACTATTTCACCAAGCAATCTTGCAAGTTACTGAAATGATGCTAAAGCGAATATCACAGACAACAAGGCCCGCGCAATGGCGGGCCTCACGGGTACAAATCAATCAGTGACGATGACTGATGCTGGCCAGCTTGTCGAAGTAATCCGGGAAGGTCTTCGAGGTGCACTTGGGATCATTGATGGTCACCGGCGTATCCGACAACGCCACCAGGGAGAAGCACATGGCAATGCGATGATCGTTATAGGTATCGATCGCCGCATGGTTGAGTTGGGCCGCCGGGGTCACCGTGATGAAGTCGTGCCCCTCCTCCACATCGACACCCAGCTTGCGCAGCTCGGTCGCCATGGCGTGCAGACGGTCGGTTTCCTTCACCCGCCAGTTGTAGATGTTGCGAATGGAGGTGGGCCCCTCGGCAAACAGCGCCGCCACGGCGATGGTCATGGCCGCATCCGGGATGTGGTTCATGTCCATGTCGATGCCCTGCAGCTCGCCCTGCTCGGCCTCGATGAAGTCATCACCCCAGGTGATACGGGCGCCCATCTTCTCCAGCACGTCGGCAAAGTGAATGTCCCCCTGGATGCTGTGCTTGCCGATGCCGGTGACCCGCACCTTGCCCTTGATGGCCCCCGCCGCGAGGAAGTAGGAGGCGCTGGAGGCATCCCCTTCCACCAGGAAATCGCCCGGGCTGACATAGGTCTGGTTGCCCTTGATGTAGAACACCTTGTAGTTGTCGTGTTCGATGACCACCCCGAACTGCTTCATGATGTGCAGGGTGATGTCGATGTAGGGTTTGGAGACCAGCTCCCCCTTGATGTGGATGCGGGTGTCGCCGGCCGCCATGGGTGCCGCCATCAAAAAGGCGGTCAGGAACTGGCTGGAGACGGAGCCATCCACGTGCACGTCGCCGCCCCAGAGCCCCTTGGCGTCCACCACCAGGGGCGGATAGCCATCTTTTTTCAGGTACTGGATATGGGCGCCCGCCTCGCGCAGGGCATCCACCAGATGGCCGATGGGACGCTCTTCCATGCGCGGCTCGCCCCCCAGGGTGTACTCCCCGGAACCGAGGCACAAGGCTGCACACAAGGGACGCATGGCGGTGCCTGCATTGCCGAGGAACAGATTGACCGGTTCTTTCACCGCAAAGCTGCGACCCAAACCATGTACGGTGCACTCGGTCTTGTCGGCAGAGAGCTTGTATTTGACGCCGAGCTGGGTCAGCGCCGCCAGCATGTGGCGGATATCATCGCTGTCGAGCAGATTGGTCAAACGGGTGGTGCCGCGAGCCAGCGCTGCCAGCAGCAGGGCCCGGTTAGAGACACTCTTGGAGCCGGGCAGATTAACTTCGCCAGCCACTCGGGAAATGGGTTCCAGACGCAACGAATTCATAGACTTCCTGTACTATCTCAAAAAAACACCTGTCCGGACGTTAACAGCCCGCGCCCAGCTCGGCAAGGGTACTTTCGGGGTAAATATGGCGGCGGGCGCCGCATTCAGGACAAGCAGAAAAAGACGCCGGGCTCGGCCCGGCGTCTGACATCAGCAGGGAAAAACTCAGCCGTGGCGCTTGGCAAAGCCGTCCATGAAGCTGACCAGCGCCTTGACCCCTTCCAGCGGCATGGCGTTGTAGAGGCTGGCGCGCATGCCGCCGACGATGCGGTGCCCCTTGAGCGCCAGCAGACCGGCCTCTTCCGATTCGGCCAGGAACAGCTTGTCCAGCTCGGCATTTTTCAGCTGGAACGGGATGTTCATGCGAGAGCGGCAGCTGGCATCCACCTGGTTGCCATAGAAGCTCGACTGATCGAGATAGCCGTAGAGGAAATCGGCCTTCTCCTTGTTGCGTGCTTCCATGGCCGCCAGGCCGCCCTGCTCTTTCAGCCACTCGAACACCAGACCGGCCAGATACCAGGCATAGGTGGGTGGCGTGTTGAACATGGAGTCGTTCTTGGCGGTGAGCTGGTAGTCGAAAATCGAAGGCACATCGGCGCGCGCCTGGCTCAGCAGATCGTCGCGCACGATGGCAATCGCCAGGCCAGAGGGGCCAATGTTCTTCTGCGCGCCGGCATAGATGATGCCAAAACGGCTCACATCGAGAGGACGGGAGAGAATGGTGGAGGAGAGATCCGCCACCAGGGGCACGTCGCCGGTGGCCGGGATGTCGAACATCTCGATGCCGTCGATGGTTTCGTTCGGGCAGTAGTGCACATAGGCCGCATCGGCGCGAAACGCCGGGGTCGGCAGCAGGTGAGATATGCCTTGGGCATTTTTGGCAACCCCCTGATAGGTCTGGATGTCGCCATACTTTTTGGCCTCATCCACGGCGCTCTGGGACCAGACGCCGGTCAGCAGAAAGTCAGCCTTCTTGTTGGCACCACCCAAGAGGTTCATTGGCACGGCGGAGAACTGGCCGCGACCGCCGCCGTGCATGAACAGCACCTTGTAGTTGTCCGGTACCGCCAGCAGCTCGCGCAAGTCTGCTTCGGCCTTCTCGGCGACCGCCATGTAGGGCTTGCCGCGGTGGGACAGCTCCATGACCGAGGCTCCCAGCCCCTGAAAATTACAAAATTCGCGCTGGGCGCGCTCCATGACTTCGACCGGCAACATGGCAGGGCCGGCGCAGAAGTTGTAAATCTGTTTGCTCATGACGCTTTCCGTGAATGGATGAGAGTGATCGATGACTTGTCAGGTTTTACACAAGAGAGGCTTGCTGATCAAAGGCTTTTTGGGATCTGGCGCACTCTTTTCAGTCATGATGAAGCGTCGGGCAGAAGAGAAAAAACCCTGAACGGGTCAGGGCTTGCTGAGAACATGCGCAGAATTGGTCGCGAGTCCGCATCAAACGCGAGTCACTGCCTTTTCTGACAAATTTACACCTTGGCGGTGAGCTCCGGCAGCAGGGTGAAGAGATCCCCCACCAGACCATAGTCCGCCACCTGGAAGATGGGGGCCTCGCTATCCTTGTTGATAGCGACGATCACCTTCGACTCCTTCATCCCCGCCAGATGCTGGATGGCCCCCGAGATGCCGACCGCGATGTAAAGCTCGGGGGCGACCACCTTGCCGGTCTGCCCCACTTGCAGATCGTTGGCCACAAACCCCGCATCCACCGCGGCGCGCGATGCCCCCACGGCGCCACCCAGCTTGTCCGCCAGCGCCTCAATGAGGGCAAACTGCGCCTTGGAGCCCAGTGCCCGCCCGCCGGATACCACCACTCGCGCCGCCGCGAGATCGGGCCTGGCCGAACGGATGGCCTGGCGCTCTACCAGACGGGTACGGCACTTGAACTCGGGCACCGACAAGGCTTCGACGGACGCGGACGCCCCCTGCTGCCCCGCCTTGGCAAAGGCGGTCGGACGGACCGTCATCACCTTGACGGGTGCCGAGCTTGCCACCCTGGCGATGGCATTGCCGGCATAGATGGGTCGCAGGAAGGTATCGCCGCTCTCGATACCGATCACCTCGGCAATCATCTCCACCCCGAGCCGGGCCGCCACCTGGGGCAGCAGCGCTTTGCCCGTGCTGCTGGCCGCCATCAGGCAGTGTTCATACCCTCGGGCATGAGTGGCCAGCAGCTTGTCGACCCCATCCAACAAGCCGTCTGCCAGCATGGGATGCTCGGCCAGCAATACCTTGTCGACCCCTTCCAGTTGCGCGGCCTGCGCCGCCACCTCGCTCAGCCCCTGCCCGAAGAACAGCAGATGGATGTCGCCCCCCAGTTGCCCTGCAGCCGTGACCAGCTGCGCGGCGTTGTCGGCCAGCCGGCCCTGATGATGTTCGGCAATGATCAGCACGCTCATGGCAGCACCTTCGCTTCGTTCTTGAGTTTGTCCACCAGCTCGTCCACCGAGCCGACCCGGATCCCGGCGGCGCGCGCAGGGGGCGCCATCACCCCGAGCTGCCGGGTCTGACCGACAGGCTCGACGGCAAGGGCGGCAAACGGTGCGCTCTCGAGCGATTTGCGCTTGGCCTTCATGATGTTGGGGAGCGAAGCAAAGCGCGGTTCGTTGAGCCGCAGATCGACACTGACGACAGCGGGCAACGGCATGCCGAGAGTCTCAAGGCCGCTGTCTATCTCGCGGGTCACCAGCAGCTCCCCCCCCTCAAGCTTGATCGCGCTGGCACAGGTAGCCAGCGGCCAGTCATTGAGGGCCGCCAGCATCTGGGCTACCTGATTGTTGTCTGAATCGATGGACTGCTTGCCAAGGAGCACCAGATCCGGCTGCTCCAGCTCGCATACCTGTTGCAGGGCGCGGGCTACGGTGAGCGGTGTGAGCGTCTCGTCCGTCACATAGTGGCGGGCCCGATCCGCCCCCAGCGCCAAGGTATGGCGCAGCTGTTCGGCAGCTGCCTCTGGCCCGAACGTCACCACCACCAGCTCGCTTGCCACCCCGGCTTCCCGCAGTCTGACGCCCTCCTCCACCGCTATTTCACAAAACGGGTTGATACCCATCTTCACGTTAGCGAGCTCAACATCCGAGCAGTCTCCCTTGACCCGGATCTTGACGTTGTAATCTACTACCCGTTTGATCGCGACCAGCAGCTTCATGGGGTCATGCCTCATCTGTTTGGGTTGAATTCATTGACCAGTCCTTGCACTTTTTTGTTTGATTTTTTACTTACAAGAGCTTT
The DNA here is from genome assembly GCF_000819845.1 of Aeromonas enteropelogenes. Lineage (GTDB taxonomy): Bacteria > Pseudomonadota > Gammaproteobacteria > Enterobacterales > Aeromonadaceae > Aeromonas > Aeromonas enteropelogenes. The sequence continues at coordinate 119,409 of NZ_CDCG01000046.1, forward strand.
ACGTTTACGTAAACTACCAGCACTACCCTAGGCCAACTAGAGCGCAGAGGCAAGATGGAACGGGAAGCAATGGAATTTGATGTCATCATCGTGGGTGGCGGCCCGGCGGGGCTCAGCGCAGCCATCGCCCTGAAGCAGCACAACGCCGACCTGTCGGTCTGTTTGTTGGAGAAGGGAGCCGAAATTGGCGCCCACCTGCTCTCCGGCGCCTTGTTCGATCCCGTTGCTCTCAAGGAGTTGCTGCCGGATAGCTGGCAGGAGGCTCCCCTCGGCGTACCTGTCAGCGACGATCAGGTGCACCTGCTGCAAAACGATAGCCGGGCGCTGCAACTGCCCCACTGGGCGGTACCGCCACGGATGCACAACACGGGTTGCCATATCCTGAGTCTTGGCAACCTCTGCCGCTGGCTCGCCCGGCAGGCAGAAGCACTGGGAGTCGAAATATACCCGGGCTTCACCGCCAGTGAACTTATCATGGAAAATGGCCGGGTCAAGGGCGTGCTCACCGGCGATCTCGGGCTGGATCGGGCCGGTAACCCCAAGGCGGATCACGTGCCCGGCATGGCACTGCTCGGTCGCTACACCCTGTTTGCCGAAGGGGCTCGCGGCCATCTTGGCAAGCAGCTCATCACCCAGTTCGGGCTGGAAAACGGCGCCCAGCCGCAACACTACGCCATCGGCTTCAAGGAGCTGTGGCAACTGCCGGCCGGCCAGAGCCATGCTGGCCGGGTGTTGCATGGCAGCGGCTGGCCCCTTGGCAAAGAAGGGAGCAATCACAGCCACGGTGGCTTCTACCTCTACCACATGGAAGGGGATCAGGTGGCAGTCGGCCTTATCGTCGATCTCAACTACCAGAACCCTTGGCTCAGCCCGTTTGACGAGTTCCAGCGTCTCAAGCACCACCCGCTGATCGCCGAGGTACTCAAGGGAGGCGAGCGCATCAGTTATGGCGCCCGCGCCATCACCAAGGGAGGCTGGCACTCCTTGCCCCACATGCATTTCCCCGGCGGTCTACTGATTGGCTGCGACGCCGGCACCCTGGATTTCTCCCGTATCAAGGGCATCCACACCGCCATGAAGTCGGGAATGCTGGCGGCCAAGACCGTCGCCATGAGTCTCAAGGGCGGGGATGAAGGGGGACGGGATCTGGCCGAGTTTGGCGATGCGTTGCAGCAAAGCTGGCTGGCCCGTGAGCTGAAAACCGCCCGCAATGTCGGTGCGTCCCTGCATCGCTACGGACCCTGGCTCGGTGGCGCCTTCAACTGGCTGGAACAACGCCTCTTTCACTCCCGCCTCTTCAGGGAAGGTTCGCCCTTTACCCTGCTGGACAGGGAGCCCGACTACCGTCAGCTGCGCATGGCCAGTCGTTGTGAGCCTATCGACTATCCCAAGCCGGATGGCAAGCTCAGCTTCGACAAGCTCTCGTCCGTCTATCTGGCCAACACCAGCCACGACGAGGATCAGCCCTGTCACCTCAAATTGCAGGATGAACAGATCCCGGTCGAGGTCAACTTGGCCACCTGGGCCGAACCCGCCCAGCGTTACTGTCCGGCGGGCGTCTTTGAGATCATTGAGGTCGAACACGAGCCACGGCTGCAGATCAATGCCGCCAACTGCATTCACTGCAAGACTTGTGACATCAAGGATCCCAGCCAGAACATCACCTGGACGCCGCCGCAGGGGGGCAGTGGGCCCAACTACCCCAATATGTGACAGGGTCTTATACGACAGGGCCTAATGTTGTGGAATATTGTGTTGAGGAGCATTTGCATGCAGATCCGAGATGGCATGGCTAACCAGCCCCTCAACATCTCCCCCGGCTGTTGCCCATGGGGGAGATGGTCCCAACTGCCCATCAGGTGAAAGAGGCTTATCCCTCATCCCGGAAAGCGGCAAAGCAGATGCCTCCGGGCTGACCACTTTCCAGCCAGATCCGATGATCCGACCTCGCTGTTTTTTTGAGCGAACAGGCTGAACCCAGCATGAATAAGCCCTGACAAGCGCGGCCCGCCCCTGTATAGTTCGCCGCATTCAGGTTTTCCATCGGCCCGTTCAGCTTGTCCACGGGATCGCTTTCTACGCGCTCTAAGGCCGCATGACCTGTGCAACCATCCCTGATTACCCATGACTTTTTAAGGGGGGACAGATGATCACCGCCTACATTCTCAATAACAAGGTACTGGACATAGTCACGCTCGGGCCTGACGACATAGTGCCTGACAACACGGTCTGGCTGGATGCCTACAAACCGGACACGGCGGAGCGAGAATGGTTGACGGGCCTGTTCCTGGAAGAAGTGCCCGACAAGGAGGAGCTGGACGACATCGAGGCGTCGGCCCGTTTCTACTGGGACACCGACGGTCTGCACATTCACTCCCTGTTTCCCCAGCGGATCGGTCGTGACACCAAGGGTGTCCACGTCTCCTTTACCTTGCGCAACAACCTGCTGATCAGCATCCGCGAGGATGATATCGGTCTGGTGCGCCTGCTGCGCCACTATATGCGCCAGGACAGGCTGGAGGTGGAGGATGCCCTCGACATCCTGCTGGAGGTGCAGAACCTGAAAGTTGAGTACCTCTCCGACCTTATCGAGGATGGTTACAAAACCTTGGAAAACACCGCCGATCAGATCTTCGAGCCGGATCAGATCAACCCCATGCTTAAAGAGTTGATGGCGCAGGAAGAGGCCAACGGCCAGATCCGTCTCTCCCTGCACGATACCCGGCGCGCCCTGCGTTTTTTGAAGCGCAGCCTGCGCCAGCGCATGAGCCTGGAGCAGAACAAGTGGATCGACGAGATGCTGCACGACGTGGAGTCTCTGTTGCCCCACACCCAGTTCCTGTTCGACAAGATCAACTTCCAGCTGGAGGCCTCCATGGGGGTGACCAATCTGGAGCAGAACAAGGTGATCAAAATCTTCTCGGTAGCAGCAGTGATCTTCCTGCCACCGACGCTTATCGCCAGCATCTACGGCATGAACTTCGGCCGCATGCCGGAGCTCGCCTGGGAGTACGGCTATCCCCTCTCCCTGGTGCTGATGGTGATGTCATCGCTCGGCACCGGCCTCTTCTTCAAGCGCAAGGGCTGGCTGTAACGCCACCTTGAATGACAAACGCGGATTGGGGGGCATGGCCCCCCGATTAATTCCTCTCTCCCCCGCACCTTGCAAAGGGCCCTGTCCCGCCCCATATCTGCCACATCCTTCATCCAAGCGGATCACGGGCCTTATGACCCTCTACCCCGAACACAGATATGACGATCACGGCCAATTGCGCCCCCCGCTCTGGTTTTGGCCCATTGCCCTGTTGCTGACCCGCTCGGTCTGGCTGTTTCTGATGGCGGGGGTCAGCCGGGAGAGCGGCAGCGACATTCTCGCCCTCTTCTATCCGGACAAGATCAGCCTCTATCTCAGTCTGCTGACCGACGTGCCCGCCATGCTGGCGCTGCTAGCCTGTGGCGGCACCTATCAACAGACCAAGAGTGCACGGGCATGGCTCAGGCGCCACAGCCGGGGCCTCTTGCTCTGCTCTGCCGCAAGCGGCCTGGTGATGCAGCTGCACAGCCTCAATCTGCAGAAGTGGAGCTTCAGCTGGCCCACCGCCCTGGTGCTGATCGCCAGCCTGTGGAGCCTCTGGTATCTGCTGCGCAGTCGCCAGCTACGTGAATACGCCGCCGACCAGCCCCATTAAGGGAGTGCTCCTGCCTATTGGCGGGTGACCCGGATCTGCAGGGTCTGGCGATCGTGCTGGTTGCCACCCCCGGCCTGCAGTTGGGTACCCAGGCTACTGCCTTGCCGGGCCGAGCTGGTCGAAAGCTCCCCCACCGTCAGCCACTGGCCCGGGGCACCGCTCACCTCGGTGGCGCTCTGCCCTCTGTTGATGATGCCCTGCTCCAGCCTGGCCTGCTCGCTGCTGAGCGCTATCTGCACCCTGTCTCCAATCATAGTGGCGGTGGCATAGAGGCCGTTGACCAGGGGCATCAGCCCCACCACCTGGCCGCCACGCCACTGATAGAAGGTCACTGGTTGATAGGATCCCATCTGCAGCAATACGGGTCGCCCCGACAGGCCGCGCACCTGCCAGTTGTCGTTTTGGCTCTGCTGGTATTGCCGGGCGTTACCATCCAGCAACCATTGCCGTTTGACCTCATCGCGGCCAACCCCGACACCCAGCTGCTGGCCACTGGACGTGCCATCGACCCGCCATTCGATGAGCAGGCTCTGGGGCGGTTTGTTGAGCTGGGCCAGGGTCGTCTCGGCTTCCTGCAACTGGGCCGGGGTACCACTCAGCACCAGCTGGTTACCCATGGCGCTTACCCCGAGATCCGGGTAGATCTCCTTGAGGGTCTGCACCGCAGCGCCGGCATCAAAGACCGGGATCACCTTCACCTCGGCGCGAAGCAACCCACTCCAGAGCCAGAGCAGAGTGCAGAGCAGCATCCCCAGCCAGCGACCGCCTTTGTCCATCTTGTTCATCGCACCCTCCTCGCTCCCGCACCTATCGCTTTCACCATGGCAGCCTGCTCCATGCTGATGATGGCCCCTCGCCCCACCCGAATACAAGGGTAAGCAGGGCTCCCGCCCAGCACGTATTATCGCGTAAGATAGCGACATCTTTTTACCAAGCGGATCCCTTCATGTTGAAACAGTTGTTATTGCTCCCCCTCGTCCTGCTGCTGGGTGCCTGCTCGCTCACCCAGTACAACGTCAGCGAGGCCGAAATCAACCAATACCTCAAGGATCAGGTCTCCTTTGAAAAACAGCTGGGGATCCCCGGCATCATGTCGAGCAAGATCCGCCTCGATGAGATGCAAAGCCGCATCGGCCGCAGCCAGCCGGATCGCATCGAACTGGATGCCGCCGGCGATCTGCAGGTGCTGAGCCCCCTTGGCAGCCAGCAGATGAAGGTTCGCTTTGCCCTGCGGGCCCGTCCGGAATACCTGGCGGATCAGGGGGCCATCTATCTGCGCGATCTGGAGCTGCTCTCGGTCAAGACCGAACCTGCCGACATAGGCGCGGCGCTCACGCCGCTGCTGCCCACCTTCAACCAGTCGCTCTCCCTGTTCCTGTCCCAGACCCCCGTCTACCGGCTCGATGCAAGCCGCCAGAATGAGGCGAGGATCAAGGAGAAGGTCGAGGCCCTCAAGGTAGAGCCTGGCCGCCTGGTGATCCCCTTCAAGGTGTTCTAAACCCGCTCCTTGCCATCGCCCTCTGCGCGATAACCGTGATCACCACCCCCACCGTCCCGCCTTGTGTCGTTTGCACTGGTCGGGGCGGTTTTCACTTCTCAACGCCGTCCAAATCACACATAATGCGCACCATTCTCATTTAGATTCGTCATGAGAAGCGTCACAATAAACCCGATAATAAAACCAATGGTGAGAAGGGACATGAGAAAAACCGTACTGGTACAGGCGATCGCCTGCGCACTGCTGGGTAGCGCCGCGCACGCTGCCGTCAAGGTGGAAGACAAGACATTCAACACCGCCGCCAACATGCTGGCCTACACCGAATTCGAGCTCTCCGGCGAGCCGCTGGCCGAGGCCCTGGGTCTGGATCTGGACGTGCTCGACGCCAACCGCGCCGACGAGCCAACTCCGTTCGACTTCGCCGCCGGCATCGAATCCTATGAGTACTCCGAAGAGGCGATGTACGCCCTCAACTACCAGTCCGGCATGGGTCCGCACCTGGTGAACGGGCCGCAAAACCTGGCTCGTGGCGGCACCCTGGCAGATCTCGGCAAGCGAGTGCTGGCCATGGCCGACGCAGTCGGCTTCCCGGCCGATGAAGTGCCGCAAGGCATGTATCCCCTCTCCTTCCCCTATGCCTCTGCCAATCCGGAGTTTGCCCAGGCCGTCAACACTACCCCGGTCAACGGCGACGAGATCACCATCAAGACCGCCAAGGGCAACGAGAAAACCGTCAAGACCCAGGTGCCGGCCTACTTCCGCGACTACGCGACCCTGCGCTGGAGCGGCAGCGACAACCTGCTGGTCCCCGCTGCCGTGGGCGGCATCCTGCTCAAAGAGGTGATGTGGTCCCAGGACTTCCTCGGCGGCATGCACGTGGCCGAGAGCGATGAAGAGGTGGAGGCCGCCTCCGCCACCATGGATCAGGACGGCAAGCACAAGCTGGGGGTCTCCGCCGCCGATGGCTTCAACGGCATGATGCTGACCGAGCAATCCATCGACAAGCTGGCCATCTTGCAAAGCCAGCTCGGCTTTGATGGCAAAACCCTGGGCGCCAAGATCACCCCGCAATACGATCCGGCCAAGGGCGTGATTTACTTCCCCCATCAGGTGAAGGTGACCGAGACCAGCAAGAACGAAGTCGGTGCCATCGGCAAGCTGGAAGTGGTCGACGGTTCCGCCCAGCTGCGCGACGCCTGGATGATGCTGTGGCCGCTCTCCGAGTTCTACGCCTTCAGCGATCAGCGTAGCGCCAACACCAACCAGAACCCGGCCTTTCACGCCGTGTTTGACGGTGCGCCGTTTGCCGCCGCACCGGCTGCCAACAAGGCCAATGATCTGGCCAAGGCAGTGGCAGGCGACGACGCCTTCTCCCTGGCCCTGAACCTCTCCAACCTGACCTTCAAGAACCTGGGCGCCCTGCACTTCGAGCCCAAGGCCGGCACTCTGGTCGACAGCTGGCAGAATGGCAAGCAGGCCAAGCACGTCACTACCTTCGACGCCGCCTACACCCTGGTCGCGCTGCAGATCTTCCAGCGCGCCCAGGACGCCCTGCCGGTAGGCTACGCCGCCGGTGACAATGGCGAGCTGAACCTCAAGACCAAACAAGGGCAGGAGGCGCTCGCGCTTATCACCAAACAGGCCGACTTCATCCTCGCCAAACTCAAAGGCAGCAATGGTCTGGTGCACGACGGTCTGACCCTGGGTGGAACCGTTGACGCCAGCCAGTCTGTCGAGACCCAGTTTGCCGCCATCCGCGGCCTGACCGCCGCCTTCCTGGCGACTCAGAACGTGAAGTACCGCACCGCGGCGCGCGAGCTCTTCATCGCCACCGACAAGGCCTACTTCAACCAGAAGGCGGGTACCTGGCTTGCCGGCAAGCAGGGTGAATACGCCCCCTGGACCCAGGCTGCCATCTCCGGCGCCCTGCGCTCTGCCATGCTGAACCTGCGTAATGAAGGGGCCGAGAAGGCGCCCGAGCTGGAGCTGGCCAAGTTGACCACCCAGTACGTCAGCTGGTTCCGTGGCACCGTCAACGGCGGCATGCAGATGGCCGAGTGGATCGGTGACTCCGGTGAGAACATCATCACCGGCGCCGGCAGCGATACCGATGAAGATGGCGTCCCGCAGGTCACCGCCGCCGGTGGCAAGCACGGCACCGCCATGGTGATGGCAGGCAAGGCCGTGATCAGCGAATAAGCCACAGGTCACATCATGCAAAAGGGAGCCTTAACGGCTCCCTTTTCATTATTGCGTCAGGCAAGGTACGGGCTTACGCCAGCTTCTCCAGCATTCCCTTGGTAACCAGCACTATGCCCTGTTCTGAGCGGTAGAAGCGACGGCTATCCTCGTCGGCATTCTCTCCCACCACCAGCCCATCGGGCAGCACACACCCCTTGTCTACCACTACCCGGCGCAAACGGCAGCCCGCCCCCACTTCCACCCCGGGGAAGATCACCGCCTGATCCAGGGTGCAGAAGGAGTGAACCCGCACATTGGTAAACAGCACAGAGTTGAGCACAAACGACCCGCTGACGATGGTTCCGCCGGAAAACATGGAGTTGATGGTCATGCCATGCTGGCCGTTTCGGTCCTGCACGAACTTGGCGGGCGGTGTCAGGGTTTGACTGGTCCAGATGGGCCAGTTTTCGTCATAGATGTCGAGCTCCGGTACCACGGAGGCGAGATCCATGTTGGCCTCCCAGAAGGAGTCGAGGGTCCCCACATCACGCCAGTAAGGTTTCTGCCCCTCCTTGGCCCCGACGCAGGACATGCTGAAGGGGTGGGCAAACGCCTTGCCCTCCCCCACGATGCGGGGAATGACGTCCATGCCAAAATCGTGCTTGGACTCCTGGTTGAGGATGTCCTCTTCCAGCAGCTCATAGAGATACTCCGCCTCGAAGATATAGATGCCCATGGATGCAAGGGACTTGTCTTCGCAGCCCGGCATGGCCGGCGGATTGGCCGGCTTCTCCACGAAGGCGCGGATCTTGCGCTGCTCGTCGATGTCCATGACGCCGAAGGCCGAGGCCTCCGAGCGGGGCACCTCGATACAGGCTACCGTCACCTTGGCGCCAAGGCGCACGTGATCGAGCAACATGGCGGCATAGTCCATCTTGTAGATGTGATCCCCCGCCAGCACCACTATGTACTTGGGACCATAGTCACGAATGATGTCGACGTTCTGATAGATGGCGTCGGCAGTACCGCGATACCAGTGCACCTCGTCCACCCGCTGCTGAGCTGGCAGCAAGTCGATGAACTCGTTCATCTGGTAGCGCAAAAAAGACCAACCCGATTGCAGATGTCGCAGCAGGCTGTGGGATTTGTATTGCGTCACTACCCCCACCCGACGGATCCCCGAATTGATGCAGTTGGAAAGCACAAAATCGATGATCCGGAACTTTCCTCCGAAATGCACCGCAGGCTTGGCCCGGTTGTCGGTCAGCTGCTTCAGGCGGCTGCCACGTCCTCCCGCCAGTACCAGCGCCATACTTTGATTCAACAACTGCCGTGCTTTGGCACTATTCCCTGGCTCTAACAACATGATTCACCTCTGCCTCGTTTGATCCATTTCGAATTCATCTTCGCCGGATTTCAAGCCCGTGAAAGTGGTTTCACTCACAATTTATTCAATCCCGAACGACACATTTGCACCAAGTTGCGAGGAACAGCATGGTTTGCCGAACGGGGTCGGTTAGAATCCCCAAGTGACCGCAGCCACCTCAAGGATGACAAGATGGTTCAAAAGCTTGGACGCTCCCTCTTTCTCATTGCCACCATAGTGAGCATACCCTTGCTGCTCCTGCAAGGGTTTTGGTTGGCACTTCAAAGCACACCGGTGACTCTGGTCATCATTTTGTCGACCACCCTGCTTGGCATGGGGCTGCTGTTGCTGCTGGCATTGCGCACCCTGACCGGCATGCAACAACACCAGGAGCTGGTCTGGGTCAAGGCGCTCACGGAGCGGGACCCCGAACAGCTGGACGATCCCGCCTCCCGGGAAGCCCTGCAACAGTTGCTGCTCCAGTTTGAGAGTGATTCGCAGCATGCCCATCGCCAGCTGACCGAGCTGAGCAATCTGGCCACCACGGATGAGCTGACCCAGTTGCTCAATCGCCACGCCTTTCGCCGTGACGTGACGGAGCTGCTGCAGCGGGATCAGGACACCCAGACCGCCACCCTGGTGCTCATCCGTGCCACCGAACTTGGCAAGATCAATACCCAGCGCGGCTTCCAGTCCGGTGATGCCTACATCAAGGACATGGCAAACCTCATCAAGCAGGTGGTGAGCCGCTTTCCGGGGAACCAGGTCTATCGCATCTCGGGGGCCGACTTTGCCGTACTGGTGCAACCCGTGGTCAATATTCCGCCTCACCTGCTGGGGCAGGATTTGAAGGTGGCCTTCGACAATTACCAGGAGCAGCACGAGCTGGAGAGTGCCGCCTACTCGGGCCTTACCCGGCTTAGCAGCGGCCAGAAGATCGAAACCGTGCTTGCCAGAGCCGATCTGGCGCTGGCGCGGGCCCAGACCGAAACCATCAATGGCTGGGCCATCCAGCATGAGGACAACATCACCGATCTGCAGGGCCAACACCACTGGCGCGAGGTGCTGGGGGAAGTGCTGGCCCAGGAGCGTCTCACCTTTACCTATCAACCCATCCAGCCTCTGCATCGCAGCATGATGGCCTACAACGAGATCTACACCCGCTTTTGCGGCAGCGATGGTACGGCCCTGCCAACCGACACCCTGTTTGCCATGGCCCAGCGGCTCGATATGGTGATGCGGCTGGAGCAACTGGTGATTGTCCACGTGATGCGCCAGTACCGGGCATTTGGCTCCAACCAGAGTCGCTGGGGGATCAACCTCTCACCCAATCTGCTGCAAAACAGCGCCCTGCTGATCTGGCTGGACAGGCAGCTGCTCAAGGATCCCAACACCAGCGCCAACCTTGTGTTCGAGCTGGACGAGGAGCATCTGGAGCGCAATCCGACCGGTGCCAAGCGGGTGTTCGAGCTGCTGCGCCGCAATGGCAGCCGCTCTGCCATCGCCAACTTTGGCAAGGGCATCGGCTCCTTCAGCCTGTTTCGCGAGCTCAAACCCGATTACATCAAGCTCGATCCCGCCCTCATCACCGGGCTGGAGCAGGATCAGACCAACCAGCAGTTTGTGCGGATGATTGTCGACGTGTCACACCGGATGGGGTGCCAGGTGATCGCGGAAGGGGTGGAACAACTGGGCCAGAAGCAGCTGTTGCAAGGAATGTATGTAGATGGCCTGCAGGGTTATCTGATCGCCCGGCCGCAGCCTTTGCGACCGGATATCAGCCAGTTGGGCCTGTTCAGTGAGGATGCTTCAGCTTCAGAAGGGTCAGAATGATGTCGTTGAGCTGGCGGTAGCGCTCCAGCTCCTTCTGATCATAACGGGTCGCCAGACTGGAGGGGTTATGGCGGTGCTTGAGGTACCGGTTGATCTGCAGCCGATTGAAACCCGCCACATGATAGACCTGGCCCAGCAGGGCATTGAGCTCCTCGCTGGGTAGCCCGGCCCGGGCAAGATAGTCGTCATCGGCCGGGCTCTCAATCTGATGACTCCACTTGCCGATGCGGCCGCTCTCCTGCAAATAGCTGAGCCATTGTTCGAGATGGAGGGGCTTGCATCCGGAGAGCAGGGTAAAGAAGCCCACTGCATCACAGCGGCAATCACTCAACAGCACCAGTGCCAGCTGATCGTCATCGCACTGGAACGTCACCGGCCCGGTCTGTGTCCAGTCCAGCGCCTGTATCCGGATGCTGGCCCGCCCACCCTCTATGCCTGTGACGTCGAACAAAAACATGGCTATCCCCCCCTGGCAAAAGGTTGATGATGGACCATCGCCTGCGCGGGTGCAAAGGCAAATCCCCCTTTGACCCTCATTATGCCCACGGGATCATAAAAAAGACCGGCATCCTCGCGGATACCGGTCTCATCATTGCTTTGCTACGACACCGGATGTCGGCGTCGTCAATGGAGGCGCCTTCAGGCGTCCAGTTCGACCAGCGCCTTGGCCAGCTCGATGGGCTCCAGCTCCTGGCCTTCCAGATCGGCATTCCAGTTCGGGCCCACCAGCACATCGTCATCGTCCAGATCGTTGATCCAGATGTCGAGAAACTCTTCCAGGTCGATCACTTCCGGCTCATAGTCGGCCCACTCGTCCACACAGTGCAGACGGGCATCTTCCTCGGCGGACCAGAGCGGCATCACATCGGCATCTTCAAATTCGGCAGAGCGGCAGACCACCCAGTCTTCACCGTAGCGCAGACCCCAGACCTGACCCGACTCGCGGACTTGTTCAACAAACAGCTGGAAATTGGCGTCAAGATTGTCAGTTAATTTGCTCATGGGGCTCTCTCTTACAGGCGGCTGGCCAATACGGACCAAGAATGGGGCAGATGGTGTCGCAAAAGCCCCCCAGACTCAAGTCAAATCCCTAAAAAGACGGGGGATACCCCCATCAAGTACGATATCGCACCACCAGGGTACTCAACTCATCGCTGGTTTGCGACAAGGAGCCGGCCGCCTGACCGGTACGCCGGTTCTCCACCAGAGCCTCGCTGGCCAGTTGGGTAATGGCTGACAGGCGCAGGGTGATCTCCTCGGTCGAACTGCTCTGCTCACCGGCCGCCCCGGCAATTTCGCTGTTCATCGCCAATATGGTGCTCACCGCCTCGTCAATATTGCCGATGGCTCCTTCCGCATCACCGGCTTTCTGCGCCGTCGAGCGCGACAGTCGCTGCAACTGTTCGATGCCGGTCGCCACCTTGCCGGCGCCCTCCTGCAAGCGCTGGATCATCTGCCGGATCTCGTCGGTAGAGCTGTGAGTGCGAGTGGCCAGGGTACGCACCTCATCGGCCACCACCGCAAACCCCCTTCCCTGCTCACCGGCGCGGGCCGCCTCGATGGCCGCGTTGAGGGCCAGCAGATTGGTCTGCTCGGCCACCCCGCGGATCACGTCAAGCACGGAGCCAATCTGCTGCGAGTCCTGCTCAAGGCGGGCCACGGCCTGCACCGTCTCCTCCATCTCGTCCGCCAGCTGTCCTATGGTGGTGATGGTCTGGGCCACAATCTCGCGGCCATGCTGGGCCAACTGGCGTGCCGATTCTGCCGCCTGGGCTGCTTGCTCGGCATTGAGGCCGATGGCGCGGCTGCTGCCGGTGATCTGCACCATGGCCGCCGCCACCCGCTGGGTGTCCTGTTCCTGATCGGTCACGATGGCACTGGTGCGTGCCACTACTTGCTCGAGCTGCCGGGCTGCATCCTTGTTGTGGCTGGTGATCTGCTGGGCACGGCCGATCAGCTGGGCCATCTGGTTGGCAAACTGATTGAAATTGGCCGAAAGCAGGCTGAGTTCATCACGGCCGCTCTCGGGCAGGCGAAAACGCAGATCCCCCTCTCCCCTGGCCATGTCACCCAGGGCAGACACCGACTGGGACAGGGGCATCACTATGCTGCGCCGGATCAGGGTCGCAGCCGCGAGCAGCAGCACAGCCAGCAGGGCGCCTATGCCCATCAGGGTACGCAGTACCTGCTGGTATTGCGCCTCCACATCATCCACATAGATGCCGGTGCCGATGATCCAGTCCCAGGGGGTAAACTGCTTGACGTAGGAGATCTTGCGCACCGGCTCATCGACGCCGGGTTTGGGCCAGTAGTAGGCCACTTCGCCGCTCCCGTTTTGCTGCTTGACCCGCTCGACGAAGGCGACGAACAGCTTGAGCCCCTGCTTGTCCTCCACCCCCGAGAGATCCTGACCATCGAGCTCGGGCTTCATGGGGTGCATCACCATGGTGGGATGGCTGTCATTGATCCAGAAATAGTCGTTCTGGCCATAACGCAGTTTTTGCACGGCGGTCAGCGCCAGTACCTTGGCGTTCTGTTCGTCCAGCCTGCCCTGGCGTACCTGCTCTTCATAGCTGGCGACCAGGCTATAGGCCGTCTCCACCTGTGAACGCGCCTGGTTGCTCTTCTCCGCCATCAGCCCTTGGTAATAGACGCGCAGGCAAGCGAACAGCAACAAGCCCAGCACGGCGACCACCATCAACACCATCAGCATCAAGCGATGGCCAATACTCCATTGCCTCAACATACCGTCATCCTGACAAAATACATTTTGTTAACAAGGTATGCTGACGGCTTCATCCATGTCCATGGTCATCAGCAAACGACATCTAAAAACTTGATCCATCTCGAAAAAACAAAAGGCGCCTGATGGCGCCTTTGCATTCAATACAGTGGGAAAATCAACGCTCCCAGTACACCTCTTCCAGGCTGTCCTCTTTCTCCGGCAGACCGCGGGAGAGACGGGGGCTGCTCTGGGCCAACACCTCGTAGCTGACCCGGTTGGCATATTTGCACACCTGGGCCAGGGAGGAGTAGGTGAGGAACTCGGAGATGTGCTTGGCGGAGTTGGGCACGTTCATCCGGTGGTAGGAGTTGGCTACCATGTCGTGCAACACGGCGGAAAGGGCACCGTCGCCCGCACCGTTGGTGTTCTTGATCTTCTCCGGGCCACCCATGTAGGGGGAGATGTGGGAGTAGATGCGCATCGGCTTGCGGCATTTTCTGCGTGCCATCGGGCGGCTGAACTCATACATGTTGAACTCGGGGATCACCCCCGGCAGCAGGGTATGAGTGGTCTCACGCTTGTAATCCTCGTCGGTGTAGCTCGCCATGTAGAGGCCGATGGGGCCGGCGGTGCAGAGCACCATGTCAGCCCAGTCGAGGGCCTTGTCGGCGGCACCGAGGGGATCGGCGATGCCGGTCAGGGCCTCGCCCTCGTCCTCGTTCATCGCCAGCACGGTCACGTTCTCGGCGATGAATTCGCGCCACCACTGGGGATTCTCGTCGATGACGAAGCGGGTACCCAGGGTCAGTACCACGGGGATGTCGGCCTCACGGGCATAACGCACCGCCGTCATGGCTGCTTCCTTCATGGGGTCGCCGTCATCACCGCGTACCAGATAGGCGGTGATCACCAGAGCGGAGGCTCCCTTGATCACCTCTTCGGGGATGTGGCGCACGTCCAGCTGATTCATCTTGCCGGCATTGATGCCGAAGCTGCGCTCGCCACACTCGGTGATGAAGGTGAAGCAGCGACCGATGGGGCCATCCACCGGCTGCAGATAGTCGAGGTTGACACGAGAAGAGGTGTTGCACAGATAACGGTAGGCATAGCAACCGATCCGGATATCCTGGCTCATTACCCCCAGCAGGATGGAGTGGGAGTCGGCCAGTACCGAGTAGTTGTGGACCGTGTTGCCGATGGTACCGCCGGCAAATTCGCTCACCACCATGTTGTTGGCCTTGAGCTCGTCGTAGATGCGTTCAGCCACCTCGTCGGTGATCACCACCGAGTGGCCCTTGCTCAGACCATAGCGAGCCAGAAAGTCATCATCCACATGGGCTTCGATGTCAACCAGGGTCTGATCGATACCCACGACATAGGCTTTGCCCAGTTCGGTGAGTTGGGCGCTTTGCGAGATCAGGGGATCACGGCGATCGACAGGGAAGTAGTGTTTGGACTTGCGCTGACCGGGAAATTTCATGGCAATGTTCTGTGCTCTGGGGAAAAGAGGGGCGGGATTTTAACACAATCAGCCGCCCCGAAAAGTCGCCCTGATTAAATTATGGGGTCAGTATAGACAAGGGCTGCAGGGGAAAACGTTTATTCTTCGCCCAACAAAAAACCACCTCGCCGGGAGGTGGTTTTTGTGTACCCAAGGAGGCTATTTTCAACTCGCCGACAGCAGCAGCGCCAGCACCGAAAAGAGTCCCAGGGACAGCCAGAACAGCAGGGTGCCAAACAGCCGCGGCAGATTGGGTGCCTTGGGGATCTGCATGCCGATGGCATGGAGCACCCGACCTGCCAGCAGCATGCCGCCGCCAAGATGAAGCCACAAGGCCCCCGCCCCGGCCAGCTCGCAGAGGGCCATCAACAGCAGAGTCAAAGGAACATACTCGGCAAAATTGCCGTGGGTACGGATCGCCGCCAAGAGCTCTGGCGCCTCCCCTTCCCCTATCATCACCTTGAACTGGGCCCGGCGTTTGACCACCCAGAAGGAGAGCAGCAGGAACAAGAGCCCCAGCAAGCCTGCATAGAGCAGGGTGATATGGATCATGCGATCGCTCCTCGTTGATACATCATACTGCCTACCCTCCTCACGCCAGCTCGCGGCAGATGAGGGAGACCATCATGCGGATATGGGCCTGATCGTTGTTGAGGGCAGGAATATAGGCAAACTGCTCTCCACCGGCTTCCATGAAGGCCTCATGGTTTTGTACCTGGATCTCCTCCAGGGTTTCGAGACAATCGGCGGCAAAGGCCGGGCAGATCACATCGAGCCGCTTGATGCCGCGACCCGGCAAGCCGGCGACCGTTTCGTCCGTGTAGGGCTTGAGCCACTCCTCCTTGCCAAAACGGGACTGGAAGCTGGCCGTCCACTGCCCCAGCTCCAACCCAAGCGCCTCCGCCAGCAGGGCGGCCGTGGTGCGGCACTGCTGGCCGTAAGGGTCCCCTTCCTGCTCGTAGCGCTCGGGAATGCCGTGAAAGGACATCAGCAGATGATCCCCCTGACCGTGCTGCTCCCAGTGACGGCGCACGCTCATGGCCAGCGCCTGGATGTATTCCGGGTGGGCATGGTAATCACGAATGAGCCGCACCACCGGCAGGTTGCGCTCTTTTTTCATCGCCTTGGCCCAGGCATCGAACACGGAAGCCGTGGTGCTCACCGAATATTGCGGATAGAGCGGCAACAGGATCACCCGGTTGACCCCCTTGGCCTTGAGCGCCTGCCAGCCATCCGTCATGGAGGGCGAGCCATAGGTCATGGCCAGCTCCACCGGTACATCCACCCCTTCCCGCTTGAGCTCCTGCTCCAGCGCGGTGCGCTGCTGCTGGCTGATGACCATCAGGGGTGAGCCCTGATCGGTCCACACCTGCTGGTACAACTTGGCCACCTTGGGCGAACGGGTCGGCAAGATGATGCAATGCAGCAGCGGGCACCAGAGGTAGCGAGGCAGATCGACAACCCTGGGGTCATGGAGAAACTGGCTCAGAAAGGCTTTTACGGCGGCGGTAGTGGGGGCGGCTGGGGTGCCCAGATTGACCAGCAAGATGCCTGTTTTCGTGGTCACATTGGCTTCCTGTCTATCTGTCGTGATGCAAAAAGGGCCCATCAGGGCCCTTCTCTTAAATTACCTGATGGTACAGGGTGTCATCGACCGGGCTCAGCCCAGGATGGCGGCGAGCTGCTGGCTCACCAGATCAACCGGCTGGGTGCCGTCAATCTTGACGTAACGGGTGTTGCCCGCTTCCGCTTCTTTGCCGTAGAAACCGATGAGCGGTGCAGTCTGCTGATGGTATACATCCAGACGCTTGCGCACTGTGGTCTCTTCATCGTCGGCACGGATCACCAGATCTTCGCCGGTCACGTCATCCTTGCCTTCCACTTTCGGCGGGTTGAACACCACGTGGTAGGTACGGCCGGAGCCGGAGTGAACGCGACGACCGCTCATGCGCTTGACGATCTCTTCGTCCGGTACGTCGAACTCCAGCACGAAATCAACGGACACACCGGCATCCTTCATGGCTTGCGCCTGGGGAATAGTGCGCGGGAAACCGTCCAACAGGAAGCCTTTGGCACAATCGGCCTGGGCGATACGCTCTTTGACCAGACCGATGATGATGTCGTCAGAGACCAGTTGACCTGCATCCATCACAGCCTTGGCTTTCAAGCCGAGCTCGGTGCCCGCCTTGATTGCGGCACGCAGCATGTCGCCAGTGGAGATCTGCGGAATACCGTGTTTTTCCATGATGAATTGAGCCTGGGTACCTTTGCCGGCGCCCGGAGCCCCCAACAGAACAATGCGCATACACGCTCCTATTGATTGGTTATTCAAATCTTGCGAAGGCAAAAAAGTACACGGTTTCGCCCGCTTCTACAAGGGTGCCCCGCCTGAATGAGTAATTAATCGCCTTAAAAATGCGGGGCATACGCCGCCAGGCTGAACCGTAGGCCAAAAGGTAAGTGATTAAACATTCACCATGGGTGCTGGATGGAGAGGAAAAAAACAGATAAAAAAATCCCGGCTAGGGGGCCGGGAATTGCGCTCAAAGAATACTACTTGTCGCTCGTAGTAGGAACGAGGCAATAGTAGTTGGCCCCCGTTGCGTCAACAACTGTCAGAAGTGACAGGGAGACCGCTATGAAACCGGAACTGGGGATCCGGCGAGCAGATAAGGTCGGCCTCCAGCCTGCCGAAAAAGGCCACCCGCTCGCTGATGTCCTCTCCTGCATAGAGCTCGGCCAGCGCCAGATAATCCTGATAGTGGCGCGCCTCGGAGCGCAGCAAGGAGACATAGAAGCGACCCAGCTCCTCGTCCAGATGGGGGGCCAGCTTGGCGAAACGCTCACAGGAGCGCGCCTCTATGTAGGCGCCGATGATCATCTTGTCGACTATGGTGGCAGGCTCGTGGGTGCGCACATGTTGCATCAGGCTGCGGGCATAGCGGGAGGCGGTCACGGGGCCGTAGGGGATGTCGCGGGCCGCCATGATCTCCAGCACCTGCTCGAAGTGGTGCAGCTCCTCCTGAATGAGGCGCACCATGGGAAACAGCAGCGGATTGCGCGCCAGCTCCTCGAACACGGTGCGATCGGACTCCCCCATAGTACGTTTGCCGAGGATCTCTGCCTTCTCGGGGATGGCGTCCAGCTCGCGGTAGAATTCCAGCTTGGGCAGCAGGTGGCGCTTGCCCTTGGGCAGGCAGTAGCGGCGCACCAGGCTGTGAGCGGTGAGCGCAGCCTTGTTCTCGCAGTTGGCATGATCGATGAGCAGGGTCGGCAGGTGGGCGGGATCCCGCGCCATCTCTACCCACTCATCCGGGGTCTCACAGTGCAAAAACTGGCGCACGGGGGCTAGCAGATCATCCATCTGAACTCTCATCTGATCGGAAAACATGGCAGGCTCCTATGCTAGCGGATCCCGCCGTCACAGCCCACCCCTGCACGCATAAGCGCCGCTTTTTCAAACAGATATCCCCTGCCCTCCCAAGTTGCAGAAACAACAATGGGGGCCAGGGCCCCCATATCATCATCTTTAGCAACGGAGAAAACGTTTAACTGCCTTCGTTAAAAATTTCCAGGTTGCTGGTGCCTTCGTGCCACTCGCGTACCGCCTTGCTGTCATCGTTGCGCAGGGCGTTCAGGTGGTCCAGATAGGATTGATCCACGTCGGCGGTGACATAGTGGCCATTGAACACCGAGGTCTCGAAGTGGCGCAGCTCCGGGTTGATCTCCCGTACCGCGGCTTCCAGATCTTCCAGATCCTGGAAAATCAGACCGTCAGCACCGATCAGGGCACACACCTCTTCCACTTCCCGACCATGGGCGATCAGTTCGTTGGCGGTGGGCATGTCGATGCCATAGACGTTGGGGAAGCGGATCTCGGGGGCGGCGGAGGCGAAGTAAACCTTGGCGGCACCGGCTTCTCGCGCCATCTGGATGATCTGCTCGGAGGTGGTGCCCCGCACGATGGAATCATCCACCAGCAGCACCTTCTTGCCCTTGAACTCGGAGCTGATAGCATTGAGCTTGCGACGCACCGACTTCTTGCGCTGGGTCTGGCCCGGCATGATGAAGGTACGGCCGATATAGCGGTTCTTCACAAAGCCCTGACGGTACGGTAGATCCAGGGTGTGGGCTATCTCCAGCGCCACGTCGCAGGAGGTCTCGGGGATGGGGATGACCACATCGATGTCGAGATCTTCCCACTCGCGGGCGATCTTCTGGCCCAGCTTGCGACCCATGTTGAGGCGGGCGGCGTAGACCGAGACCTTGTCGATGAAGGAGTCGGGACGGGCGAAGTAGACATATTCGAAGATGCAGGAGCTCATCTGCGGGTTGTCAGCGCACTGCTCGGAGAAGAGCTGACCCTGCTCGGTGATGTAGATGGCCTCGCCCGGGGCGACGTCACGCACGGTTTCAAAACCGATGGCGTCGAGCGCCACGCTCTCGGAGGCGAGCATGTACTCCACCTGACCCTGTTCGTCCTGACGACGGCCGAGGATCAGCGGGCGAATACCGTTCGGGTCACGAAAACCGATGAGACCGTGGCCAATCACCAGGGAGACCACCGCATAGGCGCCGCGGATCTGCTGATGGGTCTTGCGCACTGCGGCGAAGATGTCCGCCGGGGCCAGCGCCATCTTGTCACACAGATCCAGCTCGTGGGCCAGCACGTTCAGCAGCACTTCGGAATCCGAGGTGGTGTTGATGTGGCGACGGGCCACCTTGAACTGCTGCTCCTTGAGCTCCTTGGCGTTGGTGAGGTTGCCGTTGTGGGCCAGCACCATGCCGTAGGGGGAGTTCACATAGAAAGGTTGGGCTTCTGCCGCACTGGAGCTGCCTGCGGTGGGATATCTGACATGACCGATGCCGATGTTCCCTTGCAGACGCTGCATGTGGCGCACTTCAAACACGTCCTTCACCAGGCCATTGGCCTTGCGTTGCCGGAAGTTTCCACTGTCAATGGTTACGATCCCGGCGGCATCCTGTCCCCTGTGCTGCAACACCGTCAAGGCGTCGTAGAGGGCCTGATTGACCGGAGTGGTGCCTACTATACCGACAATACCACACATGTCTTTGCTACCTCGAAGTCACTATACCTGTTTAAGAAAACTCGATGAGTTCAGCATGAACCCGAAAAACCACTGGATGACCGGCTTGAACTCGGGCACCAGTTTGGAGGCCTGCCACCAGTCGCTCTGGGAGAGGCTGGTAAAGGTATCCATGAAAAAAAGCAGGGCACTGACGATCAGTACCCCGCGAATTGCACCGAAGCAGACCCCCAGCACCCGATCGGTACCAGAGAGGCCGGTCTTGTCCACCAGCAGGCCCACCACATAGTTCACCACGCTGCCGAGGATCAGAGTCGCCACGAACAGGGCGGCGATGGCCAGGCCGTTGCGCACCAGGACATCGGAAAAAGAGGTGAAGTAAACGGCGAGATCAGGATAGAAATGGCTGGCAATGAAGAAGGCGACAAACCAGGTGACGAGAGACATGGCTTCCTTGACGAAGCCGCGCACCAGGCTGATGAGGGCAGAGAAACCGACGATACCGACGATGGCGTAATCAATCCAGACCATAGAAAAAGATGTCCTGCGAAATTGCGGCGCAGTCTAACAAAAACGATTGCGCAATGCTTGATAAAATTGTGTTACATGTTCAAAGAAGCGCCGGTTGCGCAGATTTATTCACGATAAAAACGGTTGACCGGCGCCAAAATGCACAACGCCATGGCATGGCCATGGCGTTGTCGTTACCAGCGCGAACTTAACCTATGTGGGTCAGACCGCCCATGTAGGATTGCAGCGCTGCCGGGATGGCGATGCGACCATCTTCCTGCTGGTAGTTCTCCAGCACCGCCACCAGAGTACGGCCCACCGCGAGGCCGGAGCCGTTCAGGGTGTGGATCAGCTGCGGCTTGCCATCGACCCGCACGCGAGCCTGCATGCGGCGCGCCTGGAAGTCGGTGCAGTTGGAGACGGAGGAGATCTCACGGTAGGTATTCTGGGCCGGCAGCCACACTTCCAGATCGTAAGTCTTGGCGGCGCAGAAGCCCATGTCACCGGTGGAGAGCGCCATCACGCGATACGGCAGCTCCAGCAGCTGCAACACCTTCTCGGCGTGGCCGACCATCTCTTCCAGTGCGTCCCAGGATTTTTCCGGGTGAACCAGCTGGACCATCTCGACCTTGTCGAACTGGTGCATGCGGATGAGGCCGCGGGTGTCACGACCGTAGGAGCCCGCTTCGGAGCGGAAGCAGGGGCTGTGGGCGGTCATCTTGATGGGCAGTTCCTGCTCATCGAAGATCTCGTCGCGGGCCATGTTGGTGAGCGGCACTTCAGAGGTCGGGATCAGGGAGAACTTGCGCACCTTGCCCTCGTCTTCCCCTTCCCCACCGATGCCGGTGTTGAACAGGTCTTCGGAGAACTTGGGCAGCTGGCCGGTGCCATACAGGCTGTCCGGGTTGACCAGATAGGGCACGTAGCACTCGGTGTAACCGTGCTGCAGGGTGTGCAAGTCCAGCATGAACTGGGCCAGGGCGCGGTGCAGGCGGGCAATCTGGCCCTTCATCACCACGAAACGGGCACCGGAGAGCTTGACGCCATTCTTGAAGTCCACGCCCTTGGCCGCTTCACCCAGATCCACGTGATCGCGCACCGGGAAATCAAACTCGCGCGGGGTGCCCCAACGGCGCACTTCCACGTTGTCGTTCTCGTCGCGACCAACCGGGGTGGTATCGCTCGGCAGGTTGGGGATCATGTCGGCGATGGTCTTGAGCTCGGCCAGCAGGGCCTCCAGCTCGACCTTGCTGGTTTCCAGCTCTTCGTTGATCTTGGTCACTTCGGCCTTGAGGGGGGCAACATCTTCACCACGACGGGCAGCTTCACCGATGGATTTGGAGCGGGCGTTGCGCTCGGCCTGCAGCTCCTGGGTACGGGACTGCAGATCCTTGCGTTTCTCTTCCAGAGCATTGACAGCCGCTACGTCCAGAACGTAGCCACGTGTCGCCAGACGAGCGGCAGCTTCTTCAATGTCGCTGCGCAGATATTTGGGATCCAGCATGGTTTACCTACTTTTTTAAAATGGGATCTGAGCCTGGGTCATCATGACGGGCTTGGAAACAGATCCGGAAGTTAACATCGGTTGGCATACCCCAATCGTCTTCAGAATCGGACCCGGAGGATCGGGTCGTCGAAATCAGGAAGATGGCACTAGGCCAAGACAAACGGGGTCAGAGGGGCAGTGTAGCAGACCGCCCCCCTGCCCGAACAGGGACTATTTGCCTCGTTTTCGCGACGGATCACGCCAAGGGACCCAGATTATTCAAGGGGTTGGCCAATTTTCAGACAATATGCTCCCGCAGGGGTCAGGGGCGCCGTTTATTGGGACTCTGTCGGTCCAGATCATGGAGATAATCGAGCTTCTGGGCAATCTGCTTCTCAAGGCCGCGATCGGTGGGCTGATAGTACCGTTTGCCGGCAAGCTCGGGCGGGAAATACTCCTCGCCGGCGGCATAGGCACCGGGCTCGTCGTGGGCATAACGGTACTCGGCGCCATAGCCGAGCTCGCTCATCAGCCTGGTCGGGGCGTTGCGAAGGTGCACCGGCACCTCGAAATCGGGCAGATTCCTGGCATCCACCAGCGCTGCCTTCCAGGCGGTGTAGACCGCATTGCTCTTGGGCGCGCAGGCGAGGTAGACGATCGCCTGGGCGATGGCCCGCTCCCCTTCCGCCGGTCCCACGCGATGAAAACAATCCCAGGCGGACAGGGCCACCTGCATGGCGCGCGGATCGGCATTGCCCACGTCTTCCGAGGCAATCGCCAGCAGGCGACGAGCGATGTAGAGGGGATCGCAACCGGCGCTCACCATGCGGGCATACCAGTAAAGCGCCGCATCGGGGGCCGAACCGCGGATCGATTTGTGCACCGCCGAGATGAGGTCATAGAAGTGGTCGCCCTTGTTGTCAAAGCGCGCTACGTGCTCCCCCACCACGGCGGCGAGCAGAGCGCTGTCGATCTGCTTGTGGCCGCCAGCGTCCTGTTCGGCCATGTCGGCCAACAGCTCCAGATAGTTGAGGGACTTGCGCCCGTCCCCATCCACAGCCTTGGCCAGTGCCTCCTTCACCCCGGGGGCGAAGGTGAGCGCCGGATCATTGAGGCCACGGGGATCCGTCATCGCCTGATCGATCATGGCGAGGATGTCATCCTCTTCAAGCCTTTTGAGCAGATAGACCCGGGCCCGGGAGAGCAGTGCGTTGTTGAGCTCGAACGAGGGATTTTCGGTGGTGGCGCCGATGAAGGTGATGGTGCCATCTTCGATATGGGGCAGGAACACATCCTGCTGGCTCTTGTTGAAGCGGTGCACCTCGTCCACAAACAGGATGGTGCGCACCCCGCGCCAGCTGTTTTCTTTGGCCTTGTCGATGGCGGCGCGGATCTCCTTGATGCCGGAGGTGACAGCCGAAACCCGCTCCACCTCGGCCTGGCAGTAGTGGGCTACCAGTTCGGCCAGCGTGGTCTTGCCAGTCCCGGGCGGCCCCCACAGGATCATGGAGTGGCAGTGGCCCGCCAGGATCGCCTTGCGCAGGGGCTTGTCAGGCCCGAGGATATGCTGTTGGCCGATATACTGGTCAAGGTTTTGCGGCCGCATCCGGGCCGCCAGCGGACGAAAATCCGACGAGAAATCCAGCGACAGATTGCTCATCAGCGTTGATCGTCCAGCTCGACCCCCTTCGGGATCTTGAACACGAACTCGTTGCCCTTGAGCACCGGCTTGCGGTTGAAGCTGCTCAAAGTGAACTCGCTCCACTGCCCCTGGGCCTCTTTCACGTCGAAGCGGCTGATGTTGTCCTGGCGATCGAAAGTGACGCGGAAGGAGGCGATCAGCTCATCCTGGTTGCGGCTGGTGACGGTATAGACATCCCCCTGCCGGGTCACGTCATAGTTCTTCCAGAATTTGTCGTCATTGCCCGCGATCAGGATGAAGGGGGTATTGAGCACCGCATCTTGCAATTTGAGGGCGGTGACCTGCTCGACGAAGGGGTCATAGACCCACACATCCTTGCCGTCAGCCACGATCAGGCTCTCGTCCGGTGAGGTGGTGTGCCAGTTGAAGCGATTGGGGCGCTGCACCAGCAGGGTGCCGCTGGCCTTTTGCAGCTCCTTGCCCTTGCTGTCGTAGACGGTCTGGGCAAACTTGGCGGAGAAGAGGCTCACCCCCGCCAGTTTCTGCTTGAGATCGCTGGCCGCATCGGCCCACGCCTGGCTGCTGGCCACCAGCAGCACGGTTCCCATCAACAGTTGTTTTTTCATCAGGCTTTTCATAAAACGCTCTCGATAAAAGGCCACGCCCGGTGAGGGCATGGCCAGGATAGTAGGATGAGACTCAGTCACGCACCGGTGGTGGCGCCAACACGTCGCGCTGGCCATTGCCACCCGGCGAACTGACGATGCCCTGGTTCTCCATCTGCTCGATGAGACGGGCCGCCCGGTTGTAACCGATCTTGAACTTGCGCTGCACGCTGGAGGTGGAACCGCGGCGCGACTCCACCACGAAGGCCACCGCCTCGTCGAACAGGGGATCAAGCTCTTCGTCGCCACCACCGCCATATTCGCCGCTGCCACCTTCGCCGCCCGACTCTCCGGAGAGGATCTCGTCGATATAATCCGGCTCGCCGCGCAGTTTCCAGTCCGCCACCACCTTGTGTACCTCGTGGTCATCGACGAAAGCGCCGTGAACCCGGGTCGGGTTGGAGGTGCCAGCCGGCATGTAGAGCATGTCGCCCATGCCGAGCAGGGATTCGGCGCCCCCCTGATCCAGGATGGTGCGCGAGTCTATTTTGCTCGATACCTGGAACGAGATGCGGGTCGGAATGTTGGCCTTGATAAGACCGGTGATCACATCCACCGATGGACGC
The DNA here is from genome assembly GCF_000819845.1 of Aeromonas enteropelogenes. Taxonomy (GTDB): domain Bacteria; phylum Pseudomonadota; class Gammaproteobacteria; order Enterobacterales; family Aeromonadaceae; genus Aeromonas; species Aeromonas enteropelogenes. The sequence goes on from NZ_CDCG01000046.1 coordinate 144,119, forward strand.
TGGGTCGCGAGGATGAGGTGAATACCGGCCGCCCGCGCCTTCTGGGCGATACGGGCAATGAGCTCTTCCACCTTCTTGCCGACGATCATCATCATGTCGGCAAACTCGTCCACCACCACCACGATATGGGGCAGTTTTTCAAGCTCGGGCGGGGTTTCGTCCATGGAGTCACCCGGACGCCACAGCGGATCCAGCAGGGGGTCACCCGCCTCGATGGCCGCCAGTATCTTGTCGTTGTAGCCCTTGAGGTTGCGCACCCCGACCGCCGACATCAGCTTGTAGCGACGCTCCATCTCGCCCACGCACCAGCGCAGGGCATTGGCGGCGTCCTTCATGTCGGTGACCACCTCGGTCAACAGATGCGGAATGCCTTCGTAGACCGACAGCTCCAGCATCTTGGGGTCGATCATGATGAAACGCAGATCTTCAGGCGATGACTTGTAGAGCATGGAGATGATCATGGTGTTCACCCCCACCGATTTACCCGAGCCGGTGGTACCGGCCACCAGCAGGTGCGGCATCTTGGCGAGGTTCACCACCACGGGGGAGCCGGCAATGTCCTGGCCAAGGCCCATGGTCAACGGATTGTGGCTGTCGCGGAAGGCTTCGCAATCGAGGGTCTCGCGCAGGTAGACGGTCTGGCGTACCCGGTTGGGTAGCTCGATCCCCACATAGGTCTTGCCCGGGATCACCTCCACCACCCGCACGCTGCTGGCCGAGAGAGAACGGGCCAGATCGCGGGACAGGTTGGTGATCTTGCTCGCCTTCATGCCAGGGGCCAGATCCAGTTCGAAACGGGTGATGACGGGGCCCGGATAGACGCCGACTACCTTGGCCTGGACGTTGTAGTCGGCGAGTTTCGCCTCCACCAGACGGCCCATGCGCTCCAGCTCGTCCTTGCTCATCATCTGGGTTCTGGCCGGGGGACGGTCCAGCAGCTCGAGACTTGGCAGCGGCGGCAGGTTGGCTTGCACGCGGCGTTTGGCTTTGCCGGGCGTGGCGGCAACCGGCGCGGCCGGCTCCTCGTCATCCCCTTCCGCCCAGGGCAGGTCGAGATCATCGTCGCCATCGGCCATTGCCAGCGCGGGCTGACGACGGGCATTGGCGACGACGCTGCGCTTGGGCTTGGGTGCAGGTTCATCTTCAAACCGGGGTTCGAACTCGAAGGTGTCGTCATCGAGCTCCGGCAGCCACTCTTCCTGTGACGCCTTCTGGTTTTTCCCTTTGGGACGGCGACCCCAGTTGCTGTGCGGCTCGGCGTCGTCCTCCTCATCAAAGGCGATGTTGCCAACATTCCCTTCCAGCAATGGATCCGGCCCCTCGTTGCGAGGCTGGCGCCAGCCGCCGGTCAACCAGCGACCCAGGGTCGTCGGGAAGTGATAGATGGCGCCGACTGACCCGGTGCAGGCGGCACCGATCCGCTCCACGATGGTGAGCCAGGACCAGCCGGTAAACAGGGTGATGCCGGTCGCCACGAAGCAGAGCAGCAACAGGTTGGCCCCAACGCCGCCAAACAGCGGCACCACGGCGGTGGCGATCACATCCCCCACCAGGCCACCGGCGGAGAAATTCTGCATGTCATTGAAATTCATGCTGGCAATGGCCGACATACCGAGCACGGTGAGGATGAAACCTATGACTCGCACCCCCAGAGTGAGGTAATCCACATCGAGCAGACGACTCGGGCGCCACAACAGGCTCCAGCCCAGCAGTACAACCAGAGGAGGAACCAGGTAGGAAAAGGCCCCGAAGGTGAACATGGTGATATCGGCCAGCCAGGCCCCGGCACTACCGGCGAGGTTTTTCACCTCCCCTTGCCAGGAGGTTTGGGACCAGCCGGGATCGGCGGGGTGGTAGGACAACAGGGCAAGCAGAAGATAGGCAGCCATCAGGGTGATGGCGATCAAGACGGCTTCGAAGATCCGTTGTGTACCTGATAAAGGAGTAAACAGCTTTTTATCGGCCAAACTCCGGCTCCTTTCTGAAAACATGTAATGCAGGAAATAAGGGGGGCTAGTATCCCCGAAAAGCCCACCGATTGTCAGCCCGTGTCTGCTATGGGCACGCCATCTTTGCACGCCGCGCAACAAGAAGAAACGAGCGGACCGGCCGCTCGTTTCTGACTGTCATGGTGTCTCATATGGACAAGATACCACGGCATAACCTGCTTTATCGGGTGCTGATCACCAGACGACTGCTCTGTTTGACCTCTTCCATCACCACGTAGGTGCGGGTGTCGTTGACACCGGGCAAGCGCAGCAGGGTCTCCCCCAGCAGCCGGCGGTAGGCCGACATGTCGCTCACCCGGGTCTTGAGCAGATAATCGAAATCACCGGATACCAGGTGACACTCCTGGATCTCTTCGAGCACCTGAACGGCCTTGTTGAACTGTTCGAACACATCGGGGGCCCCACGATTGAGGGTGATCTCGACGAAGACCAGCAAAGAGGCATCCAGGTAGTGAGGGTTCAGAATGGCGGCATATCCTTCGATATAACCCTGTCGCTCGAGGCGACGAACCCGTTCCAGACACGGTGTGGGACTCAGGCCAACTCGTTTGGACAACTCAACGTTCGAAATCCTGCCATCCTTTTGCAGTTCATTCAGAATGTTGCGGTCAATCCTGTCCAAATCCTTTAGCCGACTCTTAGCTTCCATCATTTTATTCCATCCTTTGGCTATTTTTTGGTAAGAATCACCAGTCATTTTATAATTATGGTCACAAATCCTGTCAATACCTGAATATACTAGGCGCAAATGTTATTAACATTTAAGCAACATAAAACACCAATCGATAGACGAGGGATAGCATGATTATCGGTGTACCGAAAGAGATAAAAAACCATGAATATCGCGTAGGCATGGTTCCGGCCAGTGTACGTGAACTGACAGCACGAAACCACACTGTTTTCGTCCAAAGCGGTGCCGGAAACGGCATTGGCTTTAGCGATGCAGATTATATGGCTGCCGGCGCCGATATTTTGGCCACTGCCGCCGAGGTTTTCGCCAAGGCCGAGATGATCGTCAAGGTCAAGGAGCCCCAGCCAATCGAGTGCGCCATGTTGCGCCCGGGTCAGACCCTCTTTACCTACCTGCATCTGGCGCCGGATCTGCCACAGACCGAAGCCTTGCTGAAAAGTGGCGCCATCTGCATCGCTTACGAGACAGTCACCGATGGTCGTGGTGGCTTGCCCCTGCTGGCCCCCATGTCGGAAGTCGCGGGTCGCATGTCCATTCAGGCGGGCGCCCAGGCACTGGAGAAATCCCGCGGTGGTAGCGGCGTGCTGCTCGGTGGCGTGCCCGGCGTCGAACCGGCCAAGGTGGTGATCATCGGGGGCGGTGTAGTGGGTTCCAACGCGGCCCGTATGGCCATCGGCCTGCGCGCGGATGTCACCATTCTTGACAACAACATTGATGCCCTGCGCCGACTCGACAACGAATTCCAAGGATCAGCCAAGGTGGTCTACTCCAACAGCGAAACCCTGGAACGTCACCTGCTGGCAGCCGATCTGGTCATTGGCGGCGTGCTGGTGCCGGGTGCCACTGCGCCAAAACTTGTCAACCGTGACCACATTGCGCGCATGAAGCCTGGCTCAGCCATCGTCGACGTGGCCATCGATCAGGGCGGCTGCGTGGAGACCTCCCACCCCACCACTCACGAAGATCCCACCTTTATCGTCGATGACGTGGTGCACTACTGCGTGGCCAACATGCCGGGCGCCGTGGCGCGTACCTCGACCGTGGCTCTCAACAATGCCACCCTGCCCTTCATCATCAAACTGGCGCAACAAGGGTATCGTCAGGCGCTGCTGGCAGACTCCAATCTGCTGCATGGTCTCAACGTGATGAAAGGCAAGCTGACTTGCAAGGAGGTCGCCGTGGCCCATGGCCTTGTCTACACGGATCCCCTGACCCTGTTGAACTGATCTGCTCGATTTTCCCAAGAGACGATGAGTGAGAATCCGCCCGCGATGGGCGGTTTTTTTTATTTCCCAAACCCGCCCCGCCGCTCATACGTACACGATTAAAACAATCGACTCACTGGCCTTTGACCCCTTATCACGAATTACCTACAATCGCGCAAACTCATTACGTCTCGGAAATTACATCATGAGCCAAGTCACTCACAGCAAACTGCTGATCCTGGGCTCCGGCCCGGCCGGTTACACCGCTGCCGTCTATGCCGCCCGCGCCAATCTCAATCCCCTGCTCATCACCGGCATGCAGCAAGGCGGTCAGCTGACCACCACCACAGAAGTGGAGAACTGGCCTGGCGATCCCGAAGGCCTCACTGGCCCTGCCCTGATGGAGCGCATGAAAGAGCATGCGGAGAAATTCGATACCCGCATCCTGTTCGATCACATCAACGAGGTGGAGCTGACCCAGCGCCCGTTCCGTCTCAAGGGTGACAACGGCGAGTACACCTGCGATGCCCTGATCATCGCCACCGGTGCCTCCGCCAAGTATCTGGGCCTGCCCTCCGAAGAGGCGTTCAAGGGGCGCGGCGTCTCTGCCTGCGCCACCTGTGACGGTTTCTTCTATCGCAATCAGGAAGTGGCGGTGATCGGGGGTGGCAACACCGCCGTGGAAGAGGCCCTCTATCTGGCCAACATCGCCAAGAAGGTGCACCTCATTCACCGCCGCGACGAGTTCCGTGCCGAGAAGATCCTGATCAAGCGCCTGCATGACAAGGTAGCCAGCGGTAATATCGTACTGCACACCCACCAGACCCTGGACGAAGTGCTGGGCGATCAGATGGGGGTCACCGGCGTGCGCCTGCGCAACACCCAGGACGACACCACTTCCGAACTGGCACTGATGGGCGTCTTCATCGCCATCGGTCACCAGCCCAACACCCAGATATTCGACGGCCAGCTGGAGATGCAAAACGGCTATCTCAAGGTTCGTGGCGGCCTAGACGGCTTTGCCACCCAGACCAGTATCGAAGGGGTCTTTGCCGCCGGTGACGTGGCCGACCATAACTACCGTCAGGCCATCACCTCCGCCGGTACCGGCTGTATGGCAGCCCTCGATGCAGAACGCTATCTCGACGCACAATAAACGCGCTCCAGATGTGATATAAGGCATACCCTCGGGTATGCCTTTTTCATATGTAGGAGTCTAATGAAGCAGAAGATATTGATAGTCGAAGACAGCCTGACCATACGTCGCATGCTGACTCAAGCCATTGCCCAGCAAACCGGTCTTGAGATTGATGCCTTCGACACCCTGGAAGGCGCCCGTCATTGCCGGGGAGAAGAGTATGTGGTGGCGTTGGTGGACTTGACGCTGCCGGATGCCCCAAGCGGAGAAGCCGTCAGCGCACTGCTGGCCCGTGGCCTGCCGGTGGTGATCCTCACCGCCGACATCAGCGAGGACAAACGCAGCGCCTGGCTGGAAACCGGGGTGCTGGATTATGTGATGAAGGATTCGCGCCACTCGCTGCAATATGCGGTCAGCCTGGTGCATCGCCTCTATCTCAACCAGGCCATCGAAGTGTTGGTCGTCGATGATTCACGCACCTCCCGCCACCGCACCATGACCCAGCTGCGCAAACAGTTGCTGCAGGTTCATGAGGCGAGCCACGCCCGTGAAGCGTTGGCCATGCTGGAGCAACACCCGGGCATTCGCCTGGCGCTGGTTGACTACTATATGCCGGATATCGACGGGATCAGCCTGGTACGTATGCTGCGCGAGCGCTACAGCAAACAGCAACTGGCCATCATAGGGATCTCGGTCTCCGACAAGCGGGGGCTGTCGGCTCGCTACCTCAAGCAGGGCGCCAACGACTTCCTCAACCAGCCGTTCGAGCCGGAAGAGTTGCAGTGCCGGGTCAGCCACAATCTGGAGGCGCTCGAGCAGTTCAACAGCATTCAGGAGTCAGCCAATCGCGACTACCTGACCGGCCTGTACAACCGGCGTTACTGGTTCAATGAAGGGCAGAAATGGTTCGAAGAGCATCAGCGCCAACAAACCCAGCTCGCGCTCTGTGTACTCGATGTGGATCACTTCAAACAGGTCAATGATCACTGGGGCCATGCCATCGGCGATCAGCTGCTCTGCCACCTCACCCGCCTGATGACCCAGTTCTTCCCCGATGCCATGATTGCCCGTTTCGGGGGGGAAGAGTTTGCTCTGATGGTCCCGCACTGCACCGTGAGCGTCCTTAACAAACGGCTGGAAGGGCTGCGTCAGCAGTTGCGCCAGCAACCTCTTTCCAAGGAGCATCCCCTGTTCGTTCGCGCCAGTTACGGCGTGATCAATGTCGGGCGGGGATCCATGGACGAGGCACTGAGCGAAGCGGATCGCCTGCTGTACCAGGCGAAAAATACCGGTCGCGACAAAATCGTGTCTCAGGACCCAGCCGCCTGACCGGCAAGCAGTGAGTCCCGTGTGTTACCGCCCGACAGATTTTCTCCCCGAAAATCTGTCGGTTGTTTTTCAACCCCTCTCTCAAAACGTCTTGTCGACCCGCACACCGTCATCGAAATAGAGAATGCGGACCTTGTCCCCCTTCATGAACACCATGGCGGGATCATAATCCTGGATCACGTTGACCAGCCCATTCTGTTCATTGCGGATGAGCAGCTCCACCAGCTTGTTTTCCACCACGCTACCACCGGACGACTGATACTGCTGCGCCATGGCTGCCCCCGCCAGCGCCCCCACTGCGGTCGCAATTTCCCGGCCATGACCACCGCCAAACTGGTTGCCAAGCAGCCCCCCCAGCACGGCGCCACCCAGGGTTTTCCAGCCGGAGTGTTCGGATTCCAGGATCTGGCGCTGGGTAATGTTGCGCACCGTATCCACTTCGCCAAATACCACCTGATTCACGGGCCTGGCGGTATTGCGCTCATACACAGCCGCCCAGGCTGGCGCAGTGACAAACCAGATCAAGCTGGATACTATCAGGATAATGCCCTTCATCTGTGAACCTCGTTGCCTAATGTCTCGCTATCTTACCCAACTGGATGATGAGCTCTGCTGGTTTCCCGACCCAAAGCATGCCCTGGAAGAGCCCAACGGCCTGCTGGCGATTGGGGGCGATCTCTCCCCGACGCGCTTGCTGGCAGCTTACCACAAGGGGATCTTCCCGTGGAATGAGCCCCACCAGCCGACGCTCTGGTGGTCACCGGATCCCCGGGGGGTGATCCGGCCAGAGCAACTGCACATAGGACGCACCCTGCAAAAAGTGCTGCGCCGCACGTCATTCGATATTTCCGTCAATCGCGCCTTTAATGAGGTAATCACCGCCTGCGCCGCACCGCGACGCACTGCCGATGAGACCTGGATCAGCAGGCCCATGATCGAGGCTTATCAGCAACTTCATCGTCTGGGTCATGCCCACTCCATCGAGATCTGGCAAGAAGGACGGTTGCAGGCGGGATTGTACGGACTCTCGATTGGCCGACTGTTCTGTGGCGAGTCCATGTTCAGCCACATCGACAATGGCGCCAAACTGGCCATGGTGGCACTCTGTCGTCACTTTGCTCGTCATGGGGGTGAACTTGTCGATTGCCAGATGCAGAACCCGTTTCTCGCCACTCTGGGTATTGAAGAGTGGCCAAGAGCCCGCTTTCTGAAAACACTGGCAGAACTGGGGCAACAAACATTGGCGGCGACATGCTGGCACAAGGGGGAGATCAGCCTATGACGGAAGAAGTGATCCTCAAAGTAGGGCTCACCCCGAAACACCCTTGCAGTTATCTGGACAAGGAACAGGAACAGTTGCTGGTGCTGATGGACCACTCCCTGCTCAATGCCAGCGGCTATGAGCGCCTGCTGACCGCAGGATTTCGCCGCAGTGGCAACGACATCTATCGCCCCCACTGCCCCGCTTGCCATGCCTGCCAATCTCTTCGCATTCACAGCGAGCTGTTTCGCCCCAGCCGCGGGCAAAAGCGGATCCGCCAGCTCAACAGGGATATCGACATCGTGTTGAGCTACGATGACAAACCCGAGTATTACTTGCTCTACGAGCGCTACATCCGGGAGCGCCATCGCGATGGCAGTATGTATCCCCCCAATCGCAACCAGTATCGCGGTTTTCTCCACTGCGACTGGATGCCCCCTCTTTTTCTGGAAATGCGCAAGGAAGGGCGGCTCATCGGGGTCGCCACTACGGATCTGCTGCCTCACTCCCTGAGCGCCATGTATACCTTTTTCGACCCCGATTACGCCGACCGCTCTCTGGGCACCTTTGCCATCCTGAGCCAGCTCGATCTCGCCAGACGCACGGGGCGTAACTGGCTCTATCTCGGCTATCTGGTAGAAGCGTGTCGCAAGATGAATTACAAGCGCAATTATCTGCCCCATGAGGTACTAATCCAGGGAGAATGGAAAAATATCGACAGCAAGCCCGAGTAAACTTTACACATAGCCTTAAATCCGGCATGATCCAGCGGTTTTTTGTTGTGGCTTATCAAGAGGATTCAATGGCTAAAGAAGACAGTATTGAGATGCAGGGCACTATTCTCGAAACCCTGCCCAATACCATGTTCCGTGTGGAACTGGAGAATGGTCACGTGGTTATCGCTCATATTTCCGGCAAGATGCGCAAAAACTACATTCGTATCCTGACTGGAGACAAAGTAACGGTAGCACTGACTCCCTACGATCTCTCCAAGGGACGTATTGTTTTCCGCTCTCGCTAAGCCAGGAATTCAGCAAAAAACCCCAACCTTTCGGTTGGGGTTTTTTGTCGTTCTCTAATCACAGATGCTTAGTGGGAAACAGCTTCAACATCGACCTGAAAGTCAAAGCTGAGGCTGTCATCAACCAGCTCAACCTTCACGACCCCACCATCGACCAATGAGCCAAACAGGATCTCGTTGGCCAGGGGTTTCTTGAGGTGCTCCTGGATCACCCTCCCCATCGGTCTGGCCCCCATGGCTCTGTCATATCCCTTCTCGGCCAACCAGTGACGAGCACGTTCTGACACCTCGAGAGAGACACCTTTCGCATCCAGCTGAACCTGCAACTCGACAATAAACTTGTCGACGACCTGGTGGATCACCGTCATATCCAGATGGTTGAACCAAATGATGTGGTCGAGACGGTTGCGAAACTCCGGGCTGAATGTCTTGTTGATCACCGCCATGGCATCGTGGCTCAGATCCTGCTGCTGGAAACCGATGGACTTGCGTTGGGTTTCCTGCACCCCGGCATTGGTGGTCATCACCAGGATCACATTGCGAAAATCAGCCTTGCGCCCGTTGTTATCGGTCAAGGTCCCGTTGTCCATCACCTGCAGCAACAGGTTGAAGACATCCGGGTGCGCCTTCTCTATCTCGTCGAGCAACACCACTGAGTGAGGGTGTTTGATCACCGCATCGGTCAACAGGCCACCTTGCTCAAACCCGACATAGCCGGGAGGGGCGCCGATCAGACGGGAGACTGTGTGGCGCTCCATGTACTCCGACATGTCAAAGCGCAGCATCTCCACCCCGAGGGCCTTGCCCAGTTGCTGGGTCACCTCTGTCTTGCCCACCCCGGTCGGACCGGCAAAGAGGAAACAACCGACAGGGCGACGCTCGTTACCCAATCCCGAACGGGACAAGCGGATCGCATCGGTCAGCACTTCGATGGCTTTGTCCTGGCCGAAGACCACCATCTTGAGATTACGCTCCAGATTTTTCAGCACTTCCTTGTCGGAGGAGGAGACTGATTTTTCTGGGATACGGGCAATCTTGGCCACGATGGCTTCTATTTCCTGCACATTGATCACTTTCTTGCGCTTGCTAGCCGGCAACAACCGTTGTCCGGCCCCAGCCTCATCGATCACATCGATGGCTTTATCCGGCAAATGACGATCGTTGATGTATTTGGCCGACAGCTCCACCGCGGCACGGATCGCTTTGACGGTATAACGTACCCCGTGGTGTGCCTCGTAGCGGCTTTTGAGCCCCATCAGGATACGTGTGGTATCGTCAACGCTCGGTTCGACGATATCGATCTTCTGGAAGCGACGGGCCAGAGCACGGTCTTTCTCGAAGATCTGGGCATATTCCTGATAGGTGGTTGAACCAACACAGCGCAGCAAACCGTTAGAGAGCAGCGGTTTGATGAGGTTGGCCGCATCCAGTTGGCCACCGGAGGCTGCACCGGCACCGATGATGGTGTGGATCTCATCGATGAACAGGATGGCCCCTTCCTGGCGTTCAATCTGCTTGAGCAGCACCTTGAGGCGTTTCTCGAAATCGCCGCGGTATTTGGTTCCCGCCAGCAAAGAGCCCATATCGAGTGAGTAAATGGTGCTGCCGGCAATTACCTCGGGTACATCGCCCTTGACGATCCGGTAGGCCAGCCCCTCGGCGATGGCGGTCTTGCCAACACCGGCCTCACCGACCAGCAGGGGATTGTTCTTGCGACGACGGCACAACACCTGGATGGTGCGATTCAGTTCCTGATCACGGCCGATGAGGGGATCGATGCGCCCCTCCAGCACCAACTGATTCAGATTGGTCGCAAAGCTCTCGATCTGGGCGGCAGATACGTCGTCATCAGACTCAGGATTGCTATTGCTGCCCAAATCCGGCTTGCTCTCCTTACGTACGCCATGGGAGAGGAAGTTGACCACGTCGAGGCGACTGATCTCGGCTTTTTTCAGGAAGTAAGCCGCTTGCGACTCCTGCTCGCTGAAAATGGCGACCAGGACATTGGCACCACTGACTTCGGTGTTGCCCGATGATTGCACATGGAACACCGCACGCTGAAGCACTCGCTGGAATCCCAGCGTCGGCTGGGTTTCACGATCTTCATCGTCACGCGGGATAAGAGGGGTTGTTTGATTGATGAATGCGCGGATCTCTTTGCGCATCTGCTCGACATCGGCACCACAAGAACTCAGCGCCTCATGGGCTGAGCTGTTATCCAGCAGGGCTAACAACAGGTGCTCGACGGTCATGAATTCGTGGCGCTCGTCACGGGCCAGTTTAAACGCCTCGTTCAGCGTCTTTTCCAGATCTTTATTCAACATAGGCACCTCCCCTAGTACAGCTACAATGTGGTGTCACACTCGCCATCAAGTCATCAGATTCAAGCCTTTTCCATAGTACATAGCAGTGGATGTTCGTGGTTACGTGAATAGGTGTTGACCTGGACTACTTTGGTTTCGGCGATCTCTGCGGTAAACGTGCCACAGATCCCCTTACCACTATAATGCACGCTCAGCATGACCTGAGTTGCCTTGTCCAAATCCATACCAAAGAACTTTTGCAGCACCTCCACCACGAATTCCATCGGTGTGTAGTCATCATTGTTCAACACGACCTTGTACATGGGGGGCGGCTGCAGCTTTGTCTTCTCTGCTTCTGCAATCTCTTCATTAGCAAAGAGTTCTTTCTGCTTGCTCATAATCGCGCTTTGGTACCTCTAGATTACTACCGCCTAACACAAGCTTGTCAATAGACTTGTTAACCAGATCACATCAGCTGTTAACAACTTCTTGACTCGCTCAAAAGTTGGACTAGATTGGTTACTTGCTAATCTGTGCCCGTCTGCTACGGGCTCATGTCCTAGTTATAATGGGCTGGCGCAGGTTACTCAACGACTTCTGGGTAATCAATAAAAGGATGTAGAAGTATGGCAACCGGCACAGTTAAGTGGTTCAACAACGCAAAAGGATTTGGGTTTATCTGTCCGGAAGGAGGTGGTGAAGATATCTTCGCGCACTACTCCACGATTCAAATGGAGGGCTACAAAACCCTGAAAGCGGGTCAGGCCGTCAATTTTGAACTACAACAGGGGCCGAAAGGAAATCATGCCTCTGTTATTGTGCCAAACGAAGCACAAAATATTTAAAACCATGCGTTGGATAAATAAAAAACCGGTTTCTCCCAGAGAAACCGGTTTTTTATTATCTATACCTGCGACTTCTGTGCTCCACGACTGCCTCGTGCCCTGATCACGGACACCTCATCGGCTGCCTTCAGTCGTGATAGTCGTTACAGGCGATCAGGGTGTTCTCCATCAGGCTGGCGACTGTCATCGGTCCGACACCACCTGGCACAGGCGTGATAAAAGAGGCATGACTGCGCGCCGTTTCAAACTCAACGTCCCCTACCAGAGAGCCATCCGCCAGACGATTGATGCCCACATCGATCACCAGCGCCCCCGGCTTGACCCACTCCCCCGGAATGAAATTGGGCTTGCCGACCGCAACCACCAGCAAATCAGCGCGGCGTACCTGCTCTTCCAGATCGCGGGTAAAACGGTGACAAGTGGTAGTCGTGCACCCCGCCAGCAGCAGCTCCAGGGTCATGGGGCGTCCCACTATGTTGGATGCTCCGACCACCACCGCATGCAGACCATGAGTCTTGACTCCTGTGGTTTCAATCAGCGTCATGATCCCCTTCGGCGTGCAGGGGCGCAGTGCCGGAATACGCTGTGCCAGACGTCCGACATTATAGGGGTGAAAACCATCGACATCCTTGTCGGGGCGGATCCGCTCCAGTACCAGGGTCGTATCGAAGTGGGCCGGCAGTGGCAACTGAACCAGAATGCCATCGACATGAGTATCGTCATTCAATTCATCGATCAAGGCCAGCAACTCTTCCTGAGTGGCCGTCGCACTCAAGTCATAAGAGCGGGAGAGAAACCCGACTTCTTCACATGCCCGGCGCTTGCTGCCGACATAGACCTGAGAGGCAGGATCCGCCCCCACCAGAATGACGGCCAGCCCCGGCGCCCGTTTCCCTGCTGCCAACCGCTGTTGGACCTGCGCCGCGACCTGGCTGCGAATCGTTTGCGCAACCTGTTTTCCATCTATGATTTTGGCAGACATCGTACTCCACTCACCATGTGTTCAACTGCCGCGCATTGTCGCATTTTTTTAGCCGGGATGTTAGCGGCACAGATAGGTCGCATGACCAGAGGGCAATAAGTAGGCACTTGAATTTACTGGGGGAAAAAGTCGTTGACGCTGGCTCCAACGCTTGGGTATGATGCCCGCCCGTTGCCCAGTACGACTCTTGTCGAGTATGCTGGACGCGGTTTTTCGGTGATTAGCGCAGCCCGGTAGCGCATCTGGTTTGGGACCAGAGGGTCAAAGGTTCGAATCCTTTATCACCGACCAGGTTTGTCAACTTGCCTGCATGGCGGGTTGAGATACGCGCCCTTAGCTCAGTCGGATAGAGCAACGGCCTTCTAAGCCGTGGGTCGCAGGTTCGAATCCTGCAGGGCGCGCCATTGATTCCCTCTCTTATCAGATAAATGGAAATCAATGACAGTTTTAGTGGTGGCTGTAGCTCAGTTGGTAGAGTCCCGGATTGTGATTCCGGTTGTCGTGGGTTCGAGCCCCATCAGCCACCCCATTATCTCTCTGCTATCACAATACATAGCGAGCAGAACGCTCTCCAGAGTGAAACAAAAAAACCGGCCTATGCCGGTTTTTTTGTTTTTGCCCTTCTGCAAAATCAAAGGACTAAGCCCGTTCTTTGCTCTATGTATTCCACCTCATAAAGACACACAATCATCAATACTCTGAATATTGTTTCGTTTTTGCTTATAACTCAGAATAATTTGTTGTTTATGTTTTATTACGCAAAACGGTAACCTCTCCCATTCTCACCCACTTCCTATTACCGGACTCGCTATCCCGTCGCTAACTGCACTGCTGCAGCCCATGAACCTGCACTGATGTTCCTGCAGTTCGCAACATCACGCAATCAAGGCCAGGCATTCAAGCCCCATGACTATGCCCAACCGCACTGGTTGTCCTTGACCTTGCCAATCAGGATAGAGCGAGGAGCAAACAAACCATAGACGGACTTCGAGCAACTTGGCTTGCCAACCATAATCACACCTGAATATCTGTGCCAGTTTCTGGCGACTACGGAGTAACACAATGAAATTCAAGACCATGAGCGTGCACAGCGGCCAGCGGATCGATCCCCAGACCGGGGCACTTACCACCCCCCTCTACCAGAGCAGCACCTTCAGCTACTTCAATGCCCAGGCGGGCAAGGAGCGCTTTGCCGGCCAGGCTCCCGGGTTCATTTACAGCCGCTTTGGCAACCCCACCACTGCCGAGCTGGAGCAGAAGCTGGCAGCGCTGGAAGGCGCCGACGAGGCGCTGGTGGTGGCGAGCGGTATGGCGGCGGTGAGCGCCATCATGTATGCCCTGGCCGATTGCGGCGATGAGGTGGCCTACATAGGCCCCCTCTACGGCGGCACCGATGCGTTTCTCAAACAGACCTTCAGCCGCGCTGGCATCAAGGTCACCGCCTACGAGAGCGATCAGGATCTGCTGGCCAACATCCGCCCCGCCACCAAGGTGGTACTGTTCGAAACCCTGACCAACCCCACCCTCAAGGTGGTGGACCCGCGAGTGGTGGTTGAGGCGGCCCGCAAGGTGGGCGCCATCAGTGTGTGTGACAACACCTTCCTCACCCCCTATCTGCTGCGCCCACTGGAGCTCGGTGTCGATATCGTGATGCACAGCGGCACCAAATACCTGGGCGGCCACGGCGACATCATCGCCGGTGTGGTGGCCGGATCCCACGCGCTGATGAAATCCATCCGCACCGTGGCACTCAAACATATCGGCTCCCCCATCGGCCCACAGGAGGCCTACCTGCTGCAACGGGGAGTCAAGACCTTACCGCTGCGCATGGATGCCCACCTGCACAATGCGCAAAGAGTCGCCGAATTTCTGGCCGCTCACCCGGCAGTGAAGAAGGTGATCTACCCGGGGCTGGCCAGCCATCCGGGCCACCCTGCCCTTGGCGCCTTCGCCAGCGGCTTTGGTGGCATGGTGAGCATAGAGCTGGAAGGGGGCTTTGAGCGCTGCGCCGCCCTGCTCGACAACTTGCAACTATTCGTACAGGCAGTGAGCCTCGGCGATCTCGAGAGTCTGGCCTGCCATCCAGCCAGCACTACCCATGCCGCCATGGACGAGGCGAACCGCCTCACCGCCGGGGTCAATGACGATCTCATCCGCTTCAGCATAGGAGTGGAGGACGCGGACGATCTCATCGCCGATCTGGCGGCGGCGCTCGCCCTCCTTTAACTCTTTTACCTAAAACAAAAACGGCGGCCATCATGGCCGCCGTTTTCACAACGCGATCAGGCGATGTCTGACATTACTCTTCCCACACGATGGAGCGTGAAGGCCACTGCTCGCCGATATCGGCATATTTTTGCTCCAGCAAGTGGCGGCGGATCTTCATGGTGGGAGTGAGCACGCCGTTCTCGATATTCCAGGGTGTCTTCACCACCAGGATGCCACGCAACTTGGCATGAGCCTCCAGCTGATCGTTGACCCGGTTGCGGGCCGCCTCCAACTGGGCCTCAACCGCTCCCCTGTCCCCCTTCATGGCGCTTTCGGCGAGCTGCACCAGGGCGATGGGTTGCGGCATGCCATAACCAATCACGCACAGCTGCTCTATGATGGACTCCTGCCCAAGCAGCCCCTCTATGGGGACAGGCGCCACATACTTGCCCTTGGCGGTCTTGAACACATCCTTCATCCGCCCCGTGATGGTGAGATACCCCTCCCTGTCCAGCTTGCCCATGTCGCCGGTATGGAGCCAGCCATCCGCATCGATGGCCTCGGCGCTGTGCTCGGGATCCTTGTAGTAGCCCAACATCATGCCTTCGCAGCGACAAAGGATCTCCCCTTCATCGGAGATCTTGATGGTCACGCCAAGCCCCGCCTTGCCGACGGTGCCAATCTTGTCGGCCCTGAACGGGTAGTTGATGGTGGAGTAGGCATGGTTTTCGGTCATGCCCCAGGCTTCGGTGACATTCAGGCCGATGCTCAGGTACCACTCAAGCAGGGCCGGTGACACAGGCGCCGAGCCACAGCCCAGCACACGCGCCTGATCCAGCCCCAGCCCCTTTTGCAGCTTGCTCTTGATGAGGCTGGAAACCAACGGGATTTTGAGCAGCAGATCCAGTTTCTTCTGGGGCAATTTCTCGAGGATCTTGATGCGGAACATGGCCCACAGGCGCGGCACAGAGATGAACACGGTGGGACGGCAGCGCTTGACGTCCTCGATAAAGGTGTCGAGGGATTCGGGGAAAGCGATGGTGGCACCGCCAAACAGGCTACCGCCATAGATGTAGACCCGCTCTGTGATGTGAGCGAGGGGCAAATAGGAGAAGCCGCGATCGGTCTGGGTCAGGCCGACCGTTTCCACCAGCTTCTCGCAGGACCAGGCGTAGCGCTCGACGCTCAGCATGGCCCCTTTCGGCTTGCCGGTACTGCCGGAGGTGTAGACCAGGCTCAGCAAGGAGTCCGGCGCCTGCACCGGGCTGTCGGGAATGGGCTCGTGCGCCTCCAGCAGGTCGTCCCACTGGTGGCTGGCCGGCATGGTGTCATAGGGAAAGGCGATACGCAGCAGATCGGCGGGGACGCCGGCCTCCTGACTCTTCCAGTCATCCAGCTTGCCGACGAAGATGGCCTTGGCTTCGCTGTGGCGCAGCACATATTCGATGGTATCGACGTTGGCGGTGGGATAGATGGGCACACTCACATACTGCCCCATCTGCATGGCGAGATCGGCGATGAACCACTGGGCGCAGTTCTTGGAGAGCAGCGCCACCTTGTCACCGGCAACCAGCCCCAGATGACGCAGGGCCGTCACCATGCGCCGCGCCTCTTCCGCCACTTCACCCCAGGTGAAGTCGACATATTCGCGGTTGATGGTTTGTCGCAGATAAATCCGATCAGGACACTGCCGCTCCCAGTGATAGAGCATCTCGAGCGGCAGTTTCTTGGCAATATGTGATGTGGAAGCCATAGTTTAATCCCTGAAACAAAAGGCGATACTTATTATTAACCTTTTGATAACTATCAGGGAAGCAGAAACTCATACTTCCGTTTGAAATTTGTTTTTGATCAAGCTTCCGCTTGTTGCTGCAGGCGTTTCCACATGGTCTGCACCAGCTCTTCATCCTGCTCGGAGAGCTCCCCCTGCAAGATGGCCTCGTTGAGACTGCGCAGCACATAGCTCTTGACGTCGCGCACCAGGGTCTTGCCTTCCAGCTCGGCCCGGGCCACCGCCAGCGAGATATGCCCCCGCAAGTATCCTCCGGCAAACAGCTCATCGTCTGTCGCGGTGGCAACCATGTCGTCGATCAGTCCCAACAACTTGTGCTCAAAATCGTGAATCGTCATGTAACGCAGCCTCATTTCCGGGGTTGCCGGCAAAATAATTCGGGGGTATGGAACCGCAATCCGGTTGATTGCGGCTCTCTGGCGCCAGGCCAGCGGCTTCCTTGACGTCCTATTCCGGGTTGGCCACCGGGTAGATGACCTGATCCTTGTATCCCGTGGTGATCAGCAGATAACCACTCAACGCCCGGTTTAATTCGGGATCATCGGTATCCACCAGCAGCGGTCGGCCCTCAAGCGCGGCCAACTTGCTCTTGGTCGCCAGCACCTGGATATTTTCCAGCCCGACACACCGAATCACCTCTGGACTCAATTGCTGATTTCCGCGCCCGAACAGATGTCCCTGACCGCCAATCAGGGTAATGATCAGGCGGCAGTGACGGCCGTGGATCCGGGTCAGGATCTCGGCGGCGGACAGATCCTGCCCGATAAGCCGGCCATTTTCCACCAGATCCACACCGAGCAAGGTATTTTCCAGGCCAAGCTCCGCCATGCAGGCGGCCACCGTGCTGCCGGACCCCATCAGGTAGAGAACATCGGGTTCCATTTGCTCCACAAAACCGGCGGCCAGATCCGCCAGCACCAGCTCTTCGGACTCCTTGCCCCCCTGCTTGACCGCCTGTACGTAACGCAGATCGCCTGGCACCAGCAGCTGGCCATAGTGACGGGCACGCACCTTGCCCGCTCGAAATGCCTCTTCATCTATATCCATCACCTCGGCATCGATAAGGCTGAGCAGCTCCCCTGCGATCATCCGTGCCGCCACCCTGCCCGTCGCGGCAGGGGTCACCCCGTAGACCCCCGAGTGGATCTTGCAGCCCGCCGGAATGCCGAGCACATGGCACGACTCCCCCACCGCCGCACAGATATCCCGCGCCGTGCCATCGCCGCCGGCAAACAGCAACAGATCGACCCCGGCGTCGCGCATCCGCTCGGCTGCCTGGCGGGTGTCGGTGGCACTGGTGGCCTCCCCTTCGGGGTGGTAGACAATCCGGCAGGGCAAACCAAGAGAACGGGCCAGCGCCTCCCCCATCTCGCCGACGACCGTCAGCAACTCGAACCGCTCAGCCAGCTCGCACAGCGGCAACAAGGCCTGCCGTGCCCGCTCCTGGGCCCTGGGCACGGCGCCACGAGCAAGCGCCTCTTCCACTACGCCATCACTGCCCTTGAGACCAACAGCCCCGCCAATGCCGGCAACCGGATTAATGATGAGTCCTAATCGAAACATGCGTCCCTCCCTTGCGATGGCGACCATTCTTATCTTTTCGCCACACTGGGACAAGCGGTATCCCCCTGTTAAAATGTTCCGTTTCGTTTTTCCCTATCAAGGTGCAATTATGTTGGAATGGGTTCTTGACCCCTCAGCCTGGGTCGCTCTCGCTACTCTTACCCTGCTCGAAATCGTACTTGGCATTGACAATATCATCTTCATCTCCATCCTGGTCGGCCGCCTGCCCGAGGCCCAGCGCCAGAAGGCGCGCATTCTGGGACTGGCGCTCGCCATGGGCACCCGCATCCTGCTGCTGCTCTCCCTGGCCTGGGTGATGCGCCTCACCAGCCCGCTCTTCACCGTGCTGGGCGAGGCCATCTCGGGGCGCGATCTGATCCTGTTGCTGGGGGGCCTGTTTCTCATCGGCAAGAGCGCCCACGAGATCCACGCCACTCTGGAGGGCGCGGCCGAGCCGGAGAGCACGACGGCCGTCGCCTCCGGCTTTGTCAGCACCCTGCTCCAGATCGCCATCCTCGATATCGTGTTCAGCCTGGATTCCGTCATCACAGCGGTCGGCATGGCGGATCACGTGCCCGTCATGGTACTGGCCATCATGATCGCCGTCTTCATCATGATGTTCGCCGCCAAGGCCATCGGCGATTTTGTCGACAGCCACCCCACCATCAAGATGCTGGCGCTCTCCTTCCTCACCCTGGTGGGCTTCGCCCTGATGGCGGAAGGACTGGATGTGCACATTCCGAAGGGGTACATCTACTTCGCCATGGCCTTCTCGCTGGTGGTGGAGATGATCAACATTCGCCTGCGCAGCCACACGGCTGCCAGCGGGCAGAAATAGCCATCACGATCGCAGGATCAAAAAGAGCGCCTCCCGGGGCGCTCTTTTGCTATGTACACGACATGTCTGGCTGGCTCTTGCCTTATTCGTTGGCAATCACGATAGCCACTCGACGATTGTCTGCCCGTCCGGCCGAGGTGCGATTGTCGGCTACCGGGGCCGTATCACCACGCCCGCGGACCTCGAGGTTGGCCGGCTTCATGCCCACCGAGACCAGCACATCCGCCACCGACTGGGCCCGTTTCACCGAGAGCTGCTGGTTATAGGCGGCGTCACCCGTGTTGTCGGTATGACCGTCTATCCTGGCCTTGTCGAGGCCCACCTTCAGCAGGGAGTTGCCCAGCGTTTCCACCGCCTGGCGGGTCTGTGGCGTAAGCTTCCCGACGTTGTTGGCAAACAACACCCGGTTGGCAAAATCCAGCGTCCAGCCTTCATCGGTCAGATGAAAACCTTGCTCCTTCAATACCGTCACTTGTTCTTCGGTCAATCCCCTGGGCGGACTCTGACAGCC
This sequence comes from Aeromonas enteropelogenes, assembly GCF_000819845.1. Taxonomy (GTDB): domain Bacteria; phylum Pseudomonadota; class Gammaproteobacteria; order Enterobacterales; family Aeromonadaceae; genus Aeromonas; species Aeromonas enteropelogenes. The sequence goes on from NZ_CDCG01000046.1 coordinate 163,815, forward strand.
AGCCAGCAGGGAAAACAGCAGGCCAAGTACGGCGGCCTTGAGGGAGAGGGACATCTTCATGGTTACGACTCCTTAACGACTTCCATTCACGCCGTCCTGGCGGCATCAACCTCCTCTCGACGGGCGCGTTTTGCCAGATACATGGCACTGTCAGCCAGCGCACAAAGCTCGCTGGCACTTGTCCCGGGCTGATGGATGGCAAACCCTATGCTGATCCCGGCGACCAGCTGCTGCCCATCCCGCAATACCACAGGATCCTTCATCGCCTGCTGAATACGAGTGATCACCTCTTCCACATCCATAGCCTGATGGGCGGGACTCAACAGTATGGCGAATTCGTCTCCCCCGAGGCGGCACACCAGATCCTGCGGCCGCAGCTGGTGCTGCACACGCTTGGCCAGGGTCACCAGCACATCATCGCCGGCGTTGTGCCCGAGGGAATCATTGATCTGCTTGAAGCGATCACAATCAAGGTAAAGCAGTGCAAAGGAGCTCCCCTCCTGCTCCACCTCTATGATGGCCTGCTCCAGACGAGCCTCGAACAGTGCCCGATTGGGCAGCCCCGTCAAGGCATCGTGGGTCGCCTGATGCAACAGGCTGGCATTCTCGCGAGCCTGATGCTGCTGCCAGGCCTGCAACTCGTCGAGCAGGGAGTTGAAATCCTCCCCCAGCTCGTTGAGCTCAACGATGGCAGCGGGGCTGGCGCGCATCCCAAGGGTGCGCTGGCGACGCACCGAGTGGGCAACCTGCGCCAGATCCCGCAGCGGCCCAATGATAGACACCTGCATCCGTCCTGCCACATAGAGCGCCCCCATGGCGCTGAGCAGCAGGCAGACCAGCATCACCAGCAACACCGCCAGCAAAAACAGCAACAGCGATTGTCCGTGTCCCCTGACCCGCACTTCGGCGATCACTTCCTTGCCCCGCATCATGGACTCCCGGGCAGGCCCCGGCAGTATCCGTTCGGCCAGGTAGTTCTCCAGCCCCGCCAGGGGGGTATTCGTGGCTCGACGCCAGTTTGCCAGCAGGGTGCCATCGGGCAGATAGATCTGCGCTTCGGCAACCTCTTCACGCTCGGCGATGGTTCTGAGCGCCTCGTTGGCCGCCTCCTCATCCCGGAACACCACGGCCGCCTCTGCGGTATAGCTGATGGCTCGGGCCACCAGCTCCAGATTGTGCTCCGCATGGAACCGCATGGCCAGCAAGGCGATCAGGGTGAGGAAGATCCCCACTACGCAGGCCGAGGTGAAGGCGGCCATCAGGTGGGTACGTCTGAGGTTTTGGTGCAGGGTCAGTCGTTGATCACGGGAGCCTGGCCAGGCCGTCATGGAGCCCCCCTATTCGCCTTGGCAAGCTTGAGGACGGCGGGATGGACCCGCACACCGCTCAGGGCCAACGCATCCAGGTTGACGTCGAAGCGAACCCGCTCGCTCGCGGGATCCGGCTGTAAACAGAAGACCGCACTGGCACTGCACTCGGCATTCTGTTCACTGATGCTGAGCACGGCCCGGCCTTTCAGGCGGGAAAAGAGGTCGAGCCGGGTCGTCTCATCCACCACTCCCAGATAGAGGACATCACAGTGATCGCGGATGGCAGGATCCGTCACCCCGTAACGATTGACGCTCACCGCTCTCCCATTGCTCTGCCCCGTGATGGAGAAGAGGGCGCCGGCATATTCGGTCGGCGCCACCACACACAGACGCAGCACCTCGGGCTCCACCGGCCAGCGGGTGTAACTCATGATATCGAGCACCAGCTCCTTGACGGCACTCGCCCGCACCTCGGCAGCCGTCTTCGCCGCGGCGATGGTCCCCGAAGGAAACACCAGCCCCAGTACCAGCAACAGGAGTGACAGGCGGACAACAACGCCGGGGGAAGGAAATAACATCAGGATAAAACCGCCTCTCTCTATCACCGCCATCGTGCGGTTTCGGTACATGAACTGGAGAGAGTAAGGGGCCCGGCAACCCCTTGACAAGTCCGGATCCGGTCCCGATGGTCGGGTCGTACAAATAAAAACGGAGCCCATATTTCAATGGACTCCGTTGGATGCAAGGGGCGGGAGGAGATTACTTCTTGCCGATCCCGTATTCCCGCAACTTGTTGGCGATGGCGGTATGCGACACACCCAGCCGTTTGGCGAGCTGGCGGGTCGACGGGAAGGCCGGATAGAGCCGTGCCAGCAACTGACTCTCGAAGCGCTTCACCGCATCGTCGAGATCCCCCTCGAACCACTCGTCAATAAGCGGCATGGCCTCGGCGGCCACCGGCAGATCGATCTGCTCGGGACCCAGCTCATCCCCTTCCAGCAGGGTCATGGCCCGATAAAGACAGTTGCGCAGCTGGCGCACGTTGCCGGGCCAGCGATAGGCGGTCAGGTAATCGGCCATGTTGCGGGTAAAGCGCGGACGCGGGCGCTGCAACTCGCTGGCAAAGCGGGAGACAAACTGCTGGGCCAGCGCCATGATGTCCGCCTTGCGCTCGCGCAGGGGAGGCAGACCCAGACTCAGCACGTTGAGGCGATAGTAGAGATCTTCCCGAAACTTGCCTTCATGCACCAGATCCAGCAGCTGTTTCTGGGTGGTGCAGATGAAGCGCACGTTGACCTTCACCTCCTGCTCGTCGCCCACCCGGCGAAATACCCCGTCCTGCAGCACTCGCAGAAACTTGGTCTGCAAATGGGGAGACATGTCGCCGATCTCGTCCAGCATCAGGGTGCCGCCGCTCGCCAGTTCCAGCACGCCGCGCTTGCCCTCGGTGTTGTTGCCAAAGGCGCCGGGGGCATAGCCAAACAGCTCGCTCTCGGCCACGTTGTCCGGCATGGCGGCACAGTTGAGGGCCATGAAGGGGTGGCTGGAGCGCAGGCTGGCGCCGTGACAGGCGCGAGCCAACAGCTCTTTGCCGGTGCCGGTCTCGCCGACAATGAGCAGCGGGGCATCCTGCATCGCCAGCTTGCGGGCCTGGGCCAGTACCTCTTTCATCTTGGGGCTTTCGGCCTGCAGATGCTCAAAGCCCCCTACTTCCACCGCATGGAGGGCGCTGAAATGCATGCCGACCCGACGGGCGGACTTGAGTACCACCACGGCGCCGGCCAGGGCCTGTTTGCCCTTCTCCTCGGCCACGAACAGCGGCATCAGATCCGCCAGATACTCCTCGCCATGGATGGTGAGTTTGCAGGTCTGGGGCTTGATCTCGCTCGCCTCCAGCCAGCGACCGAAGGAGAAGCCCTTGACCAGGGAGCCCAGCGCCACGCCGCGCACCTCCTCCACCGGCAGGCCGAGGGTGGTGAGCGCCGACTGGTTGGCCTGGGTCACCTTGCCCTTGCTGTCGAGGGAGAAGACCAGATCCGGCAACGCCTTGAGCAGCGCCTCGATCTCGTGGTGTTCCCGTTCGGAGGGCATGTAGGGGATGGTCTTGACGTCATAGACGCCGGGAATGCGGCGGATCTCCGGCATCAGGTGCTGGAAATCGCGAAACTCCAGCTCGGGAAAGTTGAGATAGATGATGCCTGAGGTATCGATTTCGATGCCGCGCAGATCGATGTTGTGCTCCACCAGGCGGTCGAGCAGTTCCCGGGTCAGGCCCAGGCGGTCTTCACAGCTGACTTCAAGACGCATTCGGGACACACTTCCTAGCTAACTCTATGAATGACGGGATAATACAGACTCGCCCCCCCCAGTGCGAGCGCCAGCCCATAAAAATGCGGGCCTACCCCGCTTTCGCCGGGCAGGCCCAGGTCAACCCATGACGCTTATTTGAGCAGCTGATCGGTGCACACCGCCATGATGAAATCGTTGCGGTGCAGCTCCCCAATTTTGTGGATCCACCAACTCACGGTCACCATATCGCCCACTCGATGAGTGGTGGCGTCTTCACTTCAGCAGCTCATCCGTGCGTGCCGCCATGATGAAGTCGTTACGGTGCAACCCGCCGATCTTGTGGGTCCACCAGCTGACAGTGACCTTGCCCCACTCGGTCAGGATGGCCGGATGATGAAACTCCGCCTCTGCCAGCTCGCCGAGCCGGTTGGTGAAGGTCAGCGCCTCCTTGAAGTTGCGAAAGACGAATTCGCGCCTCAGCTGCAGCGCCCCCTCCACGACCAGCGGCTGCCAGTCGGGGATGAGATGCATCAGTTCGCTCAGCTCCTGATCGCTGACTTTGGGGGCATCGGCGCGGCACGCTTCACACTGCTGGCTCGCCAGTTCGGACATGGGACTCTCCTTGTTACTCTCTTGATGGGGATCACGAAAAACCGGTGACATTCAGCTCGCCTGCTTGCCCGCGGCGGGGGCAAAGCGTGGCGGGCGCAAGCCAAGGCGTTTGGCCTCGGCCAGCGCGGCCAAGATCTCCTCCCCGGTCAGTCGGTAGAGGATATCGAGGCTTGGCAGCACAAAATAGGTGGGCTGCATGATATCGATGCGATAAGGGGTGCGCAGCACCTCGAGCAGGTCGAAGGGTTGCAACAGCGGCTGGCCCGAGAGGGCATAGGCGGTCTCGCCGATGGAGGAGAGAATGCCCCCGCCGTAGATCCGAAGACCCGCCGGGCTTTCGATCAGGCCAAACTCCACAGTGAACCAGTAAAGGCGCGCCAGAAAGACCCGCTCCTCCTTGCTGGCCTTCTGCCCCAGCTGGCCATAAAGATGAGTGAAGTGGGCAAAAGCGGGATTGGTCAGCATGGCGCAGTGACCGAAGATCTCGTGAAAGATATCCGGCTCCTGCAGGTAGTCGAGCTCGTCCCGATGGCGAATGAAGGTCGCCACCGGAAACTGGCGATTGGCCAGCAGGGCGAAGAAGCGATCGAACGAGATGAGGGCAGGTACCGCGGCCACCGACCAGCCGGTGACCTCTTGCAACACGGCGTTGATCTCTGCCAACTGGGGGATGCGATCCCGGGGCAGGCCGAGGCGGGCTAGCCCCGCCAGGTACTCATCGCACGCCCTCCCCTCCAGCGCCTCGAGTTGGCGGGCGATCAGGATCTGCCAGGTGCCATGATCTTCATCCGGGTAGTGAATGACGCCCCGGGCATCCGGCTGATATGCGGTGTAAAGCGTTGTCATAGCGGTTCCATCTCTCGGCCCGGTGCGGGCTCCCTGACACTCTCTTGATCACTGTAACGTTTCGCCCCGCAAAAAAGCAGCCGACCCGAGGGTCGGCTGGTGGCAACAAATGTAAATAATTTGTGACAACCATTCTAACTAGGCTGCTAGAGCTTGACCATGATGTGGCGCGGCACCGTGTAGTCCTCCAGGGCGTAGAGGGAGAGATCCTTGCCGTAGCCGGACATCTTCATGCCGCCGTGTGGCATCTCGGAGGTGAGCATGAAGTGGGTGTTGATCCAGGTGCAGCCGTACTGCAGGTGGCTGGCCACCTTGCTGGCAAGGCCGAGATCCCGGGTCCAGACCGAGCTGGCGAGGCCGTAGTCGGAGTCGTTGGCCCACTGCACCACCTGCTCGGCGTCGGTGAAGCGGGTCACCGACACCACGGGGCCGAACACCTCCCGCCGCACGATCTCATCCTCCTGACGGGCATGGGCGATCAGGGTCGGCTCGAAGAAGAAGCCGTTGCCGGGGCGGATCTTGCCTCCCGCCGTCACCTCCACGTGGCCGCTGCTTTGGGCCCGTTCCACGAAGCTGGCCACCCGGTTGCGCTGCCGGTCAGAGATGAGCGGCCCCATCTCCACTCCCTCCTCGCGCGGGCCGCCCACCTTGATGGAGGCCACCGCATCCGTCATGGCGGCGACGAACTTGTCGTAGATCTTGCCCTGGGCATAGATGCGGCAGGCGGCGGTGCAATCCTGGCCGGCGTTGTAGAAGCCAAAGGTGCGAATGCCCGCCACCACGGCCTCCAGATCCGCATCGTCGAAGATGATGACCGGCGCCTTGCCCCCCAGCTCCAGGTGGGTGCGCTTCATGGTGCGGGCGGCGCTCTGCAGGATCTTCTGGCCGGTGGCGATGTCACCGGTCAGCGACACCATGCGCACCAGCGGGTGCTCCACCAGCGGTGCCCCCACGCTCTCGCCCCGGCCGCAGACGATGTTGATGACGCCGCGGGGGAAGATCTCGCTGGCGATCTCCGCCAGGCGCAGGGCGGTGAGGGGGGTCTGCTCGGAGGGCTTGAGCACCACTGTATTGCCGGCGGCGAGCACCGGGGCCATCTTCCAGGCCGCCATCATCAGCGGATAGTTCCAGGGGGCGATACTGCCAACCACGCCGATGGGGTCGCGGCGGATCATGCTGGTGTGCCCCTCGATGTACTCCCCCGCCAGCGGTCCCTGCAGGCAGCGGGCGGCGCCGGCGAAGAAGCGGAAGCAGTCCACCACCGCCGGCAGCTCATCGTTCAGCACCGCCAGATAGGGCTTGCCGCAGTTGAGGGATTCAAGGGCCGCAAACTCCTCGGCGTGGCGCTCGATGGCATCGGCCAGACGCAGCAGCAGGGTGCTGCGTTGGGCCGGGGTGGTGCGGCTCCACTGGGCGAAGGCGCGCTGGGCGCCGTTCACCGCCCGGTTCACCTGCTCGAACGAGGCTTCTGGTACCGAGGCGAGAAGTTCCCCGGTGGCCGGGTTGAGGATGGGCTCGGCCGGGCCGTCACCGGTGACGAACTGGCCATCGATCAAGAGTTGGGTAGAGAGTTTCATGGTTGCATCCTTGCGCACGCGTTGAGTCGTTATTTGCCACTGCCGGCGACGTCCTGGCCGTCGCGGGTGAGGTAGTAGGCAAGCAGAATGGGAATGGTGGTGAAGGCCACTATGATGAGCGCCACCACGTTGGTGACCGGCCTGTCCCGTGGCCGGATCAGCTCCTGATACATCCAGATCGGCAGCGTGGTCTGCTGGCCGGCGGTGAAGGTGGTGACGATCACCTCGTCAAAGCTCAGCGCGAACGCCAGCATGCCCCCCGCCAGCAGGGCGGTGGCGAGGTTGGGCAGGATCACGTAGCGCAGAGTCTGGAAGCCGTCGGCGCCGAGATCCATCGACGCCTCGATGAGGCTCTGATTGGTACGGCGAAAGCGCGCCAGGGCATTGTTGTAGACCACCACCACGCAGAAGGTGGCGTGACCGATGACGATGGTCCAGAAGCTGAAGGGGATCTCCATCACCCCATAGGCGGAGCGCAGCGCTATGCCGGTGACGATGCCGGGCAGGGCGATGGGCAGCACCAGCAAGAGCGACACCACCTCCTGGCCGAAGAAGCGGCTGCGGGCGATGGCCCCCACCGCCAGGGTGCCGAGTACCATGGCCACCAAGGTAGCAAGCCCGGCCACCTCCAGCGACAGCTGGATGGCGCGCCACACATCGGGGCGGTTGAGGGTCACCTCGAACCACTTGAGGGTGAGCCCGGGGGGCGGGAACTGGTAGCTCTTGCTCTCGCTGGTGAAGGCGTAGAGGAAGATGAACAGGATCGGAAAGTGCAGGAACAGGAGACCGCCGATGGCCGCGTACTTGAGCAGGCCGGAAGGCTGGCTGCCATGGTCCCGTTTCATGGAGGTATTAGAGCGCATCGAAGGCCCCCAGGCGTTTCGCGATGGTGAGGTAGATGGCGATGATGAGGATGGGCACCAGCGAGAAGGCGGCGGCGAAGGGCAGGTTGCCCGCCGTGCCCTGCTGCATGTAGACCACCTGACCTATGTACATGGTGGAGTTGCCTATGATGCCGGGGATGATGTAGTCCCCCAGCGTCAGAGAAAAGGTGAAGATGGAGCCCGCCACCACGCCGGGCAGGGCCAGCGGCAGGATCAGGGTGCGAAAGGTCTGGGCCGGGGTGGCGCCGAGATCGCCGCTCGCCTCCAGCAGGGAGCGCGGGATCCGCTCCACCGCCGCCTGGATGGGCAGGATCATGAAGGGCAACCAGACGTAGACGAACACGATGAAGGTGCCGATGCGGGAGAAGGAGAGCGACGGCCCGCCGATCACCGGCAGCGAGAGGATGGCGTCCAGCAGCCAGTCCAGCCCCAGGGTGTCTGCCAGCCAGCTGATGACCCCCTCCTTGGCCAGGATCAGCTTCCAGGCGTAGACCCGCACCAGATAGCTGGACCAGAGCGGCAACATGATGCCGACGTAGAACAGGGCCCGGGTCTTGCCGCTGGTGTAGCGCGCCATATAGTAGGCCACCGGGAAGCCGAGCAGGGCGCAGGCCAGGGTCACCAGCAGCGACATGCCGACGGTGCGCAGGATCACGTCCAGGTTCTCCGCCCGCAGCAGGGCAACGAAGTTCTGCAGGCCCAGCTCGTGGCGGATCTGGCCGCTGAACTCGTCCAGCCCGAAGAAGGCGTTGGAGAGCAGCATCAGCAGGGAGCCCACATAGATGATGCCGAGCCAGAGCAGGGGCGGCCCCAGCAGGATGGCCAGCAGCAGGCCGGAGCGACCGTAGAGCAGGGTGGAGAGGCGCCGCAGCGACCTGACGCGAACGGAGTCGGTAGCGTGGCTCATGGCAAGGCTCGCACTGTGGGGGGCGCTCATGGTTGAGCTCCCTGGTGGGCAGTGTGCAGGCGATGGATCGCCTGCTCCGGCCAGCTGAGGCTGACCCGGGCGCCACGGGGCAGGCGGGCCTGGCCCTCGTTGGGGTGGTTGACGATAAGCTCGAGCTGCTCACCGAGATCGACCCGGTAGCGCACGAAGGGGCCGAGGTACTCCACCTCGCGCACCTCCCCGGACCAGCCGGGGCTGCCAGCTTCGGCGAGGCGGATCCGCTCCGGGCGCACCATCATCTGGCGCTCATCGCCACACAGGCGGCGGGCCTGCTCTCCCTCGAACAGATTGACGGTGCCGACGAAGCGGGCGACGAAGGGGGTAGCGGGGGCATCGTAGATGGTATCCGGCGCGGCGATCTGCTCGATCTTGCCCTGATTGAAGATACAGATACGGTCGCTCATGGAGAGCGCTTCCTGCTGGTCGTGGGTGACGAAGATGAAGGTGATGCCGAGCTGGCGCTGCAAGGCTTTCAGCTCAAGCTGCATCTGCTCGCGCAGCTTGAGGTCGAGCGCCCCGAGCGGCTCGTCCAGCAGCAGGATGCGCGGCTGGTTGATCAGTGCCCGGGCGATGGCGATGCGCTGGCGCTGGCCGCCGGAGAGCTGGCCGGGTTTGCGGTTGCCGACGTCGGGCAGGCGCACCAGCTCCAACATCTCGTCCACCTTGCGGTAGCGCTCGCCCTTGGCCACGCCCTTGAGCATCAGGCCGTAGCCGATGTTGTCGCGCACATCCATGTTGGGGAACAGGGCATAGTCCTGGAACACGGTATTGAGGTTGCGATCATAGGGGGGCACGGTGGAGCAGGGCTCGCCGAACAGCCGGATCTCCCCCTCGCTCGGGTATTCGAAGCCCGCGATCATCCGCAGGCAGGTGGTCTTGCCGGAACCGCTCGGCCCCAGCAGGGTGAAGAACTCGCCGGCGGGGATCTGGAAGGAGATGTCATCAACCGCGGCCACCTCGCCATAGTGGCGGCTGACCCGGTCAAATTGTACGGCTGTCATGGTTCGTCCTTGTCTATGGGAAGCGGACCGGACGCCTGTCCGGCCCTGTGGTTACAGCATTGCCAAGTCTGGATCAGCGGCCACCCAGGATGGCGATATAGTCCGAGACCCAGCGATAGCACAGAGGACACGCAGGTCCCCTGCCGCTGGGATACGGCCTTGTTCTACCAGCATCAGCGGCCACCCAGGATAGCGATATAGTCCGAGACCCAGCGGTAATACGGCACGCAGGTTCCCTGGCTCTTGCACTGGGAGACGGGAGTTCGCCAGAAGTGCACCCGATCGAAGTTGTCGATGCCGTTGGTCTTGCACCCCTCTTTCCCGAGCAGGGCATTTCCCTCGCAGGCGGCCGGCACCACGGGCACGGAACCGAACCAGGAGGCGAGATCCCCCTGCAACTTGTTGTTGAGGGAGTGCTCCAGCCACTGGTAGGCGCAGGTGAGGTTTTTGGCGCCACTGTGCACCATGCTGGTATCGGCCCAACCGGTGACCCCTTCCTTGGGCACCGTCGTGGCGACGGGCTGCTTGTCGGCGATCAGGGTATTGGCCTGGAACGGCCAGGAGTCGGAGGCCACCACCCCCTCGTTCTTGAAGTCATCGATCTGGACGAAGGCGTCGTGCCAGTAGCGTCCCACCAGCTGGCGTTGCTGGCGCAGCAGGTCGAGGGAGGCCTTGTACTGATCCTCGTTCAGTTCATACGGATCCTTGATACCGAGGGCCGGCTGATGGGTCATCAGATAGAGGGCCGCATCGGCAATGTGGATGGGGCCGTCAAACGCCTGCACCCGCCCCTTGTTGGACTTGCCGTCCGCCAGGGTCTGCTCCTCGAACACCACACTCCAGGAGTCTGGTGCCTTGGGGAACACCTTGGTGTTGTACATCAAGATGTTGCCTCCCCACTGGTAGGGCACGCCGTAGTGCTTGCCGTCCACCGTGTGCCAGGGAGCATTCTGCAGACGGGGATCTATCTTGCCGTAGCTCGGGATGAGCGCCAGGTTGAGCGCCTGGACCTTGCCACCGGCGATGAGGCGCAGGCTGGCGTCGCCGGAGGCGGTCACCAGATCGAAGCCCCCCTCGTTCATCAGTGCCACCATCTCGTCCGAGGTGGCGGCCGTCTTGACGTTGACCTTGCAGCCGGTCTCTTTCTCGAAGCCGGTGACCCAGTCGTAATTCTTGTCGGTCTCGCCGCGTTCCACGTAGCCGGCCCAGGCCACTATGTTGAGCTGGCCTTCCCCCTTGCCGAGGGTGGTGGGGGCTGCCTGGGTCTGGCCTGCCAGCAGGGCGGGGATCAGGGCCAGGGTGAGGGGGGTCAGTTTCATCTTGCTCTCCTTGCATGATTGGCAACCGTGGCGGCGCCACAGTAGGCATTAACATCCTGTTAACCAGTCATGAGCGTAGGAGAAGCCGGGAGCAATGAGAATTTCAATTTTTAACGGCTTTGGTATCTGTAAAATCGATATCGAGTGCAGATGAATCTGATTTTTAGCGACAACCCCGCCTGATCCATTCGGTTAGCGGGAAGCCTGCTGGCGAGCCCGCAGCCGGCTCTGATCCCGCGCAATGTCGATAAACTCGCGGGCGGTCCACTCCAGCCGGGAGCCGCGTCGCCACACCAGGCCGATGTCGATGGCGGGGATCGGCTCCTTGATGGCACGAGCCTCGACCCGCTCCTGCTCCAGCGACCAGGGGCGATAGGCAAAATCCGGCAGCAGGGCGACGCCGAGCTGGCTCGCCACCAGGCTGCGCACCGCTTCCACCGAGGCTGTGCGCAATACGGTGCGCGGCGCAACGCCGTAGCGACGCAGCCCGCCGCCGATGATCTGATCCAGCTGATCGGCGGTCAGCGAGATCATGGGCTCCTCCCCCAGCGCCTTGAGAGAAAGGGTCGACTCGGCGCAGAACGGGTGGTTGGCGGCAAGCCAGAGCCGCAGCGGCGAGCGAGTCAGCAGTTCGGTATCGAACGCCTCTTGGCGGATGGTGCGGTTGGTCATCAGGATCCCCACGTCCACCTCGCCGTTGACGATCTGGTGCTCAAGATAGGGCTGCTCATCCTCCTTCACCTCGATCTGCACCGCCGGAAAGGCGCGGCGAAAGCGGCCGAGCGCCTCCGACAGGTAGTAACCGGCCACCAAGGTCGTCACGCCGATAGTGAGCCGCCCCTGATCCTGCTGGGCCACCGCCTTGAGGGAGTGGCTGGCTTCGGTCATGGCGCCGAGGATGCGGCGAGCGTGCAGTAAAAACTGGTGGCCTTGGGTGGTGAGGCTGACCCCACGCGGGTTGCGATCGAACAGGGGGGCACCGAGCTCGGTCTCCAGCTCGCGGATGGCGCTGGTGACAGCCGACTGGGAAATATGCAACTCGGCGGCGGCGCGGCTCACTGAGAAGCTGTCGGCCACCGCCACAAAATAGCGGATCTGGCGAAAGGTAAAGTTCATCTGGCATCCTTGCCGTAGAGCATCGGTCGAATGGCCAGCTTACCCGCAATGCTCGCCGGACAACAATGCACACAGGGATCACAGTTGCCGAACCGGAGGGCCAACACGACGCATCCCCGCCACCCTTAAACAGGATCGGCGGGGATGCGATGCTCCTCATGTCATCGAAAGGCAGGATCAGCCTTTGTTGAGATAGCCCGCCAGCTGGCCGATCAGCCGCTTGCGCAGCTCACCGAGTTTGGGTTTCTCATCCGCGCACCAGGGCAGCGGGCGGCACGCCTCTATGGTGCGCAGACCAAGGCGAGCGGTGAGCAACCCTGCCCCCACCCCTTGCGCGGCGCGGGCCGAAAGCTTGGCGGTGAGCTCGGCCCCCAGCAAGTCCATCCCCACCTCGGTCACCAGCTCGGTGGCACCGGCGTAGAGCATGTTGCGAAACACCTGGCGAATGAGGCGAATGCGGCTCCAGTAACCAAGCTCGATGGCGTAGACATCGGCGATGTCCTCGATCATCCGCAGGTTGCGCCACAGCATCAGCATCATGTCGACGGTGGCAAGCGGGCTCAGGGCCACCAGCACGGCGGCTTCCCCCGACCACTTGGCCACCCGCGCCTGGGCCAGCTTGTCGCGCTCGCCGAGCACCAGCTGGCTGTAGAGGGTCAGCACCTCCCGATCGCTGTGGCTCTCGTCGAGCTGGCCAAGCCAGCTCTGGTATCCTTCGCGCCCCTTGTCACCGCTGCGCTCGGCCAGCTGTTCGCAGAACGCCTGCCCCTGCCCGACCCCTTGATGGGCCAGCAAGTCTTCGGCCCGCGAGCGCACATCCTGGCGCTTCTTGAGGGTGCGCAGCCGCAACCACTCGCGCCCCACCACCCCGGCGGTGCCCACCGCCACCAGGCCGGAGGCCAGCAGCCAGGCGCAGCCCCAGAGCGGGGTGGTGAGAAATTGATCGTAGAGGAAGGCGCCATACTGCCCCAGGGAGAGCAGGCCGACTGCCCCCAGCCCCCAGGCGAGCAGCCGATGACGCCGGCGCGGCCGCAGGGTCAGGGCCGGTTCCACCTCGGTGAGGGCATCGAGATCGTCGAGGCGCTCGAAGCTGGTCTCATCAAGACGCTGGGCGGGGGCCGGTGCTCGCTCCTCGCTCGCCACTTTGAGGGCTGGCTCCAGGATCACCTTGCCCTGCAGCGATGCGTTGGCATCCCCGTGCGGTTTTCTCTGATCGTTCATCACTTTTTCTCCTGTACGCGGCGTGTCGGTACGGCACGACAGCGCGCACGACTCATTCGAGATGATCCCCGAGCAAAAACTCCAGCGCCGCATCGAGCCGGATATGGGGCAGCGCCTGATGGGCACTCATGGGCATGGGGCGAAACGCCTGAAAATCAAAGCCCTGGGTGTTCCACCATTGCGCGGGCGGAATATGGGAGGGCACCTCGCCCGGGAACAGCAAGAGCGGCTCACCCGAGAGGCTGGTGCCACGGATAGCGGGAAACTCGCGGCCATTGGCCACCCCCTTGCCCACTTCGGTCGCCTTGATGGCGGCCAGCGCCAGGCACTCTGTGGCGATCCCCTCAAAGCGGGCCTGACCGCGACCACTACGCACCAGATGCTGAAGCAGGGAGACCAGGGGACCGTGCTGCTCCGGCGTCACGTGATCCGCCTTGCTCGCCACAAACAGCAATTTGTCGATACGCGGCGAGAAGAGCCGGCACCACCAGTTGCTCTTGCCGTAGGCAAAGCTCTCCATGATGCGAGCAATGGCCTGTTGCATGTCGCCAAAGCTGGCGGCGCCGGCATTAAGGGGCTGCAAACAGTCCACCAGCACGATCTGGCGATCAAAGCCCGCGAAGTGCTGCTCATAAAAACCCTGCACCAGGTGCTGCTTGTACTGCTCAAAACGCTGCTTGAGGGTGGTGTAGAGGGTGCCATCGACGGGCTCACCGGCAGGCTTGTCCCACACCCAGGGCACAAACTGCAGCATGGGGGCACCAGCATACTCCCCCGGCAGCACGAAGCGACCGGGCTGGATAAGGTGCAGTCCCAGCTCCCGCTTGCAGGCGTGCAGATAGTCGGTATAGCGCTCGGCAAGCTGGGCGACCGGCCGCTCCTCGAAGCCTTGATCCGCTTGCCAGGCGGGCGTCAGCCAGCCGGCGGCAAGGGTTTGCAACTCGGGGCGGCGCAGCTGATCACGCACTTGCTCGCTCCACTGCTCATAACTCATCTCAAGTAACGGCAGATCGAGCAGCCACTCCCCCGGATAGTCCACCAGATCCACGTAGAGGGTGGAGATCTCCCCCAGGTGCTTGCGCAGGGGATGACGGGTGCGATAACGGATTTCGAGGCGTACCTCGGCTACCCCGCGAGTGGGCTCGGGCCAGGCCGGCGGATCGCCAAACAGGGAGTCGAGGCCGCGCTCGTAGGCAAAGGTGGGAATGTGGGGATTTTGCTGCGGCACCCGGCGGGCACCGAGAATGCGCCCCTGGCGCAGGGCATCCCACAGAGGCAGACGGCCGTCAATAGCTGCATGTTCCAGCTGGTTGACCAGGGCGGTGATGAAGGCGGTCTTGCCGCTGCGAGAGAGGCCGGTCACCGCCAGCCGGATGTGGCGATCCCGAACCCGGTTCACCACGTCGTTCGCCTTGTGTTGCAGGCGATTCAACTTCTGTTCCAGTTTATTGAGTATCAAGGCTGATCCCGTTCTCCCTAGCTTGGTGATTGGGTTGGTGATGGTGTTACTGATTGGCTTGGATAGTCTCCCCGTCCAAACACTCGCCTCTGCCGATGGGCACCTGCCGCCACCTTGGTGGCGGCAGGTACCTGTCTGCGGGGTGAGAGGTTCGCACAAGGCCGGTGGCTGGCTTACAGCTTGCGAAACTCCCGCTGCAGGGTGAACTCCTTGGAGGTCACCAGCTTCTCGATCTGCTGCAACCTGGGCTCCAGTGCATCGAGCTCGCGATTAATCCGCCCCAGAGCCTGATGGGGGGTGATCCCCGCCTGCCAGCTGCGCGCCTTCATTCGTACCTCGGCAAAGGCCTCTTCCTCCTGCTCATAGAGAGTGACCGGCTTCTTGTCGAGCAGAAACCAGGCCGCCATATAAGCCGTGAAGGTAATAAAGCCGGCGAAGATGAGGCCACTGATGGCCAGCAGGCGCACGATCCAGGTCTCCACCCCGAAATAGTCGGCAAGACCGGCGCAGACCCCCGCTATCTTGCCCTGGCGGGGATCGCGATAGAGATTGCGCCCCTCACGATACGCGCTGTTCATACCTTGTTCCTCCAGCCCGGGACTTCAGCGTCCAGAATCGACTCGAGTGCCCCGACCCGCTCCTGCATCTTCTCAGCACGGGCCAGCAGCCCTTGCAGCTGCTCCCGCTCGCTATCGGCCAACCCGGCGCCGATCCGCCCCTTGGCCCGGTAGTGCAGCACCAGCCAGATGGGAGCCACCACCACCATGAAGACCACCATGGGAACCATCAATACACCCAGCAGATCTTCCATCTGTTACTCCCCCTGTTTCGGCGCACTGTCGCCCTGGCCCAGCTTCTGACGCATGGCCTCGAGTTCGCGGCTTATCTGATCGTCCACCTCCAGCTCGGCAAACTGTTGATCCAGCGCCTTGTCGGACTGTCCCAGATCGGCGCGGGCCTCCATCTCGTCGATGCGACGCTCCATGCGCTCGAACTTGCTGACCACCGCCTGGCTGTCACCACGGGCCACCTGGCTCTGCACGTTGAGACGGCTGCTGGCCGCTTCGCTGCGAATGGCCATCGCTTTTTGGCGGGCGCGGGCATCTTCGAGCTTGGCTTCCAGCTGACGGATCTCCTCCCCCAGCTTCTCGATGCCGCTGTCCACCGCCTGCTGCTCGCGCAGGAGCGCATCGGCCAGCTCGGTCTGCTTTTTCTTCTCGATGAGGGCGGCGCGGGCCAGATCCTCACGTCCCTTGGTCAGGGCCAGTTCGGCCTTGGCCTGCCACTCGTCCACCCGCTCCTGATGACGGGCGACCTGACGGCCGATCTCTTTCTGGCTGGCGAGGAAGCGGGCCAGATTGGAGCGCTCCTTCACCAATTCGTCTTCCATCTCCTGGATGATCAGGCGCACCATCTTCTGGGGATCTTCTGCCTTGTCGAGCAGGGCCGTCAGGTTGGAATTGATGATGTCGGCCAGACGGGAAAAAATACTCATGATTGCACTCCTGTTATTGGCATGGCGTTGTTTCTCCATTGACAATGGCAACTTGTGTGCCAATCTGGAACGAAATTTAACTCTTTGATTTATATGGGGGCAGAATGATCGCGCTTCAAGGTGTCCGGTACAAGTGGTGATAAAAATCACCAACTTTTGGTAAGATTGACCAGCTTTTATAACCGACAGGGATCACTATGACCACGGCCACGGAAAGCCTGCTGGGAGAATCCAACGCGTTTCTCGAGATCATTGAGCAGGCCTCACGCCTCGCCCCGCTGCGCAAACCCGTGCTGATCATCGGTGAGCGGGGAACCGGCAAGGAGCTCATCGCCCACCGCCTACATTATCTCTCGACGCGCTGGGATCAAAGCTTTGTCACCGTCAACTGCGCCACCCTGAGCGAGAGTCTGCTGGAAACCGAGCTGTTCGGTCACGAGGCGGGCTCCTTCACCGGCGCGGCCAAGCGCCACCAGGGGCGCTTCGAGCGGGCCGACGGCGGCACCCTGTTTCTCGACGAGCTGGCCACCACCAGCGCCCGGGTGCAGGAGAAACTGCTGCGGGTCATCGAATATGGCGAGTTCGAACGGGTCGGTGGTGCCAAG
This sequence comes from Aeromonas enteropelogenes, assembly GCF_000819845.1. Lineage (GTDB taxonomy): Bacteria > Pseudomonadota > Gammaproteobacteria > Enterobacterales > Aeromonadaceae > Aeromonas > Aeromonas enteropelogenes. The sequence continues at coordinate 180,495 of NZ_CDCG01000046.1, forward strand.
CCCCTCAAGGTAGATGTTCGGCTGGTGTGCGCCACCAACGAGGATCTGCCGGCGCTGGCGGCCAAGGGGCAATTTCGCCACGATCTGCTGGACCGGCTCGCCTTTGACGTCATCACCCTGCCCCCGCTGCGCGAGCGCCGGGAAGACATTCTGATGCTGGCAGAGCATTTTGCCCACGGCATGACCCGGGAGCTGGGCTATCCGCTGTTCGCCGGGTTCTCGCGAAAAGCGACCCAGCTGCTGCTGGACTACCCTTGGCCTGGCAACGTGCGGGAGCTGAAGAACGTGGTGGAGCGCAGCATCTACCGTCAGGGCAATCCCCAGTTGCCGCTGTCGGATCTGGTGATCAATCCCTTCGACTCCCCTTGGCGGCCGCGCCAAACGGCGGTCGCCACAACGCCAGCCATACCGGAAGAGCGCTCTGTTCCTGCGGGCGGGATGACGCCCCTCCTGGCCCTGCCGCTCGATCTGAAGCAGGCGGTGGCGGAGTACGAGATTAATTTACTCAAGCAAGCGATGCAGCAATCCCAGTATAATCAGCGCAAAGCCGCCCAACTGCTGGCCTTAAGCTATCACCAGTTCCGTGGCATGCTACGCAAGTATCAGTTGCAAGATGGTGACAATGATGCAGAACAGGACCAGACGGAGATCGGTTGAGACCGGCTCTCGCGACACGCCAGCCACGACGCTGTCACCTTCGTATAAAAACATGGTTAGACAATGAGAATGCTCAAACCCTTGCTGCTCGGTCTGCTGGTGCTGGTCACCGGCTGCCAGAAGCAGTCCGAGGCCTCGAAAACCGGGCTCATTTACTGCGCCGAGGGCTCTCCCCTCTCCTTCAACCCCCATGTCTCCAATTCGGGGGTGACGCTGGACGCCAGTGCCCGTCCGCTCTATGACCGCCTGCTGGAGGTCAACCCCAATACCCTGACGCTGGAGCCGGCCCTGGCGAGCAAGTGGCAGATAAGCGAGGATGGCCTCACCTATACCCTGACCCTGCGCCAGGGCGTCACGTTTCACCAGACCCCCTGGTTTACGCCGACCCGCACCCTCAACGCCGAGGATGTGGTCTTCACCTACGCGCGCCAGCTCGATCTCCTTCATCCCTATCACCAGGTTTCCGGCGGCGATTACCCCTATTTCTACAGCCTGGGGCAGGATCAGCTGATCAAGCGGGTCTACGCGAAAGATCCGCAGACAGTGGTGTTCGAGCTCAACCAGCCCAATGCCTCCTTCCTCGCCACCCTGGCCAGCGACTATGCGGTGATCCTCTCCGCCGAATATGCCGATCAGATGCTCAAAGCCGGCACCCCGGCGCTGCTCGACAACCGCCCCATCGGCACCGGCCCCTTCCGCTTCAAGGAGTACCGCCACAACGAGTTCATCCGCTACCTGCGCCACCCCGGCTACTGGGGCGGCGAGGCTAGGATTGAACAGCTGGTCTACGACATCACTCCCAGATCTTCCAAGCGACTGGCCAAACTGCTGACCGGCGAGTGCGACGTGATGAGCACCCCGGTTGCCAGCCAGCTGTCAGTGATCAAGCAGCACCCGGATCTCAACCTGTCGGTCCAGTCCGGGATGAACGTCGCCTTCCTGGCCCTCAATACCCGCAAGCCGCCGTTTAACGACATCAAGGTACGCCAGGCCATCGCCAGCGCCATCAATGTCGACAATCTGCTGCAGGCGGTCTACTTCGATACAGGCTTGCCCGCAAACAGTCTGCTGCCGCCCCTCTCCTGGGGTTACAACCCGAGCCTGCCCCAACGCAAGCAGGACCTGAAACGGGCCCGCCTACTGCTCAAACAGGCGGGTCTGGAGCAGGGTTTCGAGATGCAGGTGCTGGTGCAGCCGGACGCCCGCCCCTACAACCCAGATGCCATCAAGACCGCCCAACTGATGCGCAATGATCTCGCCAGGGTGGGGATCAGGCTCAAGATAGTGCAGCAGGCCTGGCCCGTCATTGAGCGCCGCCTCATGAAGGGGCAGTATGACAGCCTGCTGTCTGGCTGGATTGCCGACAACGCCGACCCGGACAACTTCTTTCGCCAGCTGCTGAGTTGCTCGGCGGTGGAGCGGGGCAACAACTACAGCCGCTGGTGCAACCCGGCCTTCGATCAGTTGCTTGACGATGCGGTCACCACACCCCAGCTGGCGTTTCGGCTGCGCAACTACTATTACGCCCAGACCCTGCTCAACGAGCAGTTGCCGCTCATTCCGCTGGCCCATGCCTTGCGCACCCAGATCAGCCGCAGCGATATCGAGGGGCTGCAGCTGATGCCCTTTGGTGGCACAGTCTTCAATCAGGCCTACAGGGAGTAAGCATGTTTCTCTACACCTTGCGTCGCATCAACCTGCTGCTCATCACCCTGCTGGCGCTGACCCTGGTCGCCTATCTGCTGGAGTATCGCCTCATCGGCCACGAGCTCAGTTTCTGGCGCGGCTATCCCGACTTCCTGCGCCGCATCCTGGCCGGCGATCTGGGGCTCTCCAGCGTCTCCGGGCTGCCGGTACTGGACGAGATCCGCCACTACTTCCCCGCCACCCTGATCCTCTGCTTCGCGGCCTTTGCCATCTCGCTGCTGGTGGGGATTCCCCTTGGCACCCTGGCCGCCCTCTATCAGGGACGGGGGCTCGATCTCTCCATCATGACGGCGGGACTGATCGGCTATGCCGTCCCCGTGTTCTGGCTGGCCCTGCTGGTGGTGATGCTCTTCTCGCTGGATCTCGGCTGGCTGCCTGCCTCCGGCCAGATCAGCCTGCTTTATGACGTGCCCACCATCACCGGCATCGCCCTGATCGATGTACTGCTGAGCCACGAACCCTGGCGGGAGGCGGCGCTGCACGATGCCCTGCGCCACCTCATTCTCCCCTCCCTGGTGCTGGCGGTAGTGCCCACCACCGAGGTGATCCGCCATGTGCGCAGCTCCCTCATCGACGTGATGAAGCAGAACTACATCAAGGCGGCGGCGAGCCGCGGCCTCTCCCGGGCCCAGATCGTCTGGCGTCATGGCCTGAAAAATGCCCTGCCCCCGGTGCTGCCCCTGCTCGGCCTGCAGCTTGGCAGCGTGCTCACCTCCGCCATGATCACCGAGGTGGTGTTCGAGTGGCACGGCATTGGCCGCTGGCTCATCAGCAGCATCGCCCTGCAGGACTACGCCGCCATTCGCGGCGCTACCCTGGTGGTGGCCAGTTTCGTGATTTTCATCAGCGTCAGCACCGAGTTGCTGACCACCCTTATCTATCCGGCGAGGCGCAAAGAGTTGTATGCCAGACAAGATTGAACGCGCTCATGGCGTAACCCGGAGCCAGGTATCCTATGCAAGATAAATCGAACATCTATCCCGAGCTCAAGATCCTCTCCCCCATGGAGCAGACCTGGGCTGCCTATCGCCGCAATCCCCTGGCGATGGCGGGGCTCTGGTGCTTCCTGCTGCTGATCGCCATCACCCTGTTCGGACCGCTGCTGGTGCCCTACGGCATTGACGAGCAGCATCCCACCCACCTGTTGCTGGCCCCCTCCTGGTCCAACAACGGCAACATCGATTACTTCCTCGGCACCGACGATCTGGGCCGTGACATGCTCTCCCGCCTGGTGGTGGGCGCACGCCTCACCTTCGGTTATGCACTGGTAGTAGTGGTCATCGCCCTGGTGGTGGGTTCGGCCATCGGCATCCTGGGGGGCATGAGCAAGGGGCTCAAATCGAGCGTGCTGCACCACCTGCTCGATACCCTGCTCTCCATCCCCTCCCTGCTGCTGGCGATCCTGGTGGTCGCCATCCTGGGGCCAGGCCTGTTCAACACCCTGATCGCCATCACGCTGGCGCTGATCCCCCCTTTCATCCGCGCCACCTACAACGCGGTGCACGCCGAGATGCAAAAGGAGTACATCACCGCAAGCCGCCTCGATGGTTCGCCCCCTTTCCGGATCATGCGCCTCGCCATCCTGCCCAATATCGTCGAAACCCTGGTGACCCAGACCACCCGTACCCTGTCGGCCGCCATCCTCGACATCTCGGCGGTGGGCTTTCTCGGTCTCGGCGCCCAGTCGCCGCAACCCGAGTGGGGGGCCATGCTCGGCGACTCGGGGGATCTCATCTACCTCGCCCCCTGGACCGTGACCCTGCCCGGCATCGCCATCCTGTTCAGCGTGCTGGTGACCAACCTGGTGGGGGAAGGCATTCGTGAGGCACTCAAGGAGGGGAATGACTGATGCATCCCCTGTTCGATAACGCCCATGTCAGCACCGGCGCCGTGGCGCGCCCAGTGCCACATCGTCATGAGGAAGGTCACTGATGCCCCTGCTCGATATTCGCAATCTCACCATCGAAATTGATACCCCACAGGGCAAGGTCAAGGCAGTGGACAAGGTGAGTCTGACCCTGGCCGAGGGAGAGATCCGCGGCCTGGTGGGAGAATCCGGCTCCGGCAAGAGTCTGGTGGCCAAGGTGATCGTCGGTATCCAGAAGGATAACTGGACGGTGCGCGCCGACCGGATGCGCTTCAACGACATGGACTTGCTGACCATGGCCCCGCGGGAGCGGCGCCGCATCATGGGCCGCGAGATCGCCATGATCTTCCAGGATCCCATCAGTTGTCTCGATCCCTCCGAAGAGATAGGCACCCAGCTCGAGGAGGCGATCCCGACCGACTCGTTCGAGGGGCAGTTCTGGCAGCGCTTCCAGTGGCGCAAGAAGAAGGCCATCGCCTTGCTCCACCGGGTCGGCGTCAAGGATCACCGCAAGGTGATGCGCGCCTACCCCCACGAATTGTCAGATGGCATGTGCCAGAAGGTGATGATCGCCATGGCGATTGCCAACCAGCCGCGCCTGCTGGTGGCCGACGAGCCCACCAGCGCCATGGAGTCCACCACTCACTCCCAGATCCTGCGGCTGCTGGACAAGATGAACAAGCTGGGCAACACCACCATCCTTATCATCAGCAACGACATCGCCGCCATCGCCAACCTGACCGACACCATCAACGTGATGTACTGCGGCCAGATGGTGGAGGTGGGCACCCGGGAGCAGATCCTGGAGACCCCCCACCACCCCTATACCGACGCCCTGCTCAAATCCATCCCGGACTTTGACAAGCTGGTGCGCCACAAGTCGCGACTCGAAACCCTGCCAGGGGTCATTCCGCCGCTGCAGCACCTGCCCATCGGCTGTCGCCTCGGCCCCCGCTGTCCCCACGCCCAGAAGCAGTGCGTACAGACCCCGCTGATGAGCAAGATCAAGGGCCATCAGTTCAGTTGCCACTTCCCGCTGAATATGGAAGAACCCAAGAAATGAGCCTGACCGTCAACCTTCCCCCGCAAGCGGCCCAGCAGGAACTCGAACCCTCCCTGTTGCAGGTCAGGGGCCTGTGCAAGACCTATCAGAACCGCACCGGCCTGTTCCGGCGCCAGGCGGTGGAAGCCATCAAGCCCCTCTCGTTTGACCTTGAAGTGGGCCAGACCCTGGCCATCGTCGGCGAGGCCGGCTCCGGCAAGAGCACCCTGGCGCGCATTCTCGCTGGCATGATAGAACCCAGCGGCGGCGAGATCGCCATCAATGGCCAGCGGATGGTGCACGGCGACTACCAGACCCGCTGCAAGCTGCTGCGGATGATCTTCCAGGACCCCAACTCCTCCCTCAACCGCAAGATCCGGGTCGGCCAGATCCTGGAGACCCCGCTGCGTCTCAACACCGAGATGACGGAGGAGGAGCGGCAGGACAAGGTGATCCAGACCCTGCGCATGGTGGGCATGCTGCCGGATCACGCCCTCTTCTACCCCCAGATGCTCTCCGCCGGTCAGCAGCAGCGAGTGGCGCTGGCGCGGGCCCTCATTCTCAATCCCAAAATCGTGGTGGCGGACGAAGCGCTCTCTACCCTGGATATCTCGGTGCGCTCCCAGATCATCAACCTGCTGCTGGAGATGCAGGAGACCATGGGGCTCAGCTATGTGCTGGTGGCCAACGACCTGGGGGTGGTGAGCCACATCAGTGACGAGGTGCTGGTGATGCATGAGGGACGCGTGGTGGAGCGTGGCAAGACGCTCAAGGTATTCGCCGATCCCCAGCACGAGGTGACTCGCCGCCTCATTCAAAACTACGACAACGAATACCGTCGATAGCCTTTTCCCTTGCGGATAAAAAAAGCCCACTGCATGCAGTGGGCTTTTTGTTGATGCTTGCCGCTTAGGCTTGCAGCAGCAGACGGTTGATGCGGGAGACGAAGCTCGCCGGATCGTTCAGCCCGCCCTGCTCGGCCAGCTGGGCCTGTTCGTGTAGCAGGGTGACCCACTCGCCAAACAGCGCCTCGTCTTCGATGGTGTCGAGCTTCTTCACCAGAGCGTGGTCGGGGTTGAGCTCCAGAATGTACTTCTGCTCCGGCACCGGCTGACCGGCCGCGCGCATCAGCTTGATCATCTGGGTGCTCATGCCGTAGGCGTCGGTAACGATGCAGGAGGGGGAGTCGGTCAGACGGTGGGTGACACGCACCTCTTTCACTGCATCGCCCAGGCTCTTCTTGACCCGCTCAACCAGGCCGGCGTTGGCCTTCTCGGCCTCCTCCTGCGCCTGCTTGGAGGCTTCGTCTTCCAGATCGCCGAGATCCAGCTCGCCACGGGTAACGGAGATGAGCTGCTTGCCGTCGAACTCGGTCAGGTGGCTCATCAGCCACTCGTCGACCCGCTCCCACATCAGCAGCACTTCGACACCCTTCTTGCGGAAGATCTCGAGGTGCGGGCTGTTCTTGGCCGCGGCATAGGAGTCGGCGGTGATGTAGTAGATCTTCTGCTGGCCTTCCTTCATGCGGCCAACGTAATCCTCGAGCGAAACGGTCTGGGCTTCGCCTTCGCCGGCGGTGCTGGCAAAGCGCAACAGCTTGGCGATCTCTTCGCGGTTGGCGTAATCCTCGGCCGGGCCCTCTTTGAGCACATTGCCGAACTCTTTCCAGAACTTGGCGTACTTCTCGGCGTCATCCTTGGCCAGCTTGGAGAGCATGGTCAGCACCCGCTTGGAGCAGGCCTTGCGCAGGGAGGCGGTCACCTTGTTGTCCTGCAGGATCTCGCGGCTCACGTTGAGCGGCAGATCGTTGGAGTCCAGCACCCCTTTGACGAAGCGCAGGTAGGTCGGCATAAACTGCTCGGCGTCGTCCATGATGAAGACGCGCTGCACGTAGAGCTTCAAGCCATGCTTCTGTTCGCGGTTGTAGAGATCGAACGGTGCACGGGCCGGCACGTAGAGCAGGCTGGTGTACTCCTGAGCCCCTTCCACCCGGTTGTGACCCCACAGCAGCGGATCTTCGAAGTCGTGGGCGACGTGCTTGTAGAACTCCTGATACTCCTCATCCTTGATGTCTTTCGGGTTGCGGGTCCACAGAGCGGTGGCACGGTTGACCTGCTCCCACTCGCCCGGGGTGCCGACGATGGTCTCGCCATCTTCTTCCCGATCCGGGGTGCCTTCTTTATACATCTCCACCGGCACGCTGATGTGGTCGGAATACTTGCCTACCACGGAGCGCAGGCGCCAGTCGTCGAGGAACTCGTCCTCTTCGGCGCGCAGGTGCAGGATGACGTCGGTACCGCGACCCTCTTTGGTCACGTCAGCCACGGTAAAGGAGCCTTCCCCTTCCGATTCCCACTGTACGCCCTGGCTCGGCTCGGTACCGGCAGCGCGGGAGACCACGGTCACCTTGTCGGCGACGATGAAGGCGGAGTAGAAACCTACCCCGAACTGACCGATCAGCTGGGAATCCTTGCCCTGATCACCGGAGAGGTTCTTGAAAAATTCGGCGGTGCCGGATTTGGCGATGGTACCCAGATGCTCGATCACCTGATCCCGGGTCATGCCGATCCCGTTATCGGAGATGGTCAGGGTACGCTTCTCTTTGTCCACCACCAGGCGCACACGCAACTGGCCGTCGTTTTCGAACAAAGAGGCATCGGAGAGCGCCTTGAAGCGCAGCTTGTCCGCCGCATCGGAGGCGTTGGAGATAAGCTCGCGCAGGAATACTTCTTTGTTGGAGTAGAGGCTGTGGGCCATCAGGCTCAACAGTTGTTTGACTTCAGTTTGAAAGCCGTGGGTTTCGGCATGAACACTTTGGGTCATGGACCAATCCTCAGAAACATCGGGTTGAACATACGCCCAACCTAGATGGGGACGGCCGATCAAATATCAAGGGGCGAGTGTGCAATCTGCCTCACTCGCCCCTCTTTTTCCGTTCGATTGCCGATTTTTCGGCCAATACGTGTCGCCACCAACAGGCGGCCAGCGGGCTTAAGTCAGGCGCTGGCGCCCCATCAGGGAGTGGGAGAGTGTAGTGCCATCCACCAGCTCCAGTTCGCCCCCCACCGGCACCCCGTGGGCGATGCGGCTCACCTCGACACCGGCCGCACGAGCCATGTCGGCGATATACCAGGCGGTGGCATCCCCTTCGATGGTGGGGTTGGTGGCGAGGATAAGCTCGCTGATGGCCTCCTCTTTCAGGCGCCGCTCCAGAATGTCGAGCCCCAATTCCTCGGGGCCTATGCCATCGAGGGGCGACAGGTGGCCCATCAGCACGAAGTAGCGACCGGAAAACTGGCCGGTCTGCTCGATGGCCGCCACGTCCGCCGGGCTCTCTACCACGCACAGCAAACCATTCTCTTCGCGCTTGGGATTGGCGCAGATATCGCAGCGATCATTTTCGGTAAAGGTGCGGCAGTAGCTGCAGTGCCCGATCTCGGTCAGCGCCCGACTGAGCAGCTGGGCCAACCGCAAGCCACCGCTGCGCTCGCGCTCGAGCAGGGTGAACGCCATGCGCTGGGCGGACTTGGGGCCCACCCCGGGGAGCACCTGCAGGGCTTTCATCATCTCATCGAGCAGGGGACTGAATTTCATGGGCTAAGTATCCTTTGAGGCTGTATCGGCTGGAGATGCTGTGCTCTGCTCCCGAGGGAGCCTGACTACCCGGCCGAACCAATCTTGTTGGCGCAGGACTATACCCGAGCCGGCTCCGAGCGCCAATGACCTTCTGGCCTCCATTGCCCTGGCCGTAGTCTCTCCTTGCGCAGCACTCTGCCCTCACACTCTGCGCCAACTCTCTGCGCAACGCCCCGAACCGGAGCGCGGGGCCGGCTCGTCAGCATGCGATGCTCGCAGCTCTTGTCAGTCAGCAGCCGATATTCAGTATTTGCTATTCGCACTTTAATTCCGGGTCGTAGCGCAGTCGATGGCGCACGTTGTCACGCCATAGACCGGCTGCACCACCAGGCTGGCTGGGATAAACCCGATACGCTGGATAGAAATCGCTGCCAATGTCATTAAACATGACACAAACCACCAATCGAGAAATTTACGCGGAGTTTAAAACCGCAAAACCCATAAAGATCGATTTAATATCTCACTTTGTTTACCACTAACAGACCAACTGATAACATAAATAAAACACAAGCAGTCAGATACACCAGCAATGGCATTCATGACTGTCTGAACTGGCAAAAGAGACTGAGGAAATAAAGGCTCGCAGGCCGACATGGATAACAGTCCCCTTTATCACAGCAGGCGCCGATCAGTATCCAAGTTGCTATCGGCTGCCAATAAGGACGTTATCCCGACACAGAGATTCACGCAGGACATCCCCTGGATGTGGGATGCCAAATGACCTTGCCCCTTGATAGAGGGCAACCCTTTTTCTCTATTTCACGGAAGAAATGGCACATCATGAACACTGTTACCGCCAGCATCGATCTGGATGCCTTGCAACACAACTTTGCCGTGGTACGGCGCCATGCCCCCCACAGCAAGATCATCGCGGTCCTCAAGGCCAATGCCTATGGCCATGGCCTGCTGCCGGTCGCCCATGCCCTGGCCCGGGCCGATGCCTATGCGGTGGCCAGGGTCGAGGAGGCCCTGGTACTGCGCGCCAACGGCTTCACCAAGCCCATCCTGGTGCTGGGGGGATTCTTCTCGGCAGAGGCACTTCCCCTGCTGGCGGCCCACGATCTGCAAACCACCATCCACACCCGCGAGCAGCTGGCGCTGCTCGAGCAGGCCCACCTGCCCGCTCCCATCAAGGTCTGGCTCAAGCTCGATACCGGGATGAACCGGCTGGGGCTGCGCGCCGAAGAGCTGCCCGCCTTTATCGAGCGGCTCACCCGTTGCAAGAATGTGGTACAGCCTTTCAATCTCATGACCCACTTCAGCCAGTCCGATGAGCAGGATGGGCCGGCCACCCAGTTGCAGATAGCGGAGTTCAACCGCCTCACCGCCCATCTGCCGGGCGAGCGAGCCATGGCCAACTCGGCAGGGATCCTGGCCTGGCCGGATTCACGCAGTGACTGGATCCGACCCGGACTCATGCTCTATGGCGCCTCTCCGTTTGGTGGGCAACTGGCCAGCGAGCACGATCTGCGCCCGGTGATGACCCTCAAGAGTCAGCTTATCGCCACCCGGGCATGCAAGCAGGGAGAAAACGTCGGCTATGGCGGCCACTGGGTGGCCCCTCATGACACCATCCTCGGTGTGGTCGCTGTCGGCTATGGGGACGGTTATCCGCGCATGGCGCCCGAGGGCACCCCTGTGCTGGTCAATGATCGTCGGGTGCCCATTGTCGGTCGTGTCTCCATGGACATGATCACGGTCGATCTTGGCCCCGGGGCCCGCGACAAGAGTGGTGACGAGGTAACCTTGTGGGGGGAAGGACTGCCGGTGGAACAGGTGGCCGAGAAGATAGGCACTATCCCCTACGAGCTGCTGACCCGGCTCACCGCGCGGGTCTTTATCAAGCTCAGACGCGCCGGTGAACAGGCCCCTTCACTGGTCGAGGCTAGGCGGGTTGCCTGATGACATGCACTCACCGGCACCTGTCCGTTTTCCCGCCAGGATTTGCGCAGTACGAGAAACGCCAGAAAGCAAAAAGCCCGACCATCAGGTCGGGCTTTGCAATTTGGCGGTGAGGGAGGGATTCGAACCCTCACTTTTGGATATCACAGCACAAACATAACCTTTACATTCAATGACTTACGGCAAAATTGTCTACTATAAAAACAGCGAAATTGACTCAAGCTCTTGCCATGAGTTTTCTATATCCTTTATAAAGAGAAACTCTGGAATGTCAAGAACATGAACATGCTTTCTAACTATCGGAATCATGTTATCGTTTCCTCTAAATGGCGAATCGATTCACGTCCTCGCGAACTCCTGCTTTGCGGTAACGCCCGGTTAAGGGGCAGACATCGCCACTACCAAGCCTCCGCATAACACCGTAATCACAAAAACCAACGCATAATAAAAATGCCACACGTTGGCTGTCCCTCTTGAACCGTTTGTTAGGCACTTACTGCTGGCTACGTAATCGTTCAATTTCTGTTTTAATTTCTCGGATAACTAATTCAGTATCTATTCGTTGAAGATTATCTTTTATATGAGTTTCAAGTAATGGATCGGTTTTTAGATTAACTGTAAAAACCACAGTATTTTCATCAACTTTCTCTTTCGTTGTATTTTCTATTAAAAAACCATCCATATTCCATGCATCAATAACCCTATCTACATTCCTATCAATCACTTTTTCACGCTGAAGTGGTTCTGATAGGTAAGAAACTATCGATTCATGCATGTCAGATTGCTTCCAAGCTTCCTTGATCGACTCACCTATTGTATTTTTTAAAAGCCATAATCCTGTAGCAGTCAGCACTGCTTCGATAATGATGCTACCTTTTTCAATACGCTCAATGTAGTAAGCGTCAATATGATTGAGGGGGCCTTTCAATCGGTCTTGAAGAGATTGTTTTTCTGATTTAGTAATGTTGCTATGGTTTATTAAAAAGAAGACTTCTTGATATTGAATCTCTCGAAGTAACGTGGAGAACTTTTTAAGTATTGAGCGGAAAGTACGGTCTGAAACAGGATCTAATGTTGGATGATATATTTTAAATTTGATATTTTTCATTGTAATTTGGGGCTAGAGTCCAGGCTTCTACCTTTTGGTCAGTAGAATTTTATCACTGTCATTTACATGTCAGCGGCTCTGAACCGCGTAGCCGTCTCCATTCTCTAAAAATTTATAACTTATGTCAACAACGGATTGTGCCTAACGCCGCGCTCTGCGGCAAATTTGGAGCGCTGCGGAAAATTTGTCCGACAGCAGCGCCTTGTTAGATGACTTTTCATATGCTCGCAAACATTGATCCAGATTGAGTAACATGAATTGGCTTTGACAGCAGGTTTTCAAGAAATTCTTGAGGCGCAAGGCGCTCATAAACATCTAAAAACTCTTCGATGAGTGCCAAGTAATTTTCATGCTTACCAGAAACAACTTCGCGCCAGATGCTAGGCCTATATCGAACCAATATCGATAAGGAGTAAAGCAAAGCTACACAAATTGCTCGATACTCGCCCACCGAACCGAAGATAGGAATTATTACACTGGAACTTGTATATGGACTGCGATGTTGTTTTAGCACTCCATGCCAGTATTCTTCTTCGGGGTGTTTAACTAGAGCTTTAAAGTGAAGGCCAGGATATTCCGATGTTTGGTATTCAATTTGATCTAGTGGCAAGGATAAAGCTGCTATATCTTCTTTTGATTTAGAGCATGAAATATCATTGATAGTTACATAGGTCTCCCTTAGCCTCGGTATATTCAGCCCAAAACTACCATTTGACTCTGAATCATAACTAAATGTTAACCAATTTGGGGGGGAGTTAGTGACCAATAAGAATAGATCTTCTAATTCAGGTATTCTTGAAAACAACTCAATAAGAGTGGTGACTTCATTCTTTGATAAATCTATATCGGAGGATTTTTTTGGTTTTTTATCTGGGAAAGATGAAATATCGGAACCCAAGAACTCCACCCATTTTTTGAAAAAGCCATTTGATAGTACGCCTACAACAAAGCCCTCAAAGGAGTTCTCATCAAGCGAGTCAAATGTATAAAGGCCATGCCCAAATTTGGTCATATTCTCAACCTCATCAAGCGAATCAGGCCCCTCTGGCGCAGCAAGCATTTCAGCAGAAGCAAATGCAATTGCGCCATAATATAGACTTACAATCCTCTGGTTTAGTTTTTGCTCACTTGCAGCTTCAAAGTAATCACATCCGTTTTGAATACAAAACGCTAGTCCTTCTGCTTTGCATTCAGCCACTTCGCTAGAGTAAGTTATCGCTTTTGAAGCATATCGTTCAATAACCAATTTTTTAGATAGACCTTTAGTCTTGAACTGCTTTATTCGAGTCCAAATTTGTTTAATGGGACTCTCGGATTGAATATGGCTTGTAAACTCTCTTGGTTTGATCTTGGGTTTTTCTGGTCCGCCCACAGAAATTTTTCCTTCGGAAACCAACGAATTCCACTTGATTACATAAGTTTGGATGCTGGATTTTTCGATGACTTCAGTTTCGATACCATAAGCATACGATTCAAGATGATAGAAGCCGCCATTAAGAACTATCAAATCAACAGTCTTGTCTAGAATTTTATAAATGCCATTTGCCGTGGCACAAGAATACAGCAAGCCAACTTTGAACTCAGAATCAGATTTATTTAGTTTAATAACAATATACTCACCATTGGGAAATTGCCCATCAATTGAGCATTCCCAATTGTGTCTTTCAAAAGGCGCAATGATATCTCGCTTTGCGTCCCGTTCTAGAATTCCTAGCCTTGCTTCTTTTCCTGAGTCCATTGCTCTCTATTTCTCGATATTCATCTAACGTTTGGTTAAGGGGCGGGCTTTAGCCCGTCCCAGTGAGCGAAGCGAACGATTTGAACCAGTTGTTAGAGGGTGGCAAGCTCACGGAGCTTTTCTCCTAAACTTTGCATCTCTTCACGAGTGTACCCAACAAGTGTTGGCATTTCCCAGTCGTAAAACTTGGTATCAGATGTTGCTTGAAATACTAGATTGCTCAGTGCAGCCAGTTCTTGATTTGTGAAGATTCCTGCATATACGGCTTTGACCGCCTCTGCCATTGGCTCGGTGACGTTGTTGATAACACTTGTGGCAATGACAAGATCACCTTTCTCTTCAGATTTAGTCAGTGCTTCGGCTAGCGCATCTTTGATGCTTTTAGTGGCGTCGGACATGACAACCTCTAACGCTCGGCTCTGCGGCTGGTAAAAGTGGAGGCAAGGCCGGAACTTTTGCCAGTCCGACAGCCGCCGCTTGTTAGGGCTTTGTACGAATAAAACCTTGTTCGTATAGTTGCTCTTTAATTAAATTGTAGTAAACCTCTGGCTCACGAGGATTTACATCATATAGGTCCTCAACTCGCTCATTTCTAAACCAAAAAGACCCATCACTTATATAACAATGGATTCTATTTTTACAATACCAATTTGAGTTTTTAACGCCTTTGATTGTGTTTAATCTTGGTTTTTTTGGCAAAAACATATAGCCCACAATTAGCGGAAGGTTTTTGCTTGTTTCTAATAGTACTTTGAATGCTTCTTTAGAATGAAAGTGGGTGTCTACAATTTCAATAGCAACGAGCGGAGTCTTGTCGGTCAGCGATATTTCAGATGAACTTCTCCCCAAAATATCAAATAGTACAAACTTGCCATACACCAAGCCAAACTTAACTTCCTTTGCCCAATGGTAATTTTTCAGTTTGGCAAATGATTCATAGCCTTTGTTTTCTTCATCCCATGGTCTTTCATAATAACCCAGCTCATGCTTGGCATATTTGTTTAAAAAAGAACATATAATCATTTGCTCTTTCGTATGCTCTTCACTCTCCGTTACTCCGGGTTCGATATCAAACCTTATTGGCTTCATTTCATAAAAATGAGGCGTTTGGGGATGGTTTCTTATTCCAAGCTGATAGCTTCCATCAGGCTTATCTCTAAGCTCTTTGGTTCTAAGTTCTGCTCTTCGCTCTTCTCGGTGTAGCTCGCGAAAAGAAACTGCCTCCCATACACCTTCATCATTTTTAAAATGAGCTACTTCATATTTTGGCAAATTTTCCTCCTTGAGCCCTAACGCCAAAATCAGCCGCGCGTTTTTTGCGTCGGCTGGATTTACTTGTTATGCGATTCGCTGCTTGATGCTAAATCTAGCAGCACTGGTAGTTTAATAATTCCAGATTGAACAATCGCCACAAAAGCTATGAGTATAGTAAGTAAAACCATCCTCTTTTGTAGTTTTACAGCTTCTGTATGTCTTCTCTCTTCTTCTTCGTACTTTTCAATCGTACTTATGGCTTTACCCGTAACCACGTACTCTGTGTTTACCTTTCTCAGGTCACCGGACTCAACTAGAGAATCAAGGTATAGCTCTAGCCTGTTCTGTTGCTCATCGGCTGATGGATGCAAAACCCACTTAATAGAATACAGCTTGGTCATTAAATCAATGACACCAATTCCGTTATGTTCGCGATCTAATTGATCATTCATCATAAATTGAATCAGCTCCATTCGCTTTTTAGTAACGAGTTTCTTCTTATTAAAGAAAAACTGATGAGCGGAGCTAATGTAGCGGTAAAGATGTATTTTTAGATAAACAACTTTTGAAAAATAATTCCAAGCCAAATCATATACGCTAGAGTAGATAACTTCAGAAAGGCCGTAGTAGTGAGTTATTCTCAAGCTGCCACAATTAAGATCATCAATTGAAATAGAATGCTCTTCGGCATATCGTTCACCATTCCACCTCAATCCAGTCAGACGACCATTTTCAAATCCGGTGGCAACAAAAAAAGGCTCGTTGTCGCGATCTAACGCTACAACAAAGCAGTTTACTTGTTCACCTTCTTCTCCCGACCTTGGGATTCGAGATTCGCATGATCTTGAAATCACTTTCGGAAGGAGCCACTTTAAAACTAAATTTTTGAGCAATTGCTTCTCCTGCGCTCACGCATAACAGTGATTAGATGGAAGGCGGTACTAATCCGTTAACAGAGCCTTCCGTATAACTCCGCTTTGCTCTGATAGTCGCCACGAAAAAATCAAATTAAATCAGAATATTACCAGTATTCTTCTAATACTTTAACGTATTCGCTTGACCTCCTCTTTTTGCTCTATCATTACTACTGTATATAAAAACAGAATAGGGGGCAGCCATGGAAGACGCCAGCAAGCCCCGCCTGCGTGAACAGGTCAGGACAGTGATGCGTTTACATCACTACAGCATCCGTACTGAAAAGCCCTACTTGTACTGGATCCGCAATTTCATACGCTTTCATCAACTGCGACACACGCAGGAACTCGATTCTGCTGAGGTCAATGCTTTTCTCACACGGCTTGCCGCCGAACGAAATATGTTGCCGATTGACAACCAAAAAATTAGTACAGCCACCATGTTGAGTAACGGGTAGCCACTCGCTTACCTATCTCATCAGGCAAGGCTACCGCCCCTGAGTTACAGCCCTCAGCCCGCTGCTGTTAACCAACATGGTGTCACGAATCGCTCCCATGATGCTTCCCAGAGAGATGGATTTTCGTTTGGCTATCTTAGGGGAGTAGATCGAGACATGGAAAGAGGAAATGGATAAAAATATGAGCAGGCTCAATGAATTAGTGAGCGACTGCTTTGTTAAACTGGTAGTTTGGTTAGCAGAGGATACGGATATGTCCCTCACCCAGCCCCTTTGCTACAGGGTGAATCACCCCGACTTCTTTAGACACTTCGAAGCCGTTCAGGACTGATCCCGCGTCAGTAACTTTGCCGACGGGTCTCTCCTAACGGGTTCAAAGTGGATAGCTCACACTCTGAGATGAATTCTGATTGTGCCGTGCCCACCGGCCCTGCCTCCCTTGCTACGCCACGTCTTGACCTGCGTAGCTAAACTCTGGATCGTATATTCACATAGAACGCAGTGCTATGTGGAATTTATGAAAGTAAAGACGGCTTTTCGATGAGACGCCTTTTTACAAATGGCGATAAGGAGGATAACGCACTGAAAAAGAGGCAGCATGAAGTTCAATTCCAGCCAGTAACATAAAAAAAACCATTTTTTGTTTTCATGAAGAAATTCCTTTTGGATTTGAAAACAAACGGGGGGGCTAGACTTTTTAAAATGAATGCTTGATGCTTTCATGCCTACTTATTTTCGAGATGTCAACCGATGAGGATAAGAGTAGATTTATCCTCATCGAGCCGGGGGATTGTTAAGGGGGTGCAATATATCACATGCAATACTTATATATATGTAGTTCATTGCACCATTGCATCCAATTAATTGGCGGATGTGGATGAATCTGCTAAATGTGTGATAGCAATGCCATCTGTTAATACATATTCAGTCCGTTCAGATGTCGCCACCCTTGTCACCCAACCATTATCGACACATTTTTTTATGTAATTTTTTGCCTGCCGTTCTTTTACAGAGAAATACTGGCAAAACCTCTCGGTCAATGTGGTGGCAGAAATCGCCTCCTGGCCTTCCAGTGCCTCCAGCAGCCCATCCATCAGCCTGTCGCGCTCCTCCCCGATGGCACTGACTAATGTCAGCCCAGTACGATTAAGGAGTATTTCGTCAGGTGTTTCAACAGCCCTCGCACTGAACGTCAGGTTGTAGCGAGCGCCCTGGCCCTCTCGCGTCCCCAGTGAGATGACACCATCGGCCTCACCATGAATCGAAGAAGCTCCTCGCATGCTCATTACGCCAGCGTTAACCCCACCTGCATTAGGCGATGCCTTTCTTGCGTGATGAACGATGATGTGTGCAGCTGAGCCGCTGATTTTTCGAATGGCTCGCATCACCTGACCCATTTCGCCATTGTTGTTTTCCTCTGCATTATGCATCCGAGCGAGGACATCCCAGATGATCAAATCCGGTTGAATGTCGTTGACAATATCTATTATTGCCTGTGATGCCATAGGATCTAATACATCAGTCGATTTATAATCGCCGCACCGCAAGAATGTTTTAATGTTTTTTGCATCTCCCAAGTTGGTCTGTGCCGACATGGTGTAGTACCGCTGCCAAAACAATCTGTCATTGACCTCAAAATCCATATACAATACGAGCGCTGGCCTTTTAATTTCCCAATTTAAAAATACACTACCGCTGGCTACAGCCAAGCCCAACTGCGTTGCAAGCAGCGATTTACCCGTTTTGGGCGAGCCATTAATAATCCACTGTTCGCCTTTTTCAATTAGATTATCCACCACCCAATCAGGGCTTTGCTGGCTGGAAATTAATCCAGCAGCAGGACTGAAATTATAATGTTTTTCATTATTCATAAACATACCTATATTATTGTGGTGACTTAGTACTATGTTGATATGTCTCATCGTTTACATATATGCATAAGCTAATCATGCGTATATGTATAATTAACTACCCCGTGTTGTTGCAGATACAGTGTTTTTATGTCTGATATTGCGCTATCAGTATGAAGGGCATGGATAATCAGGTATAAAAATGCCACCAATAATTGCGGCATTGGTCGTCTGTCCTCGATCAGCAAATGAGCCCGAGCGCCCGAAGGCGTTGGAGCGCCCGATCCTGTGCATCGTTCGAATAATCGGCTTCCAGAGTGATCCGAGCAAGGCGCTCAACCAGCCGCCTGCCACTTTCATCGAGCCTCACAGACACATCGAGCAATGACACTGTGTATTGAGTGTTACATGCCGATGCCAACGCAGCAGCCAGCACCCTGCTAGATCCGGTGCGCGGGTGTTCTGAAATGATTGCCAAAATTTCGTTTAGAATTTTCATCTATTTCCTCTATGTTGTTAAACAATATGGTGCCTTTTCGGCTGTCATAAATTCTGCTGGTTAGATACTGGTTGTGATGTAAACGCCCTCGATTGATCAGCACCAAGCGATGTTATGGCTGCGTTTTGTGTAATAACAAATAATCATCTAAACATTTTTTATGTCTGGTATTTCGCCATCAATATGGATGACCGTCACCGATATATAGGCATCAAGGTAGTTCCTCCTCGTGCCTCGTCAGACTCCACCTTGACCCCTATATTCGGCTCCTTTGTCATGCCATATTAATCGCTTCATACCCTCCATAAAAATGGGTTCTCCACCCCACTCCGGTCGCTGCGCAACCTACGGGGGTTCCGGGTTCGCTACTCTCACCACACCCACATACTTACGTGCGTAAGTATGGTTTTCAATAGCGTGCTTACGGTTGTATATTTTTGCGTACTTACGATTGTTTTCATGGTGCACTTAAGTGCGCATTCGTAAGTGTCACATGTTATATTTACGCCAATGAAGATCATAGTTAGGTGTTTGTATTTTCTAGCATGTTTATTTTTTCGAGTGACAGTGGATCTGATTATCGCGAAAGACCATCATCTTTTTGTTTATTTCTTTTTATATAGGCAGCCATCCCGGTTGATTTATCTTTCGCATTTGAACCCTCATTTGGCTCGACTACCAAAATTGGTGTGCTCGGCTGGATGTAATTTTTATTATCTGTAGACCGCACGCTATGAGTCACTCTAATATGGCTCAGGTCAGCATCAGCAGGACAGCTCGGCAAGCGCCCTCCTTTTGCTGATTTTCGATTTCCGTAACGATCAATCGAGGCTGTCGCTTGGTGCCCCATCAAATAGGCAATTTGTAAACGCCCCATACCTGATGCCTTGAGCTCCGAACCCATTTGATGGCGCCAGCTATAAAATGTAGGGAGATGTTTGCGCTTCGGCCATAAATTCTTCCCCGCAGCGCATAGTTTGTCTTGCAGACACCCAACATTTACTTTTTGTGCTAATGTAACAAGCATATACAACGTCAGTGCTGTTATTCCATCCAGCTGTAACACTCTGTCAGCTCCGCGTGTACCATGATGGCTCTTTTTTGCTCCGATAACAGTTAGCCGATTACTATCGACTGTTACGCCAGCCAGCTCTGTGGGTCTGATACCGGTGAGTTTGAACAGTTTAATCGCAGCCACCATGCACTTATCATTCCGTGCATTGAAATAGTCAATAAGCACAGTTTCATCTTCTGCTGCGATCGACTTAACTCGAGTCTGCTTCTGTTTAACGGAAAGCGTGCTGCCTTTGGCTGTGACTGGGTTATGCAATGCTAGAATGCGTGTAGCTGCATCGTCATATCCTAAGGTGCGTTGATGATGTGCAAGAGCCCCGCGTAGGCGACGCCAGTAGGCGGGCCGATATTCAGGAGCACAAGCTAACAATTCATCTGAGATATTTTTAGCAGTAAGTTTGATACATTTTCTTTCCAAACGAATATAAAAATGCTTTGCAATCTTTTCATATTCAATTTTTGTTTTATCAGTCGCCATCATCTTTCCTTAGGCTCTTAACGGCCCTTATTTAACGTGTTATCGAATCAATAATATATCGATGTGAATCACAGTAGTTATCGCTAATCTGATTGAGAATGCGGTTCACCAACATGTATATTTTTCATTGATTGAGCAACCAGCCCTAATAAATATTGCTGAATTTGTGGGTCGGCAATTAATTTAGCCATGTCCAGTTCTGAGTTGTTGGCCGGAACCAGAGCCTGCTTCTCATTAAGGCGGAAACAACGAGCAAGCGCGTTTTCGGCTAATGTTTTGAAATCCGCAGCATCCTCGACTAACCATTTTCCATAATGGCGCCTTATCATTGCGGTACTTGTATGCCCCATCTGTTTGGCAATCCATTCGATATTAACACCTGCGGACAACAGTTGACTGGCATAGGTATGTCTAAATTGCGATGGCCCTCGGTAGGCAACCCCCGCAGTGGCACAAAACGGCTCAAAAAAATCCTCTCTGAATTCATCGACGCTGGTGTATTGACGTCGCTTATCCGGATAATAGGCTAATAAAGTCCGGTGCAGTTTGATCCGCGTACGATTGTCAGCACACATGACCGAAATCGCTTTCTCTTTGCGATGCCTAGCATGCTCCAGAAGGGTGCGCAGTGCCTGCACCGCGGGGACAGTCAACTCGACTGTTCGGCAGGAGCTTTTGGTTTTCGGCGTTTTATAGCAACCATCTACCAGGGCCAGATCAACACGCAGTGTGCGTTTATCCAGGTCGATAGCCTCACGGCTAATTGCCAACAATTCGCTGATCCGCAGTCCAGTGGAAATACCAACCTGGATTATTGCTGCACCAATAGGGTTGATATGTTGATGTGCAATAAATAACTGGATCTCTGATTGCAGGAATGGCTGAGGCTCTACCACCTCAAATCGACAATTTTTGACATGACACATCGGATTGATTTTTATAATGCCATCTCGATAGGTCCTGTTAAATACCTGTCGCATAATGTCAATATACTGATTGACCGTGTTCCCTTTGAGGCGTTTTAGCAGTTTGGCAATATACATTTCGATGTCGGTTGCATTAATATCAACCAACTTCTTTTTTCCCCATTTACGGATAAGCTGCCTGGCCTTTCTACACAAAACATCATAGGTTGCGTCTGATACCTGTTGATATTTTATGTTAAGGTGTTCCTCTACTGCGGTTTTGAACGTTTTTTCACGAGGATCTGATTTTAGATTGTTGTTGTTTTTCATGTGCACCCTGTTTTTATTATTATAATTTCGCGCAGGATTACATTCAGCAAAAACCAAGTCAAATAAAAAGTGAAACCTAACAAAAACTAATTTAATGTCAATTTTCAATATATTTGAAATAAATAAATTGTCAAATTAACGACCAGTAACAGCAGAAGCCTGTCACACTATTTTAATGATGAAAATCAACATGTTACTTTGCCAGGCAAGCACGTGAGTGGGTATACGTCACCCACTCAAATGCCTATTTGGCCTGATATTCAAAATTCGACTAAATCGCTGGGGATTGACTCGATTTTTTCTCGCAGCAACGCGATACCTAGTCGCTTGCCGTAGCGCCCAAACGTGAGCCCCTTTTTGCTATGACCCACCAATTCCGCCACGATGTGCTCAGCCACATCGGCCTGTTGCAGCTCATCGATAAAGGTATGCCGCAGCCCGTAAATGGTGGGGCGGCCTTTGCCGATGATACCTGCCTCATTGAAATGACGCTGGAAGCGACACACGAGGTTATGTGACCAATCGTCATCCTTGCCTGACGGTTTGTCATCGAACAGGAACGTCTGCCCTTGGTGGCGACGATGAGACACATAGTCCAGGAATTGGTGCGCAATCAGCGCATGGTGCAGTGGAATTGTGCGATAAGCGTTGCAGGTCTTGAGGGCTTGACCGACTTCACCGGCCTCCACCACCAGACACCAGATGCCGTCTACCTGTTTGATGTTTTGGGTTTTGAGCTGACAAGCCTCGGAGGGCCGCAGTCCGCCATACAGACACAGCAGCGGCACCCACCAATCCTGGATTTTCAGTCTTTTGCCCTTTTGAGCTTGTTTGCTGCGCAGGCTCGCAAACAGTTGGGCCAGTTGAGGGCGCTGCCAGCGGACGCGCTCCTCATCGGCTCGTCGCGTGACGGGTTTCTTACCGGCGGTGAGTCCGTCGAACGGGTTGCGCGCGCAATATTCCAGGGCCACACACCAGCGGAAGAACTGTTTGAGTGCGGCTAAGTAATCCCCTTTGGTTTTGAAACTGAGCTCAGATTTGCGCAATAGGGCATTACGGTACGTCTGTGCCAATGCGGGCGTCACCTCATCGCTTTTGACGCCTTTGGCCCAGGTGACGAAGGCGTTGATCCGAAGTTGGAGCTGGCCCACCGACTTATGCTGGATCCCCTCACTGGTTTTAGTCTCGATGAATCTCGCCAATGCGTGGCTGAGCGTGATCCCACTGCTGGGACAAGCTGAGGCATCAACAGAAGGTTCACGAGGTGTGGAAGGTGTTTGAGGAGGGAGGATGAACCCCGCTGCCTTGAACGCGTCTAGATCGGCGCGGATCCAGCGATAGAAACTGCGGGGAGCCGTATCGGCAGGGGTAGCCGCGATAAGTGCGCGAGTGCGAGCTGCCACAGCCAGGTTTCGGTCTACAGCGAGCTGCCTATCTTTGGTGCAAAGGGAAGTACGGATAGCGAAGGGCAAGCCTCGGTCACGCAAAATCTTGGGCAAGGGAAGCCGAGTGTAGTAGGTGCCGGAGGCATTTTTACTCAGATACATGATTGTTCCACCCAGTTGATCCAGGAAAAAAATCACGTAAGTCTAGAAATGAAAAAACCCGTTGAAATTCAACGGGTTATATTTGGCGGTGAGGGAGGGATTCGAACCCTCGATACGTTGCCGTATACACACTTTCCAGGCGTGCTCCTTCAGCCACTCGGACACCTCACCAAATTTTGGTCTGTTGTTTAACGTGTTCAGCCAACACGATGTTCGTTGCGCCGTTGCGCTGGAACGGGGCGTAATTTAGGGGAAAGCCCCGCCCGCGTCAACGGCTTTTTTTGCAAAACGAATCGTTCGCGGAATTAATGAACAGATTCCGGTGCAACCTGGATTTCCGGCAGGTTGAGGAAGCCGGAACGCTCGCATTCGGATACCAGTTCATGGGTCGCCGCGATCGTGCTCTGCACGAACAAGAGGAACTGCTCGACGCTGAGCCCCGCCTTGGTGAAGACGGTGTGACCGACCACCAGCCGTGGCAAGTTGTCGTCGATGATATCGAGAAACACCTTGAGCGAGGGATACTGCATGTTGAGACGCCCCAGTTCAGCCACCAGCGGCAGCAGTGCCGAGGGACGAACTTCCAGTTCGGATGAAAACAGCAGCCCTTCCTCTTCGACAAAGATCCGGCTCTCCTGAATACCGTCGACGGACTGCAGGGAGACAATATGGATGCCATGGCACTGGTCACACACATAATGCTCGATACGAGCCTGCTGCAACCAACGCATTATCATTTCAGAGCTGGGGATATTCATTATTTCCACGACAAGATTGGGATCGAGGGGCGCAGTCTAAACCAATTTGCCAGCAACCAAAAGCGCACCCGCCCAATCGGCGCGGGGCCGGCTTCTTTTTGGCAAGTGCTATGCATATACTCAGCCCAATCCACGGCCACGCTTGCCCCACAGGGGGCCCTATGACCATCCAAGAAAAATATCGCCTGCATCTGAAATCCCTGTCGGACGAGCTGCTCGCCCTGCAAAAGCCCATCCGCATTCTGGATGCCATCAAGTGGCCACGGCAGATGCAAGAGCGCTTTCTGGCCAGTGGCGGCCGGCAGCTTCCTGCTATCGACAGGCACTTCTACGAGGGGCTTCCCCTCGGCTTTGATCCCCGCAACAAGTATCTGGAGCTAAAAGAGCTCAGGGACCGGATCCGCAGAAAGCTGGGGCCCCAGGACGATCTCGGGCGCATTTTGCAGGAGACAGTCGATCAATACATGGTGGTGATCGAGATGTTGCGCCAGCGCGGGCAACCGGACTTTCTGCGCTACAGCCAGCTGCTCTATGGCTCGGCCAGCGATCACCTGCGCGGGGATCGCAAGACCCTGCGCGAGCTGGGGGAGCGATTGTGCGACATCTTCTCCCTGCCCGGCGCCCGCCATCTGGTGCGCCCCTACCCCAAGGAGTTTGAGGGGGACATCGCGGTTGCCAGGCTGCAGGGCAAGCTCTCAAGTTATTTCAGCGACGGCACCGTGCAGGTCAAGCTGAGCGATGGCATCGTCTCGGACGCCGCCGCTGGCGGGGATTACATCAAGCTCAACTCCCATGCCCGTTTCTCGGAGCTCGATCTGCAGGTACTGGAGGTCCACGAGGGCTGGGTGCACGTCGGTACCACCCTCAACGGCCGTCAGCAACCCTATGCCACCTGGCTGAGCGCCGGCTCCCCCCGCATCACCGCCTGCCAGGAGGGGTTGGCCGTGCTTATCGAGACCCTCACCTTCAGCTCCTTCCCAGATCGGGCCAAGCGCATCTCGGATCGGGTGATGGCCATCGACATGGCCGAGCGGGGAGCCAACTTCCTCGAGGTGTTCCAGCATTTCGTACAACGGGGGGCCAGCGAGCACGACGCCTACAAGATCACCCAGCGGGTGTTTCGCGGCGGCATGGTCGAAGGGGGCGCCTGCTTTACCAAGGATCTCTCCTACGTGCGCGGTTATGTGGAGACGGTCAACTTCATCCGCAGCGCCGTGCTGGAGGGGGTCCCCGAGATCCTGCCCATGCTGTTTGTCGGCAAGGTGACCCTGGATGACATCCCCGTGCTCTACCAGCACTATCTGGAGGGGCTGATCGCCGCCCCCCGCTACCTGCCCCCCATGTTTCGCGATCTCACCGGCCTCTACGTCTGGTTCGGCTTCGCCTCCGGCATGTCGCTGGTGGATATCGGCCGGGTACAGCATCATTTTCGCCAGCTGTTCCACCGCCTGCCGGTGGCCGATCCCATCATAGCGCCGGTGGATATCGAGATTGACTGAGCTCCGGGCAAACAAAAGGGCACCGACATGGCGCCCTTTTGTTGTCAAAGGATCTGCAAGGCGGCGTTACTTGAATGCCCGCCCTTCCAGATAGTGCTTGCGGCACAGTGACACATAGCGATCGTTGCCGCCGATCTCTACCTGCTCGCCATCGCGCATAACCAGCCCAGCCTCACTCACTCGCGAGTTCATGTGGGCCTTGTTGCCGCACCAGCAGATGCTTTTGAGCTCTTCAAACTTGTCCGCCAGGCAGAGCAAATGGTAGGAGCCTGGGAAGAGCTCGCCGCGAAAATCGGTTTTGAGGCCGTAGGCGATGACCGGAATATCCTGCTCATCGACGATGCGCGCCAGCTGATAAACTTGCTCCTTGGTCAGGAACTGGGCCTCGTCGACGATGAAGACATCGATCCGTTTCTCGGCATGGCGCGCCTTGACCATCTCGAACAGATCGCAGGTGTCGCTGAACACCTCCACTTTCAATTCGAGCCCTACCCGGGCGCTGATCACACCCACCCCGAATCGATCGTCGATCGCCGGTGTCATGGCCAGAGGATGCATGCCCCGCTCCAGATAGTTGAAATGCGCCTGGATGAGCTGGGTCGATTTGCCTGAATTCATGGTGGCAAATTTGTAGTGCAATGAAGCCATGTTACTGTTCCGAAACTGAATTGATGGGGCGCATGCTAACCAAAGCCCCAGACAAAACCAAGGGGCCCGCAGGCCCCTTGCACTATTGACGTTACGCGGTGGCAAGCACCGGCCGCGCTTTCGCCTTTCTCAGGTGATAGCTGGTAAAGAGTGCAAACCAGAGAGCACTGATGCTGAAACCGGCCAGGGCGGAGTGCATGAACCCCATGGCCAAGTAACCCAGCGCCGCGCCAAACGCGATGGAAAGAGCATAGGGCAGCTGGGTCATCACGTGATCGATGTGATGGCAACCGGCACCGGTGGCCGACAGGATACTGGTGCTGGAGATGGGCGAGCTGTGATCGCCGAACACAGAACCGGCCAGTACCGCCGCCAGCATCGGCAGCATCAGCGCCGCATCGCTGGCTGCGGCCATGTCGCCGGCCAGCGGCAGCATGATGCCAAAGGTGCCCCAGCTGGTACCGGTGGCAAACGCCATGGCGCAGGAGAGCACGAACACCACGGCAGGCAGCACTTCGACAGGCAGGTTGCCGTTGGCCAGGGAAGCCAGGTACTTGCCGGTCTCCACGTCGCGCACCACGGCGCCGATGGTCCAGGCAAACAGCAGGATGTTGATGGCCGGTAGCATGGCCATTACCCCTTGCGGCGCGGCTTTGATCCAGTTCTTGGCACCGAGCTTGAGGCGCATGGCCAGACCGATGGAGACCACCAGGCTGCACAGGGCACCATACACCAGGGAGGAACCCACGTTGGTGTTCTCGAACGAACCGAGCACGCTGAACGGCAACCCTTGCTCGCTCAACACGGCGGCACCGGAGTCAATCATGAAGTAGATGGTGGCGGCGGTCAGGGTCAGGATCGGCAGCACCATGTCGATCATGCCGCCGTTGCTCTCTTCCGGGCTCTCCATGTCCAAACCGATGGGGCGCCCCTTGGACTCATCCCACAGCTTGCCTTCCAGCGCCCACTCCTCATGCTGGCGCATCGGGCCGATATCGAGCTGGAATGCGATCACCACCAGCACCATCACCAGGGTAAAGACGGCATAGAGGTTCATCGGGATCATCTCGACAAACGCGGCGATGGGGCTCTGCTCGGTCAGACCATGGGCCGCCATAATGCCACCCACCAGGGCGATGATGTAGGCCCCCCAGGAGGAGATGGGCATCAGCACGCACACCGGCGCCGCGGTGGAGTCGAGCAGATAGGCCAGCTTGGCACGGGAGATCTGGAAACGGTCAGTCACCGGACGGCAGATGGCCCCCACAGACAGACTGTGGAAAAAGTCATCGATAAAGAAGGCAAAGACCATCATGCCGGTAAGCGCCTTGGCCCCCTTGCGAGTCTTGGCACGACGTTCGGCCCACTCGGCAAAGGCCCGGGTCGCGCCAGAGACGCTCATCAGGCTGATGAGGCCACCCAGCAGCAGCATGAACAACAACATGTTGATGTTGTCGCTATTGAGGGCACCATCAACCCAGAAAATCTTGAGCACTGTGTTCAGCAGGTAGTGCAGGGAATCGAGCGGTGAAAACTGGTTGAGCAGCAGGCTGCCGGCCAGGATACCGACCCCGAGCGACAGCAGGACGCGGCGGGTCAGGATCGCCAGGGCGACAGCCAATAAGGGGGGAACGACAGACCAACCGGAGTCGGCGAAATGACTAATGTCCATGATCTCTTTGCACCTAAAGATACAGGTGGAGATCTACCGAGAGGATCTAAAGAAACAAAACCCATGGGGAGGTCATACTCCTCAGCCCCTTCAGGTAGCGCTCCATAGTGGATGACTATGGCAGTCCTGCACCTATTAGATGCAGAACCAGCAGCCCGGTATGATGGCCTGGCCACTTCGGCGCTGACTCCTTTCCTTGTGCATCATCGGCATCACCCTCCGCACAAGTAGTCATAGGCAGCGCGCCTCTACTTAAAGGTATTCGCAGGACATTTTATCCAGCCATCAGCTTATAGCAAGTTTTTTGATTAAATAACCACAACAAACACGTCACCAAGCATCAAAAAGGTAGTCAAATGATGCGCTATTGAATTTTTTGGCGCTATTTTCAACTAGTCAGGCGCCATTGATATCCCGTTGAACAATGTCCCAACCACAAATTATTGCTGCCAGCATTATCCGGATAAGGCTCCTGTTATATTTCCACTGCCTTGACATATTTAATTTGAGACGCAAGAATCAGAGTCGACATATATATTTCCTTGTGACGCTACATGGTAAATCCTATGCATGATTTCTTGAAAGTACTGCTTAATATCCGCAGCCTGCGCGCGACTTGCCGCGAGCTATCCCTGGCACAACTGGAAGAGGGCTTGGAAAAACTTTCGATTATCGTAGCCGAACGCCAGCAGGATGAGGCCGCTGAACGTCAGGCTCGCGAAGAGCATCAACGGAAAATTGAAGAATACAGTGAAATGCTCAAAGCGGCCGGTATTGATCCTGCCGACCTGGTCAAAGTTGTCGCAGCCAGCCCGGCCAAATCCGAAAAAACCAAGCGGGCACCCCGTCCTGCCAAATATCGTTATCAGGATAACGGCGTAGAGAAAACCTGGACTGGCCAGGGACGCATGCCATCGGTGATTGCCAATGCCATTGCGGCAGGCCAATCGCTGGAAGATTTCGCTATTTGATGACATGCCATCCAATAAAAAACCTCGCCAAGGCGAGGTTTTTTATTATTTTTCCCATCAGACATTCGAGGGCTGGCGAGCGGCAGCTTTGAGCCACACTACCTCCCCCTTGCCTTCCCGGCTCAAGAGGTAACGGGCGATGGTAAAGAACCAGTCGCTCATCCGGTTCAGATAAGGCAGGATCTCGGGGTTGATGGCCTCTTCCTTGCTCAGGGTCAGCAGCAGCCGTTCACAATGGCGTACCAGGGTTCGCACCACATGGGCCTGGGCTGCAGCGCGCGATCCCCCGGGCAGTATAAATTGACGCAGCGGGGTCAGCTGCTCGCTGTAAGCGTCAATCTGTTGTTCCAGACGGGTAGTCCAGGCGGCATTGACTTGCCAGATGACAGCATTCTGGGCGGCACTGGAAAATGCCAGCTCGCCGCCCAAATCGAATAACTCCTGCTGCAGCAACTGCAAATCGGCCAATAAGGCTGTCTCTTGCGCGGGTACCTCGCAAATCAATACCCCGATATGGGAATTGAGTTCATCGATATAACCATAGGTTTCGACGCGCAAATGATCTTTGGCCAGACGAACACCATCTGCCAGGCGAGTCATGCCCTTGTCACCCTGCCTCGTATATATTCTCATACCGACATCCTGTTAATAATGGGAATAATCATGGACTCCAGCCCGTTTAGCTTGATCTCGTAGGCCAGGGCCAGTGTCTGACCCAATTTACCGGTCGGAAAACCATTGCGGGCCAGCCACACCAGATAAGGTTCCGGAATATCAATGATCCGCCGCCCCTGATATTTGCCATAGGGCATTTTATTGGCCAGCGTCAACAGCACCCGCTCGTCGGACAGCCACTCCATATTAATCGATATCCAGATATTTATGAGTCTGGATAGAGAGTCGCCAATTACGGGCAATACAGGTCGTCATCGCCAACTGGGTGGCCCTGGGTTTCTGGCTGATAGGCTGCAGCGCAATCACCACATCGGTCCGCAGGCGAGCGGTGGCAAGCAACTCATCCAGCTCTTCGATATGGTGTTCGGTAGCCACCGGGTGCTTTATCTCGTTGGCACGCTCCAGCGCTGATACCAGTACGGGCAGCCCCCCTTTCATGCCGATCTTCGGAGACACTGTCACCCAGGTATCGTCATGGGTCTTGATCTCGCTGGTGCCACTGGTTTCGATTTGCACCTGATAACCCGCCGTCAGCAAGGCTGTGGAGAGCTCATGCAGATCATAGAGGCAGGGCTCGCCCCCGGTGATCACCACATGGCGAGCCTGATAGCCAAGTTGCTGAAAACTTGCCAGGATCTCTGCCGTGCTCATCTTGCTCCAGCCATCCGACTCGTTGGAGCAATCCAGCACCGCCTGCACGCCCACTTCACGAGCAGGATCGACCACCCAGGTATGACGGGTATCGCACCAGGGGCATCCCACCGGGCAACCCTGCAGGCGAACGAAAATGGCGGGCAGGCCGGTGAAGACCCCCTCCCCCTGGATGGTCTGGAAAATCTCGTTGATTGGGTAGTGCATCTTGATCACAGCTGGTTGCAAAAGTCGCGGATTATACCTCAAGCACAGGCAAGAGGCAGGTTTACAATCCGGTTTTCTCGCGCAGGCGAGTCGTAACGCCGGCCTTGTCGGCGAGATAGTGGTTCAGCCCGCGGCTGCGCAATTCGCAAGCCGGGCAAGTACCGCACCCATCGCCGGGGATGCCGTTGTAGCAGGTGAGCGTTTGCTGGCGCACCGTCTCCAGATGGCCGTAGTGATCCGCCAGCGCCCAGGTCTCGGCCTTGTCGAGCCACATCAAGGGGGTTTCAAAGCGGATGCCGCGATCCAGCCCCAGGGACACCGCCTGATTGAGCGCCTTGACGAACTCGTCACGGCAATCCGGGTAGCCGGAGAAATCGGTCTCGCACACCCCGGTGATCACCGCCTCGGCTCCCACCTGGTAGGCATAGATGGAAGCCAGGGTCAGAAACAGGATGTTGCGACCCGGCACAAAGGTGTTGGGCAGGCCGTTATCCTGCAGCTCGCCGCTCACCGGAATGTCGTCACGGGTCAGGGCCGAGACGGCCAGTTCGTTGAGTAGCGTCACATCCATCACCTTGTGGGCCGCGACGCCCAGCTGGCTGGCCAGACGACGGGCCGTGTCGATCTCTTCCCGATGGCGCTGACCATAGTCAAACGTGATGGCGTGCACCTCGTCATATCGGGCCAGTGCCTGCACCAGGCAGGTGGTGCTGTCCTGCCCACCGCTGAAAACCACAACTGCTTTTTTCATCTTGATGACTCCTCGGGATATTTAACGACGGCGCCCTTCGGCAAAGGCCAGCCACTGGCTGTTGAGCTGATTGAACAGGGTGAGCAGAGGGGCATAGCGCTCGGGCGTGCCTTCCCATTGGGCGAGGAGGTGATAGCCCACCTCCAGGGTCGACAACGCGTCGGGAAAGGGTTTCTTGCGAATGGCGTACTGGCCTGCCACCGCCTCTAGGCCGATGCGGGGCAGCCGGGCCAGCATGGGGTTGCTCTGCAACATGCGATACGCTTTGCGCCAGGTGCCATCGAGCAGGATAAAAACAACCGACACGGCCGCTCCCGATGCGGATTCGCACTGCTGGCGCAGTTGAGCCAGTGACAACGCCTCCTCATCCGGCCACAACAGATAGCAGCGGCGTGCGGGATCGGCCAGCAACTCATTGAGCCAATCCACTTGCGAAAAATCTTCGCCAACATGCAGCTCAGCGCCTTTGAGAGAGGCCGCCAGCAGGGAAGCCGTGCCCTTGGGATGCGCCACTTCATTGGGGTGTTGCAGGATATAGAGCGGAGTCTGGTTTTCAACCGGCACGATATAATCGCACAGGCACGCTTTAAGGGCCCGGGTACAGCGTGTACAGTATCGACTCTTCTTGTTGTTGGGCTGTGTCATGTTGTCAGAAAAATCCGGATGGCTCTGGGTTATCACGCTCTCTCTCGCCAGCTTGCTGCTCTTTTTTACCGTCCCCAATCTCCAGCTGTCGTTCGACAGGGATCTGATCGCCCGGGGCGAAGGGTGGCGGATCATAACAGGCAATCTGGTTCATACCAATCAATGGCACCTGTTGCTCAACCTGGGTGGACTCACAATCCTGTATAGCCTGTTTCGCGACTACCTGGGGTACGCCAGACTCCCTGTGCTGATGCTGCTGCTCTGGTGCGCCGTCGGATTGGGGATCTGGTGGTTGTGCCCGCAGACCCACTGGTACATGGGGCTATCCGGCTCACTGCATGGTCTGTTTATGTGGGGCGCCATGCAGGATCTGCGGCACGGGCGCCGGATCTCGGGCTGGCTGATGCTGGCAGGAATGGGGATCAAACTGGCGGTGGACTTCTACAATGCCGGCGAGAGCCCGATCGCCACGCTGATCGGTGCCAGGGTGCATATAGAATCCCATCTGATAGGAGCAGGTGCAGGCCTGTTGCTCGGCCTGCACCCGGTATCCATTACGCACTCAACTCGGCATTGATGCTGGCCAGCATGGCTGCCGGATCGGCGGCCTGGGTGATGGGACGGCCGATGACCAGATAATCGGAGCCCGCCTCGACGGCCGCTCGCGGCGTCATCACCCGGCGCTGATCCCCGGCATCGGCGCCGCTTGGGCGGATCCCCGGTGTCACCAGCTTAAAATCCGCCCCCAGCAAGGCTTTCAGCTCATGCGCTTCATTGGCGGAACACACCACACCATCGAGCCCTGCCGCCTTGGTCAACTTGGCCAGGCGGATCACCTGTTCGGCTGGTGTCACATCCAGCCCCATGGGGGCCATGTCGGACTGCTCCATGCTGGTCAGCACGGTCACGCCGATCAACAGCGGCGCCTTGTCACCATAAGGTGCCAGCGCCTCGACGGCGGCACGCATCATACGTTCGCCCCCACTGGCATGCACGTTGACCATCCAGACGCCCAACTCGGCACTGGCGGCCACGGCTTTGGCAACGGTGTTGGGAATATCGTGAAATTTCAGATCCAGAAAGACATCGAACCCCTTGGCCACCAGTTGGCGCACAAACTGCGGGCCAAACAGGGTGAACATCTCCTTGCCCACCTTGAGACGGCACTGGGCCGGAGAGATACGGTCAACGAACGCCAAGGCATCTGCCTCGTGTTGATAATCCAGCGCTACCAGTACTTTGGGATCTAGCATCTCACTTCCTATTAGTTGTTATTCACCCTCCTGGATCGCGTTCATCGCCCTGATCCAGGTTCCGTTTGCTGACATAGATGTGGCGCTCAATTCGCGCCACATCAGATGTTCAATTGCTTC
This sequence comes from Aeromonas enteropelogenes, assembly GCF_000819845.1. Classification (GTDB taxonomy): domain Bacteria; phylum Pseudomonadota; class Gammaproteobacteria; order Enterobacterales; family Aeromonadaceae; genus Aeromonas; species Aeromonas enteropelogenes. The sequence continues at coordinate 213,311 of NZ_CDCG01000046.1, forward strand.
TTTTATTCACCATCCAGGCCCCGTATTGGCTTGATGGAGCCCCACTGGCGGCAGGATGGACACTGCCAGAACAGCGAGTGCGTGGCAAACCCGCACTGGCGACACTTGTGGGTCGATTTAATTTTTATCTGCTCGCCCACCAGTTGCTGCAGCAGCTCGAGGCTCTCCTTGGCGGGCCCCTCCTCCGCACTGGCCAGCTGAAATCCCACCAGCTGATAGAACCCCTTCATGGAGGGATGGCGACGCAGCTGACGCAACACCAGTTCGCGGGCCTGGCTCAGGCCATCGCGCTCCTCCACCAGCTTGGCAAGCGCCAGGGTCACGCTGACACCGGCATGCTCCTCTACCGCCTTCTCGAGGATGGGGATCAGCGCCTGGCTGCGCCCCAGTTGCTGGTAGCACTGCAACAATTTGGGGATGGCTTCGGAGGCAAAATCCATATCCTGTTCAAATACCCGCAGCAGTTCCTTGCTTGCCCGCTCATATTCCCCTTCAGCCATGGCCAGCTCAGCCAGCCGCAGACTGGCGCGGGCACAGGTTGGGTTGATGCCAAGGGCCCGTTTGAATTTAGCCAGCGCCTCCCCTTGATTGCCTTCGCGCAGGGCGTTTTCAGCCTGCTCGCAATAAAAATGGGAGATGGGCTCGGCCAGCTTCTTGCCCTGGAACTGTTGCAGGCGCACCGCCACATCGATGGCCTTGTCCCACTCTCGCAACTGCTGGTGGATAATGAGCAACTGGGCGAGCGCCGTCTCTTCGAAATCGCTGTCTTCACACAGCTCTTTCCAGATGGCTTCCGCGCGATCCAGCAAGCCGGCGGCGAGAAAGTCGCGGGCCAGCTCCTGCAATGCCAGCTGGCGCTGTTCGCGAGTCAACTGGCGGGCGACCAGATTCTGGTGGATCTTGATGGCACGATCGACCTCGCCACGCTGGCGAAACAGGTTGCCGAGGGAGAGGTGAGTTTCGATGGTTTCGCTGTCCACCTCCAGCAGCTGGATAAAGAGATCCACCGCCTTGTCGGATTCATCGGACAGCAAATAATTGAGACCCGCCACGTACTGGCGGGAAAACTGGTTACTCTGTTTTTGGGTGTCCTGGCGAACACTCCTGCGGCCCATGTACCAGCCATAACCGGCAGCGATGGGCAACAGCAGGAAAAGCAGTTCAAGCATTGAGGAGCATTATTCCTTACCCGCTGTACGGGCCAGCTCCAATTCGCGGGATTGACGACGCATGGTGCGATTGAGGGTGCGGTTTTGCATCTTCAAACGCAGGAACAGCAGGCCGAATACCAGCCAACCAAGGAGGAAGCCACCAGCGAAGAAGAACCCGAGCAGCATGGCGAGCGAGAACTCTCCTTGCGCAATCAGGTAGTTGAACTGAACCAGCTGACCGTTTTGTGAACCCAGCGCCAGGGTCAGAATAAAGACCAGCACCAGCGGGATAAGGGCCAAAATACGCTTCATAAGAGCTCCCTGTCAGTATCGAGTGAGAGGCTGATTATCCTTAAAATCACAGGCAGACTCTAGAGTGAATGGGAAAAGAGTTTAAGAAACAAGATGATTGGCACAGGTTCAAAGGCCAAAAACAAAAAAGGCATACTCGAGTATGCCCATTTTTGCATTATTCAATGGTGTTGACGCGCTCGCGCAACTCTTTGCCAGGTTTGAAGTGCGGGACATATTTCCCGGTCAGTTCAACCTTGTCCCCGGTCTTGGGGTTACGGCCCACGCGGGGGGCACGATAGTGCAGTGAAAAACTGCCAAATCCGCGAATTTCAATCCGGTCGCCGTTTTGCAAGGTCGACGCCATTTGTTCAAGGATCTCCTTGATGGCTGCTTCGACATCCTTGGCCGGCATATGCATGCGGCTGGCTGCCAGTTGTTCGATGAGATCTGATTTGGTCATAACGTTAAATCTCCTTCCCCGATCACATGCAATATTCATTTTGCCAGGATAAAAAAGGGCGGCGCAATGCCGCCCTTTTCTTGCATCAAGGATTACTCACCCTTGGCGGCTTTGAACGCTTCAGCCATAGCGTTGCTGAACACAACTTCTTCTTGCTGGTTCAGGTTGTCGATAGCGACACGCTCGTCAGCCTCGTCCTTAGCGCGGACAGACAGGCTTACGGTGCGGTTCTTACGATCAACGCCCATGAATTTGGCTTCAACTTCGTCACCAACAGACAGCACCAGAGTGGCGTCTTCTACGCGGTCACGGGCAGCGTCGGAGGCACGCAGGTAGCCTTCTACGCCGTCAGCCAGTTCGATAACGGCACCTTTGGCATCAACCTCGGTAACCTTACCCTTCACGATAGCACCTTTCTTGTTGTCAGCCAGGTACTTGTTGAACGGGTCTTCTTCGATCTGCTTGACGCCCAGGGAGATGCGCTCACGCTCCGGATCCACTTGCAGAACAACGGCTTCGATCTCGTCGCCCTTCTTGAATTCACGCACGGCTTCTTCGCCCTGGTTGTTCCAGGAGATGTCAGACAGGTGAACCAGACCGTCGATGCCGCCATCCAGACCGATGAAGATACCGAAGTCAGTGATGGACTTGATCTTGCCGGAAACACGGTCGCCTTTGGCGTGAGTTTCGGCAAACAGCTGCCACGGGTTGGACTTGCACTGCTTCAGACCCAGGGAGATACGACGACGCTCTTCGTCGATGTCCAGAACCATCACGTCAACCACGTCGCCAACGTTAACAACTTTGGACGGGTGGATGTTCTTGTTGGTCCAATCCATCTCGGATACGTGTACCAAGCCTTCAACGCCTTCTTCGATTTCAACGAAGCAGCCGTAGTCGGTCAGGTTGGTCACGCGGCCAGACAGACGGGTTGTCTCCGGGTAACGCTTGGCGATAGCAACCCACGGATCTTCGCCCAGCTGCTTCAGACCCAGGGATACACGGGTACGCTCGCGGTCGAACTTCAGAACCTTGACGGAGATCTCGTCGCCAACGTTGACGATTTCGGAAGGATGCTTAACGCGCTTCCACGCCATGTCGGTGATGTGCAGCAGGCCGTCAACACCGCCCAGATCTACGAATGCACCGTAGTCGGTCAGGTTCTTGACGATACCCTTAACTTCTTGACCTTCTTGCAGGTTAGCCAGCAGGCTTTCGCGCTCGGAGGTGTTCTCGGTCTCGATCACGGCACGACGGGAAACAACAACGTTGTTGCGCTTCTGGTCCAGCTTGATGACTTTGAACTCGAGTTCTTTGTTTTCCAGGTGAGCGGTGTCACGGATCGGACGCACGTCAACCAGAGAACCCGGCAGGAAGGCACGGATGCCGTTCAGTTCAACGGTGAAACCACCCTTGACCTTGCCGTTGATGATACCGATAACGGTAGCTTGCTCTTCGTAAGCTTTCTCAAGCTGCAGCCAGGCTTCGTGGCGCTTGGCTTTTTCGCGGGACAGCTTGGTTTCGCCGAAACCATCTTCGATAGAGTCCAGAGCCACGTCAACGGAGTCACCTACGTTGATTTCCAGCTCGCCCATGGCGTTTTTGAATTCTTCAGCCGGGATAGCGGACTCGGATTTCAGACCGGCGTCAACCAGTACGAAACCGTTCTCGATAGCAACGACAGTACCCTTGACGATGGAACCTTGACGGGTTTCAACGGCGTTCAGGGACTCTTCAAAGAGTTGAGCAAAAGATTCGATCATTGTTTATGTCACAAATGAAACATCCACTTGTCATCCAGCACAAGCGGGGTTGTTTTAAATAATCTGCGCCATCCTTGGTGCAGACGACCGGATGTCAGCTTGCGCTGGCATCTCCGAGTTGTTGCTCCGCATAGGCGAGCACTGTTGCCAGCACTTCATCTATGGTCATGGCGGTTGAATCCACCACGAGAGCATCTTCTGCCGGTTTCAGGGGGGCGGTGGCGCGATTTCTATCGCGATCATCACGCTCCCGAATCTCGGTTAAAAGACGCTCAAAGTTAACATCAAAGCCTTTATCTTGCAACTGCTTATAGCGACGTTGGGCCCGTTCTTCGGCGCTGGCGTCGAGGAAAATCTTCACCTCGGCCTCCGGGAAAACCACGGTTCCCATGTCACGGCCATCGGCGATGAGGCCAGGGGCCTGACGAAATGCACGTTGACGACGCAACAAGGCTTCCCGAACCCGCGGGAAGGCTGCGATTTTACTGGCAGCATTGCCAACCTCTTCGGTGCGGATGGTACGGGAGACATCCTCCCCCTCCAGGATCACCTTGACCAGCTCCCCTTCAACCTGAAATTGTACGTCCAGGTGGGCGGCCAGGGGCACCAGCGCAGCTTCACTGTCCAGCTCCACATCATGATGCAAGGCGGCCAGGGACAACACCCGGTAGATGGCACCCGAATCCAGCAAGTGCCAACCCAGCTTCTCGGCGAGCAACTGGCACAAGGTGCCCTTGCCGGCACCACTGGGGCCATCAATTGTCATTACGGGGGCCATCTGAGGCATAACTTCTCTCCTGCACTGTGTTGCGCCCATCCCGAAGGAATGGGTTAATGGGCGCCGATTATACCCAAATGTGCTGCCACTGGCAGTCACCAATACATACAATGGCGCAAAAGCCCGCTCTGCTCCGCCATTTGCCGTCGGTACATTTCATTAATCAATGCAGGGACTTGTTCTTATGGTCGTTCCCGACAAGGCGCGCTAAACTGGCCCCCTTTTTTTGAGCAGTTGTAGTAAGGAGCAACCTATGAGCAGCGTTACCCTCGTGGCCAGATCCAAATTGCCAACCCCTTGGGGCACTTTCACGCTGGTAGGTTTTCAGGAAACCGGCACGGGTAAGGATCACGCCGCCCTGGTCATGGGCGACATCACCGGCACGGAACCCGTTTTGGGCCGGATCCACTCGGAATGCCTGACCGGCGATGCCCTGTTCAGTCTGCGTTGTGATTGCGGCTTCCAGTTGCAGGCTGCCCTCGAGAATATCGCCAAGGCGGGCCGCGGCGTTTTGTTGTATGTGCGTCAGGAAGGGCGTGGCATCGGTCTGCTCAACAAGATCCGTGCCTATCATCTGCAGGATCAGGGGGCCGATACCGTCGAGGCCAACGTGGCCCTGGGCTTTGCCGCCGACATGCGTGATTACACCATCTGTGCCGACATGCTCAAGCTGCTCGAGGTTCAATCTCTCAAGTTGATGACCAACAACCCGCGCAAGATGAAGGCGATGGAGAGTTTTGGCATTCCGGTGGCCGAGCGGGTTCCCCTGCAGGAGGGGCGCAATCCCCACAACGAGTTTTACCTCTCGACCAAGGCCAACAAGCTGGATCACATGCTGAAAAAGTGAGTCTGCTACTTTTCAGCTGATGAAAACGCCTCCCATGAGGCGTTTTTTTATGTCTCCATCACGGCAGTCTGGCGCCATGCCCTTTCTGGCATCCTGCCAGCAGACACCAGGCCAATTTCTCCATGAGCGCATCCCCCACCAGGCCTTGGCAAATCTCGCATCGAGCCCCGGATTAGGACTGGACGTCCTGCGCCCCTGAACGTTCACTCAGCAAAAAGTCCCGCAGGGCACGGTTGGCCATGGAGAGCGGATCCCCACGCCGCCAGGCCACGCAAAGATCGAGGAAGATGGGGGGCTGAAACGACACGCCCCCCAGATCGGCGTCCTCTTCCAGCACCATTCGCAGGAAGGTGGTCACCGCAAAACCCTGGCGCACTACTGCCTTGAGCAGGGGGATCAGGTTGCTCTCAAAAGCGATATTGGGCTCGACACCCAGGGTCTGGGCCAAGGCCTCCATATGCTCCCTGTGGTAAAAACCGCGGCGAAACAGGGCCAGCTCCTGCTGGAAGAACTGTTCGAGCGTCACCCCGGGCGCGCCGTGGAGCGGGTGTTCCTCCCCTACCACCATCAGCATCTCCTCGGTCAACAGGTGAGCCCCCTCGATGGCGGGAGGCAGATCGCTGGTGATGAGGATGGCCAGATCCAGGGTACCGTCCACCATGCGGCTAAGCAGCTCGCGGGTTCCCGCCTCCTCCACCCGGATCTTGAGCCCGGGATAGCGGTGCTTGAAGGCCATCAACCTCGGCGGAAAGTAGTAGGAACCCATCATGTAGGGAATGCCGATCCGCACCTCCCCCCGCTCCAACCCTTTTAGCTCGGCCATCTCCGCCTCGGCCTGATGCATCTGCAACAGCAGTCGCTCGGCATGGCGGCAGAGCACCTCCCCCTCCGGGGTGAGGCGCACCGCCCGATCCTGCCTGTCGAACAGACGCAGCTCCAGTTGTTGCTCCAACTTGGCGATGGCCATGCTGATGGCAGGCTGCGCAACATGCAGCCCGCTGGCCGCCTTGGTGAATGAACCGGCATCCCTGACCGCCAGCAGATAAGTGAGCTGTTTCAAATCCATATCAATTCATCTTATGAGACAGATAACTTAAATATATTATATTTATGTGTCATGGCGCTCTACCCTGATGAAAAGTTGTCAGGACATTGCAAGCATGATCGAAGTTGGAAGTCGCGAATGGATACGCGCCACCCTGGCGCTCAGCCTGGGGTCTTTTCTGGTCTTTCTCAATCTCTACCAGACCCATCCCCTGTTGCCGCTGATCGCCGAGGTGTTCTCGGTCAACTCTCTCTCGGCCAGCTGGACTCTGGCTGGCTGCACCGCCGGGCTGGCCGCCTCCCTGCTCCTGTGCGCCAGACTGGCCGATCGTCATGGCCGTCGCCAGGTGATGCTGGGCACCCTTACGCTGGCGGTTCTGCTCTCCCTGCTCATTCCACTGGTCGAGCAATTTGAAGCCCTGCTGCTGCTGCGGATCCTGCAGGGCGCCCTGTTGGCGGGTCTGCCCGCCACAGCCATCGCCTACATGGGCGAGGAGTTCAGCAAGCGGGCGCTGCTCTCGGCGGTCGGGGTCTATATCGCCGCCAACTCCCTCGGGGGGATCGCGGGTCGGGTGGTCGGTGGCTTGCTGGCTGGCTGGTTTGGCGACTGGCAGCACACCTTCCTCGGTATTGGCGCGATCAGCCTTGCCTTGCTGCCTCTGGTGTTCTGGCTGCTGCCTCATCAAACGCGCTTTGTCGCGGCTTCCCCAGTGCCGGGCCAGTTTGCCCACGCCTTGCAACAACATCTGAGCAATCCGCTGCTGGTGGGCGCCTATCTGATTGGCGGGCTCAACTTCATGGTCTTTCTGAACCAGTTCAGCTATCTCACCTTCCTGCTGGCAGCCCCTCCATTCTCCCTGCCGACCCAGTGGCTTGGCATGCTGTTTCTGACCTACCTCTCCGGCACCGTCGCCTCCTCCTTGAGCGGGCGCTGCGCCAATCGCTGGGGAGCCCAGCGCATGTTGCTGGCGGGGATTGCCCTGATGGCGCTGGGGAGTATCTGCCTGCTGCTGGGCACCCTTTCCGGGATCCTCTCCGCCCTGCTTGTCTCCAGCTTCGGTTTTTTCCTGGCTCACGCCTGCGCCAGCGCCTGGGTGGGTCAACACGTCGAGCACAACCGGGCGCTCGCCTCCTCCCTCTATCTTGTGACCTACTATCTGGGGGCCAGCCTCGGGGGGCTCTACCTCCACCCGTTCTGGGAACAAGGCAGGCTCGGGGGCCTGGTGGTGGGGATCGAGCTGGTGCTCTGCCTGACGGCAGGCCTGGGGATCTGGTTGGGGCGCCTGAAACAGCGCCATGAAAAGATGTTCCATCTCCCCTCCTCCCACCATTGATTGGATAAAGGAACTGGGAGCCTTGGGTCCCTTATCGGGAGTGAAAGATCACTGGCGCAGGCAGGGAGAAGGAGGATACCGGGATCACATCAGTCATTGGTAATGAGAAAGCCCGGAAAAGCAAAAAGCCCGACCATCAGGTCGGGCTTTGCAATTTGGCGGTGAGGGAGGGATTCGAACCCTCGATACGTTGCCGTATACACACTTTCCAGGCGTGCTCCTTCAGCCACTCGGACACCTCACCAAATTTTGGTCTGTTGTTTAACGTGTTCAGCCAACACCTTGTTCGTTGCGCCGTTGCGCTGGAACGGGGCGTAATGTACGGGATACGCAGGCATTTGGTCAATGCAATTTTTTACTTTTTGCGTTCGTTCGCTTGATAGTCGAACAAAATGACCAAAAACATGCCATTTTGTATCCCTTTTACTCAATTTTCCGCCGCTTCGTGCAAGTGTTCCCCTTTGAGGGCCTCTTCCAGCGAACCGTAGAATTCCAGCTTGCCGGGCTGAGGACGCACCTTGGCACGGGCCAGGGTCTTGAGCGGCTGGAACTGCAGCTCGGCGACACGCACCTCGACCCCGGCGGTGGCCATCTGCTTGCCAAAGTGCAGGAAGGCCGACAGCCCGCCCGCATCCAGGATGGAGACCGCCTCCATCTGCAACACCAGCAGACGATGCCCCTTCACCTGGGCTTCCAGCTCACCAAAGACCCGCTCGGCCGCAGCGAAGAAGAGCGGGCCGTTGATCTTGTAGACCAGGCTGTTATCCGGCAGCTCCTTGGCATAGCGCTTATGCTCGGCCAAATCGTGCAAACGGGTCATCTTGGCGATCTCGCGCATAAAGAGCAGGGAAGCCAGGATCACCCCGAAGGTAATGGCAATCACCATGTCGAAGATGACGGTGAGCGACAGACAGACCAGCAGCACCAGCACATCGGATTTGGGGGCACGGCGCACCAGCTCCACCACCTTGTGAGCTTCGCTCATGTTCCAGGCGACGATGAGCAGCAGCGCGGCCATGGCCGACAGCGGTAACCAGGAGAGCCAGGGCGCCAGCACCAGAATGGCCGCCAGCACCACCAGGGCATGGACGATGCCGGAAACAGGCGAGGTCGCTCCCGCCCGTACGTTGGCGGCAGAGCGGGCGATGGCGGCAGTGGCGGTGATACCGCCAAAGAAGGGCGCCAGTATATTGCCAAGCCCCTGCCCCACCAGTTCGGCGTTGGAGCTGTGCTTGCGACCTGTCATACCATCCAGCACCACGGCGCAAAGCAGGGATTCAATGGCCCCCAGCATCGCCATGGAAAACGCAGCCGGCAGCAGGCGCTCGATGGCGGCAAGGTTCCATTCGACAGGAGCACCATCCGGTCCGGGCAGGGCCCATGGCATCACCAGGCTCGGCGCGATGGGCGGGATCCCCATCCCCTGGGTCCCGTCGGCCAGGGTATAACTGAACTTGCTGCCGATGGTGGCCACATCCACCCCGAACTGATGCAGGCCAAAACCCAGGCCCACCCCCACCAGCACGGCAGGCAGATGGCCCGGCACTGGCAGGCGCAGTCGCGGCCAGAGCAGCAGTACCGCCAGGGTCGCGACCCCGACGAGGGTGTCACCCCACTGCCAGCTGGGCAGGGCATGTACCAGCGCCTCCACCTTGCCGACATAGGTTTCCGGCATCTCGGCCACGTGCAGGCCGAAGAAATCCTTGATCTGCAGGGTCGCAATCACGATGGCGATACCACCGGTAAAGCCCAGAGTCACTGAGGGGGGGATGTATTCGATAAGGCGGCCGAGCCGCGCCATCCCCATGGCCAGCAGGAAAAAACCGGAGAGCAGGGTCGCCATCAACAGGCCACCCACGCCAAATTGTTGGGCCACCGGATAGAGGATCACCACAAAAGCGGCGGTCGGCCCCGAGATGGAGTAACGGGAGCCACCGGTTACCGCGATCACGATACCGGCGATAATGGCGGTGTAGAGGCCATGTTGTGGCGGCACGCCACTGGCAATCGCCAGCGCCATGGCCAGCGGAATGGCAATAATGCCCACGGTAATGCCGGCGATCAAATCGCGGCCAAAACGGGCAACACTATAGGGTTCATCGATACAGGATTGGCGTAAAGCAACGGCCAGCTTCACGCTATTCAAAGGTGCTTGCTTGTGCATGTATATCGTAATACCAGAAGAGGGAGATAAAGGCCGGATAAATCCGGCGCCCGATCATCATCAAGGGCCGGCAGAACTGTCGACGCGGCGATGGTATCCTGCGTAACCTTACTCCTGCCGCGCCGTTTTTTCGATGGTCAGGATCAATGAATGACACACTCGCCCACCATTTGGCCCATTCGCCACCAAATCCCCGATATTTATCCGGACTCCAGCCCTGTTAACCGCAAAGATTGCCATTTGAGACATCACATCAATTTTGCACGTTCGCAGCCGATAAAGGGAAGTTGCCCTCATCAGCACACCCCCTCTAGTCCCTCTTTGTGACCAGTGAAGCAAGTGCAAGAGACTGATTGTGTTCAAAATAAGCGGCAAAGACCAAGTTTTGGGCAAACAGGTCGAAAATCCGTTTTTAACAAAGATCGCGGGTTGACACCCGCCACCCTGGCCATTAATATCCGCCCCGTCTCAACGAGACAGGCAATTCCTCCTTAGTTCAGTCGGTAGAACGGCGGACTGTTAATCCGTATGTCACTGGTTCAAGTCCAGTAGGAGGAGCCAATTCCCCCGTAGTTCAGTCGGTAGAACGGCGGACTGTTAATCCGTATGTCACAAGTTCGAGTCTTGTCGGGGGAGCCACATTCGAAAGCCCAGCCTTATGGCTGGGCTTTTTCGTATATCTCTCTTCATTGTTTCAAGTTGAGCCAGCTATCCCTCGTCGCTTGCTCTGCCGCATTCCCCTCGCAGTGAACGATCCACTCTCCCTGTTTTCTATCAACTCAAATTCGACTAACAATTACTCCGGTCCCTATCCGGTCAGCTCAGCTGGGTGAATTGTTCATGACCTAGCCCCAACCAGAAACCATCCCCTCCCCTGACGTAAATACCCCCAGAAAAGCTCTCCGGTCACAGCTTCCGGTCTTTCTGCTGAGAGACCATGGGGATGGTCAGACCGGAGCAGGCGACTCTGGCGTACAGATAACGCGGATTGAAAGATGGAGACGCTCAGGAGGGACAAGGGAAGAGGAATGGTTAGCGGTAAGGCCGGAGCAGCCTCTGGGGCATATCCGGTCGCGAGATTCACTACCACACAGCACCGCATTTATGACAAAATAATCAATTATCACATCTGATTAAATTTGGTGGTGGGAATGGAACAACAAATCTTAGGTTTTTTTGAGGCCAGTGACTTTCTAGAGCATGAAGTTCTCAGGCCTTTATCCCATATTCGCCCAGGATGGGAGCTATTTGTCGACCCGACAACAGGTAGATATAAAGATGAGGAGGGCACATTTGCTTGGCTCTTCAATCATTTGATCAAAAGAATTTCCAAGAGCACACCTCCAGATAAGTACCACGATTCAGAAGACCGTCTCGCCGAGCATGTGCAGACAAGTCTCAACTGGAAAATTTCAAAGCATCATGGTACCTGGCGTAATGCTGCAGGCCATCGTCTTGCCCCAAATGATTACCTAGTAACCTTGGAACAAGGTGGTTTTAAGATTGATGGCATAGAAGACTTGATAGCTGCTGCTTCTGGACGTGTACATGCAGCTCTTCAATACGGCCAAAGGCACTTCGATGATATGGAAAGGGGGCACCAAGTCATTCTTGCGGGGGTTCTTGCAGCAATCCTTTATCACTGGGACCCCATAGAGCCCGAGATTAGAAAATTAGAAGTCTAAGGGGCCTCTTCAGTTCAAATAGCCCAGAATACTACTACAGTAGGCCGTTGCACGATTCGCATTGATTTTAGCCTAATGTATCGCGTCGATGCCGACGAGGTGGCGGGTCGTCACGCCGACGCGACCGTCGGCAAATTTCACGCAAGATCTCCAGTAATCCCCCCTTCCCCAACCCACCCTGCTATCTCTGTCAGAACTGTCTCCTTTGGGTATCCCATGTTTTGAATGAAACCCAAAGTATGGCAAACTGCCTGCTCACAAAAACCTTTGCGTTTAAAAGGAGTTGTTTGCATGGCGACCAAGAGTATTGGCGAGCTGACCCAGGATGAGTTCTTGAGAATACTAGGCCCAGATCAAGGTAGTTCTAGGGATGGTAGCCGTGTTGCCGTTGGCCGCTCGATCAGAGGGACATCCATATGAACAGAGAAGTCAATTGGTATCCATTGTCAGTCGTAAACATATAAACATTGCATATTTCAGAGTAATAAAATGAACTTATCAAACAATCAGAAAGAAATAATTAACTTAATCACAGACAGCATCCACTACCAATTAAAAAAGATAGATTTTTTGCTTAAAATAAAAAAATAAAAAAATAAAAAAATAAAAACTAAAAACTAAAAACTAAAAACCACAATTACTATGTACACCGTTCCATAGGAAGGGATGGCCGTGAAAGTATGTCTAGTCAAAATGACTACACAATGCAATTTACAACTGATGCACTACTTAATGCATTTTCATCATTAGTCGATTATTATTTTGCCCACTTTAATTTACGTCTTGGCGCCAATATAGAAAAAATTAAGAACATCCAACACAACAGAATGGACAATAGCTTTCTCAGACACTCATACCGTCCCATAAAAAATATTAGTTCCATAGAGAAACTTATTGAGGATGTAAAACGGACTGAAGTGAATGGAATACAAATATCAGAGCTATTTAAAAATGAAAAAAACATTTGCATGATGTAAGACAGTGTATATATTTACATGCTATATGCAAACAACTGAATAACGCCGGAATAAAAATTGACGAAAAATGCCTGTCCTTACAAAAAAACAGTTGTGGAGAAATAATTTTTTGCGTGGATGAACGAGTTCGTAAGTACTATGAATATATGGAACGTTCCTTTTGTAAAAAAATAGATGATTTTGGTGCTGGACCAAGCATATATTTAGATCTAAATGCATACTTAAAGCATAACTCCATACCTTATATCAGCATAGCTGCAGAACCCATTGAATGCAATAGAGAAATAGCATATACATGTTTCGAAATACCTAAATGCTCTACTGAATTACTGCGAAAAGGTGGTATTTTATCAATAGTGGCAAATGCAGACTTTGACACGCTGCACAGCTTTCTTACCACAAAAGATAAAGACGATTCTAATTTCAAGTCCTGTGGCCTTACCGATATAAAAAACTTATTTACCTTAGACAAGAAAAATGGTGTTTTAAGCCATGGCAATAATAAACTATACTTTTCGTCGACCAAGTTTTATTTATTAAAACCAGAGAGGCAACACTAATTGATTCAAATAAATGCTTTGAAGGTAAAATAACAGACATCAGTGGCTATATTGATGCATATATAAAACGATTTTTAGCAGACATATAATTTCAATGCCACGAGGACTACCCTCACTGTATTGAAAATTATTGTTAAAACTTAAGCCAATCTCGATTAGTGTTGAGGTAGATTCTTACTTTTCTCTCAGGACAAAACTCGCGTCGACGTATACGAGGCGTCGGGCCGTCACGTCGACGCGATCGCCGGAAAACTTGGTCAACTTAACCCACTTTTTTGATAGTGAAATAATTCTATAAGACGCGAACTATCCTAGTTGGTTGACACGACAGAGTGTCATGGGTAGCCCGATACCGTCTAAGCACTCGCAACCAAGCAAGCCTCCGCATATGCTAATTCTTGGGTAACTTCCTCTGCACGTTTTTGTAGCATAACGGCGTTGTTGCCCAAAT